>CAWEQN010000001.1:0-121561 GCA_963811185.1 uncultured haloarchaeon
GACGAAAAATCAGCCGACGGGAGTGGAGGACGAAACACAAAATACTCAAACAGTACCTCGACATGACTAGCTTATGGACTGGACGGAGCGACTCCCGCCGCGTAGCTGGCTCACGCGCGGGGTCGTCTTACTGCTGGTCGTCGCCCTGCTTACGCCCTCCGTGGTCTCCGCAATCACGTACGACCCGAGCGCATCGAACCTCAAACCTGGAACCATCGAACAACCCGCGAACGGGACGACGATAATCAGCGTTCAAGGATATCAGATCAACGGGAAAGGAAACAGGAAAAAACCCGCCCGTCTCGTCGCCGTCGGTCCCAAAGGCGGCGTGAAGTGGGTGTACAACGGCTCGAAGGAAGGGGCCACGTGGTTTTACGACGTCGACCCCCTCCCGAACGGAAACCTCCTCGTCGTCTCGACACAGCGCGAAAAAACCATCGTGTACGAGATGAACCCGAAGACGAAGGAGAAAGTGTGGACGCGAACGCTTCCCATCAAGGACACCCACGACATCGACCTCATCAACAACGGCACGGAGTTGCTCGTCGGCAACCTCCGCAATTACAACTCCAGCACCGGGAAGAACAACGACCGCGTGTACGTCTACAGCCTCGAAAAAGGACAAAATCGTCTGGCAGTGGCACTTCACCAACTACTACAACAAGGGTCAAGGCGGCGAATTCACCGGTGACTGGACGCACATCAACAACGTTCAACAGATAGCGCCCGGGAAGTTCGCGGTGGACCCGCGAAACATGGACCAAGTCCTCGTCATCGACCGGAAGACGAAGAAGGTCACGATGAAACTCGGGCAACCCGGAGACACCACGCATCCTCAACGAACAGCACAACCCCGATTACCTCGAAAGCAAATCGGGCAAGCCGACCTTCCTCGTCGCCGACTCCGAGAACAACCGCGTCGTCGAGTACGAAAAGGACGGGAACAACTGGAACCGGACGTGGGAACTCGGTTCGTCCACCACCCTGAACTGGCCGCGCGACGCCGACCGACTGCCGAACGGCGACACGCTCGTCGTGGACTCCTCGGACCACCGCGTCATCCAAGTGACCCCGAAAGGGAAGATCGTCTGGGAGTTCTACGCGCCGTGGCTTCCGTACGACGCCGAACGAATCGGCACGGGCGACGAATCCAACGGTCCGACCATCGCCGACCAGAACGCCTCCGGCGCGTACCAGATTTCCGGGAGCGCGAACCTCGACCCCGGCACCGGAAAGCAACTCAGGATGTCCGTGTTCCTCGGACACACCTTCGCGGGAACGTCGATGCAGGGCACGATGCGCCACTACGGCGCGCGGTGGGACCAAGTGACGCCGTTCATCCGCCCGATTTGGATGAACGAGTACGCCTTCATCGCCGGCATCTTCGCCGTCCTGCTCCTCGTCCTCTGGTTGCTCGGCGAACTGGTGTACCAGCGAAAACGGATTTCGAGCGGCGTGAAGTACCGATTGGGCTGAGTTCGTCTTCGGAACTGAACCCCGTCGGGCATCCCTTCCTTTTCGGCGTGACTGAACGAAAAACGAGAATCGCGGTTATTCGGTCGCCGTTTCGAAGTCGATTTCGTCTATCTCCTCGTCGTCCTCCAGCATCTGTGGTTTGCCGAGCGGGAGCGAACCGAAGAGGACGTAGTGGACGGCGAACGCGACGCCGACGAGCGCGACGAGCAGGGCCACGGTGCGTTTGATGCTTGCCATGTTCGGGACGACGGAGGCGAAAAGAAAGAGTGCTTCGGTGTGTCGTTCCTATCGGTCCACTTCGCCCAACACGATATCGAGACTGCCGAGCGAGGCGATGAGGTCGGGCACCAACTCGCCCTCCGACATCTCCGGCAGCGCCGACAGGTTCGAAAAGCACGGGCTTCGAATCTTGAACCGCGCGGGCGTGTCCGTGTTGTCCGAGCGGATGTAGACGCCGAGTTCGCCTTTGGCGGCCTCGACCGCTCGATACGTTTCGGCGTCCATCGGCGGCTTGAGCGTCCGGGGAACGTTCGACTGCAAGGTCCGTTCCTCCTCCGGCCAGTCGGCGAGCAGTTCGATGCACTGTTCGACGATTCTGGCCGACTGTTCGACCTCGCGCATCCGAACCAGAACGCGTGCGTAGTTGTCACAACCGTCCTCGGTGACGACGTCCCAGTCGAGTTGGTCGTAGTAGCCGTAGGGGTCGTCGCGGCGCAGGTCGTACTCGATGCCCGACCCGCGAGCCACGGGTCCCGTCACGCCGTACTGTTTTGCCACGTCGGGGTCGAGAACCCCGGTACCGACACAGCGCAGTTGGAATATCTCGTTGCTGGTGAGCAGGTCGTGGTACTCTTCGAGCGCGGCCGGGAGCGCGTAGACGAAGTCCAGCGTCTTGTCGAAGAACTCCTCCCGTGGCTCCGGAACGTCCCAGACGACGCCGCCGAGGCGGAAGTAGTTGAACATCATGCGCTGGCCGGTCAGATCTTCTAGAATGTTCTGGACGATTTCCCGGTCGCGGAAGGCGTACTGGAAGATGGCCGTGAAATCGCCGTACACGTCGAGCGCGAAGGTCCCGAGGGCGAGGAAGTGGCCGGCCATGCGCGAGAGTTCGACGCCGAGCGTCCGCAGGATTTGGGCGTATTCGGGCACGTCGATGTCCGCGAGGTCCTCCGCGGCGCGTGCGTAGGCCCACTCGTTGGTCATGTTCGCCGTGTAATCCCAGCGGTCGGGGTACGGCATGATTTCGAGCCGGTACTTTCCGGACTGGGCCATCTGTTCCTCACAGCGGTGCAGGTAGCCGATGTCGGGGCGCACGTCGAGCACCTGTTCGCCGTCGAGGACGGTTTCGATATGGAGGACGCCGTGGGTCGCCGGGTGATGCGGCCCGATGTTGAGGAACATCGTGTCGGCGTTGTCGGCGTACTCGTCGCTCCTGATGGGGTTTTTGTGCTCCTCGAACGGGACTATCTGTGGCCGGTCCTGGTCGTAGTTCAGCGAGAGCGGGTGGCCCCGCCATCCGCGCGGCAGGAGAATTCGCCGCAAATCGGGATGGCCGTCGTACTCGATACCGACGAGGTCGAACGCTTCGCGTTCGTGCCACTCCGCCGTCCGAAAGACGGGTTCGGCGGTCCCACTCACCGGGGCGTCGGTCGGGGTCGGAACGACGATGCTCACCTCCTGTGTCGGGTCCGCGTACTTCTTGAGGTGGTAGATGCTCTCGTAGCGGTCCTCGTACTGCTGGGCGGTCAAACAGGAGAGGTGGTCGAACCCGGCCTCGTCCCGGAGCGCGGTCAGAACGTCCTGTACTTCGTCCGGCCGAATCACGAACCCGGGGGCGTTCAGGTGGTCGTCGCGCGCGAGAACGTGGTCGCCGAGCAGTTCCGCCAGTTCGTCGCCGTCGAACGCCCGAACCTCCTGCGGAACGTCCCGCCCCCGTTCTTCGGTTTGGGAACTCACGGCGAATCCACCCAGTTGTACCGCATGACGAGGGTGTCCTCGTCGATTTCGTCGGCGAGCGACTGCACCAATTCGTCGGGGTCCAAATCGCCGAACCGCTCCAGTTCGTACGGTTTGACGACGACCGGACTCGCCTCGCCGTGGGCGATTCGTTCCTGTAGGTGGGCGATTCCGTAGATGAGCGCCTCGGGTCGCGGCGGACAGCCCGGAACGTGAATATCGACCGGAATGACCTCCTCGGCACCCTTGATGACGTTGTACCCCTGCTGGAACGGCCCGCCCGAGCAGGTGCACGACCCCATGCTGACGACGAACTTCGGTTCGGGCATCTGGTCGTACACGCGCTTCATGCGCGGCGCGAACTTCGAGACGATGGTGCCCGGCACGATGATGACGTCAGCCTGTCGCGGCGAGGCACGTGGAACCCCCGCCCCGAAGCGGTCCAAATCGTGTTTCACGGCGTAGGTGTGCATCATCTCGATGCTACAGCAGGCGATACCGAACTGGAGCATGAACATCGACGACCCCCTGACCCAGTTCATGAACTTGTCGAACTTCGTGAGGATGAACGGCGACGTGCCGAGCGACTCCCGAAGTTTCGAATCGAACCGACCCGGCAGTTCCTCCCTGCCCTGCTCCCGGTCCGTTGGCTCGACGAGTTCCGTCCTGTGACGCTCCCTGTTGGCGTTTCGGCTGGTATGTATCACTACTCATGGATTCCCCAATCCCCGTGCCCGTCGCGGGCATCGAACGAGTTACGGGTGGGAACGGCATGAGTATTCGGTCGTTACCCTCGGCTTCCCAACGCGTCGGCCTTCGCCGTCGCACGCTTTGCCACGGACGGGACGGCCGAAAACTCCACCAGGACGCGGTCGCCGTCGGTCGGATACCGCACCTCCTCGACGCGGCCGTGGTCGTAGAGCCACGAGAGGAGCGACATGCCGTCGCTCGTGTTGGGTACCTGAACTCGTTCTTCCGCCAACTCCGGGAGTTCGTCGGCGATTCGCTTCCGAAGGGAGTCGAGTCCTTCGTTCTCGACGGTGCTGACCACGACGGGATTCGGCGCGAGATCGACCACCCCTGCCAGTCGCTCGTCTACCTCGTCGGACCCGAGTTCGTCCGCCTTGTTCAGTACCGTGACGACCCGTTCGGCCTCCCCGTCGAGAAGGTCGTGTGAGGTCCGGAGCTTTTCACGTAGCTCCGTCACCGGGTCGCTCACGTCCGCGACGAGACAGACGAGGTCGGCTTCGTACGTCTCCGTCAGCGTCGTCTCGAACGATTCGACCAGCCAATGGGGCAAATCCCGAATGAATCCGACCGTATCGGTGACGAGGGTCCGTCGCCCGTGAATCTCGGCCCGTCTCGTCGTCGTTTCGAGCGTCTCGAACAACCTGTCTTCGACCCCCACGCTCTCGTGGAGGTCGTCGTGGCGCTTCGGGGAGACTTCCATCTCGTCGGCCAGTCGGCGCAGGAGCGTGGACTTTCCGGCGTTCGTATAGCCCGCCAGAGCAACGAGCGAAAACCCTTCCTCGCGGCGCTTTTCGCGCCGCTGTCCGTCGATGTCCGAGAGGTTGTCGAGTTTCGTTTCGATGTTCTCGATGCGGTCCCTGATGTCGGTGATGCGCCGGTCTTCCTTCTCGCCGAGGCCGTTCCGCGACCGTCGCTCGTTGGCGACTTCCTTTTCCAATCGGATCGTCGCCTGCACGCGCGGCAGTTCGTACCGTAACTCCGCGAGCGTGACCTGCAACTGTGCTTCCTTCGTCCCGGCCTGCTGGGCGAAGATTTCCAGCACGAGGAGGTATCTGTCGAGGATTCGCGTCCCGTCGGGGCACAGTTCGCCGAGTTCGAACGTCTGCTGTGGCGAGAGCGGGTTGTCGAAGACGACCACGGTCACGTCCGACTCGTCGATTCGCCGTGCCAACTCCTCGGCCTTGCCGCGCCCGAACTGATAGTTCGAGTCCGTCGCCCGCGATTGTGTAACCTCTCCGACCACCTCGTAGCCCGCAGCGTCGGCGAGCGCGCCGATTTCGTCCGTTTTCGGAATCCCGTCGTCCACACGTTTCGCGATGATTGCTGAACCTGATTGCATGTCTAAATTTCGTCGTCCGCAGCGTTTCGGCGAAGACGCCGCTCTGCGCTACTCGGTGTCGAAAACTAACCGAAAATCGGGACAGTGGCGGTCGCTACGCTGACCTGACGAACGGGCAACCCCGAACGACGAACCGACCCGAAATCCGGTCAGTGGAGGAAAGAGGTGGTCATGATTCGACCTTGTTCACTGAAATAACGACGACGGTAAAAAACGTTGCGGAGGTGTGAGAACGGATGGCATTCAGATGAGCAACTGCACGTCGGAGTCTGCCATGTGTTCGAGGGCCGTGGCGGCCCCGACGCCCGAAACGACGCCGTCGTAGAACTCGGCGTCGTCGTACTCCATCAGGTCCATCGTCATCTGGCAGGCTTGCAGTTCGACGCCGGTTTCGATGGACACGTCGATGAGTTCCTCGATGGTCGCCGTCCCGTTCTCCTCGATTTTGCGCTCCATCATCCTCGTCGCCATCGAGTCCATGTACGGAAGTGCCGCGAGCGCGTTCGGCATCGGCATGCTCGGGTTGCCGACGGCGCTGAGTTTGAGCTTCTTCGATTTCTCCTCGTGGAGGATATCGAGTCCCCAGAAGGTGTGAAAGACCACGACGTCCCACCCGAACGCGGCCGCCGTACTGGCGAGGATGAGCGGCGGATACGCCATGTCGAGCGTCCCTTTCGTGGCGATGATGGTCATCTTCTTCGGCCCGCCGACTTCCTCCTTCAGGTCGGCCAGTTCCGCCTCCAACTCCTCGACCCGGTCGGCGAGGGCGGTATCGGCGTCCGCGTCGTCGTTGGCGGTGGTTGCTGTCTCGGTACTCATCGATTACTCCGTTTTCCGGACGTAGTGACGGTACACGTCCTCGCCGCCCGCTTCACCCTCTTCCTGGTCGAGGAGTTCGACGCCGTCGGTCGTGTTCGCCCAGCCTTTCAAATCGCTCATGCTTCCGGAGTCGGTCGCCACGACTTCGAGAACGTCCCCTCCGAAAGCGAATCGGTCGCCTGTTTGGTCTTCACGACCGGCATCGGGCAGTTCATCCCCGTTACGTCGAGCGTCTCCGTGATATCGAATTTCGTACTCATAGTTTGGTCCTCTGTATTGGACGTATCGGACAATATCGGTTGCGCCATTAAAAGTGTGTTGATTATTGTGGATAGCGTCCACTACTTCTGTGACATCATTTCCCATTCATTCGCTCATACATGCGTATAACGGGGTCACATCCGATTTTAGTATTGCAGAGTATTTTGGATTACTATACGAACTCTTTTGTAGCTGTGGCCGATAGCTGTGGGTACGACATGAGCGAATCAGCGTTTCCATCCCCGGACGCCGACGTGGAATCGGTGACACCGGACGAACTGTACGAGCGAATCGACGCGGGAGACGCCGTCACGCTTCTCGACGTTCGAGCGACGGACGAGTACGAAAAGTGGCATATCGACGGCGAGAACGTCGAGAGCATCAACGTTCCCTACTTCGAATATCTCGCCGACGACCCGGACGACGAATTGTTCGACCCGGTTCCCGAGGACGAGGAGGTGACCGTCCTCTGTGCCAAAGGCGGTTCGAGCGAGTACATCGCGGGATTGTTCGCCGAGCGAAATTACGACGTGAACCACCTCGAAGACGGGATGAAGGGCTGGGCGCGCGTTCTGCAACGGACGAAGTCGAGGACTCGAGCGCGGACGCGACGGTCGTCCAGTACCAACGGCCGTCCAGCGGTTGTCTGTCCTACCTCGTGGTCTCCGGCGACGAGGCCGCCGTCATCGACCCGCTTCGGGCGTTCGCGGACGAGTACGTGACGGACGCGGCGGAGTACGACGCCGACCTTCGCTACACTATCGACACGCACGTCCACGCGGACCACGTCAGCGGCGTGCGTTCCGTGGCGGACGCGAGCGACGCCGAAGTCGTCGTCCCCGCGCCCGCCGAGGCCCGCGGCATCGACTACGACGAATCGTATCTCACGGTCGAAGACGGCGAAGAACTCCCGTTGGGTGGGACGGAAATCGAAGTCGTTCACACCCCCGGCCACACGACGGGAATGACCTCCTACCGCGTGGGCGGCGTGCTCTTTACCGGTGATGGACTGTTCACCGAGAGCGTGGCCCGCCCCGACCTCGAAGAGGGAGACGACGGCGCTCCCGAGGCCGCGAGGACGCTCTACGAGACGCTTCAGAACAAAATCCTGTCGCTCCCGGACGACACGGTTGTGGCACCCGCACACTTCAGCGACGCGGCGACGACAGCGGACGACGGAACGTACACCGCAACCGTCGGCGACCTGCGCGAGTCGATGGCCGTACTATCGATGGACCGTGACGATTTCGTCGAGTTCGTCCTCTCGGACATGCCGCCGCGCCCGTCGAACTACGAGGATATCATCGGAACGAACTTGGGGCAACAGGACACAGACGATGAAGAAGCGTTCGCGCTCGAACTCGGGCCGAACAACTGTGCCGCGAGTCGGGATTCGCTCACGAACGACTAACCGGCGGGAGAAATCATGCATCCATTGCCAGCATTTACGCTTACGAACCTGTTTCCCACGGAACTGTTCCCGAACGGGGTGAGTCGGTACGCCATCGGCGGAATCTTCATCGGCCTCGGCGTCGCCGTCATCTACCTCGGAACCGGCATCATCGCCGGAGCGAGCACGTTCTTGGAGTCCACGTTGTCCTACGTCTCCGACGTGCCACGCTTCCAGAAACCGAAGTACGTCGCCTCCCGCGACTGGCGCGTGCTGTTCACGCTCGGGATGGTCGGCGGGGCCGCCGTCTACCAACTCGCCTTTCACGGTGAGTTCTGGATGACCCAAGTCGAGTGGTGGCGGCTCCTCGGCGGCGGGTTCCTCGTCGGCGTCGGTACCCGACTCGGGAAGGGCTGTACGTCCGGTCACGGCGTCTGTGGCGTCGGATCAGCGTCGTTCACCTCCATCGCCAACGTGGCGACGTTCATGACGGTGGCAATCGGCGTCGCTCAACTGATGCAGGCGATGGGGGTGTCGCCATGAGCGGGAAATCGACGCACGGTGGCCCGCTGTTCTCCCTGCTCATCGTCGCGGGCGGCCTGCTGTTCGGCTTCGGACTGGGCTTTAGCCACATGGCACAACCCGAAGTCGTCCTGCACTTCCTCCAGTTCCAGGACTTCGGCCTCCTGTTCGTCATGGGCGGCGCGGCGGTCGTCACCGGAACGACGTTCGCGGTTGCGACTCGACTGTCCCGCCGGGCACCGTTGACCGGAGCGGCCTACGCACGCAGGCTCAAATCGTTCGACCGAAACGTCATCGTCGGCGGCGTCATCTTCGGCGTCGGTTGGGGCCTCTCGGGTATCTGCCCGGGTGCCGCCTACGCCAGCCTCGGAATCGGGAACTATCCCATCCTGTTCGCCATCGGCGGGATGTTCCTCGGTGCGTACGTGCAGGGCCTCTGGCGAAAACACAGGGCAGAATCGTCGGCCCCGACGACGATGGCGGACTGAGGAGCGAAATCCCCGTTTCGTGGCTGTATTGCATAGAATATACACAATCCTTTTACGTCCGAACTACTTATTCCCGATTTACTAATGGCGAACTCGATGGCCGAGTACCTTCAGCAAGACATGGAGTGTGAGGGACTGCTGGAGTGTATTCACGGACTCAAGGAACTCGACAAACAGTGTTACCAAGTCGTGATAGAGAGCGACAACTCACTGACCATCGACGACATCGCGGAGCGAATCGACCGCGAACGCTCGACTGCCTACCGTTCCATCCAACGACTGCTCCAGTCCGGATTCATCCAAAAGGAGCAGGTCAACTACGACCAAGGAGGCTACTACCACGTCTACAAACCGACCGACCCCGGCGAGGTGTCCCACGAGATGCAACGGATGTTGAACGAGTGGTACGCGAAGATGGGCCAACTGATTCAGGAGTTCGAGGACAAGTACGACGAGATGGAACGTCCCGAGAAAGCCGTCTGAGGCGGGCGTTCTGGCTCCGTAACGGAAACTCGACCAGACGGTTCACGACCCTATCCGAAGCTATTTGCGGAGCGTGGAACAACCACCGACAGATGACGGTTCTCAACCTGACGGCGCAAATTTTACACACGGTATTCGAGGGGATGGCCCGATGACGAACGACGATTCGAACGGCGGTTCCGGCAGAGCGTTGGCGACGGTGTTCGCCATCGTCTTCGTGGACCTGCTCGGTTTCGGCATCCTGATTCCCATTATCCCGCTGTACGCGGAGCATTTCGGGGCCAACGAGTTCGTCGTTGGTCTTCTGCTTGCGTCCTACTCGCTCATGCAGTTCCTCTTCGCCCCCGTCCTCGGCCGCCTTTCGGACGAACGCGGCCGCCGACCCATCCTTCTCCTCTCGCTGTTCGGGAGCGTCGTCGCGTGGACGCTGTTCGGCGTCGCGGACAGCCTCCTGTTTCTCTTCGCCGCTCGCATCCTCGCGGGCGTGATGGGCGGCAACATCGCCACCGCACAGGCGTACGTCGCGGACATCACCCCGCCCGAGGACCGAGCGAAAGGATTGGGGCTCATCGGCGCGGCGTTCGGCCTCGGATTCGTGTTCGGCCCGGCGCTCGGCGGCATCTTCTCCAGCGACGCGGTGCTCTCGCTCGCCCGGAGTTCCCTCCCCGCGTTCGTCCCGATAACGCAGTTCTCGTTCCCGAGTTTCGTCGCCGCCGCCATCTGCGGCGTGAACCTCGTCGTCGCCGCAGTCGTTCTCCCGGAGACGCGCGAACGGCGGGAAGAATCCGATGAAACTCCATCACACGAGCGGGAATCGCGACTCAAACGCCTCGCCACGGCGTTCTCCAACCCCGCCCTCGCCGGACTCATCGCGTCCTTTTTCCTCCTCTCGCTGGCGTTCTCCTCGATGGAGAGCATGTTCGTCCTCTTCACCGACCAGCAGTACGGTTTCGGCCCCGAGATGAACGGTTTCGTCCTCGCCTACGTCGGCGTCGTCATCGCCATCGTGCAGGGTGGCCTCGTCGGCAGACTCACCGACCGCTACGGCGAACGGACGCTCGCGCTCGTCGGCGTCGCCCTCGAACTCCTCACGCTCTCGACGCTCCCGTTTTCGCCCGTCATCGGGAGCTATATCCCCTCCATCGGGCCGCTCTCCGGCGGGTTGTTCGTCCTGCTGTTCATCCTCATGCCCCTCGCGGCGGGCAACGGGTTCGCGAACGTCTCGTTGACCACGCTCGTCTCGAAGAGCGCGACGAAGGACACGCAGGGCGGCGCGTTCGGCCTCACCCAGAGCGCGGGGAGCATCGCCCGCGCCATCGGTCCGATCGTGGCGGGCGCACTCTACGCGGCGGTCGCCTACTGGCTTCCGTTCGTCCTCGGCGGCCTCCTCATGCTCCCCATCGGCTACGTCCTCTTGACGACGTTTCAGGCCACGAGCCGACCGACGCCGGCCGACTGAGCGCGGGGACGGCTGTCGGGCGGCGCGCTCAGAACGCGTGTCGGTGCCACCCACCATCGACGGGCAAGGTCGCACCCGTGATGTACTCCGCCACGGGCGAGGAGATGTACGCGACGGCGCGGGCGAACGATTCCGGCGTTCCGAGGTCGGATACGGGGAGTTCGTCCGTTCTGCGCTCTTTCGCCGCCTCCTCGCTGATTCCCTCGCGTTCGGCCAGTTGTGCGATTTTGTACTGAATTCGGTCGGACATGACGCCGCGCGGGGAGACGCAGTTCACGCGCACGCCGTCCGCGCCGAACTCCTCGGCGAGCACCTTCGAGAGACCGTAGATTCCCGGACGAAAGACGTTCCCGAGGACGCCACTCGCGGACGGTTCCAGCGCGGAAGCGGCGACGAGGTTCGTAATCGCGCCGCCGCCGTCGCGGAGCGCGGGAAGGGCCGTTTCGCAGGTAAGGATGGTACTCCGAAGGATGCTGTGGTATGCCTCGTCGAACGCCGACAGGGACGTTTCGGAAAACGGTGCCGTCGATGGCCCGCCGTGGTTCGTCACGAGCACGTCGAGGCCGCCGAGGTGGTCGATGGCGGTTTCGGTCGCGTCCCGAACCGGTTCCTCGTCGGAGAGGTCGCAGACGACCCAGTCGATGGCGTCCTCGTCGCACTCCGTTGCTTCCCGAATCGTCGCCGCGGCCGTTTCGAGTCGTCCCTCGTTCCTGGAGGAGATGACGACCTTCGCCCCCTCGCGCACGAGTTCTTCGGCCACCGCGCGTCCCAGTCCGCTACTCGCCGCCATCACGTACGCCCGCTTTTCGTCGTATCCGAGATTCATACCGAACACTGTCGCGCTGGGTCGAAAATACGTTCCCCTGAAATAGACCCAAAGATTACCTGTTTTTCATGTGTGATTATAGCACACGGAACGACGGCGGGATACCGTCCGCCTTTCGACTTCCGACACGCCTCAATACGTCTCCGAGGGCTCGGCGGGGCCGCGGAAGACGGAGTAGACGACGACGAAATACACCACCACTATCGGCAGGATGAACGCGGCGGCGACGGTCACCATCGTGAGCGGAAGGCTCGAAACGACGCCTTCCTGAACGCTCAACCCGACAGCGGGGTCGATGGCGGGATACAGGAGGTTGGCGACGAACGCGACCAGCGCGTACGGGAGACCGGCGACAGCGACGAACGCCGCTCGGAAGCGTTCCGCTCCCGCGGCGACGACGAAGCCCACGACCAGCAGGACGGAGACGACGACGCTGGCGAGCGAGAGCGGCGAAACCAGCGTGTCGCGCAGGTCCGGGCGGGTCACTGCGAGATAGCCGATGACCACGACGACGAGCGCGAGGTAGCCGAACGCGGTACGGCGGCCGTATCGAATCATCTCGGTGCGCAATCCACCCCTCGTTTTCAACCCGAGGAACGCCGTCCCCTCGACGAGCGTGAGCGCGACGAGCGTCAGTCCGAACGCGACTGCGGCGATGGAGACGATGCCGGACGCGCCAAGCACCCAGTTGGCCGCGAACATGCCGAGGAAGAACGGTGCCGCCGTGCTTCCAACGACGAACGCGCGTCCCCACCATCGATGCCAGCGGTCGTCCGAGCGCTGTTCGTACAACTCCGGCGCGATTCCTCGGAGGATGAGCGCCGCGAGGATGGCGAACATCAGGAAGTAGTAGCGGCTGAACAGGCCGGCGTAGGCGGCCGGGAAGACGGCGAAGAGCGCCCCGCCGAACACGACGAGCCAGACCTCGTTGCCGTCCCAAACCGGCCCGATGGCGGCCAGCAAGGTCTCGCGGTCCTCCTCGTCGTCGCGCGTGGCGAACAGCATGCCGACGCCGAAGTCGAACCCGTCGAGGAACAGGAACGTCCCGAGGAGCGCGAACACGAGGACGAACCAGAGGTCGGCGAGTTCAATCATCCGCCGTCACCTCGGTTCCCGGCGTCTCGCGGTGCGTCCGTTGTACCTCGGGTGCCCCGCCCCGGATGATGCGTCGGACGACGTAGCCGTACACGACCAACAGCGCCGAGTACACGCCGACGAACCCGAGGAGCGTGAGCGTCGCCTCCCCGCCGGTGAGTCCCGGCGAGACGCCAGCACTCGTCTTCATCACGCCCTGCACGACCCACGGTTGGCGGCCGACTTCGGTGACGACCCATCCGACTTCGACCGCGAAGAAGCCGAGCAGTGACGACCAGGCGAGCACTCGGTGGAGTCTGTCGTCGTCGAACAGTTCGCCCGCACGCCAGCGGAGTCCGCCCCACAGCGCGAGGCCGATGAACCAGAATCCCAGCGCCACCATCAGACGGAACGACCAGAAGACCACGGCGACCGGCGGCGACCCTTGGAACTCGGTCGAGTCCCGTGATTCGAGCCTGTGCGTTGCCGGCGCTCACGAGCCACGATGCGCCGCCGGGGATACCGATGCCGAAGATGTCCTTCGCACGGGGGTTGAGGAGGTCGCCGAACGACGTCGGGAAGGCGACGATGTACTCGGGAACGTACGACGCGGTTTTCCACACCGCCTCCATCGCGGCGAACTTCTGCGGTTGCGTTATCGAAACGTGGCGGGCGTACGCGTCGCCGTGGATGACCTGCAGCGGTGCGGTGATGAGGAGCGCCACGAGCGCGATTTTGAGCGTCGCACGCCAGAATCGCTCGTCGTCACTCCGTCCGCTTCGGATGTAGTATGCCGCGACGCCGGCCATGAACAGCGCGACCGACAGGACGGACGCGTTCTGCATGTGGACGAACATCCACGGGAATCGTGGGTTGAGATAGGCGGCGACCGGGTCCACGAGTTTGATGACTCGGTGGCCGTTCTTCGTCATCACCTCGAACCCTCGGGGCGTTTGCATCCACGAGTTGGCGACCAGAATCCACACCGCCGAGAGCCACGTACCGAGTCCGACCAAGATGGAAGAAAGCAGATAGAGACGGTCCGAAACGCGTTCACGGCCGAAAACGAAGATTCCGAGGAACGTCGCTTCGAGGAAGAAGGCCATCATCCCTTCGACGGCCAACGGGCCGCCGAACAATTCGCCGGTCGTCGCGGCGAACGCCGCGAAGTTGGTCCCGAACTCGAACTCCAGGACGAGGCCGGTGACGGTTCCGACGACGAAGCTGACGGCGAATATCCGTACCCAAAATCGGCGTAACTGCTCGTAGATATCCTCTCCCGTCCGAATCTCTTTCCACGTGAAGTAGACGAGGAACGGCGCGAGACCCATGCTCATCACGGGAAAGATGATGTGTACGATGGTTGTCAGTGCGAACTGCAGTCGGCTTGCGGTCGTCGGGTCGAGCATGATTCCTCCTGGTTCGAACTTCGCTCTGTATGGGATTTTAGAACGGGGTTGATTCCCGCGCCACGATAATCAATTACTGAGAATCGTCACTGTTTGAGGGTTGTCAACTCTCACCAGTACAGCTTTGAGCGTGGATGACGTGTATTCATCGAATGTACGAACGGATTTTACTGCCCACGGACGGAACGCCGTCCAGCGAGAAGGCCGTGGAACAGGCGCTCGAACTCGCGGCGATGTGCGGTGCGAGTCTCCACGTCCTGTCGGTCATCGACAGGACAATCGTTCCGTCAGACGTTCGGGTCGATATCCTTTACGACGAACTCGCATCGGAGTGTGCCGACGCGGTTGCGGCGGTCGAGACGGCGGCGAACGAGGTCGGAATCGACGTGGAAACGACGGTCGAGCGAGGGACGCCGTACAAGGCCATCCTCGATTACGCCGAGGAACACGACATCGATTGTATCGTGATGGGAACGCACGGCCGTCGAGGAATCGACCGCTATCTCCTCGGAAGCGTCACTGCAAAGGTGGTTCGGCTCTCGAACGTTCCCGTTTTGACGGTCAAGATGAACGGGTACTGATGGCTGGATGAGGAAGACGAAATCCGACCTCGTATCCGGTATAATATCGGGTTTAAGGCCGTTAAGACGGGATTTATCGTCATAGACTTTTGTCGGATGCCGCCGTATGGGATTCCGGGTGAACGAGAAAATGAGAGACACGCGAACTGACATGACGCGAACGGACCCGGGCGGATGAACGTCTTCGAGAGCGTTCGAATCAGTTGGCGGAACATCCGCGAACACAAACTCCGCTCGACGCTGACGACGCTCGGCGTCATCATCGGCGTGGCGGCGGTCATCACCTTCGTCACGCTCGGCGCGAGTTTGCAAGCGGATATCGTCAACACCGTCGCGGGCGGGAACGCGGCGACGATGTACGTTTCGGCACAATCGCCGAGTCAGAGCGGCATTCCGAACTTCGGGGGGACGGGCGGACAGACGATTTTCACCGAGCACGACCTCGACGGGATTCGGTCGCTCGACGGCGTGGAGGCCGGCGTTCCGGAGAGCGGCGTCGCCGCCTCGACGGTGGCGTACAACGGTTCGACGGTCGGACGCCAATGGGTAGTCGTCACGTCGCCGTCGTACTTCGACGTCAAAAACCAGCGGTTCATCGCGGGCGGGTCGTTCCGGAGCGGGAAACGCGAAGTCGTTCTGAACAAACCGGCCACGCGGATGTTCGGCGACGGAAACGTCTCCGTCGGGGATAGCATCACCGTCACACGCGCCGCGAACGGTCAGCAGATAAACGCGACGGTGACGGGCATCGTGAAACCGTCGGGTGAAAGCACGTTGGGGCTCAGTAGCGGCCCGACGCCGCAGATTTTCGCGCCGACGAACCCCTTCTACCAACGGACGGTGTACAGTCCGGCGGCGAAGCACAACCAGCGGGTGTACGGTCGAATCCTCGTGCTCGCGAACGACCCCGCCCGCGTGGACGCGGTGCAGGGCCGCGTCTACACGTATCTCGGCGAACACTCCGACGCGAAGCAGTTGAAATCGAAAAATTACAAGTTCAAGGTAACCACACAGGAGGAACTCGTCAATCAGGTCAAACGGGTCAGCGACACGTTCACGGCGTATATCTCCGGTATCGCACTCATCTCGCTCATCGTCGGTGCCATCGGCATCGCGAACATCATGCTGGTGAGCGTAACCGAGCGCACCCGCGAAATCGGCATCATGAAAGCCGTCGGCGCACAGAGCACCGACGTTCTCCAATTGTTCCTGTTCGAGGCGATACTGCTCGGCCTGTTCGGGTCGGCGTTGGGCGCGCTCGTCGGCTATCTGGGAGGGTACGTCGCGGCCCAACTCATCGGGCTTCCGCTCACGTTCCGGATAGAGTGGTTCGGCATCGCGGTCGTCGTCGGCATCTTGGTCGGCATCTTCGCGGGAATCTATCCGGCGTGGGACGCCTCCCACACGGACCCCATCGACGCGCTCCGCTACGAATGAGCCGACTCCTGCGATCCCGGTCGGTTTTCGCGATACGGGAGCGTTCGGAACGACGCTGGACGGTCGAACCGTTCACGTAAACTGTTTCGACGGTTCCAGAATCGACCGAGACGGAGCGAACTGTCCTTTTCGCCGTTCGTCCCCGAAACCGGCCGCTCACAACCGCGCGTTACCCCGTCTGGAACCCGTACCTACCGTGGCCCCATCGTAGGTATTCGTTGCTGTCTCGCCGATAGCCACTAGATAACAAAGAGTGAATCCTGCGATAGTTTTCTTCGAACGAGAACGTGGCCGTTCCGCGCTTCGGAGCGGCCGCTCCCCATTACACACTATGGCCAGCCATCAGACTGATTCGAAAACGACGCAGGAATCGCGAGGGTTGAGTTACGAGTTGCCGTGGCTCATCCCCGCGATTTTCGCCGGGGTGTGTGTGTTGTATCTCTACGCCGGAACACACCCGTACGGGTCGTTCGGCGCGGGACTGTACTTTCGTATCGCCGAACAGATACAGCAGAACGGGTACATCCTCCCGAAGACGATTCCGGGGTACACGCCCGCCGGTGTCCCGTTCGCGTATCCGCCGTTCATGTTCTACATGGTCGCTCTGTTGCAGAACGCGACGCACCTCGATGCGTTCACCATCGCTCGATTCCTGCCCGGACTCGTCTCGGTCGCTTACCTCATCCCGCTGTATTTCATCGCACGGGACCTGTTCGATTCGCGCCCGCAAGCGTCGCTCGCGACGCTCATCGTCGCCGTCAGTCCGCCGGTGCTCCAATGGCACATCTCGGCCGGCGGTATCGTCCGCGCTCCGGCGATGTTGTTCTCGTTGGTCGGGATTTATGCCGGATTACATCTCTTTCGTGGGGACGACCGACGATGGCTCGCGCCGGCACTGCTCGCGTTCACGCTCACGGTCCTCACCCATCCGATGTACACCGTTTTCTTCGTCATCAGCTTCCTCGTGCTTTACGTTCGATTCGACAGGTCGATTCGCGGGTTGGGGTACGGTTTGGTCGTCGGTCTCGGCGGCCTCGTCCTCACGGCACCGTGGTGGTTGTCGGTAATCGCGATGCACGGTCCGTCCGTCTTCAGCGGTGCGGCGGGAACGCACGGGGGCATCGGCGGCGCGATTCCTGCGTTGCATGCGCTCCTTCGAAAGCAGATACACGAACCGCCGTTTCTGTCCGCGTGGCACCTGATACCCGTACTCGGCTGTCTCTGGCTCGTCCGGCGGAAGGAGTACTTCCTCCCCGTGTGGTTGGTCATCATCATGGCGGCGATGAACGAGGCTCGGTTCGTCTTCATCATTGGGGCGCTCATTACCGCCCGGTTCGTCTTCGGAGGGGTGTTTCGGTGGGTCCGACAGTCCGCGTCCGTCGGCCAAGACGAAATCGTCACGTTCTCCGTCGTACTGCTCGCCACCATCGGCCTCAGCGGCGGAATGTTGTACGCGACGGGGGGAATGAACGCCCACGCCGGCAGTCCGTCGTTGCCGGCGTTCGTCAACGGAAACGACGTCGAAGCGATGTCGTGGGTGAGCGAGAACACCGACCAGTCGGCGCAGTTCCTGGTCCTCGGCGACGCGGCCGAATGGTTCCCACAGCAGACGGACAGAACCATCGCCGTCGGCCCGTGGGGTGTGGAGTGGAAAGGCCATCAGCAGTATCGCTACCAACTCCATCACTTCCGGACGTTATCGCGGAGTCACACCGCCGGTGGACTGACGAGGAAGCTGATGCGGATGCAGGTCCACCCACAGTACATCTACGTGCCGAAAGGACCGTACACGATTCGTGGCATGCGACACTCCCAACCGAAGATAATGATGTCCACGATGCTGTCGTCGCCGCAGTACCACCTCGTGTTCGAAAACGACGACGTCGCCATCTTCGAGATGGCTGACGGCTGGTATCCGTCCGGGCCGGGACCGAGCGGCCCGATGCCGGTGTAGTCGATTATCGGTCGAACTCGCCGTCGATGATGCTGTCGGCCAGCATGGCCCATGTAGTCGATATACGGGTCGTCCCTCGGTTCCGCCCCGGACTCGATTCGGTTCCGATGAAGGTCCTCCCACACCACCGCGAGCAGAAACGCCGCGTGCGCCCGGTAGAACCGTTCGTTCTCGAATCGAAGCCGGTCCGTTCCTCGTAGCGGGCAACCAACTCACGCCGGGTCGGACTGCCGGGTTTCGCCGTGAACGGGGCCAGTCCGTTCTCGTTGTCCTCGCGCAACTCCCGCATCGCGTCGTGATTCGGATATCTCGCTTCGAGTGTATCGAGCGACGGCGTCGGGTCGCCCTCATCCCGCCAGCGGAGCAGGAGATAGCCGAGTTCGGTTAGCGGGTCGCCGAGTTTCGCCGATTCCCAGTCGAGAACCCCGGTGATTTCGGGGCGCTCCGTCGCCCGCAGAAAAGGACGTTTCCCGGCCTGAAATCCCCGTGAATGAGGTTTCGTTTTCGAATGCGAGGGAGCATTTTGTCGAAGCCAGTCTCCGGCGGACCGAAGCATCGGAAGTCGTGTCCCGTCACGCTCGTCGCTGTATCGAGGTCGACCGATAGCGATTCTCGACTTGGTCCCGTGCGGTCCGCCGTTCACAAACCTCCGCGAACGGTTCGACGGGTAACGAATGAACGTCGGCGAGGGTGTCGATGAGGGCGTTCGCCACCCGTTCTCGTGAGCATTCGTCCCGAAACCGCGCGGGGAGGTCGGTCCCCAGCGGAATCGTCTCGCCGTCGAGGGACGGTCATGACGAAGAACGGTTCGCCGAGAACCGACTCGTCGTCACAAAACGCAACGGATTGCGGTATCGGTATCGTCGGTATCGGCGAGTCGTCGCATCACCTCGTACTCCGTCTCCACGTCGTTCATATAACTCGGCGTCACCGCAACTTGGTTTCCCGGCGTCGCACCACGTAGGCGTTCTCACCGGTCCACTGGTCGAAATCCGAGAATCAGATTGAGTCCGTCGGCGAGACGGTTCGATTTCGTCCACGTCGAATTCCGAGTTCGGCCGCGAGATACGATTCGAGTGTCGGTAGTGTCGAACAGCCATGACCTGACAAAAACCATCATATCCGAAAAGGGTACCGGAGGCGATGAGGGACAGGGACACGAACCAGAGTTGTCCGATTCCCGCCGTGTCATCGGGGGCCGAAGATGTCTGCGTCACGTGAGACCCCATTCGGAACTGCCGTGAGAGATAAGTCGTGGCTCTCCCTATCGACTGGTCGTACAAATTTCTTCAGGACCGAGACTTATGTCAGGACATTCACCACAGTCGGAGAAGCTACGTGTCGGCGTCATCGGCGGCGGGTTCATCGGAACGACCGTCGGGCGCGCGTTCGAGGAGGACCCCCGTTCGACCGTCGTCGCCATCGCGGACGTGAGCGAGGCGGCGCGTGAGGAGGCCGGAAACGCGCTCTACGTCGGACAAGGCGCACGGTACGGGAGCCACGAGGAGATGCTCGACGCGGAGGAACTGGACGCGGTGCTCATCGGGACGCCGCACGTCTTCCACTACGAGCAGATCATGGACGCGATGGACCGCGGACTGCACGTCCTCTGTGACAAGCCGCTCACGACCGACCGCGAGAAGGCGCGCGAGGTCGTTCGACGGAGCGAGGAGGCCGAAGACCAAGTGCTGATGGTCGGCTACCAGCGCCATCTGAACGAGGCGTTCGTCAGCGCGCGCGAACGGTGGGCCGAAACCGACCTGTCCCCGAACTTCATCACCGCCGAAATCACGCAGGATTGGATTTCCCGGTTCGAGGACGCGTGGCGGACCGACCCCGACCTCTCGGGCGGCGGCAACCTCTACGATACGGGGAGCCACCTCGTCGATGCGGTCCTCTGGACGACGGGTCTGACGCCGACTTCGGTACAGGCGAACATGACGTTCGCCGACGACGAGGACCGGGTGGACCAGTGTGCCCAACTCATGGTCGAGTTCGAGAACGGGGCGTCGGCGAGCATTTCGGTGTTCAGCGACGCGCCGTGCGTCCGCGAGCACATCCACATCTGGGACGACGACGGTGCCGTCTACCTGGAAGGTCGACAGTGGGAACCCCGACAGTTGACCGAAATCCGCGCCGACAGCACGACCATCGTGCCGTACATCGACCACAATCGGAGCGAGGAGAAGGCGGCCGTGTTCATCGACTGTATCGAGAGCGGAGCGACGCCGCCAGCGACCGCTCGGGACGCATATGCCGTCACCGCGCTCACCGAGGCGGCCTACGAGTCGGCCCGGAGCGGCGAGAGCGTCTCGATAGACCTCGACTGACGGGCGCCTACATCGCCGCTTTCATCCGGCTTTTTGTTCGTCCAGCGACGACCATGGGATTGAATGACGACCCGAGTGTGGAATCGCGTTTCGAGCGTGTCCGAGTACGACACGCTGTTGCTGACGGCCGGACTCTGGTTTCTGGCGAAGTTCCTCCGCTATTCGCTTCCGGCGCTGTTCCCCACCTTTCGGACGGAGTTCGGCGTCTCGAACGCGTTTCTCGGCACGGTGTTCACGGTCACGATGCTCGGATATTCACTCATGCAGTTTCCGAGCGGCGTGCTCGCCGACCGGTTCGGCGCGGTGCAGGTCATCGCGGCCGGTGCCGTGCTCACGGCCGTCGGGGCACTGGTCCTCGGGTTCCACATCCCGCTCGTCGTCCTCCTCGGCGGCATGCTCCTCGTCGGCCTCGGAACGGGCGTTCACAAGACCGTCGCCATCAGGTTGCTCTCGCGCGTCTATCCGGAGCGAACCGGCCGCGCGCTCGGCCTGTTCGACACGCTCGGTGCCTTCGGCGGCGTTGCGGCACCCACGGCGGTCCTGTTCGTGACCGGCATGGGAAACTGGCACGCGCTCTTTCTCGTCGGAGCGGCGATGGGAATTCTGCTCGCAGGCGGCGTCCTCGCGTACGTTCCACGACGGACGGAGACCACGACCCCCGACGGCGATTCTGCCGACGCGGCGAGCGCCACCGACGGCGGGGAATCGACGGGGTCGTTCGAACCACGGCGCTATCTCGCACTCTTTCGAAGTCGCCGGTTCACGCTGTTCATCGGCGTGACGGTCTGTTTTAGCTTCGCGTACAACGGCGTCGTCGCGTTTCTCCCGCTGTATCTCACCGCGCACGGACTCTCGGATTCGACGGCGTCGTTCATCTACAGCGCGCTGTTCGCCGTGAGTCTGGTGCAGATCCTCACCGGCGACCTTTCCGACCGAATCGGACGACTACCGCTGGCGATGGTCGTCCTCACCGTCGCCGCAGGCGCGCTGGGAGCATTATCCGCCGTCGGGAACGCGAGTCCGATCGTCTTCGGGGCCATCGTCGTCGCGCTCGGAGTCGGCAGTCACGGGTTTCGGCCGATTCGCGGCGCGTACCTCGCGGCGACGATACCCGAGGACGTGGCCGGTGGCGGTCTCGGCATCGCTCGCACCATCCTGATGGGTGTCGGGTCGTTGGCCCCCGCCGTCGTCGGGGTGCTTTCGGACGCCACGGACTTCGGGACGGCGTTCGGTCTCCTCGCCATCGTGATGGCTGGTGGGGCGCTCTTGGCGGCCGTGACCGCGCTGGTGGAGCGCCGAAACGCGGACGCTCGTCGCTATCCGACGTAGTGGGCGGCGACCCACGTCAGCAGTCCGAGCAGGACGAACGGGATGACTATCAGTATGAGACTCAGCCACTGGTACAGCAGGTTCCGCGGATACGGCGTACTGAAGAAGAAGAGGACGAAGAAGAACACGAGGATGATGAGCGGAACGATGTTCACCACGATGTCGAGGAGCGTGTCCCGGTCGAAGACGGAGTAGGGCATCAGTCATCACCTCCCGTCGTGCCGTCCGAACCGCCGCCGGTTCGGCCGTCGTCGTCCCCACCGTCCGCCGCGAGTGCGGTTTCTTGCTTCTTCTCGAACCACTCCCATTCGGGCGAGAGCATCCCTTCCGCTTCCAACTGCCACGGGTCGCCGGTCGTCACTTTCGCGCCGTCGAGCCACGACTGTGCGATGTTCCAGACGAAGATGACCTGTCCGACGCCGATAACGAGCGCTCCGATGGTCGTCACCTGGTGTAACGTCGTGAACTGCGGGAGGTAGGTCGCATACCGGCGTGGCATGCCTCCGTAGCCGAGGAACAGCATGGCGAAGAACGTCACGTTCGAACCGATCATCGTCAGCCAGAAATGCCAGTGGGCGAGGGATTTGTTGTACATCCTGCCCGTGACGAGGGGGAACCAGTAGTACACCGCCCCGAACAGGGCGACGGCGATGGCTCCCATCACGAGGAAATGGAAGTGGCCGACGATGTAGTAGGTGTCCTGGAGCACGAGGTCCACGGGAATCGCGGCGAGGAACACGCCCGTCACGCCGCCGATGATGAAGTTCTGCACGAACCCGATCATGAACAGCATCGGCGCCGTCAGTCGTATGTTTCCGTTCCACATGGTCGTTATCCAGTTGAACGTCTTGACGGCGCTCGGTATCGCGATGGCCAGCGAGACGGCCATGAAACTGAGTCGAAGTCGCGGGTCGATGCCCGTGGCGAACATGTGGTGGGCCCAGACGCCGAACGAGAGCACGCCGATGGCCAGCGTCGAGTAGACGACGAACTTGAACCCGAACAGCTTTCGACCCGCGAACCGCGGCAGGATGAGGCTCACGAGACCCATCGGCGGCAGGACGATGATGTACACCTCCGGATGGCCGAAGAACCAGAACAGGTGTTGCCACAGTATCGGCCCGCCACCGCCCTGCGGGGAGAAGAACGTCGTCCCGAAGTTGCGGTCGAGCAGAATCATGATGATGGCACTGCCGAGCATCGGGAAGGCGAAGACGACGAGACCCGCCTGCGTGAGCACCGTCCACGAGAACAGGTCGAGGTTCTCCCACCCGACGTTCGGCCCGCGTTCGGTGAAGATGGTGGCGATGAAGTTTATCGCACCCATCGTGGTGCTGATACCGGAGAGATGTAATCCGAGGAGCATCAGGTCGGTCGCCGGACTCGGTTGCTGTACGGAGAGCGGCGTGTACATCGTCCAACTCGTCTGTGAGGGCTGGATACCCGTCCCGAGTGCTCCGAGCGGAAAGCCGATCCAGATGAGAAGCGCACCCGCCGGCAGGAGCCAGAACGCGATGGCGTTCAATCGCGGGAACGCCATGTCGTCCGCGCCGATGAGCAGTGGGACGAAGTAGTTCCCGAACGCGAATATCATCGGCGTGGCGAACAGAAACAGCATGGTCAGTCCATGCGTGGTCAACAGGGCGTTGTACTCCTCGGGTGTGAGAATCCACGAACTCGGTGTGAGGAGTTCGACCCGCATCAACAGAACGCCGACGCCCGCCCACACGAACGAAATCATCGCGAGTATGCCGTACAATATTCCGATGTCCTTGTGGTCGACGGTCGTCAGCCAGCGCAGTATCCCCGCGGGCTTTTGTTCGTAACCGGACCGTTGTTGTTCACCCCGGCTTACCCCCCCTCCTGTCGGTGTGTACGACCGCCAGTCTTCCACTTGTGCCAGGAAGTAGAAAACGGCGAGCAGGAACACCCCCATCAGGACGGTGAGCACCAAAGATGTGCTAATCGCGGCCATCGTCAAACAGTCGGTCGGAAGGGAGTAATTCGTTTCGGTGGTCTGTCATTTATTACGGGCAAAGTCGGGTCCCATCTATGACCTGAATTGTGTGCGACGTGAACTTTCACGCGAGAAGATGCGTGGTCGTGAAAGCGTTCACCAGAACGAGAGGTTTCGTTTCACCGCCTCCCGCTTCAGCTCCTGAATGTGCTGGGTCAGCGGGATGTCCTTCGGGCAGACGTTCGTACAGGAAAACTGGGTCTGACAGCGCCAAACGCCGTGTTCCTGGTCGATGCGGTTCAGTCGGCGTTCCGTCATCGACTCGCCCTCCCGCTCGTCCATGACGAACCGATACGCCTCGTTGATGGCCGCCGGGCCGAGATACTGGTTGTCCTCCGCCGCGATGTTGCACGAGGACATGCAGGCACCGCACCAGATACAGCGCGTGGACATCTTTATTTTCTCGCGATTCTCGCGTGACTGACGCTGTTCTTCCAGTTCGTTGCTCGGTTTCTCGTCCGTCTGGAAGTACGGTTCGACGGCGTCCATCTGGTCGTAGAAGTGTTCCATATCAACGACGAGGTCCTTGATGACGTCCCGATGCGGCAGTGGTTCGACCTGAACCGGACTGTCCAGTTCCGAAACTTGCGTTTGACAGCCGAGTCGTTGGGACCCGTTGATGAACAGCGCGTCGCTCCCGCAGATGGCCTGCCGACACGAGTGGCGCACCGTCAGCGTCGAATCGAAGGTGTCCCTGGCGTAGAGCAGCGCGTCGAGGACCGTCAGTCCCCGCTCGTCGGGAACGTAAAAGTGGTCGAAATGTGGCTTCCGTTTTTCGGGAACGTCCGGGTCGTAGCGAAACACTTTGAGGTGGACTTTGTCCTCCGGCGACGGCTCGTCGCGCTCAGCTTGTGCCTCGCGTGCCGTTCGCCGCCGTGCTTTTCGGTCCAGTCGGCGCTGTTGTGGCGACTGCCCGTCACCCTCGCTTTCCCTGTTCGCTTCTTCCTCGGTTCGAACCTCCGCCTCCGGTTGCTCCGCTTCCTGTTGGCTCATTGGAAACCCCCCTTTCATCCGTATCACGGTTCGAACGACGATAAACCCGCCGTCGGTGTCCGTCCGTTCCTCCCGGACT
The DNA here is from genome assembly GCA_963811185.1 of uncultured haloarchaeon. Classification (GTDB taxonomy): domain Archaea; phylum Halobacteriota; class Halobacteria; order Halobacteriales; family Haladaptataceae; genus Haladaptatus. The sequence continues at coordinate 24,973 of CAWEQN010000001.1, forward strand.
GCTCGAGACGTGTACCAACGTCGCCGAGTATCCGACGAAAGACCTCTCCACGAGACGGGCAAAAACGGTAACATGTCGCCTACCCATTCTCCCCCGACCCACATGGAACCGAAACGACACGCGTGGACTCGACGAAGCGTTCTCAAACGAAGCGGCCTCGCCGTCGCGGGGACTGCCTTCGGCGGTTCGTCGGTCGCCAGTGCGGTGAACGGGAAGGAGTGTTGTAAAGTCTGCTGGATGGACGTGAAACCCGGCTGTTGTCCGAACCGAATCGACGCGAGGAAAAACGAGGTGTTCACCGTCTACATCGGGTGGCCGAACGTGAAACCCGAAAGCATCCGTCTGTCGCCGTCATCGACGCGGCCAACGTTCGACACGCCTGACCTGTCAGCGGTATCGAAACCCGAAGTGGAAAAACGTCTCCTGTTCCGACATCGACGGACTCCTCGCGGGGACCGACGGTCGGTCGGCGAAACCGTGTCACGTGACGGTCAGGAACGTCGATAACGACGCGGACAACGATACGGTGCTGGCGTTCAACAGTTGTGCGCTCGGATTGCGCCACGACGACCGAAACCTGCTCCTCGAAGCCGAAACGGGGAGTGGCTGTCGCCTGCTCGCCATCGATAGCGTCGCGCCGTGTAACTGCGGACATGCTACCAAGCACTGATTGCGGACCTGCCAACAGGCACTAATCCTCGGTCGTCCTATTTCGACCGATGAAGGCATCCGATTTACTCGTGGACTGTCTGGAAGCGGAAGGTGTCGAGTACGTCTTCGGACTCCCGGGAGAGGAACTCGGCGACGTGCTGTTTTCCATCCGCGACTCCGACATCGAGTTCATTCCGGTCCGACACGAACAAGGGTGCGGCGTTCATGGCCGACGTACACGGGCGCGTGACTGGCAAGGCGGGCGTCTGCCTCTCGACGCTCGGCCCGGGTGCGACGAACCTCCTGACGGGGGTCGCTGACGCTCACCTCGACAAGAGTCCCGTCGTCGCCATCACCGGGCAGGCAGGGCTGGAACGACTGCACAAGGAGAGTCACCAACTGCTCGACGTGATTCACACGTTCCGGTCGGTGACGAAGTGGAACACGCAGTTGAGCGACCCGGAAATCATCAACGAGTCGGTGCGCAAGGCGTTCAAACTCGCGCAGTACGAGAAACCCGGAGCGACACACCTCGAATTTCCGGAGGACGTCGCCGCGGAGGAGACGGATGGGAGAACCGCTCGTCACCCGTCGTCCTGTTCGCCGTTCCGACCCCGACGAACAGTCCGTCGGGTACGCCATCGACCTGCTCCAGAACGCCGAACGACCGCTCGTCATCGCGGGCAACGGTGCGGTTCGGGAGCAGGCCGCCGAAAGCCTCCGGGACGTTCGTCTCGGAAACGGCCATCCCCGTCGCCGCGACGTACATGGGGAAGGGGGCGCTCTCGGACGCCGACGAGCACTCCCTGTTCACGCTCGATTCGGGCGAAAACGGGGAGGCAGAGGACGCCATCCGGGAGGCCGACTGCGTGCTTACGCTCGGTTACGACATCGCCGAACACGACCCGGAGAGTTGGAACCCGGACCGCGACAAGGACGTGGTTCACCTCGACTCGGAACCCGCCGAAGTGTACGAACATTACAACCCGAACGTCGAACTCGTCTGTGACATCTCCGCCGGACTCGACGCGCTTCGGGAGCGACTCGACGTCGCTTGTCCAGCCGGATGGTACAGCGAACAGCGCGAAGCGCTCGTGGAACAGACGACGAGCTGGCCCGACTCCGACGATACGGTTTCGGTGAAAAACGTCCTTCCAATCCTCCGCGAGGCGATGGCGGACGAGGACGTGCTCGTCTCCGACGTCGGCAGTCACAAGATGTCCATCGCGCGGAACTTCCCGACCTACGAACCGAACACGATGCTCGTCTCGAACGGCCTCGCCAGCATGGGTATCGGCGTGCCGGGCGGCCTCGCGGCGGACCTCGCGCTCGATTCGGAAGTCGTCGTCGCCACGGGTGACGGCGGATTCCTGATGAACGGGGCGGAGATAAACACGGCGACCCGCCTCGGGTTGGATTACACTATCATCGTCTTCAACGACGACGAGTACAAACTCATCACCGAGGAACAGGAAGCGGAGTTCGGCGAACACTTCGGGACGGGACTGACCAACCCAGACTTCGTGAAGTTCGCCGAGAGTTTCGGTATCGACGGCGTGCGGGCCGAGACGTGGGACGAAATCGAGGAAGCGCTCACCGACGCCGTCGAGAGCGACGGCATGACGTTGGTCGAGATTCCGGTGTAGTAGGTCCGCCGAAAGCGAGCAAGTTCCCCCGCCATCGGTCACCAAACTCTATACGAACGCCGTCGAACATCTTTTCAAATGACGGATACGACGGAGCCGATTTCGCTCGACGTTCTCCTGTTACCCGCCTTCGCGGCGGACGATTTCGAGATGGACAAGGACCTTCCCGACGAGTTCGAACTGTGGCTTTCGGCGCTTCGACTTTTCGAACTCGGAGGACGTTCCCGGCGCGAACATGCCGGTTTACTACACGGACGACGGTATCGGCATTACGTCCACCGGGATGGGGAAACCCGAGGCGGCGGCGACCGTGACCGCCATCCTCGCCTCGCCGAAATTCGACTGCTCGGAAACCCACTTCGTCACGGTCGGCGTCGCCGGAACGCCACCGGACGTGGGGACGCTCGGGTCGGTGTTCATCGCCGACTACATCGTGGACTGGGACAAGAAGCACCGCTGGGTGGCCCACGACGGCGAGACTGCGGAAGAACGGGAACACCCCCTCGAACTGTTCTCGTATCGACCGCACGATTACGTCTATCACCTGAACGACGACCTCGTGAAGACGGCCCTCGATGCCGGAAAGTCGGTCGAACTACGCGATTCCGCGGCTTCGAAAACGTACCGAGAACACTACTCGCAGGATGCCGCGCGCTCGGACCCGAGTGTGGCCGTCGGAACGACGCTCTGTAGCGACGAGTTCTGGCACGGCGGGACGATTGCCGAGCAAGCCCAGTGGCTGGTGGACGAGTACGGCGCGGGAACCTACGCGACGACCGAGATGGAGGAGATGGGGACCGCAACCGCCCTCGACAGGTTCGGACTGCTGGACCGATATCTGAGCGTCCGCGGCGTCGTCAACTTCGACCGACCGTACGACGGACAATCGATTCGGGCGAGCCTCCACGACGGCGTGGACGCGGAAACGTTCGACGCGACATTGGCAAACCTGGTCCGAGTCGGGTCGGCAATCGTGAACGAACTCCGGGCCGACGACGCGGAGTCCGTCCGACCTTAGCGCCCCAGACGACCGCGAACCATCGAGATTCCGGTCTGAAGGCGGGACGGACGGGCCACAATCGCCATCTCCGTGTCGGTCAACTCGAAGTCGAACACTTCGAGGTTCTGTTTCAGATGCTCCTCGCTCGTGGATTTCGGAATCGTGACGACCTTCTCCTGCTGTGTGACCCACCGGAGTGCGACCTGTGCGGGCGTCTTGTCGTACTTCTTCCCGAGTTCGGTGAGCACGTGGTCGTGCATGGCCCCGCCGTGGGCCAGCGGACTGTAAGCCGTCAACAGCACATCGTTGGCTTGGCAGTACTCGAGCAGGTCCGTCTGCGGGTTGTACGGATGGAACTGCACCTGGTCGGTGAACACGTCCACTGTCGCTTCCTCGCGCGCCGTCTCCAACTGCTCCACGTCGAAGTTGCTCACCCCGATGTGGCGGGCCAGTCCGTCGCTCTGTACGTCAGAAAGCGTGCGCATCACCTCGCCCGTCGAGGCCAACGGGTTCGACCAGTGGATGAGCAGTAAATCGACGTACTCCGTCCCTAACTTCGTCAGACTCTCGTGAACCGAATTGACGATATCGGCGCGCTTGCGGTTCATCGGCCACACCTTCGTCGTCAGAAATATCTCGTCGCGGTCCACGTCGGAGTTCTCGATGGCTTGGCCGACCTGCCGCTCGTTGCCGTACGCCTGTGCGGTGTCGATGTGTCGGTAGCCGAGGTCGAGCGCCGTCGAAACTGCCTCACGACACGCCGCGTTCTCCATCCGCCACGTTCCGAGTCCTATCTTCGGGATTTCCTCGTCCCCCATCGTCTCGTATTCCATATAGAAACGGTGGGCAGGCAGTGGTAAATATCGACTGGCGGACTGGTGTGGCCGCGAGCGATGTTCACTCGCCTTTGTACGACACCACCCGTCCCCACGACGTCTTCTTGCCCCACAGTCCCGAACGCATGCACTCCAACTCCACGATTTGGGAGTTGTCCACGAACAGGTTCACGTCCGGCCCGAAGTTCTTGATGTACCACTCGAACACCGGCGGGTCGGCGGCCTCGAACACGCAGTTCTCGATGCCGACCTGGTTGGCGATTTCGAAGGCCACGTCGGTCCGCCAGTCGCGGACGCGTTCGGTGATGCCCTCCGATTCGACCATGATCTTGTACGCGCCCGCTTCGAGGTGGCGTTCTGCCTCCCGAATCGCGCTGGCCGGGTCGATGGCCGATTCGCTCTCCAGTTCCTCGACGGACGAGGCCCCGCCGGCACCGAACTGGACGTTGATTTCGGGTTTGGCCTTCAGGCCGTGGTCCTGGACGAGTTCGGTCAGCGCGACCATGTCGTCCACGTCGATGGCGATGAACCCCGACGATATCTCCACGATGTCGAACCCGAGGTTGCCGGCCTCCTCGATATACTGCTCCACTTTGTCGTTGTCGCGGAGGAGCACGTTCTCGATGAATCCACCCGTCGAGACTTCGACGTCGTGGTCGTGGCATATCGAGATGAGTTCCTCCACCACGTCCTCGGGCATCAGGGCGAACGACCCGCCGGAGAACTTGTAGATGTCCACGTACTCGCCCATCGTGTCGAGGATGTCCTTGAGTTCGCGCGGCCCCATCGGGTCGTAGTACGGCCCGCGCATCTCGGTAATCCCCTTCTCGCGTGGTTTCGATTCGCGCTCGTTGACGTGCAGAAAGTCGAATGCTCTGTCGGTCATGAAACCCCCGAATGGGCTACGACGAGGGAATACAAAAGGAGTTGGGCGGCGTCTCCCGAGAGGGGCCGTCGGTGGGGACTCGCCAACCCATCCGGCCAGCACGGCGAGTTCAATCCGGCGTTTATCCGCGGTATCGTGCGTTTGAAACGCGACAGGAGCCGTCTGATTCGCCCGAAAACGGAACGCAGGGTTCGGGCGGTTTCTCGGAAACCACCGCTTCCGAACCGAAACGGGACCTATAGCGGTATCCACGGCGGGTCGCCGATGTGGTCTATCTGCTCGCCTTCCGGAAACCGCGTAAATTCGTTTTCGTGACAGCCAGTGCCGTAGCGTTCGACGTGCCACGCGACGTGGTTCGCCGCTCCCGTCGTCGGGGAACAGCCCTCGGCGGCGGAATCGGGATGCCGCGGCGGCGGTGCTCCCGCGAGGACGCCGACGCTCAAAATCGATGAGAGGACGACGACGACGAGAACGACGGTAGCAGTGCGCTCTCCACGACCCGCTTGTCGGCCCCGCTCGTCGGTATCCGTCGAGTTGGCGGTGGTCGGAAGGCGTTCGTGTATGGTCATAGCTGAAAGAGTTGACGGGAGTATCGTGCTTTGTTATTGGGCGACCATTCGGCGCACAACTTCGATTACTGGTCGTCGTGACGCGAACGGCCGGAAAAATTGTCGAACTGTAATCGTCGGGGATCGGTCCCCGAAGCTCAGTACCGCGTCGAAAGTTTAGTCTTCCTGGGAGTTCCAGTTCTGCGCGTTCGACCACGCGGCCTGTGCGTTGTTGTTTTCCTGTTCGCTGTACTGGACCGCGTATGCGTCACCGGACTCGGCTTCGCCGCCTTTCCATCCGAGCGCAGCGGAGACCGCGTAGTTGTCGTCCTGCTTGTTCCAGTTACCCTGTGCGACGTACTGCTCTTGGTCAACGTGCGAACTTGCCCACTGGGCACTGTGCTGGGAATCTCCAGCCATCTTCTTGTGGTGGTCGTATGCAGCCGCGTTGCCGGCAAAGCCCAGCGCGAAGACACTGGCCACGAGGGCCATCGCGAGGAGCATTCTAAATCCTTTTTTCATTGTATCTACCTTGGACGACACCGACACGTCGTCTGTGTGTTCATCGTCCACTTTCTCGTGTCGCCGCAACTGTATTTCAATGCATAGTATCGTTTTATCGAGCAGTTCGGTGGGTACCCTCGGACTATTCCGTTCGAAGACGGATAGGCACGACAAGACGGTTATAACGCTGTAATTCAGGCCTTTCAGACCGACTCTTCCGAGGGAGATTATCCGATAAAGCACGTCCGACCGAATCCATATTATCAAAAATTTTCTAATACGGTCGAACTGACGGTCTCGTTATATGCTATCCCTTGCCATCCTATACGCCGGGTAGCCTGACACGAACTGTCACATCAACCCAACAATTCGACGAGGTCAACGACGGTGTAATCGTCCATCCCGCGTACCGTCTCGACGATTTCCTCGCGTTTCGACCGGTCGTATCGTCCCTCCGTCATGCGGTCGAACTTGGATTCGACCTGTTCCCACGACATGGAGTTGTTCGGATGCCCGGCGAAATCGTCCTTCTCGACACGGTAGGTCGTGCCGTCGTCCATCACGATGTCGATGTTGGCCGGCATCTCGCCCGCCTCGAAACGGTCGGTCAACTCCTCGTCTTCCTCGACCACGACGGTTCGAAGCAGTTCCTGCACGTCGTCCTGCCGGATTCGGTCGGGGTCGTACTGTGCGTTCGTCATCTCGCGGTCGATGAGCGCGGCGGCGAGCATGTACGGTAGGGAGTGGTCGGCCTGTGCCTTCGTCTCGACTTCGTAGCGCGACCCCTCGCCCCCACCGATGATGAGTTTCGCTCCCGCGAACGTATCGAGGTGAATTGACTCGACGTGTTCGGGGTCGATGTCCTCGCGCTCGGCCAGTTCGATGATTCCCTCCACGGCGGATTGGGCGTACGTCTCGGCGACGTACCGCTTGGTCATCACGTCGTGGACGCTTTCGCCCGGCGATAGGTCGACGTCGAACTCGCCGGAGACGATTTGTTTCCACCCCTTCTGGCCTTCGAAGAGGTTCGTCGGGCCTTCCACGCCGTTTTTCGCCAGCATCGCGGAGTAAACGGCGTTGCGGGCGGCGTTCGCGGAGGCAAGTCCCTTCCACTCCGAAATCCCCTCGGTTCGAGTCACTCGCAGGGCGTTGTGGGCGGTTCCGGCGATGCCGATTGCCGACTGAGTTTCCTCCCGACTCAGCCCGAGTAGTTTCGATGCGCCCGCAGTCGCCGAGATGACGGTGTGGGTGACGTGGTCCCAACCTCGGGCCCGCACCGGCGCGTTCCACGCCAGTTCCGCCTGTATCTCGTACGCGACGGCTATCGCGGTGATGAGGTCCTTTCCCGTCCCGTCGGCGTACTCCCCGCAGACGATTGCGGCCGCGATGTTGTCGCTCGGGTGGGGTGTCTCGCCGGGTGCGAGAAACGAATCCATGTAATCGAGATAGCGAACGTACGCGGCGTTCAGCATGGTCGCATCCGGCGGGGATGCCGTCCCACCTCCCCACAGAGTGCAACTCCCGCCGTCCGCTCCGTCGTGCATCTCCTCGACGGTCGCCCGTACCGCTTCCACGGGTTCCGCTCCCATCGCACCGACGGCGATTCCCATCGAGTCGAGCACGCGCTTTTTCAGTTCGTCCACCGTGTCCGCCGGAAGGTCGTCGTAGCTCGTTTCCGCGACGAAATCCGCGAGTTCGGCTGTCGTCGTCATGGGTCATGTGGGCAACGGGCACGGGTAAAAATACAGTGGGCGAGTGCAACCAGCAGGTGAGTGCTGTTCGATGGGGGGTTGACACTTTCAGTGCACGCCGAACCCTTATTTGTCCTCCCGCGAATCCCGCCCGGAATGAAGAAAGTCACAACTCGGGATGCCAGTGGAGGGACGGAACGACCCGACGTGTTTCGACCGCTTTCGTCGGCGCTTGGAGCGACCGACCTCGCCATCAACTACGTCGTGCGCTCTCCTGGTGAACACATCGGCGATTGTTATCACCGTCACCTCGAACAGGAAGAGGTGTTCTACGTTCTCTCGGGGACGGCGACGTTCGAAACCGAAGACGGCGACGTTGCGGTCGATTCGGGGGAACTGATACGCTTCGCACCGGGCGAGTGGCAACAGGGACGGAACAGCGGGGACGGCCGACTCGACGTCCTCGCGCTCGGTGCGCCGCGCGATGACGAACCGATAGAACTCCGTCGGGACTGTCCATCGTGTGGGGAACGAACGTCAGCGACCCGCGAAGAAATCGACGGCGGGGAGGTATTCTACTGCGGTGAGTGCGGCACTGAAACCGGCAGATACACCTGAACGGCCGTTTCCCGTTTCCCGTTTCCGAGCGGTCATTTTCGTGTCGTTCGGGAACGTCGCCGTCCGCTGTTCTTTTGTTAACTGATTAGTCAGTAAGTCGTTCAAGACTCTCCTTTCAACGCGTTACGAAACGAAAGAGCATGAGGGTTATACGGCCGATATCTTCCGATACCGGAAGGAACAGTCCGAAACCAACAAGTTAAACGGGGAGTCAGACGTAAGGGTTCTCGATGAGTTCTCTTTCACGTACCGTTACGGATCGTTTTCCCCCTGCTGTTCTGGCGACGGCGTTTGCGACGTTCGTCGCGTTTCTGGGAATCGGCGTCGTCGACCCGGTTCTCCCCCTCATCGGTGAGAAGTTACACGCGTCGGGGGCGCAAGTCGAACTGTTGTTTACCACCTACCTCGTCGTGATGGCGTTCGCCATGCTCGTATCGGGCGTGCTGAGCGCCCGGTTCGGCAACAAGCGGGTCATCATCGCCGGTCTCGCCATCGTCGTCGTGATGTCTACCCTCGCGGGGTTGTCGAACTCCATCAATCAACTCGCCATCGTTCGCGGTGGCTGGGGGTTCGGAAACGCGCTGTTCACCTCGACGGCGCTGGCCGTCATCGTCGGACTCGCGGCCGGCGGCACCGAACAAGCCATCATGCTGTACGAGGCGGCGCTCGGTCTCGGTATCGCGGGCGGCCCGCTCCTCGGCGGCTATCTCGGCACGTACTCGTGGCGTTACCCCTTCTTCGGTACGGCGACGTTGATGGTGCTCGCACTCATCGTCACGATAGTCCTGCTCCGTGAACCGGAAGGCAAGGAACAGGCGACACCGGCGGACATGCTCATGGCGCTGAAAAGCCCACCCGTGCTGGTCAACGCCCTCATCGGTCTCTGTTACAGTTTCGGCTTCTTCACCATCCTCGCGTACTCGCCGCTCACGATGGACCTCACGGCGACGACGCTCGGTCTGACCTTCTTCGCGTGGGGGGCGCTCGTGGCCATCTCCTCCGTGTTCGTCGTGGACTGGTTGAAAAGCCGATTCGACGCATCGAAGGTGCTGTTCGCGGACGTGCTCGGGATGGCGCTCGTCCTCACCGCGGCCGGACTCGCGCAGGGACGGACGGAACTGCTGATTCCTCTCGTCGTCATCTCCGGTATCTTCTGTGGCATCGCCAACGCGATGTTCACGACGTTCGCCATTCAGGTGTCGCCGTTCACGCGCTCGGTCAGCAGCGGCGCGTACAACTTCCTGCGATGGGCGGGGGCGGCTATCGCGCCGGTCCTCGCCGGATACCTGAAGGACACGTACAACCCGAGCGTCCCGTTCTACGTCGGTGCCGTCATCGTCTTCATCGGCGCGCTCGGCCTGCTCGGCGGCGGGTCGTTCCTCATCAGCGCCATCAATGAAAACACGGCGAAGTCGATTTCAGCGGATTGAGCGGCAGACGGACCTTTCACTTTTGGTTTTCCGATTTCCGCCCACTGAGCCAACGATTTCACTATTCGTGCGGCAGTGACAGAATTGTCGTCTCACCAGAAAGAACCCGTTTGTCGGTTTCCGCGCTGATTTCCACCGCGAGTCGGTCCTCTCCCAAATCCTCGGTGACGGTCGCGGTCGCGGTGACGGTTTCACCCGACCGGACGGGGTTTTCGAACTCCAAGTTCTGCGAGAGGTAGACGATATCGCCGAGAAGCGCCGCGCTCGCGGCGCTGACGACGCTGGCGGTGAGCGCGCCGTGGGCGACGCGGCCGCCGAACAGTCCCTCATCGGCGTACTCGGCGTCCCCGACGGATGCGACTGGCATACCCGAAGTCGGTCCCTCGCCGGAATGAATCTCCGGGTTAACATGTGAGACAGGGGGTTGATTACGCGAACACGCGTCGCCCTATTTATGCCATTTACCGACACCGACGGCGTCTCGCTCTTCTACGAGGAGGGCGGCCCGACGGACGCCGAAACCATCGTCTTCGTGGAAGGACTCGGCTACGGACGGTGGATGTGGCGCTGGCAACGCGAGGAGTTCCAGGGCGATCATCACGTCGTCGTGTGGGACAACCGCGGAACCGGAAAATCCGACGCGCCGGACGGCCCGTACAGCATCAAGAGGATGGCGAGCGACCTCGAAGCCGTTCTCGACGCCGTCGGCGTCGAATCGGCGCACGTGGTCGGGGCGAGCATGGGCGGGATGATAGCCCAGCAGTACGCGCTCGATTACGACCGGGCGGAGACGCTTTCGCTTCTCTGCACCACGCCGGGCGGCGAGAACGCGGTTCCGACGCCGCCCGAAACGCAGGAGAAGATGTTCGATGTACCCGAGGGCTACGACGAACGCGAGGCGATTCGCTACAAGATGGCCCTCGCGATGACCGACGAGTTCGCCGCTTCTCACGACGACTTCGTCTCCGACATCGTGGACTGGCGACTGGAGGGCGACGCCTCGGACGCGGGTCGGGAGGCACAGGCCATGGGTGTCATGAAATTCGACGCCAGCGACCGGCTGGACGAACTCTCGATTCCGACGCTCATCGCGCACGGAACCGCGGACCGCGTGCTTCCGGTCGAAAACGCGGAACTGCTCGCGGAACTGCTTCCGCACGCCGAACTGGCGTTGTTCGACGGCGGCCCGCACCTCTTCTTCATCGAGCAGTCCGGGGCGGTAAACGAACGACTTCGCGCATTCCTCGACGATGCTTGAAGATTCCACACGACCGTACGAGTGGGTCGGCGCGTGGAGCGAAAAACGGGCACAACTCTCGCCCGAAAAGGTGGGACTCGTGGACGCCACCACGGGCGAGCGCTACACCTACCGTGAACTCGACCGGCGGGCGAACCGCACTGCCCGACTTCTCCGCGACCACGGGGTCGAAAACGGGGAGCGCGTCGCCGTCATCTCCCGAAATCGGCCGGAACTCGTCGACTGCTTCTTCGGGACCGGGAAAACCGGTGGCGTGCTCGCGCCGCTCTCACACCGCCTCGCGGCGGGCGAACTGGTGCAGATGCTGAACGACGTGGACCCGGCACTGCTCGTCGTGGAGGAACCGTTTTCGACCCTCGCGGGCGACGTGCTGACGCACGACGCCCGTGAATTCGAGTCTGCCGTTCTCACCCTTCCCGCGGACGATACTCCTTCGGAGGACGATTCGGACCCGCCGGGCGGGTCCGAACCGAAGGATCGGGAATGGAATTTGTGGGACTCGGCGCTTCCGGCGAACGATTCGCCGGTCGAAACGGCGGCGCTGTCGATGGACGACCCGCACCTATTCCTGCACATGGGCGGTTCGACGGGCGTTCCGAAGGAGACGGTCATCACGCACGGTTCCATCGTCTGGAACTCCTTCAACACGATTACGGCGTGGGGCTTGCGCCCGGAGGACGTGACGCCCATGGTGTTCCCGCAGTTCCACACCGGCGGGTGGAACGTCCTGACGGTTCCGCTGTTCCACCTCGGCGCGCGGGTCGTCATCGCCCGCGAGTTCGACCCCGAATCCGTGCTCCGAATAGTGGAATCCGAGGGCGCGACGGTTCTCGTCGCGGTGCCCGCGGTCCTGCGGATGATGTGCCACCACGACGGGTGGGGCGACACCGACCTCTCGACGCTCCGGTTCGCCAAGAGCGGCGGCGGCCCGTGTCGTCACTCCGTGATGGAATCGTGGTGGGACCGGGACGTCGAACTCTCGCAGGGGTACGGCCTCACGGAGTGCGGCCCGAACAACTTCACCCTCCCCGACGGGTGGCCCCACGAGAAGTCCGACAGCGTGGGCGTCCCCGCGATGCACGTCGATGCCCGCGTCGTGGACGACGACGGCGAACCCCTTTCGTCGGGCGAAATCGGCGAACTCGAACTCGACTCGCCACACGCCGCCGACCGCTACTGGAAGAAGCCCGAGGAGAGCGCGGAGACGTTCTCCGATTGGGTTTTGACGGGCGACCTCGCGCGCGTAGACGACGAGGGGTACGTCTACATCGAGGGGCGGAAGAAGAACCTGTACGTCAGCGGCGGCGAGAACGTCTACCCCGCCGAAGTCGAGGACGTCATCGCCGACCACCCGAAGGTCGAGGAAGTCGTCGTCATCGGCGTCGCCGACGAGAAGTGGGGGCAGGTCGGGAAGGCCGTCGTTCAGGGGGACGAGTCGCTCACGCTCCCGGACGTGGAGCAATTTCTGGACGGAAAACTCGCCCGGTTCAAGCGTCCGCGCCATCTCGCGTTCGTGGACGAGATGCCGATGTCCGGGCCGTCGAAAATCGATAGGGAAGCCGTGAAGGCGGAGTTCGGTGAGGAGTAGGTGGGTTTCGGTTCGCCAGAATTGGCGAACGGTTCGGTGTTCCCTCCACTTTCCACTGATTATATGATTGTTAAAAATAATTTTCTCCTATGGTGGATCCCTCCCCTGAAAACCCGTGGGTTTTCGTTCCGGTCGTGGTCGTGGTTTGGGCTGTCATCTGGGCTGTGATTGGGACCTTCGTCTTCGACAAATCGGCATCTTACCAGTTGTTGGTTGGTGGTATCGGTGGTCTGGCGTTCGGGCTTATGACAGTCTATCTCCGCCGAAGCGGACGGAAAGCGCCGAAAAACGATTCCTAGTTTCGTTTGGACTTCGATACGACTTCCCGACAGTCCTCGATTGCCTCCTCGGAAACCAACTGTCAGCAATCATCTCTTACCGACAGATAAGGAAACTATTTTAACTCGTCTTACGTATGGTTCGCGGTAACAGAGTTAACGATAATGATAGACCTCACGATGGACATGGAGCAGTACGACTGCCCGTTCATCGATACCTCGGACGACTACGGGGTGACGTACTCCGCCGTCCACTGGGATTTCGACCGCTCGGCGGAGGAGTTGGAGACGCGACTGGTCGTGGAGGGGGACGACAGAAATGAACTCGAACAAGGATTGTACGCGCTCCGCGAACACGACAACATGCATGGCTGTTCCCTGCTATCGAAGCGGGACAACGTCGCGCACATCCGAACCGTCATCGGGCAGACGGAGGCGATGAAGGCCATCCGCGACCACGACGGCTACATCACCGGGCCGTTCTACATCGAGGACGGCCGCGAACTGTGGCACGTCGGCTTCGACCACGAGGACGTGGCCGACGGTGCGCTCTCGGAACTGGAGTGGAAGAACGAGTTCGACGTGGTGTCCCGCGAGACGCCCGACCTGCCCGACCTCTAGAACCTCGTGCAGAACGCGGGGGCCGCGATGACGCTCATCGACGGCTGTCGTGACCTCTCGGACGTCGAACGCGAGACGCTGGAACACGCGGTGCGGGACGGCTACTTCCAGAGTCCGCGTTCCGCGACCCTCGGAACGCTGGCCGACGAGTCGGCGTCTCGAAACCCGCCGTCTCGAAGAATCTCAGACGTGGTCAGCGGAAGATGATTCAGCGCGTCGTGGATGCGTTGGAACTGCTCGATTGATTTTCTATTCCTCGAACGAGTCACGCAGTCGTTCGCCGGCGTAGGTCAGAAACTCGTCGGTCGTGTCCACGACGCCGAGCATGTTCGCAAAGCCGTGAACCATCGCTTCGTAGTTGCGGTGTTCGACGGGCACACCGTCCGCCGCGAGTCGGTCGGCGTAGGCGATGCCCTCGTCACGGAGCGGGTCGAAGCCCGCCGTCACGACGGTGGCCGGTGCGAGGTCGGAGAGGTCGCGCGCCAGCAAGGGGTGGGCGTACTCGTTTCGCGCGTCCGACGGCCGGGTGTGATACTGCGCTTCGAACCACTCCATCGCCTCGGCTTCGAGCAGATATCCGTAGGCGTTCTCTTCCATCGAGTCCGGAACCGGTTGGACGGGCGAACGAACCACCGGGTAGATGAGCAGTTGGTGGGCGAGGTCAGGGCCGCCTCGGTCGCGGGCCGCGAGGGCGACTGCGGCCGCGAAATTCCCGCCCGCGCTGTCGCCCGCGACGGCGATTTTCGTGGAATCGACGCCGAGTGCGTCTGCCTGTTCGCTCGCCCACGCGGCGGCGGCGTAAGCGTCCTCGAACCCGGCCGGGAACGGGTGTTCCGGCGCGAGTCGATAGTCCACCGACAGGACGGCACAGTCCGCCTCGTTCACGAGTCGGCGGCAGATGAGGTCCACGCCGTCCAAATCGCCCAGCACGAACCCGCCGCCGTGGTAGTAGACGACCAGCGACCGTTCGTCCTCGTTCTCATCGGGTTGGTACAGTCGAACCGGAATCGGCTCGTCGGGTCCGTCGATTTCGAACTCCTCGATTTTCCCCACCGGGTCGGGGTCGGTGAGGACAGGCCGCTCTTCCATCATCGCGCGGGTGGACGAAACCGAAAGACCGCGACCCTGCAACCGCGTAACCGTCGATTCCGCGAGCAGAGAGAGGATGTCCTGTACTTGTGGGTCCGGTTCGTCTACCATGTGAATCCTCCGTGGCAGGAGCGCTTGCGTGTCGGTTCGGAACCGCCGACCGCCGTTCGTCGGCACATGATTAATTGTTCAGCTAGGAGCGTATTTACTGTTTGGTGGCGGCTCCTGAACGGATGGGAGAACGTGACGGATGCGGACAGAACACGACGCTATCCGTTCGAATCCGTTCTGGTTTCGCGTCGGGTCTACTGTCAGAGAGCCATACAGCGGCCTATCTCGGTCCCTCAGAGGTGATCTGCTCGGCGAGCTCGACTATCAATCCTTCAGGACCCCGCACGTAGCAGAGCCGATAGATGTCCTCGTAATCACAGACCTCGCCGACCGTGTCGAAACCGTCGTCTCGCAGTTCGTCGATGGTCGTGTCGAGGTCAGTGATCTCGATGGCGATGTGCCGGAAGCCCAGTCGGTTCGCCGGCGAGGGATGTGCACCCTCGTCGTCGGCCGGCGCATGGTATTTGGCAAGTTCGAGTTTGCCGCTGCCGTCCGGCGTTCGCAACATTACTATCTCCGCTCGGACGTTATCGAGTCCGTTGATCTTGTCCACGGACTCGCCCTCGACCAGCGTCCCACCTTCGCGCTCGAATCCCAAGTCGAGGAAGAACGCGGCCACGGCATCGAGGTCATCGACGACAACACCCACATGATCGAGACGCAGCATCCCCATACCATCACTCTACGCGTTCTGCTCTATTGAACTCAGTCGTAGGTCAGCGTCATCCCACCATCAAAGAGCAGGTCGCCGCCGTTCAGATGTGTGGCGTGTTTCGAGAATCCGAAGACGAACAGGTTCGCCACCTCCTGCGGCGTCATCATCTCCTTCGTCCGGGCCTGCCCGAGCATCACGTCTTCGACCACTTCGTCCACCGAAATGCCGCGCTGTTCGGCGGTATCCGGAATCTGGTTCGTCACGAGCGGCGTCTTCACGTACCCCGTGCTGACCGAGAAGGCGCGAACGTCCCCCTCTCCCTCCGCCGCGATGGATTGGGTGAGACCGCGAAGGCCGAACTTCGAGACGTTGTACGCGACCTTGTCGGAGGTGACGTAGTGGCCGTGGACGGACGCCATGTTGCCGATACAGCCGGTTCCGTCGTCGCTGGCGCGCATGTGGGGCAGGCAGGCTTTCGCCAGCAGGAACGGCGCGCGGACCATCACATCGTGGAGCAAGTCGAACTGCTCGGCCGGGAACTCGCCGATGGGGTCGATGTGTTGCAGTCCGGCGACGTTCACGAGGTATTTTACCGTTCCTGCATCCGCCGCGTGCGAGACGATGCGCTCGATTTCGTCCTCGTCGGTGAGGTCGCCAGCAACCGTCTCGACGTTTCCTTCGATTTCTAATTCCGTCGCCCGGTCGGTCGTCGCTTCCAATCCGTCCTCGTCTACGTCCGTGCCGACGACCGTGAGGTCGTTCTCGGCCAGCGCGAACGCCGTCGCGCGTCCGATGCCGGAGGCCGCACCCGTCACGATGGCGACGTTCTCGGGTCTGAAACGGTCGTCTTCGACGTGCAGTACTTCCTCGGGGTCGAATTCGGGCGGCGTCACCGCGTCATCTGCCATACGTTCCAACGCGCTCGGGAACGACGAAAAGCTCCGGGTTGACATATGAACCGCCTGATGGCGAGTCAGTCACATGCTAACCCAGCAGTATTTGGATTTCTCGCACCCCGTATAGATGGTATGACGAACCGGAGACTGACACGGCGAAACGTCCTCACGTCGGCGGGTGCGGTCGGCGTTGCCGGACTGGCAGGATGTACTGGGAACGACGATGGCGGCGATGGCAAAAACGATACAACGAGCGACACGAAAGGAGGAAACGATGCTGGGAAGGGAGGGACGACGAAGATGAAGGACGTGTCGGGAACGGTCAAAGTCGGCTTCTGCAACCGATTTCGGGGAGTCTGAAATACTACGGCCAACAGAGCCTCTGGGGATTTCTGTCCGGCCTGGCGTACAAAGCCGACGCGAAGCCGAAAACCGGCGTCAAAACCGGGAAGACGACCGTTTCGGTCGGCGACGTTGATTTCGAACTGTACGTCCGCGACTCGAAGTTCAAGCAGGCGACAGCACAGAAGTTGGCGACGAACTTCGTGAAGGACCAGAACGTCGATATGCTGTTCGGCTGTGCGTCGTCGTCCTCGGCGACCACCGTCATCAAGACGGTTGCGAAGACGGCGGGCGTCCCGTACATCGCCGGCCCCGCCGCATCCGCCGACATTACCTCGAACGGCGAGACCTGCAACAACCTCGTCTTCCGCGCGAGTGAGAACACCGCGATGGACGCCCGGAGCGGCGGGAAGTACGTCGCAAAACAGACGGACGTGAAGAAGGTCTACCTGTTCGGCGCGGACTACAGTTTCGGGAAGGCCGTCGTCAACAACTACGAACACGTCCTCAAGGACGGGGGTGTCGAAATCGTCGGCAAGAAGTTCGTCCCGCAGGGCCACTCCGAGTGGAAGGGTCTGCTCGACAACGCGGAAAAGGCGGGCGCACAGGGTATCGTCGGCGGCTTTACCGTCGCCACGCTACGCGGGACTGGAGAACGGACTGGTCGAGTCGGGAGACGTCGTCTGTTTTCTCGCGGCCGGAACGGGCTACACGTGGGCGGCAACGGTGCTCGACTGGCACGGGGAACAGTAGTTTCCCTACTCTTTCGGATAGCGAACGTACGGACCGGGGAGCAGGGCGCGAAGCGAGAAGGACCGTCGGGACGAGTTTTCCTCGTCCGCCTGTTTGGTTTCGCCGTCCGCTTGGCCCGCTTCGTGTCCCGCCCGCCGCCAGTTGATTCCTAAGGTGCTAATCAAATACATATGATACCTCATATATCTTTATTATACGCTCAATAACCGCCCGACAGGGACGGTACGAAGTGGAGTTCTGAGATGACTAATCGAATAACACGACCGTGTGGAACTCCCCTCTCCTCCCGTGTCATCGTCGGTGCAATCGTCGTCCTCGTTCCGACCGTTTCCGTCGATGTTCCGGTTCTCAACCGCCACGTTCGGTCGGCAATCGACCGAACACCGTGCTCCCCGATTAGTCCACTCATCGCTCGAAACGGCGTAGGTTCGGACTATTTTCAACGAAACGACGTTACGCCCGGCAGAACTCTACTAATAGCTGGTCGGCCGTCGATTTCTCACGGTCGAATACTGTACGGCCGACTGACAACCACCACACATATCTAATTCGGCTGAGATGTGGCGTGTATGAAATTCAGTGATGCCAGTTCGTCGGCCCGGGCGCTCCTCTTCGGCCGCCCGGCGACCATCCTGCCGCTGTTTCTCGCCGGGTCGAGTATCAATCTGGTCGGTCAAACGTTTCCGATACTCGGACTGGCGTTCTGTTACCTGCTTCTCTCCGGAACGGGACGCATCGATGCCGTGGTTACCGCCCTCAAACACCTCGACGTCGACCAGGTCCGGACGAACCCGGAGTCGGCACAGCAGCTTATGAACGCGATACAGGGGTTGCTCACGCCCGGCGTCATCGTTACCCTCCTTCTCTCCCTCCTGCTGACGCTCGTCGTCGTGTTCGTCGCCCGTGCTGTCGTCGGCGCGGCCCAAGTCCACGGGATAACCGCGGCACTGCGCGACGAGCGAGCGATTCCGGCGGGCATCGTCGGTGTGGGCGAGGACGCGACGACGTTCCTCCTGCTCTCGCTCGCCAGAATCAGTACGTTCGCCGTTATCCTCGTCGCCTTCGGCGTCTTGGCGCTCGCCGCACAGCGAGCATCAGCCGTGATATCCCTCCTCGCCATGCTCGTTCTGTCGTTGGCTTTCTTCGCCGTCTTCGTCGCCGTCTACCTGCTGTTCATGTTCGTTCCGCAGGCCATCGTCGTCGACGGCGTCGGCGTCCGGGCCGGAATTCGACACAGCGGCGGGTTCGTTCGGCACAACAAGGCCCGAACCGCCTCGTACATCATCGTCGCCGTCGGGTTGGTCGGCGTGTTCAGCTTCGTGACGGCCGTCTTCGGCCTCGTCGGAGTTAGTCAGGTTTCCGGCATCCTCCTGTTCTTCTTCCTGATGCCCGCACTGAGCATACTGAAGACTGCGCTGTACCTCGATTCGGAACCGGCATTCTCGACAGGTCGGGGGTCACTTCGTGGCACGTTCGGCCGCGGGGTTCGCGAACTCGTGTCGTTTCTCGCACGGAGACCGCTGTTGTTCCTCGCCGCCCTCGCCCTGTTCGCGCTCGGCGGTGTCGGGGGATGGCTCGCGGCCCAACCGTACACGCTCCAAACTGTGCGTCCGGATGTGACCAGCAACGTCTTCGGCCACGTTCCGGTGGACGCGTTCGTCAAAATCGCCGCGAACAACTGGCTGGTCGCCATTTCGGCGACGTTCGCCGGCCTCGGTTTCGGTGTGCCGACTCTCGTCATGCTCCTGTTCAACGGCGCTGTCGTCGGTCTCGTCGTCGGTCTGCTACCGAACCCGACGTTCGCGCTCGCGCTCATCCTCCCGCACGGCATCATCGAAATCCCCGGCCTGTCGGTCGCGGGTGCGCTGGGCCTGCATCTCGGCAGTGTCACGTGGTCGTACGTTCGCGGCCGAACGTCGGTCGAGGAGTTTTCGGACGAACTCGTCGAGGCCTACTACGTCGTACTCGGACTGCTCCCGGTCTTCATCGTCGCGGCGTTCATCGAGACGTTCGTGACGTGGTGGGTCGCCGCGAACGTCGTATGAGACGAACGATTTATCGCATCTCATTTAAATAATCGTGTATGAATCGGAACCGAACCGTTCCGGAACTCAGCGGGCTCAGCGCGCCGGTCGTTACCTTCGGTGCGATTCTGGTCGCGACCATCGTCTCACCGAACTTCTCGTGGACGCTCGACGCGCTCTCTGACCTCGGTGCCGCCGGGAAATCGACGGCGTGGCTGTTCAACGGTGGTCTCGTTCTCGGGGCGATACTCGCCCTGCCGTTTCTCTGGGGACTTTGGATGCGACGCGAAAGCACGTTCGACGCTGTCGGAACGGTCGTCCTCCTGATTTCGCTCGTCGCGATGGGCTTCGTCGGCGTCTTTCACGAAGGGAACCACCTGCATTTTCCGCTGGCGCTCACCTTCTACGCCGGACTCACCTACGCCCTCTTCTTCCTCGGTTCCGGCCGAATCGTGGCTGACGAGCGAGCACTGGGACTGGGAAGCATCTGGCTCGGCGTCGTTCACATCACCTCGTGGATTCTGTGGGCGGCCGGAATTCGACTCGGGTCGGGGTTGGCGATTCCGGAGACCGTCGGCGCGCTGATTCTCATCGTCTGGATGGTCGCGACCGTCCGGCGGTTCTGAACTCTCCCCGAATCACTGGGCGATTTCGGCGAACTCGTTCGTGTCCTCGTCGGTTCCCGCGATGATGAGTTGGTCGTCCGGTCGGACGACGAAATCCGGTCCGAGGTCGGTGATGACCTCTCCGTCCCGTTCGATTGCGATGACGGTACAGCCCGTTCGCGTTCTGACGGCGGCGTCCCGCAGGGTTTGGCCCGACAGTCGCGGCGCGGTCGTCCTGAGTATCTCTATCTGTTTGTCGGGCGAGATTATCTCCTCGCCTTCGAGAATCGTCGAGGCGAGCATCCGGCCGCTCACGGTTTCGAGGGCGAGGACGTAGTCCGCACCCGCGCTGTACAGCTTTCCGATGTTGTCCGTCTCGTTCGCGCGGGCGACGATTTCGACGCCCGGCGCGAGTTCCCGCGCGATGAGCGTGGCGAAAATCGTCGTCGTGTCGTCTGCGAGGGCGAAGATTATCGCGTTGGCGTACTCGACCCCCGCCTCGCGGAGCACGTCCTCGTCCGTGACGTCGCCGAGCACGTCCACGCCGGATTTCTCCTCCCTGTCCACGACCGTCGTCCGCATCGATTTCTCCTGCATCGCCTCCTGCACCGTCGAGCCGACTTCCCCGTATCCGGCGACGATTATCGACCCACGGATGGGACCGTGGCCGTCCGAGATGGTCATCTCCTTCAGCCGTTCGAGTTGGGTTTCCCGACCCGCGACGAGCAGAATCGTACTCTCGTCCAGTTCGGTCGTCGGGGACGGCGAACTCTGGAACTCCCCCCGCCGCCACAGACCGATGATGCTCGCGCCGGTTCGCTCCCGAATCCCGCTTTCAGCGAGCTTCCTGCCTGCGATTTCGGACCCGGACTGAATCGATAGCTCCAGGATTTCGAAATCCTCCCCGATGGTGACGGTTTCGCCGAGGTCGGCCGTCACGGAGGCCGTCACCTTTTCGGCGAGGCTGTGGCCGAGCAGGTGGCGCGGCGAGAACACTTGGTCCGCTCCTGCATACTTGAGGTAGTTCGCCAGATTTGGGTTTTCGACGAGGCTGATGACCCGAACCGTCTCGGACACCTCGCGGACCGCGAGTGCGATACTCGCGTTCTGCTCGTCGGTTGCGTCGGCGACGACGGCGTAGGCGTCCTCGACGTGGACGCTTCGAAGTGCGTCGGCGGATTCGGGGTCGCCGTGAATCACCGAAATCCCCTGCTCGTACAAATCGAGCGCCTCGTCCCGGTCCCTGACGATGATGACGTACTTCCGGTCCCACGACTCGAACTCGTCGATGAGCGTCTCGGCGCGCGGGGAGTAGCCACAGATGACGACGTGGTTTTCCACGCTATCGAAGGTCGTCGGCGGACTCACGCGGAGTGCCTCCTGTACCCACGGCGCGACGAACACCGGGAGCGCCATGAAGATGAGCCCCACCCCGGAAATCTGCATCGCCACCATGAGCAGATGCATCTGCGGCGTCGTCCAGTTCGGTGCATCGACCCCGAACCCGGTGGTGGTGAACGTCTCGATGACGACCGAAAACGCCTGTATCAGGGTCCGCTCCTTGCCTTCGAACGTCGCCATTCCCCACATGTAGGCGACGGTGTACAACACGATGACCCCGGCGAACGAAGCGAGATAGAGAAATGCCTGCCGTCGCTGGCGTGACACTGCTGGAAACACGGTGAACGGAACGCGTCGTGGTCGGGGAACCATTATCGTACAACTGTCATCCGTACCCCTTTATTCTGGCGTCAGACGGACTGCTTTCCGGTGTTGTTCGTTCGGTCTCACCCGGGGACGGTTTCGACTTCCGGTTCATCAAATCACTCAACATCCCCCGGTCCCTTGTCCCACCCAATGACCCGCTATCGCGGCGCGATTCTCGACGTGGACGGAACGCTCGTCCGGGGTAACGACGGCGTTCCCGGCGCGGCCGACGCCGTTCGAACGCTTCGGAACGACGGAACGGACCTCCTGTTTTTCTCGAACAATCCGACACAACCGCCGGAACACTACGTTTCCCGACTCGCCGACACCGGCATCGCCATCGACGCTGACGACGTGCTCACGTCGGCGCTCGTCACGGCCGAATTCCTCGAGTCGGAGTACGAGGCACACGACGCGTTCGTCGTCGGCGAGGCGTATCTCGCCGAACTGCTCGAAGAACGCGGATTTACGGTGTCAGAAGACCCCGACGACGCCGAACTCGTCGTCGCCTCCGTGGACCGCGAGTTCGATTACGACGACCTCACCGCCGCGCTCTGGGCGCTCGAAGACGGCGTTCCGTTCGTCGGCACCGACCCGGACGTGACGATTCCCGCCCGCGAGCGACTCGTTCCGGGGTCGGGAGCCATCATCAACGCCATCGCGGGCGTCGCTGGTCGGGAACCGGACCGCATCCTCGGGAAACCTTCGCCGGACGCGGGGCGGGCCGCACTGTCTCACCTCGGCGTCTCGGCGGCGGAGTGCCTCGTCGTCGGCGACCGACTCGACACGGATATCGCCCTCGGCGAGGAAATCGGCGCCACGACGGTGTTGGTTCGCTCCGGCGTGACGACGCCGGACGGACTCGCCGAATCGGCGGTTCGGCCGGATTACGTAATCGACTCAGTTAGGGAGATAGACGAAGTGCTCGCGGACTGAATCCGGAGCATGGAAACCGCGCTCGTCTGGTTTCGAACCGACCTCCGCGTTCGGGACAACCGCGCACTCGCCGCCGCAACCCAGGCCGACGTGTCGTGCTGTGTGTACTGCTTCGACCCGCGTTGGTTCGGTTCGCGGGAGTATGGTGGGGAACACTCGTTCCGGTACGAGAAGACGGGGAGCCACCGGACGCGGTTCCTTCGGGAGAGCGTCGCCGACCTCCGAGCGTCGCTCCGCGAGTCGGGAACCGAACTGGTCGTCCGCTACAAACGCCCCGAAACGGCCGTTCCGGCGCTTGCGTCGGCCATCGACGCCGACCGCGTGACCTTTTACACCGTACCGACGGCGGAGGAACTCGCCGTCGAACGGGCGGTAACGAGTCGATTGGAGGGAACGGAAACGAATCCCGATACCGAGTCGATTTGGGGGCACACGTTGTACCACCCCGACGACCTGCCCGTTCCGGTCGCCCAAATCGAGGACACCTTCACGCCGTTTCGGCAGACGGTCGAACATTCGGATGCGACGGTTCGCTCCCCGGTCGAAGCGCCGGCGGACCTCCCGCCGATTCCGAAGTCGGCCGAATCCGCCCAGACGGTCGAATCCGGCGAGATACCCACGTTCGCCGACCTCGGCGTCGAACCACCGACGCCGGACGAGCGTACAGTCCTCGGATTCGAGGGCGGCGAAACCGCTGGACTCGACCGACTGGAGCGCTACGTCTGGAAACGTGACCGACTCCGCGAGTACAAGGAAACGCGAAACGGGCTGTTGGGGTCGGATTACTCCTCGAAGCTCTCACCGTGGCTCAATTTGGGCTGTCTCTCGCCTCGGACGGTGTACGAGGCCGTCGAACGCTACGAGCGCGAGCGTGTCGAGAACGAATCGACCTACTGGCTCGTGTTCGAACTCCTGTGGCGGGATTTCTTCCAGTTCCAGTTCGCAAAGCACGGCAATCAGCCGTTCAAACGCGAAGGGATTCGCCGTCGGGATATCGACTGGCGGAGCGGGACGGACGGGAACAGCAAGGAGGAGTTCGAACGATGGAAGCGCGGCGAAACAGGCGTCCCGTTCGTGGACGCGAACATGCGGGAGTTGAACGCGACGGGATACATGTCGAACCGCGGGCGACAGAACGTCGCCAGCGTGCTGGCGAACGACCTCTGTATCGACTGGCGGAAAGGTGCGGCCTACTTCGAGACCAAACTCGTGGACTACGACCCGGCGAGCAACTACGGCAACTGGGCGTACATCGCGGGCGTCGGCAACGATTCGCGGAATCGCTCGTTCGACGTGGCGTGGCAGGCCGGACGGTACGACCCCGACGCGACGTACGTCAAATACTGGCTTCCCGAACTCGGAAACGTTCCCGACGCGAAGGCACACGAACCGTGGACGCTGACCCCCGACGAGCAGGAGCGATACGGCGTCACGCTCGACGAGGACTACCCGAAACCGGTGGAGCGGTGGCTGGAATCGGACGACCGATGATTTGGCGTCCCGTCTTTGGTCGCGTTTCAAATCACCGGGATAACAGTCGAATTTCGCAATCGAAGTAGCCCGCCGTCGAAGAGTGAAACAATCGGGCTGCGGACATCTTCCCGGTGTGGTGCTGTGCCGTAGTTGTACGGTTGTTCATCTATTCAACTATCTTCGCGCTACGAGAGAACCCATCTGCGGTCGAGGGTGGAGGGCCGAGGCGAATTTCCTCACCCCTCCGCGAGCGGTTCGTTGTGGAGAACGGTATCAACGTACTGCTGGAATCGGACTACCTTCCCGTCCTCGAAATTCCACACGTGGGCCACTGGTGCCTCGAAACTCTCGCCGGTCTCGTCGTACGTCCCGCGATAGCTTGCGAGACCGACGACGGTTTCGTCGCCGTCCACTAGTCGGTCGAGGTCGATGACGAACTCCTGCCACTCCGTCCCGAGCGGGACGAACACGTTTTCGACGACCGCGTCCGGGCCGTGATACGTGCCGCCGTACGGTCCGCCCGCCGCCTCGACCCACTCGATATCGTCGTCGAACGTGGCGACGACGTGGTCGATATCCCCGCGTTCGAAGGCGTCGTACATCCCCCGAACGGTCTCTCCGTTCGCTGTCGTCATGGCTCCCCCGTCGATTTCGGTTCGATGTTCTGGTTGACGTGGAAGAAGTTCTCGGGGTCGTACTTCGCTTTGATTTCCCGCAGTCGTTCGTAGTTGTCGCCGTAGGTCGCCCGGACCCTGTCCTCCCCTTCGTCCATCATGAAGTTGACGTACGAACTGCCCATCGAGTGCGGGTGGGTTGCCTCCCAGTACCCCCGTGCCCAGTCTGTTATCTCGTCTTTTTTCGCCGGGTCCCCGTCCACGCCGAAGATGACCATCGACCACGTGGCGTCTCGGTTCGCCCACGCTGTCTCGTCCGGTTCGAGGCGGTGGGCCGCGCCATCGACGGGGTACAGGTGCATCCCGGATTGCGGGGTCGGAACCTCCGCGAAGCGTCGATGTTCGGCGATGGCCTCGTCGGTCAGGTCGTGGACGAAATCGCCCTTCCAGTACCACTGGTCGCCCGGCGGATAGATGTCGTCGAACATGCTCTGGAGCGCCGGGTAGGGCATCTCCCCGACATGCTCGAACAGCGGTTCGGCGACGTCGCGCGCGGGTCCCAACACGTCGTCGATGTCGTCCGGGTCGCCCAGATAACACCACATCAGCCCACACACGTTTTCGCCGTGGATTTCCTCCGGAAACGGGTCGCCCGGCACTTCGGCGATCAGGAAGAAGGCGTACACGTCCTCCGGTGCGCTGGGAAGCCATTCGCGGTACCAACGCATGGTTTCTTCGAGGTCGTCGATAGGCCAGAACATCGGGCCGGCGACGACGGTGTCCACCGGATGGAGGTCGAACTCGAAGGCGGTAACGACGCCGAAGTTGCCGCCGCCGCCGCGGATGGCCCAGAACAGGTCCGAATTCTCTGATTCGCTGGCGTGAACCAATCTCCCGTCGGCCAGCACCACGTCCGCGCCGAGTAGGTTGTCGATGGTCAGGCCGTACTTCCGGGTCAAATAGCCGTGGCCGCCGCCGAGGGTCAACCCCCCGACGCCGGTGGTGGAGATGATTCCGCTCACTGTCGCCTGTCCGTCGGCGTGTGTCGCACCATCGACATCGCCCCACGTGCATCCGGGTTCGACGCGTGCAGTCTTTTCCCCGGCATCGACGCTGATGTCGGTCATGTTCGACAGATCGATGACGAGTCCGTCGTCCACCAGCGCCAACCCCGCGCCGTTGTGTCCGCCGCTTCGAATCGCGACCTCCAGATCGTTTTCGCGTGCGAATTCCACGGCGGTGATCACATCGTCCGCGGTATCACAGCGGGCTATCAACTGGGGATGCCGGTCTATCATCGCGTTGTAAATCACGCGCGCTTCGTCGTATGCCGTCCCGTCATCAGGGTGGAACACCGCACCGCCGGTACGCCGTTTGAACTCCTCGATTACCGCTCCGTCCACCGAGTGGCTGTCTGTTGCCATGTATTCCTCCTCCGTGAGTGGGAACGACCGGCAAAGAAGTGTAGCTATCTAGTGAAATTTCTGCATCGGATGGGTCGCTTGCAGGCCGTGCAAAATGGTCAGTGGATGCACGGACGGAGACGAAGCGAAGCCATCGTGTCGTCGTCTCACGCCATTACGCTTCGAGGAGGTCCGGGGCGAGCGGTCGGGCCTCGTTCCGATAGGATTCATAGAGGGCTTCCGCCCACTCCCGGGCCTCCGGGGAGTTCGTATCGACGATGGCCCGCAACATGCCGGTGTCGGGGTCGTAGCCCGTGAGTGCGACGCGGTCGTCGAAGATGGTAAGTCCGCACGGGAGCGCGTCGTGTAGGAGGATGGTGAGGTTCCCGCCCTCCAACCCACGTTTTGCGGCCGACGGCGACCACTCCAACACGGCTTCGACGATGGGCGGCGGATAGATGATTTCGGTTTTCATCCCTTCGCGGACGTTCCGGTACAGGGACCCGGCGTTGGCGGATTTGAGCGTCGCCGTTCCGAACGCGCGCATCGTCCCCGCGTCCGCTATCAACTCGTCGTAGCGACGCACGGGTTTGTACGGGTCGTCGCTGTCGGCAACCGTGACGACGGCCTCGGAAAACGATTCCATCGAGATGCCGAGTTTTTCGGCCGGAAGCCAGCGCGCAACGTCGCGCAACTGCTGTCTGGTCTCTATCCGGTCGAGCAGGGTCGTGACCTCTCCCGCGACGAACAACCCGTCCGAGGTCGCTCGATGTTGCTGGCCGTCCCGCCGAATCCAGCCGCGAGTCTCGAACTCGTGGAGCAAGCGTCCGATAGTCGAGGACGATGCGCCGGTTATCGCCTGTAAGTCGGCCCGGCTGTGTGGGCGCTCGGCGAGCGCATCGAGACACTCGATGCGGTGTTCGGACCGTGCGAGAAACTCAATCTCGTCGAGTGCTGTTCCCATGGTTCTAGTTAGCTCCCGACAATATATCTGTCTGCCTTTTCCGTCGATTCGGAGCGCAGTCAATGTCGGGAAACACGCCGTTCGTCATACCGACCCGCTCAGAAAAAATCGGTCGATGAGGCGGTTCGCCGTAATCGTCCCCTCGACGAGATACCACCAGCGGTGGTTCCGCGACGAGAGCGTCGCCGCACCGAAGAGGAGCGCCCCTCGTCGCCGCTTCCCGCGATGGAACGCGTATGCGGCCTGTGTGAGCAGGGTGAGGACGTTCAGGTTCGACGACGTAATCGCCGCGTCGATTCGCTTGCTCGCGCCTATCGTGTAGTGATTGGCGCTGTGTGGAATCGGCGTCCGTCGCCCGCGAATCTCCGTCGCTCCGGTTCGGAACGCCTCCACGATGGTGTCACAATCGATTTCGGCTTTGCTCGACACGCCGTCGATGGTGAGTTCGGTGTACGCCCGGCCGACCATCGACGCGGTGTGTGCGTCGCTCGCCGCGATTCCCGGATAGCCGTGCCGGTCCGCGTACTCCTGTGCGCGTCGGTTCTTGTATCCCGTGAAGAGCCACGAGTTGTACACTTCGATGGCATCACACGGAACGAGGTCGCGCTTCCGAACGCCGTGGCGACTCCACTGGAACGGATGGGGGACGATGGCGACGCCGCCGAGTTCGTGAACCTCGTCGATGGTCGCTTCGAGCGACTTGCCGGGTCTGGGCCGGGTATCGACGCCGATGGCGAGGAGATGCCCGTCGGCCGTCGAAACTTCGACGCCGGGAATACCTATCAGTCCGTATTCGGCGGCCAGCCTTGCGGCCTTCCGTGATTCCTCGATGACGTCGTGGTCTGTGATGACGATTGCATCGAGACCGATGTCGCTGGCCTGCTCCAGAAGAAGTTCGACCGAATCGTGTGCATCGTACGACCCCTCCGAATGAACGTGCGGGTCGATGGTGACGGTAACTCCTGTTGGCACTTCTTTATTCCACAATCGTGTCGAATATCAATCTGTCTACTCCGTCGTCCCCAAAACCGTCGTGGTTCGCCTATCGTTGGAGGAGGTTCCAAGTCGAGTGGGCTTCGCCACCAATGCTACCACTCGTCGGCGGTTCGTTGGAGAAACGCCGCAACGACGCCCGCGTGGAGGATACCGGCAAGCGAACTGCCGAGAGGGCCGACGACGGGAATGCTTGCCAGCAGATGGCGTCGATACATTTCGGGATGGCCGGTTTCGGTTTCGATTCCCGTCGGTTCCGTTTCCGGCTATTCGGGTTCGATTTTGGTCGAGTATCGTGTTTTGAGGAACTGGTCAGAATTCCTTTTATCGACCCGTTCGTCGACAGAATCGGGTCGGGAACGCCACCACTGTCGAACGAGAGTCAGAGGCAGACGACACATCCCGCCACCGTATGCCCCAGCGAACGACTCACCATCGGCTATCGGAGCATCAGGTGGCATCCACATCATCTCCACTCCCGACCCCTGATGACAGGTCGTCCGACGTCGTGGCCGGGCGACCCTTCAGTGCTGGTTCGGTTAGGAAGTCCGATACTGTCATCACCTTCCTGCTCGAACTTTTTGTCAACATCAGCGACCGGGAGACGAAGGATTTTACTCCGGGAGAACGAGGCAAAAGCATGAGCCATCTCACGCTCCACCATCACGGCGTTTCCGTAACCGACCTCGACCGCGCCGTCGAGTTCTACGACGACATCCTCGGATTGGAACTCATCGACCGATACACGCTTTCCGACGACGCGCTCTCGACGGCCGTCGGCGGTGACGCGATGACGGGGCATTTCGCCCAACTCGACGCCGGAGGGGAGCGCGTCGAACTCATCGAGTACGAATCTGGCGAGGAGGGCGACGATGACGAAAACGACGTGCGCGGCGCGGCGGTGTACGACACCGGAGCGAAACATCTGGGGTTGGAAACAGACGACCTCGATGGGTTTTACGAATCGCTCCCGGACGACGTCGAGACCATCAGCGAACCCCAGACGACCGGAAGCGGAACGAAAATTCTCTTCGTCCTCGACCCGGACGGGAATCCGGTCGAAATCCTCGAAGTCTGAGTTGCTTGACCGCGAAAAACGCACCTCAGAGCGGTTGGGCGACGCTCACGTGCATTCCGACGAACTCCCAGTTTTCTCCCCGTCTCGCCAGCGTGCCGCTCCAACGCGTATCGAACTCGCGGCGCGTTCCGGTCTCCGTGTCAGTCCACGCCATTCGAACGTCGTCGCTGAACCACGCGTGGCGGTCGCGTTCGATCACTCGGAGGTCGTGGCTCGTCACCGTCCACTGCTCCGAGCCACGGGTCTGCTCGCGTAATCCTTCGGCGACGGCCTCGTATCCGACGAGTCGCTCCGAAATCCCGAACTTGACCAGCGATTCGTCCTCCGCAAAGTACGGAGCCAGCGGTTCACCTTCACGGAGCGCCTCGTAGTACTCCCACACCGTGGTTTTCGCATCGTCGGCTTCCATTTCGAACGGACATCCTCTCCCGTGCCTCAAAGCTCTTGGTTCGTGGGATGTGGGTTTGATGACACCACCAATGCACATAAAGAACTTGAACTTTCAACCACACTGTATCTCCCCTTCTATGATATCTGATATACTAGAAAGAATTCAAAAATATATTGACAACTCGGGCGACCGTCCGCGCGAACGTTCGTTGTACGGTCCACCGCAACACGATTCACGACGGTACGACGACGAGGAACGGTCCGTCTACGGTTCACCGCAGCACGGGGTGATGGACGCGAAAACGGTCAGTTTGACCCTGTCAGAGACACAGATTCGGGCACAATCGTCTCGGCCATCGAACGTTCCGAAGCAGGGCTGATTTTCGCGAACCGTTTTCACTGATTCCACGGCGCTTCGTTGGGGTCGATGAACCGCTCCTCGCGCTCGATGCCGTCGATGGTTGCGATGTCCTCGTCGCTCAACTCCAGATTCCGCGCCTCGAAGTTGTCCCGGAGGTGGTCCTCGCTCGATGTTTTCGGGATGGCGACGACGTTCTCCTTTGCTGTGAGCCACGCCAGCGACACCTGATACGGCGTGGCGTCGTGTCGCTCGGCGACCGTTTGAATCTCGTCCACGTCGGCAACCTCCCCGCGTGCGACCGGTGCGTAGGCGACGAGCCAATGGTCGTCCTCGCGTGCGTACTCCTGTAGTTCCTCCTGTTGAAGCAAGGGGTGCATCTCGACCTGATGGGTGAATATCGGCGCGTCGAGGATTTCCGCCGCCTCGTCCAGTTGTTGGGGGGTGAAGTTGCTCAGCCCGACGTGCGCTATCTTCCCGTCGTCGCGCAGTTCGTCGAACGCCGAAAGGGTTTCTTCGGCGTCGTAGGCCCCCAATGGCCAGTGTACGTACAACAAGTCGATAGCCTCCACGCCGAGGTCGTCGAGGCTCTCCTCCGTGCTGTCGAGCACGTCGTCGTACGCGAGCAGGTCGGTTTGCACTTTCGTCGCCAAAAACACGTCCTCGCGGTCGATATCGGCCCGTTCGATACCGTCGCCGACGTACGCCTCGTTGTCGTATCCCTGCGCGGTATCGACGTGGCGATAGCCGAGTTCCAGCGCGGCCGCGACGATATCCGCACACTCCTCCGGGTCGGTGTTCTTGTACGTCCCCAGTCCTATCGGCCGTAGTTCGTCCATACTGGTTCGTGTGCGAGCGCGTTTGTGAATGATGTGGCCGTTCCGCAGTCGGTCGAACGTGGTCGTTACGCTGTCAGTCGATTTTTCGGGGCTGTCGGGAATGACCGATGTCGTTCGAGACGGAATTCGGGTGGAACGAGTCCCGGCAACGACAGTTTTAGCAGTCGAGGTCAACGGTAAACTATGGAACTGTTGGACGATTCTATCATCCCCGAAGACACCCGCGAGATAAAAGCGGACGCCAGAGCGTTCGCCGAAGAGCATATCGAACCCAACGCCGAGGAGTACTTCCGACGCGGCGAGTATCCGTTCGACATCCTCGAAGCGGGACAGGAAGCGGGCTTGGTTGCCCAGGACCTCGGCCCCGAAGTCGGCGGGAAGGGGTTGAGCCTTCAGAGCATGCTCGCAATCGCCGAGGAGTTCTACCGGGCGGACGCCGGAATCGCCCTCACGCTCCAGTTGGCGAGTTTCGGCGGGGAAATCGTCGAATCCTACGGTAGCGAGGAACAGAAGGAGGAGTACCTCCGCCCCGTGGCCGAATGTGAGGCGATAACCGGACTCGCCGTCTCGGAACCGCAGACGGGGAGCGACCTTGCGGGAATGACGACGAGCGCTTCTCGGGACGGCGACGAGTGGGTGCTCGACGGGGAGAAGTACTGGATAGGCAACGCCGTCGAAGCCGACTGGGTGACGGTCTACGCGAAAACCGGCGATTCGGACGACCGATACTCGAACTACTCGATGTTCATCGTGCCGACGGACACGGAGGGATACGACGCCGAGCACATCCCCGAGAAGATGGGATTCCGGGCCTCGAAACAGGGGCACATCGTGTTCGACGACTGCCAGATTCCCGAGGAAAACCTCGTCGGGAACGAGGGTGCCGGATTTTACATGCTCGCCGAATTCTTCAATCACGGACGGGTCGTCGTCGGCGGTCACGCCTTGGGGTTGGCCGCGGCGGCCATAGAGGAGACGTGGGCGTTCGTCCACGACCGAGACGCCTTCGGACGAAACGTGAACGAGTTCCAAGCCGTCCAACACGACCTCGCGGACATGCTCATCGAGTTCGAACGGGCGCGGGCGCTCAACTGGCGCGCCGCTCGAAAGGTCGAAGACGGTGATAACGCCGGCTACTGGGCCGCGCTCGCCAAAACGACTTCGACGGAAGCGGCCGTCGAGTGTGCCGAACGGGGCATGCAACTGCACGGCGGTCGCTCCGTCCTCACCGACCGCAGAATCGCTCGCGTCTATCGTGACGTTCGGATTCCCGTGATTTACGAGGGTGCGAACGGCATCCAGCGCAACCTCATCTATCGCCAGCGCTCCTGACGGAAGTTACTCTCCTTCGGAAAACAGCGACGAACGGGGGTGGATTCGAACCACCGGGGCTATCGAGGATAGCCGCCATCGAGCGGACGAGAGCCTTCGTCCGTCGATGGTGCTCGTACCAGCGAGCGACCCGTTCTCCAATCGAAAGCGCCGAGTACGGTCGGCAGTGACGCCGACCGCGCGAACGGACGACGGATGACTACTGACAGATGGACACGTTGGTCGTGCCAACGGTCGAACGTCGCGGCGCGTGAGACCTGATTCAGTGCGACCTGCATATCGACCAATGGCCGTTTCGAGTATTGTTATACGGTATCTGAAGCGCCGTTATACGATGCCTGAAGCGCCATCAGACGGCACTTGAACTGTTATCATATGGTGCCTGAAACGTGTCACCCTGCGTCGTTATCCCCGTCCGTGACCAAGGACGCATATGGCCCATATCACGGCGCTCTTCGTCACCGAGAACGGCTCGGAACCGATGCAGTCGGTTCCCGGCGTGCAGGCGGTCGCCGATAGGGGACTCCTGAACGACCGATATTTCAACGGCACCGGCTACTATTCGCCGTACGACGTCTGTCAGGTGACGCTCATCGCGTCGGAAGCCATCGAGGAAATCAACCGGGAATTCGGCCTCGATTTGACCGCCGGTGAGCACCGCCGTAACATCGTCACGGAAGGTATCGACGTGCACGACCTGCTCAACCATCGGTTCCGAATCGGCGACGCGATATTGGAGGGAACGCGGCCGCGTCCGCCCTGCGCACACGTCGAGCAACTGAACGAACAGGACGGCGTCGCCCGCTCGCTCAAGGATGGACGCGGCGGCGTCTGTGCGGACGTGGTCGAAGGCGGGGAAATCGCCGTCGGCGACGAAATTTCCGACATCGAGAAGATGGACAAGACCGACAGCATCATCGAGCGACTGCGTTCGAAGGCTCGGTAATCGACGGCTATCGGCGAAAGAGCCGATACGAGGTCCTCCCGACGGCCGTTTCAGTCCGGTTTCCGTCGGGGTCAACCGTCTGGACGGTCACTCGGACGACACCCATCGAGTCCCCCGAGCGGATGACGGTCGCTTCCGCGAGAAGGTCATCACCCGCCGGACGGATGTACGAGACGTTGAGGTCTGTCGTCACGAGGTGTGCGTCCTCCGGGTCGGCCAGCGTCGTCCGAAGGGCGAACCCACCCGCGGTGTCCACGAGCGTCGCCGCGACGCCGCCGTGGACGACATCGCGGTCGGTCACCGGATTGAGGAGCTTTTCGTCGAACGGAACCCGCAGTTCGAGATATCCCGCTTCGGCCGTCTCGACGCGGAGACCGAGCCACGAGAGGTAGCCGTGCTCGTCGATGAACGATTGAAGCCGTTCCCGTTCAGTCACGATACCCCTCCCGTCCGCCGTCGATACTGCCGGTTCGCCCGAAAATCGTCCGTCATCGTGTTCCCTATCGACGACCGACTGTTGTAAGCCTTTACCGAAAATACAGTGTTGGAAACTTAAGGGCCATTTTCCACGACCACTGTTCAAAATACTCCGAAGATTTATTCCACAGTACGAATATAACTGTCGTATGTATCCGAATCGTGTGCAGTGGTCACGATGACCGACGCCGTCCTCCTGACCGTCGATGACGGTGTCGCGACGCTCACGCTGAATCGCCCCGACGACCGCAACGCACTCACGCGCGAGGTTTCCGACGACCTCCGGGCACGGTTCGTCGCGCTCGCCGACCGCGATGACGTTCGATGCGTCGTCTTGGAGGGTGAGGGAAGCGCGTTCTCGGCGGGCGGCGATATCAAGGCGATGCACGCGCGTCTCGAAAGTGACGATTCACTCGACGATGCTGTCGCCACGCTCGAACGGACGACGAGCGAGACGATGGCCCGGGTCGTCACCTGCCCGTATCCGACGGTCGCCAAAATCAACGGCCCGGCGGTCGGTGCGGGCGCGAATCTCGCCATCGCCTGTGACATCCAACTGGCGAGCGCCTCGGCGAGTATCGGCTTTCTCTTCCGCCAAGTCGGCCTAGGCATCGACGCCGGCACGTCGTATCTGCTCCCGCGAATCGTCGGCGAGAACGTCGCAAAGGAACTCGTCTACACCGGAGAAGTGCTGGGCGCGGAGCGCGCCGCCGAACTCGGCCTGTTCAACCACGTCTACCCCGACGGGGAGTTCGACGACCGAGTCGCGGAACTCGTCGGTCGAATCGCGGGCGGGCCGACCGTCGCGTTCCGCCACGCGAAACGCCTGCTACGGGAAGGGACAGACAAATCGCTCGACCGCGCGATGGTGGACGAAGCGACCGCACAGGGTATCGTCTTCGAGACGGAGGACCACGAAGAGGGGGTTTCGGCGTTCTTGGAGGGCCGAACACCGGAGTTCGAGGGTCGTTGAGTCGCCAGTCGTTCGTCACTCGTCGGACTGCCCTCTCACGAGTTTGAACTTCTGTACCTTGCCGCTCGCGGTGCGGGGGAGTTCGTCCACGAACTCGACCTCAGGGGGCTGTTTGTACTCCGCGAGGTTCGATAGGCAGAACTCCCGAATGTCGTCGGGAGTCGACGTCCACGACGGAGTTCGAATCCGCGTTCGGTACGGGCACGATGAACGCTTTGACCGTCTCGTTTCTGCGCTCGTCCGGGATTCCGACGACGGCGGCGTCCGCCACGGCGGGATGTTCGAACAGCAACTCCTCGACTTCGCTGGGATAGACGTTGTACCCCGCCGTGTTTATCATATGCTTTTTCCTATCCCTGATTTCGTAGTAATTTTCCCCGTCCCGACGGGCGATGTCACCCGTTCGCAGGTAGCCGTCGTCGGTGAAGGTCTCGGCGGTCGCATTCGGCCGATTGTGGTAGCCTGCCATCACTTGCGGGCCGCGGACGAGCAGTTCGCCGTCCGCGCCGGGCGGGAGTTCCTCGCCGTCGGGGCCGACGATTTTGCAGTCGGTGATTCGAAGGGGTTGGCCGATCTACCGGGTTTCGGGCCGAACGTGGACCCGACGCTCGTGTGGGTCGCCGCCGTCGTTTCCGTCAGTCCGTACCCCTCGTCATCTCGACCCCGGCGTCGCCTCGAATCGCTCTTGGACGGCGACGGGCATCTTCGCCCACCTTCGTTTATCGTGTCGAGGCTCGTCAGGTTGTAGTCGCTGAACGAGTCGTCGTTGACCATGTCCACGAACATCGCGGCGACGCCGACGAAACTCCTGATGCCGAACTCCTCGATGGTCTTCATCGCCGCCTCGGCGTTCCACTCGCCCGGATTTCGGAGGTGAACGGTCCCACCTCGTATCAGGATTGCCATGTCGAGTGGACGAAGCCCGTGATGTGATAGAGCGGAGACGGCCAACGCACGTTCTCGTCGGGGGGATTTTCGGTGAACGTGAACCCCGAAAACGCCTGTGCGCGGGATTTCGGTGCGTGATGTGGACGCCCTTCGGACTACCGTCGTCCCTGACGTGTACGGTTGCATCGCCGTGTCGTCCAACTCGCGGTCGATGAGGAGTGGCCCGCCCGTTAGATCCGCAAACGGCAGGTCGCCGTTTTCACCATCCTTGCCACCGACCGTGACGATGGTTGGGTCTCCGCCTCGCACGGGCGTTCACGAGTTCGTCGCGGAGCGCCGGTGTGTCACTGCGATGCGGTCTTCCGTATCTTCGAGTTGATGAGCGAGTTCCCGCGCCTTGTACTGTGGATTGACGGGGAAACGACGACGCCGGCGCGGAACGCACCGAGGAGGACGACGACGTATTCGGGGCAGTTCGGTAGGTACAGCAGGAGACGGTCATCCGGGTCGACTCCGTGTTCGTGGAGTTCGCCCGCGAACGCGGCCGCACGCTCGTCGAGCGATTCGTAGGTTAGCTCACGGCCGTCCATCTCGATGGCGATGGCTTCACTACGGCGGTCGGCCGTCGCTTCGAACAGTCGGGCGACGTTACTGCCTCGACGGACCGAAGGGCGGCTGGTACGTCCATACTCTCTGTGGTACGGTATCACACATTGTTTTACCGGATGAGAAAATATTGGCTCTTCCTCTTACCAACGATTCACGGACAACTGTTTTCGTTACCGATGATACGGTTTCCGTCCCGAGAGAAACCGCGTGGTGTCTCCCCTCACCCTCGTTGCATGATATCAACCCTCATATTTATTAGACACCTATCCGATACTCCGGTCACAGCATGGTTAACGATGGTTACGAAAGTCCCCAAATCAAAACACAGAGTAAGGGTAAAAAGCGCTCAAACATACCAAAAAATGAAACGCTGTCGTCGACGCGACGGTCGGTGTTGAAAGCGACGAGCGTTGCGGGGGTCGCCGGTTTGGCAGGGTGTTTGGGTAACAGCGGTGGCGGCCCGTCCGGCACGGTGAAAATCGGGGTACTCGCGCCCGAACCGACGAAGAACCCCATCGGCGCGTCCATCGTCGGCGGTGCCAAGCTGGCCGCAAAACAGCTCAACGAGGACGGCGGCGTGAGCGGCAAGGACGTGAAAGTCGTAGTCAAGGACACCAAGGAGGATCCATCGTCGGGGAAATCGAAATATCAGAAACTCACCGTCGGCGAGAACGTCGATTTCACGACCGGTGTATTCACCAGCGAGGTGCTCCTCAATATCATGGACTCCATCGCGGAGCAGAAGACGGTTCACATGGGGTCGGGTGCGGCCACGCCGGAAGCGGCCACGAGGGTCAAAGACGATTACGAGAAGTACAAGTATTTCTTTCGGACTGGCCCGGTAAACTCACACTACCTCGGCGAGAACATGGTCGATTTCGCGGAAGCGCAGTTCGACTCGATGGGGTGGAAGTCCGTGGCTGTACTCGCGGAGGATTACGCGTGGACGAAACCCGTTACGAAGGTTCTCACGGAACAACTTTCGGGAACTGGGGTCGACGTTCCGGTCAGTAAGCGATACGCGAGCGGGACGAAGGATTTCTCGCCCATCTACGACGACATGGAGAGCTCCGGTGCCGACGCCGCATTTGTCGTCATGGCTCACACAGGAACGGCCGCAGTCGTTCAGTGGGCGAAGCAACAACGTCCGTTTGAGTTCGGCGGTATCCACGTCCCGATGCAGTTTCCGTCTTATTACGGGTCGGTAAATGGTGCCTGTCAGTATGCGCTCACCCAGAACTCGGCGACGCCATAGGCGAAGGTCACGAAGAAGACGGTCCCGTTCTCGGAGAGTTACAAGGAGGAGAACGGAAAGTATCCCGTGTATACGGGATATATCACCTTTGATGCGATGAAGCAGTATGCAGCAGCCGTCGAAGCTGCTGATTCGCGGAAAGCCGACGACGTCATCCCCGAGATCGAATCATCGTCGTTCACGGGGACGACAGGGACGCTGAAGTACTACGGAAAGGAGCGAAGTATCCTCACGATGTGGTGTACGGGAAGGACACCGCGTGGCCGGTCTGGCTCCAGTGGCAGAAAAAGGCGGGAACGGCATCCAGCAGGCCATCTGGCCCTCCAACGTCGCCACGGGGTCGCACAAAAAACCGCCATGGATGTGATTCGAGCCATGTCCGGACTACTCAACACCGTCGTCAATGCGACACTCATCAGCGCGCTGTACGCCTTCGTCGCCATCGGGTTCACGCTCATATTCGGCGTCGGCGGCGTGCTCAACCTCAGCCACGGTGCGATAATCACTATCGGCGCGTTCACGGCGTACTTCGTCACAGGCGTACTCGGGGCCAACATTTGGGTCGCTACGCTCGCCGCACTGGTCATCTCGGCCGCGTTCGCGGCCATCCTGTATCTCGTATTGATACGACGCGTACAACACGATTCCATCACAGTGATGATACTCACGCTCGTGACCGCTATCGTCGTCGAGGAGGCCGTCAAGATACTCGTCGGCACGCAACCGCGGGCGATTCCGTCGCTGTTTTCCGGGCATCTCGCGCTTGTGGGCGGCATCCAATTGAATCGGGTGTTCGCCTTCACACTCTCGTGGGTCGTCATCGGCTGCTCTTTGCCGCCGTAAACTACTCCCGAACAGGCAAGGCGATAATCGCGACCAGCATGTCGACGCGCGGCGCGTCGCTCGTCGGCATCGAGACGAACCGGATGTACCTCTACACGTGGGCAGTCGCTGGCGCGCTCGCCGGACTTGCGGGCGTCTTCCTCGGATCGATACAGACCGCCGGATGGGCGATGGGAAGGGAACCGCTCGTCCTCTCGTTTTCCATCGTCGTTCTCGGCGGTATCGGTTCCATCCGGGGCAGTCTCATCGGCGCGTACATCATCGGCTTTCTAGAGGTGTTCACGGTTTCGTACGTGGATTCGAGCCTCAGCGGGTTGGCATCGCTAGTCGTTCTCGTCGTCATCCTGCTCGTGAAACCCGAGGGCCTGTTCGGCCGGGAGCTGGTGGAGTGATATCATGAGCGAACGAATCAACGCTCATACCGATTCGATCTCGTGTCGCTCGCTCCTCGGTACAAACTTGGAATCGTCGCACTCGTCTTATTGGCCCTCGCACCGTTCTGGCTTCGAGCTCTCCTCGGCGAGGGACGGGGCCTTCTCGGGATCGTCACGCTGACGACTGCGCTCTTCTTCGCCATGTTCGCCATGAGTTGGGACGTCGTTTCAGGTTACACCGGCCAGATAAGCTTCGGTCACGCTCTGTTCTTCACAGTTGGCGGCTACGGCTCCGCTCTGTTGAACCTCGAGTTGGGCATCCCACCGATCGTGGCGGTTCTGCTAGGAACCGTACTCGCAGCACTCGCAGGAATTCTCATCGGCGTCCCTGCACTCCGTCTCGAAGGGCCGTACCTATCGCTCGTCACACTCGTTGCACCGCTTATCCTCCTCCAGCTATTCATAGTGTTCAGCGGGACATTCGGCGGCGAACTCGGGCTTCCAAGTCCGGACCCGCTGCTGCCGGTTTCGGGATTTACAGGACAGACCGTCGTGGATTTCTACATCGCATTCGGCGTGTTCGTTTTCATCCTCGCCATTTTACTCTCTGTAACGCGTTCGGACGCTGGTGCGGTTTTCACCGCTATTCGAGAGGACGAGGACGCCGTGGCGGCTGCCGGAATCAATCCATCGAAGTTCAAGATATTCGCGTTCGTACTCTCCGCGGCAGTCGGCGGCCTCGCCGGCGCCGTCTTCGTCCACACTGTAGGAAAACCTCAACCGAGCCAATTGCTCGTGATGAGCGTCAGCGTCGAGGTCATCATCGCGAGTATCGTCGGCGGCATGGGCACTATCACGGGGGCCGCTATCGGCGGCCTGTTCTTCAGCCTCTTTCGGGAGTGGCTCTCCGGTATCACCGCGATCGTTCCCGTCCTAAACGTGCAGATCGCGTCCCTCGATCTCCTCCTGTTCTCGCTCGTCACACTCGGTCTGTTGTTCTTCCTCCCTGGTGGCGTCCTTCGCTGGGGACTCGAGCAAGGACGGAACATCGTCAGAGACGAACCGAAACCGGTCACGGACGGCGGACGAACGCCGCTCGAACGGACCCTCGATGCCTATAGGGACACATTGGACGCTATCGGGGAGGTGACCCACGGCAACGGCGATGATGACGGTGAGCGATGAGAACACCGCCACGTCGGACGGTATCCTTGTCCTCGAAAACCTTCGAAAGGAGTTCGGCGGCCTCACTGCTGTCGACAACCTCTCCATCGCCGTAGAGGAAGGCGAGATACTGGGGTTCATCGGGCCGAACGGGGCCGGGAAGTCGACGACGTTCAACTGCGTCACGGGAACGCACACTCCGACGAGCGGGACTGTCAGGTATCGCGGCGAAGATGTAACAGGCGAACCGGCCTACGAAATGGTAAAGCGAGGCATGGCACGCACGTTCCAATCGTTCCGGCCGCTCAATGACCGGACGGTTCGGGAGAATTCCTCTTCTCGGAATTTCTCCTTTCGGGACTACGTGGCAGACGCGCACCGTGCGACCGAATCTGAACGCGTCGGTTCGGCGATCGAGTCGACAGTTTCCGACGACTCCACACGCCGGTCTCTCCGCTCGACTCCGCGAGCGCTGGCGACCGACTGCTCTCCTCGTGGATGCGGTGAGCGGGTGGTGTCGTGCTGCGACGAGGGCGTGATGGTGTGTGTCCTCGCGGTTGGCTCGAGGGTAGTTGTTGGGTATAGCGGGGGCGGGCGATGGGCGACGAGACGGTTAAGAGGCGTTCGGGGGTGCGGCTGGGTGCGCTCGTGGTCGAGGCGTTCGGGTTTACGGCGAGGTCGGCGCTGCGGTATCGGTCGGGGGCGAGTGGGGTTCGGGGACGGCGCGGGAAGAACGCTCGTGAGATTCGGGTCGAGTCGCGGGAGCGTGAACGCGGGCCGAGGTAGCGTTGACTGATCGTCGCGGCGGCGTCGCCGAGAGCGGGTTCGGGTCTGCGGTGGAGGCTCGACTCGGGCGTCGACGTCGGGACGACGTGAACGGTGTTTCGGCGATGACGCGGGAGCGTGGAAGACGCCGGCGGAGCGGGGCGACCGTGCCGCAGGGGGCGCTGGGCGACGACGGCCCCGACGAGACCCGGCGCGCGGTAAGGAAGCGCGGGCCGACGCGACGGGAGGCGGGGGAGGCCGGACAGACGACGCCGGGACGGGACGCGGACCGGGAGAGCGGGAGACGAGCGGAGGGAGACGCGCGCAGGGCGACGAGGCGGGCGGGACCGGCGAGGAGGCGGAGACGCGACGCGGGAGACGAAACAGTGTTCAACGGGTGGAAACGACGCTGGCCGACTACGGCTAACGGGCCGCTCGAAACCATTTCCGGGATGGACGATACGCTCTTTTCGGGCGACCGTGTACGAGTTAGCATGGCGGGAGCTATCACTGGAAGTATCGGCCAGAGTGCGAGAATCAGTGGCCACGACCAGCGACAGCAGTCGAGGCGGGTGGTCGAATGAGCTACGAGCGTTCCGTTTCCGCGCCGTCACACGAACTCTCCCCGGAGACCGTCTGGCACATGCAGATGCCCCAGATTCGGTTCGGCCGAAACGCGACGGGCGAACTGGCGTTTCAACTGCACGATTTGGGCGTGGACGTGGACGCTCACGGCCTCATCATCACCGACGAAAATCTCGCCGACATCGGTCACGTCGAGCGGGTGAAAACACACCTCACCGAGGCCGAACTCGCCGTCGATGTGTACGACGAATCGGAGCGCGAACCGTCGGTCTCGGACATCGAGGACTGTCTCGATTTCGTGCGCGACGAGCAAGGCGAGGAAGGCTACGACTTCTACGTCGGTCTGGGCGGCGGCAGTTGCATGGACACCGCGAAGACGACCCGTGCGGTCATCGCCAACGGTGGAAGCCCGCTGGACTACATCGCCGAGCCAACGGGTGAGGGCCAGGCACTCACGGAATCCGGCCCGCCGCTCGTGTTGATGCCGACCACGGCCGGAACGGGGGCAGAAATCTCTCCCGTCGCCATCCTCTCGGTGGCGGAAAAGGACATCAAGGAAGGGATTTCCAGCAATCACGTTCGCGCCGACGCGGCGGTGCTCGACCCGACGCTGACGACCACGCTTCCGCCGGAGTTGACGGCCAAGACGGCGATGGACGCCCTCGGGCACGCGATGGAGGGGTACACCACCCACGAGTTCGATTCCCTCCTTCGGCCGACGGACCCCCGGGAGCGTCCCGTCTACGCCGGACGAACGCCCCTCACCGAGATGTTCTCGGAGAAAGCCATCGACCTACTGTCGAATAACGTCCGCAAGGCGGTCCACAACGGCGACGACCTCGACGCGCGGGAGAACATGCTTCAAGGGGCGCTCTTCGGTGCTATCGCCGGGTTGACAGCGGGCGCGACCCTCTGTCACGCGATGGCCTACCCGGTCGGAAACCGATATCACACTTACCACGGCGAAACCATCGCGGTGCTCACCCCTGCGAGCACCATCGATTACAATTCCGCGAGCGACCCGAAACGCTTCGCCTCGCTCGCCCGTCGATTCGGCGTCGATACGACCGGAATGAGTCCCCGCGAGGCCGCAGACGCCCTGAAATCCGAGTACGTCCAACTCCAGCGTGACTTGAACGTCCTCCCCAGCGGGCTCAACGAACTGGCCGGAATCACCGAGAGCGAGGTCGATTGGCTGGCGAAACAGACCGTCGAGACGCAAGCGCGATTGCTTCGCTGTAATCCCCGACCCGTGACGGAGGAGGACGTCTACGACATCTACGTGGACGCGCTGTACAACTGGGAAGAGTAGGGACTCGTGGCGTCGCCCCTGGTCGTCCCCGTGTCGCCGAACGTATCGATTTATTACCGTCGTGTTCGAAACGATGACAATGAATGTCAATCGACGTGATTTTCTCGGTACGGGGACAGTCGTCGCGCTCGGGACACTGGCCGGATGTAGCCAGTTCCGACGTTCGTTGACCGGCCACCGACTCGCTCACGAGGTCACTGTAATCAACGACACGTACCCGGATTTGGACCTCTCGCTCACGGTAACGGACGACAGCGGTACGACGATTCTCGCGGAACGGTTTCGGTTGGCGAACGGGAGGAGCCATTCGCCCCGGCCGTTCGTGGAAAAACCAGCGAAGATACGTCTGCGAGCGGACGAAATCGGTACCCGGTCCGTCGATTGGCCCCGGCCGAGAAACGAGTGTACTGATTCGACGCGGACGACGGCAATCGTCTCGTTCGAACAGTCGATGCTGTACGTTCAGGGTGGTTGCGAGACGATTACGACGGAATGATTCGGCGGGTAAGACACCCTGAGTCTCCGGAACCCCGACGGAAAACGACACACAGATAATCGTTGACAACGATAATGGTTCGTTCACTATCTCTTCTTCCGAAGATAACCGAATTATGACAACGGCCAACCATCGATAAACGCTTTTGTCGGGTGTCGTCCTATATCACGGACAACGCATGAATCTGGTTCAACACGTGGCGGACGCAGCGGCCGAACGCGGGGACGCACCGGCAATCGTCTACGAGGGACGGGGGAAACCTCCTATGAGGAATTTTGGACACGAACGGGGCAGTTCGCGGCCGGGCTTTCCGAGCGCGGAATCGGGACCAACGACCGCGTTGCGATGTATCTCCCCAATCTACCGCAGTTCGTCACCGCGTTTCACGGAACGCTCCGCGCTGGCGGCGTGGTCGTGCCGATGAACCCCCAGTACAAGCGCCGTGAACTCCGGCACCTTCTCGGCGACAGCGGGGCGAAAGCCGTCGTCACGCTTCCCGACCTCGTCCAGCACGTCGATGCGATTCGGGATGAAACCGACGTGGAGACAGGTTGTCACTGTCGGTGACGGTGATTCTCACACTGTTCGCTTCGAGGAGGTCCTCGCCGACGAAACGCTTCCCGTCGCCGAGCGCGCGGACGACGACGTGGCCGTCCAACCGTACACGTCCGGAACGACGGGGACGCCGAAGGGCGTGCTCCTCACCCATCACAACCTCGCGTGGAACGCTCGAGCGGCGACGGATCCCATCCCCGACGGAATCCGCCCGGACGACAGACATCTCGGCGTCCTTCCCCTGTTTCACATCTTCGGCATGACGGTGACGATGAACGCCACGCTGTTCGACGGTGGGAGTTACTATCCGCTCCCGTCGTGGGATGCCGAGAAAACCGCCTCCCTGGTCGAATCGGAACGACTGACGTTGAGCCACGCCGTTCCGGCGATGTACAACGACCTCGTGAACCTTCCCGAGGAGGCGGATCGACCTCTCGTCGCTCCGATTTGCGAACACCGGCGGGAGTGCGCTGCCGAACGAGGTACGCCGTGCGTTCGAGGACCGGTTCGGCGTCAAATTGCACGAGGGCTACGGACTCACGGAAACCAGCCCCGTCACGCACGCGAATCTGTCGGGAATCGACGCCTCGGAAGCATCGGCCAACCACTTGATGGCGTGTCTGCCCGAATCGTCGACGACGATTTCGCCGAGCGCCCGCCGGTCGAACGCGGTCCCGTCGAGGAAGGAAGCGTGAACCTCGACGAAATCACTGGCGAACTCGTCGTCTCGGGGCCGAACGTGATGCGGGGGTACTACGAGCGCCCCGAGGCGAACGC
The DNA here is from genome assembly GCA_963811185.1 of uncultured haloarchaeon. Classification (GTDB taxonomy): domain Archaea; phylum Halobacteriota; class Halobacteria; order Halobacteriales; family Haladaptataceae; genus Haladaptatus. Next base: position 69,109 of record CAWEQN010000001.1, read on the forward strand.
GGAAGCGTTTACCGAGCGGACGGAAAACGGTGGTTCCACACCGGCGACGTCGCGTACGCCGACGAGGACGGTTTGTCTACGTCGGGACCGCAAGAAACACATGATAAACACGGCGGGATACAACGTGTACCCGCGCGAAGTCGAGGAGTTGCTGTTCGAACACCCCGCCGTCGCGGACGCCGCCGTCGTCGGGATCCCGGATGAGCGCCGAAATGAAACCGTCAAGGCGTTCGTCGTCCCCACGCCGAATTCGGACGCGACACCAGGAGGAGATTCGGGAGACTGCCTCGACCGACTGGCGGCGTACAAACATCCCCGAGAGGTCGAGTTCGTGAACGAACTGCCCCAGACGACGATGGGAAGGTCCAGAAGTTCCATCTCGAAACTCGGACTGACGCCGCGGGCGGACCGGAGTCGTTCGTTCACGTGGGACGCGACGGAGCGGCCGAAACCATCACGATAATTTTTGATTGACCGGTGCGTTGGGTTCACCGGACGACGGCCTCCCTCCCATCCGTCCCGTTCCATCGCGACATAATCCGAACCCACCATCATCTCCACACACATGACCCTCAATTTGACAGTCCGCCCGTTCTTCTGGCGGGCCACGAAACTGTTCCCTGAAAAGAAATCGTCTCCCGAACACGCGACGGCACACACCGGTACACGTACCTCGGTTCGGCGAACGCGTGCACTCGCTCGCCGCGGGATGGACGCGCTCGGCGTCGAACCGGGAAAGGGTCGGAACTTCGGCTGGAACCACATCGTCACTTCGAGGCGTACTACGCCGTCCCGCTCATGGGGTCACAACTCCACACGGTGAACGTCCTGCTCGGCGACGACCACGTCGAGTACATCCTGAACGACGCCGCCGACGAGGTACTGCTCGTGGACCCCGGCGACCCGTTCGAGACGGTCGAACGGCTGTGGGACTCCCTGGAACACGTGGAGGAAATCGTCGTCATGGACGAGCGAGTGCCGGAAACCGACCTTCCGGCGCGTTCGTACGAAGCGCTGCTCGAAGATGCCAACTCGGAGTTCGAGTGGCCGGAATCTCTCGGGTGACCAACCGGCCGGGATGTGCTACACGTCCGGAACCACCGGGAAGCCGAAAGGGGTGGAGTACACCCACGAGATGATCTACGTTCACGCGATGATGGTGCTGACCCCGGCGGCCATCGGCATCGAGGAAAGCGACACCGTGATGCCGGTGGTGCCGATGTTCCACGTCAACTCGTGGGAGTTCCCGTACACGATGACGATGGCGGGGGCAAAGCAGGTGTACCCCGGCACACAACCGACGACGGAGGACCTCGTGAACCTCATCGAGACGGAGGGCGTGACGCTCACGGCCGGCGTTCCGACCGTCTGGATAGATATGCTCGACTATCTGGACAGCCACGACTCCAATATCTTCTTCAGCCTCGACCGAATCGTCGTGGGCGGCAGCGCCGCACCGAAGGGCGTGATGGAGCGGTATCAGGAGGAGTACGACGTGACCATCGAACACGCGTGGGGGATGACCGAGACGATGAGCATCGGCAGCGTCTCTCGGCCCAAAGCCACGATGCGGGATTTGGTCGACGAGGAACGCTACGGAATTCGAGCCAAACAAGGACTGCTCTCGCCCGGATTGGAGATGAAGGTGGTCGGCGACGACGGCGCGGAGGTGGAATGGGACGGCCAGTCGGTCGGCGAACTGTTCGTCCGCGGGCCGTCCGTCGTGGACGAGTATGACAACCGTCCGGACGTGAACGAGAAGGATTTCGAGGACGGTTGGCTGAAGACCGGTGACATCGCCAACGTCGATTCCGAGGGGTACATCGAAATCGTGGACCGCACGAAGGACGTGATAAAGAGTGGCGGTGAGTGGATATCCAGCATCGACCTCGAAAACGAGTTGATGGCCCACGGGGACGTGGTCGAAGCGGCCGTCATCGCCGTGCCGCACGAGCGGTGGCAGGAGCGTCCGCTGGCCTGCGTCGTCGTCCGGGAGGGTGCGGGCCTCTCCGCCGATGATTTGCGGACGTTCCTCGAAGACGACCATCCCGGCTGGCGGCTCCCCGACGACGTCGTCTTCATCGAGGAAGTCCCCAAAACCGCCACGGGGAAGTTCGACAAGAAGGTACTGCGCGAGAAGTTTTCCGACACGGAGCTTCGGTTCACGCCGGGCAACGTAGCGTACGGATTCCTTCGAATCGCGTCGTCCGGATACGGCCGTGAACTCTCCGAAATCGGCATTCAGGAGTTCGTCGATCGGAAGACAATTTGGGTGGAATGATCGCGTGGTCGGTTCCGCTCCGACGAAGACCGTCCGCTCCTATTTCGATTTCTGTTTACGGCTTCTATAAAATCCGTGGATAACTTTTTTACGATTGTTTCACATGGTATCGCGTATGACGGCGAGTCCACCGATAGACGAACTTCATTTCCCGGACGCACCGGACGTCGGGACCGTCCCGGGGCCGAAAACCCGGGAGTTGTTGGAAAAACAGCGTGAAATCGACAGCAGCGCGGTTTCGTATCCGAACGACATTCCGGTCGCGTTCGAGTCGGGGAAGGGCGCGACGGTCCGCGACGTGGACGGGAACATGTACCTCGACATGTTCGCTGGTATCGGCGTACTGAACGTCGGGCACTCGAACCCCTACGTGATGGAAGCCGTCCACGAACAGGCTGATAAGTTCGTGCACACCGTCGATTTCCCGAGCGAGGCGCCTGGAACTCATCGAAAAACTCGGCAAAATCGCCCCGGAGGGGCTTCGGGGGAACAGCAAGGTCGTGTTCGTCCAGCCGACGGGGAGCGACGCCATCGAAGCCGCCATAAAACTCGCGAAGTACGACAGGGCGGTAACGGCCTCATCGCGTTCCGAGGGTCGTACACGGCGCGACCAGCGGCGCGATGCCTCACGGAAAAAGGGGTTCAAGGCCGATACACGCCCCTCCTCCCCGAGCGTCCAGCGCGTATCCCACCCGTTCGAACAGGACAAGACGCCGGAGGAAGCGGTCGGACAGTCTCGACAAGGTGCGCGCGATCCTCGAAGAACCCTACGGTGGGCTCGTGAACCCCGCGGGAATCTTCGTCGAACCCATTCAGGGGGAAGGCGGCGTCATCACGCCCCCCGAGGGGTTCCTCCGGGCCTCCGGGAAATCGCGGACGACAACGACGTCCGCTCGTCGTGGACGAGATACAGAGCGGTGGCGAACGGGCGAGTGGTGGGCGAGCGACCGGTACGGCGTGACGCCGGACGTCGTGACGACGGCGAAAGCGCTCGGCGGGGTCGGCTTCCCGCTCTCGGCGACCATCTACCACGAGGACCTCGACACGTGGGGACCGGGCGACCACGCCGGAACGTACCGGGGACACGTCGTGGCGATGCGCGCGGGACGCGAGCGATGGAGTACATCGAGGACCACGACTGCTCGCCCACGCACGCAGACTCGGGAGGACATCCGCGGGCGACTCCGAGGCGGCAACGACACACCGCCATCGGCGAAGTCCGCGGGAAAGGGCTGTTCGTCGGCACCGAGTTCGTCGACGCAACGGGAACCGGACAGCGAAGGGTCGAAGCCATCCAGCGATACTGCTACGAACGTGGCGTCCTCGTCTGGAAGGCCGGACAATACGGAAACGTCCTCCGACTCCTTCCCCCGTTGGTCCTCACCGAAGAGTTGGCCGAAATCGCGATGGACGTCATCGTGGAAGCGGTTCAGGAGGCGAGCGAGGAGCAGCAACGGGCCGGCTGAATCGTCCGAGTGGAACCGGACGGCGTCGCGTATCTCGGATACCCGAGTGAAAATCAGTCGTTCAGCTCTTCGACGCGCTGGTCGCGCCGTTCCGTCGCGGCGTTGACCTTCTCGATGAACACGCTCATCTGCTCTTTCATCTCAGAACGCATGGACGTGGCCGAGAACTCCTCGGATTCGGTGAGGAGGCGGATGAACGCCCGGAGTTCCTCGTCGGTTATCTCCTCGTAGTCGCCGAATTCGAGTTTGTCGATGACCTCGTCCACGTCAATCTGTCCCCGACCCGGTTCGACGTTGAAATCCACCGTCACCATGCGGTAATCCGACCCGGCCAGTTCCTGTTCGGCCTCGTTGACGCCCTGGGCGAGACATGTCCTTGAACGGCGTGTAGTAGCCCATCGTCCCGAGGTGGAGGAACGCGAGCATGCTCCCTTGCCATACCCGGCGTGTACGCGCCCCGCGTGACGCTTGTTGCGGAATGGAACACCGTTTCGCTGACGCTTGTGCTCTTCGAGATGCTCAAAGAGGATGGTGAAATCGAGAATCGCGTTGCTAAGGCTTCGTGGATTCGGTTCCGTTTCTGTTTCTTCGAGTGTTCGGTGTAGTCGGATTTCCGTCCGATGAGGAACTCCCTGTCGCTCGGCGTGATAATACCCCGGTCCCGGTCCGCGGAGTAGGCGAGTGCGTCTCGGGATTCCCGCTCGTCCGAACTATCGGTCATAAACGGATTTTGTGTAGGATTATGATTAAGGGTTACGAAGCGTCGTTTCACGGCTCTGATCGCGGGATCCGAACCATATCACGTGGTGACTCGACTATGATCGTGTATCTGGAATTTTTCCAATGTTTTATTTCTCACACGTCCGTGTTACACCATTCGTGTGATATATTCTGTTACTGTCGTACACAGTTAATGTTCTCAGAACGATTGTGTAAACGTATTTTGTAACTGCGAGTAGCAATATCCGAAATATTTATGGGCGTCATCCACGATGTCTATCTAGTGTGTTACCACACACCACGGCATATGCCACCATACACTACTCATGAGATACAAACCGTGCGAGCGAAACGAGTGCAGACCGATGGACTGGCCGCTGAAAGTCCCATGTGACCGAATCGAACCGTCGTCGAACTGCTGGGGAGGGGGTGGGGGAGACATGAAACTAATCCGACGAAGGGGGTGCCGTCGCGGAATTTCTCGACGAAATCGAACCGACGATTTTCGTCGCTGGTGCAGCGATAACGCTCAATTCCGAGTTGCCGCATTCGTGCTGAACCCGAACGGCTCATACAGCTTCGTCGAAGGGATACGGTACTGGATTCAGGAGTACTTTAACTGGTTTTTCCGCTCCGTACGTTTGGCCTTCGTGCTCTTCCTCGCGTTCCTCATCTTCGGGCCGTGGGGGAAACTCAGGTTGGGTGACGAAGAACCGGAGTACAGCTACTTGTCATACTTCGCGATGATGTACTCCGCCGGACTCGCCGGGGGGATCGTCTTCTGGGGACCGGCCGGATCCAGGAGCCACTACGCGTCGGTTTCCACCGTTGTACAACGCAGCACCGAAATCCGCGGTGGCGATGCCTATCTCGGTGGAGTACGCCATCTTCCACTGGAGTCTCACCCAGTGGTCCTGTTTCACCGTGATGGGACTCGCGATCGGTTACTTCGTGTACAACTACGACGCCCCGCTCCGGGTGTCGGCGGTGCTGACGCCGATACTCGGTGCCGACAACGTTGACGGGTAATCGGGAAGACCGTCGACATCCTCGCGGTGTTCGCGACGCTCGGCGGCGTCGCCACGTCGTTGGGGTTCGTCGGAAGCCAGTTCATCACGGGCCTCGACTTCCTGGTGGGGTATCGCACTCGGTGACGTCGGAACCATCCTCATCATAACCGGGATGACCGTCATCTTCACCGCGTCGCTCGTGCTCGGCGTCAACAAGGGTATCCGGTGGCTCTCGAACTTCAACATGGTGCTGTTCTTCGTGGTGATGGTCGCCACCCTCATCTTCGGCCCGACGTTGCGCATCCTCGACCTCGGAACACAAGCGTCGGTCGGTTCGTTACCGACTTCTTTAGAATGAGCCTCTACACGCAGGCGTCCCAGCCACCAAGCTGGGATCGGTGGGTGAACAATTGGACGGTCTTCTACTGGCTATGGCCACTTGCGTGGTCGCCGTTCGCGGGGCTGTTCATCGCCCGCATCTCGCGCGGCCGGAGCGTCCGGGAGGTCGCGTTCGCCGGAATCGGTGCCACGTCGATGGCGACCGTTCGTGGTTCATCATCGTCGGTGGGTCTGCGGTCATCATGCAAAACTCGGGCGTTGCACACGTCCTCGGTCCTATAGACAAGTTCGGTCCGTCCGTTTCGGGATTCGTCCTGTTCAACGCGATACCGATCATCGGACCGCTCCTGCTCGTCGCCTTCCTGATTTTGGTGACGACGTTCTTCGTCACGTCCGCTGACTCCTCGACGTTGGCGGTGTCGATGATAACGACCGGGGGGAAGGAACACCCCTCGTCCATCAACCGTATCTTCTGGGCGGTGGCGCAGGGTGTGGTCGCCTCCATCCTCATGGTCGTCGGCGGCGTCGAAGCATTGCAATCCGCCGCCATCATCACCGGCGCTCCGTTCGCAATCGTCTGTCTCCTCGCCATGCTCGGCCTCGTCAAAACGTTCCAGTCGGAATCCGGAGGCGTGCTTCTCCAAGACCGCACGAAACTCATCGGCGCACCGACGACGAGGGAAGAAACGGCGGACACACCGAAGATCGCTGGTCAGGACGACGACGACTGAAACGGTCGCCGCTTTCCCCTTTCGACACCAAGTTTTAATAACGGCATATACGAACATTGTGTATGGATAGGGACACGGCGACTCCCGACGCGGCCACGCTCCCCGGTCCGAACGCACAGCGGTGGATCGATTTTCATACCGAACACGCGGCACCGAGCGAGTTCTCACACGAGTTCGTCTGGGATATCACGGGCGAATCACACGGCCCGTTCGTCTCCGACGTTGACGGCAACGTCCTGCTCGATTTCACCTGTCACATCGGTGCGGCACCGCTCGGCTATAACAACGAGAAGATTCTCGACAAACTGCGGGAGTTCTCGCTCGTCGAACCGATGAAAATCGCCGGACAGGACATCTACTTCGGCGACGGCCCCGACCCCGAAACGGCGGAGTTTCCCGCGTCCAGCCACCTCGTCGAAAAACTCGTCGACGTCTCCAGTCAGTACGGGATGGACACCGTCTTCCTCTCGAACTCCGGGGCCGAAGCCATGGAGAACGCGATGAAGATAACCCACGACCACAACCCGGCCGCGAAATACGCCTACGCGTTCGACGGGAGCTTTCACGGACGGACGCTCGGCACCCTCTCCATCACCCGCTCGAACGAGGTGTACACGAGACATTACCCCGAGGTTGCCGGGGTTCGAACCGTCCCGTTCTGCGACGCACAGGACCACACCGACGAGACCTGCGACTGTGGCTTCTTCACGGGCAACGGTTCACGACTCAGGAGCGCCCTCCAACCCGAGGGCGGCCACGTCAACCCTGACGAAATCGCGTTCGTGGCCATCGAACCGATTCAAGGGGTCGGCGGCTATCGCTTCCCGAGCGCCGCATTCATGGAGGAAGTGGGCGATATCTGTGAGACGTACGACATTCCGCTCGTCGCCGACGAGATCCAATCCGGCGTCGGTCGCACGGGGAAGATGTGGGCCTCGGACCACTACCCCATCGAACCCGACGTCATCGCCAGCGCGAAAGCGCTCCGAATCGGCGCGACCATCTCGCGGTCGGACCTCTTTCCGGCCGAGAAAAACCGGTTGGGCTCGACGTTCGGCGGCGGCGACCTCCTCGCGTCGATGCAGGGGGTCTTCACGCTGGAAGCCATCGAGGAGTACGACCTGCTCGACAACGCGACCGAACGCGGGCAGCAGGCCAAGCAGTTACTCCGCGATGCGGCCCTGCCGCACGTCGAGGACGTGCGCGGCAAAGGGCTGATGCTCGCCGTCGAATTCGATACGGTGGAGCGCCGCGCCGCCGTCGTGGAGGCGGCGTTGAAACGGGGACTCCTCACGCTCGGGTGCGGGGAGAAAACCATCCGCCTGCTCCCGCCGCTGGATTCGACCGAACGCGAAATCGAACTCGGCATCGGGATTCTGAACGAGGCCATCGCGGCGACCTGAGCGAACGACGCCGTCGAGCCATTCTTGGCCACCTGCACGTCCGCGATGGTGAGCGATGTCGGAGGCGGGCGGAAACCCGTCGTCGGTCCGCTCCGAACTCACGGTCCGTCCTCCGCCACGGCGAGAATCGACCCGACCAGCACGTCAACGCCGATAGGAAGGCTTCGCTCGTCCACGTCGAACGTCGGCGTGTGATGGCTCGTCGGGTGATCCGTGCCGACGATGAGATACGTCGCGAGGCCGCCGTTCTCCTGCACGCGCTCCATCAGAAACGTGGCGTCCTCGCTCGCACCGAAGTCCGCGGCTGGTCGGATGGAATCGACGCCATCGACGTCCCCGCCACGTTCGCCACGACTTCGGCGAGTTCGGGATCGCTGTCGGCGCGCGGGGACTTGCTCCGCACGTCGATATCCACGTCACAGCCGTGCATTTCGGCGGCGGCTTCGAGCGTCCTGTCCAATCGGGAGTTCATGTACTCCATGAGTTCGGTCGTCTCGCCCCGCACTTCCGCCTCGACGTGCGCGAAGTCGGCGATGATGTTGCTCGATGTCCCGGCCTCCGCCTTTCCCAGGTTCACGCGCGTCATGCCGTCCTCGTGCCGCGGAATCGCGTAGGCGTTCTGGATGGCCGTCCCGAGCGCCTGCATCGCATTGTCTCCGTCTTGGGGCGCTTTTCCGGCGTGGGCGGACGTCCCCTCGAACGTCACGTCGACGTGACACATCGCGAGCGGGCGTTCGATTCCGGCGACGACTTCTCCAGTCGGGTGGTCAAGGCCGACGTGGACGGCGAAGAGGTAGTCCACGTCGTCGGCGAACCGACTCTCGGCCATTGGATGTCCGCCGCCGGATACCTCCTCGGCGGGTTGGAAGAAGGCGACCAGCTTTCCGTCGAAATCGCTCTCCGCGATGGCTTCGAGCGTAGCGAGCCCCCACGTCATGTGCGCGTCGTGACCGCAGGCGTGCATCGTTCCGTCCCCTTCCGACCGGAACCCGTCGGCGGTCGGCGCGTGGTCGCCCGCCGTCGATTCCTCGATGAACAGGCCGTCGATATCGACGCGCAGGCCGACGACCGGCCCGGGACCGTGGTCGAGGACGGCTACGACGCCCGTGTGTCCGCCCTGCATCGTTTCGAGGAGGTCGGGGTCGGCACCGCGTTCGAGCGCCCGTCCCCGCCACTCCTCGATATCGTCGGTGTCGGGGACGGCCATCCGGTCGTCGCCGTCGTACGCTTCGACGCCGACGGCGAGTTCGTCGACGCCGATATCCCGAATCTCCTCGACGAGTCGGTGCGTCGTGTGGAACTCCCGCCACGCGGGTTCCGGATATCGATGAAAGGACCGTCGGAGGTCGGACAGTCGGTCGCGGATTGGCGCTTCCATGGGAGTGACTGACACGTCCAGTCACTTAATTGTAAACGCATTTCGTTGACATCGACTACACAAAAAGGCTAAGTTGGATCCTGACAATCGTTCGAGCATCTATTCGCGTCACCCGACGCGGTGGTCTATCATGAGCGAAATCCCCGATATCGTCGTTCTCCGCGAGGGGACGGAAGGACTCTCGATGGAATCGTACGCCGAAGCGTTGCGCGAACGCCTCCCCGACCGAACGGTTGCCCACGCCACGACGCCGAAGGAGGAACGGGAACTCGTCGCGGATGCGCGGGTCGTCACCGGCATCACCCTCGAACCGGACCTGCTTGCCCGCGCCGAGCGACTCGAACTGTTCGCCTGTACCTTCGCGGGAACCGACCACGTTCCGATGGGCACGCTCGCGGAGCGCGGCGTCGCCGTGACGAACGCCGGTGGCATTCACGCGCCCGGCATCGCCGAGCAGGCCATCGGCAACATGCTCGTTTTCGCCCGTCGTCTCCACGAGGGCTGGCGACGCAAGCAACGCGGCGAGTGGCGACATTTTCAGTCCGGCGAACTCACCGGCAGCACCGTCACTATCATCGGACTCGGGTCCATCGGGCAGGAAATCGCCCAACGGCTTCAGGGGTTCGACGTCGAGACGGTCGGCGTTCGGTACACGCCGGAGAAAGGAGGCCCGACGGACGAAGTAGTCGGTTTCGACGAGGACGCCATCCACGAGGCGCTCTCCCGGAGCGAGTACGTCGTGGTCGCGTGCCCGCTCACCGAGACGACGCGCGGACTCGTCGGGACGTCGGAGTTCGCGTCGATGCAACCGGGAACTGTCCTCGTCAACGCGGCCCGCGGCCCCATCGTCGATACCGACGCGCTCGTCGCCGCGTTACGGTCGGAGAAGATTCGCGGGGCGGCACTCGACGTGACCGACCCGGAACCGCTCCCCGAGGGCCACCCGCTGTGGACGCTCGAAAACTGCCTCATCACGCCGCACACCGGCGGCCACACGCCGTGTCACTGGGAACGACTGGCCGACATCGTCGCGGAAAATACGGATCGTCTCGAAAGCGGTGAAACGCTCGAAAACGAGGTTTTAGACTCCGAATCGGGCTGAGTCGTCCCCCCTTGATCAGGTCGTGAAAAGCCGACGCGGGAAGTCGGCGAGTATCTCGGCACCGTTCGACGTGACGCGAAACGTCTCGCTCAACTCGACGCCGAAGTCGTCGAACCAGAGGCCGGGAATCATGTGGAAGGTCATGTCCTTTTCCAGCACCGTCTCGTCGCCCGGTCGCATGCTGGCGGTGTGTTCGCCCCAATCCGGCGGGTAGCCGAGTCCCATCGAGTAGGCGATGCGGTCCTCTTTTTCGAGGTCGTACTTGGCGATGGTGTCCCGCCAGACCTTCTCGACCGATTCGCAGGTGACGCCGGGTTCGACGGCGTCGATGGCGGCTTCCAGTCCCTCCACGACCACGTCCGCCCGGCGTTGCATCTCGTCCGGTGGGTCGCCGACGAACGTCGTCCGGGCCAGCGGCGAATGATAGCGGTGCCGACAGCCCGACAGTTCGATGATGACGGGGTCGCCGTCCTCGAATTCGCGGTCGGTCCACGTGAGGTGTGGCGTTCCGGTGTGGTCGCCCGATGGCATCAAGGGGACGATGGACGGATAGTCCCCGCCGAACTCCTCGGTACCGCGGATGAGGCCGTCGTAAATGGCCGCCGCGGCCTCGTACTCGGGAACGCCCTCCTCGATGGCGTCGAGTCCGGCGAGCATCGCCTCCTCGGAGATACGCGCCGCCTCCCGCATGTACTCGAGTTCCCGCTCGCTCTTCTTGATTCGAATCCAGTTGACGAGGAGCGTGGCGTCCTCGAAGGTGGCGTCGGGGAGGTTCTTCTGGAGACGGGTGTAGGATTTCGCGGTGAAGTAGTAGGCGTCCATCTCCAATCCGATGCGGCCGTCCTCGGCGTCGAGGTCCTCGATGACCTCCCCGATGTAATCCATCGGATGGAGGTCGTACGGGGAGTGAACGTAGTCGTCGCTGTACGCGCGGATGCTCTCCTCGCCGAGCCAGGTGGTCGCGCGCGCGCCGTTGGCGTCCATACCGCGCCCCACCCACACGGGTTCGTCGCGGTCCCTCGTGACCACGACGGCCTGATGGACGTAGAACGACCAACCGTCGTAGCCCGAGAGATAGTTCATGTTCGCGGGGTCGGCCACGACGAGCGCGTCGAGTCCCTCCTCACGCATCCGTTCTTTCGTTCGTTCCAAGCGCGTTTCGTACTCGGTATCGTCGAAGGTTGTTCGTGGCATGCTACCGACACTCATATGGCTGTTCGATGAATAGCTGTTTAAATTTTTTGTGTACGTAGAAAACGGATGTTGTGTATGGTTCTGCGCGTCGACGACCCTCAACGCCGGAACGGGTAGGGAATCGGTGAACTCGATGTCGGCATGGCGTCGGCCTCTATCAGAGACGCTCCGTTCGACCGTCCTTCGGAACGTCCCCGAATCCCTTCGATTCCGTCCCCTTCGAACGGCAGTCTCTGCCGTGACCAACGCCGTTTTGTCCTCGTCACGACGACGGGGCAACATACGATGGTACACGTCAACGTCGTCGGATGCGACTCATCGAACACTCGATGCGGTGGCGGCCGCGGCCGAGCGACCCTGAACGGTGGCGGTCGATCGTGGCGATGAACGACCCCGTTGGACGGGATGTGCTCGAACGGGCGAGGGAGCGGGCGGCCGACGCCGACCGAATCGTCGTCAAGGCCGGGACGAACTCGTTAACGGACGCTACGTCGAATCTCGACGACGACAAACTCGACAAACTCGTCGACGACGTCGTCGCCCTGCTCGAACACGGGAGCGACGTGCTGTTCGTCTCGTCCGGTGCCGTCGGCGCGGGGAAAGGGCGGGTCGGCTACTCCGACGACACCGTCGAGGAGTCACAGGCGCTCTCGACCGTTGGCCAGTCCCTTCTCATGCGACGGTACACGGAGAGCTTCGAACGCTACGACCGAAGGGTCGCCCAAATTCTGGTGACACAACACGACCTCGACAACCCGGAACGGTTCACCAACTTCCAGAACACCGTCGAAACGCTGTTGGAGTGGGATATCGTGCCCATCATCAACGAGAACGACGCCGTCGCGACCGAGGAGATACGGATCGGAGACAACGACATGCTGTCGTCGTCCGTCGCCATCGGCGTGGACGCCGACCTGTTGGTTACGCTGACTGACGTCGGCGGCGTGTACACGAGCAACCCGAAGGAGGACCCAGCGGCCGAGCGCATCGAAGCGGTGGGGAGCAACTACGCGGCAATCCAGCAGTTGGTCGACCGGAGTTCGAGCGCCACGTTCGGCGGCATCCGGACGAAGGTGTCCGGCGCACGGTCGGCGAGCGAACACGGCATCCCCGCCATCATCGCAAAATCGACGAAGGACGACGTCGTCGACCGAATCATCGCCGGGGAACCTGTCGGGACGATGTTCGTCCCGACGGACGACACGCTCGAGGACTGACCACCCACCGCGCGAAGACTGACCACCCTCGACACCCAATTACTGCCTGACGACCGACGAACACCACCCGAGAGACGATGTCCGAAAAATCAACGGAATCCAAAGCCGAAGCAGCACAGACCGCCGCGCTCACGCTCGCGCAGCGAACCGACGACGACCGCTCGGCCGCGTTGCACGCGATTGCCGACGCCATCACGGAGAGAGAGGACGAAATCCTCGCCGCAAACGAACGTGACGTGGACGAGGCGGAGGAGCGCCTCGCGGCCGGGGAGTACAGTCGAGCCCTCGTCGATAGGCTCGAACTCTCGCCGTCGAAACTCGAAAGCATCGTGGAGATGGTTCGAAGCGTCGCGGCACGGGACGACCCGCTCGGGCGGACGCTCACGGCGCGAAAGCTCGATGAGGGGTTGGAACTGTACAAGCGGACCGTCCCTATCGGCGTCGTCGGGACGATTTTCGAATCTCGACCCGACGCTCTCGTTCAAATAGCCGCCCTCAGCCTGAAATCCGGGAACGCGGTGATACTGAAGGGCGGTAGCGAGGCGAGTCGCTCGAACAGGGTCCTCTTCGAAATCGTTCGCGAGGCCACCGCCGAGATGCCCGATGGATGGGCACAACTCATCGAGGCACGGGCGGACGTGGACGCGTTGCTCGGAATGGACGACGCCATCGACCTCCTCATGCCGCGGGGCAGTTCCGAGTTCGTGGAGTACATTCAGGACAACACGAGCATCGCCGTCCTCGGTCACACGGAGGGAATCTGTCACGTCTACGTGGACGACGAGGCCGACCTCGAAATGGCGACTGACATCGCCTACGACGCGAAGGTGCAGTATCCGGCCGTGTGCAACGCGATGGAGACCCTGTTGGTCCACGAGGACGTGGCCGCCGAGTTCCTGCCGAAAATCGCCGAGCGATACGGGGAGGCGAGTGTCGAACTGCGGGGCGACGAGGCATCGCGTGACATCGTCGCCATGGAGGCGGCGAGCGAGGACGACTGGTCCACCGAGTACGGCGACCTGATTCTCGCGGTGAAGGTCGTCGATTCGCTCGACGCTGCCATCGACCACATCAACGCGTACGGTTCGAAGCACACGGAATCCGTCGTCACCGAGAACCCGGACCGTGCGAGCACGTTCATGCGGAGCCTCGACTCCGCGAGCGTGTTCCACAACGCCTCGACTCGGTTCAGCGACGGGTTCCGCTACGGACTCGGCGCGGAGGTCGGCATCAGCACGGGGAAGATTCACGCACGGGGACCGGTCGGCCTCGAAGGCCTGACGACCTACCAGTACTATCTCGAAGGCGACGGGCAGGTCGTTGGAACCTACGCCGGTGCGGACGCGAAACCGTTCGTCCACGAGGAGTTCGACGGGCGTTGGAATCCCGGTCGGCTCTCCGACCGCTGACGTAGCGGGAGCGAGCGCCGCGGGTCTACTTTCCCGTACCGATTCCATCCATAAAAAGAAAGAAGTATTCCACTGACAATGGTTACTCATGCGGCTCGAAAACAAAACAGTGTTCATCACGGGCGCGGGACAGGGCATCGGCGAGGCGACTGCCAAGCGGTGTGCCGAGGAAGGCGCGTTCGTCATCTGCACCGACGTAAACGAGGAGACGGGACCGGAAACGGTCGCGGACATAGAGAACGCTGGCGGGCGCGCGGAGTTCTTCGAACTCGACGTGACGAACGCCGAGGCGTTCACGAACACCGTCGGTGCGGTCGTCTCGGAGGGAGGTCTGGACGTCATCGTCAACAACGCCGGCGTCGGCCACCCGCCCGCGTACGCGGAGGATGTAGAAAACTCGATGTTCGAACGCGTCTTCGAGGTCAACGTTCGCGGCGTCTGGAACGGTTGTCGGGCCGCACTGCCACATCTCAAAGAACAGGGGTCCGGTAACATCGTCAACGTCGGGTCGTTGGCGTCCTTTTACGGCCTGCCGATGCAGTCGGTGTACTCGTTGACGAAGGGTGCCGTGCTCAACTTCACCCGTGCAGTCGCCGCCGAGGCGGGTCGGGACGGCGTTCGCGCGAACGCCGTCCTCCCGGCGTTCACGAACACGGAACTCGGCAACCAGTTCTTCGAAACGCGCTCGGACCCCGAGAAGGCGAAGGAGGCGATGCTGAAACGCTACCCGCTCGGCCGGCTCGCGGAACCCGAAGAGGTCGCTGATGCAATCCTGTACCTCGCCAGCGACGAGGCGTCGTTCGTGAACGGCCACGGCCTCGTCGTGGACGGCGGCTTTTCCGTGCAGTGAACGGAATCGCCCCGTGAGACGGCGTGGTTCGGTTTCGTGGTTAAACGTCCGAATCGGTCGTCGGGTCACAGCCACTGCTCACGATGCAGGTGGGCAGGCGGTTGAGGACGTACAGGTCGCGAAAGTGGATTTCGGGAGCCATTCCGGGCTTCCCGCATGGCAGAATCGACTCGAAGCCTACCTTGACGCGCTCGGCGGAAGCTAATCACGTCTTCCGCTCGTTTTCGACGGCCGTGCTGGTTCGACGAGTCGATTCGTGTCGGACCAAACTCGAACCGCGCAGGGATACGTTCTTATGTTCTCGCCGTCTCGAAACGAACAAATGGAGATCCCTGATCAGTTGCTCTGTGTTTTCAGCGCCCAGGTCGAAGAACGGGACGGAGAGTATCATCTCACGCTGCCCGAACGGGAGATAGAGAACGGTGTCTTGGATTCCGACGGTGCTTATCGCGTCGCACTGCTCGGATCCGATTCGACGGCGACCACGCAGACCACGAGTTCACCCGAACCGGAGCCGAAATCGGAACCGAAGTCCGAACCGTCGCCGGAACCGACCGATAGCCATCGACAACCCTCTCCGCCGGTCGAAGTGGGGGACCGTCGAAGCGTCGAAATCGAAGGCATCGGCGAGCAAGGCGATGGAATCGCTCGCGTCGAACGCGGCTACGTCATCATCGTCCCGGACACGGAAAAACGCGACCGGGTAACGATAGAAATCACGAAGGTAAGCGAGAACGTCGCATTTAGCGAAGTCGTCGAGCGGGAACCGTACTACGACTGATCCCTTTTCGCTCGTTTCGGTCGGTGAACGGTTCCGACTAACGAGATTCAACCGTTCGTGTATTGTACACATTCTCTTATGTGAAAAACTATAGTTGTATACTAATGGATGATTAACATTCTATGGTCCCAATACAAACACTACCACAGGAATGTGGACATTAACCATTCATTTTGTAAATCTTTATATGTACAGTCTACTGCTATGTGGATGCTAACCACAATCATGGAAAAAGATAGCATGACGGATTCACGACGGATTCCGGACAAAATAAAGCGACGGCGTCTCCTTCAAGGAGTCGGAGCCGTCGGTATCGCCTCGCTCGCCGGTTGTACCGGCGGTTCGAACGACGACACGTCGAGCGATGGCGGCGGTGGCGGCGGCGGGAACGGCGGCAACGACAACACCAGCGACGACGGATCGCAATCGGGCGCGAACAAGAACAGCAAGCTGACACTCTCGTTGGTGAAGAGTCCGCTGGAGTTCGACCCCATCGTCCTCAACGACGTTCCCTCGTCGGAGGTATCTGACCGTATTTTCGAGGGGTTGTACACGTACGACTCCGGAATCAACCAAGTTCCACAGTTAGCGACCGACAAACCCGAAGTGAAGGACAACGGGAAGACGTACGTCGTGAAACTGAACAAGGATGCCAAGTTCCAGAACGGCGACCCCGTCACGGCCGAGGACGTGAAGTACTCGTTCGAGGCTCCCGTCAAGGAGGAGACCGAGAACGCGGCCGAACTCAACATGATCGACTCCGTGAAGGTCGTCGACGACCACACGGCTCAGTTCAACCTGAAATTCCCGTACGGTCCGTTCATGAACACCCTGACGTGGTCCATCGTTCCCAAGAAGGTCAGGGAGAAGGACAAACAGAAGTTCAACAAGAAGATGCCCGTCGGCTCCGGACCGTTCAAGTTCGATAGCTGGCAGGAAGGCAAATCCGTCAAAATCTCCCGGTGGGACGACTACTGGGGCGACCTCACCCCGAACCTCGCGAAGGTTCACTACACTCCGATAGAGGAACCGACGACGCGCTTGACGAGCCTGCAAACGGGCGAGAGCGACGTTATCGAGGAGATTCCGCCGAAGCTATGGCAGCAGGTCAAGAGCATGGGCGATGCGTCCATCGAGGCGACCAAGGCGCTGGGCTACTACTACCTCGCCTTCAACTGCAAGCAGGGACCGACGACCAACCCCAAAGTCAGGGAGGCCATCGACTACTGTTTCGATATGGACCAGGCCATTTCGAACTTCGTCGAACCGACCGGCGTGCGTCAGTACAGTCCCCTTCCGGAACAGATCACCAAGAAGTGGGACTTCCCGCTCGACAAGTGGAAGAAAATCGCCCACGGCAAGGACATCGACAAGGCGAAACAGCTGTTCGACGACGCGGACGAAGTGCCGGATAACTGGACCGCCAAGATCATCGTCCCGCCGGACGACAAGCGTGAACAGCTCGGTATCACGGTCGCAAACGGCATGAAACAGGCCGGGTACAACGCCAAAGTCCAGCGTCTCGATTGGGGTGCGTTCCTCGACAAGTACGTCTCGGGCGACCCGAACGACTGTAACATGTACACGCTCGGTTGGTCCGGCGGACCGGACCCCGACGACTTCCTCTATTACTTCTTCACGGAGGACGCACACGGCTCGACCGACGGGACCTACTACAACAAGGTCAGCGACAAAATCGTCAACGCACGAAAATCCGCGGACCACGCCGAACGGAAGAAGCTGTACAGCGAGGCAATCACCACGCTGCTGGAGGACCGGGCACATCTTCCGGCGTACAACCTGAAAAGCAGCTTCGGGATGAAAGATGATGTGCACGGATTCAAAGCACATCCGGTGTTGAGCTTCGTCCTCGCGACGCAGTACACCAACGTTTCCGTCGGGTCGCAGTAACGCGACCACCCCTTTCGATACGATTCAACGACAATATACATGGGAATCCTCCGTTACACAATTCGACGCTTACTACAGGCTATTCCGGTGCTACTCGGCATCGTGACGATAACGTTCCTGCTAACGAACGCCATTCCAGGCGACCCGGTCAAAATCATGCTTGGCCCGTCACCGAGTGCACAGATGGTACACCAGATACGCGCACAGTATGGATTGAACCAGCCGCTTCCGGTGCGATACGTCAATTACCTCACGTCGGTCGCACAGGGGAACCTCGGGGACAGTATCTACTATCGAGGGGTGCCGGTCACCACGAAGATCATGCAACGGCTTCCGGTGACGCTCCTGCTCATGCTGGCGAGTTTTACGTTCGCACTCGTCGTGGCGATTC
Organism: uncultured haloarchaeon; assembly: GCA_963811185.1. GTDB lineage: Archaea > Halobacteriota > Halobacteria > Halobacteriales > Haladaptataceae > Haladaptatus. The sequence continues at coordinate 87,292 of CAWEQN010000001.1, forward strand.
CGCTCGGCATCATCTCGGCCAACCGACGCAACCAACCGACCGACCACATCACGCGTATCGTGGCGCTAATCGGCGTCAGTACGCCCGATTTCTGGATCGGGTTGATGTTCATCATCGTCTTCGCCTACTATCTGAAATGGTTGCCCGCAACGGGTCTCGTCCTCCCGTGGGCCGACCCGAGTTCGATTGAGCACGCCTCTTCACGTGTCGACGTGCTCTGGCAGACGTGCACCCACTTACTGCTCCCGGCGATAACGCTCGGCACGCTCCAGATGGCCGCAATCATGCGTATCGAGCGCTCCTCGATGCTCGAAGTGCTCCAGCAGGAGTACGTGAAGTTGGCACGTGCCTACGGCGTGGCCGAGCGCAAAATCATCCGAAAACACGCGTTCCGGAACGCTCAACTGCCGGTTATCACGGTCGTCGGGCTGCAACTCACCGCCGCACTCGGCGGGGCGGTGCTGACCGAAACCGTGTTCAACATCAACGGAATGGGGCGACTCATCATCACGGCGGTCAACAATCAGGATTACCCGCTGATAATGGGGACGACGATTTTCTTCGGCTTGACGTTCGTCGTGGGCGTCGTCCTCACCGATATTTCCTACGCGTACATCGATCCGCGAGTGACCTACGACGAGGTGGACTGAAATGGCAACTGGAGAAACAAACACGGAGAACATCCGTACAGCACAACGAACCGAGGAGCAAGAGAGCGAGGGGAAAGTCAAAGCCCGTGTCGGATGGCGCTACACGGTCGAACAGGTTCGCCGGGACACCACCGCGAGGATCGGCCTGTACATCATCGGGTTCATCCTGTTTCTCGCGGCGTTCGCGTGGGTGGACGCGAAGCTGTTCAACTACGCCATCATCAGTAGCTTCTGGCACAACCCACTCAACGACCCGACAAGCGCAAAAATCCTGCTTCCGCCCGTGGGAACGAGCAACACGTTCGGACACGGCATAGCAAAGTACCCGCTGGGGACGGACCACCGTGGCCGGGACGTCCTCGTCCGCTTGGTGTACGGTTCGCGCATCGCCATGCAGGTCGGCATCGTTTCGACCGGCTTCGGTCTCATCTGCGGAACGCTCGTCGGGGCAGTCGCGGGCTATCACGGCGGGTGGACCGACGACATCTTGATGCGATGTGCGGAGACGCTGTACGCGATTCCGTTCCTCGTGCTGGTCATCGCGTTCATGGCCGCTTTCGGCCGCGATCTGACCTTTGCGATGATTGGCGTCGGTATCACCACGATTCCCGTCTTCGCTCGCCTGATTCGCTCGCGCGTCGTGAGCGTGCGCGAAGAAGAGTACATCGAGGCGGCGCGAGCGGCGGGGGTGCGTGACCGCAATATCATTCTGCGCCACGTCATTCCGAACAGCTTCGCACCCGTTCTCGTGCAGGCGACTTTGCAAGTCGGCATCAGCATTCTCATCGTGGCCGGTCTCTCGTTCCTCGGCTTCGGTGCTCAGCCACCGACGCCGTCGTGGGGGCAGATGCTCAGCCAGTCGCGAGGGTACATGCTACCGGACCCGTGGTTCAGCCTCTGGCCGGGTATCGCCATCCTCATCACCGTGATGGGATTCAACCTGCTCGGCGACGGTCTGCGGGACGCGCTCGACCCACGAATCAACAACTGATATAAAAAATAAATAACTATATGACAGAAACACTGCTACACGTCGAAAATCTGAAGACACAGTTCTTCACTGAGGAGGGCGTCGTCCGTGCGGTGGACGGCATCTCGTTCGACGTGAAAAAAGGGGAAATCGTCGGGCTCGTGGGTGAATCCGGGGCCGGAAAAAGCGTCGCGGCACAGAGTATCCTTCGGTTGGTGGATTCGCCAGGTGAAATCGTCGGCGGGGAAGTCCGCTTCGGCGACGAACTGCTGTTCGGCCTCGAAGAGGGCCCGGACGGCGAACTCCGCGAACGAGACGAGATGCTATCGAACGAGGAGATGCGCCGACGGATTCGCGGCACCGAAATCGCCATCATCTTCCAGGACCCGATGGAGAGCCTGAACCCGGTCTTCACCGTGGGAAGCCAGCTTCGGGAGTTCATCGAAATCAACCGTGGGTTCTCCAAATCAGAGGCCAAGGAGGAGGCGATTTCGATGCTTCGTGAGGTGGGCATCCCGGAACCCGTCGAGCGATACGATAATTATCCCCATCAGTTCTCGGGGGGGATGCGCCAGCGCGTGTTGATTGCGATGGCGTTGGCCTGCGAACCGAGCCTCATCATCGCCGACGAACCGACGACGGCGCTCGACGTGACCGTCGAGGGTCAAATCCTCTCGCTCGTGAACGATCTACAGAAGAAATACGACACGAGTTTCGTCTGGGTGACCCACGACATGGGCGTCGTCGCCGAACTGTGTGACCGCGTGAACGTGATGTATCTCGGCGAAATCGTCGAGCAAGCGACCGTGGACGACCTGTTCCACGACACCAAACATCCCTACACGCGGGCGTTACTGGATTCGATGCCGCGTCCCGACCAGACCGTCGATGAACTGACGCCGATTCGGGGCGTGATGCCGGAAGCCATCGACCCGCCGCGTGGCTGTCGGTTCCACACTCGCTGTCCCGACGCCCGTGAAGTCTGTACCCAAGTCCATCCCGATGCACGAGAACTGTCCGAAGAGGGCGAATTTTCGCATCGGGCCGCCTGCGTGAAACACGACGCCTTCGACGTGGGCTACGAGTTCAGCGACCCCATCGATATCCGTGCTACGACCGGGATTACCGGGGATATCGTGACCGACGCACAGGGGGACGACTGAGATGAGCAACTCGGTTACGACCGACCGAAGCGCCGAAAACGAGGCGGCCAGCGGTGAAACACTGCTCGAAGTGGACGGTCTCACCAAACACTTCACCGACGGCGGGGGCTTCCTGCCCAGCCTGTTCGGCGAGCAAAAGAGCGTTCGCGCCGTCGAGGACGTTTCGTTCTCGATTCGGAAAGGGGAGACGCTGGGCTTGGTCGGCGAATCCGGTTGTGGCAAGAGTACGCTCGCCCGAACCATCCTGCGCCTCATCGAACCGACCGACGGAACGGTGTACTTCAAGGGCCAGAACCTCACGGACATGGGCAAAGAGGAGTTGCGGTCCCAGCGCAAGGACATGCAGATGATCTTCCAGGACCCACAATCCTCGCTGGACCCGCGGATGAAAATCGGCCCCATCGTGGAGGAACCGATGAAGGCCCACGGACTGTACGACGCCGACGAGAGGGAAAATAAGGCGCGCGAACTGCTCGAAAAGGTGGGATTGGACCCCCAGCACTACAACCGCCACCCACACGCCTTCTCGGGCGGTCAGCGCCAGCGGGTGAACCTGGCGCGGGCGCTGAGCGTGAACCCGGACTTCATCGTTTGTGACGAACCCGTGACGGCACTCGACGTGTCGATACAGGCCCAAGTGCTCAACACGATGAAGAGCTTGCAGGACGAGTTCGACCTGACCTACCTGTTCATCGCTCACGACCTTTCAGTCATTCGCCACATCTCCGACCGCGTCGCCGTGATGTATCTCGGACAGTTGGTCGAATTCGCCGACAAGGAAGAGCTGTTCGAGAACCCACAGCACCCCTACACGCAGGCGCTGCTCGAATCCATCCCGGTGCCGGACCCACGCGTGGCGGAGACGCGTGGCGTGCTGGAAGGCGATGTTCCGTCGCCCATCGACCCGCCGAGCGGGTGTCGGTTCCGGACCCGCTGTCCGAAACTCATCGCGCCCAAGGAGTACGAGTTCTCCCACGAGGAGTGGCAAAACACGCTCCACTTCCTCCGGGAAGTCCAGCGCCGGTCGTTCGAGACGACGACGGAATCGGGCATTGAGGACCGTTTCTTCGCCGACGAAAAACCGAGCGGTGAAGCGGGACGCGTCGTTGACGAGGCCATCGGACGTATCTCGAACGACGACTGGGACGGCGCGACGGAACTGTTGAACGAGTCGTTCGCCGAGAAAAGCATCTGTGCGAAACAGATACCCGAGTACGAGGTGCCGACCGAACACGGAACGTCGCTCCATTATGCGTCGTGTCACCACCACCGCGAGGACGTTATCGACGGTCGTCAAATCGAACTGTAACCGGGAGACCTCTCGGAACGACGACCGAAAGAGTGCATTTCTTTGTTCCGGGCGTCCCTCGATGGGATATGCAACTGTCCGAATACGTACACGCACCCGGTGCTCACTGTGGGTCGGCGTCGCTTCGAAATCTGGCGAACTACTACGATTGGGGACTGGACGAGTCGCTCTGTTTCGGGTTCGGGGCGGGATTGGGTTTCGGCTACTACGAACGCGGCCCGGCGAGTCGTATCATCATGGGACGCAACGGGGGGTTGGAAACTGGATTCTTCGAGACGTTCGGCATCGACTACCGGGAAACGAGCGGACAGGACTGGGGAGCGGCGTGGGCAGACATGCAGGACGCCATCGCCGACGACACGCCGGTCATGTTGTTCGTGGACCTCTTCTATCTCGATTACTTCGGCACGGACACGCACTTCGGCCCCCACATCCTCCTGTGTGTCGGCGTCGAGGGCGACGAAGTCCTCCTCTCGGACAGCGAGTTCGATTCCGTCCAGCGAATTCCCACGTCTCACCTTCGGGAGGCGTGGAACTCCGACTACGGGTTCGGTCCGCTCGACAACCACTGGCTCGTCGTCGCCGACCCGACCATCGAAACCGACCGAACGACGGCGGGTCGGCACGCGATTCGACGGACGACGGACCTCATGCTCTCGCCCGAGAGCGGGAACTGGGACTCACAGGGCGTGGACGGCATTCGGGCGTTCGCCGACGACCTTCCCTCGTGGGCGGAACTGGAGGATTCGAGTTGGTGTGCGCGCTTTGCCTACCAGAACATCGAACGGCGCGGGACGGGCGGCGGCGCGTTCCGCCGGTTGTACGCCGATTTCCTCGACACGCTCGCACCCGACCTCAGACTCGACGAGTCAGTTCCCGAGGCGTGCCACGACATCGCCGACGAGTGGACCGAACTGAGCGCTACGCTCAAGGACGCGAGCGAAACGGAAGGCGAACGGCAAGCGCGACTGTTCGAGGACGCCGCCGAGCAAACTGCCGAAATCGCCGACCACGAAGAAGGGTTGTTCACGCGACTCCGGGACGAAATGTAATTCAGCCGTCGAAAAAACATGTTCGCGCCAATCTACAGGCGGCGACGGCCCGTCCGTTTAGTCGATGACTCGAACGTCATGCGGTAAACCGAACTGTGGTGCAGAGCACGGTCAAACGAACGAAGCGAACTGTGGCCGACCAGCACGACACGGGCCACCGGCACAGCGCGGCAAGTCGGGACGCAGTGGTTCGTCGGGGCACAACGGCCCGCCGCGATTCGTCGTCCTCGCGTTCGGCGTCGTCCTCGGCGTGCTCATCTCCCGCCGATTCGACCTCGACTCCGGAGGGGACTGAGTATGCCCGAAATCGGCGGCGAAGGCGTCGGCGCGACGCTCATCAACGTTTTCGAAATCGACCGCGAGAAACAGGACACACTCGTGGACGAGATTCGGGGAACCGTCGATTCGATGGACGAACTGCCGGGGTTCGTCTCGCTGAGTCTCCATCGGAGCCTCGACGGTGAGCGAGTCGTGAACTACGTCCAGTTCGAGAGCCAGGAAGCGTTCGAAGCGCTTCGGGAGTCACGCGACTGGGAGGCGGACATGGGCGAAGCGATGGCGTCGGCGGAGGTTGACCCGCACTTTTACGAAGTCGTCCTCACGCACGACGCGTCGGAGTGAGCGGGTACCGAGTAGGGTTTCGACCCCGAACTTTCCGTTTCAGCGAACGGGCGATTTCCCTAATACCGTCGCTCGCCAACCGTAAACCGGAGATTTCGATGAGCAACATCCACCACCGATTTCGGCGGACGAACGTCCCCTTCGACTGCCGGGGACGATGACGACTGAAACTCTCGACCGGCGGGCGCTCAACCGCACCCTTCTGGACCGACAGTTATTGCTTGATCGCCACGATTTGTCCGCGACGGAAGTTATCGAACGACTCGTCGGGTTGCAGGCCCAGAAGCCAGACGACCCGTATATCAGTCTGTGGACGCGAATCGCGAATTTTCGGCGCGACGAGTTGGCCGAACTGGTCGCCGACCACGCGGTGGTTCGCGCGTCGTTGATGCGAGCGACGATTCATCTCGTTACGGCACGGGATTTCATTCGGTTGCGTCCCGTGGTCGAATCCGTCCTCGAAAAAGCGGTGTACAGCAACTCCACGAGAAAGACGGAGTTGGGAGGCGTGGACGTGGACGCCGTGTTGGCCGATGGTCGAGCGTTATTGACCGAGGAACCGCGAACGCAGGCCGAACTGCGCGACCTGCTGGAACCGGAGTGGCCGAGCCACGACGCCGCGGCGCTCGCGTTCGCCGTTCGTATGCTGGTTCCTACGGTTCACACCCCGCCGCGTGGCATCTGGGGCGAGAACGGACCAGTCGCCATGACGACGGCCGAGGGGTGGCTCGGCGAAGCGCCTGGTTCGGATTCGACGCCGGAGTTGGTCGATGAGATGGTACTCCGGTATCTCGCCGCGTTCGGTCCCGCAACCGTCGCCGACGTGCGCACGTGGTCGCGGCTAACTGGCCTGCGAAAGGTCATGGAGCGACTCCGACCGCAACTCAGGACGTTCCGCGACCCGGAAGGACGCGAACTGTTCGACGTTCCCGATGGACCTTTACCGGACCCCGACATCGACGCACCTCCGCGATTCCTGCCCGAGTTCGACAACGTTCTGCTCTCGCACGCCGACCGCACGCGAATCATCCCCGCGGAACATCGCCAACGAGCCATCACTCAGTACTCGGCCAAGGGAAACCTGTTGGTCGATGGATTCGCCGCCGGATTCTGGTGGATTCGGCGGGAATCCGATACGACGACGCTCCACGTCGAGTTGTTCGAGTCGGTGTCCGACCGGGAGCGAGATGCCCTCGTCGGCGAGGGACGGCGACTGCTCGCGTTCGCCGCCGATGACGCCACGACGCGGGAAGTCGAAATCGAACCGTTGGAATAGCTCCCGGCTCCGAATCGCGTCATCTCGGTTTTCCGAGGGGCGCGTTCTACAAGACCGTCGCTCGCTAGTCTTGCCGGGGAAGTTCGATGGGGTCGCCCATGGCAGCGAGTAACGGTTCCGGGTGCTCGCCTACCGACCGACAGACGACGAAAGATAGCGAGGAGATATCGCATGTCAGCACGAACTGAACGATACGCTCGAACCGACGCTGAAAGGACTCGACGCGGAAAATCCGTGGGGTACGCCTTGTGGCTCGTACAGGGACTACTCGCGCTCGTCTTCCTGTTTACCGGCGGGACGAAACTCCTCCTCCCGGCGGAGGCTGTGGTGGCGGGAATGCCGGTCCACTGCCGGTCCTTTTCGTTCGGTTCATCGGCGTGATGGAAGTACTGGGTGCAGTCGGGCTTATCCTGCCCGGACTGCTCCATATTCGAGAGGAGTTGACGCCGCTCGCCGCGACCGGACTGGTGAGTATCATGGCCGGCGCGACGGTGCTCACGCTCGTCGGTGGCGGCGGAACGCTCGCACTGATTCCGTTCGTCCTCGGCCTTTTCGCGGCGTTCGTCACGTACGGACGCTGGCGACTTCGGCCGTGAGAGGGAAAGCTCACTCCGGGAAAATCGACTGCGGGAGGTACGCCGAGACGACCCAGTTCGGGGCGTCCACGACTTCGTTGATTTTCAGGTCCACTATCGCCGAGCACAGTAGATACGCGTCCGTCCGGCTCAATTCGCGATTTTCGTGGAGGTGGGTGATCATGTGTCGAATCGCCTTCCTGCTGGCATCCATCAAATCGTCACTGATGCCCGTCGTCGCGTACGCCCGTTCGCTGCGACTCGCGGCGAACGGGCCGTCGGTCTCGAACTGCGGTTGTTCGATGTCCATTTCGGGGACGACGCGCAGTCGCGCCGTCACCGACATCGGCGCTTCGATTCCGGTGACACAGACTTCGCCGTCCCCTTGTGCGCCGTGACAGTCGCCGATGCTGAAGAGCGCGCCGTCGACTTCGATGGGGAGGTACAGCGTCGAACCCGCCGTCAGGTGCTTCACGTCGAGGTTTCCGCCGACCCGGCGGGGCGGGACCGTGCTGTGTGTCCCTTCGTCGGCGGGCGCGACGCCGAGATTGCCCGGAAACGGGGCCAGCGGGACCTCGATGCCGTCCACGAAGCGTCCGATGTCCCCGTCCAGTTCCCAGACGTGGAGTCCCGGTTCCGAGAAATCCTCGGGAAGCAACCCCGTTCCCTGTTCGCCGCCGTACGAGTAGGTGAAGCCGATTCCCTCGTGCTCGAACGACAGCAGTTCGACCGCGAGAACGTCCCCCGGTTTCGCTCCCTCCACGGCAACCGGGCCAGTGAGCGGATGACCGGAGGCGGTTCCCGCCAGGTCCGAAACGTCCTCGACGGTCGAGTTCGCATCGAGTCGGCCGTTCGTCGCGTCACGGCATTCGAATCGGATTACGTCGCCGGATTCGACGGTCCGAATCGGCTCGTGGTCACGGCTCCAACTGGTGTGAACGTGTTCGTCCCGTGCGGAAATTCGGTGGTCGGGTGTGGGAGTCGATGGCATTGACGCACGATGGTTGCGTCAAACGGGATATAAAATCCCCCTTCGCGGCAGTTTAAGGGGTCATCGAACCGTGTACCCACCGTCGAGAACGACCGTCTCTCCGGTCATGTACGCCGAAGCGTCACTCGCGAGGTACACCGCCGTCGGGCCGAGCGCGTCCGGAGACGCGATTTCCTCCTGTAACATCTCTCCCGTCCAGATATCGACGGCGTTCTCGGCGACTTCGGCCCCTTGGTCGGCGTTGTCAGTGGCGATGTATCCCGGCGCGAGGTTGTTCACGCGGATGTCGTGTTCGGCCCACTCGGAGGCGAGTTGGGTCTTGAACCCTTCCAATCCTCCCTTCGAGGTGTTGTACGCCACCTGCCGCTGCGGGTGGTTGGCGATGAACGCCGACATCGAGGAGACGTTGAGGATGACGCCACCGCCGTTTCCGATCATCTTCCGACCGACGGCGCGCGAACAGAGGAACGTCCCCGTGAGGTTCACGTCGATGACTTGGTGCCACTCGTCCAACGTCATGTCCTCCATGGCCTCGTGAATCACGATTCCGGCGTTGTTCACCAGAATATCCACGCCGCCGAATCGCTCGACGGTCGCTTCGACCATGGCCTCCACAGCATCCTCGTCGGCCACGTCACACTCGACGGCGAGCGTGTCGGTCCCCGTCGCGTCGGCGAGTTCTTCGGCCGCTGTTTTTCCTGCGTTTCCGTTCCGATTCGCTACGACGACGTTCGCGCCCGCTTCCGCGAGCGCGGTTGCGATTGCACGACCGATACCACGGTTTCCGCCGGTTACGATAGCCGTCTTCCCGTCGAGGGAGAACGCGTCGAGTACGGACATATTCCTTCCATCGTACGGGGTGCACAAAACGATACGGACCTGTCGAATCGAGAGGGAGTGGTTCGGGCGTTCAGTCGTCGCTCATCGACGGCGGCGGACTGATCATTTCCTTCAGTGTGACGTCCCAGTCGGCGTCGTGCCTCTTGGAACCCCCTTCACCATCCGAAAATAGCGATTCGGGAAGAACCCGACTACTTCAGCGTCGCGTCGAGCGTGATTTCCGGTCCTGCCAACGCCTTCGAAACCGGGCAGGTTTCCTTCGCTTCCGTGGCGATGTCGTCGAAGGTGTCCTCGTCGATGTCAGGAATTTCGGCTTCCAGTGTGAGGTCGATGCGCGGGATTTCGAACCCACCCTCGTCGGCGCTTTCGAGGTGGACGTCCGCCTCCGTGTGGAGGCTGTCGGGCGTGTAATCCTCCGCCCCGAGGAGCGCCGTCAGTTGCATCGAGAAACAGCCCGAATGGGCCGCACCGATGAGTTCCTCGGGGTTCGTTCCCACTTCGTCCTCGAAGCGCGTCGGGAACTTGAACGTACCTTCGATCTGCCCGCTCTCGGTTTCGAAGTCGCCGCTTCCGTCCTTGCCGCCGGTCCACGTCGTATCCGCTTGTCTTGCAGTCATCTCATCACACGATACGGGGACCTCCCGTATGGAACTACTGGCAGACCGAGTCGGCATCCGTCGCACGAACGGGACGAATCTCGAACGCCGGAACTCCCGATACGAGTCCGCCCGTCACGAAGGAAATTATATAACCGTCCTCCGGAAACGAAGGGACGTAGAGGGTAATGACCCGCGAATCATCGACACCCGTGAGAACGACCGCGCGTTCGTTCGATATCATCGAAACCTTGCGCGAACTCGACGGTGCCCGTCTCACCGAGATTTCCGCCCATCTCGACCTCCCGGACAGTACGGTCCACAACCACCTCCGGACGCTCGTGCAACGGGGCTACGTCGTCAGGGACGACAACACCTACTACGTAAGCCTCCAATTCCTCGATTTCGGGGAGTACGCCCGCTCCCGGCGCAAGGTGTACGAACTCGCCAAATCGGAAATCGACAAACTGGCGAGCGAAACGGAGGAGTCCGCGAACCTGCTCGTCGAGGAGGGCGGCCACGGCGTGTACATTTACAACGCGCGAGGCGGCGACGCCATCCCGCTGGACACCCATCCCGGGAAACGCGTCCCGCTTCACGCGACCGCGCTGGGGAAGGCGATTCTCGCCTACCTTCCGGAGAGCAGGATGGACGAGATATTCGAACGACAGGGCCTGTCCGCCGAAACACCGAAGACGATAACCGACCGCGAGGAACTCCGCGCCGAACTGGAAACCATCCGCGAGAACGGACGCGCGGTCGACGACGAGGAGCGCGTTCCCGGCATCAGATGCGTGGCGGTGGCCATCAAAAACGAGAACGGGCAAGTCATCGGTGCCATCAGCGTCTCCGGGCCGGCGAGCAGGATAGATGCCGAACCGGGCGGTTCGCTCCTCGACGACCTCCTCCGGGCGAAGAACATCATCGAGTTGAAACTCGCACACGCGTAAAAATTTCCCGACGGTTCGACGGCTGTCCAAACTTTTGACAGAATAATAACTACGGAAATGGAAACGAACAAGAATCCCTTACGAGTTCATCTTGTCGTGCATCGTCGTGACTAGAGTATTGCTCGAATCCTGCGAAAGCTCCCAGCACATCGTCCCTCCGTAGCCATTGTTTTTCACGAAGTCGGATTTGTTGCCGATGGAGGCCGCGTCGTCATAGGAGACGAACGTGTTCTCCGTGGCGGAGTACAACCACGGAACCTGTGCCGTCGAATGCCAATAGTATACGTAGTCAGACTCCGGTTTGATGTTCCGTTCGATGTCGTAGTAGGTGACAGATGTAGAGGAATCGAACGAATTGAACAACCCGTCGTTGTCGGACGCGACGCCCGAATACGACCGTCCGTAAAACGGCATTCCCATGACGAGCTTGTCCTTCGCTATTGGCTTTTCGCCCAATACTGCATGTGGTGTTTGACGTCGAACGTGGACGACGATTTCGGTGCCAAAAACGGCGCGTTGAAGTTGGTCTCGCTACTCCAGTCCCCGTGATAGTCGTAGGTCATGACGTTGACGTGGTCGAGGTAGTCACTGATGGTGCCTCACCTCGTAGGCGTCGTCCACGATGCTTGGGTTCGGTGAACCAGCTATCGACAGATGGGTCCACGAGCCGAATCGGGCGTCGAGTTCGTCACGGCACGCTTTCAGGAGGAGCGAGAAGTTGTGCGGGTCCGCGGACCGGACCGATCCATCGGGGTACTCCCAGTCGAGGTCCAAACCGTCGAACTGGTACTGCTCCATGATATCGACAGCCGTCTTTGCGAATCGTTGGCGTCGCGCCGCCGTCGATGCGGCGTCGGAAAACTTCCCCGAATACCATCCGGCGCTGATGGAGAACATGAACACGGTGTCCGTGTCGTCGTACGCCGCCAGTTCGTCCAGCAGGTCCGCATCCGACGAACTTCCGACGCTGACCGTCCCGTCCGACGCCACGTCGAGGAAGGCGTAGTTCAGGTGCGTTAGTTCGTCGAAGGGGACGTCCGAGGGCGTATAGCTCCCCGCATAGGAGGGGTAGTACCCGACGACGCGACTGCCGCCACTGGCCGCTTCGGCTTCGGTCGGCGGCGAGTCCACCCGTCACGACTGCCGCGCCGGTTCCCTTGAGGAACGTCCGTCTCGACGCCTCCGAGGTCAGCTTCCGTTCTATCCCATCGTCACTCCGATTCTCCTCCCGACATATCCTATGCACATATCCGAGATAGTAATAAAATTTATTTCCAGAATTATTGGATTTTAGTCTCGGTTCGTCGTCGGCTTCCGCTCCGTTCATCGTCTCTATCCCGTTTTGACGGAACCCAAATCGTTATACGGCCGACACGAGCAGTGTGGCCCATGACTACAGCGATGCGTCTCTCCCCCGTCGCGTGGGCGGCGAAAACTCGACGCGAAATCCGCGAGGTCGGCGCGAGCGACGGTTCACTCGTCGTCGTCCCCGTCGGCAGTATCGAACAGCACGGTCACCATCTCCCCGTCGCCACGGATACGTTGTTGGCCGACGCGGTCGCCCATGCGGGTGCGGAGCGCGCCACGAACGACGTTCCTCTCCTCGTCACGCCGCCGGTGTGGTCGGGTTTTTCGCCCCATCACCTCTCGCTCGGCGGCACTATCTCGCTCGAACTGGACGACCTGCTCGACCTGCTCGCCGACGTGGCCGACACCGCGCTGGAAAACGGTTTCGATAGGGTCTGCTTCGTCAACGGACACGGCGGCAACGGCAACGCCATCGGAAGCGTCGTCAGCATCGTCGGCAAGGAACATCCCGAAGTGGAGGTTGCCGGCCTGACTTACTTCCAACTCGCCAAACCGTTCATCGACGAGATTCGGGAGAGCGATGTGGGCGGGATGTCTCACGGCGGCGAGTTCGAAACCTCGCTCATGCTCCATCTCCACCCCGAACTCGTGAAGATGGACGACGCCGACGCCGAATACTTGGACGAACCGTACGAGCGCGGCGTTCAGGACCTTCTCGTCGGTGGCCCGCTTTCGACGTACCGCCCGTTCGAGGAGTATTCGGAGTCCGGAGCCATCGGCGACCCGAAACTGGCAACCGCGGAAAAAGGTGAGGAACTCCTCGACCAGTTGGCCAACGAAATCGCCGACGTGCTCCGAAACGTCTCCGAACAGTCGGGATAACGTCCCTACTCCTCGATTCCCGGAATCGTCACCGGAAGCCGTCCGGACGGGTCGCCGCGGCCGACCAGCACATCGGCCACGGCGATGAGCGAGGCCGGCGTGTCGTCGTACGTCGTCAGGTACGTTTCGACTTCGGGCACGGTCGAGAGGTCGTACGGGCTTCCGGAGTGCGACGACGATGGGGTTCGACCCCCCGTTCCAGTAGGTCGTGAACCGCGTCGGCCTGTTCGGGATTCGAGACGGCATCGGACGTGCAAACAACTGTCGGCGTCGTCGTCGTCCGACGGTTTTTCCGGCGATTCGCCGTCGCCGAGGACCGTGGCGTCCACCGTCACTCCCGCATCCGACAGTGCCGACGCGAACTCCCCCTGACTGTCGTGGGATTCCTCGGCAATCGTTCCGTCGCCACCTTCGAACTCGTAGACGGAAACACGACCGTCCTCGGAAAGCGGAAGCGAATCCGCCTCGTCGCGGACGAGCGTCACGCCGCGTTCGGCGACGGTTCGGGCGATAGTCCGGCAGTCGCCAGCGGCGGTTTTCCACTCTTCATCGTCGCCGACGTACCCCGCACCGTACGTCTGCTTGGCGTGGAACACCCGTCGAACGGCCGCATCGATTCGGTCCTCGGGGATACGTCCCGATTCGACGGCGTCGATGACGGCGTCGATGGCGGCGTACTGTTTCCGCGGCGTGTGCGAGACGAATATCTGGTTACAGCCCGCTTCGACAGCCTGCACGCAACCCTCGGCGGTGCCGACTCCTTCGGCGATTGCGTTCATCTCCATGCAGTCGGTGAGGACGAGGCCGTCGAAGCCGAGTTCCTCCCGCAAGAGTCCCGTGACGACCCGCGGGGAGAGCGTCGCCGGTCGCTCCGCGTCGCCCGTGATGGTCGGGAACGCGACGTGCGTCGTCATGATGGCCCCGATGCCGTCCTCGATAGCGCGCCGGAACGGCAGTAACTCGACCGCATCGAGGCGCTCCCGGTCGTGGTCGATGACCGGCAGGTCGAGGTGGGAATCGACCGCCGTGTCCCCGTGGCCAGGGAAATGCTTCCCACACGCGACGACGCCGGCCTCTTGGAGTCCGCCGGCGAACGTAGAACCCAGTTCGGCGACGCGTTCGGGGTTTTCACCGAACGACCGGACGCCGATGACGGGGTTGTCCGGGTTGTTGTTCACGTCGAGGACGGGCGCGAGGTCGATATCGATGCCGAGCGAGCGGAGTTCCCGTCCGACGGCGTTCCCGGCCTGCGAGGCGAGTTTCGAGTCGTCGGCCGCGCCGAGCGCCATGGCGCTCGGCAGTTCGGTACCCCACGCGAGGCGTGCGACTCGGCCGCCCTCCTGGTCGATGGAGCAGAACAGCGGCGGCAGTTCGTCCGGAACGAACCCCTGAAGCGTCCGCGAAAGGGTTCGAAGTTGTTCGGCCGATTCGACGTTTCGACTGAAGTAGATGACGCCACCGAGGTTCCGGTCGGCGACGAGTTTCTCGATTTCGTCCGTCGGGGTGAGTCCGTCGAACCCGGCGACGAATAGTTGGCCGACCTTCTCCGCCAACGAGAGGGCCGCGACGGCCGATTCCAGTCCGGTGACGTTCGACGGCGGGTTCGTCGATGGCGATGCCGATGATTCCGGTTCGGTTGGTGTGCTCGTCATGGCTATCAGTACCGCAGATACTCGGCCCGTGCGTCGAGGAAGTCGGTGCGGTCGTCCTCCCAACTGTCCACGATGGTTTCGGCGATTTCTCGGGGATTCGCCGAGCTGTCCGCACCGTCTATCGTCTCCCGAAGATAGCTCCCGCCCGCCAACTTGTCGATGAAGTACTCCTCGTCGTAGGCTATCCACTCGGGGTCGTCGTACGTCGTGAACGCCGACGCGAGCACGGTCAACCCGACCATCACAGGGTCGATGGCGTCCCGGTCGAGAACGTGAATCTGGACGCCGGTGACGTTCTCGCGCTCGTGTTTCGAGAACGTCGGCGAGAAGTACGCCGGACGGAAGGCGACGCCGTCCAAGCCCTGACTCGACAGTTCCGCGGCCCATTCGTCCCCGTCTACCCACGGCGCGCCGACGAGTTCGAACGGCTTCGTCGTCCCACGCCCCTCCGAGAGGTTCGTCCCCTCGAAAAAGCACATTCCGGGGTACAGCGTCGCGGTTCCTGGCGTCGGCATGTTGGGCGAGGGGTACACCCACGGCAAGCCCGTATCCGAAAACCAGTCCGAACGCGACCAGTCGCGCATCTCGACGACTTCCACGTCCGCGCCCACATCGAACTCGCCGTTGAAGTACGTCGCCAGTTCGCCGACCGTCAACCCGTGGACGATGGGGAGTTCGTATCCGCCGACGAACGACGAGGTTTCCGCGTCGATACGGTTCCCGGTGACGGGTAGCGGCGAGACGGGATTTGGTCGGTCGAGAACGACCATCCGCTTGTCCGCTTCCGCGACTCCCTTGAGCGCATATCCCAGCGTGTAGATGAGCGTATAAAACCGACAGCCCACGTCCTGCATGTCGTAGATGACGGTGTCGATGTCGTCCATCATCTCCGGTTTCAACCGTCGTTGCTCCCCGTAGAGGCTCTTCACTGGTAATCCGGTTCGGTCGTCGGTACTGTCTTCGACCTTCACGCCGGCCTGTGCGTCGCCGCGCAGGCCGTGTTCCGGCCCGAACAGTTTCCGCAAGTCGAACGCGTCGCGCGCATCGAGGAGGTCTATCGTGGTGTTGAGATTGCTGTCGGTTCCGGACGGGTTCGTGATGAGTCCGAGTCGTTCGCCGTCGACCGTCTCGGGACAGTCGTCCAGTAACCGTTCTACGCCGAGCGTAACCATATCTTCGGCAATGCGTTATCCCCTTAAAAAACCCCGTGTGAGTCAGGGGTTAGTTCCCCGGTTCGACGACCGCCGTGTTCATCCAATCGAGGTGGTCCTCGCCCATGAGCGCGTGGTTGTACACGTGGAGTTCGTCGGCGAGAGTGCCGACTTCGCCGACGAACTCCCGCCACTCGTCCTCGGAACCGATGATGTCCGGGTCGAGGGTGAGTCCGACGTCGACCGGCATATCGACGGCGTTCCGGTACCCCTGAACCCGTCGCCGAGCGAGGTCCCGGTCGTCCGTGTAACAGAGCGCGATGATGCGGTCGAGATGGCGACGAACGCGGTCGAGGACGACGCCCGCCGGCCATCCGTCGTTCGGGTCGCGGCCGAGGCCGTCCGACGCCGAGTAGGTCAACTCGACGTCGCCGCTGGCCGCCGCGATTCGGGAGAGGAAGTCGTCGATGACGGACGCGCGGAAATCGAAGAGGTCCGCGAGGACGGGTTCGTCCTCGGCGAGCATCTCCAGCGACCCGACCCGCTGTGTCGGACCTCGGAGGGCGTCACGCGCGAGTGACCGGACGACCTCGCGGGCATGGTCGAAATCGACGCCGTGGCTTGCCGCCCGCTCCCGGCAGGCCGAGCAGAAACATTGGGAGAGGAGCAGTTGCTCGTCCGGTCCACGGACGACCTGATTTTTCGCGTGGCCGAAGGTCGAACCGTGCGTGTGAAAGACGCTCGGGAAGCCGATGGATTCGAGATTGATGGCCGAGATATCGTACTCCGCGAGTGAGCGGACCACCCCTTCGAAGTACGCGTGGACTTCGGGGTTCGACGGGCAGAATGCGTGCTCGTGGGCGTCGCCGAACGCGCTCTCGATGCGGAACTCCGGATACTCCGTCGCGAGTTTCGTATTGTGAAAACAGACGAGCCACGCGTTCACGTCGATTCCCCCCTCGGTCAGTCGTTCGACGACATCCCCGAACGGGTCGGGGTGTCCGTCGATTTCGTTCACCGGTGGGTCGATGGGCGTCCCGGAAAATCGGTTCGAGTCGGGGGCGAAATAACACCCGCCTTCGTACGATTCGAACAGCGTGTCTGAAGAACGCGGGTCGAGCGTTCGGATGGAGTGATAATGTGCGGCGACGTTCGCGCTCGTCACGCCCATGTCGGCGAGTTCACGCCTCGTCGTATCGGGCTGTTGCGAGAGTAGACGCCACGGATAGCTCCAGACTGCGACCATACCAGCCAACGTTCGCGGCGTGTAATAAATATTGCCCGGTCGGGGCAAGAAGCTCAGTCGAACCGTCCGGCGGCGACCATCGCGTGGAAGCGCTCGCGGAACCGGATGAGGCCGGTGCCCTTCCCGTCGTACACCTGGTTCGTGAGCAGTATCGCGAACCGGTCGCGGTCGTGATCGAGCCACAGCGACGTCCCGGTGTATCCCGTGTGACCGAGACCGACGCACGACCAGTTCGGTGCAGGGTAGGTCTCGTTGGCGAGTCGCCACCCGAGGCTGTGACGGGTGTCGAGGTCCGGCAACCAGTCGTCCTGCATGCGCTCGACCGTCGCCGTTGAGAGGAGCGTCCCGTCGTCTGCGAGATACGACTGGGCAAACCGCGCGAGGTCGTCAACCGTCGTGAACAGCCCTGCATTCCCGCTCTCACCGTTCATCGCCCAGCCGAGCGGGTCGTGAATCTCGCCACGGAGAGTCCTATCGCGGTAGTCGTGGTCGTAGGTCGCGGCGACGTTCGACGCCTCCGACAGCGGTCCCATTCGTGAGTTCTCCATCCCAGCAGGACCGAAGACGTGCTTTTCGGCCAGTTCGCCGAGCGAGTGGTCTGTCGCCCCGCGAAGTGCCGCGGCCAGATACACGAAGTTGAGACAGCTGTACTCTTTTCGACTCCCCGGTTCGGCTTCGAGTATCGGCCGGTTTCGAAGCCCGTTCAGCACGTCGTCGGCGGATTTCCACTCCTCGGAGAACGAATAGGGTTGAAACCCGGAACTGTGGGTCATCAGTTCGAGGAGCCGAATCCCGCCTCGGCGATGGCCGTCGAGGTTCGGAACGTGCCGCCGGAGTTCGTCCGACAGCGTCAGTTCACCCGCTTCGAGGAGCGAGAGCGTCGTCGTCGCCGTCACGACCGGTTTCGTCAACGAGGCCACGTCGAACGTCGTTTCGCGCGTCATCTCCTGCCCCCGTTCGGGGTCGCGGTCGCCGACGACTGCGACCCGTTCGATGCCATCCGCCGTCCCGATTGCGGCTACCGCTCCGGGGTACGCGTCCTCGTTCATGCCGCGCGTGAGAACGTCTTCGAGCGATTCGTCACCTGTCGAGCGTTTCATCCTGCCGGATGAGGGTGGGGCACCGACTTAACCCCTCGGTCCGCGGAAATCCGGTGACGAACCTATTTGTCCTTTCCGACGAAGGAGACACCAATGACATACGATTCGGTGCTGTTCGACGTCGACGGGGTCCTCCTCGATTTTCATGCGGACCATCCGACCGTCTATCGGCAAGCCGTCGAGGAGACGTTCGACGCGTTCGACCGCTCGCCTTCCGAGGACGACCTGGACGCCTTCATCGCCGGCGCGACGATAGCGGAGATGCGTCGAGTGTGTGAGACGCACGGCATCGACTTCGCGCGGTTCTGGACGGAGCGCGAGGCGAACGCATCGACGCTCCAATCCGGGATGATGGACCGCGGCGAACGGGTGCTCTACGACGACTGCTCGGTCCTCTTCGACCTCGCCGACCACCACGACATGGGCGTCGTCAGTAGCAACCAACACGCGACCATCGAGTACATGTTGGAGTGCTTCGACCTCGCACAGCTGTTCGAGGCGGTGTACGGCCGCGACCCGACCGTCGAGGGGTTCGACCGGACGAAACCCGAGACCTACTACATCGAGAAGGCCATAAACGACCTCGACGTGACCGACGGCCTCTACGTCGGCGATAGCGCCTGTGACGTTCGTGCCGCCCACCGAGCGGGATTGGATTCGGCGTTCGTCCGCAGAGCACACCGAGACGGCTACGAACTGCCGGAGGAGCCGACCTACGAAATCGAATCGCTCACCGAACTCCCTGACCTGCCGGGCGTCGCTGGTTCCGCATAGGTTCGTCTCTTTTTGTCGTGTCTCCGTCGTCGGCCGTTCGAGAACCATCGAGTACGCGTCAAAAACGACCCCGTTTCGGCTGTGTCGAAACGGACCCATTGGGACGATTCGCGCCTGATATTCGGGGTTTGGCCGACCACAGAACCGTTATCACGTAGAAACGAGTTCGGCGGAGACGAAACCCGACCCCAATCGAGTGTGAACCCCTCTCATGGCGGCGTAGGGAGCGTATTCGGACGCGACGAAGCCATTACGATAATACGAATGTAATGCCCCGTGGAACCGGTCGTTCGAGACGTCTCGCCGTCGTTCGTTCATCCTCGTATTTTCGTGAAGAATGCGGTTGGGTTTCGGGACTGCCGAAACCATCCGTGAGAGTTGCTCTACGAACCGTATCCGCTTCTTCGGCTTCCGACTCCCCGATGAGCCGTCCTGCTGGTGATTCGACCGAATCGAAAGCTGTTGGTCCGAGTGGAATAACACGTCGAGCGTTCGAAAACCGGGAATCGGTCGCAGTGCTATCGTTCGGATACGGTCGGCGGACAGCGTTTGCCCATGACGACGGGCCGTGATGCCCCCGTCGCGCCGGGGACGTTGTTCGGGACGCCGTCGAGCGCGGCCACGGCGAGGAGGGCGAACGCGACGGCTTCCTTCTCGTCGGCACCGACGCCGTACTCGTCGATGGTTCGAACCGGCGCGTTTACCTCCGCGTCGAGTCGGTCGAGGAGCGTCGGGTTGAACGCGCCGCCGCCCGAAACGACGATTTCGTCCGGAGAGCCGGAGATGAATCGCCGATACGCTTCGGCGATGGAGCGGGCCGTCAGCGCGGTTGCCGTCGCGACGATGTCGTCGTCCGAGCAGTCGTGCTCGCGGCAGGCGGCGACGAACTCCCGCGCGTATCCGCGACCGAACCGCTCCCGCCCGGTCGATTTCGGCGGCGCTTCGCGGAAGTACTCGTCGTCCATCGCGTCGTCGAGGACGGCCTCCTCGACGGTTCCCTCCCGGGCCATCTTCCCGTCCCGGTCGTACGTTCGTTCGCCGTCCGTGAGGAGTTCGACCACGCCATCGATGACCATGTTTCCGGGACCGGTGTCGAAGGCCGTCACGTCCGCCGGCCCCGCGCCGGGTGGGAGGGCGGTGCAGTTCCCGATACCGCCGATGTTCTGGGCGACCCGGAACGATTCGTCGTCCGCGAGCAGTGCGAGGTCGGCGAACGGGACGAGCGGTGCGCCGTGCCCGCCGACCGCAATATCTGCGGTGCGGAAGTCGGCTATCGTCGTGACGCCGGTTCGCTCGGCGATGAGGCTCCCGTCCCCGATTTGGAGCGTCGAACGCAGTCGCTCGTTCTCCCGCCGGCATCTTCCGAGGCTCGGGTTCGTGTCGAATCGTCTGGCCGTGTGAGCCGATAGCGTCCACGTCAGCGAGGTCGATGTTTGCGGCCGACGCGGCGGCAGCGGCCGCGTCCGCGAAAACGGTGCCAAGCGCGACGTTCAGGGCGCACGCCTCGGCGACGGTTCCCGTCGTCGGAACAAGCCGCTTCGATTCGGTTTCGGAGCGCGAAATCGTACGGTTCCGTGACGAACGATTCGACGGTCAGGTCGTAGTCTTCCATCCCGTCGCCACGAATCCGACAGCAGGCCGCATCGACGCCGTCGAGCGACGTTCCGGACATCAGTCCGATGACGACGCGTTCGTTCATGCCGTCGTCTCCGGCCGAATCTCCTTGGTGAACGTCTCGTAGGCTATCCACGGGTCGAAGCCGAGTTTGGCGTAGTAGCCGACGAGGTCGGTCCAGTCGATGACCATGTGGTCGTAGCCCGCATCGCGGTAGCGTTCGGTGAGCGTGGCGACAAGCCAGAGACCCCATCCACGACCGCGATACGCTTCGTCGATTCCGAGCGGGCCGAGACCGCAAACGGTTCCGTCGAGTCGGTTCGCCCAGTTGACGTTGCCGCCGCGATACCCCGAGTCGGGCGTGTTCGTCCGGGCGAATCCGACCGTCTCCCCGTCGTTTCGCAGGAGCCAGTAATCGTCGGCACCGCCCGGAACGCGGGCGAAGTTCTCCGCTTCGTACAGCCAGCGACCGGGGAACTGGTCGGAGAGGAACGCGAACAGCGGTTCCGTGTTCGCGCCGACCCGGTCGAGCGTCAAGTTCGGCCAGGCATCGCTCACGTCCGCGATTCGCTGGGGGGATTCGTACGTCGTGAGGTCGCCTTTCAGGTCGAAAACCGTCCTGTTGGGGGAGAATCCCGCTTCACGGAGGGGTTCCCGGAGGGTGTCGAGCTCCGTCGGTACGCCCGGGAGGAACTGCCCGGGGTCGCCGCCGAACTGGAGTCGAGTGACGCCTCGTGCCGCCATATCGCGTTCGACCGTGGCGAGCAGTTCCACGGCGACGGCGGTTCGGGTTTCGGGGGAATCGACGGCGAGCAGGCTTATCCACCCCGAAGTTTCGTCCGCGTAATCGGGAACGGCTTGCGTGAGTCGTTTCCCGAGCGCGAAGCCGACGAGTTCGCCGTTATCGAATCCACCCCACGCCGTCACGTCGAGTCCGTCGAACGGGGCGAAGACGTTCTGTGACACCAGTCGGTCGGGGATGAAAAAGTCGGGATACGTTCGATTCCAGCGGTCGATGCCGGCGAAAACGCTCTCGTAGTCGGTGAGTCGGCGAACCTCGAGATTCATCGCTCCACCCTTTCTCACCACACTACTTATACTTCCGTTCGCTACCCGTCTCGCGTGATTACTCCGGGCGTCGCGTCGGCGGTTCGTCGATGTCGTACATCATCGTCTCCAACTGCTGGTCGGGGCCGGCGGAGAGGCCGCCGTCCACGACGAGTTCGGTGCCGGTGACGAACGACGCCTCATCGGAGGTGAGATAGAACGCGGCGGCGGCCACGTCCTCGGGACGGCCGAACCGACCGACGGGGTACTGGTTCAGCCACTCCTCCCGAACCGGCCCCTCGGTCGTCAATTTCTCGCTCGACGCGTCGGTGATGATGCTCCCCGGACAGATGGCGTTCGAGCGAATCCCGTGTCGTCCGTACTGGTTCGCGATGATTCTGGAGAGCGCGATGATGCCGTTTTTCGCGGCGGAGTAGGAGACGAGGCCGATGCCCAGTTTCGCGTTGATGGACGAGATGTGAACCATCGACCCGCCGCCCGATTCGACCATCGCGGGGATGGTCTCCCGAGCGCAGAGGAACTGCCCTTTCAGGTTCACGTCGATGATTCGTTCCCACGTCTCGTCGGTTACGTCGGCGACGTTGCCATCGTCGAACGACCCGCCCGCGTTGTTCACGAGCACATCGAGACGCCCGTGGCGCTCCATCGTCGCTTCGACCATCGCGGACACGTCGGCCGACTCGCTCACGTCCGTTCGGACGAACTCGGCAGTTCCGTCGTTTTTCTCGATGCGGGAAACGGTTTCCTCGCCGCCCTCAACGTCCACGTCGGCGACGATGACGGTGGTACCCGCGTCCGCGAGTCGTTCCGCGATAGCCCGGCCGATTCCCTTCGCCGCGCCGGTGACGATGGCGACGTCGTTGCTTCTATCCGCTGCACTGAAAGCCATAGTTTTCACCTGTTGTCCGGGCACAAACTGTTTTGGGTATCGACACCGGACGGTCACTAACCCAAACCTTTTTCTGTGTTCATTTTAATATCGAATCGAGTATGGTTAACAGCAACCACGGTTCTAGCGGTGGGCCCGATGGAAGCCGACTAACGCGCCGTCAGTGGCTCGCGCTCAGCGGGAGCGCGACGATGGCGGGATTGGCCGGTTGTGACAGGCGACAACCCCAACGACAAGGATGTGACGATGTCGAACACGTCCAACGGTGGGTCGGACGGCACTGACAGTGGCGGCGGTGGGAACGGCGGCGGTTCGCCCGTCACGACGGAACTGAACATGCGCGCGCCGGTCAGTTGGCAACCGAGCAAATCGAACGTCAACCCGTTCACGGACACCAAGAACACCGAGTTCTGGATGGATTACATGTGGTGGGAGTCACCGGTGTACCCCAACGCGAACGGGGACCCCATCTACTGGCTCGCGGACGAAATCAACATCAAAGGAGGCGGCTGTGAAGTCGAGATAAAGCTCAACGAGGAGTACACGTGGTGGGACGGAGAGCCCGTGACCGCGCAGGACCTCCACACCGCACAGCTCATCACCGATTACAAGGCCAGCTACGGGCCGGAGAACACGGACGACAGCTGGGAAGTCGTGGACAAACACACGCTCAAACACTCCCTTTCGGGACCGGCCAATCCAACGCTCCAGAAGACGGCGACCCCCTACTTCACCGTCGTCGCCAAACACGACTACTTCAAATCGTGGCTCGAACAGTACGAGGACGCCGGCGGACAGAGCGCCATCGAGAAGGTGACGAAGGACCTGACCTCGACGACCATCACCCTGAACGACCTCGTCGATAAGGGTCTCGGTTGCGGGCTCTGGAAGCCGAAACAGCTCTCGCCGACGAACGCCGTCCACGAGAAGTACGAGGACCATCCGCGTGCCGACTGGACGAACCTGGAGACGTTCAACTGGCATCTCATCTCCGAGAAACAAAAGGCCATTCAGGCGCTCAACGCCGGCCAACTCGACATGGGGGACAAGACGATAAACCAGGCGAAATCCAGAACGGCAAGGTGGACGTGTTCAACCGATTCCCCACCTCCAGCATCGTGAAATTGTCGATGAACTGGAACAACAAACACCTCGCTCGCCGCCCGGTTCGTCGAGCCATCGCCTATCTTCTCGACCACGACGAACTCGTGCAGGTCATCAAGAGCACGCAGGGATTGAACTACAAACCACGCGACACCGTCACCGGCATGTCCACGAAGGCGACGAACCAGTGGGTCCCCAAGGATTTCCAGAACAAACTCATCGGATACGGTCGTAACTCCCAACCCGACAAGGCGAAGAAAGTCCTCAAGGACGCCGGATACTCGAAGAACGGCAAGTACTGGGCCGATTCGGACGGCGACGAGGTGAAAGGGCTGACCTACCTCACGCCGCCGTGGAACATCTACGAGACCATTGGAAACTATGTGAGTCCGAAACTCAAGGAGTTCGGGTTCGGGAACAAGCTCATCATCCCGTCGAGCAGCGGTTTCTGGAAGCGTTGGACTGACACCCACGACTTCGACATGGTCAACTGGTTCTCGGACACCTCGCACCCGGCGAACGCGTACTCGACCCTCAGCGTCGCCGGAATCGGGAAATTCGACGAAGTCGTAAACGCGGCGGAACCGACAAAGTCCTGTAAAGTGGACCGCCGTATACCCGACCTCAAACAGAACCGGAGCAAGAAATGAACCAGCCCATCCGTCCGAAGTATCCAAAGAAGGTCGGACAGATGGGTGACGGCGGCGCGAAACAGACGCTCTATCCCGTCAAATGGGACAACATCATGTCCCAAACCCAGTCCACCAAGGAAGTCAAAAAACTCACCCAGAAATTCATGTGGTACTCGAACTGGCAGGTCCCGCACATCGGCTTCTACGACGAAACGCGGGCGTACTGGGGTAACGAGAACAAGTTCGACTTCCCGACGGGGAAGGTGGACGACCACCCACAGGCCAAGGAGACGAAGAACGAACACTACACCAACTCGATGGAGTTCCTCATGAAGGGACACATCAGCGCGAAAACGAAGTAGGCGAACCGCATCCATCCGTCATCCACGTCGCCGTATTTTTACGTCCGATAACACTTCAACAGAATCGCCGCCGTCGCGGCCCCGAGCACGCTCGCACCAACGATGTTCAGGACGGAAACGACGTGTTGGGCCGTCCCGGGTTCGGAGCCGAAAAAGAGCACGAGCGAGAGAAGTCCGGCGAGACACTCGAAGGCCAACAACAGCGCGAACTTATCCGAGTTCGAGCAGACGTAGTCGAAGACGGTCAAACTGCGGGTCATTCGTTCGAGTCACTGGGTCGTCAGGAATTAAGCGTTTCGCCCCGACCCGTCGTCCACGCGGGCGACGCCGTGCTGGACGCCGCAGGCCGGACATTCGTAGTACTCGCGGTCGAAGCTCTCGCCGCATCTGATACATTGGTACGTTTCCGTTTCGTCGTCGCCGTCGCGCCCGAACAACCCGAGAATCCGGGAGAGGAGTGTCATGGTCGTTCCTCGTCGAGAACCCTAATGAATGGACCGTTCCAGAGAATCTCTCCCATACCTTTATTGCGATGGGAGAAACACAAGCACAGTAGCACGATGTATTATTGGAAGCGGGTCGGCCAGTCAGTGCTGGTGTTTTTCCTTGCACTGACAGTAACGTTCGCTCTGTACCGGATGCTCCCGTTCGGTCCCGTTCAGATGGTGAAGATCCATCTGATGCAACAGATGCTGGAACAAGGGAACAGTCCGTCGGCCCAGCAGATGGCACACATCAACGCGATGGTCCGGACCTACACGGGTATCGACCCATCGCAACCGTGGTACATTTCGTACTACCACTACCTCCGAGATATCGTCCTGTACCAGGACTTCGGACGGTCGATATTCAAGAACAGGCCCGTCTTCGACATCCTGTTTGAGGCGATGCCGTGGTCGATATTCATCAGCATCTACGGACTCGCGCTCGGGACGACCGTCAGTTTGCTGTTCGGTGCGGTGATGGCGTACAACGAGGGAAGTACGTTCGACACCGGGATGACGATGGTCTCCATCGTGAACACCACAGTGCCGTACTATATCGTCGCCGTCCTCTCGCTCATCTTCTTTTCGTTCTACCTCGGTTGGTTGCCGAGCGGCGGACGAATGGACCCGAACACGACGGCCGGACTCAACCTGCCGTTCATCCTCGGCGTCGTCAAACACGCCATTCTCCCCGTCCTCTCGTCGTTCATCGCCGGGTTCGGCGGTGCGCTGGCGTTCCGGGGCAACTGCATCCGCGAAATGGGTGAAGGCTACATCCGCGTCGCGGAACTGCGCGGCATCAGTCAGGGTCGAATCGCCATCCGCTACGTCGGCCGAAACGCGCTCTTGCCCATCTACACGAGCATCATGATGGGCATCGCCAGCATCTTCGGCAGTAGCATCATCTTGGAGAAAATCTTCAACTACCCCGCGATGGGGCTCGTGACGTACAACGCGCTCATGAACCGGGATTACCCGGTCATCATGGGGGCGTTCATCTTCTTCACCGCTATCACGCTCACGGGAATTCTCATCGCCGACCTGACGTACGGGGTCATCGACCCGCGAGTCAGAGGAGGGAACAGCCGTGAATCCTACTGAGGAATCCGAAAGCGAGACGAAGCGCGCCCCGCGGACGGACGGCGGGACGAGCGAACGGTCCGGGGGTCCCATCGACGACGGCCTCTTTACACAGATGGCGAACGTCCCCGAACTAACGCCACGTGAGAAAGTACAGCGCTCGTTCGAACGACACGTCTACGCGCCGATTGCGGTGTTGTTGGACGACTGGCGTGCGTTCGTTGGCTCGCTAATCCTTCTCGGCTTCGTCATCATGGGAGTCGTCGCTATCGAACCGTTCGGCATCGTCCTCGTTCCGAAGGCCACCGTCATGGAGGGGCCCATTTTCCTCCCGCCGTTCCAAAGCTGGGACTATCCCCTCGGAACGAGCGTGATGGGGAAATCGATATTCAAGCAGGTCGTTCACTCGACACCCGCGATGCTCCAGATAATTCTGGCTGGTGCACTGCTTTCGGTCTGTCTCGGGACGATAATCGGGACGGTTGCGGGGTACCGTGGCGGACGGACCGATTCCGCGCTGATGACGCTCACCGACGTCGTCCTCACCATTCCCGGACTGGCGCTGGTCATCGTCTTGACGAGCATCTATCAACCGGAGCAACCGTACATCGTCGGCCTCATCCTCGGTATCGACAACTGGCCGAAATTGGCGCGCACGGTTCGGTCACAGGTGTTGAGCATCCGGGAGGAGTCGTTCACCGAAGCCTCGCGCATCATGGGTTTGTCCGAGTCCCACATCCTCCGGAAGGACATCATCTCGAACATGATGCCGTACATTTCGGTCAACTTCGCCAACAGCTCCCGACGCATCATCTTCGAATCCGTCGGGTTGTACTTCCTCGGTATCCTCCCACAGTCGAACCCGAACTGGGGACTGATGATGCAGAAGGCGTACAATCAGGCGGACCTGACGAACCCGGACCAGATTCACTGGTTGCTCGTCCCGATGGCCCTCATCATCCTCATCTCGCTCGGGTTCATCCTGCTCGCACAGGGTCTCGACCAGGTGTTCAACGTTCGACTTCGTGCACGCCACGAGAGCGCCGGAGGTGACGAATGAGCACCATGGACGAGCACGGACAGGCGGTTTCCCTCCTGCTCGTCGTTCGCCAGTCGTTCATCGCCTTCGTCACGGTGTTGGGCGTCGTCTTCTGGGTACTCGCCGTTTTGTTCTCGGAGTACGTCCCGTTCCTGACGAACGGCGTTCTCGCCGGATTGCTCGCTATCCTGGGAACGAGCGCGTTCGTCTACGCCGTGCTCGGCCATCTCGGACTGCGTCTGATAGGGTACAACTGATGACTCGACGATTCACGATACGATCCATGTTCACCGCTCATACGACCACGAAACCGAATCGAAGCGCAGACCACGACGGCCATCGGCGCGCCGTTCACCATGACGAAATCGGCGGGGGGAGGTAGTCGGATGGCGACGGAATATCGATCCTCGCCGGACACGAGCACGCGTTCCGACGAGGACGTGATTTTGGAAGTGCGGGACGCCAGCGTCTCGTTTAGCATGGACCGTGGGGATTCCCGCGTCCTCCGCGACGTCAGCATCGACGTTCGCGCGGGCGAAGTGCTCGGCGTCGTCGGCGAGAGCGGGTCGGGAAAATCGATGCTCGCCTCCGCGATGTTGGACGCCGTCGTCTCGCCGGGGCAAGTGGACGGCGAAATCATCTACCATCCGCCGGACGGCGGCGACCCAGTGGACGTGCTCTCGCTCTCGCGCGAGGAACTCACGGCGCTCCGCTGGAACGAGATTTCGTTCGTCATCCAAGGTGCACAGAGCGCGTTCAACCCGACGATGACCATCGGCAGTCACTTCGAGGAGACGCTTCGCGCACACGACGCCGACGTCAGGAAAGGGATGGAGTTCGCCCGCGAACTGCTCTCTGACCTCTACCTGCCGACCGAGCAGGTGCTGCGTTCACACCCACACGAACTGTCCGGCGGGATGAAACAGCGCGCACTCATCGCACTCGGCCTCGTCCTCGACCCGAACGTCGTCGTCATGGACGAACCGACCGCTGCGCTCGACCTGCTCATGCAGCGGTCCATCATCGGCATGCTGGAGGAGTTACAGACAAAATACAACCTGACGATGGTGTTCGTCACCCACGACCTGCCGCTCGTGGCCGACCTCGCCGACCGACTCGCGGTGATGTACGCGTTCAACCTCGTCGAACTCGGCCCGACGGAGGAACTGCTCGACCACGCGGCGCATCCGTACACGCGCGCCCTGCTCAACGCCGTACCGAACATCTCCGACCGGGCGATGGATATCAAAGGTATCGAAGGGTCGAGTCCCGACCCCGTGTCGCTCCCGAAGGGGTGTTCGTTCAATCCGCGGTGCCCGCTGGCCGACGAGACGTGTCGAACCGAGAACCCGCATCTGCACGACGTGGCTGACGACCACGAAGCCGCGTGTTTCCACTGGCGAAACGCGCGGGAGGAGATTCCGCTGACACTCGGCAAGTCGGGGGACGAAGACGTGAGCGCGGATGCGAACGCGAGCACCGACGGGGGTGAGCGACGATGACCGACCGGGACGGCGAACCACTGCTCTCCTTGCGGAACGTGAGCGTCCACTTCGAGAAGGAGCAGTTGTTCGGCCTCGCCGGGTCCGAAACCGTCCACGCCGTGGACGATGTGAGCCTCGACGTGTACGAAAACGACATCGTCGCGCTCGTCGGTGAGTCCGGTTGTGGGAAGACGACGCTCGGAAAGACGGCCATCGGCGTCCAGCGGCCCACCGACGGAAAGGTACTCTACCGGGGCCAGGATATCTGGGAGACCAAGGAGTCCAGTGGATGGTTCGGCGGGGGGAAATCCGAGGGGGAGTATTCGGCGAGCGAAATCCGTCGGTCGCTCCAGATGATTCATCAGGACCCCGGCAGTTCGCTCAACTCGAACTACACCGTCGAGTCGAGCCTCGCCGACCCGCTGAAACACTGGCAACCGGAGATGAGCGAGGCCGACCGCCGCGCTCGCATCTACGGCTTGCTCGAATATGTTGGGATGGCCCCGCCCGAAGATTACGCCGAACGCTACCCGCACCAACTATCGGGCGGCGAACAACAGCGCGTGGCGCTCATCCGGTCGCTGTTGATGAACCCCGACCTCATCCTCGCCGACGAGGCCATCAGCGCCCTCGACGTAAGCCTGCGCGCCGAGATGATGGACCTGATGCTCGAACTGCAAGAGCAGTTCAACACGTCCTACCTGTACATCTCCCACGACCTCGCCAACGCGAAACACCTCACCCAGCGAGCGAACGGCCGAATCGGCATCATGTATCTTGGCGAACTCGTGGAAATCGGCACGCCGGAGCAGATAATCCACGACCCGCAACACCCGTACACGAAGGTATTGTTGTGGGCGACCTCCGACCTCAGAAATCGCTCCGAGGGCGTCACGGACCCGCCGATTCGCTCGCTCGACATCCCGGACCCGATAGACCCGCCGTCGGGGTGTCGGTTCCACACGCGCTGTCCCGAGGCCCGGGAAGCCTGTACGAAGGAATGTCCGTCGCTCACCGACCACGACGGCGACGGTCGGCGGACGGCCTGTTTCCGGCAAGAGGGAAATCACGAGTACTGGCACAGCAGACCGCTGGAGGGGATGGAATCGGAAAAATCGAGCGACGAAACCTACACGACGCGCGACACGGCCGAAGGCGACTGATTCGGTCGTCCGCTATTTCCGCTTCTTTTCAGTCACAGCGATACTGTTCGACCTTGTCCTCGTCCACCGTAATTCCGAGTCCCGGACCGTCCGGGACCGGAAGCGCGCCGTCCTCGACTTCGAACGGGTCCTCGATGATGTAGTCGTCCCAGCCGTAGTACGTGCTGTCCGGCGGGAGGTTGATGCCGGGCGTGCTCGCCACGGTGTGGACCATCGCGGCGGTTTTGACGCCGAGGTCGAACCCACAGTGGTGGGAGACGGAGACGCCCGCGTTGGCCGCCATGGCGACCTGTTCCCGCACGGCGAGGATGCCGCCGGCCGGAACGAGGTCCACGACGGCCACGTCGATGGCGTCGGCCTGAAGGAGGAAACGGAGGTTTCGTGGGAAGTAGGTGTCCTCGTTGACCGCGATGGGCGTCCGGACGCGATTTCGGAGCGAGGCGTACGTTCCGTAGGTGTCGATGCGAACCGGCTGTTCCAAATACTGGAGCAGGATACCTTCCTCTTCGAGTCGGGTGGCGACGCGCACCGCGTCCTCGAACGCCCACCCCTGATTGGGGTCGAGTCGGAATTCGAGTTCCCCGTCCACTTCGTCGTGCATCGCGCGAATCCGCTCCACGTCCTCGCGCCAGTCCGGTCCGGCCTTCGTCTTCAACGTCGAGAAGCCGTAATCGATAGCCCGCTGGGCGTAGGTGCGTGATTCTTCGGGTCCGAGAATCCCGAGACAGGTCGCGATATCCACCTCGTCGCGGGTTTTCCCGCCGAGCAGTTGGTACACCGGCGTATCCAGTTTCTTGCCGAGCGCGTCCCAGAGCGCGGTTTCGACGGCCCCCAGGAACGGTCTGACTTTCACATATGGAAAATAAAACGACTCGACGAAATCACGGATATCTCCGATTTCCCTGCCGACGAGTTCGGGGGCGATGACGTCGTCGATGACGGCTTTCGTCACCGGGGCGGATTTCATGCCGACGAGCATCTCCCCCCACCCGGTCACGTCCTCGTCCGTCTCGACTTTGACGAGCATTCGCGTGACCGATTCGACTTGGTCGTGGTTGCTGACGTACGGTGCGAGACCCAGTCCCGATTCCAACGGCTGGACACCCATCTCTACGGGGATGGCTGACACGTTCGTAACCGACATACCCCACCCTCGTATCCCATCTACAAATAACTCCGCACAGCGGCGGTTTCGTGCCCGTCGTCCGGAGAACTTATGCCAGGGAGTCGTGTTCGGGAAACTGATGTCAGAGACGCTACGGGTCCTCGTCGTCGGTGCGCATCCCGACGACTGTGACCTCAAAGCTGGTGGCGTGGCGTGCAAATACGCCGACGGCGGTCACGACGTGCTGTTCGTCTCGATGACGGACGGTTCGGCCGGTCACCACGAACTCGACGGCGAGGAACTGGTTCGACGGCGGCGCGCCGAAGGGGAGGCGTCCGCGGCAGTCGCCGGTGCGGCGTTCGAGATGTTCGACGTGACGGACGGGGAACTCCAACCGTCACTCGACAACCGCGAGCGACTCATCGAGCGCATCCGGGAGTTCGGACCCGACCTCGTGATTACACACCGCCCGAACGATTACCACCCCGACCACCGCTATACGGCACAACTCGTGCGTGATGCGGCCTACATGGTCGCCGTACCGAACGTGTGCCCCGAGACGCCCGCGCTCGAAGCGAACCCCGTCTTCGCGTACATGAGCGACACGTTCGACCGACCCACCCCGTTCTCGCCGGACGTAGTGGTCGATATCGACGACACGGTCGAACGGAAGTTCGAGATGCTCGACTGCCACGACACCCAGATGTACGAGTGGCTTCCGTACGTCGAAGGAACCATCGACGAGGTTCCCGACGACCCGGACGACCGATTCGAATGGCTCCGAAACGGCGGCCTTCCGCACGTTCAGGCGCTGTCGGACGTCGCAGGACGGTATCGCGACGGGTTGGTCGAACGGTACGGGTCCGACGGAACGGACGTTCAGTACGCGGAGGCGTTTCAGGCGAGCGAGTACGGAACGCCGCTCACGGAGGAGACGAAAGCGCGACTGTTCCCGTTCTGACGCGAACGATAGGATTATACGCCAAGAGTTTGACACCGAGGTTAATGACGAACGTTTTGCTCGCTGGCGAATCGTGGGTAACCGTCCAGTTCGAAATCAAAGGGAGAAACGTCATGCACGACAGCGAATACGGCGAATCGGCCGACGAGTTCATCGAAACGCTCGAATCGGTCGGCGCGTCGGTGACCTACCAACCGTGTCACGTCGCCGCGAAATCGTTCCCGCGAACCGCCGACGAGTTGGACGAGTACGATTTGGTCCTCCTGAGCGACATCGGGGCCGAC
Organism: uncultured haloarchaeon; assembly: GCA_963811185.1. GTDB lineage: Archaea > Halobacteriota > Halobacteria > Halobacteriales > Haladaptataceae > Haladaptatus. Next base: position 119,668 of record CAWEQN010000001.1, read on the forward strand.
TCGCTCCAGATAACCGACCGAGTCGCGGCGGGGGACACCGACGCCGACCGCTGTGCGGTGCTGGCCGACTGGGTTCGTGACGGCGGGCGCGCTCGGCATGCTCGGCGGCTACATGAGTTTCGCCGGGAAAGGCGGACAAGCGCGCTACGGTATGACGCCGCTCGCCGACGTGCTCCCGGTCGAAATCGCGGCGGGGGACGACCGCGTGGAGACGCCGAGCGGCGCGGTACCGAAAAACGAAGGCGTTCCGGATGCCGACTTGCCGGACGAGTGGCCCCACGTCCTCGGCTACAACCGAACGACGGCGAAACCGGAAGCGGAGGTGTGGGCGACGGTTCGGGGCGACCCGTTCCTCGCCGTCGGCGACTACGGCGAGGGGAGTTCGTTCGCGTACGCGACGGACTGTGCACCCCACTGGGCACCCGAGGAACTGCTGTCGTGGGACGGTCTCCCGACGCTGTGGGAGCGCGTTCTCGACCGTGTTTGCAGTTCCTTCCCGTTCTTCGACCCGTGCCGTTGTGGACGACTCCGTTTAGTAATGCGAAATTCGAACGCCCGACCATTCCCACGTGAACGGCGAATCTATTTATTCCGTGCCGCGTGAGACGTTCGTATGCCGAAGGAAACCATCTACGAGGAGTTGGGTGTTCCGCACGTCGTCAACGCGACGGGGACGAAGACGAGAATCGGTGGCAGTCGCATCCGACCCGAGGCCGTCGAAGCGATGGCGCAGGCGTCCGAAGCATTCGTCCGCCTCTCGGACCTGCAGGCTCGCGCGAGCGAACTGATAGCCGACGTGACCGGTGCGGATGCGGGCTACGTCACCTGCGGTGCGTCGAGCGCGCTCGCGCTCGGCGCGGCGGCGTGCATGGCGGGCGACGACATCGGCGCGATGGCGCGACTGCCCGAAACGGAGGACGTACCCGACGAAATCGTCATGCCGCGAACCCACCGGACGGGCTACGACCACGCGCTCCGCGCCGCCGGCGCGCGAAATCGTGGACGTGGGGTCGAACGACCGTCACCTCGGCACCGGGTCGCGGAACGTCGAACCGTGGGAAATCGCGGACGCCATCGACGAGAACACGGCCGCCGTTGCGTATATGGAGAAGTCCTACACCGAACCGCCGCTCGAAGTCGTCTGTGACATCGCACACGACAACGGCGTCCCGGTCATCGTGGACGCGGCGGCCGAACTCCCACCGGTGAGCAACCTCTCGGCGTTCGTCGAAGCCGGTGCCGACCTCGTCGCGTTCAGCGGTGGGAAGGCGATTTGTGGCCCGCAGACGACCGGCATCCTCGCCGGTCGAAAGGACCTCATCGAGTCCGTCGCGGCCCAACACCTCGACATGCACGCCGCCGAGCAGGTGTGGGAACCGGCCCCCGAACTGGTGGACCCGAGGGAACTCGGCGGCGTCCCACGGCAGGGAATCGGCCGCTCGATGAAGGTCGGCAAGGAGGAACTCGTCGGCCTGATTCGCGCCCTCCAGCTTTTCGTCGAGGACGACCACGAGGCGCGTATCGAGGAGTGGCACGACCGCTCGGAGAGAATCGCCGCAGAAACTCGACGCCGTTTCCGGATACGAAACGTCGCTCACGGCCGACGACAAAACCGCCGTCGCGCCGGAAGTCGTCGTTTCCGTCGATGCCGAACTCGCTGGCGTCACCGCAACCGACGTGGTCGGCGGCCTGCGACGCGAGGAACCCCGCGTCTTCGTCGGTGCGGACGCGCTCGGGGACGGGGAATTCACGGTCAACCCGATGTGTCTCACCGACGAGGAAGCGGCGTACGCCGTCGAACGAATCATCGCGCAAGTCGAGGGGTGACGAAAGCGAAAAGCGTGAAACTCCGTTCCGCGAACCGTTCGAGCGCGCACCAACGAGAAACGCGTAT
>CAWEQN010000002.1:0-376700 GCA_963811185.1 uncultured haloarchaeon
TCCATGCGGGTGACGGGGTCGCGCTCCAGTCGCTCCCACTCGTGTTCGCCGAACTCGTCGTAGTAGCTCTGGGGATTCATGTCGGTCATCGGCGGTCCTCGCTGGTCGTTTGCTGATTCCGTTGGATTACGATACGTCGCTCTGCTCGTGTGATTGCGTGTATCTGTCGTGTGGGTGTCGATAATCGGAAGACGAGTCATCGAATCGCCCGGTTTCATCCCGAGGCCGCGTTAGCGACGAAATCGGAACTCCACCCGGCGAAAATTAGGTGCTGGCCCGTGGTTCGGACGTCCAGCGGTGGGTGGAGTCGGAGACATTATGGCTGAAAATCCATTTCTTCGGACATAATTGTTTGGGTTCGAGGGACGAACCGAACGCGGGAAGTTGTCGGTTAGCTGTAAAACACGGTTAAGTGCGAATATCGCCTAGATAGTTGGGCGAATGGGAATTCGGTAATCCGAAATACGCCGCATCTTTCGCGGCGTGCTCGTTTCCGTACTGGGTGGCTGTTTGGGGGGAAATAATGGTAGAAGTACTGTATGTTATAGAACGGGAGTTCATGCGGAAGACGTTCGAATCGATAGACGACCACGTCGATGTCTCGTCGGCTTACGTCCCTGTCCGTCCGGCAGTTCGTGGTTGTTGTGAGAAAATCCCCGAAATCGCCGTCGATGACGTGACCGATATCGACCGGAACGTTCGGGAAATCGACCCGGGGGTCGTGGTGTACAACCACCGATTCCGTATCGACGCGGTGCGGTTCCACGAGGAGTACCCGCTCGTCCACGTTCGACACGGTGCGTCCGTCGGGCGGGGAGAACTCGAAGTCACGGTCGAAACGATGGGCCACGCTATCGACGCCGCGCTCGCGCCCGGCGAACGATGGGCGCGGCGATATCGCTCGGCGTTTCCCGAGGACGTTCACGTCGCTGTAGTGGGGATTCCGGAGGCGGATACCCTCGTCGGGTCGAGAACGCCCGGCGAGAAACGCGTCCTCTACGCGCCGACCAACCACAACTACGGCGGCGGTTCGTATCGCAACACCGCGATGGGGATTCTCGACCTGTTCGAGGGGACCGACTACGAACTCCTGTTCAGACCCCATCCGATGGACAGGGTCGAGGAACCGGGGCGGTCACTGACGGACGAGTGTCGGGCGCGAATCGAAACGCTCCCGAACGTCACCTTCGACGAAAGTCCGACGCCACGGGTGAGCATGCTCGCGGCCGACGTGCTCATCTCCGACTACTCGGGCATCCTCACCGAATGGCTTCACACTCGGCGTCCGCTCGTTCAACTGACCGATATCGCTGACGGGAGTCGCGTCGTCCCCGAGATAGGACACGTAACGAACATCGGTGATTTCGACGTTCCGACCCTCGATGCGCTGTACGAAGGTGAGTACGATGGACTCGTCGCCGAACGGGAGGCGGAATTCCGGGCGGAACTCGGGATTCCGATGGACGGCCATGCCGGTGAACGTGCCGCCGAGGAGGTGCTAGGCATGCAGGCAGTGATACTCGCGGCCGGTTGTGGAAGCCGAATGGGCGATTTGACCGGCGACATCCCGAAAGCCTTCTTCGAGATAAACGGACGGACGTTCTACGAACGACAGCACGACGTGCTCGAAGAGCGCGTCGATGGAATCACGGTCGTTCTCGGATACGGGTACGAGAACGTCCTCGGGGAACTCTCCTCGGCCGACCCGCTCGTCTTCGAACGGTGGGACGAGTACGAGAACGCGGAGTCGCTCCGACTCGCACTGAAACGGCACGACGACGACGTTCTCGTGCTGAACGGGGACGTCATCGTCTCCCCGTCGGTCATCGGTCGAATGACGCGATTACATTCGCTGTGGAAGGGCCGATACAACATCGTCGGCTGTATCCCTGGAATCCAGACGGAGCACACGGCCATCCGGTTCGACGAGTCGGGAACCGTCGTGAACTACGGGAAAATTTCGGGACACCGCCACGCCGGTGTCGGGATTATCGACCGTCATCATCGGCGGGAGGCGATAGAAATCCTCGCCCGCAACCGCGACGACTGGTATCCGCACGTGTACACCGAAACGCCGACCAAACGAATGCTCATCCCATCGAGCGAGCATCTCGAAATCAATCGACCGACCGACGTCATCCGAGCACGAAAGCGACTCCCGCTGTTCGACCAATCGAGTTCCGCCTGAGCGGTGATCTTCAAAGCGGAAACTTTAATTCTTATGCGTTCGGCGAATCGGGTGAGAATGGAGCTTATCGCCCATCGAGGGTGCGCGGAACGATATCCTGAGAACACGGTGTACGCGCTCGAACGAGCGTCGGTCGATTTTCCGGCCGTCGAAATCGACGTCCAGCGATGTCGGTCCGGTGAACTCGTCGTCTTCCACGACGAGACGGTGGACCGAGTAACCGACGGAAGCGGTTCGATTGCCGGGATGGCGTGGGACGAACTGTGTGAACTGAACGTGAACGAATCGGGCGAACGAATCCCGTTGTTGTCGGAAGCGCTCGCGGCGGTTCCGTCGGGTGTGAGCGTCCAAGTGGAACTCAAGCGGACGGGCATCGCGGCTGACGTGCTGTCGCGCATCCACGATGCCGGCGTGGACGCGCGCGTCACGTCGTTCATCCCGAGCGCATTGACCGAAGTGCAGGAGTACGACCCGGACACGAAGCGCGGCTACCTGTTCGGCGAGGAGGTCGGAGTTGCCACGGGATTCCGGACGGCGCTCGCGCTCGGGTGTGACTCGCTCCACCCCCACTCGACGTTGTGCTTGGAGACGGACGTGGTCAAACTCGCACACCGGGAGGAACTGCGCGTCATCGCGTGGGCGGCAGGGGACGAATCGATAGTCGGGAAACTCCAGGGAGCGGGTGTGGACGCGGCGACCGCTGACCGGCAAATGTCGTCCGTGCTCGAAGAAGCGACGCCGATGGCCGCGGACTGAGAACGACCACTATTTTATCGGGAAAGTCGGCTCCGAACCCGTCTCCGTCAACCCATGTGTAGCGCTCCCGTTGACACCTGCGGCCGACCCTGAACCGACAGAATGAGGTAACCTACCCGAATACGTTCTCACAAGAATGTTCGATAAGGTTCTGGTCGCAAATCGCGGGGAAATCGCGGTCCGCGTGATGCGCGCCTGCGAGGAACTCGGAATCGACACCGTCGCCATCTACAGCGATGCCGACCGAAACTCCGGACACGTTCGCTACGCCGACGAAGCGTACAACGTCGGCCCGGCCCGTGCCGCCGAGTCCTACCTCGACCAAGAGGCCATCGTCGACGCCGCGGAGAAGGCGGGTGCCGACGCGATTCACCCCGGATACGGGTTCCTCGCGGAGAACGCCGACTTCGCCGCGCTGGTCGAAGCCACGGACGGCGTGACGTGGATCGGCCCCGAGAGCGAGTCGATGGAGCAACTCGGCGAGAAGACGAAGGCCCGCAAGACGATGCAGGCGGCCGACGTGCCCATCGTCCCCGGGACGACCGACCCCGTCGAGGACCCGTCGGAAGTCACGGAGTTCGGCGACGAGTACGGCTATCCCGTCGCAATCAAGGCGGAGGGTGGCGGTGGCGGCCGCGGGATGAAAGTCGTCCGCGGCCCCGACGAGGCCGAGGACCAACTCGAATCGGCCCAGCGCGAGGGAGAGGCGTACTTCGACAACGCCAACGTCTACCTCGAACGCTACCTCGAAAACCCGCGCCACATCGAGGTTCAGATCATCGCCGACCACCACGGCAACGTGCGCCACCTCGGCGAGCGTGACTGCTCGCTCCAGCGCCGTCACCAGAAGGTCATCGAGGAAGGCCCGTCGGCCGCGCTGTCGGACGAACTCCGCGAGAAGATCGCCGAGTCCGCCCGCGACGGTGCGGACGCCGCCGGCTACTACAACGCCGGAACCTTCGAGTTCCTCGTGGAAGAGGACGAGACGCGCGGCGCAGGGGAACTCCTCGACGCGGACACGGACTTCTACTTCCTCGAAGTCAACACCCGGATTCAGGTCGAACACTGCGTCACGGAATGGTTGACCGACGTGGACATCGTGAAGTGGCAGATTCGTGTTGCGGCCGACGAACCGCTCGGCTTCGAGCAGGACGAGGTCGAACTCGAAGGCCACGCGATGGAGTTCCGCATCAACGCCGAGAACGCCGCGAAGGATTTCGCGCCCGCGACCGGCGGCAAACTGACGACCTACGACCCGCCGGGCGGAATCGGCGTCCGAATGGACGACGCACTTCGACAGGGTGACGACCTCGTCACCGATTACGATTCGATGATTGCGAAACTCATCGTCCACGCATCGCGACCGGGAGGAGTGTATCGCCCGTTCCAAGCGCGCGCTCGCGGAGTACGAAATCGACGGTATCCCGACCATCATCCCGTTCCACCGTCTGATGCTCGACGACGAGGAGTTCGTCGCGGGCACCCACACCACGAAGTACCTCGACCACGACCTCGACACGACGAAAATCGAGGAGGCACAGGAGAAGTGGGGTTCGACCGAGTCGTCGGACGACGACGAGGACGTCGTCGAACGCGAGTTCACGGTCGAAGTCAACGGCAAACGCTTCGAGGTCAACCTCGAAGACCGCGGCGGCATGGCGGCGGTCCCCGCGAGTTCCAACGGCGGCGGCAGCGGCCAGAAACCGAAACCCGCAGGCGGCAGCAGCGACGGCGGCGAAACCGTCATCGACGCCGAGGGCGAGACGGTCTCCGCCGAGATGCAGGGCACCATCCTCGACGTGAAAGTCGCGGAGGGTGACGAAATCGAGGCCGGCGACGTGGTCTGTGTCCTCGAAGCCATGAAGATGGAGAACGACGTGGTCGCCTCCCGCGGCGGCACCGTCACGCAGGTCGCCGTCAGCGAGGGCGAGAGCGTCGATATGGGCGACGTGCTCGTCGTCGTGGACTGAAGACGGTCGAAGCAGGATTTTTCTTTTTTCACGGTGTCGAGCCACAGCAATCTCGGACTCTCGGACTGGGAACCGAAGTTCCACCTGACGCGGGAGGACATGCAACACCTCGGTGACACGGCGAAAGACGTTCTCACGGCGAGCCTCCGGTAATATTTGGCGATTGGTTCATTGCGGATGGACACATAATCGAACACGAACCGTGAACGACGGAACCAATCCCGGCGACCACTACCGACCGACGACCGACGGCGATGAGCATGGCGTCTACCGCGTCGTCGGGTGCCGGAAACGACATCGCGCTCCTGCGACTCACGGACACCGACGGGAAGCGGGTTCACTCAGGCGAACTACGCCACTGTTCGCGAGATTCCCTCGACACCGACTGGGAACCGGCGAGAAATCCCGACGCGGGATTCAATCCGTCGTCGTTCGTGGAGAACGTGTCGTCGTGGCTGTACTGGAGCGTTCGACGGTTTCTGCCGTAGTTCGGGGCGACGTTTTTGCGGATTCCCGACCAAGGCTCGTCGGGGAGAACCATGCCGGAGCCAATGACGATATCCATCGATGACGAGACGCCCACGGACTTACACGAGCGATTGGGACGAACGCGCTGGCCGGACGAAGTGGCGGGCGCGGGATGGGAGTACGGGACGAACCTCGACTACCTTCGCGAACTCGTCGAATACTGGGGAGACGAGTTCGACTGGCGAAAACAGCAAGAACGGTTGAACCGGTTCGACCACTTTCGGAGCGAAATCGACAGTTTCGGCATCCACTTCGTTCACGAGCGAGGGGAAGGGGAGAATCCGACGCCGCTGTTGGCCCTGCACGGGTGGCCGAGCACGTTCGTCCAGATGCTGGATATCGTTCCCATGCTGACGACCCCGTCCGAGTTCGGCGGCGACCCCGACGAATCGTTCGACGTGGTCGTTGCGTCACTGCCCGGGTACGGCTTTTCGGACCGGCCGACGGAACCGGGGATGAGCGTCCCGCGAATCGCCGACCTGCTCCACGCCCTGATGACCGACGAACTCGGCTACGACCGCTACGGGGGACGCGGGAGCGACATCGGGGCCGGCGTCCTCCTGCAACTCGGGCTCAGTATCCAGAATCGCTTATCGGCCTACACCTCAGCGGAACCAACCCGCGCGTCGAAGCGGAGATGATACCGGACGACCCGACGGACGCCGAGGCGGAGTTCATCGAAAACGCGGAACGGTGGGGACAGGAGGAAGCGGCCTACGCGATGGAGCAGGCAACGAAACCGCAGACGCTCGCACACGGGCTGAACGACTCTCCAGCGGGATTGGCCGCGTGGATTCTCGAAAAGTTCCGGACGTGGAGCGACAACGACGGCGACGTGGAGGAGGCGTTTGCGCGCGACGGCTTGCTGACGAACCTGACGATATACTGGGCGACGGAAACCATCAACTCCTCGATGAGGTTGTACTACGAATCCGTTCGGGACGCGGGCGAGTGGGGCCGTCCCGACGTGCCGACCGCACTGTTGATGGCCCCGGCGGACATGTTCCCCACGCCCCGCGAGTGGGCCGAGCGGTTCTATCGAATCGACCGCTGGACGGAGACGGGGCGCGGCGGGCACTTCCTCGAATGGGAGGAACCGGAGTTGACGGCCGAGGACATCAGGGCGTTCTTCGGGTCGCTGTAGAGTGGTGATGTCGTGAACGTTGGGTGGTTCAACCGAGGAAGGACATGCCCGTCCCGAGAATCGTGAGCCCCGCGCTGAGAACGACGACCAGTGTGATGCGACGGCTAGGTTCGAAGTCCTCGCGACCGCCGGTCAAAATTTCGTAGATACTTCCGAATATCATCCCGACGCCACCGATTGCGAGTAGCCAAAGAGGGATGCTGGATTTACCGACCAAGAGGTCGGGAACGGAACGTATGGCGAACGAGAGGCCGATGATGCCCATCGACACGTGATAGAGGAGGGCGCGGTTCATGGTTATAATTCGTCATTTTACGGGATAAATATTCGGTGAGAACGTTTATCAGCCGTTTGCGCATCGAAATCGCATGGTCGGCTTGGAACGCGGCACCGTCGAACCGTTCTCGAACGGGTTGAATAACTACTTTTCAGTACGTAGGAGGAAGCCGACCGCATCGCGTCGATTTCGTCCGGGTCGGGTAGCTCGACGTGTTCGTACCAGAACGACTCGACGGCGTATTTCGCCTCCATCGCTCGATAGCCCAGCGCACGACCGATGGGGGCGAATATCGTCGTGAGTACTTTCATCACGGGCGCGCGGGGTGGGGAAGTGAAGTAGGTGTACATCGGCGGTGGCGTCCGCGACCGGGCCATCCCTCGCAGGAATTTCGGCTGGCCGGTGTCCTGCACCTTCCCCTCGTGTGCCAACCGAACAGCGTCGTGATGACGCCGCTCGTCCGGTCCGAGGGGCGGATTTCGACGGTGAACGACGCGAGCGAGTCCGAACCGTTCCGGAACGTGTGGGGCGTTCCGGGTCGGACGGTCACGCCGTTGCCGGCGGATAGGGTTCGGTCCTCGCCATCGACGGTGAACACGATTTCGCCCTCGACCACGGCGAATCGCTCGGCGAAGTTCGGGTGAACGTGTTCGTCCGGGCCGCTCGCGCCGGCCGGGAAGATAGCATGTTACTGCCGTCCGTCTCGTCGGCAGTCGACCGGAGCGGTCCGGTCGCTTCGCGGAGTTTTGCGAGCGTCGGGCTGGCCACGTCCAGTTCGATTTTCGGACCGGAGTCGTCCGGGGTTCCATCGACGAGCGTCCGTCCGAACACGATTCGGTTCATATACAAAAATGCTCACCGAGCGAGATATTTATATCTATACGGCGGTCCGCTCACAAAAGTCGCTACTCGTTGCACGGAAACGGTCGTGCTGGAACGAATCCACGCCCGGTGGTTTTCCGGGTCGTAGAACATCGCCACGGTGCCGTATTCGTCCTCGTATTCGCTGTATTCTATCTCGTTGGGGGGTATTTCGGTCATTCTCTGTTATCGGTTGTTTCGGCGTCGATTCCACTCGTTCCGGCAGTCAGGCGTACAGAACGGATACAGTCGGAGCGTTCCACTTGCATCGGTATCGGCGAGAACCGGGTGCCACGACTCGATGTCGATGCCATCGCCACAGATGGCACAGATCTGTTCCTCACCAACCGCTTCGTTTTTTTCCATACACTGTTCGTCCATCACTTCTCTTCCGTTACCTCCACCACGCCGTTACTGTGAACGTTGACCTCGTAGCCATCCAATACGAACTCGACGCGGCCCGCCCTCGTCCGCTGGTGAAAGAGCGAATCGAGTGCGTCCGGGTCGATGACGTCGTACAAACAGGTCGTGAACTCGGTCGCGTCGTTGTATCCCGCCTTCTCCATCACCGCCGAAAGTACGTCGAGGCTCACCCGGTCCTCGTCCCGTTCAGGTCGTCGTTTCATGTCCGTTTCCATGGTTGCTGGGAGGGTATACGATGTAAAGGCGCTTCCAGCTAGATTGAACGTGATGGATTAAGCGGGAGGCTATCTATCTAGACACGGTCGTCACCGGGTCACGATTTCAGCAACCGCCGGAGCAGTTTCCGTTCGGCCGCTCGCAGATGGTGCTGAAACGTCGGTTGGGAGATATCGAGCGAGCGACCCACTTCCTCCCCAGTGCTCTTCCGTGGTGAATCGAAAAAGCCGCTGTAGTAGGCCGTTTCCAGCACCTCGCGTTGGCGGTCAGTCAGCGTCTCGGCGAGCGTGGTATCGAGGTCGCCGGACACGACCGGTTGCTCTCGATGTCGCCGACTTCGCAGTTTCACGTCGGGGAATCGCGTCTGAAGCACCTCGACGAACGTCCGAACGTCCGCGTTCGTCGGCAGTCGGATGACCACGGTTCCCGGAAGGGGACCGACCACGAACGTCTCGGGAACCGCACCGTGGTCGAGGAGCGTTCCGATGAAGCTCGAATCCGTCACCGTCGCGGCGAACAGCGTCGCCCCGTTCCGGCCACTCACCCGCTCGATATCGATGACCTCTAACGACCGAGATGCGACGGCGGACACCTCGTCGGGAGGGATATCCCTGACGGTGAAGAACATCGTCACTTCCCCATCCGATTTGGAGACGAGACCCATGAACTCGACGCGACAGTCCAACTTCCGACTGAGTTCCACGAACAGCACCGCCGGGTCGTCGATTTCGAATTCGAGTTCCACCACCTCGCCGCCCGTGAGCGCCTTTTTGCTCTCGACGGCGTTGATGGCGTATGCGATGGTCTGGCTCACGTCTTCGAGGACGGCCCGCTCCAGTTCGTCGAACGTTCGTGGCTGGTCGGAGTAGATACAGAGTACCCCGTAAACCGCATCACCGTAGCGGAGCGGGAGGGCACAGGACGACCGATAACCGCGTTTCAACGCCTCGCTCTGCCACCGTTCGGAGAGCGACCCACGGAGGACGTCCTGAACGACCTGCGCGCGCCCGGTTCGGAGCGCGGTTCCCGCCGGGTCGTCCGTTTCGTCGTTCGTGTTGATGGTGATAGCATCGAGGTACCCTCGTTCGACACCCGCCGACTCGTGTGGGACCACGGCACCCGTCGCCGGGTCGTCCACGCCGATCCACGCGAATCGATACGGCCCGCCGCTCGTCAGGCGGCTACAGACCGCGACTTCGATTTCCTCGCGCGTTCTCGCTTCCACGAGCGCCCGGTCGATACGTCGAATCCCCTCGTTCAGTTCGTTGAGTCGTTCGAGCGCCGCGTTCTGCTGTCGGAGCGTCGTCTCCTGTTCTTGCAGTCGGCGTTGGCGCTCGGCCCGGCCGAGGGCCGATTCGACGGCGGCGGCACAGAGTTCCGCGATGTCGAGCGTCGCATCGCCGGAGATGGACGTGATGAACACGCCGTGCGTTCCGAGCGGCAGTGAAACCAGTTCGTCGTCGAAGCGAGCGTCGTTCTCGGTGAACGACGTCCACGCGATGCCGTTCCCGTCCAGCAACTCGGTCGATAGCTCCTCGGCACCGCTCGTCTTCGCTTTCGTTCGAAGCGCGCCCGTGGATTCGTCGTACAGCGCGATGGTCGTCCGCGGAAGGTGAACAACCGCTCGGCAGCCTCGACCGCAACCGCACAGACCTCGTCCGTGGTTTCCGTGTTCATCAACTCCCGGGTGAGGTCCGACAACGCGGCGAGGGCCTCCTCGTGATGCTTTCGCCGGGTCACGTCGATGGCGACGCCGATGACGCGTTCGACGTTCCCGTCCGCGTCGAACACGGGTTGAAAGACGATATCGTAAGTCGTGCCCTCATCTCGCTGGTCGCTCAACCGAATCACCCGAGAGGGCACGAAGACAGTCCTCGAGGATGTCGGGATAGTCCTCGTATCGTTCGTAAATCGATTGACCGATGAGTTCCCGGGGTCCCTCCCGTCGATTCCAACCCGCTTCCTTCCGCGAGTTGGAACGTCCCGTCGGTGTCGATGGAGAAAAAAACCACGGGGACGTTGCGGACGATCAGCTCGTAGCGTTCGACTTCCGACTCGCGTTCGTGACGCTCGGTGACGTTCATGTGAGCGACGACGACGTAGATTTCCCCCTCCCCGTCGCCAACCACGTCCACGGCACGCATCACGAACCATCGACGCTCGTCGGGTGAGTGGCACGGATATTCGAGGCTGAACTCGGACGTGTCTCCAGCCAGGATGGCACGGATACCCGCCGCTACCTCGTCGGCAGTCGGGTCGTCGGCCACGTCACAAACGTCGAGATAGCTGACGCCGAGCGTCGTGTCCGTCAAACCGTTCTCCCGCCCGAACTCCTCCCACGCCCTGTTCGTTGCGACGATGAGGCCGTCTTCGTCGAGAACCGCGACGTTCACCGGAAGAGCGTCCAGTGCGAGCTGTTCGATATCGGTACGACTCACGGTTTTCCTTCACCCCCCAGTCATCAGGCCCGGTTAGTCTCCAGCGGGTAAAACGGTGGCGCTAAAACCGATAGTCCGTCACCAGTTCGTCCAGCGATTCGTGCCGGTGGGTCGTGTGCGGAGCGGTCAGCGGGGAGACGCTGACCTTTCCGTCGAACACCGCACGACGGTCGGTTCCCTCGGCGTCGGGAAGCGTCTCGTCGTCCATCTGTTCCCACGTCCGGTCGTGAAGCGTGATGACACCCGCATCGTTGGTCGTATCCATGTCGTAGACGTGCGACGGCCGTGTGACTTCCATCGGCGTCGGGCCGTCGTCCGGCATCGGTGCGTTGACGTTCAGATACTCCGCCTCCTCGAACACGCCCGATTCGAGGGCGTGGTCGGCGAGATAGGTCGCTGCGTCGGCCGCGACTTCGTGGTCTTCCATCGTCGTATCATAGGGCCAGAGGTGGTTCGGGACGTGGAGCGAGACGGCGATGGACGGGACGTCGAAGAAGGCGGCTTCGACGGCGGCGCTGACGGTGCCGGAGCGTCCGAGGACGTACGCTCCGAGGTTCGCGCCGTTGTTACACCCCGAAACGACGAGGTCGGGGTACGGCCCGAGTTCGGTCAATCCGGCGACCACGCAGTCGGTCGGGGTCCCCGTGACCGCGTAGCCGAGTTCGTGGTCCTCGACTTCGACTTCGTAGGACATCGCGCGTCCGACCGCGCTCTGGTCCGTCGCGGGCGCGACGGTGGTCACGTTTCCGACCTCCTGTAGGCTTTCGTACAACGCGCGGATACCGGGACTGTCGATACCGTCATCGTTCGTCAGAAGAATCTCCAGCGAATCGCCCATGAACTGGTGGTCGGAACGGGAACGCAAAAGTACTCCGCTCGCCAGTGGTCGACCGTCGCTCTCTCAGTCACCAATCATGTTGAAAACTGAGTGTAGCCAGTATGTCACAATACCGTATTGATAATTAATGAATCACATGGATTTATGCTCCGACACTCACACTATCCGGACGGACATGGCGGAGGGAAATGTCACAGACGCTCACACGCTCGAACTAAACTACGAGTATGCACAACATAACGTGGATATCCTGTCCATCTGGTTCGAGTGCGAGCCACGGAAGACGGTTGAACTGCTAGCGCAAAACAAAATACCGTTATCGCCGAACGACAAGGGGAAGTTCGGCTCGTACTACAACTTCGTCCAGGAGTGCGCTGAGGCGAACTAACGGCGGTCCACGACCGTCCGCTCGTCCACGACGAGGTTGTAGGATTTTTCGTCATCGTTCCAGAGCACGAGCACGTCTTCGAACGCGAGGAGGTCTCCGTACGCCGCCTCACGAAGCGCGCGATTGAGCGACGTTTCCCTCGTCAGGACCGCAAAGTTCCCCACCGCTTCGCTTCCGTCGCTCACTTTGAACACCGGATTTTCCCCCTCCTCCGCCAGCGAATGGCTGAGTTTTACCGCCACGAGGTTCACCCGCTCGGTGACGTGACGCTCCATTTCGGCCATCTTCGCGGACGTCGCCGGGTTCGACGTGAACTCCCGCCGACGGGTGCCGTCGGTTCGCAAGATGACGTGTGAGAACTGCACGTCGACGTTGACGAACTCGCCGTCGCCGTCGATATCCTCCACCCTCACCGTCTCCGACGCGGCCTCGAATCGGGTTCGGGGTGGTTCGCGTCGATATCCCCTCCTCCTTGCTCGTCTGTATCGGGTTCGTACGCACCCGCATCGATTCCACTTTTGTTCGCATCGATACCACCGTCCCCCGCATCGTCGCCGTTCTCGCTCGCGTCCACTCCGTACTGGCTGGCGTCGATACCGCGCGCGCTCACGTCGTCCCCGTCCGAATCCGACCCGTTCGAATCGGATTCGAACTCGTACTGGCTGGCGTCGATACCGTCCCGTTCCGTCGTGGTTCGACGCGTCCACCGCGTCCGTCGCGCTCGCCGTCCCGTCGTCCGCTTCGCTCTCGCTACTACCTCCAGCGTCCAACCGCCGTTGGAACGGCGGCACCGACAGGTCGGGTTTCACGTCGAACGACCAGCAGTCGTCGCTCGGTTCCTCGCCGGGCCACAGGCGGAGCGTCGGCGAGAACACCGTCGTTCGGTCGGCGACGCTCCGTTCGACCTCCCGGAGGCCGATGCTGGCGTTTTTGTCCGCCGGGGCGATGGCGACCATCGACCCGTCCGGCGCGAGGCAGTCCAGATACCGCCGAACGACCGCTTCCGGGTCGTCGAGTTCGCTCAGCACATTGCCGAACAGGACGAGGTCGTACTCCCCGCTTCCATCTCCGTCCGCGGGGTCGAACGCCTCCGCCGTCGCGCGGTGCACCGTCGGGTGGAAGTTCGCGCCCGTCCCTTCGAGCATCGCCGAGAGAACGTCCGCGGCCTCGCTCGGTTCGACGGCGTGATACTCCACGAACGTCTCCGAGGGGAGGAAGTCGTGCAAACCGAGCGCCGGACCGCCGACACCGGCACCCACGTCCAACACGCGCAGTTTTCCGGGAAGCAGACCCCGTCCCGCGAGTTCCGAGAGGACGTACTGCAGCACGGCGTAGTAGTCCGGCAGGTGGTAGATGGCGTAACCGAGCGCCACGCGATAGTCGTACTCGACGGGATTCTGTGCGAAGTAATCCTCCTTGAGCCGCCGAATCGTCCGCCGGAGTTCGTCGCCGGAGTCACCGTCCGGCCACCCCGCACCGAACTCCGCGACGAGCAGGTCCTCCAGCTTTCTACCGTACGTCTCGGGGAACGATTCGACGCCGCGAAAGTCGGGGCGTACGGGGTCATCGGACGCGGGTTCGAACGTGCCGTCCTCGCGCTCCACGAACCCGAGAGACCCCATCTCCTCGCGGAGCACCTGTCGGACGACCGCCGGGTGCGGCGTCCCTTCGACGTACTCCGCGATTTCCTCCGGGTCCACGGGCCGCACATCCTGTAGATACTTCGCGTTCGAGAGCACCTGTTCGCGCTGGTCGGCGTTCATTTCTCCCCTCCTCGAACCGTCCCTGCTTCCCGATACAACTTCTCGAACTCGGCCGGGTCGGCGTCGGCCAGTCGCTCGGCCGCGTTCGCAACGCTCGTCGCGCCGTCGAAGGTCGCCTGGATGTCGGCGTAGACGCGGGACTCCCCAGCGGTGACGTGGTCCGCGAGGGCTGTCAACTCGTCGTAGACGGGTGTTCGTAGCCCCTCTGGCACCGAGTTCGCCGACAGCGCGAACGCGAGGATAGCCGCGTGCGTCCCCGCCTGTACCGTCGTCATCGCGTCGTCGTGCTCTTCCGGCGTCGTCTCGACCAACGTGTTCCCGCGCGATTCGACGGCGGCCAGTAAGGTGTCAGTCACCGGACCGGGTTCGTCGACCACGACTGCGACGTTCCCCGGCGCGGTGTCCGCACCGAACAGCGGATGGAGGCTCACCCGCTCCTTCCCGGGTGCGTGTTCGGCCATCGCGTCGATGGGCGCGGCCATGACGCCCGCCACGTCGATGACGGCCCGTTCGGCCTTCGGTGCGTGTTCGGCGATTGCCTCCTCGACTGTTGGAATCGGGACGGCGAGACAGACGGCGTCGAAGGTCTCGTCGGTGTCGAGCGCGACCGCCCGTCCATCCACCGCGTTCGCGGCGTCCTCCGCAACCCCCGGTTCCGCGTCGGCGAACGCGAGGTCGGCCGGTATCGACTCGGCGAACCAGCGACCCATCGCGCCCGCCCCGACGACGAGTACGTTCATTGGCTTCGGTTTGGCGTGGTTCTCCCAAAAGGCGTTCGTTTGTCCGGGTGCCGTTCAGCCCGAATGGTTCGGTCGTCGCGGGAGGTCGACGATACCGAGTTGCACGAGCAGCCCCAACGCGTCGTCGTTGACGTAGCGCTCTGCCAGTTTGCCGTCCCGCAGATGGTCCACGACGATGCCGGTGACATCGATTTCCTTCCCCGTCGGTTCGATACCCATCAGCTCGCCGTCGTTGGTCGCTCGCGTTCTGTACCGTGTCACCACGACATTGTCCACCGCGTGCATCTCCTCCACGTGGTGTACCATCCCCGAGAAGGCACGGTGGAACGTCTCCACTAACGCTCGATACTCGGCGGGTCCGCGTGCCGGTTCGTCGAGCATCGGATTGTGGAAGACGAAGTCATCGGTCACGAGGTGGGGGATACTATCGAGGTCGCCCTCACCGTCCCAGACCTGATGAATCTCCCGCTGGACGAGTGCTTCGTTGTCCGCCGTTTTGATACTCATTTTATTTCCCCTCCACGCCCGTCAGACGGGAGGAGAGAGCATAAGACGGATAGATAGTTCGGTCCGAATATATCTGTGGAGCGGCGGGAAATGTCGCGTAGTTCGACGAAAGAGAACTCGTTTCGTGGAGTCGGAAAAACTGGTCGGGTCGTCTCCGCGGTTCCGATTACTCCTCGAACTCCTGCATCTCGGGCGGTAGTTCGACGATACCCAACTGGACGAACATGCCGAGTTCGTCGGCGTTCTCGTAGCGTTCGCGTATCTTCCCGTCTTCCAATCGGTCGATGATGATGCCCGTCATTTCGATGGGTTCGTTCGTCGGTTCCTTGCCCATCATCTCGCCGGTGTTGGTCCCCCGCATGGTGTACCGAACGACCACCTCGTCGTCCGAGGAGAGGATGTCCTCGATATCCATGTCGAAGTCCGAGAACATCTTTCGAGCCTCCTCGGCCATCTCGCGGTACTCGTCCCGGCCGTTGATTTCCATCATCGACGTGTGATAGACGAAGTCGTCCGTCACGGTGTCGTCGATGCTGTCCAAATCGCCGTCGCTGCTCCATACCTCCTCGATGTCGCGGCGGACGACCGTCTCGTTGTCTGCTGTTCTGGTACTCATTGTGCTTCTACCCCCGCGGTCGAAGTAGGCCAAGCACCGGAATAAAGCGCGCTATCGTTCAACGGGAAACGAAGGGTGGACATGCCGTAACGTGGGATGGCCCGATGGACAGCGTGGATTTCCGCACACGGGCACGCTATCGTTTCACCCGCTGATATGCTACCGCTTCGCCGGATGGTCTTCGGAGAGATACCGCTGCCCGAGCATGTTCTCCCGGAGCGTCCCGCCCTCGTACTCCTCACGGGCGAGGCCGCGTTCCCGAAGTTCGGGGACGACCAGTTCAACGAAGTCCCGGAGCGTTCCGGGCCGGACGATTTCCTTCAGGTTGAACCCGGTGACGCCCGTCTCCGCGCGCCAGCGTTCGAGTTCGTCGGCGACGCTTTCCGGGGAGCCGACCACGACGGGCGAGGTGGAGCCCAGCCCACAAAATTCCGCCACGTCGCGCACCGTCCAGTCCCGCTCCGGCGCGTGTTTGGTGAGGGCGTTGACCGCACCCTGCATCGCATCGGTTTCGATGTGTTCGACGCGCTGGTCAGGTTCGAGTTCCGAGAAATCCAAATCCATGAACCCGCCGAGAAGCGTCAGCGTCGCCTCCGTATCGACGTTTTCGCGGTACTTTTCGTACTTCGCCTGCGCGACTTCGTCCGTCTCGCCCACGATGGGAGCGATGCCGGCGAAGAAGGCGAGGTCGTCGCCGTTTCGTCCGACCGCGTCCGCACGCGCACGAACGTCCTCGACGTAGCTCGCGACGGCCTCTTCGGTGGGCTGGCTGACGAACAGCGCCTCCGCGTTGTTCGCCGCGAACTCCCGCCCGCGCTCGGAGGACCCGGCCTGATACAGAACGGGCGTCCGCTGTGGCGACGGCTCACAGGAGTGCGGTCCGGGCACCGAGAAGTGCTCGCCCTTGTAGTCGATGGCGTGGACCTTCTCGGGGTCGGTGTACCGCCCCGCCTCGCGGTCCCGGACCACCGCGTCGTCCTCCCAACTGTCCTCCCACAGGCGATAGCAGACCTGCATGAACTCCTCGGCGCGATCATAGCGCGCGTCGTGTTCCATCCGCCCGTCGAGTCCGAGGTTTTCCGCCGCGCTTTCGAGATACGACGTGACGACGTTGAACGCGAGTCGCCCGTCGGTGAGGTGGTCCAGCGTCGAGAACTCCCGCGCGAGTTGGTACGGGTGGACGTAGGTGGTCGAGCGCGTCACCGCAAACCCGAGGTCGTCGGTGGCGCTCGCCATCGCCGGAATCACCAACTCCGGGTCGTTAGCCGGCGTCTGGATGGCCTTCTCGATGGCCGTGGTTCGCTCCCCACCGTACACGTCGTACACCCCCCGCACGTCGGCGAAGAACACGGCGTCGAAGCCGCCCTTCTCCGCGAGTCGAGCCACCTCCTGCCAGTAGCTCATCTCGGTGTAGCGATGCGATTGGTCGCCCGGCGTGCGCCAGTTGCCCGCCGTTACGTGCTCCACCGAGTTCATCGTGAACAGGTTGAAGTGGATAGTTTCGTCGCTCATGGTCATTATGTGTTAGTCGGAGCGCCGGAGCAAATGCGAGGGGGACCCGGCCAACTTCTCCGTCATCTCATACGACGGCGAGGGAGGCGGTTGTTTTGTGAGTTCGGCAATGAAGACGCTACGAAAGCCCCCGGTCGTTCGCTACGCACAGAAGGTTTGATTCCGTTGTGAGTACGACGACCGAGTCGCATGAAGACCGCCACCGCGACAACGCACCGCCCCACGTCCTCCCCAACCGATTCCTTCCTCATCGCATGGCGCTCCTCGGTCGTCATCCCCCCACGGACGCACTACGTGTGCCTTCGCGCGCCGTGGAGCTGACCAATGAATCGGCCAGCCCGTCTTTCCGAATGGCGCGCACTGGCGGGGCGATTCGGCCGGTAGTCGGCCGAATCGCCCCGTCAAATCTGTGCGAGGGATGAGTGACGACGCTCTCGTGAGCAGCGCGAACGAGAGCAGGCAAGAACGAAGCTCTTGCCGTGCGAACGAAGTGAGCGTAGGAGCGAATCGGCTGGGGAGGCGTGTGGGCGGCTGTGGTGCGGTCGCGGTGCGGTCTTCATGCGGATTGGTAACTGAAATCACAACAAAATCAAATCCGTTCCATAGCAAACAGATGGAGGTCAGAGTAATGACAGTGTCAAATCCCAACTCCGTAGAGTCGCGCTAGCAGGAACAGTAGTAGTCGCCGGTGCCGAACTCGGTTTTCATCAAACGGCGGACCGGCCCCACATCACTGGGGCGATACACGCCGGTGGTCAGGTTTCGATTCCGTTCGAATCGTCCCGACAGCAGGGATTCCCACTGGTCGTCCGAGAGAACGTCCGAGAAACCGGAATCGCTTGCCAGCAGTTTCAGGTAGTCGGCGAGGTAGAGCCACGTGGCGTCGTGCGTTTCGCCGGCCTCGAACTCCTCACCGACGGCTTCGGCGTAGGCGGCCCCCGGCAGGTCGGCACCGGCCTGCACGGGGAGTGAAATCCACTTCCACGGGCGGGTGTTGATGTCGAGGAGGACGTACTCCTCCCGACTTTGGTCGTAGACGAACTCGGCTTCGCTGATGCCGTAGTAGCCGGTTTCGTCCAGCACCGTCAGCGCACGCACCTCGATTTCGGGCCGGTCGGCCTCGCGGACGAGACACGACGTGCCGAACGCCTGCGGGTAGCGAACCCGCGCGTTGCCGACGAAGGAGACGGGGTCGCTCGACCCTGCCGAATCACCCGATTTGGGAACGTAGGAAGCGAGCGAGCAGTCCTTGCCGACGGCGATGTCCACCTTCTCCTGCGCCATGACGTTGATGCCGGCGTCCTCGGCCATCGCGGCCACGTCGGCGAGTTCCTCGCGGTCGGCGACTTCGATGACGTTGGTGCCGACGGCCTCCTCGAACTCGCGCTTGAGCGCGGGTTTGACGACCAGCGGGAAGCCGAGGGCGTCGGCCGCGTCGTCCGGGTCGGTCTCCGAGAGGCGGTACGTTTCGGGGTACGGGACGCCCAACTCCTCGGCCTTCGCGTACAGGGATTCCTTGTCGAGGACGGCGTCGATGGTTTCCTTCCCGGCGAACGGTAGTCGAACGCCCTTGGGTTTGGTCCCAGCGAAGGCGTGGACCCATTCGTCCATGCACGGGAACGCGACGGGTTCGTGACCCAACTCGTTAGCGAGGGCTTCCACGTCCTCGCGGAAGCCGTCGGCATCGTCGAGCGGGTAGGTCACCTGTCCGGCGAAATCCACGGCGTCGGAGTACGGTGCGACGCCCTTGCCGTTTCTGTCGATAGCGATAACGGGGACATCGTGTGCGGAGAGCGCGCGAGCGACGCTCAATCCCGTGACGTGTGCGTTGCAGACGATTGCGGGTGGCGTGTCGAGCGTGGTCTCGGCGAGCGCTCGCCGAAGCCCCTTGAAGGAACGAAATTCGTCGGCCATGGTTCCGGTTTTCGGAGGACACGCTAAAGGTTGTTCGACCGGGAGAAACCCGCCGCTATCTCGGTACGGAACGGAATATCTGGAAAAAGCGCTCGGCCTACTCGTCGTCCACGATGAGTTCGATGGGGTAGTCGGTCAGGTTCTCGTAGCCGTCCTCGGTGACCACGGCGATGTCCTCGATGCGGACACCGCCGACTTCGGGGTCGTACAGGCCGGGTTCGATGGTGACGATGTGGCCGGGTTTCAGTTCGCCGCCGCTGGGGCTGACCTTCGGCAGTTCGTGCACGTCGAGGCCGACGCCGTGGCCCGTGCTGTGGATGAATCCCGTCTCGGCGTTCGGGTTGCTCCGGAGCGTGTCGTAGCCCGCGTCCTCGTACACGTCACACACCGCCGCGTGAACCTCTTCGCCCGTCGCGCCGGGTTCGAGGGCGTCGAAGGCGGCGTCGAACGCCTCGTGGGTGAGTTCGTAGTACTCCTGAATTTCCGCCGATGGCTCACCCTTGACGAACGTCCGGGTCATGTCGGCGTGGTATTTCGAGGTCTTGTCGCGCGGAAAGATGTCGATGATGATGGATTCGTCGGCGTCGAGCGGCCCGCTACCGCGGTTGTGCGGGTCTGCGCCGGCGGAGCCACACGCCACGATGGTCTCGTCCAGCGCGGCCCCGTGGCGCAGGAGCGTGACCTCGATTTCCTCCTTCACGCGCTCGCTCGTGAGCGGTTCGTCATCGTAGTGGAGAACCCCGTCCTCGACCGTCGCCGCGGAAATCAAGTCCTCGGCGGCGTGCATGGACGCCTCGTTGGCCTTCTGTGCGACGCGGATGTGTTCGACTTCCTCGTCGGTCTTCGTCGCACGAATCCCGGTAATGACTGCGGTTTCGTCGGGGCGAACCGTTATGTCGCGTTCACGCAGGCCGTCCGCGATGCCGACCGGAAACCGACTGGGTACGGCTACCGATTCGACGCCCTTGTCGTCGAGGAATTCGGCGAGGACGCGGTACTCGGCCTCCTCGGAACCGTACTCCGCGATTTTCGAGAAGTAATCGTAATCGGACATGCGGGAGACGCTTTCTGCGTTGCCCTCCTTTTGGGCTCGCCCGTACTCCAAACTGGAGACGAGGAGGTGGATGCCGTCCGCATACAGTGTGACGAAGGGGTCCGGCGCGTCGAAGCCCGACAGATACAGTTGGTCCGAATCCGTCGAATCGGCGTCGATGAGGAAGCCATCGACGTCCATCGTGTCGAGCGCGGAATCCAGTGCCGAGAGGTCCTGTTCCATGTCCTCCGTCACAGAGGGAACAACCAAAACGGTGTCGGAGAACGAACGTGATTCCGGCAACATCGCCCTGGAATCGGGCGGACGGCGTTACAATCGAAGACGGCGGGAACCTATCCGCTGATTCGCCACGGGAGTCGGCCGCGTGAAAAGTGCTGTCGTCGTATCCCGTCGATGGCCATCACGATTCCGACGATAACGAGCGCAATCGACGCCAATCCGGGGGGTTTCGTCGCGGGCCGTCGGCGACCTACTCGAAACCGACACGACTACTGCCGAACGCTGTCGCCGAAATTCACATCCTCCTACACGACGAACGAGTACCACTATGGGGGGATATCTGGTCGCAATCGACGGGTCGGCGGCGAGCACGGACGCACTGAGATACGCCATGGACCTCGCGGGGGACACGGGACAGAAAATCACGGCGGTTCACGTCGTCGTGCCCGAGGAGATCGTCGCCGCGGACGACATACCGCCGACGAGTTTCGCGGAGGCGAACCGCGACCTCATACTGACGAACGTCGAGGACGCCGAAACGCACGGACAAGGACTGCTCGACGACGCGTCGGCCGATCGCCGAACGCGAGGGAATCGACCTCGACACCGGCCTGCTGTACGGCGCGCCGGTCCAGGTAATTACGGAGTACGCCGAGGATAACGACTACGACGCCATTTTCGTCGGCCATCGCGGCGCGTCCGAGCGTTATGAAACCCTCTTCGGGAGCGTCGCGAAGCAAGTGACAGGGCGGGCGACGGTGCCGGTGACGGTCGTCCGATAGGTTTTGGAAATATTTTCCGGAGCGGTATTCTGATACCCGTCCGGGTAGACGACTCGCACATGGATGTCGAAATCTCCCACTCGGAACTTTCGGGGACGGCGCGGGCACCGCCGTCGAAGAGTTACACGCATCGTGCGATTCTCGCGGCGGGATGCTCCGGCGGCGCGCTGGTGTTCGACCCGCTCATCAGCGCCGACACGAAAGCGACCATGCGCGCCGTCGAAGCCTTCGGCGGCGACGTGACGGACACGGGCGAAGCCATCGAAATCGACGGCTTCGGCGGCGAACCGGGAACCCCGGCGGACGTGCTCGACTGTGCGAACAGCGGGACGACGACGCGACTCGTCTCCGGAACCGCCGCGCTGGTCGATGGCATCACCGTGTTGACGGGCGATGCATCGCTTCGCTCGCGGCCGCAGGGACCCATGTTGGACGCCATCGAGCAACTCGACGGCAGGGCCGAAAGTAGCCGCGACAACGGAAAAGCGCCGCTCGTCATCAAGGGGCCGGTATCGGGTGGAACGGTCTCGATTCCGGGCGAACGTATCCTCCCAGTACGTCTCGTCCCTGTTGATGGCGGGCGCGCTGACCGAGGACGGGGTGCAAATCGAACTGGAAACCGAACTCAAATCGGCCCCCTACGTGGACATTACGCTGGAACTGTTGGACGACTTCGGCGTCACCGCGACGGAACAGGACGACGGCTACTCGGTGGCCGGCGGGCAGTTCTACGAACCGAGCGACGGCGAATATCACGTTCCCGGCGATTTCTCGTCCATCTCCTACCTGCTCGCGGCGGGCGCGATTGCCGCCGGGGACGGCGAAAGCGTCCAAATCGAGGGCGCGTACCCGAGCGCGCAGGGGGACACCTACATCGTGGACGTGCTGAAGCAGATGGGCGGGGACGTCCACTGGAACCGGAACGACGGCCTCTTGACGGTCCGACGGTCGTCGCTCTCGGGCGTCACGGTCGATGTCGGGAACACGCCCGACTTGCTCCCGACCATCGCCGCGCTGGGTGCCGTCGCGGACGGTGAGACGCACATCGAGAACTGCGAGCACGTCCGCTACAAGGAGACCGACCGCGTGACCGTGATGGCGAAGGAGCTCTCGAATTTGGGAGCGAAGGTCGAGGAAGCGGAAGACACGCTCACGGTGTACGGCGGCGAATCCGACCTCGTCGGGTCCATCGTGGACGGCCACGCGGACCATCGAATCGTGATGGCGCTCGCTGTCGCCGGGCTCGCGGCCGACGGGACGACGATGGTCGCGGACGCGGAACACGTCGACGTGTCGTTCCCCGACTTCTTCGAACTGCTCTATGACCTCGGCGGCGACGTTCAGCGGTAGTCAGGACGTCGTCCCTGTCTCGGACGTTCCCGTTCTGGAGGACGTCTCCGTCTCGGTGGTCGTCTCCTCCTGACAGGTGGACGTGATGCCGACACCGTCCTGACCGGCATCGACCAGAATCACGTTCGTATCACAACCTTCCATCGTCCACTTCGAAGTCTGCCACATGCCGTTGTCCAGTTCCACGTTCACCTCGTAGGTGCCCGCTTCGAGGATGTTTCGCCGATTCGCAATCCAACCTGGAAAGAGATAGAAATCGGATTTATACCGTTGCCTGCCTCGTTCCCCTTTCACCGTCACCGTGACGACCCGCCGCTCGTCGAAGTAGTTGCGAACACGGAGGCTCACGGGTTTCTCAGCGTCCTCGTTGTCGAATGGAAGGCGACCGATACAGCCCGCGAGACTTCCCGTGAAACCAACAAGGGCGAGGAAGCGACGCCGATTCATCGCCTCCGTGTTCGGGTTCCGGGTATAAATTCTCTTTCGGCCATGTGGCGAAACGTTCCGCGGCCTGTAACCTCTAAATGGCCCGGTGACACAGAAACGGGTAATGAACGGAAATCGATTCGGACGCCTCTTTCAGGTAACGACGTACGGCGAAAGCCACGGCGATGCGATGGGAGTCACAGTCAGCGGTTGTCCGGCAGGTCTCGAACTCTCGACGGAGGACGTGCAGGCCGATTTGGACCGGCGCAAACCCGGCCAGTCGATGATAACTACCAGTCGGAACGAACCCGACGCCGTGACCATCAACAGCGGAATTCAGGACGGTTACACGACGGGAACGCCCATCGGCATGGTCATCCAGAACAAGGACGCCCAATCGGGCAAGTACGAACCGTTCATCACCGCGCCGCGTCCAAGCCACGGCGATTTCACCTACTCCGCGAAGTTCGGCACACGGAACTGGGGCGGCGGCGGTCGGTCGTCCGCGCGCGAGACGGTGAACTGGGTCGCGGCCGGTGCAGTCGCGAAGAAAATCCTCGCGTCCGTGGGCGTCGAACTGAAAGCCCACGTCAACCAAATCGGCGACGTCCGGGCCGAGAACGTGACGTTCGACGAACTGGTCGAACACAGCGAGGAGAACGAGGTTCGGTGTGCCGACCCCGACGCCGCCGCAGAGATGCGCGAGTTGATAGACGACTACCAGGAGAAAGGCGATTCCATCGGCGGGTCGATCTACTTCGAGGCGCGCGGCGTTCCGCGCGGGTTGGGTGCGCCGCGCTTCGACTCCGTCGAAGCACGACTTGGACAGGCCATGATGTCCGTCCCGGCGTCCACCGCCTTCGAATTCGGCCTCGGCCGAGAGGCGCGCGAATGGGCGGGCCACGACCGAAACGACGAGTGGGAACTGGACGAGAACGACGACCCGAAACCCGTGACGAACCGCCACGGCGGGATTCAAGGCGGTATCACGACTGGCGAACCGATTTACGGCGAAGTCACGCTTCACGCGCCGACATCCATTCCGAAGACCCAGACCACGGTCGATTGGGAGACGGGCGAGGAAAAGGAAGTACAGGTCATCGGCCGACACGACCCCGTTCTCCCGCCGCGCGGCGTGCCCGTCGTCGAAGCCATGCTCGCGCTGACGCTCGTGGACTTCATGCTGCTCGGCGGCCGAATCAACCCCGACCGACTGGATGCCCAACTCGGGGAGTACGATACGAACTATCATCCCAGTCGCCCGGAGACGTAATTTTATAGCGTTTGAGGTACATAATGATACTGTATCGTAGATGAACAGAACAAATGTGGACAGTGACAAAGGAAAGTGCGGTTTAACGCTCGTCGCTTCCAACCCCCGTAGCTATCATATTTATCACGACACGACGACGCCGAGATTGCTCAGCGAGATAATCATCGAATCGGTTGCCGCGATTCGTGACGTGGACCCGACCGACACCCGAATGCCCCTGGCGGATATCATCGACCCGGACGCCCTCGATGCCCTCTTTACCGATACCTACCAAGGTGTGAAACGAACGGGCGGTCACATCGTGTTCACTTTCGACGGGTTCACCATATTCGCCCATTCGAACGGACACATCTTCATCCGGGAGAAATCCGACGACACCGGCGTACGCTGATATCGTCTCTTTCCGCGACGTCGGGCGTCGATAGCGATGGCGTCAGCATCGTCCACGTCATCGAGCACGACAGCAGTCCGAACCACCCCGCTATATATTATTCACGGACAAATTTAATATGAATAGATGCGTACCTCGTGTACAGATAGCAAGGACGCTATGATACCGGGGTGGTCGTGGCCCGAGTTCGGATGACCTCGTTGTTGCCATGACGGTCCCGAGAACGACAAAAGTAGAGATCGACGAAAATCCCTGATACCCCCATACGATACGACGAACCTAACACCCAATGACATTCCACACCGTAGCCCACCTCCAGCAGATACCGGACGAGACGAACAGTTATCGAACGTACCGTCCATGACCAACAGGAATCTCGATTTCGAGACGGGGAGAAGCGTCCTCGTCAACACGTCCACCAGCGACCGCGAGCGAACGAGCGGTCACGCCCTCCCCCACGACGAGACCGACGCCTTGGTTGCCGTAACGTACGACCAGTCCGCCGACTCGTTCCTGCAGACGTGGCGGCGACGTACCGGAACGATTCCCGATTTCGTTCGGGTTATCGAAGTCGGACGAACGATGCGTTCGACGGCCGATAGCTCGGTGGCGGACGGTTCGATGGCCGATGACTCGCTGGACCGAGGGTCCGCGCGCGCGGTCGTCGAAACCGTCGAACGGCCGAACGACCTCGATGGCGTTCTGGCGGCAGTCGCCGCCGCGCTTGCGGCGTCGGACCGCGAGACGATACTCGTCTTCGACTCGCTCACTACCCCCTTCGACCACGTTTCACTCCGCGAGATGATTCCGTTCTTTCACTCCGTTTCGAGCCTCCTCGCGGATACCGGCGCAGTGGGCTACTTTTACTGTGAAGGAGGGTCCGACATCTCGACAGTCGCACCGTTTCGAGCGCTCGTCGACGAGACGGTCGAGCTAAACGAAGACACGACCGAGACGGCTCATCCACGGGCGACGTCGCCCCGAGATGGACCAGCGCTCGATGCGATGTTCGAGGCGCTCAGTTCGAGACGACGACGGGACGCGCTTCGATACCTCCTCGACACCGAAGGAGAGGTCGATATCACCGAGTTGGCGACCGCAGTCGCCCGGCGCGAGGCGGGCGAAGAGGAGTTGACGCGCGAGCAACACCGCCAGTACTACTCGACGCTGTATCAACTCCATCTGCCGAAACTGGTTTCGGCAGGCCTCATCGACCACGACGAGCGAACGAATCGCGTTTCCGCCCGGGACGGGGCACGCTGGGCGGAGTCGTTTCTGGCACTCGTCGAGGAGTAGCCCCTTTTAGGCTCGCGCCACAATCGCGGGTATGAACGCGAAACAGGAAACGCGCTCGAATCCGTTCGGAATGGACGAGGCCTGTACGAACTGCGATTTATGCGAAACGCGGCGAGCGGATCGTTCACGGCTACGGCGACGTTGACGCCCATTTCCTGTTCGTCGGCGAGATGCCGAGCGAACGCGCCGACGAAACCGGCGTTCCCTTCACCGGCGACGCAGAAGGGGAGCGATTGCAGGAAATCCTCGGGCGACTCGGGTTGAACGAATCCCCGCCGGAGGCCGAGGAACCGGAGATAGAGAACGCGTTTCTCACCAATCTGACTCGTTGTCATCATCCCCAGCGTGGTCCGACGGACGGCGAAATCATGACCTGTGAGCCGTATCTGAATGCCGAAATCCGAATGATAAATCCGGAAATCCTCGTCCCCATCGGGGAGGGCGCGCTGGCCGAAATCGCCGCCGAGTACACGACGAAACCGGCGGCGGACATCGATATCGTCGAAGACCACGCGACGACGATTCGGGGACGCGGGTTCGAACTCGTCCCGATGATTCACCCCGGAGAACAGACCGAAGAACAGACCGAGGCGTTCGTCGAACAGTTCCTCGATTTGATGGGGACGGATTACCGCCAGACGAAGGGACGACAGGGACGATAACCGACGGGAGATTCAGAACGGTCCACCGGTTCGATTTTCTACCAGTACGGGTTCTGTCGCCAGCGTTTCGACCGACCGCCGACGTGTGCGACGCCGGCGATGGCGACGACGAGCAGTGCGACCGTCAGGATTGCGGACACGCCTGAAAGCGTGTTGATGGCGAGAGAAATCAGCCCACCGACGATGAGAACCGCGAGAACGGCGACGCCGAGCAGACCGAGGGGTTTCGTCCAGTGCATGGTCGAAATCGGGTCGGGAAAGGCATAAAATGGTGGCTTTCAAGGCGCTTCCGACCCCACGAGCGGGTATGACCACCATCGCCGTCTTGGCCGACCCGCCGCGCGAAGGGTTCGTCCTCCCGGAACTCGCCGAAACGTCGCCGCTCTCCGCGAGCGAGGCGACCGAGTTGTACGCCGCCATGTTGAAAGACACCTTCGTCGCGGTGGCGAACAGCGGCGGCGAACTGCTCGTCAACTACCGCCCCGACGAGGCGATTCCGGACGAGTACCCGGGCGTCGGGAGTTCCGAGGAAGAACTGCGCGCGCTCGCCGACGAAGCCTTAGAGGACACCGACGACGTGCGCTTCGAGGTGCAGGTCGGTGAGACGCTCTCCGGACGCGCCGGAAACACGGCGACGCATCTGCTCGAAGAGGAGGGGATCGCCTCGGTCGCAATCGTGGACGGAACCGCGCCGATGCTGACGCGAAAGGAGATAGACAGCGCGGCGATGAAACTCCGGCGGAGCGAGGTCGTCCTCGGACCCGCCGCCGACGGACGAATCTACTTTCTCGGCGTGACCGACACCATCGACTTCGCGGACGTGTACACGCCGCCGGAGCTCGAAACCGCGACACTGCGCGCCGTCGATGCCGGTCACGACGTGGATTACCTGCCCGCGATGACGAGCGTCGCGACGGGGGATGATTTGCGCTCGCTGCTTCCCCTGTTGAACGCGCGCATCGCCGCCGAGCGAATCGTGCCGGTCAACACGGCGTCGTACCTCCACGAACTCGGCGTGCGGGTCGAAAAAACGGATGGAAAACGGGAGTTAGTTCGTTAGTCTGCCGACGCGACGGATTTCGATTTCTCCTCCGATTCGGCACCGATTCGCCAGCCAGTGGCCGCCATCACGAACAGGATGATGGGCGAGAGGACGCCGAAGAAGTAGTACGGCGCGTAGCTGAGCGTGGGAACACTGAGCGCCGTCGCCATGTAGATGGCTCCGGCGTGCCACGGAATGAGCGCCCCCGTCGGCGTCCCGGCGGCTTCAACGGCCCGCGAGAGTTCGCTGCTGTCCAGTCCGTGTTCGTCGTAGACGTTCCGGAGCGTCATGCCGGGAACGACGATGCTCATGTACTGCTGGGCCGTGAGTAGGTTCGTCAGCGTGGCCGAAATTCCGGTTCCGGCGACCAACACTCCCGTGCTGTTGAGTCCCTGTGAGAGGGTGTATGCGAGAGTGGCGAGAACGCCGGTACGCTCCAGCAGTCCGCCGAGGGCGAGCGCGAGTACGACGACAGCGATGGTCCACGCGGAGCCGCTGATGCCGCTGTTGGCGAGCAGGTCGTTGACCAGTTTCATTCCCGTCTTCGGCGTGGTTCCGCTCAGGGCGACGTTCCACGCGGCGGTGAACGACATCCCCTGCACGAGGATGGCCGTTCCGACGCCCGAGAAGATACCCGCGATGAGCGACGGGAGGGCGGGATAGCCGTAGAGTGCGAGCCCGAACGTGATGACCAGCGGGATGAACACCAGCGGCGAGATGGAGTAGGTCCCCAACAGCGCGTGCTGGATGGCACCGGCTTTGTTGCCTGCAGTCCCGCCGCTCGCTCGGAGGCCGAGGAACGCGAAGAGGACGACAGACAGGCCGAACGCCAGCAGTGTCCCGGTTCGCATCCGGTTGATGTGGTCGTAGAGTTTCGTGTTCGTCACCGCCGCCGCGAGGTTCGTCGTGTCCGAGAGCGGCGACTGCTTGTCACCCGCGTACGCACCCGAGAGAATCGCTCCGGCGGTCATCGGCGCGGGAATCCCGAGACCCGACCCGATACCGATGAACGCGACGCCGAGGGTCCCCACGGTCGTCCACGACGACCCGATGGAGAACGCCACGAGTCCCGAGAGTACCGCCGTCACGGGCAGGAAGACGGTCGGGGAGAGCAGTTGCAGTCCGTAGTACATCAGCCCCGGAATCGTCCCGGAACTGATCCACGTGGCGATGAGGGCGTAAATCGAGAACAGGATAAGAACCGCCTGCAAGCCCATCAGCAGACTGTTGGCGATTCCGTCGTACAACTCCTCCCACGAGTAGCCGAGCACGTAGTAGCCGACGAGGCCGGTGAAGGTGATGGCCCACAGAAGCGGCATGTGGGGGTCCATTCCCAGCCACGCGGACCCGACCGCGAGAAACAGGATGGTCGCGAAAACGGGTAAAAGCGCCTGCTTGAACGTGGGTCGCCGTTCCTCGGGCAACTCCGCGTACGTCATCGGCTCGAAATCCAATGATGGCATCTGTACCCCGGAAAATGCACCTGAGGAATTAAACGCTTATGGTACAATGTCCCGCGATAATAGTTCAGCCGCACAATGAGTTTCGACGAATACGTCTGTTGTCCGGAGACCGACAGTCCTTCGCTCCGAGTGATAGTTTCACCACTATCGAGTAAATATCTCGTGGCCGATATGCGTGAAGAAGCCCTTCCAAAAGGAATTATATCACAGTCAGTGCGACACCTGCAGTGAAGGCCAATAAAGCGATCACGGCGAGAGCAGTGGAAACCGTCTGACCGGACGAATCCGTCTCGACATCGAAACCCCACCTGCCGGATAGAATGCCGATACCGACGAAGATAGCGGCGCAACCCCCTGTCATCCCGGCTACCAATGATAGGGACGGATTACTCAGGGCGGATTGATAAACGACTGGCTCGACAAGCAGAAACCCGGTAACGAGCGGCGCGATACCGACCGCTTTCTTGGAGGACATAGTAGAAATTCCGTTTCGGAGACAATAATTCTACCGGGAAATCGAACAACTGAGAGGGTGACGGTGAGAGTCAGAGTGACTCAGTCGACGAGTTGTTCCCGGTCGTTTTCGTCCGCTATTAGCCGTCGGTCATCGAGCTGTCGTCGGGTTGGTTCGGAAATGAGAACGATACCTTCAACTTTCTCCGCCTCACACATGGAAATACGCCCCACGAACGGCGATTTCGTGGTTTCCGAGTTCGTTCAATCGAGTATCGGTACTGTGAGTCGCCGTCTTTCGTTTCACGTCCTGAAGCCGTAAAATCGCGTCAGGGCCTTGGGGTAGACCGAACTCTCTTGGTGGGATGGCAGAGCGGCCTATTGCGCCTGCCTTGAAAGCAGGTGGCGTCATGCCTCATGGGTTCAAATCCCATTCCCACCGCTTTTCACGCAACTGACCGACGAGCCACGCGTAGCGGTACTCGTCTCGGCAGAAGTGAAAAGCGGCGTCTGGATTCGAAGTACGGAAGGGCAGTCTCGCTGAAGGCGAGGAAGCGCCTTCAGGTGGTTCAAATTCCATTCCCACCGTTCTCGACGCGAACACGTCCGTGAGCGGTGAGTGAATAGTCGAATAGATGAACAACCGTTCAAATATGTGTTCCATCGCGTTTCGCGCCGACGATTCGGCGAAAACATGCAGCGACGATTCGATTCAAAACGGACCGAATCGCGCTCCAGCGTTTACAACAGTCATGAAACGGTTAGCGTAGCTGAAAATCGCCGACGAACTCAGTTCGCTTTGGGGACTGCGGCGAGCGTCTGCCCTGCTTCCACGCCGTTCCGCGACCGATCGTCGTTTTCGCCGTCCTTCTTGTGCTTGCCGCCTTGGACGCGGACGATTTCGATACCCGAGAGCGTCGGGTTCTCTATCTGGTGGATGAACTTCACGTTCAGCACGCCGTCGTGAACGGTCACGGTGTACGATTTCATCGTTCCGCGGTCGGGACCGATTTGCTTGTACATGTCGTAGTTGTGGAGAACGCGCTTGCCCTCGATTTCGACGTCGAACTTGCGCGGACCTTTCTCCTTGTGGTTATGTTCGCTCAAGAACGTCTCGACGAAGTACAGTCGAACCTCGTATTGGCCGCTCTGCACCGGGAACCGATACTGCATCTCCGTGTCGTCGCTCGCCGTTTCGGGTTCGTCGTCGTCGTACCGCCAACTCTGGTACACGGCATCGGGCGTCCCCGCCGGGACGGCATCGGTCATGGGGATGTGTTTGTTCGTACCGTTGGTTTTACTGCCACTGATACGCGCGTTGCCGAACCGCGACGGGCTACTTTCGCTGTCCGCGAGCCAGTACGGGCCGCCGTTCGCCGCGAGCTGGCCCCCGCCGACGTTGACGCGATAGCGAACCGTTTTCTTCGGTTGCGTCGTGGTCGCCGTGGTCGTCGGCGTGGTTGTTGCCGCCGTGGTCGTGGTTTTCGGCGTGGTCGTGGTCGTGGTCGATTTCGTCGTTCTGGTCGTCGTGGCTGTCGTCGTTACACTGGTCGGAGCGGTCGAAGTCGTCGTCGCCGGTGGGGCGTTCGCTCCGTTGTGGTTGTCGCCCGATGGTCCCAGAACTCCGCCAGGAATCCCAGCAACGATGATGATTCCAGCGACGAAGAAAACGACACCACCTCCCAGAAGTATCCCGTGCATGAAGCCGCCGGATGAAGAGCCTGACATGTTTCTCATCTCCCCCGTGTGTACCGCACCATAATCCGAACTTCTGTACTCCTCCCAGTTAATTATACACCAGCTAAAGTGAAATCCGTCCGAAATTAGTTAGATGACGTATCCTCCACGATTTTAAATAGGCATGATTTAGCAAGCAGAACAACGAACAGGATGCTGTTGTTTTTCACTCGGGTGAGTACGATTGCTGAGATTGCACTCCCGACGAGCGAATTTGCACTCCGCGAAACGTTTTCGCAGGTGCCTGACGCGAGATTCGAAGTCGTGGGGGTCGTTGCACACCAAGCCGAATACGTGATGCCACAGTTGCGCGCGACAGCGAGCGATATTTCGACCGTGAAGAAGGCGTTCGACGATGACGGAACCGTCATCGACGCAAAACTACTGACGAAGTTGAACGGCCGAGGGTTGTTTTCCATGCGGTGGGGTACCGACGTTGCCCAGGTTCTCTCCTTGATTGCGATGGACGATACGACCGTGCTTGCCGCACGTGCCGCGAACGACCGATGGAGCTTTCGTATCCAGTTCGCGGACCGAAACATGCTCTCTACCGTATACGAGTCGTGTCACGACGAGGATATCCCTATCGAGGTGCAGAACGTCCACAAACGAACGACGCTGTTGGACGAGTCGCACAAACTCACCGAACAACAGTACGAAACGTTGCGGAGCGCGATGAACAGGGGGTACTACGAGATACCACGGAAGGTGACGACGAAGGACCTCGCGGAGGAGTTGGGCGTCTCACATCAAGCCGTATCCGAACGACTGCGGCGTGGACACCGCAGTTTGGTCGAGACGGGTCTCACCTCGCCGAGGGAGTAGGACAGAAAGCAATCCTTTTTGCACCCTCCACGAAACGTCTGAGCATGGACTGGCCCCACGACCCTGACGGCGAAGAAGGGAGCGAGGGAGGACGGAAGTACGGTATGGCTATCCTCGCGAAGAAAGTAAACGAAGAGGAGGATTTCCCGCTCGAACGCGACGAGTTCGTCGAGGAACACTCCGACGAACCGATCCGCATCAACTACAAAAAGGTCGTCAGCGTCGGCGACATCTTCGAACACGTCGAAGCGGACGAGTACGAGACGATAACGGATTTCCACAAAGCCGTCGGCAAGGGAATGCGAGACGGTGGCTTCTGGGACTACCACCCGGTCGGCGAGAATCCCGAAAAGAAACACGCCTGATTACTCGGACTTTTCCGGCGAAGACCATCGTTCGCCGCTACCGCCGGGTGTCGCGGCGGGCGGTTCGTTCGCGTCATTTCGTTCGTTGTGGGTATCTCGTTCGTTCCGGTTGGTTCGTTTCCCATCGCCGTCCGGAAGGCGAATCTCCTGTTCGACTTCCCAGGCGTGTTCCGTGCGTGTCTCCGCCCGGACTTTCTCTTCGAGAAGGTTGACCGCGACGCGGTTTGCGCCCTCGGGAATGATGAGGTCTGCGTGCTTTTTCGTCGGTTCGACGAACTGCTCGTGCATCGGTTTTACCGTCGAGAGATACTGGTCCATGACCCCTTCCAGACCGCGACCACGGTCCACCACGTCCCGCTCGATTCGGCGGAGGATTCGCACGTCGGCGTCGGTTTCGACGTACACCTGCAAGTCGAGCATCTCGTTGACGTCGGTGTCGTACAGCGCGAGAATTCCTTCGAGGACGACCACGTCGGTCGGTTCGACGGTAACACGCTCGTCCTTCCGGTTGTGGACGCTGAAATCGTACTGGGGCATCTCGATGGATTGGCCCGAGAGAAGCGAATCGAGATGCTCACGGAGCAGTTCCCATTCGAACGCCGACGGATGGTCGTAGTTTACATCGGCGCGCTCCTCGAAATCGAGATGCGAGAGGTCCTTGTAGTAGTTGTCCATCGGGATTCGTGTCACCGAATCGCTTCTCGACTCCGTGATTTCGCGGGCAACTGTGGTCTTCCCCGCGCCAGTGCCCCCTGCGATACCGATGACGAACGATGGAATACTCATTGTGGGATGCAGGTGAAACGACGATTTGAATCCCCCGACTTCCGAATCGGTTCGGTATCTGATTTGTGTCGGCGAGGTTCTCATTTCTGAGACGCAAATCACGATTAGGTTCGCTTATAAGATTGTGCGACGAACTCCCGTCCAACAGTGACGAACGCCCAACTCACGTTGATACAAATCGATAACTACGGGCCGTGGACCGTGACGCCGGAACCTCGTCGGGAAGTGGACCTCCAAACGCTCCAATCGAGGCTGTACGCCGACCTCTCCCAACTCATCGGCAATCGACAGGGGTACGTCTTTTTCACCCGGTTCGACAACATGGTGGCCGTAACGAACGGCCTCTCGCTCTCCGACCACGCGCTCGTACAGGAATCGGTCGGCAACCGCTACCCCGTGACCGTCAGTCTGAGCGTCGCGACCGGAACGAGTCCGATTCAGGCGCTCGAAGACGCCACGGAACTGTTGCAGGACGCCGGGAGCGCACAGGACGGCTCGCGCAGGGAAATCCTCGACGGTCGCACCATCGACGAGGAGTTCCGCACCGACGACGACGTGCAGTTCGCCCACTTCGACGTGAACGACATGACCGGCAACTACACCGACGAGGTGAACGCCTTCGACTCCTTCATCCACATCGAACAGGGGTACGCCGAACTGATGCGCTACATGCGCGAAGCACACGACTCGCTCTCGTTCTTCGTCGGCGGCGACAACGTCATCGCGGTCTGCCCGAACATGGACGAGTCGGACTACGAGGACGTAATCACGCACGTCGAGGAGACCGTCGAAGTCGAACTGAAAGTCGGCGTCGGGACGGGACGGGTTCCACAGACCGCCGGAATGGACGCAAAACACGCCTTGGAGACGTGCCGAGCGACGGGAAGCAGAGTCGAGTTCGAGTAGTCAAATCGAGTGTAAGTAACTGACTTCGGCCCGCGACGTCGGTCGTCGAAAAATCGGCTAGTACCTTTCGCTGGAAGCGGGAATAAAGGTGCCGGGGATACTTTTTAGGACAGGCATGTCAATCATTCACATATGGAGGCTGGAGTTATCGTGCGGGACGTGATGACACGGGAATACGTCGGCGTCAGCGAGTCCGATTCGGTTCTCGGTGCGGTTCGTCTCATGCACGACGAAGGAGTCGGAAGCGTGGTCGTTCTCAGGGGCCGTGAACCGGTCGGTATCATGACCGAGGCGGACGTGGTAGCCCTCGTCGCGGACGAAGACGACCCAACACAAACCACCGTGTCGGAGGTAATGTCGAAGTCCGTCCTCTCGGTCCATCCCGACCGGAGTCTCGCCGACGCCGCGGGGACGATGGCCCAACAGGGAATCCGCCGACTTCTCGTCACCGCCGACGACGAACTACTCGGCGTACTTACCGAACGGGACGTGATTTCCGCCTCGGCGTCACCGTCGAGTATCTCGCGCTCGCAGGACCGAAACGTCGAGGAAGGACAGTCGGAAACCCGTTTGGGAACGAACGGTGGGTCCGAGTACGAGGGTCAAAGCATCTGTGAAGTGTGTGGCTCGTTGAAACACGATTTGACGAACGTCAACGGACAGTTGGTCTGTGCTGACTGTCGGGATTTTTAGACATTCCGCTGTTACTTTCCGGAGATATGGTCATATTCGGCGAATCTTAAAAGTCCCGAAAGGTAGATTTATATCACCTGGGTCGATACCCAACGCTGTCCATGCGATATGATATCGACCGACGTGACGTGCTGAAGGGACTGGGTGCAACCGGGATCGCCGGTCTCGCAGGCTGTATCGGCGGTGGCGGTGCGAACAAAGACAAAACGAGCGAAAGCAGTAGCGACGGAAACGGCGGCAACGGCGGCAACGGCGGCAACGGCGGGAGCAGTAGCGGTGGTCCCGACGTTCTCAACGTCATCGGCTACCCGGAAAGCGGGATTCAGCTGTTCCGTGATTACTACCAGAGTACGGACGGAAACCAGAAGATAATCGTCCCCGACGGCCTGCGGGATTCGACGTTACCGAAGAACGTCGGCAACGACATGGCGAACCTCACCGGGACGGCCCCGGCCGCGTCCGGGCCGAACCAGAAGGCGTTCAACCAGATGTACAAGGACGAGTACAACCGCGAACCGGGTGTGTTCAACTCACACTCCTACGACGCGGTGGCCGTCCTCATCCTCGCCAACGTGGCGGCGGGGGCGAACGACGGGAGCAAGATACGCGACCAGATGCGCCGGGTCGCCAACCCCGGCGGACAGAAGTACGGACCGGAAGACTTCGTGGATGCCGTCAAAGCCGCCGCACGCGGCGAGGACATCAACTACCAGGGCGCATCCAGCGTCGTGGACTTCGACGAGAAAGGCGACCCGGCGTCCGCCGCCTACGACGTCTGGAAGTTCGATTCGAGCGCCGACGGTGGCATCAAGACGGAAGACACCATCACCTTCGAGGGCAAGCCGGGCGGGAAGAAGGCCGACAGCTCCCCCGGTGGCAAAAACCGGACCGCCAAAGTCGGCATCCTGCTCCCCGAAACCGGCGACCTCGGTTCGACCGGGAGCCTGATGATAAAAGCGGCGAAGATTCCGATAAAGCAGGTGAACGACGCGGGAATCAGCATCAAGGTCAAATCCCAAGTGGAGGACTCACAGACCAAGAAACAGGCGTCGCTCAGCGGCGCGAACGCGCTCGTCAGCGCCGGATACCCGGCCATCTGCGGACCCGCATCCTCGGGGAACAACATCCCCGTGTGCCAGCAGGTGTACATCAAGCAGGGTGTCGTCGGCTGTTCGCCGTCCAGTACGGCACTGACGGTCTCGAACTTGGACGACAACGACTTCGTCTTCCGAACCGCACCGAGCGACCTGCTCCAAGGCAAGGTCATGGCGCAAGTCGCGTCCAAGAAACTCGACGGCAAAACCGCCTCGACGTTGTTCGTGAACAACAGCTACGGTCAGCAGTTGTCGGACAAGTTCTCCAAGACGTTCACCGACAAGTACAGCGGGAAGGTACTACAGAAGGTGTCGTTCAACAAGGGAGAATCCTCGTACACGTCCGTCATCAAAAAGGCGATGGGCTCGAACTGACCGAAAACAGCTATTTCAACCGTTTTTTGAGGAAAACGTCGGTCGCTTTCGTGGCTACTGTATCGGCTATCATTCGATGAACCGAGCGACGCGTTCAACAAGGGCGAATCCTCGTACGTGTCCGTCATCCAGCAGGGCCTGAGCTAAACCCGTACACTCGACCGGTTTTTCGCGTGCGTCGCTTCCGGAGTGGCCCGCGTCGTAGTTCCGGGCGTGTCCTGAACCGTCCAGTTCCCATGGCTACCGACGATTCGGTTTCTGTGGCGTTGGAGCGCGTCACGACCGCGCTCTCCGTCGGATTCGTCAGCGTCGCGTTCCGTATCGTGTTGTCGCGTGAATCGACCAGCAGGATGCCGTCCGCCGTCGAGCGAACGACAGTATCCGCCACGTTCCCGTTACGGTTCCCGAGCAGTGCCACGCCGATCTTGCTTCGCACGACCGAGGCGTTCGTCACGGTCACACGCCGGGAGTCGGCGACGAACACGCCCGACGTACTCGTGTCGTGGACGACGCTGTCCGAAATTCGGCTTCCGTCCGAGTTGCTCACCGCGATTCCCGTGAACCCGTTCGTCGCCGTCACTCGCCGGAGACGCATCCTCGGGGAGCGCGAAACCGAAACCCCGTCCCCGGTTCGCCACGTCATCACGTTCGTGACGGTTCCGGCACTGGCGTTCTCGTATTCGATGCCGAACGTCCAGTTGACCGCCGTCACGTTTCGAACGGTGACGTTCCGGCCCGTCACCGCGATACCCGTCGTGTTCTCCCGAAACTCGTGACCGTCCACGACGTGTCCCGCTCCGTCGAGCGTCACGTCGTCAGCCTCGATTCGAAGACAGGTTCGCTGACGCGTTTCGATGTCGTCGGTGAGAACGTAGCTCCCGGGATGGGTTATCATCGAACAGGAACCGAGATCGGTCGGGGCGGAGTCCGCGGGCGGGAGCGTGGAAACCGGCGTGGCGGGTGTTGTCGATATGGTCGCCGTGGACGCCGCCAGCGCTCCGGAAACGGGAACGAGGACGAGAACGAGGGCGATTCCCGTGAGCGTGAGGAGCGAACCGCTCCGCCGTGAGCGAGTCATGACGATGGCACGCGTCGCTCGTGCTTGTGGATTGTGGCAAAAGAAGGTCGAGAGTTATCCGCCGAGGAACTCCTGCCGGACTTCGTCGTCCGCCAGCAGTGCGTCACCCGTGTCCATGAAGCGGTTCTCGCCCTGCACGAGCACGTAGCCACGGTCACAGCGTCTGAGCGCCTCCTTGGCGTTCTGCTCGACCATCAGGATGGCCGTCCCGTTGTCGTTGATTTCGTCCACCTTGTCGAACATCTCGGCCACCAGGTCCGGAGCCAACCCGGCGCTGGGTTCGTCCAGCATCAGCAGGTCGGGGTCGAGCATGAGCGCTCGGCCCATCGCCAACATCTGCTGTTGGCCGCCGGACATGGTTCCGGCTTTCTGTTCCCGCCGTTCGTACAGAATCGGGAAGCGGTCGTACACCTCCTGCATGGCGTCCTCCGGCACTTCATCAAGGATGTACGCACCCATCTCCAAGTTCTCCTCCACGGAGAGCGACGAGAACACGTTGTCGTTCTGTGGGACGTACCCCAGACCGAGATGGATGATGTCCTCGGGCGCGTCGCCGTGGATTTCCGTCCCGGCGAACGTGACGGACCCGCCCATGTACGTCGTCAACCCGAAGACGGACTTCATCACGGTCGATTTCCCGGCACCGTTCGGCCCGACGATGGTGACGTACTCGCCATCCTCGACGTGCATATCGACGTTGGAGAGGATTTGGAGGTCCTCGCCGTACCCGGCGTCCAGACTGTCGATTTCGAGAAGCGCCATCAGATCTCCTCCCCGAGGTAGGCGTCGATGACTTGGTCGTTCGAACGAATCGCCGCCGGTTCCCCTTCGGCGAGCACTTTTCCTTGGTGCATGACGATGACGTGTTCGCAGTTGTTCATGATAACGTCCATGTCGTGTTCGACGAGCAGGAACGTGTAGCCGCGTTCTCGGAGTTCGTGCACGTGTTTGAGCAGTTTCTTCTCGAGCGACGGGTTGACACCCGCGAGCGGTTCGTCCAACAGCACCATCTGCGGGTCGGTCATGAGCGCACGCGCCATCTCCAGCAGTTTCCGCTGGCCGCCGGAGAGGTTACCCGCGTACTCGCCCGCGAGGTGGTCGATTTCGAAGAACTCCAGCATCTCCCACGCTCGTTCGAGCACGTCCTCTTCCTGTTGGCAGACGTCGCCTCGCATCCCCGGCATCACGGACCGCCAAAGCTGTTCGCCCTCCTGCCCCTTCGGGGCGAGCATCATGTTCTCCAAGACGGTCATCTCGGCGAGTTCACGGGCGATCTGGAACGTCCTGACCATGCCCCGATCGGCTATCTGGTACGGTTGTAGTCCCGTGATGTCGTTGTCGTTGAAGTAGACCGCGCCGCTGTCGGGTTTGTATACGCCCGTGATGAGGTTGAACGTCGTGGACTTCCCGGCCCCGTTCGGGCCGATGAGGCCGGTGAACGACCCCTGTTCGACGGAGAACGTCGCGCCATCGACGGCGGTGATGCCGCCGAACGTCTTCCGGAGGTTTTCGACCCGGAGCGGCGTTTCGCTCAGGTCGGCGACCTCGTTTCCGATGTCGAGCGACTCCCTATCGGCGGTTTCGCTCGCGGTCATTGCTGCTCACCTCCGTCCGCCGCGACCTCCGGTTGTGGCCTTTCGGAGCCACCGCCCGGGCGTACGAGCGGAATGCTCGCCGCTTCCTCCTTGCGATGGCCGAGGACGCCTTCCGGTTTGTGGTGCATTATCCAGATGAGGACGGCCCCCATGAGCACCAACTGGAGCGCGTTGATGTTCCCCATCACGTAGGAGACGAACGGCATTATCTTGCCGTTAAATATCGGTCCGACCGCACCCGCAAAGGAGTTCGGGGCGGTGGGAACCTGAATCGTTCCCCGGATTATGTTCTTCATGTAGAGCGGTCCCTGATACAGGAATCCGGCGAATATCGCCGCACCGAGGACGCTCCCGGTGTTCGACCCGGCACCGCCGATGATGAGCGCCAGCCACACGAAGAACGTCACCTGCGGCTTGAACGAAGTGGGCGTGATGGCACCTTGGCGCATCTGCCAGAGGATGCCCGCGAGCCCCATCAGCGCACAGCCGAGCATGAACGACTTGATTTTGAACCGGTTGGTGTCCTTTCCGAGGGCGTTTGCGACTTCCTCGTCCTCTCGAATTGCCTTGAGCACGCGTCCGAACGGCGACTCGCCGGTCCGCTTCAACAGCCAGTAGAAGGCCACGACGAACACCAACAGGATAATCGCGTAGGTCAGGGAGTCCAAAACCGGGCCGGAAGACCCCCCGACGAGTGGGTCGAGCGCGTGCTCCACCGCCTTGTACGGCCCACTGTTGAACAGCGGGTTCAGCGGGTCGGAGAAGTTCAACAACAGCCCGCGACCGCCGCCGGTTCCGAGCTGTTTACCGAACAGGGTGAACGTCTCGAACTGGTCCGACGTCACGACGAAGCGGACGATTTCGGAGGTCGCGATGGTCACGATTGCGAGGTAGTCGGCACGTAACCGCAACGCAGGAAGCGCTACGAGTAACCCGAGAATCGCGGCGGCGAGCATTCCGCCGAGGATGCCGACCCACAGCGGAAGTCCGAGACCGGAAACGGTCGCGGCACCCGCGCTCGCACTCGCGGGCGGTTTCGAAATTATCGCCATCGTGTACAACCCGACGGCCATGAACCCCGCGATACCGATGTTGAACAGCCCCGTGTACCCCCAGTGGAGGTTCAACGCGAGCGCCAACATCCCGTACACGCCGATGAGGAACGTGAGGCGTGCGAGTGAGTTCAACTGACCGCGGAGCGAGTAGCCGAGCAGTGTGCCTCCGATGAGGTACAGCGCATAGATGGCCAACAGCGCACCGAGGATGAGCATCGTGTCGTTCAGTTCGAAATCCAAATCGGGGACGCTCGAACTCATGCTGTCGTCCTCCCTGCGAACAGTCCCTGCGGCTTGAACAACAGGATGAGGATCATCATCCCGAACGCGGCGGCGCGGCCGAAGTCACTGGGAATCCAGATGATGGCGAGGTTCCACGTCAGTCCGATGACCAACCCGCCGAGAATCGCGCCGTAAATCGACCCGATGCCGCCGAGGATGACCGCGGCGAAGATGGGCAACAACAGGAGCCATCCAAAATTGAAGATGATGGTTCCGCGCCACAGCACCAGCAGGAAGCCCGAAATACCGGTCAGGCCGCCGCCGATTATCCACGTCCAGCGAATGACGCGCTCGGTCGGAATGCCAGTGACGCGAGCGAGGTCCTCGTTGTCGGCCATCGCTCGCATCGCCTTCCCGAGTTTCGTCCGCTGAAGGAGGAGATGCACGCCGAGCATCAGCCCCACCGTACAAACGAGGAGCGTCAGGTCGTGTGCCGTTATCCGCACGGTTCCGTCCCACAGCAGGAGGTTCCACGACGGAATGTCCTGTATCGCCGTCGTCCCGCGGCTTTCGGCCGAGAAGACGAAGACGACGAGGTAGCGAAGCACGAACGCGACGCC
Source organism: uncultured haloarchaeon (assembly GCA_963811185.1). Classification (GTDB taxonomy): domain Archaea; phylum Halobacteriota; class Halobacteria; order Halobacteriales; family Haladaptataceae; genus Haladaptatus. The sequence continues at coordinate 40,842 of CAWEQN010000002.1, forward strand.
GATGCTCGTGATGAGCAGGGAGATACCCTCCGCATCACGCATCGGCCGATAGACGAGTCGGTCGATGAGAAGCGCCAGCACGATGGTGAACGCGCCGGCGAACAGCATCCCGAGGATGACGGCTATCGGCGTCGTCGCAATCGTGATGCCGAGACTGCTCGCGTACACCGACCCGCCCGCGCCGACGAGCAACAACCCCGCGATGTTTTTGCTCCCGAGTCCGGCGATGAGGTACGTGACTGCCCATCCCGAGAACGCGCCGCTCGTGATGTAGTCCCCGTGCGAAAAATTGGCGAAGTTCAGAATGCTGTACGTCATCGAAAGCCCGATTCCGGCGAGACCGATGATGAGTCCCCGCATGAGGCCAGTCCAGATGAGTGACCCCACGTAGGAAACCTGTAGGTCGCCGGTTAGCAGGCGCTGGATGAAATCGAAGACGAGGAACACCGCGAACAAGCCGACGACCACGAGCAGTGGTCGTTCGACGACGAGACGGCGTCCACGCGAATAGGTCTCATTTACATCGTCCATTGATAACTCTCCACATGATAATCGGTTCCAGTCAGGCTATTAAACCTTTCCGACAGAGCGGTCCATCGGATTCCAGTAACGGCGGCATACTGACAAGCCTCAAAGAAGAATATTTAGAAACCAAATAATCCGCCTATTTACTCGAAAACGTGTTTATTTCCAGTCGCAACTACCGACACACATATGCCGGGCGGTGTTGCAGGCACACATATGCCCATACAGACCCTTGATGACCTCGCGGTTCAAGGGACGACGCTTGGCGTGCGCATCGACATCAACAGTCCGTTGACCGAATCCGGCGCTCTCGCCGACGATGCGCGCCTCGTGGCGCACGTCGATACGCTCTCGGAGCTGTTGGAGCGCGGCGGAAAGGTCGCTATCCTCGCCCACCAAGGAAGACCCGGAAGCGACGATTTTGACAGCCTTTCGACACACGCGGAGCGGTTGGACGAACTGCTCTCCTATCCGGTATCTCACTGCGATGCGACGTTCTCCGCGGAGGCACGCCGGGCCGTGTCGAATCTCCGCGAGAGCGAAGCGGTAGTTCTCGAAAACACCCGTTTTTACAGCGAGGAGTACATGGAGTTCCCGGCGGAGCAGGCCGCACAGACCCATCTCGTGGACCGTCTCTCCCCCGAACTCGACGCCTACGTCAACGACGCGTTCGCGGCGGCACACCGTTCCCAGCCCTCGCTCGTCGGGTTTCCGACTCGACTGCCGGGCTACGCCGGTCGAGTCATGGAGCGCGAAGTGGACGTGCTCGGCGATATCGGAGGAACACCGCGTCCACGCACGTACGTGGTCGGCGGTGCGAAAGTTTCCGACTCCATCGCCGTCGCCACGAACGTGCTGGAACGTGACCTCGCGGACCACGTCCTGACGGCCGGTGTCGTCGGAAACGTCTTCCTGTTCGCCGACGGCGCGGACCTCGGCAACGCCAGCGCAGACTTCATCCACGACCAGGGGTACTGGGACTACATCGACGACGCGGCCGACCTGCTCGAAACGTACAGCGACAAGATTCACCTTCCCGAGGACACCGCCGTCGAACGGGACGGCGAACGCGTCGAACTCGCCCGCGAGGAGTTCCCGCCGAAGGAAGACGAAGCCGCGATGGACATCGGCGCGGAGACGATTCGCGCATATTCGAGAATCCTCCGCGATTCGGGGACGGTCATCCTCAACGGTCCCGCGGGCGTATTCGAGGACGAGACGTTCGCGGACGGTACCCGCGAACTGTACATCGAAGCCGCGAACGCCGAGTTCAGTATCGTCGGCGGTGGCGACACCGCCGCCGCGATTCGAAAGTTCGACCTCGACGGGTTCGACCACGTCAGCACCGGCGGCGGGGCGTGTCTTCGGATGCTCACCGGCGAACAGCTTCCGGCATTGCAGGCGCTCTCCCGATAGATGGTCTCCATCGAGGCAGCGACGAGCGCCGACATCGACCGCATAGTGGACTGCTGGGTCGAACTCGCGCGGGACCAGCGCGCCTACAGTTCACATCTCCTCGCCGACGAGAATCGGGAGACGATACGCGATTCGGTCGCACGACACGTCATCGAGGACGATTTGCTCGTCGCCCGGGATTCGGGTGTCGTCGGGTTCGTCATGTTCGAGCTACAGTCGGGAATCTACCAGCAGACGACTACTCGCGGACTCATCCAGAACGTCTACGTCGAACCGTCACACCGAAGCGAAGGCGTCGGGACTGCACTGCTCGACGAGGCGGAAGGCAGGCTCGCCGAGCGCGGTGCCGAGGTGTTCTCCCTCGAGGTGATGGTGGCGAACGAAAACGCCCGCAGACTGTACGAAAACAGGGGGTACAAACCGCATCGAATCGAGATGGAAAAATCGAACGAAAACGATAACCACTCAAAGGAGTAGCCATAACTGGCAGATGCGCCAAGGGAGCTTGGGTGGTTCAAGCACTCGATTTGTAATCGAGACTACGTGGGTTCAAATCCCACCCTTGGCTTACAGCGGTAGGTTTTATGGCGAATTGAAGGGGACCGAGGTTCTGCGCCGTGTGCGAGTCGACTTCTCGGGCGGAGTTCGAATCCACCTCTGGCTCGGAACAGTTACCGTCAATTCGATGGAGAGGGCTGTCTTCGAGACGGAAATCGTTCGTCGAATCCCATGTCGGTTCGATAATCGTCGTTACTCCAGCACAGTCTCTCGAATCACCCGTATCGTGAAAGGGATACCCTAGCACGAAAGGGAATGTGTACTTGCGTCGACTCGTAAAAATACAATTCTGTGAATGGGAGATAAAAGTCTGGAATATAGATAGACGAAGCGTTCTCGGGGCGACTGGCATAGTCGGTGTCGGAACGCTGTTCAACGAGAGCGCGCTCGCAAAACGGACATCGGAAGCGGCCGACGATGACGACGAACCGGAGGACCAGTCAAATACCGACGACTCGACTGTCGAGAATGGCTACTGGCAAGGCATCGAAGAAGTTCCCCGGCGGTATCGTCTCGTTGTACGCGAAAGAGGTCGGCGAGGACGGGAAGGTGCTGGCGAGTCACGAGGCTGACAAAGTCGTCAAACCGGCGTCGAACACGAAACTGCTGACCACGGCGCTCGCGCTCGAACATCTCGGACCCGACCGGCAGTTCGAAACGAGCGTGGTCGGCGACGGGTCGAAATCCGGGCACAGGGTTCCACGGCGACCTCGTGATTCGCGGGAACGGCGACGTGCTCTCACAGGACGATCTTCGGACGTTGGCGGAGCAGGTCGCAGATCGAGGAATTTCGGCGGTTCACGGCGATGTCGTGGCGGATATCACGGCGTTCGACGCATCCGGGTACGGCCCCGTCTTCTCGGTTCGCGGTCCCGGTTACCCGAGGGGTGGACGTGGGAGGACCCGCAGTACTCGTACGGCGCGCCGAGTTCGACCCTCGCGCTGTACTGGAGCAAGGTCGCCGTTACGGCCAAACGAACGGACGACGGCATCGACCTCTCGGTCGAACCGGATTCGGAGTTCGTTCCCGTCGAATCCCACCTCTCGGAGGCACCCGCCGGGTCGGACGGCTACTTCTACACCTATCTGGACCGAGTGAACGGGACCATCTACGCCATCGGCGAACTCCCGCCGGGATACGAGGAAACCGACTTGGCACCGGTGATGCGCCCCGACGAACACGCCGCTGCCGTGTTCGCGGGGTTCCTCGAAGATGCGGGTGTGACCGTCAAAGGCGACGTGACCCTTCAAACCGAAGAAAAGGACCGAACGGCGGCGTTCGAGACGAGCATTCGGTCGGAACCGTTTCACGAGACCATCGGACCGATGCTGTTGTACTCGAACAACGTCGATGCCGACCAACTGGCCCTGATGACCGCACGCCGCGCGACGGGAGAAGGGTCGTTCGACGCGTGGACGGAGCTAACCGGGGCCTACTTCAACGGGGTGGGAGCGCCTGCGACGGTCTTCCGGGACGGTTCCGGTCTTTCGCAGTTCAATCTGGTTTCGGCCGCCGACATGGTGTCGCTACTCGGATGGATTAGGCGAAAACCGTGGGCAGAGACGCTGTTCGGGTCGCTTCCGACACCCGGACGCGGCACGCTCGGCCATCGGTTGGGGAACGTAGACGTTCCCATCCAGGCGAAAACCGGGACGGTTCGGGTGACGCGGTCGCTTTCCGGTGTGATTCGTCGGGAGACGAAACCGGACGTGTTGTTCTCGGTTCTCATGTCGAACCTCACCGTCGGTCTCGGCGACGCCCGCGATTATCAGGACGACGTGGTGAGGGCGCTCGTGGACGCCTGAGCGCCGTCGAACTGTCGTGGTTCTCGGGGTCGATGGGCGTCGGACGGGGACGGAAGAACCCATCTTCGTTTCCGCTCGAACGGACGTTTTTCGGAACATGCGGTTCGGTGATAGGACCGTCCGTGGACAGGATTAGTTACCTCTTAACGCCGGATTCCGCATTGTGAACTGTTGCTCGTTGTTCCTACCAGAACAATTATCGGACGGTTTTATACTGGTTCCACGCCTGTTTTCCTTCCATGAGTCGCACCCAGAGTGTCCCCCTCTGGATGGCAGCGCCCGAGGAGTTCCAGAGCACGCTCAAGATGGTGCTCAGTACGGCGTACAAAAACGACCGCAGGTTCGACCGGGCGTGGACGTTCCGCTATTCGGACGACACACCGGACCTGATGGCCGAAATTACGCATCTCGAAAAGGGGGGCACCGAGGAGATGATGAATCCACCGGAGCCGACGAAGCCACCAGAGCAGGCCGTGCTCAAGGATTTCCGTGACGTGCTCGGTGACCTACTGCGGAAAGGCTACCAACGAGGCATCGACTTCGACCGGGCGTGGACGTTTCGCTATCCGAACGCCGACCATCCCGACCTGATGGTCGAAGTGACGTATCTCGAAGAGCAGATCGACTGACCCGATTATTTTGTTCGACTCCATCCTAGTCGGGGGTATGGAGTTCACCGTCGTTCAGGGAGATATCGCGGCACAGCGCGCTGACGCGCTCGTCAATGCCGCCGGGACGAGCCTACGAATGGGGAGCGGCGTCGCCGGAGCGCTCCGACGCGGGGCCAGCGGTCCGATAAACGAGGAAGCGATGCGGAAGGGTCCGGTCGAACTCGGTGCCGTCGCGGTCACCGACGCTTACAACCTCGACGCGAAGTTCGTCGTCCACGCGGCGGCCATGCCCCACTATGGTGACGGTCAGACGACACGGGAGAGCATCCGAGACGCGACACGGAACACGCTTCGGGAAGCCGACGAGCGCGGAGCGAAATCGGTCGTGCTTCCGGCCCTCGGCTGTGGCATTGCGGGGTTCAGCCTGCAGGAGGGAGGAAGGATTATCTGTGAGGAACTCCGGCGGTTCGACCCGGAATCGCTCGAAGACGTTCGTCTCATCGCTTACAGTGACGAGGAGTACGAAACCCTGCAGGAGATAGCCGTCGATACGTGAAGAAAAGTAAAAGAAAATTTATAGATATTGAGTTGAAAGAACCGGCCATGACGGCGTTCAGTTACAGCGACGACGAGGTCCTGCTGACGACGGGCCACTCGGTACCGGGACGGGAAATCACGGCCCATCACGGCGTAATCATGGCGGACGTGACGCCGGGGAGAAACATCGGGAAGGACATCGCCGGCGGACTGCGCGACATGGTCGGCGGCCGCTCAGGGTCGTGGGAGAAGACGCTCGAAGAGAATCAGGAGACTGCCCTCGACGAACTGGTCGAGGAAGCGAAATCGATCGGCGCGGACGCGGTCATCGCGCTGGATATCACCGACGAATCGCTCGGCGGACAGGGCGGGATGATGAACATCAAAGCGTTCGGAACCGCCGTCTCGTTCGAATGAACCGAGTTAAGAATCGTTTAACTCGACGTCCTCACCGGCGTCCCCTCCCCCGATTTGAATTGTTGCATCCGTTTCTATCGCGTCGAGTCCGTCGAGTTCACAGATATCGACGACGGCAGTTTCCGGAACGACGACACGAAGCGTTTCGAAGGCCAGTTCCGAATCGACCTCGCCGCCGAGGTCCGTGACGTGATCGGCGATCGTTCCGGTCGTCGCCTCCTCGGTGAGTCGAAGCAGGAGCGTCGCCGATTCGTCGGGAATGGGGTCGTCCCGCATGGCTCGAACGGGGTGGGAGACGTAGGTCATTCGAGTGATGAGAGGAGTTCCTCGGCGTGTCCGTCGGGCGAAACGTTCTCGAAAACCGCTTCGATGGTGCCGCCGGGGCCGACGACGTACGTGTTGCGGAAGACGCCGTCGAACGTGTTACCGAACATCTTCTTCTCGCCGTAGGAATCGTAAGCGCTCGCAACCTCTCCGGATTCGTCGCTCAGGAGGTCGAACGGCAGGTCGTACTTCTCGTGGAATTTTTCGAGGTCGGAAACGGGGTCGTCGCTGATTCCGAGGACTGGTACGTCGCGGTTTTCGAACTCGTCCCACGAATCGCGGAAGCTACAGGCTTCGGTGGTGCATCCGGGTGTGTCCGCACGCGGGTAGAAGTAGACGACGACGCTGGTATCGAACTGTTCGAGCGAGACCGGGTTGCCGTCCTGATTCGGCAGTTCGAACGATGGTGCCGTTTGGCCGGGTTCGAGCATGGGGATGGGTTCGAAGCGAGCGGGCAATTGCGTTACGGACGCTCCCCGATGACGATGAAGGTTCGACTTCCCCTTCGTTCGAGGTGGACGGCACCTTCCTCGGCCGTCGTTTGGACGTACGTCTCGACTTCGCTGGCCGACAATCCGGACACGTCAGCCGAATTCCGCGGCCGTACTTTCGACTCGTCCGTTCCGATTTCGACATTCATGTTTCGTTCCTTGTCCGGTTGGATAATGAAGGAGCGCCTAGCGGAGTGAAAGTGAAAGTAGTCGGGGACGAACGATCGGTTCAGGCCGTGAGCGTCAGCGACTCGCCCTCTTGGTTCACGAGACCACGTTCGCGGAGCGACCGGATGACCGTGTACAGCGTGATTTTCGGCAGGTCGAGACCGGTTTGCAGTTCGTCGAGTGTTGCACCATTCGTGGTCGCAAGCGAGAGGTAGACCAGTTTGGCGCGCGGCGAATCGAGTTCGTCGGGCAGTGGTGCGATGGGTGTCGTTTGGATACTCATGGTAGTATCCGGGCCGAAACATTCGACGATAATAAAATTACCCTACGACAATCGTCGAACTCCACTAAAAGTCGCCGAGTATCGCCGGAGACATCGTTTTCGAGAGATGTGTTCTCACTGCTGTGAATTGCCGGTGATTTTATGTAAGGAGCGGTGGTAGCGGTGGGCAATGAGTCCAGCGGGAGATGAATCCAACCGCGAGTCGAGAACGGTCATCTCGCCCGAGGAACTGGATATCGAGGAGAGTGAGAACGTCGTCACGCTGGACGACGGCCGATTCGTCATCGGTGCGTCCGGACGACCGTCGGTCCCCGACGACCCCGCACAAGTGACGACAACCGGTTCGTCCGATGAGACGGTCCCAGCGATCGAACCGGCCCCATCGACGAAACCGGGGTCACCACCGCCGAACGAGTCACGGCCACCGACCGAATCGGAAGCAGAAACGTCGCGTCCCGACGAGTCGACCCCTACGACCGAAACCCCTCAAATCGACTCGCGTGACGTTCGACAGTGGCTCGAAGAGGACCTGGAGGACGTGGCGTCCCGATACGGCTTTCATATCGCCGCGAAATCCGAGGAGTCCATCAGCCACCAACAGATGTTTTCGGACGACGTGGGCACCGTCTTCGACAGCCTTCTCATGTGGTACGCTCAGCAAGATGACAGGGGAACAGCCGTCGAGGACGTACTCGGCATCCTTCTGATGGAATCGAACGTCCGCGTTCGGTACTCGCCACGCTGCCTCCGTAGCCTGCTCGACGCACACGACCTTTCACCGGACGACAGTATCGCGGACCTCTTTCAGTCGATTCAGGACGCGAACGGCGTCGTCTTCCCGCCGGATATCGACTAGAAATTATCCGACGTGATAGCGGGGGGAGGGTTTTATGTGCTGTCGTTCGATATATTCATTAACTGACTATGAGCGTTCAGGAACAGGAACTATCGGAGGAAGAGACGCAGGTCGTCGAGTTTCGACTCGGAGAGGACGTGTGTGCCATCGACATCGAACAGGTAGACAGCATCGTCGAAGTGAAGAAAGTGACACGAATTCCCCGAACGAAGGGCTCCATCGAGGGCGTCATGGACCTCCGTGGCGAGACGACGGCCATCATCGACCCGAAGGAGTTCCTCAGCGTCGCAACCGGCGAACGAGGTGACGACGTGCTCGTTTTGGACCGACCCGACGACAAACAGAAAATCGGGATTCGAGTGGACGAGGTGCTCGACGTGACGACCCACTCACCGGAACAGATAGACACCAGCGACGAGTTGGAGAACCTCGACACGCGCGGAATCCGTGACAAAATCGCGCGAGGGATTATCAGAAAACCGAATGATGATGGGCTCGACCTCGTTATATGGATAGATATTGACAAAATGATTGACAGCCTAAATTAGATTCCTGAAGGAATCATCAACTGTGATAATCACAGGGGAGCATTTATTTTCCCCCCTTTCAAAACCTCTCGATAGTGAAACTTGAATGGTGAATGACGTACTAATTGTCGACGACTCAGAATTTATGCGGAACCTCCTTCGTGAGATTCTGGAAGAGAATTTCGAAATCGCCGACGAAGCCGAAAACGGCGTCGAAGCGGTCGAACTGTACAAGGAAAAACAGCCGGACTTCGTGATGATGGACATCGTGATGCCGATTCGGGACGGTATCGACGCGACGACCGAAATCAAGCAGTTCGATTCGGGCGCGAACGTCATCATGTGTACGAGTATCGGGCAGGAAGAGAAGATGAAGAAGGCAATCAAGGCGGGTGCAGATGGCTACATCACGAAGCCGTTTCAGAAACCCAGCGTGATGGAAGCCATCAACGACGTTATCTCAGCATGACGCGGGCGGTCGTCGTCGACGATTCGCACTTCATGCGGACGGTTATCTCCGACGTCCTCGAATCGGACGGCATCGACGTGGTCGCACAGGCGTCGAACGGCGAGGAAGCCATCTCCGTCGTCGCCGAACACGAACCCGATGTCGTGACCATGGACGTGGAGATGCCGAAAATGAACGGTATCGAAGCCGTCGAAGAGATAATGGAACGAACGCCGACCCCGGTACTCATGCTTTCCGCGCATACCGAAGAGGGTGCGGAAGCGACGTTCGAAGCCCTCGACCGGGGCGCAATCGACGTGCTGGCGAAGCCCGGCGGGGAAATTTCGACGGGAATTTCGGCACATAGAGACTCCCTCGTGGAAAAAGTCCGGTCGGTCGTGCAGGCGGACGTTTCCGTCAGCTTTCCTGACAACACGATGACGACGCCGACGGATGCGAACGACTCCTACGTCGAAAACGCGACGGTCGTCATCGGTGCATCGACGGGTGGACCGCGCGTCGTCGAAAGCGTTCTCGCGGGGCTCCCACGCTCGGCACAGCTCCGTGTCCTCATCGTCCAGCACATGCCGGACAGTTTTACCGCACGATTCGCAAAACGACTCGACGACAGGACCGAGTACGACGTGAAGGAAGCGACCGACGGCGACCGAATCGGCGGCGGACAGGCGCTCGTCGCGCGCGGGGATTATCATATGGAAGTCTCGAACTACGCGAAAGGGAGGCTCCGCGTTCGACTCACGCAGGACGACGTTCGACACGGCGTTCGTCCGGCGATAGACGTGACGATGGAGTCAGCCGCCGAGACGATTACCGACCCACTGACTGCCGTCGTTCTCACCGGAATGGGTGCTGATGGGGCGGTCGGTGTCGAAACCATCAAAAACGCTGGCGGGCAGACCATCGCACAGGACGAAGCGACCTGTTCTGTGTTCGGTATCCCCGCGCGGGCCATCGAAACCGGCTGTGTCGATGCGGTCCTTCCGGCCGACGACGTTGCCCGTGGAATACTTTCGACCGTACGCAAACCGACGTGATTCGATATGGACGAATACATACAGGATTTCATTCGTGAAAGCGAAGAGAACATAACGGAACTGAACAACTCGCTACTCGAACTCGAGAACGACCCGAACGACGAGGAGGCGATGGACTCCATCTTCCGGACGGCACACACGCTGAAAGGGAATTTCGCGGCGATGGGGTTCCAGAGCGGTAGCAATCTGGCCCACGCCATCGAGGATTTGTTGGACGAGATTCGGCAGGGGAGAATGGAAGTCACGCCGGAAGTCATGGACCACGTCTTTGCCGGCGTGGACAAAATCGAGGTCATCCTCTCGGAAATCGAGGCACACGGCGAGTCGAAAACCGACCCGAGCGCGACGATTCAGGATATCCGCGCGACGTTGGACGGTGCAAGCGATGTACCCGCCGACGAGTCGGATACCACGGGGGACACCGAGGAGACGGGGGCGGAAGCCGTACTCGCACGACTCGATGACCCGTCGGTACTCGCGGACGCGGACGACGTGTTCCACGCTCGCGTGAAGATGCACGATTCGCAGATGAAGGGTGTCGACGCGATGTTCGTTCTCGGCGAAGTGACCGAAAAGCTCGATTTGCTCGGCGCGGTTCCCTCCGTCAAAGCCATCAACGACGGCGAGTACGAGGACGGGTTCGACCTCTTTATCACGGGAGGGGACGAGGAAACGGTCTCCGATGTGGTGAACGGTGCCGGAAAGGTCGAATCGGCGACCGTCGCCGACGTGAATCGAGCAGTTGCGACCATCTCGAACGAACCGGACGGGACTGCCGACGTGACGGCGGAATCGACGACCGAATCCGCTACGCCCGACGAATCCGGTCGTTCCGGCGAGCCAATCCAATCGACCGGGACGTCGGAGACGGACGACTCCGACACGCCACAGGTCGACGAAATCCAATCGATTCGCGTCAACGTCGACCAGTTGGACGACCTACACGGGTTGGTCGAGCAACTCGTCACCAGTCGTATCAAACTCCGGCGGTCGGTCGAGCAGGGCGAAATCGGAAGCGCATCGGACAACCTGGACGAACTCGACAAGATTACGACCAGCCTGCAGGATACGGTCATGGATATGCGGCTCGTGCCGCTCAAGAAAATCGTGGACAAGTTCCCACGGTTGGTTCGTGACCTCTCGCGCGCACAGGAGAAGGAAATCGACTTCGTGATGGAAGGAAAGAGTATCGAACTCGACCGAACCATCCTGAACGAGATAAGCGACCCGCTGATGCACCTACTCCGGAACGCGGTGGACCACGGCATCGAGTCGCCGGACGATCGTGAGGCGAACGGGAAACCACGCACCGGGACGATTCACCTACGCGGCGTGCGCGAACGCGACCGCGTCACCATCGAAGTCGCGGACGACGGAGGTGGCATCGACGCCGACGCCATCCGGTCGAAGGCGGTGAGCAAGAACATCCTGACCCGAGGGGAGGCGGACGCACTCTCGGACGAGGAAGCCTACGAACTCATCTTCCACGCGGGCTTTTCGACGACCGACGAGATTACGGACGTGAGCGGTCGCGGCGTCGGCATGGACGTGGTGAAAAACACCGTCAAGCGCCTCGACGGCGACATCAGCGTGGAGAGCGAGGTCGACGGTGGCACGACCATCAGTCTCTCGCTCCCGGTCACGGTCGCCATCGTCAAGGTGCTGTTCGTGGAGTCGGGCGAGGAGGAGTACGGAATCCCCATCAAGAACGTGGATGAGATTCGACGGATGGGCGCAGTACAACACATCGAAGGCGAGGAGGTCGTCACGCACGACGACACGGTGTATCCGCTCATTCGCCTCGGACAGGCACTCGACGTGCCCGGCGAGACGAAAAACGGGAACGGAATGCTCGTCCGAGTCAACGAGTCGGAGCGACAGGTGGCGATTCACTGTGATGCCGTGAGCCGGCAGGAAGAAGTCGTCGTCAAACCGTTCGAAGGAATCCTGTCCGGGATTCCGGGTCTCTCCGGGGCGGCGGTGCTCGGTGAAGGTGACGTGGTTACCATCCTCGACGTGGAGAGTTTATAATGAGTTTGCAGATAGACATTCGAAAGTTGAGCCTGTTCAACAGGATGGCAAAGCAGGGTGCGAACACGGTCGCGAACCACCTGAGTCAGATGACGGGGATGGAGACGGAGATGGAGATAACCAAGACGAACTTCATCGACATCCACGACATCCGCAACCACATGGGGCACGAAAAGCAGGTCGGGATTCACATCGAACTGGTCGAACAGCCCTACGGCCACATCCTGTTTCTGTTTTCGGTCGGAAGTGCCAAACAGCTCGCACACGGTATGATGGGGGGGATGGGTGACCCCGCGAAGAACGGCTTCAGCGACATGGAAAAGTCCGCCGTTCAGGAGATTGGCAACATCATGACCAGCGGATTCATCGACGGTTGGGCGAACGTGCTCGAAACGACCATCGACTTTTCGACGCCGACGTTCACCTACGGGCCGGCCAGTCGAACCGTCGAATCGCTGGTCGGCCACCGCGACGACGACGTGGCGATGGTACTCGACTCACGGGTTCGTGTACCGGATTCGAACGTGGAAGTGAAGGTGTACACGTTCCCCGAGCTCGAACAACTGGTCCGGATGATGCGCAAGATAGAGGTCTGAGATGGAGGTCGATATCGGAAAGCTCGAATCAGCGAACAGAATGGCACACGAGGGGGCAGAACGAGCGGCAACACATTTGTCGGCGATGACGAACATCGAGACGTTCGTGGACGTGACGCGGACACACGTGCGTTCGGACGCCGAGACGAACGACGTCGGAGGGTGTGTTGGCGTCGTCATCGAACTGGACGGCGGACTGCGTGGACGGACGGCCTTCACCTTTCCCGCCGAAAGCGTCGAACGGGTCCGGAGCGTCCTCGCTCCCGGTATGGAGGACATGGACGAAAGCATCGTTCGAGAACTCGGAAACGTGATGGCCGGCGGGTTCGTCGATGGCTGGGCCGACTACCTCGAAACGACCATCGACATCTCGCCGCCGACGTACGTGGACGGCGACCCGACGCTACTCCTCGATGCCGACGAAACGTTCGTCTTCGCGAGTTCGGTTCGTGCGGTAGACGAATCGATTTCGTTCAGCGTTCATCTCTCGCCGGAGGTCGAAGAGTACGAAACCCTCTTTTCGGACGACGGAGAGACGGTTTCGGTCGAGAACCTCTCGCATTTCGACCAGATGACGCGAAAAGGTGCGACGACCGTCGCGGAGAACATCACGGCCATGACGGGTATCGAAACCACGGTCGATATCACGCACGTCAGTTTCGTTCCCGTACAGGAAGTGCCGGAGTCGCTAGACGATACGACGTACGTCGGCGTCGTCATCGAACTCGAAGACGCCCCCGGTGGGTTCGTCCTGATGCTGTTCGACGAGTCATCGGCACACGGCATCGCTGAAGCGTTAGTTCCGGGCAATGAGGGAAATGGGGAGTTGAGCGAGACGGAGCAAAACGCCATTCGGGAACTCGGCAACATCATGGCGAGCAGTTTCATCGATGGCTGGGCGAACGCACTCGAAACGACTATCGACATCTCGCCGCCGACGTTCGCTCACGACATGGGGAGTGCGATTGCGGACCCACTGGTCGCCCATCTCGGTCGAGAACAGGAGTTCGCGTTCGTCTCCGATGCGACAATCCGCGCGGCGGACCAACCGTTTGACTGCTCGCTGTACGTGCTCCCGGACGAATCGGAACTCCGAAACGTGCTCACGTCACTCGATTCCGACGCGACTGCGGAGCGAAAAACGAACGCAGGACGATTATGAAGGTGTACCACAGCGAGTCGAATCGGAGGGGTGGGCCGATAAAAGTCGGCGTCGCGGATTACGCCGTTACGCCGCTCGAAACGCGACTCACGACCACCGGACTCGGCTCCTGTCTCGGCATTGCACTGTCCGAACAGTCCAGCGGCGTCTCCGGTCTCGCACACGTCATGCTCCCCGCCGCACCCGAATCCGGCGGTGACGAAGCGAAATTCGTCGATACGGCCATCGACGGGATGCTCACGGAGATGGAGAACGCGGGAGCGGATGCCGACACCATCGAGGCGAAAATCGCGGGCGGGAGCAACATGCTCGACCTCTCGGGTATCGGGCGAGAGGTCGGGACACGAAACATCGAGGCGAGCAAAGAACTGCTCGCCGAGCGGGGAATCCCCATCGTCGGGGAGGATACAGGAGGGAGTCACGGGCGCTCACTCGAACTCCACACCGCGACGGCCGTCCTCGTCGTCAAGAGCGCCCACCAAGGGGTGAATCAGATTTGAACTCGTTCGAAACACTACTCTCGTTTATCGAATCGGACCTCGACTTTGCGACGAGTCACTACGATTCGTCGTATCTCGACCGGCGGGTTTCATCGCGGATGCGTCGGACGGATGTCGATAGCTACAGACGCTACCAGTCCCTCCTCGAAGGGGACCCGGACGAGCGGGTCGCGCTCCTCGATGCGCTGTCGGTCAACGTGACGAGCTTCTTTCGAAATCCCGACGTATGGGAGAAAATCCGGGGAGTACTGCGGTCGCTCACGGCGTCACACGGTCACGTGAAACTCTGGAGTGCGGCGTGTTCCGATGGACGTGAGCCGTACTCGCTGGCACTGCTCGCGCTCGCGGATTCGGAAATCGACGGGACGAAAGTTCGGATTACGGCGACGGATATCGACCGCGAAGTGCTGGCGCAGGCGCGACGCGGGGTGTATCGGAGCACCCGAACGACGAACATCGAAGAACAACTCGAACCTCTCGGCGGATACGAGGGGTTCGTCGAGCAGGACGACTCGGAGTTTCAGGTGGCAGAACAAGTGAAACGGCTGGTCGAATTCGAGCGTCACGACCTGATCCATGGCCGTTCGAAGTCGGACTTCGACTTCGTCTCGTGTCGAAATCTGTTCATTTACATCAACGCCGAGCATAAACTGCCGATGCTCCGGACGATTACGGACTCGCTTCGACAGGGAGGTTACCTCGTCATCGGAAAAACCGAGACGTTGCCGGAAGTGCTGAAAAAAGAATATGAGCCAGTGGATAAACGTCTCCGAATATATAAGAAAATAGAGTACATCTGTCTCTGTCTTTTTGTCCCTTTCTTCAGACCATATAGGGCCGATTTGGACGCCGTTTTAAATCAGCCAACCCAGAATATGTGTGTGATAACTAGTATAGTATCAATTGTGATAACTCAGGCAGAAGATTAATGTGGTGGCGTTCGGTGGTGTGCATAATGAGATTTATAACTCTTGCTCCCAACCTCGCTCCGCTCCTGAGTGGGTCGGTAGCCATGGGTGCCATGGGAATCATGGACTTCATGGAGGATGACGAGAGTGCCGAGGGGGAGTCGAACGGGGATGACCTGTTCGACGATGACCTCGGCGGTGACGACTTCGGTGATTTGGACGATGGCATGGACGGCGGCATGGACGGCGGTATGGACGACTGGGGTGGCGGAGGCGACGACGGGTTCGGCGACATGGGCGGCGGCGGCACTGCGACACAGGAACTCGAAAATCGCCTCCAAGACCTCGAAAACGAAGTCGGCGACATCGCTTCGACGGTCAGTACCGTTCGAAGTGAAAACGAGCAGATAAGCGAAAAAGTGGACGACGTCGAGGAAAACGTCCGCAAACTGCTCGAAATCTACGAGATGGTGACGCGCGGCGTCAACCCCTTCGTGGACGACGTCCCGAACGGCGGTCTCGGCGGCGACGCGTTCGGTGGCGGCGATGCCGGTGGCTTTGGCCTCTTCGATGAAGACGAAGAAGAAGAGGAAACCGAGGAGGACTTGGACGACGATATCGCCGATGCCGACGCGGAGAGTTTCTTCGATGACACGTTCGACGATATCGAGGAAGACGAAATGGACGACATCGGAATGGACGGGATGGACGACATGGGGACAGACGAGTTGGAGATGAACGAAAGCGAAGACGACAGCGACGGACAGGCCGGCGGTTCGACCTTCCAAGAGCTCAAAGAGGAGTACGAATCCGGAGAGGCCGACTGGGCTAGCGAGGGAGAGTCCTCGCCCGATGACGAAGCGGAACCGGAAATCAAGTTCGACGTCGAACCCGAACCGGCGCCGGAAGAAGAACCCGAACCAGTGTCGGAGACGGAATCCGAACCCGAAACAGCACTCGATACGGGCGAGTTCGAATTCGAGGAACCCACCCAGACGGTCGAATCACAGGCGGCGGAGACGACGATGGGGATGCGAAACGGAATGCAAAAACCGTACCTCGCCAACCTTCCGGCGGGTTACATCGTCGACCTCGTCGTGATGGAATGGTTGGAGTTCCTCGTGGAGGAGTTCGGTTCCGAGGACGCCGTTCGAACCATCGCCTACTACGAGGACATCGACTGGATAAGCGAACCAGTCAAGGAGCAGTTACTCGCGTTCATCCGCGGGATTGCCGATGTGGCGGACGTCGATACTGATGCGACACCGGCTACCCTCGGCGTGGACGACCACATTCGGAGTCTTTCGTTCATGAGTCAACTCACCGGAGACGCAATCGAGCAAAAAGTCGTCGACCACTGTGCAGGAATACGGGGAGAGGGCCATGGGCTTCAGCGTTAGTGGTGCCACGGTCATCATCTTCCTCGCAATGTTCATCAGCTTTGGAATGTTCTACTCGTCGGCCTACAACGGTTTCGAGCGGGTCAACGACGCCAGAACTGCCCAATCGGAGCACGTCCTCAGCCAGGAAAACACCGCATTGAATATCACAACAGTGAACTATTCGGACGGTTATCTAAACGTAACTGTGAACAATACCGGCTCGACCACGCTTGATGTAACCGATACCGACGTGTTGGTCGATGGCGTGTATCCCTCCAAGAAATCCATCACCGCCCGCGACGTCGATGGGGTCAACGACACCGAACTGTGGCTCCCCGGCGAGTCCCTCCATTACCAGAATCAACGTCTCGACGGGCCCGACACGGGTGAAAGTCGTGACCGGCCCGGGACCGGCGGCTACGGTGGTGGTCTGAGTGGCGAGCGTCTCCACCTCCCACCTCATCCTGTTCATCGCGAGTCTCATCATCGCGGCGAGCGTCGCCGGGACGTTCTCCACGGGTATCCAGCGGTTATCCGGTGCCCTGGGTGACAGGAGTATCGACGTCAGTCACAACGTCCGAACGGATATCGAAATAATCAGCGACCCGGGAAGCGGTGCAGTTTATAACGCGAGCGGAAAGAAAAATATTACACTGCTGGTGAAGAACACCGGGTCAGAGAATTTAAAGGGTACAAGCGACCAACTTGATATACTACTAGACGGAAGGTATCAAGCGAATGTCTCCGTGGAAGTCGTGGACGGCGACTACTGGGACGTTGGAAATGTACTACGCGTTACAATCACACCAAGCACTCAACTGTCGTCCGGAAACGACCATCGCGTGAAGATGATCGTCAACGGTGACTCGGAAGTGCTGGAGTTTAGATCATGAGCTCGAACAACCTCTACTCGCTCGGCCTGCAAGACCACGACCGCCTGAACAACGAACTCGGAGGTGGCATCCCACGCGGGTCCATCGTCCTCATGGAAGGGGATTACGGTGCGGGAAAGAGTGCGATGAGTCAGCGGTTCAGTTACGGACTGTGTGAGACGGACCACACCGTGACCCTGCTCTCGACGGAACTGACGGTTCGTGGGTTTATCGACCAGATGCACTCCCTGTCCTACGGTGTCGAGGAACATCTCCTGAACGAGAAACTGTTGTTCCTGCACGCCGACGTGGACTCCGGAACGCGCCAGATTACTGCGCCGGCGGACAGCCCGGACAACGGTCAGCGCAAGGAGTTGCTGAATCGGCTGATGAACGCCGAAGCGATGTGGAATGCGGATGTCGTCATCATAGACACGTTCGACGCGATTCTCCGCAACGATCCGACGTTCGAAGCACTGGTTCGACAGAACGAGGAACGGCAGGCCGCCCTCGAAATCATCTCCTTTTTCCGTGACCTCGTCACGCAGGGAAAGGTCGTCGTCCTGACCGTCGACCCCTCGACGGTCGATGAAGATGCCATCGGACCGTTCCGTGCCATCGCGGACGTGTTCATGGAACTCCAGATGGTCGAAGTCGGAAACGACGTGCGCCGAAACATTGCCGTCAAGCGGTTCGCCGGTATGGGAGAACAGGTGGGAGACAGTATCGGGTACTCGGTTCGTGCCGATGCTGGCATCGTTATCGAGAGTCGTAGCGTCGCCTAAAAAATGACCGAACACGGGACCACCCAAATAGATGACAACCTCCGCGAGGTGGCGATGCGCCGCCCGCACCTCCGCGACTACTTGAAACGTTTCAAGCAGTTCACGGGTGAGTTCCCGAAGCTCATCGAAGAACCGTCGAGCGAGTGGGAAGCGGCCAAACCCAACGTCATCTATCCGGCGGGCGGTCCCATCTACTGTCACATCTACGGTGACATCGGCCGGGACACGAAGTATTATGCCATCGAACCGGATTTGAGCGACACCGAGCAGGACTTGTTCTGGAACGTCCGGAGCAAGATTCTCGAAAAGAGCGTCACGAAACCCGCACCGGAAAGCGAATCGGAGTACGACGACAGAATCGAGGAACTCCTCCAGGATACGGTTCGAATCGGCGAAGGGGACAATGGTATTGGAACGCGGATCGGTGGCTTCTCGCCCAAAACCATCCAAAAGCGGATTCAGAACGTCTCGCCACAGGACCTCGCACGTCGCGTCAGTAGCATCTCCTACGGCGACGTGAAGGCGGGCATTCAGGTGCTCCGTGAAAACGACGTGGTCGAGGAGTTGATGAATTTCTCCGGAATCGGCAAGTACCAAGTTTCGGACCAAACATACGAGAACATCCGCTATCGGCTGAACCGGGACATCGTCGGGTTCGGGCCGCTAGAACCCATCATGCGCGACCCGTCGAACGAGGACATTCACGTCATCGGACCCCACGAGACGTACGTCGACCACGGGACCTACGGCATGCTCGGGACGACCGTCGATTTCGGAACGACCGACCGCTTCGACAACTGGCTTCGCAACATGGGCGAGCGAATCGGCGACCCCGTCTCCGACTCGGACCCCATCGTGGACTCGACGCTCCCCGACGGTTCGCGTATCAACATCATCTACAGCGACGACGTGAGTATCAAGGGACCGAGCCTCACCATCCGTCAAAGCGAAGGGACGCCGCTCTCGGTTGCCCAGATTACCAAGTGGGGAACGCTGTCGCCGCAATTGGCGGCCTACCTGTGGCTCTGCCTGGAGAACGAACAGACGGTGTTCGTCGTCGGGGAGACGGCGTCCGGGAAGACGACGACGCTCAACTGTATCCTGTCGTTCATCCCTCGCGACAGCAAGATTTACACCGCGGAGGACACCGCCGAGGTGTTGCCGCCGCACAACACGTGGCAACAACTCCTCACCCGCGAGGGAAAGAGCGAGGCCAGCGCCGACGTGGACATGTTCGACCTCGTCGCGGCCGCACTGCGTTCCCGCCCCGATTACATCATCGTGGGTGAGGTTCGTGGCGCGGAGGGTCGAATGGCGTTTCAGGCCGCACAGACCGGTCACCCCGTGATGCTCACCTTCCACGCGAGCGACATCGTCTCGATGATTCAGCGGTTTACCGGCGACCCCATCAACGTCCCCGAGACGTTCATGGACAACGCCGACGTGGCGCTGTTCCAGAACCGGGTCAAGCAGGGCGACAAAGTCCTCCGTCGCGTGACGAGCGTGCAGGAAATCGAGGGGTACTCGAAGGACATGGGCGGCGTGGTGACGCGCCAAGCGTTCTACTGGGACCCAGTCGAGGACGAAATCGTCTTTCAAGGGATGAACAACTCCTACGTGTTGGAAGAACAGATCGCGACGCTCCTCGGCTACAAGAACACCCGGGACATCTACAACGACCTCGATTTCCGGGCACAGATCATGGAGCGGATGATAGAAGAGAACATCCTCGGCTATCACGAGGTGAACGAAGTCATCGAAGCCTACCATCGTGACGGCGTCGATGGGCTTCCGTTCAACGTTCACCGGTCGATCTGATATGGCAGAGGCAGAAGCACAGCCTACGGACGCAAAACAACTTCTCAGCTCCGCGGCTTCCTCGACCGTCGAGGCCTATCAGCAGATGGAGATGCCGATGTTTCGGTACATCGGCCTCGTCGTCGTCCCATCGGCCGTGTTCTTCCTCGTCAGCATCGCCGTCGTCCTCACCGTCCATCTGCCGTTTATGATCGCCCTGCCGATTCCGCTACTCGGCGTGCTCGGATTGGGGACGGCGGTCATCTACCCGAAGCTGTTGCGGGATCGGCGCAGAAAACAGATAGAGGACCGACTCCACCTCTTTATTACCCATATGACCGTCCTCTCGACGGCGAACATGGACCGGGTGCAGGTGTTTCGTATCCTCTCGAAGGAAAAGGAGTACAAGGAGCTTGCACTGGAGATGCAACGAATCGTCCAACTCGTCGATACGTGGAATCAGAGTTTGGACGATGCGCTCCGAATCCGGGCAAAGAAGGTGCCGAGCAAGCCATTGTCCGACTTCTTCGACCGTCTCGCCTACACCATCGGAGCGGGTGGGAAGATTCAGGATTTCCTGCTCTCCGAACAAGGCGTGGTCATCCAGAACTACGTCACCATCTACGAAGGCTCGTTGTCGAACCTCGAAGTGATGAAGGACCTCTACCTGTCGATGATCCTCTCGGTCACCTTCGCGCTCGTGTTCGCCACGGTGCTTCCCATCCTGACGGGAACGAATCCGACGATGACGGTCGGTGCAGTCGTCGTGATGTTCGCGTTCGTGCAGGTGGGGTTTCTGTTCATGATTCAGACGACTGCCCCGTACGACCCCGTCTGGTACCATCCCGAGGAGAAGGGTCGTACCGCCTCCGAGCGAAAAGTCCGAATAAGCGTCATCGCAGGTATCGTGTTGACCGCCCTTTCCATCGTTATTTGCCTCCTCGTCCTGCTCGGTCGGACTTCCATCGACCCCAGTACGATTCCCCTCCCTATCTTCGCGGCACTGCCGACGACACCGCTCGTGTTACCCGGGTTGGTCGTCCGTCGCGAGGAGAACAAGGTGAAAGAGCGCGACGACGAGTTCACGAACTTCATCCGTGCGTTGGGTGCGAGCGAGACGGCAAAACAGAGCACCACCTCCCGCGTGCTCAAAACGCTCCGGAAGAAGGATTTCGGCGCACTCACGCCCGACATCAACGACCTCTACATCCGATTGAGCATGCGAATCGAGTCGGAACTGGCGTGGCGGCATTTCACCGCTGACTCCCGCTCGTATCTCATTCAGAAGTTCAGCGAGATGTATCTCATCGGCAGACAGATGGGTGGTGAACCGAAAAACCTCGGGGAACTCATCAGCGGCAACATGAACGAAGTGATGCAACTGCGTGAACAGCGCGAACAGTCCACGATGACGCTCATCGGCGTCCTCTACGGAATTACTGCCGCATCGACGTTCGCGTTCTTCATCGGCCTCGAAATCGTCAACATCCTCTCGGGGATGTCCATCGGCTTGAACACCTCCCAGTTCAACTTCGGGACGATAATCCACACCGGTGTGTACAACAACATCATGATAGAGTACCTGCTCGTCATCATCATTCTCCTGAACTCGGTACTCTCCTCGCTCATGATTCGTATCGTCGATGGCGGGCACAAAGTGAACGCCTATCTCCACTTCGTTCTGTTGACATGGGTCAGCGCCGTCATCGCTTGGATCACCCGCATCGTCGTGCAAACATTCCTAAATGTATGAAAAATTACTTATGATTCCAGCACACAGGAAACGAAAACGAATCGTGGAGAACCGCCATGTCTGAAACAGTCATCGCCGATTTCGTCGCTCGCTTCAGCCTCGACACACGGGAGTCGCCGGAGCCGATTCGCGGCCGAATCGTGCTTAGCCAGAAACGACTCGTGTTAGCCGAAAGCGGGTCGAAGACGACGATACCGCTTGGTTCGATATTCGACATCTCGGTCGGCCACGTTCCGTCCGACCTCGAAGCCTTCTTCCAGGACACCATCACCGTCGCGTACGAAACGGACGACGGCCGCCACACGGCCGTCATCGAAGCCGAGACGGATAGTGTCGGGAAGTTCAAAGTCTTCCTGTTCAAGGCCATCCTGAGCGGCACACCCGTTACGGTGAAACACCCCGCGCGTATCGGTGGTCGAGTTACCGACCAACGGTTCGAGACGGGAAAGCTCCGAATTCAGCCTGGTCGGGTCGAATTCCTCGGAATTCCCGATGCGTTCGCGGTGGACCTCTCGGGCGTGAGCTACTTCCAGAAACAGGACCGCGATGTCGGCGGCACCACGCGAACCGTCGTCGCAATCCGCCATACCGACGACGGGCAGACCGTCACCTCCGAATTCGTGGTCGCGACCGACCGCAAACTCAACCTCCTCGGTCGGTATCTCCGCCTCGAATACGCCGAAATCTCCCAGCGTGCGGAACGAATCGACGTTACCGAACAGGAGATGGAAGCCCTCGTCGCCATCTACTCGGGCGCAAACAGCGGCAACCTCGCCGGCGCACTCGGTATCGACGCCGGAAACGCCGCCATGGTGCTCACCGAAATCGAAAAGAAAGGGCTGGTGGACCCGTCCAACGACGGACTGTCGCTGACCGCACCCGCGAAGATGATCGTCAGCGACCGTATCGAGAAAGTGAACACCTGAACGAAATGAGACAGGTACTGTTGACCGTTCGTTTCGTGAATATTCGAGAACGGTAGCCACGCACGGTTTTATTCCTTTTTCAAATATATCTGTTACTGATACTGGCGGCGTACAACCGCACCTCACCCTCCCCAACCTCCTCAGTCGCTTGCTCGCGGTTTATCCGCGAGCATGAGAGCCACTGCGTGGCTCTTAACACTCCTTCGTCCCTCGCGCGTTTCTCGCGCGCCGAAACGTCGCTTACAATGTGCGTAGCGTTACATCGATACTGAGCTTCAATTTTTATCCCGTCCTACAAGTTATTATTGGATTGACTCATTTATTCCTCTATGCGAATCGCAATCCTCTCGGACATACACATCCCCGGCCAAGAAGAGCGGATTCCCGATACGTTCCGCGAACACATCGAGGCGGCCGACCACGTCATCCACGCTGGCGACTTCGGGTCGAAGGAGGCACTCGCGGAGGTTGATTTCCTCGCCTCCGAGTTGACCGCGGTCTACGGCAACGCGGACCCGAACGACATCGACCTCCCGCCGGTCGCATCTATCGAAGTCGATGGCGTGACGTTCGTCGTTCACCACGGCATCGTCAACCCCGTCGAGCGGGCGGTTTCCAATTCGGAAGGCGTCGTCATGAACCGCGACGACTGGTTGAATGCCGTCGGCGACACGGCCCGAGCGCGTGCCGACGAACCGGTGGTCGGAATCGCCGGTCACACCCACGAAGTCGAGGACGTGGTTCACGACGGGATTCGCGTGTTGAATCCGGGGTCAGCCACGGGAGTCGGTCCGGATGTCGAACCCACCATGATGACCGTCGAAGTCACTGATGGCGAACTCGACGTAACGTTACACGAAGCATAGAAACCGGAACCGCTACTTCTCGCTGATGGATTCGCTGGCGATGTTCCGCCCGCGCGTCTTGAGACTCACTTCACGGCGCTTTCTGACCTCGTCCAGCACGTCGAGTTCGATGAGTCGCTCGAAGATCTCCTCGACTTTGTCCACGTCCATGCCGAGGAAATCAGGAATCTCGAAGGCCGAAACACCGGTGTACAGCGCCATGAGGACTTCTTTTTCCGTCTCTGAGAGGTCCGCACCCGATTTGCTCTGTTGTTCACCCTTCTGGAAGAGCGACCCGAGGAGCACACAGCGCCGTGATTTTCCGGAAATGTACGTCTGGACGCTCGTGCTTCCCTCGGAGTGTTCGACTTCGAGAACGGTTCGGGTTTCGCCTTCGACGGTTCGTTTGGCGGTGTCGACCTGTCCGATGTCGTCGAGTTCGAGTTGGATGAAGATACCGCTGGCCACCGCAACCCCGACCTCGCCGACATCGATTTTTACCCGTGCACGCTCCCAGTCCGTGTTCTGCACCACACCCCCTTTGACCGCCGGGTGTTTGACGAGAATCATCGACTGGTCCAACATCGCGCCGTACAGCTTCGCCTCGAACTCCTCTATTTCGACCTGTGAGGAGACGAGGAACACGTCGCCATCGAACTCCAGACTGATGTAGTCGGACGCGCTGGCGACCGACTGATTCACGTCGTACCGGCCGCTCACGCCGTTGACTTTCGAGAGCGGAATGGTTCGTTTCCCCCCGTTACCGGCGAGGATGAGCCGTCGATTCGAAAGCAGAATGCGGCCGCTCGTCCAAGCGGCGTCCTTTAGCTTCTGGCCGCCTTTCATCGCTTGGAGGAACTTTCCCCGCGTATCCGTTATTTTGTATTCGCCTTCACTCATGAGTGAGAGAGATGGAAATCGTCGTCGTTAGTTCGACCCGGCAGTGAGGTCGCCGACACGGTCCGCGAGTTCGCTGATCGCCGTCGTCTGTTCCATGCTGGCCCCGACGATATCCTCCGTGGCGGATTCGACCTGTTCGGTCGTATCGCGCACGTCCTCGACGGTCGCCATCACTTGTTCGACGTTGGCGGCCTGTTCGTCGTTTGCCTCGGCGACTTCGGTGACACCGGTCGCAGCCTCGTCCACTGCGTCCGCGATTTCTTCGAGCGCGATGAGGGCGTCCTCGATTTCCTCACCCGCGTACCGAACCTGTTGGTTCGACTCCTCGACGGCGACGACGGTTTCGTTCGCCTGTGATTGGATGTCCTCGATGCGACCCGCAATCTCCTCAGTGTGTTCGCGAGTCTTGTTCGCCAGTTCCTTGACTTCGTCCGCGACGACTTCGAACCCGCTTCCGGCATCGCCCGCACGGGCGGCTTCGATGTTCGCGTTCAGTGCGAGGAGGTTCGTCTGGTCGGCAACTTCAGCGATGACTTCGATGACGCCTTCGATTTCGGCCATCTGGGATTCGAGTTCGGTGACGGTGTCTACGAGGTCGTCGCTCATCTCGATAACGTCGTCCGTCGCTTCCCGTGCACCTTCGCTGGAGTCGAGACCGCTGTCCGCGGCCGCTTTCGCCTGCTCCGCGGCGGAGGCGACTTGGTCGGAACTTGCGGCGACTTCCTGCATGCTCGCGCTGAAGTTCTCCATCTCGTTGGCGACGACGGTGAGGAGCGAGGTCTGTTCTTCCACGCGTTCTTCGATCGTGTGTGCGGAACCGGACGCCTTATCGACCGATTCGGCGAGTTCGGACGCCTGTTCGTCAACTCGATCGGCGAGCAGTTCGAACCGTTCGCCCATGTCGTTCACTTGGTCCACCACGGAGATGAGACGGTCGTCGACGACGTCGTACTCGTCCGTGAACTCCGCACGAGCCGAGAGGTTCCCATCTCGCATGGCTGTGAGGGTCTCGCTGAGTTCTTCGACCAATCCGGTCACGCTCTCGTGGCGGCGGATGGTCTCGGTTCGGTCGTTTACCGTCTCGACGACCGCTTTGAGTGCACCGTCCTCGTAAATCGGCTTCGCGGTGAAGACACACTCCCGCTCGTCACCGGTCGTGTCCGAAATCGTTCCCCGCTCCTGGTACAGGGTGAGATTGGAGTCCGCTCGCTCGACACCGAACACTTCGTCGGCGTTTTCAGGTGCTTCGAGGACCTTGCTGGCGAGCGTTTGCTCTTGATGACCGCCCGTACCGAGGGCCTGACTGACGCTGTCGAATTCGGTCGCTTGCTCGCCACGCATTCCGGTGAGTTCCTCCATGGGTCCGTTCCATGCTTGGATTTTCGAATCGGTGCTGATCATGAAGACCGGAACGCCGATTCCGTCGAGGAGCGCATCGTCATCCACGTCGAAGTCGTCGTCCCCATCTTCGGGGTCGGCGCCCATCCTGCTGGTCTCATGTGCTTCCAGTCCGGCCTGCATGCCCGAGACACCGGCCCACATCGCATCCACGAGGTCCGACTCGGCTCGCCCGAGTTCGTCGGAAACGGCATCGTTTCCATCGCCGAGTCGGTGGTCGAGTCGGTCGAACGCCGCTTCGACCATCGTCTCGAATGCGGCACCGTACGTCGCAGCAAACGCCGCGCCCGGAACATCTGCGTTTGCGTGCTCACGTCCGAGGCCAGGGGCCTCCGCAATCGTCGCCTCGCTGTTCGAAAACAGCCCGTTCAAATGTTCGATTTGCGCTCGTTGCAGTTCGTCACTGGCGTCCGTCCCACCGTACACATCCGTAACCGTACTTGTCGATATACTGTTATTATTCGAGACAGTAACTGAATCATTTCGTGTTCCACCGTCGAATTTGATACGCTTCTGAGACTCTCCGGATGTGTCGGCATCCCGAACAACGTCCCTTAAAACCCGAATGAGTGAGTCCGTAGCCATTGTTAGCGAATCAAGACACCAATCGGATATAAAACTTTAGTAAAATCTCAGAATAGATAATGAGATCTGGTATAACTGAGGTGTTATATATGATACTATGCGCGACCGCCAAGTTTCGAGAGGGCGGAGAACGCACGCTTTCTGACCTCTTCGTCGTCGGTCGTATCCACGAGCGTATCGAGTCGGTCCCTGGAACGTTCGCCCCCGACCTTGCCGAGACCGAACGCGGCCATCGCTTGTGCGTCCGTCGTTGCTTCAGGGTCGGAGAGCACTTCCAACAGCGCGGTTTCGACCGACTCGCCGCCGATGGTAGCGAGGCTGGTGACGGCGAACTGTGCGGTCATTCCGTCGGTAGCATCCAGCACTCCGACGAGTGCCTCGATAGCCTGCCGTCGGTTTTGGGTCTCCACCACACGTCCAAGTAGCCACGTGGCGTTGCGACGTTGATGTGCCTGAGACCCCTCTTCGATGATATCGACGAGCGACGTGACGACGACGCGGTGCTCGCTCGTACTGAGCTTTTCGACCATCGTCTCTCGGAGTTCGTGGCTCTGTTCCGGCGGTGCGTTCGAGAGCAATTCGATGAGGGAGAACACAGCCGCTTTTCGAACTGCATCGGATGTATCACCCAACAGGCCGACGAGCGCGTCGAGCGGTTTCGCGCTACCGAAGTTTCCGAGCGACCCGGCGGCGATTCGCCGCACCGTTTCGGCGGGGTCGTTGAGCATTCCGAGCAGGGCCGAAAGCGCTTCGTTCCCCTTCATCCTGCCAAGTGCTTCCGCCGTCTCCCGTCTTACTTCGACCTCCTCGTCGGTTCGTCGCTCGGCGAGGTGGGATACCGCTCGTTTGTCTTCGAGCCGTCCGAGTGCACGCGCGACACGGGAACGAACTCGGGCGTCCGGGTCGGAAAGCTGCCGAATCAAATCCTCGGTCGCAGAACGGCTACCGATTCGTCCGAGAACGTTCGCAGCGGCCATTCGAAGTTCGGGCTGATCGGACGAAAGTGCGTTCGTGAGCTCCTCCGCTCGCGCCCACTCCGCACGAGTTCCGCTAATCTCTTCGCCAACGATTGCCGCGATGAGTTGTTCGACCGCTTCGCGCTGGTCGAGGCCATCGATAGCGGCCGCTCGAACTGCGGCGTTGGAATCCTCCTGTGCGGCAGTGGTCAGTGAATCCACGACTTCGTCGTCCGGCACGTCGAGGTCGCCGAGGATTTCCGCGGCTCGCTGTCGGACGGTGTCGTTGTTGCTTTGGTCGAGCAACGTGACGAGGCGTTCAGCATCTGCCTCTTTTTCGAGGGTGAACAGCGATGTCACGGGTTGGAATTATTGTCAGGGATGAAAAATCTATCTTTCCGAAAAAAACGTGTCGACTCGTCGTTGGGGTAGGTTGCACTAAAAAACGAAGAGAAGACCGTTTAGACCGTCACTGCGCTTTCTTGCGAAAGCGACTGGGGAACGTTCACGCGGTAGAGCGTGACCGCACCGTACTGCGTGGTGAGTCGGAGTTCGGCCGTCTGGCCTTCGTAGAGTCCGCTCTTTCCACTGATGTCATCAACGTTCAGCGTGACCGTGAATCGGTCGTCCTGACTGTTGAGGACCGGCACGGAACCATCTTCGTCCTTGATATCCGAGACATTGAACTGGGTATCGTTAGCCGAATCTCCCTTGACGAGCGTCGTCGCCTTGTTCGGGCCGATCCATTCGATGGTGGCCGTCGAGAGGTTGATGTCGTCCGAACCGGAGCCACGCATCACCGTCAGGTTGACCTGGTCGACGACTTCCTTCCCGTTGGTGTCCGTGACGACGTTCCCGAAGCCGGAAACGACTTCGACGCGGTTGGAGACCTGCGCACTGCTGTCCTGGCCCGTCTGCTCGGATTTCGACTGGAGGAATCCAGCCGTGTTGATGAGCACGCCGGCCGCGATTGCGGCGACCAGCACCATCGCGATGAACACGATGAGCGTTCCGATACCGACCTGACCTCGGTTGTCGAGGCGTTGTTGGATTGCGTTTTTCATGTCACTCACTTTAGACCGTCACCGCGCTCTCCTGGGAGAGCGACTGCGGGATGTTCGCGCGGTAGAGCGTGACTGCACCGTACTGCGTGGTGAGTTTGAGGTCGACCGTCTGACCCTCCTGAAGCGTGTTGGCGCTGATCGCGGAGGCGTTCATGCGAGATGGTGAAGCGGTCGTCCTGACTGTTGAGGACAGGGACGGAGTTGTCCTCGTCCTTGATGTCGGAGACGTTGAAGTAGTTGCTGTCACCGGCCGCCATACCGTTCGCTTGCGCGTTCGTCGCGGATAGGTTCCCTGCAACGAGTGTTTTCGCCTTGTTCGGGCCGATCCATTCGATGGTGGCCGTCGAGAGGTTGATGTCGTCCGAACCGGAGCCACGCATCACCGTGAGGTTGATGTAATCGACGTCTTCGCTGTCCGTGACGTTCCCGAAGCCGGAAACGACTTCAACGCGATTGGAGACCTGTGCACTGCTGTCCTGGCCCGTCTGCTGGGATTTGGACTGGAGGAAGCCCTGCCGTGTTGATGAGTACGCCCGCCGCGATCGCGGCGACCAGCACCATCGCGATGAACACGATGAGCGTTCCGATACCGACCTGACCTCGATTGTCGAGGCGTTGTTGAATTGCGTCTTTCATGATTTCTCACTTAATGTCCGAATCGGAATGTATCACGACTCGGACTCTATCCGGAACGAATCGAAGGATTGTATTAAATCTACGTATTCAATTATCAGCCTTGATATCGATGTTATAGCACTTGTATTGCCGAAAAAGAGCAAAATAGATTTTCCCGAAAAACAGGGCCCCCACAAACATGTCAATTATCCATAATTGAAGATATTATGAATAGAAATCCAATGGTCGATAGTAAGTAGTTGACCGACAGTAGAATCCGAACGTCCTCGAAATCGTAAACGAACGCACTGACCGTCGTTGCGAGGGCCGCCGCGACGACGAATGTAAAGCCGATGGAAAGGTGGAACAACGTTCGTCGTCCGGTCTGACGATAGGCACGAACGGCAAACGTGACCATCGACAATCCCGAGATGGCGAGGGTAACGCTGAAGAAGGCATACAGGAGTTCTATGGATCGCATATCACCGTTGCTCCTTCAGGTCACGCCACACGTCCACCAGAGCGTTCTCGATTTCGGGACGGTCCTCGATAGCCACATCGATACCATCGCTCTGGAACGAAACCGAGACGCTATCGATGTCACGTCGGTACACTTTCGTCCGGCGGCCTTCGTTCGAGAACTCCCGCCCGGTCAGTTCGAGCAGGTTCGCGTCGGTGAGTTCTTCGATACGGCGATAGCTCGTCGCTATCGGGATGCCAAGCTCCTCGCTCAGCTCCTGTGCGGATTTCGGCTCGTGTGTTGCATCGAGTATTTCGGCGTTGTATTTGTTGCCGAGCACCCGCAGTAGTTCCACAGACCCCATCGGTTATCATCTTTGATAACAAGAGCATAAAAAGATACCGTCACTAGTTTGCTGGGAACTTACCTCGAAAAGATACGAATTGTAGAGAAGTACATCGAACCGAAAAACGAATTCCGGGAAACAACCGGTGGCGGAACAGTAAAGTGGATTCCCACAGGAGAACCATTCATGTCAAAAAGCGTTTCTGAATTGCAGGTGTTGGTTTTCCGGCTCGAAGACAAACAGTACTGCATCGATATCGCGTATATCGACGAAATCGTCGATAGACACGAGTTGACGAAACTCCCCGATTCGAAACCACACGTCGAGGGAGTAATGGACCTCCGTGGGACGACGACAACCATCGTCAATCCGAAAACCGTTCTCGGGTTGACGGATTCCGGGGCGGGAAACCGCGTCATCGTCTTCGAAACCGAAGACGAACGGAGCATCGGATGGGTAATCGACGAGGTAAACCAGGTCGTCAGCCTGAACGACGCCGACGTGGACGAGTCCGTCGAGAGCAAGTCCGTCCACGGCGTCGTTCGGCAGAGACGATGCGTTCATCATCTGGGTCAAACCGTCCGCTATCAACGTCTGAACGTCCCACAGCACGGCATACAGTTGTCTCCCCGATTTTGCTTGCCAGTGGGTTTTCTTCGCGATATCGACACCCGACGATGACAGAACTCCGTAGGACGCCAGTAACCCATATCGGGTCGATTCGCTTCGATATCCGTTCGCTTCCCCTATTGGAGGTCTGAAAGTAGCGAAACCGTACCGAACGGTATCTGATGTATCGTCGGCAGAACGCATTCTCGGTGCTCGAAGCGCGGTGGCGGGTACCACCGTATTGAGGGAGCTAAGACGGGCCTTCCGACGGGTCAGAGGGCGTATAACAAAGAGGCAATCCGGGTATTCGTAATTACCGTTCATTCCCCGAACCGGAGACATCGGGGAGCAGGACACAGCGGAGTTGCCTATGAGATTCCCGAACGCTAGACGAGCAGGTACTGGAAGTCGTATCGTCCATTGGAACAAACACGAACTATCATTTCGCCCTCAATGAGTGACAACTGGGAGGTATTCGGCTAATGTGTGGTATCATCGCCAGAGTTGGCGAAACGCAAGACGCGGTAGACGAGCTACTCGTCGGTCTCGAAAACCTCGAGTATCGGGGCTACGATTCGGCCGGACTCGCCGTCAAAAACGGGGGCGGCCCGACGGTGTTCAAACGTGAAGGACAGATATCACATCTGAAGGAGTTATTGATGGACGAAGTCCCGTCCGGCGGACTCGGCATCGGGCACACACGGTGGAGTACCCACGGCCCACCGACCGATGAGAACGCCCATCCACACACCGGCTGTTCCGAGCAAGTCGCGGTCGTTCACAACGGCATCATCGAGAACTACGAATCGCTCCGCGAAGAGCTATCCGAGCGCGGCCACGTCTTCGAAAGCGACACCGACACCGAGGTGATTCCGCATCTGGTCGAGGAACACCTCGAACACGGTGTGACTCCGGAGGAAGCGTTCCGCCGGACGATTCGACAGCTCTCGGGGAGTTACGCCGTCGCGATGCTGGTCGAGGGAAGCGACGCGGTGTACGCGACTCGCTCCGGCTCACCGCTCGTGCTCGGCGTCCGGGAAGGAACCCATTTCCTCGCCAGCGACGTACCCGCCTTCTTGGACTTCACCGACGAGGTCATTTTCCTCGACGATGGGGATGTCGTCGTCATCGAACCCGGCCACCACGAGATAACGAAACTCGATGGGACGCCGGTCGAACGCACCAGTCAGACGTTCGATTGGGACCCGCAAGATGCCGGGAAGGGCGGCTACGACCACTATATGCTGAAGGAAATCCACGAGCAACCGACGGCGCTCCGACAGACGCTTCGGGGTCGTGTGGACAATACGACCGGCGATATTTCGCTGGAAGACTTCCCGTCGGGGGCGTTCGAGGACGTTCAGCGCGTCCAGTTCGTCGCCTGCGGGACATCCTACCACGCGGGGCTCGCTGGAAACAGCTTCGTGGAACGTCGCGGCGTCCCAGCCCAAACGTTCCTCGCCAGCGAGTATGCCGTCTCCCCGCCGCCAGTCGACGAGAAAACGCTCGTCGTCGGCGTCACCCAAAGCGGCGAAACGGCGGACACCCTTTCTGCCCTGCGACGGGCGAACGCCAGCGGCGCACGGACGCTCGCGGTGACGAACGTCGTCGGTTCGACCGCCGCCCGTGAGTGTGACGACGCGCTGTTCATCCGTGCCGGCCCGGAAATCGGGGTCGCCGCCACGAAGACGTTCTCCTCACAAGTCGCTTCGCTGTCGCTCCTCGGGGAGCGAATCGTTCGGGACACAATCGGAACGCGAAGCGACGGCATCGAAGACGTGCTGTCTGCCTTCGCTGACTTGCCCGACCAAGTCCAGCAGATTCTGGATTATACGAAAGCTCACCGCGTCGCAAAGCGCTACCACGACAGCGACTCTTACTTCTTCATCGGCCGAGGGACGATGTTCCCGGTCGCGTTGGAAGGGGCGCTCAAGTTCAAGGAGATATCGTACGAGCACGCCGAGGGCTTTGCGGCGGGCGAACTGAAACACGGTCCGCTCGCGTTGGTGACGCCGGCAACCCCGGTGTTTGCCGTGTTCGACGGCCGTCACGACGAAAAGACCCTCAACAACGTCAAGGAAGTCGAGGCTCGTGGTGCACCGGTCGTCGCGGTGGCGAGCGATTCGAACGAAACGGTGTTCCAGCACGCCGACGACGTGTTGACGATTCCCGACACGCACCCCGACACGGCGGGTATCCTCGCCAACGTCCAACTGCAACTGCTCTCGTATCACGCCGCTGCCCTCCTCGACCGACCCATCGACAAGCCACGTAATCTGGCGAAGAGCGTGACTGTCGAATGAATCGGCCGGGTAATCCTCGCTTACCCACCCGAACGGAACTGAACGGTCGGCGCGGTTTAATCGCCTTCCGACCGGGTTTTCGACGTACATGAACGCCGTCGTTCTCTCGCTCGACGCCGAACTCGCATGGGGGTATCACGACCTCCCGGAGGTCACGGAGAACGTCGAGACCGCTCGTACGTCCTGGTCTCGGCTTCTCGCTCTGTTCGACGAATTCGACATCCCCGCGACGTGGGCCGTCGTCGGTCATCTCTTTCTCGAATCGTGCGACGGGACACACGCGACCCATCCGACACCGACCGACGACTGGTTCGACTACGACCCCGGCGGCGATGCGGCGGGGAACCCGTTCTGGTTCGGCGACGGCCTGATAGAGGCCATCATCGACGCCGATGCGCGACACGAACTCGGCTGTCATACCTTTTCGCACGTCGAGTTCGGCGACGAGGCGACGGACCGGGAAGTGGCCGTCGCGGAGATACGTCGGAGCCTCGAAATCGCCGACGATGCGGGCTACGCCCTCGAATCGTTCGTCTTCCCGCGAAACAAGCCCGGCCACCGGGACGTGCTCGCCGCCTACGGGCTCACCTGTTATCGAGGCGAACGACCGAAACTGTGGTACGATGATTCCCGGTTTCAGTCGCTCGGAAAGCTCGTCGACTTGACGGTGAGCAGGACGAGTCCGCCGCTCGTCACTCCCGAAGTCGACGAGTTCGGACTGGTGAACATCCCGGCGTCGATGTTCCTGTTCGGGTACGAGGGCCGGGCACGGAGCGTCACCGAACGGTTGTGGGACGACCCGCTCATCCGCGCCGCAAAACGCGGCATCGACCGCGCCGCGGATGCCGATGACGGGATTTTTCACCTCTGGATGCATCCGAACAACTTCACCGAGGAACGGGATTTCGAGCGGTTACGGAGGGTGCTCGAATATCTCGCCGCTCGACGCGACGAAGCGAGGCTTCAGGTCCGGACGATGGGCGAAATCGCCGGCGTGATTCGGGGAACCGACCCGGCGGCGACGCGGACGCCCATCGGACCGCGTTAGCGCGATTTCCCGGACCGGTTTTTCCACCGTCATCGCTCTGAGTGCCGACTGATATCGCGTAGGCAGCGACTGTTCGACCGAACCGAGTGCCATCCGCAACGATACGGTCGGGACGGTTGTGAGGGGAGTCCGCACGTGATTCGTTTCACTCCCCGCTTGCCGGGTGCTGGAGATGCGTCGACCAGCGATTTTCCATCCAACGGTCTCAGGGGGACCCATCGCGAGGAGCAGTTCCCGTCAGTTCCGAGTAGACACCGCCGGAACCGCCGAAATCGGCCCATAACAAAGCGAACTCCGATGGTGAAATCGATAGAGCCACGGGCAGGCGGCCTGCCCCGGCAACGATAACTTATGTCGATGGAAACTGCGAACCCGGAACGGGCGTTCGTCCTCGGATTGGACGGCGTCCCATGGGATTTGATTCGGCGATGGACAGGGGAAGGACAGCTACCGAACTTCGCTCGGTTGCTGGAAGAGGGGGCCGCCGGCCCGCTTTCGAGTACGACACCGGACGCGACACCGCTAGCGTGGCCGACGATTGCGACGGGTGTCTGGCCTGACAAACACGGCTTGTACGGCTTCCAGCATTTGGAGAAGGGGTACACCCACCGGATGAACACCAGCGCGGACGTTCGCCGTCCGGAACTGTGGGATATCATCTCGCCCGCCGTCGTTGGCAACGTTCCGATGACGTACCCGGCGAGCGATATCGACGGGTCGCTCGTCACGGGGATGATGACGCCGGAGATGGACGACGGGTTCACCCAACCGCCCGAGTTAGCGGACGAAATCGCGGACGAGATTCCGGACTACCAAATCGGTCTGTCGTGGGACGAGTACCGCGGCCGGCCCGAGGAGTTCCGCGAGGAGCTGGCGAACCTCCTCTCGACACGTCGAGCCCTGATGCAGAGGTTGATGAAAGAGGACTGGCGACTGTTCTTTTTCGTCTACACGGCACCCGACCGCCTCCAGCATCTCATCTGGGAGGACGACGTGCTCCTCGAACATTACCAGCAACTTGACGAAATCGTGGGGGAGGTCATGGAGTATATCGAATCCCGCGATGCGGTGTTGTTCGTGGTTTCCGACCACGGTTTCGGCCCGATTTCGCGATTCGCCTTCCTCAACACCCTGCTCGAACGCGAGAACCTGCTGACCCGAAAGAGCGGCGACGGGACGAGGGGAACGCTCGCGAAGATGGGGTTGACGAAGGACCGAATCGAGGGAATGTTGGCCCGCCTCGGCGTCAACGAAAAATCGCTCATCGAACACCTCCCACGGGGGTTGGTCGATTCCGTCGCCACCCACGTGCCCGGCGACCACAGCCTCTATGACGTGAATTTCGAGGAGACGGTCGCGTTCGCTCACGGGTCGGGCAACGTCTACATCAACGACACCATGCGCTTTGACCCCGGCGTCGTCGCGCCCTCCGACGTTCCCGCACTCAAGGAGGAACTCCGAACTCTGTTCGAGGGGCAGACGGACGGGACGGACGACTCCGTACTGAAGGTCCACGACGGGGACGAACTGTTCCCGACCGATCCGTACTCGCCGGACCTCGTAGTCAAAGGCGTCGAGGAGTACGAAACGGCGGTGTCGCTCACGCCTTCGGTGTTCGCCGACAGCGGGAGCAAGGTCGCCAGCCATCGCCCCGAGGGAATCTTCTTCGCGTGGGGGGCGAGCGTCGAACCCGAATCGTCGCCGACCGACGCGACGGTCGCGGACGTGGCACCCACACTCCTCCACGCCCTGAACGAAGCGGTTCCCGCCGACGCCGATGGCCGGGTGCTGAAGGAGATATTCCACTCCCGCTCGAAGCCGGGACGGCGGGCCGTCTCACAGCGTGATTACGGCGAATCCGGAACGCCAGCAGCCGTCGAAGCGGATTTCGACGGCGTGGAGGACCGACTCCGTGGATTGGGGTACATGGAATGAGCGAGCCAACGGGCGATCCGAACGGTTCGTCAGCCCCACGAGGACAGACGATTCTCGTCACGGGCGGCGCGGGCTTCGTTGGGAGTCACCTCGCCGAAGCCCTCGTCGAGCACAACGACGTTCGAATCCTCGACGATTTCTCGGCAGGGAAACGCGGTAACGTCCCGGAAGGCGCCACCGTTATCGAGGGTGACGTGTGTGACCCGAATATCCTCGGCGAGGCCATGTCCGGCGTCGATACCGTCTTTCACGAGGCCGCGATGGTCAGCGTCTCGAAGTCGGTCGAACATCCGCTCCGGAGCCACGCCGTCACCAGTGACGGGAGTTTGGTCGTCCTCGACCGCGCCCGGCGGGAGGATGCCCGGGTCGTCCTCGCCTCCAGCTCCGCGGTGTACGGCCACCCCGAATCCGTTCCGATTCCCGAATCGGCGTGCAAACGACCCACCTCTCCCTACGGCATCGACAAACTGACAGCCGACCAGTACGCCCGCCGGTTTTCCGACCTCTACGGGTTGGAAACCGTCGTCCTCCGGTACTTCAACATCTACGGGCCGCGACAGAACCCGGAGTACAGCGCCGTCGTCCGGACGTTTTTCGACCGCGCAATTCGAGGCGAGGACATCACCATCGAAGGCGACGGGACCCAAACCCGCGATTTCGTCCACGTCGATGACGTGGTGGCGGCCAACTGCCGTGCCGCCACGACCGATAGAGTCGGGGAAGCGTTCAACGTCGGCACCGGCACGAGCATCACGGTCCGCGGCCTCGCCGAGGCGATACGCCGCGTGACCGACTCAGACTCGGATATCGTCCACGCCGACCCCCGTCCCGGCGACATCGACGACAGCAGGGCGGATCTAACGAGAGCGAGGGAGGGGCTCGGCTACGAACCGGCCGTCTCGCTCTCCGACGGACTCGAATCGCTCGTCGGCGAACTCGCGGTCTGACCCCCCTTTTCCCCGGGTCAGGGCCGACATAACAAAGGTAGTCCCGCCCCAACAGATAAACGAGGAAGGGTGGCTCAGTGGTAGAGCACCACCGATTTGTCGGTGGGAGCTTGATAGGCTTCGCGTGGTTCGAATCCCGCCCCTTCCGCTTTTGCGAGGAACGTAGGTGAGGAGTGGAAACGAATACGGGTTCGAAGGAGAGAAGACGCAGCGCGAACGGATGTGAGCGACCGTCTTCGCGTGGTTCGAATCGCGCCACACCAATTGACTTCGCTACGCTTCGTCAACGACTGTGGCTGACTCCCCCGCTCCTGCGTCGCTCTCCGAGGCAACAACTGAAATCTCCATCCGTCCAGTTCCGAGTCGAAGTGGCGGTTTTCCACCGACGTATCCTCTTACGACTCCAGCACGTTCGCGACGCGACCGATGTCGAGCAGGCCGCTCATCATCGCCAGTCCGGCCCACACAGCGCCGCCCAACAACACCACGCCCGCGAGCGAGACGGGTCCCGAAGCGAACGGAAGGGAGAGGTACACGACGGCAGACATGGCGAACGTGATGGCGAGGACGAAAACAGCGTGTCGGAACAGGCGTGAAACGGGGAGTTCCAGTTCGTGGTGGACGACGATGAGGTTGACGACGACGTACACGGAGAAGGTCGCGACGGTTGCCCACGCTGCGCCGACGGCACCGAAAGCGGGGATGAGGACGAGGTTGAGGACGAAATTCGCGGCGGAGGTTGCACCCTTGGCCCACGCCCGTTCCCGCGCTCGGCCGAGGTAGTCGAGTGCGTCGCTGGTGATCAACGACACGGCACTGAGGACGACGTACCCCGAGAACACCTGCACGACGGGTATGGTCCCGGCGTATTTCGCGCCGAACACTTGCCTTACCGCGGGTCCGGCGACGAGCACCAATCCGGCGGCGGCGGGGACGTAGAGCAGGAGCGTGTGCCGGAGCGTGGTCTCGTAGAGGCTCGCGGCGGCGGCGCGTGCGTCGTCGGCCTTCTGTTCGCCGTACGTCGGCGAGATGGTGAACCCGAGGGAGGCCGCAGGTGCCTGAAGGAACGTGGCGATGTTCTTGGCGAGGTAGTAGGAACTCACCGCGACCGGACCGACGATTGCCCCGACGAGGATGGTATCGATGCGCTTGTCCAGGACGTTCGCACCCTGTGTCACCGTGAGCGGGATGCTGTATCCGAGAACGCGCCGGGAGAGTCCCTCTTCGGTGTCGTCATCCTCGTCGATAGGCGCGTAGAACTTCCAGTAGAGGACCGCG
Organism: uncultured haloarchaeon; assembly: GCA_963811185.1. GTDB lineage: Archaea > Halobacteriota > Halobacteria > Halobacteriales > Haladaptataceae > Haladaptatus. Next base: position 78,865 of record CAWEQN010000002.1, read on the forward strand.
AACCCGACGACCGTTGCCACTGCATAACTGACCACGTAGCCGAGGAGTGCGCCGCTAGCACCGCCGACAACGACGACGCCGATGACGACGAACAGCAGTAGACTTACGCTTCCCGTTGCCCGCGTCACGGCGCTCCACGCCACTCGATTGAATCCTTGAAACACGACGACTGCGAACGTGGAAAGCGAGTAGCACGCGATGTACGTCCCGCCGAACACCATCAGCGGAGCGAGTTCGGGTTGGTTGATGAGGCGGGCGATAGTTCCGGAAAACAGGGTGAACGCCCCGGTCACGACGACAATCGCGATGATACGGTAACGAAGCGCCGCACGGAGAACGTAGGGAACCTGTCCCGAATCGTGTTCCCGGTAGTCGGTGACGTAACGGGCAGCCGATTTCGAGGTGCCGAGGTCGGCGAACAGGCCGGCGACGCCGAACACGGCGAGGGCGCTCCCGAGGAGTCCGTACTGGGCCGGTGTGAGCAAAAATCGTGTGAGGACGAGGACCAACAACCCGCTCGCAGCCATGTGAACCGCCCGAGCGCCCAACGATGCCTTGAATCCGCGTGCGAAGGTATTCGTGTCCATTATCGGATGAGTTTCTGGAGTCGGAACCGCGTCATTTGATGTAGTAGAGGTCGAAGCCGCCGCCCGATTGCACCCGATCTACCCCCGGTTGACTCTCGAGCGTTCTGAATCCCCGCCTCGGGAATCGAAGCCCGTGATACACGGAGAGTTCCTGCGCCCTGGCGGCGGCGGTTATCGGTAGGTATCGTGGCCCGTCGAAGACGGTCCTCAACCGGCTGGCAGTGAAGTTCTTCTCGGTCGCGTTGTAGTTGCCGTAAATTCCGTCACCACGGAAGTCGGCACGTCTACTCGCCTCGTATCCGAGAATTCCGTCCGAGTACCGCTTGCCGGACGCCCGAAGTCCGGTGAATTTCACGTCACCCCGGTGTGTGAGCGCCGTCGAGAAGCCCGTCATCTCGCCTTCCGAAACCTGGCCGGACGTCTGGTACATGTATGGAGAGTGGAAGATAGTCACCAGCGAGAGGACGAGCATGATGGCGAAGAGTATCACGACGAATCCGGACATCAGGCCGTCGTTCGGTAGTTTTCTTCCCGTCGTGTCCACCCCACGGGCGAGCGCGATGGCGCCAAGCATCGTAACGGGGACCATGAGGAATCCCAATACGCGGAAGTGAAACTGACCGTAACTGGCGACGAGGAAGGCGACGAAGAGGACGAACAACGGAACGGTTCCGACGGCGAGATACTTACTGAACGCGTTCGTGTCCGTTCCGCGAACGCGACCGAGCAGGCCGCCGAGCATCAAGACGGCCGCGAGGAGGAGGAAAACAAAACTGACGAGAAACAGTTTCAAAAAGAGCAGACGGATGCTGCCGCCGAGCTGGGCGAGGCTCGCGGCCGCGTGTGCGGAATCCGCTCCAGCGGTCGGGTCGGAGAGTAAACTGTTGATAAGCGCCTTGACCGCCCCACCCGAGCGTTGATGAAAGGGCGACCACGCGAGAAACATCGCCGCGAGGAAGAACGTCTGTGAATACAGCGTCCGATGGTGTGCGATAGCGTGTTCCTCACGAAACAGGCGATAGATGAACTGGACGATGATGACGCCACCGAACAACAGGATGACGTTGGCGGCTTGTTGCGGATGAACTACCACGACGGCAATCGAGGCGAGGGCGAGGAGCGCCCCTGCCCCGGTTCCCAACAGCGGCACCCGTCGAGGATTCGACAAGGTGACGTACTTCGCCATGAGGTAGAGTACCAGCGGGAGGAACATGATGGCCTGTGAGGTCGGATGCGGCATAATGAAGACGCTGATAGTGTTTATCGGCAGGAGCAAAAACCCCGAAATCGCCGCGTACGTCACCGCCCGGTCGTCGTCCACGACGGCCCCGACGGCGAGGGGGACGAACAGCAGATAGACGAGGACGAACGCGGAGACCATGACGAGCATGGCCTGCGTGAGCGGGATTCCGGTCACTTCGTGGACGACGATTGCGATGGAGTGCGTCCCGGGATACAGCAGGCTATAGGCGGGCATGGCTCCCGAAACGATGTCCTTCGCCCACCCGAGGTGCGTCAGCGAGTCGCCGGGTCCGTAGAAGTGATAGCCCCTGATGAGCGGCAACGACGCGATGACCAAGGTGGTCGTCCCCCCCAGTACGAGGCCGAGCGTTCGATACCAGTCGGGTGCGGACACCGCAACCGCGATTCCGAGGAGGAGTGCGAGACTCGCACCGGCCCAGAAGAGGAGCGGTGACGCTCGATAAATCGAGAGTTCGTAGCCGTGCGCCGGCGACGTGTGTGCGATGAAAACGCCGACAGCGAGCGCACAGAACCCGACAACCAGCGCGCTCTTTTCCGGTCGGTGTGCGTACGTGCGTGCCATTTAGTCGTCACCTGCGTCGCCGGAGTCATCCTTTGTTATAGACTGCCTGATTCCCGCATGCAGGAACAAATCAGGGGGCGGCGTTCGGCGGAAACGCGGGACGAGAAGCCACATCAGAGGACGGACTCGTACACTGCACGGATTCTGTCCCCCATATGTTCGAGGCCGACGTCGTGGACGTTTTCGCGCCCGTTCGACCGCCGGGGGGACGAGAGCATGTCTACCAATCCGGCGACGAGTTCGTCGTCGGACCGACAGACGTGCGACGGCGAAACGTCTCGCAAGCGGTCTCCGACGTCGCCCACGTCCGTCGTGACGACCGGCAGATTACACGCCATCGCCTCCTTGACGGAGTTCGGCGACCCCTCGCTCTTCGAGGGCAACAGGAGCACGTCCGCCGCGTTGTAGTAGGTTGCCATCTCCTCGTGTGGCACCCCGTAGACGCTCTGGAGTTCCACGGCACCCTCGACCTGTTTCGCGGCGTCCGTGACCACCCGCTCCGCTCGCGGGAAATCCTTCACCTCGCGCATCGGTGGATAGGGAAAAAGGACGTGTTTGGCGTCCTTTCTCCAACCGACCGCGTCGCGGGCTCGCTCTTTCGATTGTGGGGAGAACCGGTCGAGGTCGATTCCGTGCGGGATGACGTGACACGGACAGTCGAGTTCGGCCGCCATCCCTTCGGACATGACGATGACGGCATCGCAGTGGCGAGCACAGCGTTTGCTCAGCCAGCCGTACTCGCCGAGGAGGTCGGAACCCCACAGCGAGAGGACGACCGGCAGTCGAACCTGTGCCAGTGCCATCGGTGCCGTGAGTCCGTAATTTGCGTGAATCAGGTCGTAGTCGTCGAGGGAGTTCCGGAGAACGGTCGGGAAAAAACGCAGATAGTCCGCAGGCGTCCGTCGTGTAACCGATTCGTGATTCCGGTGGGTTCCCGACGGCGCGAGTGTCTCTTCGCGGACGCCGCGCGCTTCGAGAACCCGTAGCTGTTCGTTGTAAAAGCGGGCTTCGACGTTCGTCACGAGGTTCAGCACCCGCAGTGGTCGCTGCTGGACGCTGGCGCTCGGTTGTGAAGTTCCTCTCGACACGTTGGTGAACTCGAAGGTGGTGGCGGCCTTTGTTATCCGCTTCTTTCCCGGAGGCAGGTTTGGCGTACCGAAAATCGCGCAATTTCGCCCCCGAACGTTGCGATTTATCCCACGTCCCGACGAGCGTACTCGCTCGTTTTCTGACAGTAAACCGACGACCGTCGAGAGGAGATTCCATTGCATGACCTCGAAGATGGCAACTTCGATACGTATTCCGCACCAGAACGGCGAGCAGGTCCGCGATACTGGCTCGCTGCTCGCGGCGTCGTCGTCCACAGTTGTGCCGTCGTTGCACGTTCCACGGTGTCGCCACCGTGCACTCCGGTGGAAACGCCGTATCGAAAAGAAGTATCGACGGCCGTGTTCGTTCGCTATCGATGCGACACGGCGACCGTTCGCTCGATGCGCTGTTGCGGGACCACGGCGGTCCTCGCCACGTCCACGATGACGTCGGTGAGGTTCACCTTGTCCGCGAGATACTCGTCCCGTCGCTCGCGGAGACGGCGTTTCGCGGAATCGTCGCCGAGGACGATGAGCGCCTGCGAGAGCACGTCGTCGAAGTCGCGGAAGTTGTGGATGAGCCCCTCACGTTCGAGTTCGACGAAGTTACCCATGTCCGACTCGCCGACGAAGGAGTTCGAGCGTATCGCCGGGGTACCCAGCAACGCCGCTTCCGTCACCATCGTCTGGGTGTCGGCGACCAGCAGGGACGCCTCGGCCAGCGCGTCGTGAAGCAGGGCGGGATGGAGGTCGAACTCGTAGGAGTCGCCGGGGGCCGGGTTGCCGCCCTCGTCGGAGACGAACACGGTGACGTGTTCGGAGAGCGCGGCGATGAGTTTCCGGCGCTTTTCCGGCGAGAAACCCGAGTGACCCACGTCGTGGTGCGAGCCGAAGGCGTTGAATCGCACGATGGCGTACTCTTCATCCTCCTCGACGCCGAGACGGTCCCGAATCGTCGGGTCGGGTTCGTACACGTCCGGGTGGAGGTAGGCGAGTTCCTTGAAGCCGCGAAACTCGTAATGGTTCGTACCGAGGTCCTTGCCGAATGTGTGCGGCGTGAGGAACGTGTCCACGAACGGCCGGGCCGCGACGTGGTCGAACGTCGTCGGTTCCGAGTCCGCGACGACGACGACCGGCGTGCGCGACATCGCCCCGGCGTGGGCCGCGTAGGAACCGACGCCGAAGATGAGGTCCGGGTCGTATCGGCGCGTCTGCCGGAAGATTTCGAGGTACTGCCCCGGAAGTTCGCGGAAGAGCGAGAACATCGTCGTCTCGCACTTTCCGTAGATGCGGTACGGCAGACCGTGATACTCCAGCAGGGCGCGAGTACAGCCGTAATCCCGGCCGAGGACGAGTACGTCGTGTCCTTCGGCTTGCAGGCGTTCTATGGCGTGGCGATAGAGGTGGACGTGTGCAGGCGTGTTGGTAAAGAACAGGTATCGCATCTTATCCCCTCACGAACTGGTAAGCGCGCTTTGCGGCGTTCATCGTTTTACCGTTCGATTCCACCAGATAGTACGGGACGAGGTCCGCCCCGAACTTCGCTTTGTACCGACAGAGCCGTTCCGTGTTCGCCCCCATCAGGTCGTAGGTCGTCACCGATTCGACCGGCGGGTCGTCCACGATGTCCTGAATGATGTTCCAGTGGACGAGGCTGTTCACGCTCGTCCCGTCGTACACCGAGCGGGCACCGCCCTGCCAGAAGTACGCCGCGTCGTTGGAGTAGAGCGCGGTGATTCCGGTCAGGTAGTTCCCGTCGTCGTCGCGGGCGACGTAGGTCTGGGCGGCAGTATCGAGTCCCTCCCAGAGGTCGCGGACGTACTCCCACGTCAGACCGAGGGTTTCACCCTGCTCGTCGTACCGCTCGACGGTGTGTTCGAACACGTCGCGTGCGCCGTCAACGCCCTCGCGGGAGACGGTCACGTCGAGGTCCTCCGCGTCCCGAATCTCCCGGCGGAGGCTCTTGCTGAAGGATTTCTTCACGGCGTCGGCCGTGGTCGATTCGAGGTCCAGTTCGTAGGTGAAGTAGGGTTCGACGCGCAGGTCGCCCCACGAGTACGGTCGCGGGTCGCCGTAGGCGGTGCCACAGAGCATCCGAAACAGGGTCAGTCCGGACTCCATCTGCTCGCCCACACGCTGTGCGACGGGCGAATCGAACCCGACTTCGGCGAGTCGCGCCGTGTAGTCGGTTCGAATCCGGCCGAGCACCGTCTCGGTGAACTCGCGGTTGACTTTCTCCTGCTTCCGTCGTTTCGGACTCGTCGGCATCACTATCGGACCCAATCGCGGAATCCCCATCCCCGGCGGCGGCGACAACGCGGCGGTCCCGAGCGGCCCATTCCGAACAACGACGGGAAGCAAAGCGATAGCTTGCTGTCCCTTGAACCCCCCGTACAGGTGAAGTTCACCCGGCGCGTGACGCTCGATTGCAGTGAGCGCCGCCGGACGATGAAACACCTCGAACCCGTCGGCCGGGAGTGCGTCAGCCCATTCTTCGATAGATAAACGTTCGACTCTCATTCGTTCGTCTCGTCCGCCGATACCGGTGGTTTTCACTTTGTTATCCCCCGCCTGCCGCGACGAGGAACGGTCCGAATCTAGTTCAGGGGAAGTCTACTTCGATGAATACGGCGAAGAGACGGAATTTCGGGTGTAGCACCGACTACCAGGAAGACTTCGAAACCACTCGTGCGCCCGCTACGGAACGGGTGTGGTCGAAATGTAATCACGACGACCGATATCTGAAATCGCAACAGAAGTAGCAGTTCGTGTAGCGGCTATCGTGTTCGCAGTCGCTCGGCAATCGTAGTCGAACAACCACCAGAATCCCGCTTCGACGCGTACGAAAACCGCCAGAGACGTTTTATCGACTGTGCAGACTGGCCCGACCGGACGAACTCCGCGAGACGGTTCCGATTCGATCCGAAAGGTCACCCGGCGGGCCGACCCACGCGCCGCGGTCGAGGGCCGTCTCGATGAGGCGGCGGTAAAGGCGGCGATGGCCGGGGAACTCGTCGGCGAACATGCGCGGGTGCCAGAGGACGGTCATCACGGCGTCGTTCTCGTCAGCTTCTGTCAACAGGTCCTCACACACTTCCCATGCTCGGTCGAAATCCTCGCCGGGGTCGGGAATCGCGATGTCCATCATCGTGAGCGGGAAGACGACGAAGTCGTCGTCGAACGGGCGTTGCACGCCGTACCCGTTGTGGAAGCCGTATTCGGAACTCGACCCGAGGCTCGCGTCGTAGTCGAGGCCGATGTCGCGGTGGTACTCCCACGTGGAGTCGCCGCGGTTCAGGTGGTGTTGACGACCGCCGCGAATCCGATGGCCGAGGGCGGCCTCCAGTGCGGTCTTCTGCTCGCCGAGCGCATCGGGGTCGGCGTAGGAGTCATAGGAGCCGTGGAGCCCGATTTCCCAGCCACCGTCGTCCAACTCGTGGAGCACGTCCAAGATGGCGGTGTCGAACAGGTCGTAGCGACCGAGATGTTCGATCCAGTAGCGCGGCGTGAGCCACTCGTTCGGCGGCTTCTGGAAGAGCGACTCCTCCTGGAGGAAGTAGAACGCCGAACGGACGCCCAGGGAATCCTCCAGTTCCATTATCTCCTCGAACTGCCACCACGGGTTGACGCCGGGGGCGAGCGCCGATAGGTGGCCCAAATTCCGGTCTTTGAGCGCGTAGTACGGGGCTTGCAGTCGTTTGTACGGTCTATCCACGTCGTGGGTCAAACACAGTTCGAATTCATAGCCGGGTAACATCGGAAAGCACCTCCACGATTCGTTCGGCCGCAGTGCCATCGCCGTAGGGCGTGGGCTTCTCGTCGGGTGTCGTCACGTCCGAAAGCGCGCTTCGAATCGCACCGCCGTCCGCGCCGACCAGCCTGTTCCACCCGCTTTCGACCGTCTCGACCCATTCGGTCTCCTCGCGGAGCGTGACACACGGCGTGTCGAGGAAGAACGCCTCCTTCTGGACGCCGCCCGAATCGGTGGCGACGACCGTCGCGGCGTCGAGCAGGGCGACGAACTGTCGGTAGCCGACGGGGTCGGTCAGTATCAGCCCCCGCTCGGCGCGACCGTACAGGCCGAACTCTTCGAGTCGAGCGATGGTCCGGGGGTGGGCCGGAAGGACGACCGGCCGGGATTCGGCGACCAGCGCGTCCACGATTTCTTCCAGCTTTTCGGGGTCGTCCGCGTTCGTGTCCCGGTGGACCGTGGCGAGGACGAACTCCTCGCCCTCGACGCCGAGTTCCGAGAGGATTTCCGTATCCGCCCGCTCGCGCGCCCAGAGCAGGGCGTCGTAGCCCACGTCGCCGGAGTTGTGGACTCCCTTGGTGATTCCCTCGCGTGCGAGGTTGGCCGCGGCGTCGGTCGAGGGGACGAACAGCAGGTCCCCGGCGTGGTCGGTCAGGATGCGGTTCGTCTCCTCCGGAATCTCGCTCCCGCTCCGCATTCCAGCCTCGACGTGGGCCAACAGCGGGTCCATCTTCGAGGTCGCAATCGCCGCTGCGAGCGTGGAGTTTGTGTCGCCGTAGACGAGCACCGCGTCCGGTTCCTCGGCTTCGATTTCAGCCTCCAGTCCGGCGAGCATCGCGCCGGTCTGCCGACCGTGGGTGTCCGAGCCGACGCCGAGGTTCGTGTCCGGGTAGGGGATGGACAGTTCCTCGAAGAACACGTCCGACATGCCCTCGTCGTAGTGCTGTCCGGTGTGGACGAGCACTTCCTCGTGGTCACGTCTGAGGACGCGGGAGACGGCTGCGGCTTTGACGAACTGTGGGCGTGCGCCGACGACGGTCAGTATCTTCATGTATCGTATTCCTCCGAGTTAGTCGCGTTACTCATCGCGCACCTCCAACTCCGCCGTCTCCTCCCTGTCGAACGCCATCGCCAGCACGAGACAGACACACCCGAGGAGCGTCGCGCTGAGTCCGTCCGACGACTCCTTCTTGCGCCGAACCAGCGAGACCAGTCCGGCGGCGGTTCCCAGCGCCCCGAGTCCGTACAGGAACGCGAGCGGGTGAAAGTCCCGAACGAGATACTTCGTCCGTATCCGCCAGAGGAAGCTCCACAGCAGAAGCGCGGAGAGTTTCGGGATGAACGTCGAGTAGCGAATCGTGCTCTGCTCGTCGCCGTACACCGCGGGCATGGTTACGTCGGCGACCCGCATATCGTGGACGTTCAGTCGGACGAGCAGGGCGTTCGCGAAGCCGTAATCGTCGTACACGTCCTCGATGGCGAGCTTCGACAGCGCCCGCCCCGAAATCGCGGTGTAGCCGTTCTGCGGGTCCACCATCCCCCAGTAGCCGCTTGCGACCTTGGTGAGGAAGGTCAACAGCCAGTTGCCGAAGCTCCGCCACACCGACATCCCCTCGCGGAATCCGGGCGTCGAGAGGCGATTTCCTTTCGTGTAATCCGCCCGGCCGTCCACGATGGGTTGGATGATTCGAGCCAACATTTCAGGGCGCATCTGTCCGTCGCCGGCCATCACCGCCGTCACGTCGATGTTCTCCTCGTGGGCACGGCAGTAGCCGGTTTTGATGGCCGCGCCGACGCCCCGGTTTTCCGTGTGGCGAATCGGCACCACGCGACGGTCGAACCGTTCTCGTCCGCCGCCCATCGCTCTGCTGTCGTCCGTCTTCCTTCCGTCATTCTTCGTCCCACCGCCATCCATCCCGCCACTGCCGTCCATCGCTCCGCCGTCGCCCATCGCTCTGCTGTCGGCGACCGCTTCCGCCCGCTCGACGTGGGACTGAATTTCGGCCCACGTTCCGTCGGTCGAACAGTCGTCAACGGCGTACACCCTATCGACGAACTCCGGAACGGTGTCGATGACGCCGCCGACGAGTCCCTCCTCGTTGTACGCCGGAATCACGACCGCGACGGTGTTGTCCTCGTACATTCAGTCACCTCCGATGGTGTACACCCGGTGGGAAGACCGGGACAGGTCCAGACAGTTCCGGCCGTCCACGACGACCATCGGGTCGAAGCCGGCCCAGTCGATACCGTCGAACTCGTCGTGGTCAGTCACGAGAACCGCCGCGTCGAACTCACGGTCCATGGCCGCTTCGAGCGGGAGTTTCGTCGCCTCGAATCCGTCGGCGGTCGGCAGGACGGGGTCCACCGCGAACACCTCCGCGCCGCGCTCGGTCAGGTCGGCGCAGATGGGGCGAGCGGGGGCCGCCCGCGTCTCCTCGACACCGGGTCGGTAGGTCAGTCCGAGGACGAGCACCCGCGAGTCCGCGAGCGATCGTCCACCCTCCTCCAACAACTCCTCTACCTTCCCGACCGTGAACGCCGGCATCGAGTCGTTCACCTCGCGTGCGGTGGTCAACAGCGGGAAATCCATCTCGAACTGCCGGATGAGGAAGTACGGGTAGTACGGGATACAGTGCCCGCCGACACCCGGTCCCGGCCTGTGGATGTCACAGAACGGTTGCGTGTTCGCCGTCTCGATGGCCCGATTGACGCTGATTCCGGCCGCGTCGGCCATCGTGGCGAGTTCGTTCGCCAGCGCGATGTTGACGTCGCGGTAGACGCCCTCGAACACTTTCACCGCTTCAGCGGTCGTGGCGTTCGGCACCGCGAATGACCATGTTGTCGGTCAGTTCGCCGTAGACGAGTTCCGCGACGCGCGTGCTCTCCTCGTCCACGCCGCCGACGACTTTCGGGTAGGCCCCCCGGATATCCTCCAATGCGCGACCGCTGGAGGTTCGCTCCGGACAGACCGCGACGCCGAACTCCTCGCGCGAAAGGTCGCTTTCGCGTTCCAACAGCGGGAGCAGTACGTCGCGGGTCGTCCGCGGCGGGACGGTACACTCGACCACGACGAGGTCGCCGGGGGTGAGTCCCTCAGCGACGCTCTCCATCACGGATTGAAGGATGGCGAGGTCGGGTTCGTCATCGTCGGTTATCGGCGTCGGAACGATGACGACGTGAATCGCCGCGTCCTGCGCCGCTTGCGTCGGCGATTCGACCGCCCGGAGCGCCCCCGCCTCGACCGTCTCCGAGACGAGTTCCGCGAGGCCGGGTTCGCGCTGGACGTGACATTCCCCTCGGTTGATTCCCTCGACAACGTCCGGGTCGATGTCGGCCCCGACGACGTTGCCGCAGGTTTCGGCGTACACCGCCGCGAGCGGCAGGCCCATCTTTCCGAGGCCGTACACCGCTACGGGAATTTCGCCGGAGAGGAACGCTTCCCGCTGGTCGTCCGTGGATGCGTCGTTCGCGTAGAGTGTTTCGGGCTGCCGCAGACTCACCCGAGATGCACCTCCCGCTCTTTCGGGCCGGACGCCAACCCGTCGATTTTCCGCGCGACTTCGAGCACGCGAAGGCCGTCCTCGCCGGTGACGACCGGCGTCGAACCGGTCATCGCGCTCCGGACGAACGACCGAAGTTCGTTCTTCAGCGGTTCGCCGTTTTCCACGGTCGGACGCTCGATGATGCTCTCGTGGCGATAGCGCAGGTCGCCGTTGTCCTCGATGTACTCCGGAAGCGAGTGGCGGTGGATTTCGACCGATTGATTCGTATAATCCACGTTCACCCGACACTCGGCCGCCGTAATCGACAGCTTCCGGACCTTCTCCTGTGTCACCCGACTCGCCGTGAGTCCGGCGACGATGCCGCTATCGAACTGAACGCTCGCGCTCGCATAGCGGTTGTCCCGCGTCCCGACGGCCGCAATCGAGGTGATATCCTCGTCCACGATGGAAAGGAGCACGTCGATGTCGTGAATCATCAGGTCCATCACCGCACTCACGTCGACCGCTCGTCCTTCCGGCGGCGGGCCGAGTCGCTGTGCGTCGATGGCGATGATGTCGAGTTCGGAGACTATCTCCGAAAGCGTCCGAATTGCGGGGTTGAACCGCTCGATGTGGCCGACCTGTATCGTCACCCCCGCGTTCTTCGCGCGGGATATCAAATCCACCCCCTCCTCGGGGTCGCCCACGAACGGCTTCTCGACGAGGACGTGAACCCCGGCGTCGATACACCGTTTTGCCGTTTCGTAGTGGTATGGTGTCGGAACGGCGATGGAAGCCACGTCCGCGACGTGGAGGGCGGTTTCCATATCGACGGCTTGCGTGCCGTGATTTCGCGCGACTTCGGCCGCGTTCTCCTCGTCCACGTCGTGAATCCCGACGAGTTTCACTTCGGGCAGTTCGCTGTAGACGCGAGCGTGATGGCGACCCATGCTTCCGACGCCGATGACTACTGCATTCGTTGGTTCACTCATAACTTGTGATAGCGGTTGCAATCGTTCGCACGTCCTCGCCCGTCAACCCCGGATGGACGGGAAGTGAAAGGACTTCGTCCGCCGCTCGCTCCGAAATCGGGGCGTCGTGTTCGACGTGCTGGTAGGCTGGTTGTTCGTGAATCGGCGTCGGGTAGTACACGCCGGTCCCGATACCGTTCGATTCGAGGTATTTCTGCAGTCCATCCCGGTTCTCCGACCGAATCGTGTACTGGTGATAGACGTGCCGACAGTCGTCGGGTTCGACCGGCGGTTTGACGGTCGCGTCCCGAAGGCGGTCGGTGAGATACGCCGCGTTGGCGCGCCGCGCCTCGTTGTACTTCGGAAGGCGTGACAACTGCACGCGACCGATGGCCGCCGCCATGCTCGTCATGCGGAAGTTGTGACCGAGGCGGACGTGGTCGTAGGTGCTCCCGGACGCCTCGCCCATCGGCCGTCCGTGGTTGACGAAACTGGCCGTCCGTTCGGCCACGTCCCGGCGGTCGGTCGTCACCATTCCCCCCTCCCCCGTCGTCATGTTCTTCGTCGGGTAGAAGGAGAAACAGGCCGCGTCGCCGAACGACCCGACGGTTCGACCGTCGTACTCGGCACCGTGTGCTTGCGCGGCGTCTTCGACCAACGGGATGCCGTGGGTCTCGGCGATGTCTTGGAGGTGGTTCATCTCCGACGGCAGTCCGTAGAGATGCACCGCGAGAATCGCGTCCGCGTCGTGTTTTCGGACGGCCTGCTCGGTCGAGTAGGGGTCGAGCGTGTACGTCTCCGGGTCGATGTCGGCGAAGACCGGTTCCGCGCCGGCGAGTCGAATCGCGTTCGCGCTGGCGACGAACGAGAAGGGCGAGGTGACCACGTGGTCACCCGGACCGATATCGAGCGCCGCGAACGCGGCGTGGAGGGCCGTCGTCCCGTTGCTCGTGGCGACGCCGAACTCGGTGCCACAGAAGGCGGCGAATTCGTCCTCGAACCGACGGACTTCCGGTCCGTCAGCGAGTTGCCCTTCCTCGATACACGCGACCGTCGCGTCGATCTCCTCGCGTCCCAGTTCGGGGTTCGCGATGGGAATCATATGTCGTTCCCTCCGGCGAGCGATTCCGGAAGCGGGCGGAATTCGGCGGGTGCGCCGACGGCGAGGGTCTCGGGCGGTACGTCCTCGGTGACGACGGCACCGGCGGCGACGAAGGCACCCTCGCCGACCGTGATTCCCGGCAGGAGGGTCGCGTTCGCGCCGATGGAGACGTCGTCTTCGAGGGTCGGTCCTTCGAGCTCCGCCGATTGGCGGATGGGGTACGGGTCGTTCGTGAACGTCGCGGCCGGGCCGACGAACACTCGGTTTCCGACCGTCGTGTTCGTCGGGACGTAGACGTTCGTCTGCATGCTCACGTGCGAGCCGATGGTCGTTTGTCCGTCGATAACCGTGTTTGTGCCGACGATAACGTCGTCTCCGATGGTCGTCTTCTCCCGAACGAGCGCGCCGTGGCCGGTCGTGAAATCGTCGCCGATAATCACGTCGTCGTAGATAACCGTTCCCGACCGAATGGTCGCACCGTTACCGATAGCCGGTGGTGTCGAATCCGCCGCGTAGGCGTATCCAACCGTCGCCTCCGGGTGGATGGTCCGGTCACGACTCTGTGGTTCGGTCACGGACGACCACCCCAGCGGAGACACGAGTCACAGGGCGTGTCAGTGGATGGTAGTGAGTTCATAGCTTGGGTCATGAATCGCCCGATTCCGCCGTACACACGACGGACTGGGCGTTATTCCCCATGCCCTACCTGTCCTCTTTGTTATACGCTCCTTGGCGACGGGTAGTTCCGGACTAGCCCTTCCACGAGGCGTTACGGGGCCGAAATCGGCGTTACTGGCCCGGAAACTATAGATACGGGCACATAGAACGGGTGTATGGCGGCGTTACCCGGGAACAGTACCGTGGTAACAAAGTAGGGAAGCGGTGATTGCCGGTGTATGCGGTGGTGGAAGCCGTGACCACTGGGTGGTCACGTACTCGAATGGGGGTGTATTGGTTTCGATGAGCGAGCGGCCTCTCTTTCCACACGATGGCTAGCTCCGGACTCTCACAGGACCAAGTGTTCGAGGTTCTCAAGAGTCCGCGACGGCGTTATGCGCTCTACTACTTGCGACGGGAAGGGGGAATGGTCGAACTCTCCGACCTGACCGACCAAGTCGCAGTCTGGGAGAACGATACGACGCTGTCGGGGCTGACGAGCGAGCAGCGAAAGCGCGTTTACATCTCGCTCTATCAGACCCATCTTCCGAAACTCGACGATGCGGGAATCGTGGAGTACGACCGGGACGAGGGCGAAATTGCTCTCTCGCGGCGCGCACGTGAACTCGACACGTATCTCGGCGACGTATCGCGGCCGGAGATTCCGTGGGACAGGTATTACCTCGCGCTCTCGCTGGGGAGCATCCTGCTCGTCCTCGGCGTCTGGTTCGAAATCTACCCGTTCACGCTGGTTTCCGGCATCGCCACTGCCGTCATCATTCTGGTCGCATACGGGGTCTCGGCTATCGCCCAGTATCTCTACTACCGCCGACGAACCGTGCAGGGGTTGCCGCCCGAACTGCGGCGAGCGGAGGGACAGCAAGGGAGATAACGGGGACGAAAGAGAGTGCTGGTGGAGGTTTACTGCTTTTTTTCGACGTTACAAACGGCGTCTGCGTCAGCGAGGATGAACGCGTCGTCGCGGAGCATGTCCTTGTCCTTCGGGAGGAACATGAGTCGGCCGCGCCCGTCCCGGCGGGCGCGGATAACGTCCCACTCGTCGATTTCGTAGCCGAGGTCCCCTTCGAGGTCGGGGTCGGCGGGAAGTCGCTCCCAGCGGGACCGACTCATTATTTCCCCGCTCCGATCGAGATGCGGGCCTTGCCGTCGACCTGAAGTCGCTTCAGGTCGCCCGAGAACCGATAGCCGTCCTTGCCGTCGAAGACTTTCCCCGAGACGCGGGTTCCTTCGACGGTGTCCATCTTGTTGACCGACCCGAGGGCGTCGGATTTGGCGACCGACCCGCCGACGTCGAAGGAGTAACTGCTCGACTCGTCGGTTTTGTGTCCGTCGATGACGATGGTTTTCGGCAGGCCGAGTTTGCCCGCCGTCACCTGCTCGCCGTTGAGATACACGGTCGCCTTGCCGTCGAGGCTGAACGTCGTGAGCGGCCCGGAGAACTCGTAGCTGTCGGTTCCGCCCGCGACGGACCCCGTCACGGTGCCGTGTTCGAGCGTGTCGTCGTCGTCCTTCGAAGCAGCACGGTCGGTCGATTTTCGAATCTTTCCGGCGACCGAGAAGTCGTAGGTTGCGGAGCGTCGAGGAGCTCGGGCTCGTAATACTGATGACGTTCGGCAATCCCTTCGCTTTCGACTTCTTTTTCGTCGTCGCATGCTTGCGTTTTCCGTGACTCTTGACCGAACCGCTCGCCGCCTGCTCCGCGGTCATCGGAACGCCTTTCGGCGGCGTCAGGTCTGCGTTGTCGCCAGTTCGGGTGTTCTATCGTCTTCACGTCTCCGCCGTGCGCGGTCGCGAATCCACCCTGAATATCGGAGTCGATGACTTCCGTCGTACCGTACCACGACCAGACACCGCGGTTGTTGACCGTACCGGGTGCCGAACAGTTCTCGCCACAGGGGGGTGTACTTCCGTCGACTTTCACGACCGTATTCTTGACGTACGGGGTTCGGTCGCCCTTCGCGTTCAGGCGGATGTTGGAGATGTTGTTCGAGTGGAAGTACGAATCCTCGACGTTCGTGATCCCCTTCGCGCCTTTGCTTCCAGGACCTGATGCGTACAGACCGTTGTTGACCGTGTTCGCGATGTGCGTGTTTGACGAACGGTGATGGTACCTCGGTGGGGGAGATTCGCGTTGACCCACATGCCGCCGCCGTGTTTTCTGGCCTTGGTGCCGTCGCCCATGTAGACGTTTTCGATGAGACCGTGACCGTCCGGCGATTCGACGCCGGGCATGATCATGAAGCTCTCACCGCTGTGTTGTCCCTTGATACCGATGTTTCGAATCTTCCAATCGTTCCCACTAGTGGTGATAGCGACACCAGCGCCGGAGGCCGTAATGTCGATGAGAACGTTCTCGAACGTCACTCCGTCTCCGACGTGGATGGCCTTCTGCTGTCCGGCCGGGACGGTGATGGTTCGATAGTCGTCCGCATCCGCAACTCCAACCGTAGCGAACGCTGCTGCCGTTGCTCCGGCGAATTTCAGATACGAACGTCGGTTTAACAGACTGCTGTCTGTCGAATCGCGTGCCGTTTCGTCGCGTGCCATGATTTCAATGCCGCATTACCAATTTAAGTAAATTGCGATTCGGGCTCAATGCGTTAGGAGTTATTTAAATGGTAATGGTGACAGTTATCAGGGTGAGAAAGGAGCCATTTCCGTTCGGAAACGTCACATTACCGGCTGGCCGTCGGCGAATCTTCGTCAAAATCTCCCTCCTGCGCTTCGTCGCGAAGCGACCATCCGTGAGGTCGATCCGACCGTGGCCGTCGATACCACAGGTGCCCTTTCAAGCGGAATTTCGCTCGTCTATCGTTCCGTCGCGCGCCATGTGAGTTCAATGCTATTGCAACAATTTATGTATATTCCGGTTTGGACTCACTGCAACGGGAATACTGTATATTTGGTGTCCAGTCGATGAGTGGACGATTGGAGGACGCGGTAATGCATCGCATGCACCGCCCGTGGACCGTCCGGCGAAGAATCCGAGAAGTATGACCGCTCTACACGGCCGGAACCCGACGCATAACAAAGGACGAACGGAGGGTTCGCGCAAACAGCATGGACTGTCAGATGCAGACTCTCCTCGTCGGAATCGACGCGGGGTGCGAAAGCGTTCTCGAACCGCTGTTCGAGAAGGGAGCGCTTCCGAACCTCGCTTCGATTTTCGAGGACGGGTCGTCCGGGCCATTGGAATCGCAGCTCCCACCGTGGACCCCGAGCGCGTGGCCCTCGTTGTACACGGGTGTCAACCCGGGAAAACACGGCGTGTTCGGCTTTCTCCACTTCGACGGTTACGATTGGGACGTTGTGAACGCCAGTCGCGTCCGCGAGTACACGCTCTGGGAACTGTTGGACCAACACGGCTTGTCGAGCGTCGTCGTCAACGCGCCCGTCACACACCCGCCACGTGAAATCGACGGCGCGGTACTGCCGGGCTACACCGCGCCGGAGAACCCGACGTGTCACCCCGACGGACTGCTGTGTGACGTTCGGAACGAAATCGGCGGCTATCGGGTCTACCCACCGCGAAACCTTCCGGAGGAACAATCGATTCAGTGGTATCGTCGTCTCACACGCATGCGCGGTGACGCATTCAGATACCTCGCTGACCGCTTCGACCCCGATTTCGGGTTCGTTCAGTTCCAGAGCACCGATACGCTCTTTCACGAACATCCCGGCGAGGACGACGTCGTTCGAGCGGTGTACGAAGCGGTGGACGAACAGGTCGGAAAGATCCTCGACGAGTGTGACCCCGAAACCGTCATCGTCGCCAGCGACCACGGCATCGGCGAGTACACCGGCTACGAGTTCCGGGTCAACGACTTCCTGCGTGAGGAGGGGTACGTTCGAACCGTTCGCGGCGGCGAAGGCATGCCGTCGTGGTCCACCATCGCGGGCAATCAACTACAGCAGGGCGAGGAGAGTTCCCCCGCGAGCAGGGGACGGCCGAGCGCGGACTCGCGCTCGCCGCGCGAATCGGCATTACGAGCCAACGAATCGCCGCCGTGCTCGAACGCGTCGGGTTGGACACCGTCGTCGCGAAACACGTCCCCGAGGAGTTCATCCGGGCGGCGACCGAACAGGTCGATTTCCCCAACTCCGTCGCGTACATGCGCGACCGAATCGAGTGTGGCGTCCGGCTCAACGTCGAGGGACGCGACCCGAGCGGCGTCGTTCCCCCCAACGAGTACGAGTCGGTTCGAACGGAGATAATCGAGAAACTGCGCGACGTCAGGACGCCGGACGGCGACCTCATGTTCGAGACGGTGGCCCCGCGCGAGGAGTTTTTCACCGGACCGTACAGCACGGACGCCGTGGACATCGTCACGGTCCCGACCGAGTTCGACCAGTTCCTCTCGGCCCAACTTCGGGGCCAACAGTTCGGCAAGCCACGCGAACCGTGGAACCACAAGCGAGACGGGATTTTCGCCGCGGCGGGTGACGGCATCGACCCCGACGCCAACTGTGCCGGTGCACACCTCTTCGACGTAGCACCGACGATTTTGGCGACGTTCGGCCTCCCGATGAGCGACCGGATGGACGGTCGTGTTCTCCCAGTGGTCGAATCGGCAGGCCAGCAGAGCTACCCCGCGTTCGAAGCGGGCGAGACGGTCGAGACGGACGACGAAGACGTCGAAACGCGACTCGCGGACCTCGGGTATCTCGAATGAGTGTTACCATCGAAAAGGACGGCATCAGGATAGAGCGTACGAACGATTTGGACCGCTGGAACGACCTCGTGGAACGGTCGCCACAGGGGTCGGTCTTCCACCGACTGGAAGCCCTCGAAGTGCAGGCCGACCACACCGGCGCGACCTTCCACCCTCTCATGGGATACAAAGGACAGGAGCCCGTGGGGCTGTTTCCGGTCTTTACCATCTCGAAGGGGGGGATGACGACGGCGTTTTCGCCGCCGCCGAACCTCTGGCTTCCGCACCTCGGTCCGGCCCTGCTGAACATGGAGAAGTTGAAGCGACGGAAGGCCGAACGGCGACACCGCCGATTTATCGACGGCTGTCTCGACTGGCTGGACCGCGAGTTCGCGCCGAAGTACGTTCACGTGCGGACCGGCGCGAACTACACCGACGTTCGCCCGTTCGAGTGGAACGAGTTCGAGATTCAGCCCCGACACTCCTACGAGGTCGACCTCACGCTCGGCGAGGAGGACGTGTTGGCGAGTTTCAGCGGCGACGCCCGGAGTAACACCCGAACCGACGAGGACCGATACGACATCCGCGTCGGCGGCCCGGAAGCGATTCGCCGGATAATCGGCCAGGTGAAAGAGCGCCACGACGAGCAGGGCGAACCCTACAGCCTCTCCCCGCAGTTCGTCGTCAACCTCCACCGACGGATGCCCGAGGGTGCCGTTCGCCCGTACGTCTGTGACGTGGACGGCGAGTTCGCCGGCGGGATGATAGCGCTCGCCGACGACGAACGCGTGTACCGCTGGCAGGGCGGCGCGAAACACAACCGGGACGTCCCCATCAACGACCTCGTGGACTGGGCTATCATGCGCGACGCGATGGACGAGGGCATCGAGCGCTACGACCTCGTCGGCGCGAACGAGCGCCGACTCTGTAGCTACAAGGCGAAGTTCAACCCCGAACTCGTCCGCTATCACAGTCTGGAGCGCGGCACGCGGATGATGAACCTGCTGACCGACGTGTACAAGCGGTTCCGATAGGAGTTTTCAGCGGTTTCGGTAGGGGTTCGGAAACCGGCGGGTTCGGTATCGGAGAAACACCCGGAACGCCCCCGACCGTTCCGTTACGAGGTGTCTCTGGTTTCACCGTGATTTCAGTGACCGAGCCACATGAATCACCGCCCCGCTGCCGCCTCCGCCCATATTCCTCCCCAACCGACTCCTTCACTCGTTAGACTCGCTCGGTCGCCCCTCGCGCGGCCGCACTGCTGTGCGCCGTCGCGCGCCGTGCGGTTGACCACACCAAGATAGGAAACTGACAAGACCTTTTATCGACCTCCCGCTGGAGGAAGTATGGAAAATTCGCTCGTCGCCGGAGGAATCACGCTGATATTCTTCGGCATCGGCTCGTTTTTCGGCCCCACCGGAATTACCGTCGCGGGATTTCTGCTGGTCGCATTCGGACTGTCGGCCGGAACGGACCCGCTCACGAAGTCACGGAGACTCAACTGCGATGCATGCGGCACGAAAAACGACCCCGAGAACGACGTCTGTCAGCACTGTGGAACGGTTCTCTCCGGAAGGATAAGTCACGTCGGCGTTCTTGCCGATTATCGCTCCGTTACCGCTCGATGACCGGTGCGTAACGGGTGATTGCTTTCGGGAATCCCGGGCAGTCCGTCGAACAGCCAAAGACAAGCGGCACCGAGGAGGAGGCCGAGTTCGAGCGCGATGTAGCCGGTAACTGCCGGGTCGCCGAGATGTGCGAGATACTCGCCGAAGTACTTGTGAAATCGTGCCAGAAAGCCGAGACTCGACTGGTCGGGCGGAACGGGTACGATTGGCCACAACAGGAAGTTGAACGAGGCGTCCTTCCCGATGGCCAGCGGGTAGATGATATCTCCCGCGAGGTGCGAGAGGTAACCCACGGTGAACGCGACGCCGATGTCCGTCCGGTTCGCGCGATGTGCCAGTACGAGGGCGGCCGCGGACAGCGGAACCGCCGTGACCAGCGAGTGGGCCAGCGAGTGACCGCTCGGGAGGACCGAAAGCGTCCACGCCAACGGTTTGTCCACGAGGTCTGGCAGTTGTGTCGCGACTGCGAGGGCGAGGACGGCGTCGCCTCTCGGCGGCCGGCCGGTGCGGAAATGGCGGTACGAGGAGTAGGCGAGGTAGCCAAACGCGAGGTGTTCCCACGGCCACATTAGTCGGTCACGTTGATCCAGATTTGGGCGTGCTGGTCGGCGTTGTTCACCGTCGGATTGCTGGGCGGAGTGCCCTTGTAAAGCAGATATTCGACGCGAAGGTTTCTCCCCGTCATGGTCGGCGCGATGTCGTGGCGAACGCGCCACGTATCGCCCGCGTTGAGTCCGTGGCCGAACCGTCCCAATTCCTCCTGCTCGACGACGCGAGTCCCGCCGTTCGGTCGCTGTTTCACGCGCTGGAGTTCGGCGACGACGGTGTAGTGAACCGACTCGTCCTCGTGGTTGTTGACGACGACGAACACGGGTTTCGATTCCCCGGCCGTGATGTTCTCCGGGTAGTTCTCGGCGACGTACTTCCCGTTCGTTCCCTTCGTAAGCAAGGAGAGGTTCGAAAAGTGGTCGCCGTCCTGCGGGGCGGCGACGGCGAACCCCACGGTGGTCAGTGCGGCCACCACCGAAAGCATGAGCGCGAGGTTGAGCACCACGTCGGCCGTCGTCTCCTCGTCGAAGAGCGCGCGATACAGCCGGGCGCCCCACGACGGACGGAGACCGACAGTCGGTCCTTTTTCGGCACGGAGAACCGTCGAATCACGGCGAGAAACGCGACCGCGAGCGTGAATCCGACGATTGCGGCGAGGACGTGTAGCGGGGCGAACGACAGTCGGGCGACCGAAAACAGGATGCCGACCGGCGTGAGGAGGGCGACGCTGACGCCGAACGAGAGCGCACAGCGTTCACCCGCCGTCACGCCGTCCTGCCGGAACCGTCCCGGACTCGACCATCTCGTCGTGTGTCCTCCCGCTTGCGGGAACAGGAACGCGACGAGGGCGTACCCCGGCGTGAAGAACACGAGCGGAATTCCCAGCGCCACTGCGATGGGCGTCCCGTACACCCCGGGTTGTATCAGTCCGAGGGACAGGAGTATGACCGCGATACCGAGGACGGCCAAGTCGATGGGGAACTCCAGCACGGGGCGGGTGATTCGCGTCCACCACGATTCGTTCGATTCGTGGCTCATACGCGTGTTCGTTCGCTGGCGGTCGTCGCGCGGTGCTGGCCCGTTCGTCGTTCTCGGGAAGACATGGAAATCAGTCCGTGACCAGCGTATTCCCGGATGGTACTTTGTTATCCAGCGCGTACCGTCCACCCGGCCGGTTTTACCGACCATACCGCCCCGCCGCCCCGACTAAATCGTGGTTTTCGCCCCGGTAAGGGGTTCTTGTAACGCCGAAGGAGGTCCATAACAAAGGGGGTGAAGAAATGATACACCTCCAGGCTTGCCTACCGACGGGCAAGCGAAATGATGGTGATTGACTCTGAATTGGACATGCTCAACCGACGACTCGGACGTACAGACCCCGGACGGCGAAGTCATGTTCGCCGTCGATGAGGACGATGACGGCGGCAAGTTGGCTATCATTGCGGATATCACGCGGGACGAAGCGTGGATATCGGTCCCGCTTGGGGTAGCACAGCCCCTCTCACAGCGTCGTTGACGGCGAACGAACGCTCGGATTGCTCACACTCCGAATTACTTTTGACAGCACTCTCCGGAGTACATACCCAATGGATTACACACTCACCGCGCTCGCACTACTGACCGGACTGCTGACCGGCGCGCTGTTCAAGTTCGTCGGCGTGCCGATTCCCGCCCCACCCGAACTGCCCGGCATCATGGGTATCGTCGGCATCTACCTCGGCTACAAACTCGTCGATACCACTGGCTGGAGCCTCAACCTGGTCCTCACGACGCTCGGATTCGCGGGATGAGGGTCACGCATCGAGCAGTACCTCCGAGGGTGGAACGACTCGCTCGCGGTACCGGACCGATGGCGAAAACGGACCCTTCTGGACGGTTTCATCGCACCATCCCGAGACTCGGATGCGTGCCGTATACGTGATTCTCGCTTCGTGGAGAATCAGAACAGCAACGATAGCACACGCATCCCGTCGTCGAAAGTGCGGAACGGGTAACTTTTTCCTTCGGCACTCGAAGAACGATTATGAACCTTTCAGCGGAACAGCGGGCCATTCAGGACGTGGTTCGGGAGTTCGCCGTGGAGGAGATTCGACCGACGGCGGGAGAATGCGACGAGAAACAGGAGTTCCCCGAGGAGGTCTGGGACGGCCTCGCGGAACTCGACATGATGGGCATGACGGTGCCCGAGGAGTACGGCGGACTGGACGTTGGGAAGCTGACATACAGCATCGTTAACGAGGAAGTCGCCTACGGCGCGCTGTCTGTGGCGACGGCGCTGTCGGTGCACTGTTTAGCGACGTCGTGTCTCGCCGAGTTCGGCAGTGAAGAGGTAAAGGAGCGCTGGCTTCCCGACATGGCACAAGGGCGTCCCGTCGGCGCGTTCGCGCTGTCCGAACCCGAAGCGGGGTCGAACCCGGCGGAGATGTCCACGGAGGCGCGTCGGGAGGGCGACGAGTACGTCATCAACGGCAAGAAACAGTGGATCACGAACGGCAAGCGCGCCGACGTGGTCGTCCTGTTCGCCAAAACCGACCGGGACGACCCGCGAAGCGTCACGCAGTTCGTCGTTCCCAAGGACGCCGGTATCGAAGTCGGAAAGAAGGAGGAGAAACTGGGTCTTCGCGCGAGCGACACCACTAGCCTCATCTTCGACGACGTTCGGATTCCCGCCGAAAATCGCCTGACCGAGGAAGGAAAGGGGCTGTCGGCGGCGTTCCACATCCTGACGGGTGGCCGCATCGGTATCGCCAGTCAAGCGGTCGGTCTGTCGCAGGCGGCGCTCGACCAAGCGGTGGAGTACGCGGGGGACCGCGAGCAGTTCGACCGACCGATTGCGGACATCCAGACCATCCGACACAAACTCGCGGACATGCAGACGAAACTGCAGGCGGGACGACTGCTGACTCGGGATGCGGCCCGACTCGCGGACGACGGCGAGGACCACGCGACGGCCGCGAGCATGGCGAAGTACTTCGCCAGCGAGTCCGCCGTCGATATCACGAACGAGGCGGTCCAGATTCACGGCGGCTACGGCTACACGACGGACTTCGACGTGGAGCGGTTCTACCGCGACTCGAAGATAACGACCATCTACGAGGGCACCTCCGAAATCCAGAAGAAAGTCATCGCGCGCGACTTGCTCAACTGAGGTTTCGTTCAACTGAGGTTTCGTCGGCGCGTCTCGGCGGCGGATTTTGCCATCAGCAGACTTATCGTATTGCGATAGAACCCCTGACGCGATGACCATCACGAACTCCTCATCGATCGTTGAATTCGACGCCGACGATGTCGTCGCCGCCCTACAGGATGTCGCGGGTGACGCCCTCCATCTCTGTCTCGAATACGATGTCGAGGAGTTCGCCACGCTGTATGCGGACGAAACGACGGAGTCGTCGTACGAAACCGAACGCGAGATGCTGGATTACTTCGAGGAGGTCTTTTCGTACGTTCACGTCGATTTCATGGAGAAGGACCTCTTCGAGAACGTGCTTCGAGGTGCAGGGAAGCGTCCAGTCGTTCGTCACGTACATGGACAACGTCCTCATCGTTCGGGTTTTCATCGGGCAGGAAGGCGTCCTTTTCACGGTTGCCCCCGGCACGAACGTCACCGAATTGGTCGAAACGGTTCGAAAGACGGTCGAATAGTCGGGGGTCCCAACCAGTCGGCTCAGGGCGTGCCGAGATATTTGTGGCGTTTGTAGAGGTAGACGATACCGGCGGGAATGGCGACCCCGTACCATCAATCCGAGCGGTGAACCTCGCCACCCGAATGCGGAGTCTTCCCGTCCGAACGACGAACGTCTTCTTCCATATTCACGAGTTCCTGTGAGCCGACTTACTTATCGAGTCGTTAACCGCCGACCGAAGTCCCTTTGCACCCGCCATGCCTACCGACGGCCGTGAGAGACGACGTTTCGGCGGTCGTGTACGATTTGGATGGGACGCTCGTGAACCTCGTCGTGAACTGGAAGCGGGTCGCGGAGGACGTCGCTGTCGTGCTGGACGACCACGGCGTCGATGCGAGCGACACCGACCTCTGGACGATGTTGGATTTGGCCGACGAGGCGAACGCCCGCGACGCGGTCGAAGCGGTCATCGGCGACCACGAGTGTGCCGGCGCACGGCGCTCGAAACGCCTCCCGCACGCGGACGAACTGCTTCGGCGTGAGGTGCCCGTCGGCGTCTGCTCGCTGAACTGCGAGGCGTCCTGTCACGTCAGCCTCGAAACGCACGAACTCGCCGAGTCGGTCGATGCCGTCGTCGGCCGTGATTCGGTTCTAACGCGAAAGCCGGACCCGGAACCGCTGTTGGCGACGCTTCGGGCGATGGATGTCGAGGGTCCCGCACTCTTCATCGGCGATTCGCCGCGCGACGAACTGACGGCGGAGCGGGCAGGCGTCGCGTTCGAGTACGTGTCGCTCACTCGTTGAGCGCGAGCGTGTTTTTGACGAGGTTCGCGTGTCCACGGCGGAGTTTTTCGGAAATGGATTGATGAGTCACGCCGAGCGTGTCGGCGAGGTCCGTCGACGATGCGTTTCGCGGAACGGAGTAGTAGCCCGTATCGTACGCGAGCATGAGCGTCCGCTGTTGGCTTTCGGTGAGACCGTATCGTCCACTTCGTCCCTTCGAGAACTCGTGAATGTTCTGTAGGTCGAGCTCGACTCCTCGACGGCGACAGTACTCGTAGGTTCGGGTAACGGCGTCGTGGTCACTGAACAACAGTTTGAGATACCACGTGTCGCCTTTTCCACTGGCGGTCAACACCGTCCCGTTTTCCTCGACGAGAATTTGGGTCAGCAGTTCGATGTCCTTGACCCACTCCAGTCGGTAGAGCGACTCGGTGTCGAACTCCCCGACCAACTGGAAATCGCGGACGCTCTCGTCCGCTTCGAACGCAGTCTCGACTTCCTGACGGTCGTCAGTTCCTGCCCAGACGAAGGGCATGAACTGGTTCCGATTGCAGGCGACTACCTGCTCGATATCGAATCGGACGGTATCGAGTGCGTCGAGCGTTTTCCCGAGGGCGAACTCGTCTGCGGGAAACGCCACTTCGGCTATAGTTCCCGTCATGGCCCTTTCTCAGGGGTTCTAGTTAATACCGCTATTGGCCGCAGAGTTATAGATAGTCATATTGATGAGGAGAAAAAGACACCAGGGAGCCGGAAAGTGGGTTAAATTGCCGGATTCTATATATATATCTGTGATTTCCAAAAAATAGCGCCGTTTCGGTTGGAAATGCGTACCACTGTCCATTTTTGATGACAGTTACTGTTCGGTGCGCTGGTGGGCACGAGCGTAGAGAAATACGCCAATCGCGGTAACGAACCAGACGATGGCACCGACCCGGATGGCGAAGGAGGCGCGCGAACCCCACGTCGGGAGCGAGACGCCCGAGACGAACGCGAGCGTTGCGACCAGCGGCGCGCCGATGGCGATGGTGGTGACGAACGTCATCTGCATCACCCATCCGTAGTCGATGCCGTCCGGTTCGTAGGTTTCGACTGGTTCGGGCACGGCTAAACGCGGGAACCGAGTCGTCTTAAGGGTTATCAGGTCGGATTCCGGCGAACGCATCACCGACCGGGTAGATTAAGCCGTCGGACCGACGAGTTCGAGGTATGCCAACGGTGAGGGACATCCGCGCCAAGGCGGGCGAGGAGTCGATTACGATGCTCACGGCCTACGATGCGCCGACAGCGGCCGTCGTGGACGAGGCTGGAATCGATATGGTGCTCGTCGGGGATAGCATGGGCAACGCAGTGCTGGGATACGATTCGACGCTCCCGGTGACGGTTGACGAAATTGCGAGTCGAACCGGGTCGGTCGTACGAGGAACCGAAAACGCCCTCGTCGTCGCCGACCTGCCGTTTCTCGGCTTCGGCTTCGACGAGAAAACCGCCGTCGAGAACGCGGGTCGAATGCTGAAGGAGGAGGGCGCGAACGCCGTCAAAATCGAAAGCGGTCCACACACTATCGAACTGACCGAGACGCTCTCCAACCTCGGAATTCCGGTGATGGCCCATCTCGGATTGACGCCCCAGAAAGTCAATCAGTTGGGGCATCTCAGACAAGGCACGACACGGGAGGGAGCGGACGAGATGCTCGACCTCGCGAAACAGCACGAAGACGCGGGGGCGTTCTCGCTCGTCCTCGAACACGTCCCGGCGAACCTCGCGGCGACGATAACGAACGAACTAGACATCCCGACCATCGGAATCGGGGCGGGACCGGACACCGACGGACAAGTCCTCGTCATCAACGATGTCGTCGGTTTGGGCGAGTGGAGTCCGCCGTTCGCTAAGCAGTTCGGCGACGTGAAAGGCGAGATGGAACGTGCGGTCTCGACGTATCGGGACGAAGTGGAATCCGGCGACTTCCCCGGTGACGAACACAGCCACGTCGAGGATGAGTTGGACGGCGTGTACTGATATCCGGCGAAATCGGGAAGCGATTTTCATGCGGTAGAATTTCGGTGTGACCCGTTTGTCGACGCTATCGAACGTCGTCGAGGAACTCCACGACCGTCTCGTTGAAGGTGTCGGGCGTTTCGAGCATGGCGAGATGGGCTGCATCCTCGATTTCGGCGTACTCTCCATCCCGAACGTTCTCGACCAAAAACTCGTGATACCACGGCGGGGTCAGCATATCGTGTTCGCCGACGACGGCGAGCGTCGGCGCGGTGATGTCGTCCAAATCGTCGCGCACATCGAACGTGTGACAGGAGTGGAAGTCCCGGCTCGTCACCCGCTGACCGACCGCGTACATCGACTCCTTGGACAGTTCGACGTAGCGGTCGTCCGGGTCGTGAAAGAGTCGGTCGCCGTCGTGAAGGAACTCGATAGCGCGGTCGAAATCGTCGTCCAGCCACGAGAGCAGGTCGTCCAAAACCGAGAGCCGTGCACCAGTTCCGGCGAGGACGAGCGCGTCGGGGTCGAAATCGCGTTCGAGAACCAGATGGAGAACGACCGCACCGCCGAGCGAGTTCCCGACGAGGGTCCGAGCGTCCGTCGCCTCAGCAACCGCCAGTACGTCGTCAGCGTAGGCGGAGATGGTCCCCCACCCCGGGTCCGAATCGACGTCCTCGGATTCGCCGTGGCCGCTCAAATCGAGCGCGACGACGGGGAATTCGGACGCGAGACGAGCGAGTTGGGCCTTCCATATCTCGTGTGTTCCCCCACTGCCGTGGACGAACAGAACGGGATTCCCGTCACCGCCTCGGTCCACGACGCGGTATGCGATCTCCCGACCCTGCTGTGTGACTGACTCCATACGATTCGTTCTCACGCACGAAGTATAAAGTTCGATGTCGTAACCACCACTCCGACACCGGGACGACCGAATCCGAACCGGGGATGAATTCGGATAGGGATATGTGGACCGCATTTGTACCCTCAAACGGAAATCGCAGTACTGCATAGCCGCAATCGGCGAAAACTATTTATAGTTGTGTAACTAACCAAAGGTTAGCTAAAGATGACTCTCGAACGAATATCACAACAGGAAGATAGCATCGCCCGTCGCTACGACTACGACGACGGAGAGCTCATCGTCGCGGACTTCGGCACGGCCGACGTCTCGGTGGACGTGTTGGAGGACGTGGCAATCGTCGTCGTGGAGCGCGACGGTGAGAGTTTCCAGACGGAAATCGAACTGTCGGACGATGGCGCGCAAGCGTTTATCAACAACGGTGTCCTCACTATCGAGGTGGGACAATGAAACTGACAGTCAAGCCGCTCAAGCAGAAAGACGCGGGTCGCGGACTCGCGGCGGTTGACCGACGCTCCATGGAGGAGTTGGACGTCGAGAACGGCGACTACATTGTCATCGAGGGTCGTGGGCAGGGTCGCGCCGTCGCGCGCGTATGGCCCGGCTACCCCGAGGACGAGGGTCGCGGTATCATTCGCATCGACGGGAAACTTCGCCAAGAGGCAGGCGTCGGCATCGACGACAAAGTTGGCATCGAGAAGGCCGACGTAAACCCCGCGAACCGGGTGACGATCGCGCTCCCGCAGAACCTCCAGATTCGCGGGAACATCGCGCCGCACATCCGCGACAAGTTGAGCGGCCAAGCCATCACGCAGGGACAAGCGATTCCGTTCGGCTTCGGCCTGATGGGCATGGGATCCGGACAGTCCATCCCGCTCAAAGTCGCCGAAACCGACCCCGACGGAACGGTCGTCGTCACCGACTCGACCGACATCCAGATCAGCGAACGGCCCGCCGAGGAGATTGCGGCGAGCGGCGGCGGCAGTGGTCAAGCCCGCCCTGACGTGGCCTACGAGGACATCGGTGGGTTGGAGCGCGAACTCGAACAGGTTCGTGAGATGATCGAACTCCCGATGCGCCACCCGGAGCTGTTCAGCCGCCTCGGCATCGACCCGCCGAAGGGCGTCCTGCTCCACGGCCCACCGGGAACCGGGAAGACGCTGATGGCGAAGGCCGTCGCCAACGAAATCGACGCCTACTTCCGCACGATTTCCGGGCCGGAGATCATGTCGAAGTACTACGGGGAATCCGAAGAGCAACTTCGAGAGGTGTTCGAGGAGGCCGAACAGAACGCCCCGGCCATCATCTTCATCGACGAACTCGACTCCATCGCGCCAAAGCGTGAGGAGGCAGGCGGGGACGTGGAACGCCGCGTCGTCGCACAACTGCTCTCGCTGATGGACGGCCTCGAAGAGCGTGGCGAGGTCACCGTCATCGCGGCGACCAACCGCGTCGATGCCGTCGACCCCGCGCTGCGACGTGGCGGCCGGTTCGACCGTGAAATCGAAATCGGCGTCCCGGACCGCGACGGTCGGCTCGAAATCATGCAGGTTCACACCCGCGGCATGCCGCTCGCGGACGGCGTGGACTTGGAGGAGTTCGCCGACAACACCCACGGGTTCGTCGGTGCCGACCTCGAATCGTTGGCCCGCGAATCCGCGATGAACGCGCTCCGACGCGTACGTCCGGAACTCGACCTCGATTCCGAGGAGATTCCGGCGGACGTACTGGAGACGCTGAAAGTCACCGAACGGGACTTCAAGGAGGCGCTGAAGGGCATCGAACCGTCGGCGCTCCGCGAGGTGTTCGTCGAAGTTCCCGACGTGACGTGGCAGGACGTCGGTGGCTTGGAGGACACCAAGGAACGCCTCCGCGAGACCATCCAATGGCCGCTGGACTACCCCGACGTGTTCAGGGCGCTCGACATGCAGGCCGCCAAAGGCGTCCTGATGTACGGGCCGCCCGGAACCGGGAAGACGCTGATGGCGAAGGCCGTCGCCAACGAGAGCGACAGCAACTTCATCTCGATCAAAGGCCCCGAACTGCTGTCGAAGTGGGTCGGTGAGTCCGAGAAAGGCGTGCGTGAAGTGTTCAGCAAGGCGCGCGAGAACGCCCCGACCGTGGTGTTCTTCGACGAAATCGACTCCATCGCCACGGAGCGCGGTCGCGACGGCGGCGGTGGCACACAGGTCAGCGAACGCGTCGTCTCGCAGTTGCTGACCGAACTCGACGGCCTCGAAGAACTGGAGGACGTCGTCGTCATCGCCACCTCGAACCGCCCCGACCTCATCGACTCGGCGCTCCTGCGCCCCGGCCGCCTGGACCGCCACGTCCACGTGCCGGTTCCGGACGAAGACGCCCGCAAGGCAATCTTCGAGGTCCACACGCGGAACAAGCCGCTGGCCGACGACGTCGACCTCGAATCGCTCGCCCGGAAGACGAACGACTACGTCGGTGCCGACATCGAAGCCGTCTGCCGCGAGGCCGCGATGGCCGCGAGCCGCGAGTTCATCGAGAGCGTCTCGCCGGAGGATATCGGTGAAAGCGTCGGCAACGTCCGCATCACGGCCGAGCACTTCGAGAAGGCGCTGGGCGAAGTGACCCCGAGCGTCAGCGAGGAAACCCGCGAGCGCTACGCGGAAATCGAAGAGCGCTTCGACACCGCCGAACCCGAGACGAAAGAACAGGTCGGCCGGACGTTCCAATAGCACCTTTTTATTGCGAGGGTCGCGGAGCGACCCTCGCAATGAAAATCTGCACCAAAAGCGCTCCTCACCCCCTCAGGCGCGTCTTTGACGCGCCTCCGAGGGATTCGTCGGCCCGGAAAATCGGAGATTTTCCGGAGAGAGTACTAGTGACTGGTGGCTGTGTCACCGGCTGTTTTCGGTGGATTGTGTAACGTTTCGATTTTGGTGGCTGTGTCGATTGCTGATACCGACGGTTGCGTAGACGGCCTATCGCGGTGCTGTCACCCCGGCGCGTTGACGACTGTGAGACGGTCCGGTTCAGCATCGAGGAACTGCTGGAACAGGGGTAGTTCTCACGCGCCCGGAACGACGTGTGTCACGCCGACAGTCTCCAACAGCATCCACACAAGAAAGAGGCAGTAGAACCCGAGCAGTCCCCACGATTCCGTTTTCGACAGCGTGAGTTCCGTGCGGAGGAAGCCGAAGACGACGACGGTGGCGAGCGTGAGAAAGCCCATCAGCGGGACGGTGACGGCGAAGTCTATGTTCGCCGACCCGGCGACGAGGACGCCCGCCGGAACCGCGATGAGCAGGTCGAAGACGTTGCTCCCGAGCACGTTGGCGAGGCTGGTCACGCCGTCGTCGTCCTTCGCGGCGCGGACACTCACGAGCGTGTCGGGGAGACTGGTTCCGGCAGCGACCACGGTGAGTCCCCAGAGGAAATCAGGGGTGTTGAACAACCCGCCGAATCCGAGAGCGGCCTCGACTAGCCCCTCGACCGCAAACGCGATGAGGACGAGACTGACGAGGAGCGTCACCCACTCGCGGAACGGCGAGATGTCCTCGGGTGCGGCCGTCGCTTCGTGGTCCTGTGTATCCTGCCATTGGGTGAAGACGTACACGGCGTAGAAGCCGACAGGAACGAGCGCGAGTCGCCACGTGACCGTCCCGCCGAGACGCATGTCCGCCACTGGGTGGTAGATGACCGCCAGCGCGAACGTGATCATCAACACCGAGACGGCGATCATGTAGAACTGCGCTTCCTTGTAGACGACCGAGCGGTCGGCTTCGACGCCGTCGGCGAAGATGCCCGCGAGTGCCGGAATGGCGAGCAGGTTGAAAATAGCCGACCCGACGATGGCGCTCACGCCCAAATCGAACGAACCGTGAATGTACGTCGAGACGACCGTACTCGACAGTTCGGGAAAGCTGGAACCGATGGCGACGACGATGGCCCCCTGCACGACCGGCGGCAGGCCGTAGTGCGCCGAAAGTCGTTTGCTCGCCCGTTCGAGCATATCGCTCGCCTTCCAAACGACCGCCGTTCCGACCAGTGCGAAGAGGACGTACCACCCGAATCCGGAGACCATGTGCTCCGTTTCGTGTGAAACTCCTTAAAATCGAAGCGTTGAACCGGAATCGAACTCAGTCGAGTTTTTCGGCCGCGTCGCGCTCGATGAGCGGTCCGGCGTTTTGGGTCGGAAGCGCCACCACGTCCTCGGTCGAGAGGTCGTACTCGCGCTCGTCCACGCCGAGAATCGACCCGACATCCTGCGTGATTCGAACCGTGGTTCGGTCATCCGGGAGTTCGGGTTCCGATTCGGATTGAGATTCGGACACGGAACGCGCCTCGGGGGTCGAACCGGGCGTCGTGTCCGTCGCGTCGTCGCCACCGTTGGCGCTCGTTTCCGGTGCGTTCGAAGGGGTGGAATCAGCTTCCGCACTGTCCGGGGCAACCGACGCACTGCCGTCGGCTTCCGTCGCCGCCGGGTCGGGTTCGCGTGCACTCGGTGCCGGTGAGGCCGGTTCGGACGGGGTCGTCGTGTTCGCATCCGACGCCGGTCTCTCCGCTTCGTCGTCGCCCGCAATCGTGGCCGCTTCGGCACTCGGACGGTCATCGGAAGCGGGGTTCGGTTCGGGTTCCGCTCCGGGCGAAGGTCGAGTTTCGGTTTCGGCCGTATCCGATTCGACAGCGGCGGATTCGTCGCCCGCCAGCACGTCGAGGACCGTCGTCTTGTTCGACTCGATGCGTTCGACGAGGTCCGAAAACAGCACTTGTTCCTCGCTGGTCAGTCCTTCCTCGTCGGCCGGAATCCCGGCCGCGGCGAGGCTCGCGCGTTTGACGACCTTGCCGACGCGGCGTTCGTACACCGCCTCGACGACTTCCTCGGCGGTCTGTATTTCGTCGGTGAGCTGGTTCACTTCCGCGGAGTCGAACGGGTCACTGGCCCGTTCGGCGGCCCGCTCGCGCTCCTCGCGGAGGCCGCGGATGTATTCACCGACATCGCTGTAAAACGACTCGCGCAGATGCTGTAAGCTATCCTTCGAGCGCTCCTTGCTTTGTACACTGCGGAGTTCGTCGAGATTCATTCTTTCCCCTTTTCTGCCCGGTCACGCACCATAAGAAAGATGGCAACGTATTCGGGAATCGATACATTGCCCGCCGGAAGCCTAAAGCTTTCGCCCCCGAGTGAAACGTGCACATCTTCAGACAGTTCGACCGTCACTTCGTGGTTCGTGAACGTCTCCGGAATCGCGTCCCGAAGCGGGTCGAAATCAGCCAGTTCGTCGCGGGGGATTCGCGTGACCGCCAACCCACTGCCGCCGTGGAGGCTTCCCGGCAGACGAATGAGTCGGTGGGTGTCGGTCGTGACGGGTTCGTCCACCGCCGCGCTTTCGGCCGCGAACACGTCCTCGGCGAGGATTCGTGCCAGTTGGTAGAACGCGGGATGCACGTCCACGTTTCCGCGCTCGATTTCCCGCCGGTTGTTCTTCGCGGCGTTGTACGCACCCTGTGCTTTCCCGGACCCGATGCCGTCGTACTCCTGCAATCGGTCGAGGGCGTCGGCTTCGTCCATTTCGAGGAGTTCGTCCACGAACGAACAGACGTGTGCGTGGATGCGACCACCCCACCCACCCTCGGTCGGGAGGGTTCGTTTTTGGGTCGGATTCTTCAGGCCGAGTCCGGCGACGGTCTCGGATTGAACGACGGAGTCGAACTCCACGTCGCCCGCCATCACGTAATCGACGACTTCGCGCCGCCCTTCCCGGTCCAACCGCTTGACGTTCTCGTCCCGGACGTGAACGTGGTACCCCCGGCCGCCCGAGAAGACGACCGTCATATTCTCGAAGCCGAAATCCCGGTCGAGGATGTCGAGCAGGTCGAGCAGTTCGTCCTTACAGCGCGCCAGCATCCCGGCGTAGGACGTTTCCTCCGTGACGCCCGGCAAGTGGTCGGCGTCCAAATCGAACACGAGGTCGGCGCTCCGCCACCGCTTTGCCTCCATCGTCCCCGCGCCGGGGTCCTGATAGCGTCCGGCGGAGAAGTAGACGTGGCGCGGACGCTCACGTTCGAGAAAGCCGCCGAGGGTTCCCAAATCGAGCAGGGAGTTGTGCCGAACCATGGTCGTTCCGGACCCGGCGGTCCACGGAATGTAGCCCCACTCGCGTTCGTCGGCATCCGGCGGGAGTTCCGGCGCTACCGCTCGGTAGTGGTCACGGAACCGACCTCGCAGATACGCTCGCGTCCGCTCTTCCATCGTACGTTCATGAAACGCCCATCCGATTAAAGCGTTGTTTCTTTGGATGAAGCGGTCGCTTTTCGAGGATAATCGACAGGTCCGTACTCGATAGCGATAGCTCGCGCCGTTCAGTTACGCATGAAATCCGAGAGTCGCTTGGCGATGCTCTCTTCCTCCCCCAATCGGAGATAGTAGGCGTCGCCGCCGTCCTCGTAGTAGTTGTCGATGCGGCGCACGACGCCGAAGCCGAGATGGCGGTAGAAGTCGAGCGCGTTCTCGTTGGTCGTTCGGGCGTGGCAGGTGACGGTTGCGTGGTTGTCCGCGACTTTGGCGACGAGTCGCTGGCCGAACCCCTCGCCGCGGAACTCGGGGGCAACTGCGAGAAAGAGGATGTAACCGTCGCGCCGCGCCGCCGCGAACCCGACCAGTTCGTCGCCATCGTCTCCCTCGGTGACGTAACAGTAGACGGTCGAGCGTCGATACGCGTCCGTGAAGAACCCACGTCGTTGTTTCAGCACGCCTTCTCCCTGCCGGATGCGTTCTTTCAACTGCCACGCCTCCCCGACGTAGCGATTGTCGCCCGGCCCGACGACGCGCGTGTCGATATTCACACTCACTGGGTGGGAGTAGCAGGCAAACAAATATAATTCCACCGGCATGCGAATCCATCGAGCGTGCGGTGGGACAACGCTCAACCTGACAGCCAACCAAGTCCGAACGATGGGCTACGCACTGCGTGACCACACCGCCGACGTTGCAGTCGAAGCGACCGGGGGAACACTTTCGGCCGTTTTCGCGGCCACTGCGGACGGCATGGCGGCGACCATGTAGGATGAGAATGACCTCCCGACGACCGGACGGCGGTTCGACATCGACGTCCGCGCCGAAAGCCGGGAAGCGCTCCTCTTCGACTACTTGGACGAACTCATCTACCAGCGCGACGTTCGGTGCGTGCTCCCCGTCGAAAACGAGGCGTTCGTTCGTGATGGGGACGATCGACGAGTGGCACCTCGCCGCCAGCGCACGCGGCGTCCCGCTCGCCGGACTCGGCGCGCGGGAAATCAAGGCCGTCACCTACTCCGAGATGGCCATCGAGGAAACGGACGACGGCTGGCACGCCTACGTCGTCTCTCGACGTGTGACAAACGGGAGGGGAGTTTCGAGGTCTCGAGAAAAGGGAATGACGAAGGTCGGGACAGCATCAACTACGGGACGACGGTCCGAAGCTCTCGCCCGTTCCCGCTACGTCACGGGAACTGGCTTCGACGGGGAGCGTGTACAGTGGTCGAGCCGTGCGTTCGTCGCTCACTCGGTAGTCGAGCGACGGACGAAGAGCAACCAGAGTCAATCGCAGTCCCCGAAATAGCTTCGACGGTCGCTCCCGAACATCCACGCTATGGAAACGTACACTGCCGGGAATATCACGCTCGAACGGGTGGAAGAGTACGTTTGGGAGATTCCACGGGAAGAAGGCATGGGAACGCCGGCCCGCGTCCTTGCGAGCGAGAAACTGCTCGCGGAAATCGCCGACGACAAGACGCTCCAGCAGTTGTGCAACGCGACCAGTCTGCCCGGCGTGACGAAGTACGCGGTGTGCATGCCGGACGGGCATCAGGGGTACGGCTTTCCGGTCGGCGGCGTCGCGGGAATCGACGCGGAGGAGGGCAGTATCTCGCCGGGAGCGGTCGGTTACGACATCAACTGCGGCGTCAGGATGATGCGGACGAACCTGACGGTCGAGGACGTACGCGGACACGAGGAGGAACTCGTGAGCGCGCTGTTCGACGCGATTCCGTCAGGGTTGGGCGGCGGCGGCGTCGTGGAAGCGGATATCGATACTGTAGACGAAGTGTTGGAGCGCGGGATGGCGTGGGCGCTCGAAAAAGGGTACGCGACGGATGCCGACCTCGCACACTGCGAGGACGAAGGGGTGCGGGCGGAGAGTGACCCATCAGCGGTCTCCGAAAAGGCGAAAAATCGCGGGAAGAACCAGTTGGGAAGTCTCGGCAGCGGCAACCACTTCCTCGAAGTCCAGCGCGTGACGGACGTGTTTCGGGACGACGTGGCGACGGCGTACGGACTGTCGGAGGGGCAAATCGTCGTTCTCATCCACTGTGGTAGCCGGGGATTGGGCCATCAGGTCTGTACCGACTACCTCCGGAAAATCGAGCAAACGCACCCGGACCTGCTGGCGACACTGCCGGACAAGGAACTCGCCGCCGCGCCCGCCGGAAGCCGACTCGCCGAGGAGTACTACGCGGCCATGGGTGCGGCAATCAACTTCGCGTGGGTGAACCGCCAGTTGATCATGCACCGAACGCGGGAGGTGTTCGCGGATGTGTTCGACTGCCCGTGGCGGACGATGGAGATGGAACTGCTGTACGACGTGGCACACAACATCGCCAAGAAGGAGACACACGTCGTGAGGGTTGGGTCGGAGGGCCACAGTGGGAGTCGGACCGGAAGGCCGACCAGTGGGAGACGGCGAAGCCGTCGGCCGCGAGGAGCGGGAACTGTTCGTCCACCGGAAGGGAGCGACGCGGGCGTTTCCGGCGGGCCATCCCGACGTTCCCGGCGCGTATCTCGACGTGGGGCAACCGGTCATCATCCCCGGCAGTATGGGCACCGGAAGCTACGTGCTCCGAGGCGGCGAGCGAGCAATGGAGCGTAGTTTCGGTTCGACCGCACACGGAGCGGGGCGGGTAATGAGTCGCACGCAGGCAAAACAGGAGTACTGGGGCGAAGACGTTCGGGACGAGTTGGCGGGAGAAGGAAATTTACGTCGAAGCCCGGAGCGGCGCGACGGTTGCGGAGGAAGCGCCCGGCGTCTACAAGGACGTGGACGAAGTCGTGCGGGTTTCCGACGCGCTGGGTATCGGGGATAAAGTCGCCCGAACGTTTCCGGTCTGCAACATCAAAGGATGATGCGAACGTCGTAGCGTCGTCCGTCGATTGATGGGTACAACACTTCTTTTACTAATCATAAGATTTTGATACCTCTGTCGAGAACATTCCGGATGTATGCGACGACGAGCGTTGTTGGGCGCGCTGGGAACGAGTGTGACTGCGGGTTGTGTAGGGGATATCCTCCACGATACTCGGGGCGAGCCCCGATTTACCATCGACAACGACCCCATTCCGGAGGACTTCCCAGCGACGCTCTCGGCGGATATTCTCCGCGGTCTAACGGCGAATCATCCGCCGCGAATCCGCGTTCGATTCGAGTACACGGGCGACGAGGAACGAACGTTTCAGTTCACCTATCCCGGTCCGTTCGCGGACACCATCGGCACGGCCGCCGACGGTTCGAAACTCGTCCTCAAATACGAGGCGGATTCGAACGACCGCAAAGACGATTGTTGGAAGGCGGAAACGCCCTACGATGGAACCGCGGTCGAACACCGGACGTTCCGTTCCGGCGGCAAAGCACATGTCGAGTGGTCAGTGTTGACCCACGAAACCATGGACTCCTGTTATCCGTCGGGAAGTTATCGGTTCGAGGACGTGTATCACGTCAATGGCGGAGCGTACGAATGGGGGTTTCACCTCCACGTTCGCTAACGCTCGAAAGTAACACGTCGACTCTCGGACCGCGAGACACTACGTTCGGAAGTCGAAATTCGGTGCGTCCTCGGGACGGAGCGGTACCTGCGGGTCGAGTTCCTTCCCGTTTTCGTATCGGATGAAGTTGAGAAAGTACAGTTCGCCACAGCCATCGCCGTCGGTTTCGCTCGCGCCGCAAACGATTTCGACGCCGTCCGCGTCCTCGAACTCGTCGTAGGCGTGGGCGTACTCCCACCCGTCGAGGGGGTCGGCAGTCACCGATTTGTCGGCGAGATTGGCTCGGCGTTCGAGCGTCGCAATCGCACCGCAGTGGGGGCAGTAGTATCGAACGGGAACGGTCATATGAATTCCTTAGCGTCCGGCGAACCTAAACCGTTCGTCCCCTTCTGCTGTCACGTTTCGAGGCGGTGAAATCGAACATCATCGTGGAACGTCTTGGGCCCACTGTCGGGCACCGACCAACCGGAAACCCAGAACAATCTTGTAGCCCGGCGAACTTCGTTAGTCCATGATAGACGAGACAGTCGAGGAGATACAGGAGATGCAGACACACAGCTCCTCGACCGTCGCGGTCAAGGCGGCGAGGGCGCTCGCGGACCTCATAGACCGCGACTTCGAGACGGTCGAGGAGTTCGAACGCGCGCTCGACCACAACAGCAGCGTGCTCCGTCGGGCGAACCCCTCCCACGCGTCGCTCGTTACGACCCAGCGCGCAATCGTGACGATGGTCACGGAATCGGACAACGAGTCGGTCGAAGAAGCAAAGGAGAACACGCAGGCGGCCATCGACAGCGTCGTCGAACAGGTCATAACCGCCAAGCGCCGCGCCGCCGAAAACGCCGCGCCCCTGTTCGAGGACGGCATGACGCTGATGACACACGATTACTCCTCTACCGTGCTGGAGGCCGTCGAAACCGCCGTGACCAACGGTGCGTATCTCGACGTGTACGTCATGGAAGCCCGCCCGCGCTACCTCGGACGCAAAACCGCGCGCGTGCTCGGCGAAATTGACCAAGTGGACGTGACGCTCATCATCGACAGCGCCGCGGGCCACTACCTACCGGAGTGTGACCGCGTGTTCACCGGCATGGACTGCATCGTGGACGAAACGCTCTACAACCGCGTCGGGACGTTCCCGCTCGTCGCCACCGCAAACGAGGTCGGCGTCCCCATCACCTCCGTCGGTTCCAGCGCGAAAATCGTCGGCGAGGCGTTCCGCTTCGAGAACGATTTCCGTTCGGGAAGCGAGGTCATCCGGGAACCGGCGGAGGGCTTCACCGTCGCCAACCCGGCCTACGACGCCACCCCGACCAGCCTCCTCGACTCCGTCGTCACCGACGAAGGGACGTGGGAGTACTGAAAAGGAAGAATCTAT
The DNA here is from genome assembly GCA_963811185.1 of uncultured haloarchaeon. Classification (GTDB taxonomy): domain Archaea; phylum Halobacteriota; class Halobacteria; order Halobacteriales; family Haladaptataceae; genus Haladaptatus. Next base: position 117,591 of record CAWEQN010000002.1, read on the forward strand.
TCGACGGCGACCCACTCGCTGTTCTCGTCGCTTCGCTCGATTGCGTCCAACACCTTCTGAATCTCCAAGCCATCCGCGAAGTTCGGATGGTACTCTTCCCCGTTTTCTACTGCGGAGAGGAACTCGTAATTCTCGTGGACGAACGTGTGCTCCCACCCGATAACGTGGCCCGGCGGCCACCAGTGGTCGAGATAGGGGTCGGACTCGTCGGTCACGAGAATCGTCTCGTAGCCTCGGTCCTCGCCGCGCAGGACTTCGAGTTCGTTGAGCCGTTCGAGCGAGAACTTCAGGCTCCCTTCCGACCCGTGAATCTCGATGGAGTGGTCGTTCTTGTGCCCGTCGGCGAACCGCGATGCTTCGAACGTCGCCATGACGTCCCCCTCCAGTTCGGCCTGCGCGGAGTAGGCGTCGTCCACCGTGACCGGTTTCGTTTCGTTTCCATCGTCGGCGGGTCGCTCGTCCACGAACGTCCGGAGATGGCCCGACACGCGCTCCACGTCGCCGACGAGGAAGCGCGCGAGGTCGATGGTGTGTGCGCCGAGGTCGCCGAGCGCGCCGCTCCCGCCAGCTCCTCGTCGTTGCGCCACGACCACGGTGCGTCGGGGTCCACCAGCCAGTCCTGTAGATAGCGCCCGCGGAACTGGTGAATCTCGCCGAGTTCGCCGTCCTCGATGAGTTTTTTTGCGTACTGAATCGCCGGGATGTACCGATAGTTGAACGCCGTCGCGGTCGGCACGCCCGCCGATTCCGCGGCGTCGGCCATCCGCTCGGCGTTCGCGAGGTCCGCCGCGAGCGGTTTCTCACAGAGGACGGGTACGCCCGCCTCCAGCGCCGCGATGGACGGTTCGGCGTGGACGAAGTTCGGCCCGAGGTTGTAGAACACGTCCACCTCGTCGATGACTTCCTCCCAGTCCGTACTCGTGTGTTCGAATCCGAGACGGTCCGCGGCCTCGGCAAGCGCCTCCTCGTCCCGCCCGATGAGCGTGTGGCGTTCGATTTCCGGCGCGTCCGGAAAGAACATCGGTAGTCGAGCGAACGCGTTCGCGTGGGCCTTTCCCATGAACCGGTAGCCCAGCACGCCGATTTTCAGTGTCATAGTCGGCTTTCAATTCTCCGGGAAGGGGCTTAGTGTTTGATGGCTAGGGCAAGGATGGACGGGAGAGGGACAAGCGGCAATTCGGGGTGACGAGTTGGACTCGATGAGGGACTGAGAGATACCATTTCGAACTGAATTGTACTGAAAAGAGCTACCGAGGAGAGAGATATCGGAACCGCGGTTTGCTTCGTCTGTGATTTCAGTTGCTAGAAAGCAGACCGCCCCGAAAGCCCCTGCCCACGCGCCATCCGGCTAGGCGGACTCGCGATACGGACAAACCACACGGCGCGTAAATCATACGGCGCATGCGAGAAACGCGCGCGAGCGAATCGGTTGGGAGGATTGTGGCCCGGTACGGAGGCTGTGGCGGTGCTGTGTTTGGGTAGGATGAAGGGGGCCGACCGCGAACGGAGTGGGGGCTTTCTGGGCCCTGTTCGTAGTTGTTGCAGACTCACCAAATTTTGAGCCGTTGCGTAGCGAAATTGAGAAGACGGAACTACCCGGTTTCCGATAGTCTCATCAGGTAGCCAACACTCGTACCGAATCCCATGCCCGAACGACACATCCGCGTCTCCGCGCGCGGTCTGATTCGCCGTAAAAACCCCCACCACGAAAACTCCCACCTCGAAGAACTCCTCGTCGCCCGCGATTACCACCCGAACGGCGACCCGTTTTACTACCCGCTCGGCGGCGGCGTCGAGTTCGGCGAACACAGCGAGGACGCCCTCCACCGCGAGTTCGACGAGGAGTTGGGCGTCTCGCTCTCGAACGTTCGGGAATTCGGAACCTACGAGGAGGTGTTCACGACCGACGGCCAGCGACAGCACGAAGTGTGGCGCGTCTACGAGGCGGACATCGCGGAGTCGTGGCCGTACGAGGAGGACGAGTTTTCGGGCTACGAAGCCGAATTGGACGAAGAAATCGAATGCGTCTGGAACAGTCCCGACTGCGTTTTCCGAGGGAAAGGAAACGCTGTATCCCGAACCGCTCGTCGAGGAGTTGTGAGTTATTCCGCCCAGTAGGCGTCGCCGGGCGTGGTGCGGAAGACGGCGCGCTCCAGCAGTTCGACGGCCTTCTCCAACCCTTCGCGCGAACTGGTGAGCGAATCCTCGTGCTCGATGGAGAGCGCGCCGTCGTACTCCACGAGGCGGAGGGCGCTGACGATGTCCTTCCAGTGTTCCTCGCCGTGGCCGTAGCCGACGGAGCGGAACAGCCACGAGCGGTCGGCTTCGTCGGTGTACGGCGTGGTGTCGAGGACGCCCTTGTAGCGGGCTTGGGACTCGTACACCTTCGTGTCCTTGGCGTGGAAGTGGTGGATGGCGTCGTGTTCGCCGAGCAGGCGGATGGCCTCGGGCACGTCGATGCCCTGCCAGTAGAGGTGGCTGGGGTCGAAGTTCGCGCCGACGCGCTCGCCCGTCGCCTCGCGGAGTTGCGAGCATTCCGGCGGGTTCGTGGACGAGCATGTTCGGGTGCATCTCGATGGCGAGGTCCACGCCGTGTTCGTCGGCGAGTTCCGCTATCTCGGTCCAGTACGGAATCGCCACGTCCTCCCACTGGTAGTCGAGCGCCTCGGCGTGCTCCGAGGGCCACGGCGCGGTGATCCAGTTCGGGTACTCGTCGTTCGGGCCGCCCGCGGGCAGGCCGGAGAAGCAGGTGACGGTGCCGACGTCCAACTGGTCGGCGAGTTCGATGGCCTCGCGGAGTTCCGTGTCGGCCTCCTCGGCTTTCCCGTCGTCCGGGTGAATCGGGTTGTTGTGCGTCGCCAGCGCGCTGATTCGCATGTCGTGTTCGTCGAGCAGGTCGTGGAGTTCCTCCTGTGCCTTTCGTCGTCCAGATACTCGTCGCGCGGGAGGTGCGTGTCGCCAGGAAACCCGCCGACGCCGGGTTCGATGGCGTCCACGCCGATATCGTTCAGATAGTCGAGTGCGTCTTCGAGCGATTCGCCGTACAATGGTGGTGTGTGAACGCCGATGTCCATGTTACGAACGAGTACCCGGTTCACGAATAAAATTTTGGTGGCAATGCTTACACTCTCGATTCGATATCGTGCACTTCGAGAACATCGGTGAGTGGAAAGTGCCTTGGTCCGCACCAAATCCGACGGCGAGGAGTATCGACGTCCTCGCGGACGAGCGGCACGGAAAATGGGTTCGATGGTCGTGCGAACTCAGCCCAACTGCACTGCCTGCTCGTTCTGCGAGGAGCGGTAAACGGCGTCGATGACGCGCTGGACGGTCAGGGCCTGTTCGATGGTGTTCATCTTCGGCGCGACGTTGTCCCGAACCGCCTCGAAGAAGACGCGCTGTTCTGCCTTGTGGGCGTCCTCCTGTCGCGTCTTGACGTTGGTGTCCGAGAAGTGGTCCGCGCCGACCATGCTCGTCTCGTAGATGGTGAGCGAATCGTCGTGTTTGTCGAAACTCGCGCCCGCGTCGGTCCCGCGGACGAAGTACTCCTCGCTGGACGAGCGGTTCGCGGCCCACGCGACTTCGAGCGAGATGGTTTTGCCGCCCTCACAGCGGATGAACGCCGTCACGGAGTCATCGACGGTGAACGCGCCGGAGTCGGTGTCGTCGCCCCACATTTCGAGGTAGGTGTAGTCGTCGCGGTCACCGAACTGGGAGCGAACCTCGCCGCTGACTTCCTTCACGTCCGGGAAGTCGTGGAGGTGAAGCGCGAGGTCGATGGCGTGAACGCCGATGTCGATGAGGGCACCGCCGCCGGCGACGTCTCGGTTCGTGAACCAGGACCCTCGGCCGGGAATGCCGCGGCGTCGGATGTAGTTGGCTTCGACGTGACGCGTCTTCCCGAAGCGGCCTTCGTCCTGATAGCCCTTGATGACCTCGACGGGGGTGCGAAAGCGGTTGTGGAAACCGACCATACAGAACCCCTCGGCGTTCCGGGCCGCCTCCGCGATGCGCTCTGCGCTCTCCAACGTGTGGGCGAGCGGCTTTTCCAGAAGCACGTCGAGTCCGGCGTTGAGCGCGGAGATGGCGTACTCCTCGTGGAACTTGTTCGGCGTCGTGACGATGACGGCGTCGATGTCCGACTCGTACAGTTCCTCGTAGCTCTCGAACGAACGGGTGTCGTACTTCTCGGCGAATCGGGCGCGTGCGTCGGGGTTGATATCCACACCGCCGACGATTTCGTGGCGCAAGTCAGTGATTCGGTCGGCGTGATAATGTCCAATATTTCCGAGACCGACGAACCCAACTCGAACCGGCTCACTGGCACTCATAGTTACCGCTCACCGGTGAGACGGTGTTATTCTTTTCCTTTCGTCGTCTCTCTCGGTCATGGCTGATAGGTTCGACGGCAGTTTTTGCCGTGGAAACATCCGCCTCGGATGGATAAACGGGCGCACGTCAGTACAACTGCTGTTTCTTTTCGTCTCGTTCGCGCTCACGTTCCTCCTCCGCTTTTTTGGCTTTTCGCTCGGCGAGTAACCCCCGAACACCGGGGATGATCTTGTTCTTCAGGTCGAAGACGAACGACGCGATGCCGTACGCCCAGAAGAAAAACAGGAACGTTCCTGCTCCCAGATAGAACCAGCCGAGTTCCGTCACCATCTCAGTCGTCCCCCTCCGCTTCCGTCCCGGTGGGGCCCGTTCCGACCGAAGCGAACTCCAGTCCGTGTGCGATGGCGTCGCCGCTCGCCGTATCGAACAGGTGGATTCGTTCCCGGTCGAGGACGACCTCGACTTCTTCGTCCGTTCCGATGTCCTTGTCCGGGTCCACGCTCATGAGCAGTTGGTGGGAGGCGTCCGCTTCCGCGTCCATTCCCTCCGAAGTCGCGCCGCCCGTGAGGATGTAGACGAAAATCTCGTCGCCCATCGGTTCGAGCACGTCCGTCCGGGCCGTGATGGTGTCCGTCGGATTCGCCACGTCGTCGGCGTCCTCCACGAGGTACACGTCTTCGGGGCGAACCCCCATCGTCACCTCGTCGTCCGGTGCGATGTTGCCGAGTTGACCGGGGTCGAACTGGACGTGATAATCCTCCGTCGCCAACCCGTTCGCGTCTATCGTGCCTTCGACGAAGTTCATGCTCGGCGACCCGATGAACCCCGCGACGAAGAGGTTCTTGGGTTCGTTGTAACATTCGAGCGGTGGCGCGAACTGCTGGAGTTCGCCTTGGTTGATGACCGCGACGCGGTCGGACATCGTCATCGCCTCCGCTTGGTCGTGGGTGACGTAGATGATGGTCGCGTCGAGTTCCTTCTGGAGTCGCTGGAGTTCGGTGCGCATGTGGACGCGCAGTTTGGCGTCGAGGTTCGCCAGCGGTTCGTCCATCAGGAACACTTCGGGTTCCCGGACGATGGCTCGCGCGATGGCGACGCGCTGGCGCTGACCGCCCGACATCTCGTCGGGCATCCTGTCGAGCATGCCTTCGAGTTGGACGATTTCCGCCGCACGGTCGACCCGGCGGTCCACTTCGTCCTTCTCGTACTTTCGCAGTCGAAGACCGAAGCTGATGTTGTCGTACACGTCCATGTGCGGGAACAACGCGATGTTCTGGAACACCATCGCGATACCGCGGTCCTTCGGCGGGAGCGTCGTCACTTCCCGCCCGGCGATGGAAATCGTCCCGTCCGTCGGAATCGTGAGACCCGCGATGGTTTCGAGGGTCGTGGACTTTCCACAGCCGGAGGGACCGACGAGCGTGATGAACTCGCCGTCCTTGATGTCCAGATTCATGTCGTCGACTGCCGTTACATCGTCGTACCGTTTCGAAACGTGTTCTAAGTTTACTTCACCCATTGTGTATCACTCCTTCAGTGCGCCAGAGGTAAGCCCGCTGACGATTTTTTCCTGCGCGATGACGACGAGGATGGCGATAGGCAGGATGCCCACGATGCTCGCCGCCGCCATAAGGTTGTAGAACGATGCGTACTGGCCTTGGTAGCCCAGAATGCCCCACAGCAGTGGTGCCCAGTGTTTCGCTTGCCCGTCCGTCATCAGGTACGAGAAGAAGAACTCGTTGTACACGTTGATAAACGTTAGCACGCCCGCCGTAGCGACGCCGGGTGCCGACAGCGGGATGATGACGCGGACCAGCGCGCCCAGTCGCGTGGTCCCCTCGATTCGAGCGGCGTCCTCCAACCCGTCCGGAATTTGGGCGTAGAACGTCGTCAGGATGAATATCGAGAGCGGCATGAACAGGGCGCTGAACGGGAGCAGTAGCGCTCCCGGCGTGTTGTACAGCATCGGCGGGGTCAGCCCGAGAATACTCACGTTCCCCGTGAACAGTTGGAACAGCGGGATGAGGAACGCCGCCGGTGGGAAGTACGAGATGGCGAGGATGATCAACATCAGCGGCCCACGGCCGGGGAATTCGAGCCGTCCAAACACGTAGCCCGCGAGGCTCGCGAGCACCAACACGATGGCCGTCGTCACCAGCGCGAGCACAAAGCTGTTGAACATGAAGACGTGGAACGGTAAGCGCTGGAAGATCTCGATGAACACGTGCGGATTGAACCCCTTCGGAGCCAACCCCATATCGGATATCTTGTTGGTCGGCGTCAGCGCGATGATGAGCAACCAGTACAGCGGGAACAGCGTGGTGAACAGGAAGAACACCATGACGAGATAGAACAACCCTCGGTAGGTGCTGTCCGGGTCCTCCATCGAACCTTTCGCCCATCGATTGATGAGGCCCGTGTTCTCGTCCGACTCCGACATGGTTTGTTCTGCTTGCGCCATTTAGATTCCTCCTGCGCTGTCGCGGTATTTCACGATGTAGATGGTCACGACGATACCGATAATGGCCGCCGTGACGAACGCGATTGCCGAGGCCGTTCCGTATCGCCGAACACTGAACGTCGTGACGACGAGACAGGACAGCGACGGAACGGTCGTACACCCGGACATGGTCTGAATGAGACCGTAAATCCGCATCGCCGCGATGGTGCGGAACAACATCGCGACCATCACGGTCGGGAGGACGAGCGGCAGCGTGATCATCCGGAACTGTTGCCACTTGGATGCGCCCGCGACCTTCGCCACGTCGTAGAGGCTCCGGTCGATGCTCTGGAGTCCGGCGAGGATGAGCAGGGCCATGAACGCCGTCGTCTTCCACACGTCGGCCACGATGATGATGGACAACGCCTCCGGGCTGTTGACCAGCGGCGTCGTCGAGTAGCCGAACAGGGTATGAAGGATGTCGGCTCCGAAGCCGATTCCCGGTTGGAAGAGCAGGTAGAAAATCATCCCCTGGATGACGATGGGAACCGCCCACGGGAGGATGATTGCCACCCGAACCCAGCGCCGACCACGGAAATCCTGGTCCAACACGAGCGCCTGTCCGAAACCGATGATGGTCTCGAACAGGACGCTCACGATGGTAAAGATGAACGTGACGGTGAGGGCGCTTTTGAAGGGAGAACCGAGGTCGATGAACGGTTGCGGTAAGGCGACCGTATCGAGTTTCCCTGTCAGCAGGTTCACGTAGTTTTCGAATCCGACGAACCCGCCGAGTTGGCCCGCACCGCGAATGCTGTCTGCGTGCAATGACATCTCGAACGTGCTCAGGAGCGGCCAGAATGCGATGACGGCGAGCAACAGCAACGCGGGAATCAAGAGCAGGTACGCGAACTGCGTCTCGCTCAAGCTCTCTATCCAGCGAACTGCGCCCGCATAGGCACCGGATCGTTGCTGCTCCCGCAATCCGTGTTCCGTTGGTTCTTCAGTTGCCATGATTACTTGTTGTAGTTTTCAATTTGGCTCAACTGGCTTTTCAGCGTGGACATCGCGGATTCCGGCGAGGCCTCGTTGGCGTACGCCGCGTGCACCTGCTGGGAGATTTTCCCCGACTCCTGTGGCCAAACGGCCGTGACGGGGCGGGGAACCGCGTTCTGTCCAGCTACTCGTAGTTGGTTGACGTATCTGCCGATGACCGGAATCTGTTTTGCCTTCTTCGATTCGAGCAGTTGCGGTTCCGGCGGAATCCAGCCGAGGATTTGGAACATCTTCAGCTTGACCGAAGGTTGCATCATCGCCCGAATGACCTCGAACGTCTGCTGTTTCTTGGGCGTGTTCGGGTTGACGACCATATGCCACCCGCCGAGAGCAGCAGCGGGACCGCCAGTTCCCTTGTACTTCGCCTCGCTTGGCTTCACGCCGTACGGAATCGGCATGACGCCGAGGTCCTTGCCGAACACGTCGTCCGCCCCGTTGGTGACGATGGCGTACGGCCAGTTGCGATGTGCAACCGCTTGCTTGTTGGTGAACGGCGCCATCGACGTGTCCTCGGTCCACGAGAGAACCGCCGTCGGGGAGATTCCACCCTCGTATCCCTGTAATGTCCCCGGTCCGCCGGACCCGTGGATGAAGGTCCGAATCATCTTGATGGAATCGAGGACCGGTTTCTCGTCGACTGTCACGGGTCGCTTGCCGATGGGACCGAACAGGTTGTCGTGCGAACCGAAAAACGACCCGCCCCACGAGGTCATGAATTCGTTGAAATCACAACACGAGAGCCCTTCGTAGATGTTCGCTTGGAACGTGTATCCGTATTTGAGGTTGTTCTGCTGTTTGACCTTTTTAACAACCTTCGAAAACTTCTTCCACGAAATCGAGTTCGTCGCCCAATCTTCCTCGTCGGGGCTGAAGCCAGCCTTCTTCACGAGGTCCTTTCGATACAGCATCGTCGGGAAGTCGGGGAATATCGGTATCGCGTACAGGTCGTCGGTGTTGGATTTCGCGGTTTGGACGCTGGCTTGGAAGTAGTCCTTGTTCACCTTCTTGGTCAAATCCTTCGGGAGGTTTTTGCTGAGGTTCATCACTTGCCGCCGTGCGATGAACGTCAATGCCCACCCGCTGTCCATCATCAACATGTCCGGCTCCGCCAAGTCCGCCGAGAGCCATCGTTGATACTGGGCTTGTCGAACGTCGGTGTTGCTCGAACCCGGGAGGATTTCGACGTGGATATCTTCCGATAGACCCGCTTTGTGGAGCGCATCGTTTATCGGCTTTTGTTGGTCTGCCGCGTCCGAATCGGCGGCCCATTTGACGACGTTGGAGTTACCCGACTGTCCTCGACTGGTACAGCCAGCGAGACCGACGGCGGTTCCGGAGACTCCGGCGGCTTTTACGAAAGTCCGCCGCGAGACGCCGTCCCGCCGACGACCTCTATCATGGTCGTTAACACCCACCATGTTTTTGTAAAACGGAACTGCCGCATTTATACCTTTGGTGCGATTGACTACTGCCGTTGTTACATTTTTTGTACACGATGTATCACGTTCGTGTTGCTTGTATCTCGTATGAGTAAAACTATTTATGGCCGATAATCATCATATATCCTCGAATCTACGTGAAAAAGGGGGACGATGGCGGGGTCAGAAACTTACAAAACGTAACACGAACGGCGGTGATTTCCCACCTTTATACATCGGCCGGCCCGTTTTTTCGCGGTTTCGTGGCAATCGTGGCCGGTTTTCGATCGCTCGGACGCCGTTGCGTCACGTTCGAAAATCTGAACTATCAGATGTTGGCTATCTCTCGGGACCACACCGGTGATTTCGGCGATTCGAGTCGCTCCAGTTCCTCGTCCGAGAGTGAAACGTCGAGCGAACCGACGTTCTCGACTAGGTGGTCCTCGGTGCGGGGTCCGATGATGGGGGAGTCCACGACGGGTTTGTGGAGCAACCACGCGAGGCTAATCTGTGCGGGGGAAACGTCTTTTTCCTCGGCGATGGCGCGTGCTTCGTCCAGCACGGCCCAGTTCTCGTCGGTGAATCGCTCTTCGGTGTACTCGTCGCTCGTCGCTCGCCCTTCGGTAACGTCCTCGTCGCGCTGGTACTTTCCGGTCAGGAACCCACCGCCCAGCGGTGACCACGGAATGACGCCGACGCCTTCCGCATCACAGACCGGCAGGAGGTTTTCCTCCTCGTGTCGGTCCACGAGATTGTACTCGGGTTGCATGCAGGAAAAACGCTCGTAGTCCTCGATATCGCTGTCGTACAGCGCTTTCGTGAACTGCCATCCAGCCATCGTGCTCGCGCCGATGTAGCGAACCTTCCCCGTCTCGACGAGGTGGTCGAGCGCCGAGAGCGTCTCCTCGATGGGCGTCGTTTCGTCCCAGCGGTGAATCTGGTACAGGTCGATGTAGTCGGTTCCAAGTCGGTCGAGGCTGGCCTCGGCCTGGTCCAAAACGTGCTTTCGGGAGAGTCCCTGCCCGTTCGGGTACTCGCCCATCCCGCCGAACACCTTCGTCGCTATCACGAGTTCGTCGCGGTTACGCCCCTCGATGGCCTTCCCGACGATTTCCTCGCTCTCGCCGTGTGAGTAGACGTTCGCCGTGTCGAGGAAGTTGATACCCAACTCCAGTGCCCGGTCGATGAGGTCCAAACTCGCCTCCTCGTCGTTCATCATCCACTCTTGTTCGCTCCCGAAGTTCATACAGCCCAGACAGAGCCGCGACACTTCGAGACCCGTGCTCCCCAATTTCGTGTACTCCATTTCGGTCATGCGCGCTAGCTTCGTACTTCGACAGCGGGTAAAGAACTGTGGGCGAAGTATGACGGGGTGGAGTCTCCCGAAGCTTCAAACCCCCAACGTTCGAATTGTACGTCAATGTTTGACGCACTCCGAAAGCCGGAGTACACGGGTGACAATCGATGCTGGCCGTGTACGACATTGAATGCCGGTATTCTTCTCTTCGCGTGCGCTGGTATCGCCGAACTGCTCCCCGGGAAACGAACGCGTCGCCTCAGTGCCGTCGCGATGGTCGGCGTCATCGGTGGGGCGGCAATCGCCCTCCGCGGCTATCTGATTCCCGGCACGCCGGGGGTCGCACCGAAACTCGTCGCCCGACTCTCGCCGAAGCCACAGCCACCGACCGAGACGGGGTCGCTGGCAGGCGAAACCGACGAGGACGTCGGCGAACGCGCGCTCTCCGAACTGCTCGATTCGGGCATCATTCACACCGTCGGTGAGAGCCTCCATCTGGACGAGGGATTCCGCACCGACTGGCGCGACGAGATGGCGACTCTCCGGACCGGGAACCTCGAAGCCGCCGTCAGAAACGCGTCGTCGTCCCCGGTAACGACGGAGAGCGTCAACGATGGCGCGTTCATCGTCGTCACGACGGACGAGATAGGGGACGAACGCTGGCTCTCGCGCCCGGTGGCTATCGCGGAGGTCGCGGCGACGCGGGCGCTCGCCGAGTACGACATCGACCCGGACGTTCGCGTGCAGTCAGCCTCGGCACTGCGTGCGTTCCTCGACGACTGCCCAGTATGTGATGCACCGCTCGAAGTGACCAGCGCCGACAACTGCTGTGGGAGCGGGCGTTCGAGCCCCCTCGCCCCACCCGATGAGGTGCTCGCCTGCCCGGACTGCGGCGAGCGTGTCTTCACTTTCTGAATCGGATTCGATTTAGCGTTCGTAGACCGGTGGTTCGTCCGTCCCGATTCGAATCTCGTGTGCCTCGATATCTTCGAGCGCGGCGACCTGCCCGCCCACGGTGACGACCCCGTTTTCCGTCTCGACCGACATGCCGGCGACGCGCTCGCCGCCTTCGAAGGAGAAGCCGACGACCTTCCCGCGCACGATGCGGTCGTGGCCGGATTCGATGTCCCGGCCCTTGATAGTCGCGTAAAACTCGCCCTCCTTCCCTTGGATTTCCTTGACACACCGACGGATGGACGCATAGCGGCGCGGGAAGGTACGATTTTCGGCGTCGTCCGTGAGCGTTCGTTCGGCCGTCGTCCAGAGGACCGTCCCGAAGAAACCGGACACGAGGAACCCCAGCGCGGAGCGGTTGAAGATGACGCCGTAGCGGTCGCGGTCGTCTCGCAGGGCGTCCTGCGTGGCGTACATCGAGTATTCGCCGTCGGCAACCGCGATGACCGGCGTCGTGATTCCGCGGCGTACACGAGCGGTCGTTGCCACGTCCGCGTACTCGTACTCGTCCGGGTCGAGCGCCTCGGAGGCGGGCGTGATGAGCAGTTCGATGCTCACGCCGGCGTCGATTTCCGCCCGCAGGTCGTCCTCAAATCGGTCGAGGAGGTCGGGTGTGAGCGACAGCGCGAGTTCGTACTCCGCGGATTCGATGACGTCTTCGAGATAGCGTAGGATGGTCGAACGTGATTTCACCAGCGAGACGGCTTCGGTGTCCCGCGCAGGCGCAGTGTACCGCTCTTCGAGTTCGGTTATCATGTCGCCGAGCGATGATTGTACGTCGGAGAAGGCCTCCTCGGGGTCGATGGCGATGACTTTCATCGGCCGGGATTCACGAAGTTCGACCAGTCCCCGGTCGCTCAAACTTCGAACGGTATCGTACACCCGCGGTTGCGGAATGTCGGTGTTGTCCGCGATTTCGCTCGCGGTCAACCGTCCGTGTTCGAGTACCGTGAGGTACGCGTCGATTTCGTACTCCCCCAAGCTGAACCGTTCTCCGACTCGTTCGAGTGTCAGATAGAGGTCGTCGGAGCTCATTATGGAACGAAAAACTACGGAGGATTATAGAACCCACCTTTTCGATTCCACCTTTTGCTGTGGGAGCGCGGCAACGCCGCGCTCCCAGGCAAAATCCGGACCAAAAACTGCGTCACTCGCTTCTCGAGAAGACCGCTTCCAGCTCGCTTCGTTCGCGGAGACTGCGACTTCCGGCCTTCGCTTCGCTTCACTCGCGAAGAACTACTCTGCATTTCGTTTCGGGCACCTCGCTCCGCTGCCGAAGAGGGGCGAGCGACCTAGGTGCGAGTCGATACGCAGCCGCCAGAGGAACAATCTCCGGTTTTCACCGGAGCTGATGCTGGTCTCCGCAGTTGTGTCACCGGCTGATTTGGGTGGTCGCTCGCCCAACTTTCATCGCCAGCGAAGCGATAGGCCGGCCCGTCCGTTTCAAGCGCAAGCGTTCCATCTCGCTCGTGGAGCGAGCGGGCCAAGGAACCCCTGAGCGGAGGGAGGAAAGCCGCGCAAATGCGACGGCTTTCTTCCGAACGGAAGTAGGGGTGACGCAGGTTTTTGGTCCAGATTTTTATCGAGGGTCGCCGCGCGACCCTCACAATAAAAAGGTGGTTTTACATATACATCCGGTCGTCGGGGCGTTCGGAGTCGCCCGCCGATTCGACGCGTTCGGCGAGTTCGGCGTAGTACTCGCCGACTTCATCGGCGAAGGATTGGAGCGGGTCGGTATCGACGGGGAGGTCGTACACGTCACGAACGGCGTCGATGAGTCGCAGGGCGGCCTCCACGTCCGGGGTCTGGGCGTGCACGGGTGTGACGAACACGCCGGTTGCGAGGGTCGAATCGAGTCCGCGGGCGACGAGCGTGGCGTTGACGCCGTCGAGGAAGCCGCGACCCATGCCGGGAAGTCCCGTGTCTTCGAGTCGTTCCGCGTGATAATCCGGGGTGGCGATGTAGAACACGCGGTGTTCGTCGGGACCGTGGGGGACCGGCACGCCGGAGAGGATACCGATTTCCTCGACGTCGTGTTCTTCGGTCCATTCGAGAATCGCGCTGGCGAACGGGTCGGCGGCCCAGACCGGGACGAACAGTTCGCCGACGAGAATCGTCACGTCGAGGTCGGGGCGGGAGAACAGACGTGTGTGGTGACGGGGACGGCCGTTCTCGAACGGCGTTATCGCGGGCAACTGCTCGGCGGTGACGTGACCCGTCTCTTGGAGGTCGAGTTGCTCGACGAGGTATTCCACGGCGGTCAGTCCGGCGAGGCCGAACTCGGAAAATCCGGCGAGGAGGGTGCCGCTCGGCTCTTCGTGGTGGCTGATTTCGAACGAGGCACGCGGCCGAGGTGATTCGGAGCTCATACGTCCCAATCTTCGCGACGTGACTTAGTTTTCTCTGTCACTACTCCCGGCCTCGACACGTTTCCCGCCGAAATGAGGGGGTTTTACTTAGTCGGGTGAGACGGGAGCATCATGCCGACGTTCGGAAAGGTGGTGAACGGTGTCCTCAACTGGTTCGGAAAGGTCGGTGCGTACGAAGTTGCGACGAACGTCGCCGTCAACAACGTCGTTCTCGCCATCCTGCTCGTCCTGCTCGGCTGGTACGTCTCACAGTTGGTCGTCAGCCTCGTCGGGCGACAGGTCGCCCGCCGCTTTCGTAGGCCGAGCATCACGAAGACGGTCCTCCGTGGAATCCGTGGGGCCATCCTGTTCCTCGCGGTCGGGACCGCCGCGGCACAGGTCGGGTTGGGCGCGTCGAACCTCCTGCTCTCGGTGACGGTGTTCTCCGCGACGGTGGGTCTCGTCCTCGCGCCCATCATCGGGAGCGTCATCAACGGGTTGTTCCTGCTGGCCGACCAGCCGTACGAAATCGGCGACCTCATCGAGTTGGTCGATACCAGCAATCCGGACGGGGGAACTCGCGGCTACGTCGAAGATATCACGCTCCGATATACGAAGATTTTCACCCTGGAAAACACGTTTCTCGTCATCCCGAACGCGACGATGCGCGAACGCGACGTGGTGAACTACTCCGCCGAGGACACCCGCTCCCGACTATCGCTCCAACTGCAAGTCACCTACGAGGGAGACCTCGACGAGGCACGCGCCATCATGGAGCGGGCGGCCCGCGAGACGCCGGAAGTGGTCGCCTCCGGACCGGACATCCGCATCGGAAGCGCGCGGTACCCCAGCGACCCCGTCGCACAGGTACGGGATTACGCCAACCACGGGATACTGCTCGAACTCCGCTACTGGGTGAAAGACCCGTACAACATGCTCCGGGTTCGGTCGCACATTTTGGAACGGAGTATGGGACGGAATCGAGGACGCCGACGTGGAAATCGCCTACCCACACTCCCACCTCGTCTTCGACGACACGAGCGGCGTCGCCCGCGTCACGATGGAACCCGAGGGGGAACGAACCGGAACGCCGTCGCCGTCCCCGGTCGAGTTCGACGAACGCTAATTAGCCGACCGTAATCAGTTCACAGTCCACCTTCTCGCGGAGAAAGTTCTCGATGTTCGGGTCGTCCACCAGTCGGCGAATCGCCCGTCGCCAGCGGCCGACCTGTTTGCGGCCGATGACGACGACGTCCGCGCGCGTCGCGGCGACTTCTTCGAGAATCGTCTCCTCGACCAAAAATCCGTCACGAACGACGTATCTCGCGCTCGTAACGCGCCCGAACGCCTTTTCGACGGTTCGTTTCAGGTCGGTTCGCGTCACGTCGCTTCCGCGGTGATAGAGGTTGACGTGCAGAACGGTGAGGTCTGCGCCTTGCTCCTCGGTCACACGAAGCGCCTCGGAAAGCGTTCGACGCGAGTGTTCCGTCAACGGATATCGGACTGGAACGAGGACGCGGGTCATGTCGTGTCGAAAGCGGTCCACTTGGGAGAACCTTACTATCTTTCCGTGGATGCCGTTCGACCGCTATCGGCGCGCGATACGACCCTCGATTTTCGGGTCGATACCGAACGCGCGAGCGTAGTCGGCCAGCACCTCGTACTGGAGCTTTCCGGTTTCGACGCGGTGTTCCTCACGGAGCGCCGGAAACTCCCGGTCGCTCTGGAGGAGATACTCGGTCGTCGCGAGGGAGTACGTTACGTCCTCTCGAAGGGACTCCCCGCCGATGGTCGCCGATTCGACCGCTCGCTCGCGTTGATTCCAGATGAGTTCCACGCCGCTGAGATGGCCGTGCCACCAGTCGTGTTCGGCGAAGCCGATGGTCGGGTCGTAGACTTGCCGGAGCACGTCGAGGAGTTCTTCCCCCGTGAGCTCCGCGACGACGACGTGCTCCTGAAACGGGAGCACGCTCACGAGGTCACCGGTCGTTATTTCGCCCGAAAGCGGTTTGCCTTCGCGGATGCCGCCGCTGTTTTGGAGTCCGACCGACGCGTCGGTCGCCCAACGGTACGCATCGGCGACGAAGTTTCCGATCCTGCTCTCGCCACGAAACGTCGTGGTTTTCGGTTCGTTCGATGGGGTCGGTAACGGTGGCGACGACGGAATCGAGTCCAGCGATTTCCTTCCGTTCTTCCATCCGCGAGGTCACCGCTTCGTCGCACGGTGCGTCCATGACGCGGAGACGGTTGACGGAGGGTTCGTCGTCCAGTTCGACGGAAAAGAGGACGTGGCCGTTGACGCCGGGTCGAGTGACGAGCGTGCCGTTCACCTGTTCGATTCGTTCGGAATGGACGTGGCCGCCGAGAATTACGTCCACGTCCACGGCAGTGGCGAGTTCCTCGTCACCACGACCGAGGTGGGAGAGGGCGACGACGTAATCGACACTGTCATCACGGAGATGGGAAACCGCTTTTTCGGCGGCCGCAATCGGGTCGGTGAACTCCAACGAACCCGCATGGGGGTTTATCGACGCCGTTTCCGGCGTCGTCACGCCGAAGAATCCGACACGCGTGTCGTCGATTTCCCGAACGGCGTACTGTGCGGTTCCGGCACCGGCGGCGAATCTGTTGTCACCTTCGCGGACGTTGGCGGTGAGCCACGTCTGTGGGGACCGCCGAACGAGTTCGCGGGTACGGTCGATTCCGTAATCGAAGTCGTGGTTGCCGAACGTATCGAAATCGGGCGAGATAGCGTCGAAAAAGGACAGCGCCTGCTTCCCCTTCGGTGACGAGCGAGAGGACGCCGGGGGCGGTGTTGTCCCCGGTTCCGACGACGAGCGTCCGCTGGTCCCGATTCGCGTTGATGCACCCCGCGAGTCGGCCAATCCTGTCCGGGTCATCGTAGGCGTTCTCGATGTCCGAGTAGTGGAGAATGCGGAGAGTCATTGCCGAGGTATCTCAGGGAAGAGACAAGATACCTTCGGTACGTTCAACACCCCTAAATCGCTGGACCGATAACGGGCCGATGATGAACACAGCGACGACCACGGACGACGAAACCGTCTACATCGACGAGTCGGAGGGAACACGCGGGTCGAAGGGGCCCTTCTTCGTCGTCTATCGTTCGCCCGACTTCGAGCGTCGATACGGCTATTTCTGCGATAATTGTGAGACAATCGACAATGCGATGGACTCGATGGGACGAATCGAATGCAATCGGTGTGGCAATCTCCGAAAAGCGACCGAGTGGGACGCGGCACACGAATAAGTTGGCCGGATTCTTTAGGAACCATGCACCCTGATTGTTAGTATGGCTTCGACTGACGAGGAACTGGTTTCCGAACTGGAAAGCCAACGCCAGACTATCATGATGGACGGGGCGATGCGATTGGTCGAGGAACATCATCGGGACACCGGCGCGGGTGTCGAGCGCGAACTGTTCGAGGAGTATCTCGACACGATGACGTTCCGTTACGAGGGGTTCCCCTCCTCGCTCGATGAGATTCTCGTCGACGAAGATTCGTGGCAGGGCGGTGGCCATCTCTACGAACTCTCCGGGGACAGGATAAGCTACTATCCGTCACGCTGGCACGACGAACTGAGTGATACCACCGACCTACGGGAGTACCTCCGGGTGATGGAAACGGACGCGATGACGACCGAGGGGGGCAACCGCGAGGCCGTCACGGACGACGGCGTGCTGGAGCAGATGCTGTTGGACGCGGCGGTCGCCATCGGCGGGATGGACCGGGAAGACGCGCGTAGCCAAATCGAGAAGCTCAGAACTGAAGACGAGATACGCGAGTACCCTTCACAACACGCAAATCCGTGGGTTCAGCTGATATGATGGCCATTCGTCTCGATATTTTGAACAAAGCCTGACGTTTGTTCGAATCCGCAAGAACATTTATTACGCACTGTGTGGTACGTCTAAACGGATGGCCCCTGTTAGCACACCACCGACCAAGGAGGCCAGGTCGATTTTCAACCGCCTCGGATACGAGGTTCTGGACGACGGAGACGAATTTCGCGCCAGACGAAAATGGCGAGAAGTACGTGTTTCCGCCCTCGCAGATACCGAGGAGACGCCGACATATGGAACGCTTCGATGTTTCGTGACGTGGGCGGAGAACGCGACACGACTGCGCCAGCGGATTCGGGACTCGAATCCCGACTACGAGTGGGCAGTCATCGCGGTAGACGAAAGCGGCGACTACGAAGTCGCCCGAGCGCCGCCGAGCAAAGCGGTGGTCGCACAGTAGGGGCATAGACGTAGAACGGCCCGTTTCGGGCACGATTGTACCTTTTCTCGACGACGGCGAGTACCATCAACACACAAACGGGTGGACCACCAACGGCGAGTCACGAATGGACGACCACACACACGACCCGACTGCCGCCCCGCCATTGCCCGGCCAAACGCCGTCCGGATGGCTCACCGGGCAAAATCACTGGGAACACGGAACCCTTCGCACAGCGGTGATTCACGGGATTCGTCTGTTCAACGCCGGCGAGTTCCACGAGAGCCACGACCGTTTCGAGGACGAGTGGTACAACTACGGAAGCGGTACCACGGAGAGCGCATTTCTCCACGGGATGGTGCAGGTTTCGGCAGGCGCGTACAAACATTTCGATTTCGACGAACGATGGCGGGATGCGGTCGCTGTTCGAAACCGCCCTGCAGTATCTCCACGGCGTCCCGGACGATTTCTACGGCGTGGACGTGGCCGAACTGCGAACGACGATGACGGACGCGCTTTCGGACTCGACCGTGTTCCACGGATGGAAAATGACGTTGGACGGGGAGCAACCCACCGCGCTCGAAGGCGATTACGAGTATGCGGACGACCACGACTAATCGCCGTTTCGGAACGGAAGAACTCCGTTTTCGAACGACGTTACTCGTACGCCGAAACCCACCCGCTGCTGTTGACCGTCACGCGATACTCTCCGAAGATGAACTCCACGGTGCCGGTACCGTCCCGACTATCGCCCGCCACGTCGGACCCGAAGAAGGCGTCTTCCAACGCGGAGATATCCACGCAGTCGTACAGCACGGGGTCTTTCAACTCCGTCGGGGATACTCCCTCGGCGTCGGCGACTGCGCCGACCATCGTCGTCGTGAGGTCGTGTCTGTTCGTCCGTTCGACTGTGCATGTTGAACGAGCATCCAGTGTTCGTCATCGTGGCCGATGTCTTCGGAGTCGTCGTCACTCGTTCGAGTCATTGGGCTCACTCCGTGCGTGTACCATCAACTGTCGTGCATCCGAGGACGTTCGCACCCGCACCTGACGACGCGAAAGTCATCGACATGACCGGTGACAACGCATCGATGGGTGACGGCGGACAGTCCGGCGACTCCTCACAGTGGAGCGACTGCACGGACCGGAAGAACTCGGACAGCGGCGGTGCCTAACTCCGGACGCGACGGCCACTACCTGACAACCGCTTCTTTTGCCGCAAAAACGCGAGTGTAAAGCGCTTTCAGTCCTCACTACTTGACTCCGGTAAATGCGAATCGAGCAGTTAGGTGAAGGAACGCCGGAAGTCGCAATCGTCGCCGGAATTCACGGGGACGAGCCGTGTGGTCCGAGAGCAGTCGAGCGACTGCTGACGGAGGACCCGAACGTGGAGCGAGCAGTGAAAATCATCATCGCCAACGAGCGCGCGCTCGAACGGGGCGTTCGATACATCAACGAGGATTTGAATCGCGTGTTTCCGGGGGACCCGGACGCGGAGACGTACGAACAGCGGTTGGCTCACGAACTGGTGACGGAACTGCGGGATTGTACCGTTCTCTCCTTGCACTCCACGCAGTCGTACGCGCGCCCGTTCGCGCTCGTGGACCGAGTGAACGCCGTGGCGCGGTCCATCTGTCCGTACCTTCCGGTTTCCGAACTGGTGGAGACGGACACGTTCACGAGGGGAAAACTCATCTCTCACCCGCACACGTTGGAAGTCGAGTGCGGTCTCCAAGGGACGGACGAAGCGGCCCAATACGCCTACGACCTCGTGCGGGGATTCCTCGCGGGGACCGGTGCCCTTCCGCTCCCGGAGGGTGAAAATCCGGTGAACGCGGGCAATCGCGAGGAAGTCCAGGTCTTTCGGATGGACCAGCCAGTACGGAAAAACGGCGGTTCCGAGTTCGAAGTGTTGGCGAACAACTTCCAGCAAGTGGAAGAAGGGGAGGCGTTTGCGACCTCGGACGGAACGGAACTGGTCGCCGAAGAGTCGTTCGTTCCGGTGTTGATGTCGGCGTACGGCTACGAGAACATCTTCGGCTATACGGCCGAATACATCGGCGCGCTCGGGAACTGAGTACCGGCGCTCGAAAAGCCGCTCACTCTTCCTTCGAATCGAACTCGACCAGCGTCAGGTCGCGGTCCAGCATACAGTAGTCGTGCGGCGGGTCGCCGACGATTTTCGAGATGCGGAACTCCTCGTCGAACTCGCCACCGGCGGGTTCACAGAACTCGTGGCTCGGACATTCGACATGGGGGCACGGACCTTCCAGTTTTGCGTTGCTTCCGGCGTAGGCGTTCATCGCGGAGACGTTGGCACGAACGGTCGTCGGTTCGACTTCGACAGCACTGACGCCGTCGTCGTGGACGCCACAGGGAAGCGTCTGTGCGCCCTCACGAACGTCGGTGATGCGGTATTTGACCCCTTCCGAGAGATTGAGACATTGGTTTCTGTACGGACAGCCGTCACAGGCGCTCGCCTCACCGTGATAGACGAACTCCTGACCGACATCCGCGAGACGGGTGCCGACGAGGGTGATAGTGGACATACGCGAGCGTATGTGTGGGCCCCGGTTAAGCCTCTCGCCCTGTCAGTTCGTCCAACTCGTCGAGGTACTCCTCACGGGGGACCTGATAGCACGAGCGGTATTCGACCTCCCCACGGTCGAAGTCGGCCGCGAGGGAAACGGCGGCCGCTATCGCTTTCTCACGTGTGGGGAACTTCGGCGTCCCGGGAAGCGTGACTTCGGGTTCGAGAAAGAACTCGAAATACCACGAATCGGTCGCCCGTCGTTCCTGTGGCGGTCGGTTCGGGTTTCCCTGCGTAACGTAGAGCGTCGGCATGCACGCGGGAGGAAACTGCCGGGTGTCGAAGACGTCCGGACGGTAGGCGAGGACACACCGTCCGTTCGGTTCCTCGTTCCAGACGACCCACGATTCGGGAAGGTTTTCGAGGGACATAGCGGCGGTTGGTGGTGGACGTGGGTAAGGCTTGCCAGTCCAGCAGTATCGGCTAGTATATAAATAACGTTTATACCGTGGATTTTCATACTATGCAATTTTGGGGTTACAGGTCCATTCGTTCGTAATTTCGGCGTTTTAGGGTCCTTAATCTATATCAAAAGAATCTTGTGTATGGACAACAGTTATATATGGCCTCGTCCTATCTATTAAACAGTATCGGGTGGTAGCAGTCCGCACGGTACACGGTCTCGAACCATACGCTTCCGTAGCAGACGGATGTCGAAACGCGCCGACTGGTTTCCGAAGCGGTGGATGGCACGCATATGATCCCGCGATTGACGCAGGAGTTACTGCGGGCGCGCACGCCGTCGCCCGACAAGCCCCGCTGGAGAGCAATCGCAGTGTTTCGACCGACACAACTTTGTGAATGCGTGTCTACTACGTATTTCCCGCCGGTAACGGGCCGCCCGGTCGGTCTCTCTCTCCCTTGGTCCATACGAAGTCCCAAACAATGCGTGATACAATGAAAGGTGACATCGAAACGCTGGACGACCTCAGCCGCAGTTACCAGGAATCGATGCCGGAAGACCTCCGTGAGACGAAGTCCTTCGACTGGTACCTCCGGAAGGTGTACGACGACCCGAAGATCGCCCGGAACGCACATCAACGCGTCGCCGATATGTTCGATTACTACGGCACGGAGTACGACGAGGACTCCGGCGTCGTCGAGTACAGACTCGCGTCCGAAGACCCCCTGTTCGACGGGGAGAACACGTTCTACGGACGAGAAATACACCGTGCGATTCACGAGTTCGTGAACAAAGTAAAGAGCGGTGCGCGCGGACTCGGTCCCGAAAAACGCATCAAGCTATTGCTCGGACCGGTCGGGTCGGGGAAATCCGACTTCGACCGACAGGTTCGCAAGTATTTCGAGGACTACACCCTCCACGACGAGGGTCGCCTGTACACGTTCCGGTGGACGAACCTCTGTGACGTGATTCCCGACCAGGACCCGTCCGACGACGTGATTCGGTCACCGATGAACCAGGACCCGCTCGTCCTACTGCCGCTCGAACAGCGCCAACGCGTCATCGACGATATCAACGAGGAGTTGGACGCGCCGTACACCATCAAGAACGAGCAGGCGCTCGACCCCGCCAGCGAGTTCTACATGGACTCATTGCTCGCATACTACGACGACGACATCAAGCAGGTGCTCGAAAACCACATCGAGATATTCCGACTCGTCGCCGACGAGAACAAGCGCCAGTCCGTCGAAACGTTCGAACCGAAGGACAAGAAGAATCAGGACGAAACCGAACTGACCGGCGACGTCAACTACTCGAAAATCGCCATCTACGGCGAGTCCGACCCGCGCGCGTTCGATTACTCCGGCGCGTTCTGTAACGCCAACCGCGGTATCTTCAGCGGCGAGGAACTGCTCAAACTCCAACGGGAGTTCCTCTATGACTTCCTGCACGCCACGCAGGAACAGACCATCAAGCCGAAGAACAACCCGCGAATCGACATCGACCAGGTCATCGTCGGCCGGACGAACATGCCCGAATACCGGGACAAGAAGGGCGACGAGAAGATGGAGGCGTTCAACGACCGGACGAAACGCATCGACTTCCCGTACGTCCTCGAATACGAATCGGAGGCCGACATCTACCGGAAGATGCTCCGGAACGCCGACGTTCCCGACGTGCACATCGAACCGCACACCTTGGAGATGGCGGGCCTGTTCGGCGTTCTGACCCGCATCGAGGAACCCGACACGGAGATGGTTGACCTCCTCCAGAAAGCCAAATCCTACAACGGCGAAATCGAGGACACCGACGATGTGGACGTGAAGAAACTCCGCGAGGAAGCCGAGCACAAAGCCGACATCGGCGAAGGGATGGAAGGCGTCTCGGCGCGGTTCATCGGCGACGAAATCGCGGAAGCCATCATGAACTCCACGCACCGAAGCCGCGGCTTCCTGAGTCCGTTGTCGGTGTTCAACCACTTCGAGGAGAACCTCGAAAATCACGGCTCCATCCCCGAGGAGAACTTCGAGACGTACTACCGCTACCTCGAAACGGTTCGCGGCGAGTACCGCGAGCGTGCCATCGAGGACGTGCGCCACGCGCTCGCCTACGACCTCGACGAGATTCAGCGACAGGGCGAGAAGTACATGGACCACGTGATGGCCTACATCGACAACGCCACCGTCGAGGACGAGTTGACCGGCCGCGAACAGGAACCCGACGAGAGTTTCCTGCGCGCCGTCGAGGAGAAACTCGACGTGCCCGCGCGACCGAAAGGACGACTTCCGACAGGAAGTGTCGAACTGGGTGTCGCGGCGCGCCCGCGAGGGCCAAGCGTTCGACCCGCAGGACAACGACCGCCTGCGCAGGGCCCTGGAGCGGAAACTCTGGGAGGACAAGAAACACAACATCAATTTCTCGGCGTTGGTGTCGGCGAACGAGATGGACAACGACGAACAGAACGCGTGGGTGGACGCGCTGATAGAACAGGGCTACTCACGCGAGGGTGCCAAGGAGGTGCTCGAATTCGCCGGGGCGGAAGTCGCCCGCGCCGAAATGGAGGAGTGACCAGTGTCCGAAGGTAGCGACTACATCGACGACGCGAATCGTGAACTCCGGGAGACATACGAGGAGCCGATGAGCCTCGCGGAGTACGTGGACGCGGCGTTCGAAAACCCGACCATCGCCTCGCACGCGAGCAAGTACCTCCTCGAAGCCATCGAGTCGATGGGGCGGCGAACGGTGGTCGAGGAGGGTGAGGAGAAGGAACGCTACAGCTTCTTCGACGACCCGCACAACGACGGCGAACACGCCATCCTCGGCAACACCGAGGTGCTGAACGCGTTCGTGGACGACCTGCGTTCCATCGCCGCCCGCCGCGGGAAGGAGGAGAAGATAATCTGGTTCGCCGGACCGACGGCGACCGGGAAGTCCGAACTCAAACGCTGTCTCGTCAATGGCCTCCGCGAGTACTCGAAGACGACCGAAGGGCGGCGTTACACCATCGAGTGGAACATCGCCACCGCGTCGGAAGCGCCGGGGCTGACCTACGGCGACGACGCGGTCGCGACGAGCGAGGAGAACTGGTATGCGAGTCCCGTCCAGTCCCACCCGCTGCTCGTCTTCCCGCCAAAGGTCCGTGAGGGACTCCTCGACACACTGAACGCCGAACTGGACGACAATCTCGAAGTCCTGGTCGAGGGTAAGCTCGACCCGTTCAGCCGGGAGGCGTACAACTATCTGGAAGAACAGTACCGCAGGGACGGCGAGGAGGAGCTGTTCTCGGCCATCACCGACCCCGCACACCTCCGCGTGAAGAACTACGTCGTGGACATCGGGGACGGCATCGGCGTCCTCCACTCGGAGGACAGCGGCCGCCCGAAACAGCGTCTCGTCGGCAGTTGGATGCAGGGGATGTTGCAGGAACTCGACTCGCGCGGGCGGAAGAATCCACAGGCGTTCAGCTACGACGGCGTCCTCTCGCAGGGCAACGGCTTGCTGACCATCGTGGAGGACGCAGCCCAGCACGCGGACCTCCTGCAGAAACTGCTCAACGTGCCCGACGAGAAGGCGGTGAAGCTGGACAAGGGTATCCAGATGGATATCGATACCCAACTCGTCATCATCTCGAACCCGGACCTCGAAGCGCAGTTGAACCAGCATTCGGAAGCCGGTGGGGCCGACCCCCTTCGCGCGCTGAAGCGCCGACTCGACCGCCGGGAGTTCCGCTACCTGACGAACCTCAGTTTGGAAGCCGAACTCATCAGGCGCGAACTCACGAACGAGACGTCGGTGTGGCAGGCCGACGTGTACGACGAACTGGAAGCCCGGATTCGCGAACCCATTCCCGTCCGCGTTCGGGACGGCGACGACATCAACGAGCGCGAAATCGCGCCACACGCCATCGAGTCGGCGGCGCTGTACAGCGTCGTTTCCCGGCTCGACGGGAGCGACGTGCCCGCCGGACTCGACCTCGTGGACAAAGCCATCCTCTTCGACCGTGGCTACCTGCTGGACGGCGACGAGCGCATCGAAAAGGACGACTTCGACTTCGACGACGACGCGGCGGACGGGGCGGGCGGCATACCGGTCACGTACACCCGTGATACCATCGCCGGACTGCTCAACGATATCCGTGACCGACACCACCCCGACTACGCCGTCGAACAGGTCATCATGCCACGCGACGTGCTCAACGCGATGGCCGAGGGAATCGGGGACGCCCCCGTCTTCTCGACGGCCGAGCGCACCGAGTACGAAAACCGCCTCGTGCCCGTGAAAAACTATATCTTCCAACAGCAGGAGAGCGACGTGCTCGACGCCATCATGCGTGACCGGCGGGTGGACGAGGAGACGGTCGCCGAATACATCGAACACGTCTACGCGTGGGCGACCGGCGAAGCGGTCGAAAACGACCGTGGCGAGGAAATCCAACCGGACGCGCTGAAGATGAAGGTGTTCGAGACGGAGCACCTCGGCCGGTTCAGTCCGGACGCCTACGAAGTGAACCACGAGCCGAGTCCGGCCGTGGCCGAATTCCGTCGGAACAAGGTCATCACCGCGCTGAACCGCCACGCGTGGGAGAACCGGAACGAGGAGTTCGAAGTCGGGGATATCGACCCGAAGGAGGTTCCGATCATCAAAACAGTACTTGCAAACAACGACTGGGACGACGTGCACCGTGTCTACGAGGACTTCAACCCGAGCCAGTGGGAGAACCCGCCGAAGAACACCGAGACGGCCGAGGTAAAGGAGAAGACGATACGGAACCTAGAGGAACTGTTCGGCTACTCCCCCGCCTCGGCGGAGCTGACGAGCCAGCACGTCATGAATCAGGTGAGCTACAAATGGGATTGAGAGACGACCTCGAACGATACCGTGAAGTCGGCGAGGACCGGCGTGAGGACCTCGCCGAGTTCATCCAGTACGGCGACCTCGGCCAGAGTCTCCCGAACGAGATTCACATCCCCATCAAAATCGTGGACCTCCCGGAGTTCCGCTACGACCAGCGCGACCGGGGCGGTGTCGGCCAAGGGAAACCCGACGTGGGTGACCCGGTCGGCCAGCCACAACCACAACCCGGCGACGACGGTGACGAGGGCGACCCCGGCGACGAGTCGGGCGAACACGGCTACTACGAGATGGACCCCGAGGAGTTCGCGGAGGAACTGGACGACGAACTTGGCCTCGACCTCCAACCGAAAGGCAAGGAAGTCATCGAGGAAATCGAGGGGGATTTCACCGACGTGACGAAGACCGGTCCCGACAGCACGCTCGATTTCGAGCGCATGTTCAAGGAGGGGCTAAAGCGCAAGCTAGCGATGGACTTCGACCCCGATTACATCCGCGAAGCGATGGGTGTCGAGGGGTGGGGTCCGGACGAGGTGTTCCGCTGGGCGCGGGAGAACAACCTCACCGTCTCGAAGCGCTGGGTGGAGGAGAACTACGACGCCCTTTCGACCGACGAGCGGACGAAGTGGAGTAGCATCGACGAGATGGAGTCGAAGGTGGAACCGACCAGCACGGCCCAGAAAATCCGCGACCACGGCGTGAAGAACATCCCGTTCCGCCGGGAGGACGAGCGCTACCGCTACCCCGAAATCATCGAGGAGCGGGAGAAGAACGTCGTCGTCGTCAACATCCGCGACGTGTCCGGGTCGATGCGCGAGAAGAAACGCGAACTCGTGGAGCGGACGTTCACGCCGCTCGACTGGTATCTCACCGGGAAGTACGACACCGCAGAGTTCGTCTACATCGCTCACGACGCGGAGGCGTGGCGTGTCGAACGCAACGAATTCTTCGGCATCCGGTCGGGCGGCGGAACGAAAATCTCCTCGGCCTACGAACTCGCGGGTCGCATCCTCGAAGAGGAGTACCCATGGGCCGACTGGAACCGCTACGTGTTCGCGGCGGGTGACAGCGAAAACAGCCGAAACGACACCGAGGAGAACGTCATCCCCCGGATGGAGAAGATTCCGGCGAACCTGCACGCCTACGTCGAAACACAACCCGAAGGCAAAGCCATCAATGCGACTCACGCGGAGGAAGTCGAGCGACACTTCGGCGAAGCGAACAACGTCGCCGTCAGCTACGTCAACGGTCCCGAGGACGTGACGACCGCGATTTACGAAATCCTGAGCACGGAGGCAGAATGAACGAACGAATCGAAACCCAACGGAAGGCCGAAGAGCTACAAGAGCCAGTCGTGGAAGCCCGAAAGCTCGCGCGGAAACTCGGTCTCGACCCATATCCGGTCAAGTACTGGATTGTCGATTACGACGAGATGAACGAACTCATCGCCTACGACGGGTTTCAGGAGCGATACCCGCACTGGCGCTGGGGAATGAAGTACGACCGCCAGCAAAAACAGGGCCAGTACACGGGCGGCAAGGCGTTCGAAATCGTCATCAACGATGACCCCGCACACGCCTTCCTCCAGCAGTCCAACAGCCTCTCCGACCAGAAGGCGGTCATCACCCACGTCGAAGCCCACTCGGACTTCTTCGCCAACAACCGCTGGTATCGGATGTTCGCGGACGAACTCGACGCGGCGGCGCTCCTCTCCCGCCACGCCGACAGGGTTCGACGTATCATGGCCGACCCCGAAGTCGACCGCGAGGAGGTCGAAAAGTGGGTCGACAACGTGCTCTGTCTCCAGGACAACATCGACCAGCATCAGGCGTTCAAACACCAGCATCGGATGCGTGCGGAGGACTCCGACCACGAAACCGACGAAATCGCCGACCAACTCAAGGAGATGAACCTCAGCGACGAGGTTCGTGAGGAGGTGTTCGACGACGAATGGCTCGAAGCGCAGGAGGAGAAACAGTCCGGAGCGCTCGAAGAACCCGAAAAGGACCTGCTCGCGTACCTCCGTGACCACGGGAACGCCTACGACCCCGAGGAGGGCAAGGCCGTCGAGATGGAAGACTGGCAACGGGAAGTGCTGGAGATGCTCCGCACCGAATCCTACTACTTCGCTGCCCAGAAGACGACGAAGGTGATGAACGAAGGCTGGGCCGCCTACTGGGAGTCGATGATGATGGGCGAGGAGGGCTTTGCGGGGTCCGACGAGTTCATCGAGTACGCGGACCACCAAGCGCGCGTTCTCGGGTCACCGGGGTTGAACCCGTACAAACTCGGCAAGCAGTTGTGGGAGTACATCGAGAACACCGAGAACCGCCGCGAAGTCGTGCGCAGACTCCTCCGCGTGCGTGGAATCACGTGGCGGAACTTCCACGACGTGGTGGATTTCGACCAGGTGAACGAACTGCTCGAACCCGACCCGGAGCTGGAGACGGTGACGGCCGAGACGCTGTCGGACCTCGAATCGCTGTCGCCGGAAAAAATCGACGAGGAAGGACTCGAACGGGCGAAGGCTGGCGACATCGACGTCGATTCACACCCCTGGAAGGTGCTTTCCTACGAGGGACTGGCCGAACGGCATTTCTCGCTCTGTAAGCTTCAGAACCGTGGCTTCCTCGAAGCGATTTCACAGGCGGACCTGGAACAGTACGCTCGGTATCTGATGGACGACGAACGATACGGGAGCGTCGAGGAAGCGATAGCCGACGTGGAGTACGCCGTCGGGTGGAACCGGATGTACGAAGTTCGGTCGAGTCACAACGACGTGACGTTCCTGGACGGCTTCCTGACCAAGGAGTTCGTCACCGACAACGACTACTTCACTTACGAGTTCAGCCGGACGACCGGCGATTACCGGGTGACGAGCACGGAGTACGAGGACGTGAAAAAGAAGCTGATGCTTCAGTTCACCAACTTCGGCAAGCCGACGATGGCCATCTACGACGGCAACTACGACAACAAGAGCGAACTCCTGCTCGGCCACCACTACAACGGCGTCATGCTCGACCTCGAACAGGCGACGCGAACGCTCGAACGTATCTACGAACTCTGGGGACACCCGGTGAACCTCAAGACCATCGTGAAGGAACTCGACGAGCGCGACGCCGAAATCGCCCGGCGACGTGACCGCGAACCGGAACCCGAAGAACAGGGAAAGCTCATCCGCTACGACGGGAACGAGTTCGAGATGCGCGACCTGCCGTGGAGCGCAGTCGAGGACATCGCGGCGACGGAAGTGGATTACAACACGAAACCGGACGAATGGTTAGCGTGAATCGTACAGTTTGATTTCGCCGCTATCGACCACTACCTCGTATCTTTCGTACTGAAACGTCGCGTAGACGGAGATCTCCTCGTGTTCGGCGAGTCGCTGGAGTGCGTCGATGTCGATGACGTCGTAGAGAACGGGTTGTAGTTCCGTTGCCGGTACGTTCGACACGTCCGCTAACGCCCGTGCGAGCGTGACGACGATGGAGTCCGGTGCGGTGCCGTACACCGTCCAGTACGCTTCATCGGACTCGTTTTCGGGGCGCTCGTTCGTCCGAATCCGCTCGTCGTCGGTGACGGTCGGCAACAGTTCCGCCGACGTGTCGTCCGCCGTCAACTGGACGTATCGTTCGAGCACATCCCCATCGACGGCCGACGAGACGATGTTCCCGTCGAGTTCGAGAACACCAACCTCGGCCAACTCCGGCAGATGGACGTGCCACAGCGAGATATGAACGCGTTCGCGTTCGTTGTCGCTCGGGACGCCCGACCCTTCCCACGTCGCTATCTGCTGTGCAATCCCCGAGACGGTTGCCGAGTCGCTGACCTCACAGAGATAGCGACAGACGAGTTGTCGTCGGGGAGCGCCGAGAAGCGTCGAGAGAACGTCCGCCGAAACCCTCGGCTCGGTTACTTCGTGACCGTGAACGACATCGAACAGCGAACAGAGCATGGCGAGGGTCGCCTCGTCGTGTACGCTCAGGTCGATATGGAAATGAGCGGCGACATCGAGTATGCGCAGTTGTTCCGTGAGGGAGGCGAGAAACCGAAATACGGCCGTCCGGTCGACGTGGCGGAGAAGCGTCGAGATGGAATCGAAACAGAGTATCGTCGGCGAGTCGTTGGCCGACCACTCGTCGAGATACAGCCGAATCGTGGTTTCGAGTCGCCCGAGGCTCGCAGGGTTCGAAAGCGAGACGGAGTTTCTGTCGCCGCTCGGTTGGAGCCGATGTGTTCCGGCTTGTGCGTTGCCGCCACCGATAGCGACGATTCCGAACTCCGTCGGTTCGTCGCCGACTCGTGACTGCCAATACTCGAACACGACTTCCGGCGACCGGTTGTAAGTCACGATGAGGACGTTTCGCTCGTCCAACCCATCGGCTGACAATCGATGGACACAGTCGGTATCGCCATTTCTTCCCATCGCGGCGGTTGATAGAAGCGTGTTTCCGGCGTCGAATGATGAATCACCTGCTGTGGTCATGTCGTTTGTATCTGCTACTTATTTCCTTTCGTCGTTCAGAGAACGCATCGTCTGACTCTGTGGAGTAGAGACGTTCCAGAATAATAAAGATATCCGCTAGTTCTGTTGAACTATCTAGAACTACAATCTCGTTTTCGTCCGTCTCTGCTCTATTTTCACCGTTTTAGAAGGTTAGTTATTCATAGCACATTTATGATACATCATAGATGTATATCTGTAGAGAGAACGTGTTGAAGGAGCGTCGTGTTCGGAATCGATGGAAAAATCAGCCAACTGAATATTGATGAACAATTGTCAGAATTGGTGTGTAGACAACGGCCCGGTATATCGCTTCTCGAAAAGTGCTCGGTTAGGGATTCGAACTCGTCGAGACAGTCCGGGCGTGCGGCACAAAGTGCCGTTCCGGGCATGAGCCTCGTCTGCTCAAATCCGACACTGTGCGCTATTTTGTCACCGAAAGTCAAAAAATCGTCCCAGTTTCGAGGGATTAGTCGTCACCCAAAAACGCGAGGAAGGGCGTTCAGCGTCGTTTTCGCGCCCCTCCACGTCGAATCAGAACAGGTACCGGCTCGCTACTGCTTCGTATCGGCGGAAGCCGGTTCGTCGACCTCGACCGCGACGGGTTGCCGGACCAGATTACCCCACTCGGTCCACGACCCGTCGTAGTTCGTGACGTCCCAGCCGAGCAGTTCGTGGAGCGCGAACCACGTTATCGAGGAGCGTTCACCGATACGGCAGTAGGAGATGACCTCGGTATCGCCCTCGATGTCGTGCTCGGCGTACACCGAGCGCAAGTCATCAGCACTCTTGAACCGACCCTCGGCGTCGAGATTCTCCTTCCACGTGATGTTGGTCGCTCCGGGGATGTGTCCCGCCCGACGAGCCGTTTCCTTGCTCCCTTCGGGGGCGATTTTCTCGCCGCGATACTCCGCCTCCGAACGCACGTCGATCAACGGAATCTCGGGGTCGCCGTCGGTTCCCGCACGCCCCTCGGAAGAGGAGTCACCGTCGATAGCGGCGACCTCCTCGACACGGTCGAGATACGCTCGGAGTTCCTCGTTGGGACCTGCAGACTCGTACTCCCGTCGGGTGAAATCGGGCACTTCGTCGGTGGTCGGATACCCGTTGTCGAACCAGTAAGGCCGCCCGCCGTCGAGGAGTCGCACGTCGTCGTGGCCGTAGTACTTGAACTGCCAATAGGTGTAGGCGGCCCACTGGTTGGATTCGTCGCCGTAGATGACGACCGTCGTATCTTCGGTAATCCCCGCGTCCTGCAGTATCTCCTCGAACTCCGCTCGCTTCAGAATGTCGCGTTCGACGGAATCCTGCAGGTGGGACCCCCAGCGGAACCCGACGGCACCCGGAATGTGTCCCTCGACGTAGGACTCCTCGTACTCGATGTCGGCTTCGACGAGCCGAAAGTCCGGGTCGTCCGACTCGAACGCGTCGAGGTGTTCGTGAAGCCATTCCGGCGAGACGAGGGCGTCGGTCCCACCATCGTACTTCTCGTCGATTTCTGGGTCGGAGAGTTCGACATCGCTCATGGGGTTATCGTTTTCAGTACAGATGGTGTAACGATTGGGGCTGCATATGCCGGGTTGCACAAATAGGGCAGTTAGTCTATCTCGTGGCAAAGTGGAGAAACGGATATCCAAACAAGGAGGAAACTCGAAAGAGAGCGAGGAAGATGAGATGCTCGGTCAGGGATTTGAACCCTGGTCCTCGGCTCGAAAGGCCAAGATGATTGGCCGGACTACACCAACCGAGCGGTGTACAATCCAGCCCCGTCTACGCCTTCTGAGGGCCTTCCTGCTTGCTCTGAATAGAATATCGGAGGTATTCCTCATAAAACCCACTTACGTCGCCCTGTAGCCAATTGAAGTCTATCGGATTGTCTTCGCACAAGAGTATTGTGAATATCTCGACTAGGAGGAACATTACTCTTGATGTGGATTTGGATGATCCTCTCTCGCGGCGGCAATACCTTGTTCAACTTTGATTGTTGCCTGTAGAACTGCATCAACGAGATTCTTCAGTTGTCGTGCTCGTTCAAGAGTTGGGTCATTGTCATTCATATGTGCCCCATCATTCCCGACATCTTTCGTCGCTAGAAGTGCTTTCCGTTGTGTTTCGACTATATGTCCTTTCTCTGATAGCTTATTGACCATCTCATAGATACTCGTGTTCTCATCAACATTTGTTATATCGTAGTGGATACAGACTGCATTAATGACTTTCCTGTAAAGAGTCGTGGCACCATTTGGAGCATTTGCTTCAAGACACCGAAGCGATTCCTGGTAATATTTATCAATCTCGTCCGGGAGTTCCTCAAGACCATTTACACCGGGGGCTGGGTATATTCTCTTTTTATCCGTAGATACAGACAGAACACTTCGACAATTTGCACATTGAATGGGTAGCATCCTACCCATCTTACTTTTTTTAACTCCTATACCATATTGTCGAAATGATGCGAGAACATTGCAGAAGGGGCACTGTGCGTTTCCAATTGTCTTTCCAATTTCACTTTGGTGACCAACATATCCTTTCTTCATGAAATTGGTGGTTAATGATTTATCATGGACTGTGAACTGAATACTACCTTCATCCGAATTACTCATACGCGTGTACTAATCCCCAATCATTATTATAGTTGTCAATTTTTACTATTCTCTCAACTCCAAGCGTTCTGCCTACTTCCCATAGATTTCGCAAATTCATACCTTCACAGTAAATGACGATGGAATGCGTCAGTCAATGTTGTTTAAGAAAACGTCACAAACCCCAGTATGGTCCTCTGTAGCCATACTCAGAACTCTCTCCGTCATCTGTGCAACTTCGTTGCGATCTGCAGCGAGCTCGATCTTCATACCGTCCCCAAGTCCAAGGATTGTATATTGCTTCCCCAAGTGGGATTTCTCGCATAGATACAACTGTATCCCGTCGATTTTAGCATCTGCGATTGTTACCATGTGAATACTTCTCTCCCCATAACCCTTCAATGTGACCGTAGCTAATGACGAAAAGATGTATGGATTCTATCCCAACAACTGAACAGGATTCGAATCTACATCCTTTATTCGACCCAAGTCCCCGACTGCTTCGATGGCTTCATCAATCAATTCGGGGGTGCGATTAAGATGGAAGTATTCGGTTTGCCATGATTCGAGTTTTGCATGTCCGTGGACCGCGTAGAATGAGACGACCATTTCTCGTTCTTCGATTAGTTGAACACGTATTACGTCGCCGCCTTCATCTCCATCAATCTCAATTTGGTTAACGTGCTCTTGGTCAATGTCGTCGATAGTCATCTCCATTGGTCTCCATCTGTTTTAGATGGCTATTATTCTTCTCTCAGGATATCTGAAAGGCGATTAGCAACAGAATCGCCAATTGATTTGGACATTTTGTAGACGTGACGATGCAGTGCTGAACCAGATGAAAAGGTTCGCTAGAGAATCCGATGGTGAGAAAAGTAGGATAGTCAGTGGTGAGCTACGACCCTCTCGACATCAAGGAGAGTTCCGACTTCGTCCTCGATCTCCTGTAGCGTCTCCTGATGCAACCAGGGACGATACTTGCCCTCGATACTCTCTAAGGTGGCGACCCCGTCGACCAACTCGTACGAGACGACGATGTCCTCCATTACGAACCGTAGTTCGTAGACGTTCTCACATATCTCCCGACTCTCCATCTTAGCGTGCTGTAGTTGGCTCATCAGCAGCAGTCCTCCAGTGCTCTTTTGTCGGTCGCTTCAGCCCCACAATCCTCGCACCGCCAGTAGGTATGGTCGATGCTCCCGTAGCAGTCGTAGCCAGTGTATGGACCGCTAATCTCCTTCTCATCCTCGATGGTGGCTTGGTCCACAGCCGCCATGTGCTTGCAGTAGGCGACCCTGTAAGTGAAGTGAGGACAAGTACATTCGACCGCTCCATTTTCGTCGAGTGTAACGGTGTAGGTGTGTTCCTTCGCCTCATCTGCTCCGTAGGAGAGGTTAGCGACGTTGGTATGCTGGTCATCGCTACACTGTGCAACCTCGAAAGTCTCTTGACCGCTGGTTGTTGTAGTTGACATGCTTTCTGGGTGCTTCAGAAAGCGCGGTCGGTGTTCCAGCACCGGCCTTTGAGGCGATACCGCGCTTCCTACCAGATTACATCTACAGCCGCCACCATAAATCTATGGTTCTATAGAATAGTGGTAGATGGGATGCCACAGAACTATGAGAGAGAACGTTCTATGGTGAATATGGGAAATACCTCTATTCAGGTTTCGGATGAACTCGCTGACGAACTGTATGACCGTAAGGGACGAGGAGAGTCATATGAAGACGTAATCTGGCGATTGATCGAAGCGAGCGAAGAATAGCTTGTACAGGTCGTTGTCGTTCTTGTCCCTCGTACTCAGTAAGAATAGGCCTTCGAGTCGATCAACAAAGAATGAGAACCGACGTGATTAGTTACCAGAGTTATTTCCAGGTCCGCCACCGTTACCGTTGTCGTCACCGTTCTGGAACTGCCCGTTGACGTTCTGGGCGTTCGACGCGGCGAACTGCTTGTTCGAGTTGCTCTGGGCGCTGGCCTGCACTGCCACTGCATCACCTGACTCAGCACCGTTGTCTCCACTCTGAGCAGGAGCTATACTGCCACTTGGATTCCCTGGTCCTCCATCGTTTCCATCACCTTCACCAATAGCCACACTAGCAGCCACGTTATCGTCTTGCTCGTTCGCGTTGAACTGCCCGACTGCCTGCTTTTGCTCAACTCCCGAGACGGCTGCTTGTCCACTATGCTGTGAGTCTGCCATCGCCCCACCAACCAGCACAGTGCTGGCGACAGTGAGTGCAACGACGAGTGTTACAATGCGATGCATGCCTCTCAACGCTCATCGGTATCTCTGATAAGCCACGACGACCGTTCAGGCCTTCAACGCTCAATTCCGAAGCCGATAGGCGGATAGTAATGAGGATAACTGCTTGTTTCACCTCAGTTCAACAGCTATCCTATCCTCGGCTAATCCTACCTATCCCTCGTCCTCCGAGTCAATCCCGATGTGGAGAGTAGTCCTATGAGTCGTAAAATTGAGAAACGCAGCACAAGCGAAGCTAGGCCCCTTAGAATGGAAATAGATTTCTTCTATTACCATTTGTTATGTTGAATTACGAGCAAAAAAGAATTGACAAATAATCTACGCGCTACTTGCGGTGAGTCTCGATGTCATTTTTAGCCCAGCTAATTGCGATTTGAGAGAGTGAGGTGGGAGATGAGATCTCCTTAAGATGACAAAGCGGACGGGGTGAACAGAGCCAATTACGGAAACCAGGTGAACCAGACCTGACTGTTGCCCCTCACGGTAGGGCAAATGGACCGAGTCACTACTGCAATGACACCCTTTATATTTTAGTTGTCTTCGAGAATATATCTCTATATAGATTTGACATCAAAAGTCGATCTGGAAAAAGCCCCGACGGAAATTTCTGAGAATAAAATATCTGCCAAATAATGGACGAATTATAGTACAAGGCGACGCCATAATGCAGTAGGAAGAAAGGGGTGACGAACCCCATAGGACGAGGTGACTTGGTATTTACCTCGTGAAATCGAAAGCACTTGAATCGCCGGAGGACGATTTTCGATTATTTACGGGGGTTTCCCCGTATATATACATCAGCATTGATACTATTTAAAGGTTGTCCCTATAATAGAAAGATTTATCCGTAAGTAATACTAAAGTATATACGTATTTCGAATGCAGATGGAATATAATATATCTATGGGGGAGCGACTTGGCAACCATGTGGCGGCGGAAGGTCTCTTTTTAACGGAGAGTGACGACGAATGACTGTTGACCGACGAATAGTCGAGCACCTAGTCAAGGAAATCGAGAAGCACGACGTGGACCCATCGGAACTGACTGTTGTCAAAACGAGCGCTCTCGAAAAGCTTCGACAGGAGAATGCGGAACTTCGGGGAGAGGTTGAAGGGGAGATCGAGGAATTGGCAAGTCCCGACAGTCGTGAGGTAGCCCGTGGTCTCCTCGAAGATTATTACTCGTCGACAACAGGAGAGGACGACGGGCCCACCGAGAAGGAAGAGTTAGAGACCCATATCCGACGAATGCGTGGGAAGGGCGGTAAGTGGACAGAAGCGGCAGAGCGGCTTGAAGGAGAGATGGAGGAGCTATCCGGCTCGTCGGACCCATCACCGAAAGCAGTGGCTCAGAGCCGACCACAGGAGCCCAAAGAGGACGACCGAACTCTCCGCGAGAAACTCGACGATGCCCTTAAACAGGATGTCCAGCAGAACAAATCGCGGGGAATGAGCAAATCCCCCCTGTCGGCGAACATTGACGAGGATCGACGATGAGGGGGGACTGGGCCGTCCCCGGTGGAAAGCTGACGGAGTGGTCAGAGAACTACGAGACTGTACCCAGATGCAATTGTGGTGCGGAGGTCTCTCCGGATTATCATCGGGTCTTTGCAACCAACGAGGGAGTGCTAACTGGCTGTCAAGCCTGTATGAGCGCTAGTGAACGCCGAAAGGCTGAGCGGGACCTGCTCTTCTAATCGTGGACCATGCCGGTAATTCCACGTACTAAGAGCGACATCCATCAGTCCCTCGAAGACAATATCAAAAGTAGGTCTGCAAAGCTAACGAATTTCATAGAGACATCTTTCAATCGGGTTTTCACCGAGGCATTTGCGAGTTCACAGGAAGAATACGAAATTCGTCGTCTCGCAGTTCAACTCTCGGGATGGGTGAACTATGCTGGTAAGACACTGACTGAGGACGACCTCGACGACCTCGGGATTGATACTGACAAGATTTCTCCCGAGGATATCAATCCGTATCAAGATGAATCCGATCTCGAACGAATCGGGGAAGTCATGGGAGTCTCCCGGTTCGAAGGTGCAAAAGCGGTTGGAGAGGTCGAGATTGAGGTCTCGTCCGATAAAACCCGTGTATTCGAGGGGATGGTGTTCGGAACGACACCAAATGCACAGGGCGATTACTACGAGTTCCGGGTGGATGCTGATGGCGACGGGGAGATTACTCCCGATAGTGATGCGTTCGTCACACCAGAGGCGGGAGAGACGACCGTTAGACGATACTGCTCATGACATTGCCCAGGAGTATCACGACCTCGCATTCTCCACAAGCAGTCTCCAGAAGGGGACGACATCTCCCATCCTCACTGGCCCGCACAACGTCCAGCGTGCCTTCTGGGGGAGTGGTTCGACCGTCTCCGACCTCCAATCCGTCGCTGATGTCGCCTCGACTTACGGGAGTGTCCTTACGCTCGGATTCCACGATGTCGGCAGTAGTGGGGACCTTTCAACAACCGATTTCGAGACGGTTGTTGATTACGTTGTTAATCAAAAGGGCATGCAAGTCATCACACCGTCGCAGTTCGCCAGTCTACAGCAGGCTTTCTGACGACCACAAGAGACCCACTGCTAGATTTCTACTCTCTTAGAGAAACGCCGTCGCGAGGATTCCTACGAACACAAGTATAGCCACTAAAGATTCGACATCGATTTTCCGTCGGATGGTTTCCCATGCGACGACTGTCGTCGATAATCCAAGTGCAACGACCATCAGCCAGTCAGGAATTGTCGTCGGGGCTCCAACGGCAATCTGCCCGAGGAAGAGGCCAACGACTAGTCCGGCTGAGACGACAACAGCTTGTTTCGGGGGTAGTCCTTTCAGACCGCCGGATTCGGTTTCTGTTGACATGGTGTCTTACTCCGATATCCACAACCTTATTCTTTACATCGGTCGCACTGAATAGCGAATCCCCGTCTTGTCGAGTGTTCTCAGCTTTCTCACGAAGCCTACGACCAAAAAATCAGTCCTGGATTCAGTTATTCTCGTAGGTGAGAATCTTCGACACGGACTAGCTGAAGCGATGGGAATGGAGCAAATGGAACTTCATCCTCAACAAGTTGCTCAAGCGGGATGGGGACTTCTCGTTCGTCCCAGTCTGGCATGTAGTCATCAAGGACACCTAGTGGAGTTACGACTACCACGTAGTCGTCATCTGGATATTTCTTGGACCGGTCAGCAAGGGTTCCATCCTCAAACTCCCATTCTTCGGCAGTAATATCGGGGATGTTTACTACCACAAACGCAATTGGTTCCTCGGACTCCGTGTCATGGACGATATCTCCGTAGAGGAATTCAGGATCATCGTCATTACTTTCTTCCTCATCTCGTTGTAAGGCGAGGTCAAGAGAACGCTGGAGTGGTTCTTCCGCTTCTGGTGGTTGCCATGGCTCTTCGTCAAGTCGTTCCTTCGGTGGTCCGCCGCTCTTTTTTGTCATTGATAATTGATGAGTTTTGACTGCCAGTGATTGATTGCGTCAACTCGCTTCTTGGTGATTTCCGGAAGCTTATCTCGCTGTGGGACACCATTTGCATCCTTGCTCTCCTCCCGGATATTCCAGGCTCCCGAACACGCTACTACTGATCGAGGGAACAATCGAAGCCAACTGGGAGCAATGCATCCGTTCACGAAGATACGCTCTGGCTCCAGCACCTCATCAAGGGTGTTCAGATGTTCCGCACAATCGTATTTGGAGTTGTACTGCGTTGCGTCGAATCCAACTGAAGGACTAATCTTTTCGATGAGTTCACGACAACGCTCATAATGCCAATCGTCCCATCCCATAATGGATGGATATTGAGGTATGTCGATTCCTCTCTTCTCCATCAACCGATGAGCTGATAGTTGCCGCTCGATGCTCTCGTCAATTTCTTTTACTACTTCCCGGCGATTCATACTCCCGTACGTGAATCGGTCTCCTAAGAATGCACCATCAGCAACACCCTCCAGTCTTTCCAACCGGTCAACCTCTTCTGTTGGTGTTCGTCCTGCAATGTGTCGATCTTGTTCGTAAGTCATCACGAACAAATCCTGGTTCGGACTAAGGAATGCGGTTCGGGAATGACTAACGAACCAAGAAGCACGGTGCCATTTGCAGGCAACGAATGGAACGTTATCGGGATTGTGAGCGAATAACTCTTGGTCTCTGTGATGGCTTGGATGGATCTTTGCACCGAAACCGTGCGGAAACGAGTCGTCTTGCATGGTCGAGATTTCACAGGTGCGAGCGTGTTTTCGTGGCACCTACAGGAGACATCAACCCGTACCGACATAAAGCTTTGGAGGATTTTTCACACAAGAACCCATCTCTGGAGCTAGTCTGTAAACGCAATCCAGTTATGGTGGCCACAAGATGCACATGATAATCAGATAACGAAGCCCTTTAGCATGAGACGGACGCAAGAAGAAGTATGACCGAACGAGTCCACTTTATCCCGGTTGGATTCGACTTTGAGCGCCTCATCTATCCAATTTCACAGGGGAGTATGGAAGCGGATCGTGTAATTCTCGTCACGCACGCAGGTGATTCAGACGACGACGATGCGCCCGATGGAGCAGCCCAACTAGCATCAAATATGACAGATGAATTAGAGAGAACATTTGATGTAATCGGTATAGATATCGATAAAAGACCCATTGAGATTGATGATTTGTACGAATATGAAGTACTCTATCCGAAAGCTTATGAATTAATTCTAGACGAATTGGCGGATGGAAACGAGGTATTTGTTAATATCTCTTCGATGCCTCGAACTGCTGCTTTTGCATTTGCTACTGCTGCTGACTCAATAATCGCAGAGTTCCAAGAAGAAGTTGAAGAGATACGGGATCGCCTGCATACATACTACGTTGCACCAGAGAAATACCTAGTTCTCGAAATGATTGACACACTGAAAGAGACGAAAAACCTCCTAGAAGAATTAGGAGAAGATATCCGAGTACACTCCCTGTATGGTGACTTGTGTGATTTGCTGGAAAGAATAGAAGAGAAGGGAATTACACAAGGCGCGAAGGAACTTGATGGACAAATGTTCGTTGAATTTCCTTCTCCTCCTGGTAGCGACATCGACGAATTTGAAAAAAGAGTTATGAATTTCTTGAATGGAAAAGATTCTATTTCCTCGACTTCTGCCCTCGCAGAACAACTGGCCGAACACCTCGATATCGAGTACGACTCATCATTCCGAAGTAGAGTTCAGTACAACGTTTCGAAACTCGATAAGAAAGGGTACGTTAACAGGGATGAGATTGGGAATAGACTCGAAACACAGCTTTCGACCATGGGACGAATGTGGGTTGCTACTCACGATGGTAAACTCGGCCAAGCACCCCGATAGACTATATTATAATCAACAGGGGGGGTCAAATCTCCCTCTATACTATTATCCTTAGAGGGGAATCTGAACCCCAATTAAGATTCGTTAAGAATGTAGTCGATAAAGCATCCGACGAGGATGCACATCTTCCCGATACGATTCGAGTATTCCATCATCTTCGAGTTCCGAGAGTAATCTCTTAACCGATTTTTTGCTGATGGAAGTATCAATCCTTAGTAGGAAATATTCCTATTAGTATTATTATTGCTTAGAGGGAGATATTTCCTACTAAGAAATGACACGTTACAAACTGTAGTTTTTCGCCCGACCTTTGGTAGTAACATCGACCAATCCCCCGTCCTCTAGTTCCGAAACAAGATTGCTAACACTCCTTTTGCTACATCCAGCAGCATCAGCAATCTCCTTCTTACTCACTGGTTCGTCCGACTGACCGAGGAAGTCGAGCGCCTTCCGTTTCTTTTTTCGGATCTGCTTTGCCTTCCGAATCTCGTCGTAGTGTTCCGAGATGCAGGGGGGGAGACACCCAGTATTGAAGAATGCAGTCTTCTGGTCGCATTCGGAACCGACTTCGAGGAGGATACGATAGATTCTATCTGAAGTGTAATAATTATAAAGTTCCTCGCCAAGTCCATCAGGTGATTTATACTCTTTATCATCCCCTTCTCCCTCGATATCGAGGTTAATGTCAAGATATGATGCCATTCGTCGAAGATAGTTGTCCCCCGGATGAGGAGACCCGTGGAATGCGAAAAGGTCCTTGTCCTTCAAATCCGGGGATGCAAGAGCCATCTGATAGTTGATACACTCATTGGAATAGACCAATGGCCCTCCTTCGTCGTACTTTTCGAGTGCCTTTTTCGTCGATATCGTGGTGGGCATTCGCCCTTCTCTCGTATAGATATCAAAGGCGATGCCAGTGTCGGTACACATGGAAACCCGTCCCCATCCGTAGTGCTTAGCCGCCTTATCGTTGTACTGGACGAATCTCCATCCCATTCCATCCGTGAGATGCTGCGCTCGCTTTTCGGAGGAGTCTGCCTCCCTTTGGATTTCAAAGTTAGTTCCGAATGTCTTCGACCAAATTCGCTTGATAAAGTCAGTCCGGCAGGTCGAACTATCGAGGACGACAATCTCAGTATCATCGTCTAATTCTGGAGTGTTCCAAATGAAGACGGTATCCTCATCGTCGTCGTCCTCTCCCTCCTCCAAAATGACCTGATAATCATCGTCGAATTGGACATAGGTCTGGAGATCTCGACAGTCGAACTGATAGAGACCATCCTCGATTTGTTCCATATTGAGGATGGCGAAGGTAATGAGGGGAGCATATCGGTGATAAACGGATTGGTTTTCTGGGTTTGGAATGCCGTTAGTATATCGTCCTAACAACTCCTCCTTGAACTCCAAATGGAGTTTAGCATCCATCTTGTCCCATCGTCCTATGTTCGATTTGAGCGCGCTGTAGTCGTCACACGGCAGTTCCTCCAATTGGGAGAGGTATGAGTCCAGATGCTTCTCGGGCTTGCTCAGAACCGTCTCGAACACCTCTGCGTCAAAATCATCGATGGCAATAACATCGAATTGCTTAGTGAGATTAGCCGAGAATAGATAGGTCGGATAGACGATGGCCACATCATATTTGTCCAAATCTCCTTCATCCCGTTCTTTCACGAACTCGTCATAATCTCGGGTGAAATCACACTCCATACCGAGTTCCTCGTGAATTTCTCGGGGGGTATATTTCGCCCTATTGAGCTTTTGGTAGCTGTCGTCAGAGTGGCCACAGTCGCACCCAGAGCGCGTAGGAGTTGGCGGGATGAGGATATTATCGTCCGAGATACCAAAGTCGTCACAGAGGTCCTCTGCGTGCCATCGTCGCCCTTCTAGTTTGGACGCATAGAGGACCGATGTACCCAATGCAACCCCTTTAAAAATCTCCCGTCGCTGTTCCTCTCTGTCGGGAGTGATTATGATGCGGCTATTCGGGGAGTGTCGTTGCCTTCGGTGCGCTAAT
This sequence comes from uncultured haloarchaeon, assembly GCA_963811185.1. Lineage (GTDB taxonomy): Archaea > Halobacteriota > Halobacteria > Halobacteriales > Haladaptataceae > Haladaptatus. Next base: position 160,241 of record CAWEQN010000002.1, read on the forward strand.
TCCGCTTCAGCCCACGCTATCTTTTGTTCTTCAAGCGATGGGTTTATATGTCTACGATACGAACTAATAGTTGTATTTGACTGATTCAGACTCATTTCAATCACACTGAGTAAGTCAAATCCGCATTTCTCTCTCAGGTGGTCATAACACCTGACCCCTCATTCGTTATGATATAAAACGGCGAGAGATATCTGAGATATACGGATAAACTTATCTATTATTACGATATACAAGAATATATATTTTTCGATAGGTTATCATTTTTGAGATGGTATCCAATATTGGAACATCTTTACACATATTGTAAAAGCGACAGTCGTCCATATCGAGAGTGAGATTTGAAGCATTCACCGAAGTCGAGAGTCTGAGGGGATTGTATGTCGATAATCACCCAGTACATACCACGTGCATCCGGTCATCGAAGCTGGATAACTGCTTATCCGTGGTCTATTACTCTCGACAGTCGGCGCAGATCCCATCTTCGAGGTAAATGTCAAGTGCTTTCCGGCCACATTCTTTGCACGTCTCGGTTAGTGAGTCAGATGGCATTGTTTTCACCGATAGTAGACCTCAGAGTGGCTTAATCACTATAAACTCATCTGTACCGGTGAGAGTAGGATTACTTCTCCCTCATTATTTCACTCTTGTCACGAATCTATCTTTACCCGGATCGAAAACCGCCCTCGTGGGACGGCTCAGGAGGCGGCAGAATGGATACGAATGCTCATCGAATCTTAGAAATCCATGGCCGCATTTTCAAATCGTATACTGATGAAGCAAATCTGTAGATTGATTCTAGCCGAGATAAATCTCTCTGGCTTTTTCTCATCTTACAATACATGACAAATTGTGTTCTAACTGTTAGAAACCTTACTAACAAGGCAATAGATAAAGAGATCATAAGTACCCAAGGGAATATTCCAACAGCAAGTAAGAATACAACAGTAGTGGCGAGAAAAAGCGTCATGAAGCCATATGAGTTTGTTTTCTCCTGAAAGATCCGCCAGAATCGTCGTGTCCCTGTGTATTCTTTCGCCTGATAGGATATGAAAAGTAAACCAATTGAAAGAGCGAGTAATCGATATACAGATGTCAGAGAGGCAGATATTTCCTTCTCAACCGAGATGAGAAGTGAAAATCCGGCAAATGCAATCCCTGCCAAGGTCAACGATCGTCCCTGGAGGGTAGTAGTATGCTGCCTTGTATTTTTATTCTGGGAGGCTACCGAAAGCATGTACTCAGGATATGACATAAATATAATACCTGTCTCCAAAGCCAAAGCGGATCCAATTACGATTATAGGATTATTCGATATTAATCTGAAACAGCTTGCATATAATGATTCCACAGAGATATTTGAAAACCAAAGAACATCCCCCAGTTGATTCAGCAATAGCATCAAAATCGGCTAATAGATGACCCACAATCCCAGCACGATGAGGCAGTAGGTGGGTTATGTTCACCACAACTTGGACAGGCTACCGGTTCAGCTTTTTCAACATACTGTCGACCACTTTTGCACTTTGGGCATTCCAACTTATCTTTTGGAATTGGAACATGATAACGGTCACATTGGGGATTAGCACAATAGCGCATGAGAAGAATAATGCAACTCTTGGAATATAAGTATTATCACGTCGTAGAGAATCGTGAACTAGCCTCAAAAATTGAGATGGCTAACCCATCCGATTCAATGCGTCTTTCCGATCCTCCACCGGGGCATTATCGTACTTCATAGTTGTCTGCTCGCTCTTATGGCGAAGCTGTGCTTGTGCTGCGGCCAAGTCCTCCTCTCGTGTCATATAGGTCCCAACGGAATGTCGAATCGCATACCACGACATCTGGCGGCTTTCAGTCGGTATACCTGCTGTCTCACAGAGACGCTTCAGAAGATAGCGAAGAGACTGTGACTGGTATGGATTCGCTCGACGAGTCAACCATAGTTCGTCCCTCCCCTCGTACTTCTCGTACGCTTCTCGCTCTTCCAACCAATTTTCCAGTGCACGCGCTGTTCTCGACTGGAGCCCTACTATCCAATTCTCGGTGTTCTTCGATGATTCCTCCCTCGGAATTCGAAGCACCTCATTCTCCGTGTCGATCCAGGTCGTCCTCGCGCGTTCGACCTCAATAGGACGAAGGCCAGCATCGAGACTAACCCATACCATGGATGGAATCTTCCAACCATTTGCTCTCTCCCAATCAGAAGGACGAACCTCCGACTTCGGTTTCTCGAATCGTTGTGCTAGGTAGGTCTTCCACTTCTCACGCGCGCGTGGAGACAGATCGTTGTAGGCAGGAATACTCCCGTACTCCAGAGCAGCCTCTCGAAGCTTCACACGCTCCTCACGGGTAAGAAAGTCACGAGGTTGGCTACTACCATTGTCATTCGGAAAGCTGAACTCTTGGCTCCCAGAGGCTACCTCCCTGCTCATACTTTCTCCATTTGAATAGCCGCTTGATCGACTTCTGGGTATTCGCTTTGTGACTGTTCGAGTAGTCTCCTACAGCGAGGTCTCTCATATACTCGTCAGCGTCTTCACAGGAGAGATTCGTAGTGTAGCCGTCTTGTTCCCACTTCCACCTATAGAACTTATCTACGCGGTACGCAGACCGTCTCACAGTATCATCTGCATACCCTACAACGCGCTCTGGGTCCTTCCCGAAGACGACCAACCATTCGATGAAGTCCCGACGATGTTCCTCATAGTCGAGCTTCTCGCGTTTGTTGAGAACGGCTTCGCTCTCTTCCGTGAGGACAGGGTAATCGGTTAGATTGACCATCCGCACCACCTCAGAAATAGTGTTTCCGTTACTTCGGCCTGACAAATAGACCGAATCGCTATACAACGCCGACTTCCGTACTTCCGATTTTCTTTATTGGTTTCAGGCATGGACGAACACGTATACCTGAGCAAGTGGGAAAATCGCCAGAAGGCGGAGAATTTGGGATGCTCGGTCAGGGATTTGAACCCTGGTCCTCGGCTCGAAAGGCCAAGATGATTGGCCGGACTACACCAACCGAGCGTCCTGCGCTCGTTGCGCACTCATTGCTTTCTGTTGGACTAGTTTAAACCTTCCGTTATCGACCGACAGCGGGCCGATATCGCGTCAATTGGTGGCATCCCTGTTGGGAAGGGATGTCAGTTATTTCCCTTCGAACTCGGGGTCGCGCTTGCCCATGAACGCGGTGATGCCTTCCATCAAGTCGTCAGTCGCCATCAGATGGCCGAACGCTTGCGCTTCGATTTCGAGTCCGGCCTCCGTGCTCTCCCATCCCTTGCTCATCGCACGCTTCGTGAACTCCTGTGCGATTGGCGGGCCGCCGGCGAGTTTCGCGGCCAGTTCGAAGGCTTTCTCCTCGAACTCCTCGGTCGGAACGACGTCGTTCAGGAAGCCGTAGTCGGCCATCGTCTCCGGCTCGAAGCGGTCGGCGGTGAAGATTATCTCCTTCGCTCTCCCCTCGCCGACGATGTGCTGGAGGCGCTGGGTGCCGCCCCATCCCGGCAGAAGACCGAGGTCGTGTTCCGGTTGACCGAGTTCCGAGCGCTCGCTCGCGATTCGGAGGTCGGCACAGGTCGCCATCTCCATCCCGCCGCCGAGACAGTAGCCGTCGATTCCGGCCACGACGGGCATCGGGCAGGATTCGAGTTTGCCGAACGTCTCCTGTCCTTTCCGCGAGAGTTCGATAGCCCCGATGGGGTCGGCACCGCCAGCGGCCATGCTCTGGACGTCCGCCCCGGCGGAGAACGCCTTGTCGCCCTCACCCGTGATGAGGATGGCACGAACCTCGTCGTCGTCCTCCAGTTGGTCGATGGCGACCGAGAGTTCGTCCAGCAGTTCCCCGCTGATGGTGTTCATGCGGTGCGGACGGTCGAGGACGATTTGTCCGACCATCTCGCCGGGTTTCTCGATGCGGATGGCTTCGAACTCGATGCCGTCGTCCTCTTCTGGGTCGGCGAAGCCGCCGATTTCGGCGCGTTCTTCGAGGTACTCCGCGGGTTCGTAGCGTTCCGCTCCCGTCTCGTCGTGGAGCGATTCGAGCGTTTCGACCAGTTCCGACAATCCGGCATCGTCGGCCATCCGGGCCGGGCCTTCGGGGAAACCAGCGCCGAGCATGACCGCCTCGTCGATTTCCTCGGCGGGAGCGACGTCGTTGCCGACGAGTTTCGCCACCTCGTTCGCCATCACGGCTTGCAGGCGAAGGATGAGATCCTCGTTTCCGGCGTCAGTCGGGATATCGGCGCCGCCGTCTTCGTAGTCGTAGAAGCCCCGCCCGGTCTTCTTTCCGAGGTTTCCTTCCTCGACTTTCTCCGCGAGCAGTGGACACGGTTCGTAGGCCGCACCGAGCACCTCGTGCATGTATTCGAGGACGTGATAGCCCACGTCGATGCCGACTTGGTCGGCGAGTTCGAAGCTCCCCATCGGCAGTCCCATGTCGAACTTCGTCGCACTGTCGACCTCCTCGACGGTGCCATTGCCGGACTCGACGATCCACGCGGCCTCGTTCATCAGGGGAACGAGCACGCGGTTGACGATGAAACCGGGGCTGTCCTTGCGGACGCGGACGGGGGATTTGCCCATCTCTTCGGCCAACTCCTCGGTCACGTCGAGAACGTCCTCGTTCGTGTGAGCGCCCGTGATGACTTCCACGAGCGGCATCCGAACCGGCGGGTTGAAAAAGTGCATTCCGCAGAATCGCTCGGGGCGGTTCGTCACCTCGGAGAGTTCGGTTATCGAGAGGCTGGACGTGTTGGTGGCGAAAATCGTGTGGTCGGGGGCGTACTCCTCCAGTTCCCCGTACACGTCCTTTTTGATGTTCATCTTCTCGGGGACGGCTTCGATGACGAAGTCGGCGTCCGAGACGGCTTCCTCGAAATCCACGATGGGTGTGACGCGGTCGAGTGCGGCGTCGGCGTCAGCCTCGCTTATCTGTTCTTTTTCGGCGAGCTTTTCCAGACTCCACTCGATTCCCTCGTAGCCGTTCCGAACGAACTCCTCTTTGATGTCCCGCAGATTCACGTCGAATCCCGCGAGCGCCGCGACTTCCGCGATTCCGTGGCCCATGTTGCCAGCACCGAGAACCGCTATGGTGTTGATATCTTCGAGCTCCATGCAAGGACCCTCGTTACGGGGGTGTTTCAACGTTTCTCTCTCTTATCTAATAAACACCATTCCAGTTTATGTCCGGTTACAAAACGATTTATCCGTGGCCCCGTAAGCCACCCACATGGACTTCGAGCTGACAGACGAGCAACAAGCAGTTCGTGACGAAGTGCGGCGGTTCGCGGAGAACGAAGTTGCGCCCATCGCGAAGGAGTACGACCAAGCGGAGAAGTATCCGTGGGAAATCATCGACAAAGCGGCCGAGATGGGTCTGACCGGTGCGAACATTCCCATCGAATACGGCGGCGCTGGCTACTCTCCCCTCGAAGTCGCTATCATCGTCGAGGAACTGTTCGCCGTGGACCCCGGAATCGGTCTCTGTATCACGAGCACCGCGTTCGGTGGCGACGCCATCCGCGAGTTCGGGACCGAAGAGCAGAAAGAGGAGTATCTCTCCCCGATTGCGACGGGTGACGCTGTCATGGGCACCGCCATCAGCGAACCGGACACCGGGTCGGACGTGTCCTCGGTTTCGACGGCCGCCGAAAAGGACGGCGACGAATGGGTCATCAACGGCAACAAGATGTGGATCACGAACGGGTCCGTCGGCGACTACTTCGTCGTGATGTGCAAGACCGACCCCGAAGCGGAGGACCGCTATGCCGGTTTCTCCCAAATCATCATCGAGTCCGACCGCGACGGCTTCGAAGCCGACAAGATCACGGGTAAACTCGGTATCCGTGCCTCCGACACCGCCGAACTCATCTTCGACGACGTGCGCGTCCCCGAGGAGAACCTCGTCGGAACGCGTGGCATGGGCTTTTTGCAACTTATGCAGTTCTTCGACGAAACCCGAACAGCAGTCGCCGCACAGGGCGTCGGCATCGCCAAAGGTGCCTGCGAGCGCGCCCTCGAATACGCACAGGAGCGTGAACAGTTCGGCCGTTCCATCAGCGACTTCCAAGCCATCCAGCACAAACTCGCCGAGATGCACACGAAGACGGAAGCAGCACGCAACCTCACGTACAAATCCGCGTGGAGCGTCGCCAACGGCGACGGACAACTGACCCAGTTGGCGTCGATGGCCAAGGAGTTCTCCTCCCGTACCGCCGTCGAATGCGCCGACGAAGCGGTTCAGATTCACGGCGGGTCGGGCTACGTCAACGACTTCGACGTGGAACGCCTCTACCGGGATGCGAAAATTACCCAGATTTACGAAGGAACGACGGAAATCCAGAAGAACATCATCGCCCGCGAACTGCTCGGCAAAGGGTTCTGAAACTCCCTTGCGGTACCTAATTGTGTAGGCACCGTTCTTTTGCGCCTCACTTCCCAGAGTACTGGTAACGATGAGTTCCAATTCATCCGGCGTTTCGGGGACGAAGTCGGAGAGTCGCTACGCCGGTCCGGACGACCTCAACGTGGTGATGGAACTGCTGGCGGACTATCGGCGTCGGTACGTCCTCTACTGTCTGCGAAGTAGCGACCGCCCCCTCACCGCAGAAGGCCTCGCCGAGCAGATCATCGAACTGGACGAGCACACGAGGGACGACGAGGCACAAGGTGTGCTCACCGAACTACGTCACAAACACCTCCCGAAGATGGAAGCGGCCAAAGTCATCGAGTGGGAAGACGGGACGATTCGATTCGACGGGTCCGAGACGCTCATCGAATCGTACCTCGACCTCGCCGCCGAGTTGGAACCCGCCGTGAGTTTTCCATAATCCCCTGCGCTGTTTTTCCTGCCGTTTTCGGGACGTAGACGAACTCCTTTTGAGCCCTCTCGGCCGTTTCCTTCCCGAGTAGGGAGGGTTGACGAACAATTCGCTGCCGACGTCATCAGCCTCCCGAACGAGGCCGACAACGTCATGAGCATCAGCGCCACTGGCCCCATCGGCTATCGTTGGGACGGCGAAAATCCGAAGAAGGAAAGCTATCACGCTGCGCTTCACCACTTCCGAAAACCGACGTACGAGCCGCATTTTACATGAACTACGGCGCGAAAGCGATCGACATCAGCGCACCCGGCTGGAAACGCGGACCAGAGCAAGATCGGTGCCGACGAGACGAATTGGCAGTACGACCTCGGTTGGATACAGTCTTCATGGAGAACGAGGACGGCAAGCGAATTCCGGGCTACGTTGGACGGCCGGAACGAGCATGGCGTCACCCGCGACGGCGGCCGTCGCCGCCTCGATCAAGAGCGTCGACCCGGATGCGACACCTGGCGAAGTCCGCCGGCACCTCGACACCGCACGGGCGGTTTGGGAGGAAATCGGGACGACCGTTGGCACCACGGTCACGAACACGACCAGGACGACGACTATGGACACGGTCATGGTCATGACGACCACCACCACGAGAACGGTCACGGTCACCGGCACAACCACCACGGATACGGTCAGGACGACTAAGAGTAGCTTCGGCAGTTCCGAAGACATGAATCAACGGAGTATTTTTTACTTTTTCAATAAAAATATAGTATTAACATTAATACGTCTCCGATATGATATGCGAGACGAATGTCACAAAAACCGACGCGCCGTTCGTTCTTGAAGGGCGCAGGGGTTGCATTGGGTGGATTGGCGCTGACGGCACCGACGGTTTCCGCGGAATCGACTGCGGATAGATATATCGTCGATCTGCGTGATTCGTCGAGCCGACGTGCTCGACGGTCTCGAAGTCGTTCACGACCTCAGCCAGATCGGTATCGCCGTGGTTAAAGGCAACGAAAGCGACGTGGTGGGAACGCGGTACTCGAAGGACGTGAAGATGGAGTTCAACCGGGTCGAGGCCGAACATCACGACCTTCGCGACCATCACCTGCACGACACGCGCTATGACCTACAGTGGGACAAACAGGCACAGGACGTGTTGAAAGTTCACCGAATGACGCGCGGCGAGGGAACGTGCGTGTCGCCGTCATCGACTCCGGGGCGCTCGCGTCACATCCGGATTTGAAACACGCGCTCAACACGGACCTCTCGAAGAATTTCACCGGGGACGGCGGGACGTTCGAGCCGATAATCAGCGACCACGGGACGCACGTCTCGGGTATCATCGCCGCCGACGGGTCGAACGAGAACGGCGTCATCGGTACCGCACCCGGCACGGACCTCGTCGAACTCCGCGTCTTCACCGGTCCGTTCGCGACGTTCGGCGACATCGTCGCCGCGATGGTTCACAGCGCGGATATCGAATCCGACGTGGCGAACATGAGTCTCGGGTCGTATCCGCTCCCGGACGACTCCGACACCGAACTGCTACAGGAGTCCGTCGAACGGGCGTCCTCGTACGCGAACGAAAAAGGCACGCTCCTCGTCGCGGCGGCCGGGAAACGACGGCGTGAATCTCGACCACGACGGCGACGTCATCAGCCTCCCGAACGAGGCCGACAACGTCATGAGCATCAGCGCCACCGGCCCCATCGGGTTTCTCTGGGACGACGAAAAGCAGAAAACGGGCGAAACGGGCGAGAAAGAGCACCACCACGCGCACGGCTGGCACCACGGCCATCATCACTACCTGCGGGCACTCCACCACTTCCGAAAACCGACGTACGAACCGGCCTACTACACCAACTACGGTGCGGAAGCCATCGACGTGAGCGCGCCCGGCGGGAACCTCGACCGAGGATGCGCCCGCCGACGCGAACTCACAGTACGACATGGTGCTGAGTACGGTCTTCGACTGGGGTACCGAGGAGGACGACGCGGACATGGTGCCCGCCTACGGTTGGAAAGCGGGGACGAGCATGGCCGCACCGCAGGTCGTCGGTGTCGCCGCACTCGTCAAGAGCGTCAACCCGGACGCGACTCCCGGCGAGGTCCGTCAGCACCTCGAAGAGACGGCCCGCTACCTCGATAACCCGACCTACCACGGCGAGGGGCACCTCGACACCCGACGTGCCGTGTGGGAACGAATCTGGGACCACCACCACGGACACGGCCAGCGACGAATGAGCACGGACATGGTCACGATGATGACCACGGAGCACGAGTCACAGCGACGACACGAGCACGACCACGGCAACGGAAGCCAGGGCCACGACGACTGAATTCCGTCGATTCCCCACTTACTGCGGTATCCGCGAACACGCGACCGCAGGACGACCTCCGACGGCCGTTTTCGACTTTTCTCACTCCGATTCGTACTCCGCCCAGATGTATCGCGTCGCCGCCGAACGGTGGGGTCGCCACCGCTCCCCTATCTCGCGCATCTCCTCGCGTGTCAACTCCGTTCCGTTCCCGTACAACTGCTGGATGCCGCGCCGAACCGCGAGGTCACCGAGCGGGAGGATGTCCTCCCGTTCCAGCACGAACAGGAGATACATTCTTGCGGTCCACTCGCCGACACCCTTGATTTCGGTCAGCGCGTCCACGACTTCCTCGTTCGAATGCTCGGCCAACCCCTCCCGGGTGAAATCGTTTCGCTGGAACGCGCTGGCCGCGTTTTTGAGGTACTCGACTTTCGTACGCGAGAGCCCCGCATCCCGGAGGTCATCGTCGTCCGCGGACAGCACGGTTTCCGGCGTCACGTCGCCGAGCAGGTCGAAAACGCGCTGTTTGACGGCCGCCGCGCTCGCCGTCGAGAGCTGTTGGTTGATGATGGAGATACAGAGCCGTTCGTACTCCGACCAGTTCGCCTCGGTGTACGGGTCGTGTCTGTCGAGCAGTTCGGCCATCACGGGGTCGTCTCGAAGTGTGGATAGTGCGTCGTCGTTCATCGTCTCACTCGTAGCAGTCTCTTGGGTAGGAAGCCGAACCAAAAAAGCCGTCCGCCTTACTGTGCTTACTCTTCGGCGCTCTCTTCTTCCTCTTCCATCTCGACTTCCTCGTCGCCGTCGACGCGGCGACGCACGTCCACTTGGTAATGTTCGAGGATATCGCGGCCGAGCAGGACCGGGTAATCCATGTGACCTCGGTCCTCGATGCTCGCGGTGACGGTGTGGCGGTTGCCCCCGACGCCGATGACCACGTCCACGACGGGACGCGACTTGCTCGACTTGCTACTGCCCGACTTGACGCGGGTCATGCTCTTGATGGGTCCGGCACCGATTTGAGCGGCGAGTTTCGTGTCGATGCTCGACCGAGTCGCGCCCGTGTCCGACTTGGCGACGACGGTTTCGGACCCGCTGGTCCCGCTCACCAACACTTCCTCGGTGTAGCCGATGACGACGGGTTCGGTCGGTTCCGGACTGCTACTGACGGGTTTGCACGACGGGACGGAGTCGTCCAGCGTGGCGGACAGTCCCTCTACGCGCTCGTGGTCAACTTCGCCGCCGCCCGCTTCGATTGCGGCCTTTGCGATGTACGGGGCCGCGCTCTTTCCGGTCGCCTTGTACAGTCCTTTGAACCCGGCGGTCGGGTTCACTTCGAGGACGTACCAACCGTCGTGGCCTTCGATGAGGTCCACACCGGCGTAATCGAGGCCGACGACTTCGGTCGCTCGCCGGGCAATATCGACCACTTCGTCCGGGAGGGCGTCGGTCATATCCTCTACCTCGCCGCCGAGCGCGACGTTCGTCCGCCAGTCGTTGTCCGGGGCGTAGCGGTTCATCGCGCCGACGATCTGGTCGCCGACGACGTAGACACGAAGGTCGCGGTGTCGCCCCTCGTCGCGCTCGATGAGGTCCTGCAAGAACGCCTGTCGGTCCCCCACGCGCGGATTGACGAGTTCGTCCGGGCCGACTTTCCACGTCCCACCACCGTGGGTCCCGATGGCGGTCTTGTAGACGGCCTCCTCGCCGTAGTTCGACCGGCCATTGTTCAGGCGGTCGGTGTCGAGCGCGAGAAGCGCGTCCGGAACTTGGATGCCGGCGTTCGCGAGCGACGAGGCGGTCGAGAACTTGTGAATCGCCGTCATCACCGCGTGCGGTCGGTTGAGAATAGGGACGAGGGAATCGTAGATATTTGCGAGTCCGAGTGCTTCGGACGGTTGTTCGGTGTTCGAGAGCAGAAGGCGATTGGCGACGACATCGATATCGGGTTCGAGTTTGACTTCCCCATCCTCGATTTCGACCGCCGTGTTCTCCTGGCGAAGCCACTCCGGTTCGTGACCGAGGTCTTCGATGGCGTTGCAGATCGCTTTCGTTTCCTTGCTGTTGTGCAGACTAAGTACCCCTACGCGTACAGGTGAGCCGTCAGAAGCCATGTACTGTACATTTCGTCCGTTCGGTCTTAAATCGTTCCCAGTTGATTTGAAGCGTCAACGACCCTCATAGAATAGTTTCGGAAGTGGACATGTGTAGTAGTATGTTTTTATGCGGTGCTCCCTGAGTGGTGTACATGACCGGGGACGAGGCCGAGCCGTTCACGTACAATGGCGGAATCGTGGAGCCGGGCGAGACGCAGAACATCCGGTACGGAATCAGCGAGACGTATCTCGGTGACCCCGTACGGATTCCCGTCACCATCGTCAATGGTAAGCGACCTGGCCCGACCGTCTTTCTCTCGGCGGCGGCCCACGGCGACGAACTCAACGGTATCGAGGTCGTCCGCGAAGTCGCCTACGACTGGAATCACGACGAGTTACACGGAACAATCGTCTGTCTCCCCGTGATGAACGTCCCCGGATTTCTCGCTCAGCAACGCTATCTCCCCATCTACGACCGCGACCTGAACCGCTCGTTCCCCGGCCGCGAGGATTCCACGAGCGCGAAACGGATGGCCGACCAGATTTATCGCAACTTCCTCGAACCGTGTGATTTCGGTATCGACTTTCACACGTCCACACGCGGCCGAACGAACATGCTCCACGTCCGAGCGGACATGGACAACCCCGAAGTCGTCCGACTCGCCCGCGCGTTCGGGTCGAACGTCATCATCTCCTCGCACGGTTCGTCCGGGACGCTCCGCCGGGAGGCCTCGGATTCAGGTATCCCGACGATAACCATCGAGATGGGCGAAGCACACCGCTTCCAGCGCCAGTTCATCGACCGTGCACTCGAAGGCGTGATGAGCGTCTTCGCGGAGTACAACCTCCACCCGGACGACCCGGTGAAATGGCCCGGGTGGCGAACCGTCATCGACGACGAGAAGGAAAAGACGTGGCTTCGCGCGGACGCCGGCGGCCTCGTCGAGATGCATTATGACCGTGGCTCGCTGGTGTACGAAGGGACGCCTATCTGTTCCATCACGAACCCGTTCAAAACCGAAAGCGAGGCCGTCGAAGCACCGTTCACCGGCCTGCTCGTCGGTGTCCTCGAAAACCCCGTCGTCTATCCCGGCAACCCGCTGTGTCACATCGTCGAACTGAACGCGGACACCCGCCGCGCGCTGAAACGCGACCGGGCACACGCGGAAACCGAGGGTGACGTGCAACCGCCGGGGTACGTCGGGACGCCCGAAATAGGCGACCAATAGAGGGGAATACCCCCGACGATTGCCGGTTCTCCCGAAATCCGGCAACTCGGGAGTTAAAAATTTTCTAATAGCTACTTTCCGTCGTTCCGTACTCACCCGTCGTTCTCGTTTCACCAAATCATCGGTAGATAGCCTGAGACACCAACATCTTTGGGATACGGTGTGGACGGACGTAGCTGTCAGTTCGTGGCTATTTTCCGGGCGCATACGCGGACAGGTAGTAACTTCTATTTGCCCCCGGTCCCGACCATTCGAGTGGCATGAGTCAATCGTACGATCGGGGCCTCATCGAGGACTTCGGCCGATGGCGTGAGTTTTCGGCTGGGATGTGGGCCTGGATCTTCCACAAATTTACCGGGTGGGTACTTATCGGCTATCTGTTCACACATATCGCCGTGTTGAGTACCTCTACCGTGAGTAATTCCTACTACACCGACACCATTCGAGGCCTCGAGGGGCTACCGATCATCCGAGTCGCCGAAGTCGGACTGATCGCTGTGGCAGTTTTCCACATTCTCAACGGCGTCAGACTCCTCTTCATCGACCTCGGAGTCGGTCTCGAATCGCAGGACAAGAGCTTCTACGCGTCGCTGGTCGTGACCGCCATCATCGTGTTGGCGAGCATCCCGACGCTGATTTCGGGGGCGTTCTGAAATGGCAGAGCGCTACTCCTCGTTCCGAAGCGGAAGCATGTCGTGGTTCCTCCAGCGCGTTACGGCGGCGTTCCTCATCGTCGTGTTGGCGTTCCACCTCTTCATGCTCCACTTCGTCCACCACGCCGAGGACGTGACCTTCATGGGAACGCACGCGCGGATGTCCCAGTGGGGCTACTTCGCCACGATGACGCTGTTCCTCCTCACGGCGACGTTCCACGGCGTCAACGGCGTGTACGCGGCCCTGCTGAACCAGGGTCTCACGGGAAGTCGAAAGAGAGCGGTGAAATGGGTACTCGTCGTGGCTGGCCTGCTGTTGGCCGTCCAGGGTATCTACGTCGCACTCACCATGAACGGGTTGATGTAAATGAGCACGCAACTATCCGAAGAAGCGGACCAGGAAAGCGAGACCGAACGCACCGAGACCCCCGGTGACCGCCGACGGGCCGCAAAGGGGGAAAACGAATCACAGAAAACGCAGGACGTAACCGATACGGACGGGAAGACGGTCCACCTCAAGGTGTTCCGCTACGACCCCGAAGTCGAGGGGAAGATGGAACCACGGTTCGACGAGTTCCACCTCCCGTACGAGAAGGGGATGACCGTCCTCGACGCGCTCATCTACGCGCGCGATCACTTCGACACGACGCTCACCTTCCGTCACTCCTGCCGACAGGCTATTTGTGGGAGCGACGCGCTGTTCATCAACGGCACGCAGCGACTGGGCTGTCAGACCCAGATTTCGGACTTGGACGGCACGGTTCGCGTCGAACCGCTCCCGCACGCGCAGGTCGTCAAGGACCTCGTCGTGGACATGGAGCATTTCTACGACCAGATGCATTCGGTCGAACCGTACTTCCAGACCAGCGAGAAACCGAGCGACGAACTGGAAGAACAGCGTCAGTCACGCGAGAACCGCGAGAAAATCAAGATGTCCACGCGCTGTATCTGGTGTGGGGCATGTATGTCCTCGTGTAACATCGCGGCGGGCGACAACCAGTATCTCGGCCCGGCGGCGCTGAACAAGGCGTTCCGATTCGCAATGGACGACCGCGAAGGCGAGGAGATGCACGAACACCGGTACAGCATCCTCGACCAGGAACACGGCGTCTGGCGCTGTCAGACCCAGTTCTCCTGTACGAACGTCTGCCCGAAAGACATCCCGCTGACCGAGCATATCCAGGAACTCAAGCGCTCGGCAGTGAAGAACAACCTCAAGTTCTGGTAAGCCTAATTCAGACACAATGTACGAACACGACGTAATCGTCGTCGGTGCTGGCGGTGCGGGGCTTCGTGCGGCCATCGCGGCCCACGAACAGGGCGCAGATGTCGCCCTCGTCTCGAAGCTCCATCCCGTTCGAAGCCACACCGGCGCAGCGGAAGGCGGTATCAACGCGGCACTCAGAGAAGGCGACGACTGGGAACTCCACGCCTACGACACCATGAAGGGGTCGGACTATCTCGGCGACGCCCCAGCGATCGAAACCCTCTGTCAGGACAGCCCGAAAGAGACCATCCAGCTCGAACACTGGGGGATGGCGTTCTCCCGCGAGGACGACGGAAGCGTCTCCCAGCGACCGTTCGGTGGACTGTCGTTCGCCCGAACGACCTACGCGGGTGCGGAGACGGGTCACCACCTGCTCCACACCATGTACGAGCAGGTCGTCAAACGCGGCATTCAGGTGTACGACGAGTGGTACGTCACCCAACTCGCCGTCACGAACGAGGACGACCCCTCCGAGCGCTCCTGTCACGGCGTCATCGGCTACGACATCCAGACCGGCAAGATAGAGGGATTCGCCGCCAAAAACGGCGTCATCCTGACGACCGGCGGACTCGGACAGGTGTTCGACCACACGACGAACGCGGTGGCCAACACCGGCGACGGTGCCGCGATGGCGTACCGTGCCGGCGTCCCGCTGGAGGACATGGAGTTCATCCAGTTCCACCCGACGACGCTTCCCTCGACCGGGGTTCTCATCTCCGAGGGTGTGCGCGGCGAAGGTGGAATCCTCTACAACAGCGAGGGCGAGCGGTTCATGTTCGAGCACGGCTACGCGAACAACGACGGCGAACTCGCTTCGCGTGACGTGGTCGCCCGTGCCGAACTGACCGAGGTGAACGAAGGGCGCGGCATCAACGAGGAGTACGTCCACCTCGACATGCGCCACCTCGGCGAGGAGCGCATCACGGACCGCCTCGAAAACATGCTTCACCTCGCGCGCGACTTCGAGGGCGTCAACGCGACTCGAAGAACCGATGCCAGTCAAGCCCGGCCAGCACTACGCGATGGGTGGCATCGAAACCAACGAGAACGGCGAGACCTGCATCTCCGGATTGTACGCGGCGGGCGAGTGTGCCTGCGTGTCCGTCCACGGGTCGAACCGTCTCGGCGGCAACGCGCTGCCGGAACTCATCGTCTTCGGCTCCCGCGCCGGACGCCACGCCGCGGGCGAGGACCTGGGCGAACCGGAAATCAAGACCGGCAAGACCGACGACAGCGAGATGGGCGACGTCGAAACGCCCGTCGAACCCGGTGCGGTCGACTCGGACGACGACAGCGCCGTAGCGGACGGCGGGGCCTCGCTCGCCGATCCCTCCGAGACCGTCGAATCCACGCTGGAAACCGAACGCGAACGTCTCGAAACGATGCTCGAAAAGGACGACGGCGTCCAGCAGGCCGAACTGCGCGCCAAACTCCAGAAGACGATGACGGACCACGTCAACGTGTTCCGGAACGAGGAGGGCCTCAAGCAGGCGCTTCGCGACATTCGTGAGGTCCGCGAGTCGTACGGGGACGTGTACGTCAACGACCCGTCGCGTACGTTCAACACCGACCTCATTCACACCATCGAGATGCGCAACCTCCTCGACCTCGGCGAGGCCATCACGCTTGGCGCGCTCGCCCGCGACGAGTTCCGTGGTGCCCACTGGCGACAGGAGAACCAGAACCGCCGCGACGACGTGTGGCTGAAACACACGCTCCTCTCGTGGAACGACGGCACGCCGGAACTCTGGTACAAACCGACCATCCTCGAAGGACAAAACAAGAAGTACGAGCCGAAAGAGCGCTCGTACTGAATTTTACTTTTCCCGTTCGCGGTTTTCGTTTCGGACAAACTTCCCTTCGACTCAGCGCGGCCGTTCGCGGACGGAGGATTCGTAAGCGGATACTTCGTCGTTTTCGTCCACGGAGTACAGTCGCTTCACCGGCACCACGGTGTGCATCTTCGCCACGCCGCCGTCGTGTCGCCGCCATTTGGTCGAATCGTGGAGGATGTACCGCCGAGGAGCGCGCGCTTTCAGTTCGGCAACCAATTCGGCGAACCGCTCGGCGTCGAAGCGCGCGTCGGGGACGAAATCGGTATCGACCACCAACGAATCCCGGCGCGGAACGCGGTCGAGTCGGCCTTCACAAACGCCTTCGAACTCGGACGCCAACGACGGTAAGTCGGTGTCGAGGGGGAGTTTGACGTACGCCTGTCTGTAGTCCGGACGATCCGTTTTACGCTTCCAGTACCGTGAAATCCAGTTCGTTATCCGCGTACCCATTCGCGTGCCACCTTGGAATAAACACTCAAACCGGGATAGTAGTCGTTTCGCTGTCCGTATCTCCCGGATTCGTGACGGGTCATCGGCCGATGACACCGGAAATCACGGGACGTACTCGGAGACGAACGCGAACCTGTCCGAATATCGAACTGTATTTCGAGTCGTGATACCGGCAATGTGCGACGTCGAACTCCCTCCCGGACGATTCAAATGGACCGTCGGTCCGGGAGTAGAAACTACTCGGTCACGCGACGGCCGACGATTGGGAGTAACCGACGACCGGTTACGGCGAACGGCGCGGTTAGCTTCGCGCGTGTCTGTCGGCCCGCGAGGGCGGCGGAATCTGTGCCTCGCTCGACCCCGGTGCGTCGGGGAGCAGGCATCGCTCGGGTTCGCCGTTGACGTGGGCGTACTGGTCGGGCGCGTTCGCCAGCGGGTGAGCGGGGTTCTGCTCGCTTCGAATCCGGGCGGCCCGGAGTTCCCCGAACCCGGCGATTCTGGCGCGAATACCCCGCCAATGATACTTACCCGCACGCGGGACCGAGAACGGCTTCGGCGGTCGCCAATCCGTCCGGTCGTGAGCGAGGACGGCGTTGTTGACGTTGGCGGCCAGTTGGTCGTGGTCTATCAACACGCCGACTCGCGCGTGTTTCGGTGCCCGGACGGCCAACACGTCGAGTCCGAGGTGGAGTGCCCGATACTCGGCGACGTTGTTGTCGGGAACGTCGTCGTCGGGAACCGATAGTCGGGCGACTCGCCTGCCGTCGCGTGTCTCGATGATAACGCCGAATCCACCGCCTCCCGTCTCCTTGTCGAACGACCCATCGCTCGCGACGTAGAAATCACGATGGTGCGTGTGAGGGGGGTGGGCGATGTGTGGGGTGGGCGACTCATCGAACAGGTCACGTAATGAGGGATGACGGCCGTGAACGGCCATATATGTCGTATCGATGTCTGCTTACATAAATCTGCGGTTGGGTTCATCGAGAAATGTAATGATACAATAGAACACGGGTGGTGTTGTCCAATACCACAGATATATATGCAGTTACCCGCCATTTCAGGGTATGCCCGACGAGCGACTCAATCGGCGGACGTATCTGAAATTTGCAGGCGGCGCAGCGGCATCGGCAACTTTCGCTGGCTGCCTCGGCGGTGGGGAGAACAGCAACAACAACGATGGCGGAGGCGGCACCGGCACCGACAACACGAAAACGTCGAGCACGGACAACGGCGGGGACGGCGGGAACACTCCATCAGGGGACCTTCCCGTCACCATCACGCAGGGACAGATGCCGTCCACGCTCGACCCCCACAACCACCGGGAGACGACGACGGACAACGTCGTCCTGCAGGTGTACGAGGGAATCCTCTCGCGCGACAAGAAGGGGAAAATCACCAAGCAGTTGGCGACGAAGTACGAGCGAACCGGCGACAAGACGGTGGCGTTCACCATCCGCGACGACGTGAAGTTCCACAGCGGCGAGAAACTGACGCCGGAGGACGTCGCGTTCAGCGTCAACCGCATCGTGAAATCGGACGTCGGAAACCTCGAAAGCCCGCAAAGCGACCAGCTTTCGGGAGTCACCGGTGCGGAGGTCAAAAACGGCAAAGTCGAGGTCACGTCGGACGGCGTCAACCCCATCGTGTTCGGCCTCTTTGCGACCTACTGTGACATCATGCAGAAGAAGTGGGTGAAGAGTCACGAGAAGAGCTACATCGCAAAGCACATGAACGGAACCGGTCCGTTCCAGCTCAAAAAGTACACCGAGGACGTGAAGGTCGTCTACAAGCGAAACGAAAACTACTGGCAGGACACCGCGGCGGTGTCGGAGTTCACGTTCAACGCGGCG
This sequence comes from uncultured haloarchaeon, assembly GCA_963811185.1. Lineage (GTDB taxonomy): Archaea > Halobacteriota > Halobacteria > Halobacteriales > Haladaptataceae > Haladaptatus. Next base: position 178,766 of record CAWEQN010000002.1, read on the forward strand.
AAGGAATCCAGCACGCGGGTGAACCAGCTACTCAACGGCGAGACGGACATCATCGTCAACGTTCCGCCGCAGGACGCGGGACACGTCAAAAGTTCGAACAAAACCGGACTGTCGGCCGTTCCGAGCACGCGTATCATCTACAATGCGATGCGCTACGACGTGAAACCGTTCGACAGCCCGAAGTTCCGGCAGGCGATGAACTACGCCATCGACCTCGACAGCATCATCAAAAACATCCTCTCCGGCTTCGCCGACCCGACCGGCCAACCGACGCTGGAGGGGTTCACCGGCTACAACTCGAACGTCAAGCCGTACTCGGCGAACAAGAAGAAGGCCGAAAAACTCGTCGAGGAGAGCGGCAACGCCGGGGCGAAAATCACGCTCCACACGCCCGTCGGACGATATCTGAAGGACTTGGAAATCGCACAGGCGGTGGCCAAGCAGATAGACGGACTCAAGAACGTCAACTGTTCGGTGAAACAGCGGGACTTCAACTCGCTCGCCGGGGAGTTGGCGGACGGGAAAATAGAAACCGGCCCGCACTTCTACCTCATCGGATGGGGGAACGCAACGTTCGACGCGAGCCAAACCATCATCCCACTGCTCACGACGGACGGTGCACTCACGTCCTACAGCAACAAGGACGTGGACAAGATGATGACGGAGGCACAGAACATGCCGGACGGGGACAAACGCAACGAGAAACTCCACAAGATCAACAAAACCCTTCACGACCAAGCGCCGTGGATTTTCCTCAACCGACAGTACAGTGTGTACGGCGTCAGCCAGCGTATCAACTGGGAGGCTCGCCGCGATGAACGTATCGACGCGTACGCTATCTCTCCAAAGTAGATGAATACGTTATTGATGGGGTGTCTATAGATGTCGATGGGACGATTCCTGCTCCGCCGGAGCGTTCAAGGAATATTCGTCATCTGGGGGGTCGTTACCGTGGTGTTTCTCCTGCGGTTCGTCACGCCCGGAAATCCGATTACGGTCATCGCACCGTTAGATGCCTCGCCACAATTGAAACACAGAATCGCGGTCGAACTCGGCCTGAACAAACCGCTGTACGTGCAGTACGGGGAGTACATCTGGAACCTCCTGCACGGCGACATGGGGTACTCATACGTCTCGGGGACCCAAGCCAGTACGCGTATCTTCGCTCGCCTGCCGGCGACCGTCGAACTGGCCGTCGCATCGAGCATCGTCGCCATCACCCTCTCGATTCCGCTGGGCGTCATCAGCGCGACGCGACGCCACGACCCGGTCGACTATCTGGCGACGACGTTCTCGCTGGCCGGAATCAGCACGCCGAACTTCTGGCTCGGCATCATGCTGGTTCTACTGCTGGCGGTCGGCGGGGCGTTCCCCACGAGCCATCGCGGCATCGGATTCGTTCCCGCGGTGGAGATGCTACTCTCACAAGGGAGTTTCAACGGTCTCATCACGTGGGCGAAACACATCTTCCTCCCGGCGGTCACGCTGGGGACGTACTTCACGGCGCTCATCACGCGGCTGACCCGGAGCGGCATGCTGGACGAACTCGGCAAAACCTACATCCGGGCGTCGCGGGCGAAGGGACTGCCGGAGACGCTCGTGCGATACAAGCACGCGCTTCGCAACACCCTCATTCCCGTCATCACCGTCCTCGGCCTCCAGTTGGGGACGCTCATCGGCGGTGCGGTCATCACCGAACAGGTGTTCGCGTGGCCCGGTCTCGGGACGTTGGTCATCAACTCCATCAACGCCCGTGACTGGCCGCTCATTCAGGGGACGCTCATCGTCATCGGTATCGGGTTCGTCCTCGTGAACATCGTCGTGGACTTCCTGTATGCGTACATCAACCCGCAGGTGGTGTACGAATGATTTCGCCACGAACGCTTCGGAACCTCAAACGGGAGTTCCGGACCAGTCTGCTGGCGAAAATCGGTATCGTGGTCGTCATTGCGGTCATCGTCGTCGCGGTGTTCGCGCCGTTCATCGCACCGCACAATCCGTCCAACCAGGACCTCGACAACTCGAAACTGCCGCCGCTCGGCTTCAGCAAGCAGAGCACGCAGACGAGTTCGAAGATGGTCGATGGACAGGTGAAGATCATCAACAAGACCACCTACGTGAAAGCACAGCCGACACATCCGCTCGGAACCGACCAACTCGGGAGGGACATGCTCTCGCGGGTGATATACGGGGCGAGAACGTCGCTCCTCGTCGGTCTCTTCGGGACGCTGTTGGCGATGCTCATCGGCGTCACCGTCGGACTGGTCGCCGGATACTACGGCGAACTCGTGGACGACGCGCTGATGCGAAGCGCGGACATCATGCTGGCGTTCCCGTCACTGGTGTTGGCCATCGCGCTCGTCGGCATGTTCCAACAGTCCGTCATCAGGATACCCGACCCCATCGTGGCCAGTGGCCTCGTTTCGGGGATGCCTCACAACATCGCGATACCGGGGACAGTCGTCGTCGTCGTCGCGCTCGTCAACTGGGTGTGGTTCGCTCGCGTCGCACGCGGCGAGGCGCTGACAATCGTCGGCGAGGAGTACGTCAAGGCGGCCCGCTCGGTGGGTGCGAGGCATTCGTTCGTCCTCCGGAAGCATATCCTGCCGAACAGCGTGACGCCCATCATCGTGCTCGCGACCATCCAAATCGCGGCCATCATCCTGCTCGAAAGCTCGCTGTCGTACCTCGGGTTCTCCGGGGTGAACCTCTCCTGGGGATTCGACATCTCGCAGGGGAAGGATTACCTCGCCACCTCGTGGTGGATTTCGACGATTCCGGGACTGGCAATCGTCATCACCGTCATCGGCATCAACCTCGTCGGTGACTGGTTGCGCGACGCGCTCGACCCCGGTATCGAGGGCGAAGGAGGTGGCGTATGAGCGACCTGCTTCGCGTGCGTGACCTCTCGACCCGGTTTTTCACGGAAACGGGCAGGTCAACGCCTGTGAATCGCTCAGCTTCGACGTGCGAGACGAGGAAGTGTTCGGCGTCGTTGGCGAATCGGGGTCGGGAAAGAGCGTCGCCGCGCTCTCCATCATCGACCTCGTGGAGTCACCTGGTAGAATCACGTCCGGCGAGGTGTGGTATCGGAACCCCACGCTCGCCGAGGAAGTCGGCGACAATCGCCCCGATGCGGTCGATGGCGAGTTCGTGGATATCCGACAGCTGACGACGCGGGAGCGCCGCGCCCTGCGCGGCCCGTCGTTCAGCATGATATTTCAGGACCCGATGAGCAGTCTGAACCCGTCGATCACCGTCGGCGAACAGATCGCCGAAGCGGTCGAAGTCCAGCGCCGGGCGAAGTCGAACCCGCGTTCGACGCGCTCGCGCTCGCAAGGATACGGTCTCGGCAACCTCATCGCGGGAACCATCTTCCCGTCCCGAAGCTACGTCAGCGAACCGAGTCGGTCGAAGGCCATCGAACTGCTCGAACAGGTCGGGATTCCCGACCCGGCGGACCGTGCCGACGAGTATCCCCACCAGTTCTCTGGCGGGAATGCTCCAGCGGGCGATGATCGCCCAAGCGCTGGCCGGCGAACCCGACCTGCTCATCGCGGACGAACCGACGACGGCGCTCGACGTGACGATTCAAGCCCAAATCCTCGACCTGCTCCGGGATTTGCAGACCGATACGGGCATGAGTATCATGCTCATCACGCACAACCTCGGCGTCGTCGCGCGGATGTGTGACCGCGTCGGCGTGATGTACGCCGGGGAACTGGTCGAACACGGGACGCTCGAAGACGTGTTCGACGACTCGGTGCACCCCTACACGCAGGGACTGCTCGGGTCGCTCCCCGACTTGGAGGACCCCGCGCCGCGTCTGCAACCCATCGAGGGGAACGTCCCAGATCTGATCGATTCGGAGATGGACGACCGCTGTTACTTCGCCGACCGCTGTCCGAAGGCGATGGAGGAGTGTCTGTCCCACCCGTCCATGCACGACACCGGCGGAAGCCCCGAACACGAAGCGCGCTGTGTCCTCACCGAGATGGAGTACGACCAAGCGAAGGCACTCCCGTCGAACTACTTCGAGGAGGACGACGAACGAACCGAACCACAAGCCGAGGAGATACACAATGACTGACCACCTCGTCCGCGTCGAGGAGCTACAGAAGTACTACTTCGAACAGGACACGCTGACCGACCGCTTACTCGGCCGCGAGCCCAAGAGCGTGAAGGCCGTCGATGGCATCTCCTTTGCCATCGAGGAAGGGGAAACCCTCGGGCTGGTCGGCGAATCCGGTTGTGGCAAATCGACGACCGGGGAGACCCTGTTGAGCCTGCGCGATGCGACCGACGGCCGCGTCGTCTTCGACGGGCAGAACGTCTACGAGATGGACGATCTGACCGAGTTCAGAAAGCGGGCACAGGTCGTCTTTCAGGACCCGTTCTCCAGCCTCGACCCGCGGATGACGGCCGGAGAAATCATCCGCGAACCGCTGGACGTACACGGCGTCGGGTCGAGAAAGGAACGTCGCGAACGCGTCCAAGAACTCATGGAGCGCGTCGGCCTGTCATCCGGGACAGATCGACCGCTACCCGCACGAGTTCTCGGGCGGCCAGCGCCAGCGAATCGGCATCGCCCGGGCACTCGCACTGGAACCGGATTTCATCGTGCTGGACGAACCCGTCTCGGCGCTGGACGTCTCCGTACAGGCACAGGTACTCAATCTCCTGCAGGACTTGCAGAACGAACTCGGGTTGACCTACCTGTTCATCGCCCACGACCTCTCGGTCGTCCGCCACATCTCCGACCGCGTCGCGGTGATGTATCTCGGCGAAATCGTGGAAGTCGGTCCGGTGGACGAGATATTCACCGACCCACAGCATCCGTACACGAAGGCTCTGTTGGAGAGCGTTCCTCGCGCGGATACGACCGAGCAGGAGCGCGATATCAACACGCTTTCGGGCGACGTGCCGTCGCCGCGAAATCCGCCGTCGGGGTGTCATTTCAGGACGCGATGTCCGAACGTCATCCCGCCGGACGACATCCGGATTTCCCAGTCGGCCTACCGCGAGGTGATGGACTACCGCGAACGCCTCGAATCGGGCGACCTCACGCGCCACGGCGTTCGGGAGTTGGCCGCCGGGGCGGAGCAGAATCCGGACGAAATCGGCGACGAGGCGCTCGTCGCCGAGTTGTGGGACGAACTGTTCGACCACGAGTTGGAGGGGCAAAACCGCGAAACCGTCGCCGAATCGTTCGAGCAGTTCGTCCCGGGCGACCGCGAGGGTGCCATCGCCGTCATGCGGGAACGGTTCGAGAGCATCTGCGAGCGGCGGACTCCGGTGCTTCAGAACCGCGAACACCCGGCGGCATGCCACCTCTACGACCAACCGGAACCGCCGGAATCCGGAGTCGGAGCGGGAACCCGGAATCGAGTCGTCGGCCGACTGACTCGCGATTCACCGACTGGCCCCCGAGTTATTTTCACGCACGTTCGAACGGCCGACCACGGACGAAGGTTATAGCGAAGAAGCAGTACTAGATGAACCCCAATGGTCGCCCGTGAGTACGATTTTTGGCTACTCGATCTGGACGGGACGCTCATCGATATCGACCCGACCTACGTTCGTTCGGTGTTCGACCGCGTGAGCGACCGTCTCGGCCGCGAATTTACCGACTACGAATCCCAAATCATCTGGCACGGACTCGGTGGGTCGCGCGACGCACAACTCAGTGCGTGGGGCATCGACCCCGTCGAGTTCTGGGACGTGTTCCACGCCATCGAAGACCCGCAGGTCCGCGCCGAGAACACCTTCCTCTACGACGACGCAGCGTTCGTCGCCGATCTCGACTGCCCGGTCGGACTGGTGACTCACTGTCAGCGATTCCTCACCGATCCGGTGCTGGACGGACTCGACATCCGGGACTGGTTCGACACCGTCGTCTGCTGTGACGAGCAGTTGGGCTGGAAACCCGACCCCGCCCCGGTCGAGTACGCCATGACACAACTCGGCGTCGGCGCGAACGACCGTGGCGTCCTCGCCGGCGACGGGTCGAGCGACATCGGCGCGGCGTGGAACGCGGGATTGGACGCCGTCCACGTCGAGCGCCACGACCCCGCCCGCAGAAAACAGTGCGTGCTCGGCGACTACCGAATCAACAGCTTCGACGAGCTATGGTCGAACACCCGGCAGGCGTTCGAGAACACCGACTAACGTCGAGTCGAGCATCGACGCCAGTTCCTTCACGCCCTCCTTTTCCTCGCGGTTCGGGTTGACGAGGATGCGTACCCGTTCCTCGCCGAGCGGAACGAATCCCAACCCGAGTTTTTCGGCCGTCGAGCGCAGGCCGAGTCCGGCATCCGACGCGCCCGCCGCGACTTTTCTGGCCGGGCTTTCGTGGGCTTTCACCGTGAGGCCGAACCCGTCGATGGATTCGACCAGTTCGTGGCGAGTTGTACCGCGCTCCTCGGCGAGGTCGGCGACCGCGTTGCCGAGCGTCGTTCGGAGGCCGGAGTCGGTTCCACGGTTGATGAACCGCAGGTCACGCTCCACGAGGTCCGCCAATCCGCCGATATCCGCCGGATTTCCGGCGGGAACGACGAGTCCCCATTCTCGATGGTAGGACGCGAGTTCCGTGCCGCCGCTGGCGGATTCCGCGTCGGCCGAGAGTTCCCCTGCGACGACCGCAAAGTCCGGAACCCCATTCCGCAGGCGGCGCAAGCCTTCCCGACTGCCGAACGGGAGATATCGCGGCGAGTCGAGGGAGTCGAGCAGTCGGGAGAGTGCGGGGTCGTCCTCGCCGACGCCGAGGACGGACGGCGGCCGGACTTCGGGCGAGAACAGTCGCACGGCGACTTCCTCGCCCTCCCCGAGATACGCCGTGTCCGCCGGGACCGTCACCACGCCGTCCGCCTCCACGAGGCTGGTCGTGGCTCCGCTCCCTTTGTCCACCGGATACGCCAGCGTGCGGCCCAATTCGTCCTCGACCAACCCGGTCGGCATGAGTCGCATCCGCCCCTCGCCGTAGCGTTCCTCGACGGCCATTCGGGCGGTCACGGTTGCCGTGGTCGGTTCGGGCAGTCCGGCCGCGTCGCGGATGGCGGGCGCGACGAAGGTCCGGAAGATGGTCAGCGCGGAGACGGGATACCCCGGCAGGCCGATGTAGGCCGAATCCGGAAACCGCCCGATGAGCATCGGTTTGCCGGGTTTGACGGCGACACCGTGGAGCAGGAGTTCGCCCCGCGATTCGATGACGCGGTAAATCACGTCCACCGCACTCGCGCTGGTCGAACCGGACGAGAGCACGAGGTCACACTCCTCTGAGGCCTCCAACAGCAGGCGCTCCATCTCCCCGTAATCGTCGCCGGCGTGCGGGTAGAGGACTGGGTTGCCGCCCGCTTCCGACACGGCGGCCGCAATCGTGTAGCTGTTCACGTCGTAGATTTGCCCCGACTCGTCCGACAGCGGGTTGCCGGGACGGACGAGTTCGTCGCCGGTTGAGATGATGCCGACGCGTGGAGTTCCGCGGACGGGCACCTCGTCCACGCCGAGCGCCGACAGCAGGCCGATTTCGCGGGCGGTGAGTCGCGTACCGGGACCGAGCGCGCGCTGGCCCGCCGCGATGTCCGCCCCGGCGAGCATGGTGTTGTCGCCCGGTGCGAGGGCGGTTCGGACTTCGACGCCGTCGGTACCGCCGCGTTCGACGTAATCCGTTCGTTCGACCATCACGACCGCGTCCGCGCCGGGCGGCATCACGGCTCCGGTGGAGATTTCCACGGCTTCGCCTTCCGACACTTCCACGTCGGGTTTCGTCCCTGCGTGTACCTCTCCCGTGAGGTCGAGGACAACGGGGTCGGCCTCGTCCGCGCCGAAGGTATCCCGTGCTTTGACCGCGAACCCGTCCATGCTCGCCCGGTCGAACCCCGGAACGTCGCGGGCGGCGTCGAGTCGTTCGGCCAGTACTCGCCCTCGCGCTTCCGTGAGCGGAACGCGCTCGGGGTCGGGAGAGAGGTCCAGCGAGGCGATTGCCTCGTGTGCTTTTTCGGGCTCTGCGAGGTCGCGGAACTCCTTCCTATCCGTCATGCCGACCACTCCCAGTTTGCAACCGCGACGGTCTCACCTTCGGGAATCCCCTCGCGTCCTTCGGGTACCTCGACCCAGCCATCCGCCAGCGCGACGCTGGAGAGGATACCCGAACCACTGGCGCGCGTCGGCGTTGCCGTCCGTTCGCCATCATTCGTTTCCACCGTTACCCGGACGAACGACCTGACGCCGGGTTCGCTCCGAATCTTGCGTTCGAGTCGGGCCTCCGTCGTCGGCATGTCCTCCAGTGAAAGATGCCCCGTCCACTTCAGCGCGGGACGCAGGAACTGTATCGCGTTGATGATGCAGGCCACGGGATAGCCCGGCAACATAACGACCGGTGTTTCCTCGACCACCCCGAGTGCGACCGGATGGCCCGGTTTCAGCGCGACGCCGTGGACGACCACGTCGCCGATGGACGAGACGACTTCCGGCATCAAATCCCGTTCCCCCACGGACGACCCACCCGTCGTGACGACGATGTCGTGGTCGAGGTTCGACTCGACGGCCTCGCGGAGTTCCGCTTCATCGTCGGTCACAACGTCGTGGTACGTCGCATCGCCGCCCCAGCGCTCCACGAACCGTGAAACCGTGAGGCCGTTGGTCTCTATGACTTCACCCGGTTCCGGGTCGGCCTGCACCAGTTCCTCGCCGGTCGGAATCACGGCGACGCTCGGGCGGTCGTAGACGGTCACGTCGCGTACGCCGACGGATTTCAGCATACCGAGGTCGGATGGCCGCAAGCGGTGGCCAGCGTCGTAGAGAGCCTGTCCCTTCTCGACATCCTCGCCGACGGGTGCAACGTTTTCGCCCTCCGCGACGGCGTCGAAGACTTCGACGTCGTCACCGAACTCGTCGGTCTGTTCTATCATCACCACCGCGTCCGCACCCTCCGGCACTTCGCTTCCGGTGTGTACCCGTACCGCCCCGCCGGGAACCATCTCGTCTTCCCTTCGGAGGACCTCGGGCGACCGACCGCTGGCCCCGAACGTGTCCCGTGCGCTGACCGCGTATCCGTCCATCGCGGCCCGGGAGTAGTGAGGGACGTTTCGCGGGGCGACGACGTCCTCGGCGAGCACTCGTCCGTCAGCGCCGAGGAGCGGGACGGATTCGGTGCGGTCGTGTCCCGCGACGACGTCCTTCAGTCGCTCGCGCGCCGCCGCCACGCGTGTCGTTTCCTTGAACCCGGACTGCTTTCTGTCCGGTTGGTGGTCGCTCATACGAACCCGTTCGGGACGGCGGGCAAAAAGGAAGCGGGGAACACTTATCGTCTCATAGACAACAAGAACCGGCATGCCCCTCCCTGACCAACCCATCGCCCTGCTGATAGCCGGGGTTGCTGCGATTATCGGCTTTTGCCTGCTGTGGTACGGTGGACGCGAACTGCTCCTCTCGTATCGAATCCTGACCAACGACCCGTCCGAGGTGATGTCGCTCGGGGACGGCGGGCCAGTCGAAGTGGAAGGAACCGCCCATCCCGAGCACGGAACCCTCACGTCGCCGTTTACGGGTGCGGAGTGTCTGGCCTACGAGTACGAAGTCACGGAGGAACGGAACTCCCAACACGGGACCCACTGGGAAACCATCGATTCCGGCCGGAATCACACCGCGTTCCGCGTCGAGGACGAAACGGCCAGCGCGCTCGTCGACCCGCGCGGGGCGGACTTCCGATTCAGTGCCGAACGTTCCATCGACGTTCGCGGCGGCCAGCGTCCGCCGGAACGCGTCCAGGAGTTCATTCGGCGGAACGGGGACGTAGGGTCGGAGGAAAAGAGCATCGACCTCAAACTGTTCGAGTTGAACACGGGCAAGGACAGAAAGTACATCGAGAAACGACTCGACCCCGGAGAACCCGTCCACGTCCTCGGAGAAGCGCGATACGACGCCAGTGCTGGGCACGACGCTGGACGAGGTGAACGTCGTTATCGGCTACGGTGACGATACGAAGTTCATCATCTCCGACACGGACGAACACGGTGCGGCACGACGTGCAGTGCGGAAGGGACTCCCCTACGTAATCGCCGGAATCCTGTTTTACGCCATCGGAGGATTCGTCCTCGGCCTGTAATTCGACCGCCAAGACCGCACCCTTTTTCGGTCCTGCCTCCTAAGACGGAACTATGTCAGCGCTGCGCGATGCGTTGCGAGAACTCCCGGACGCCGTGTTCGCGGACCTGTTGGAGAGCGAGGAGGAGTACCTTCTCGTCCTCGACATGCCCGGCGTCACCGAGGAAACTATCGACATCGACGTGACGAATGGCCGCCTCCAAATCGAAGCGCGGCGCGAGAAAGACGTTCCCACCGAGTTCGACTATCTGAGCGAGGAACGGCCCCTGTTCCTCGACGCCGAACTCCCATTGCCGCCGGACGCAACCGGTTCTGGTGCAGGGGCCACGGTTTCCCGTGGCGTGCTCGAAATCACGCTCCCGAAACGAGCCTCGGCTCCCGAGGAGTCGGTGCCGGTTACGAGCCGCTAAGCGCGGGTGGTTACACTGGTATTTCTCCGCGCATATCGTCGGTTCGTCCTCGTCGCCTGGCAGTTCCTGCCGCTGTTGGTGAGCTACGCCCGTGACCGGAATCGCTTCCTGTTCTTCGGCTCGTCCCGAAGGGTGACGAGTGAGATGCGAATCGGGAACGCGCGAACACGCTCCTCCAATCGCTTCTCACCCTCGGCCCGACGTTCATCAAACTCGGACAACTCCTTTCGAGTCGCCCCGACGTCCTCCCGCCGGAGTACGTGGACGAACTCTCGAAACTGCAAGACGAAGTTCCGCCCGCCCCGTGGGAGGATGCCGAAAAAGTCCTCGAATCCGAACTCGGTCCCGTCGAGGACAACTTCGAGGAGTTCGACACGGATGCGATAAGCGGCGCGAGCCTCGGACAGGTGTACGACGCGAAAATCGACGGCGAACGCGTCGCGGTGAAGGTGCGCCGTCCGGGCATCGAGGAGTTGGTCGAGGCCGACCTGCGGGTCATCCGCTGGTCGCTCCCCATCCTCATGCGATTTTTGGGCCAGGGACGGGCGTTTTCGCTCGAAAATCTCGCCGACGAGTTCGGGCGCACGATTCGGGAGGAGATGGATTACGGCCGCGAAGCGTCGATGCTGAACGAGATTCGGACGAACTTCGAGGACGACCCCGACATCGACATTCCGCACGTCATCGAGAGTCACTCCGGTTCCCGCGTCCTCACGATGGAGTTCCTCGGCGGGACGAAGATAAATCGGATAGACGAACTGGACGAGGAGGGATTCGACCGCCACGAACTCGCCGAAACCCTTCAGCGAGCCTATCTCCAGATGATAATTCAGGACGGCGTGTTCCACGCCGACCCGCACCCCGGCAACCTCGCCGTCGCGGACGACGGCACCATCATCTTCTATGACTTCGGGATGAGCGGGAACGTGGACGAGTTCATCCAGCGCAAAATCGTCGAGTTCTACATCGCGGTGGCGAATCAGGACATCGAAGGGATTCTCGACGCGCTCATCGAGATGGGCACCCTCAGCCCGGAGGCCGACCGACGGACGATGGGGCAGGTGATGGAACTCGCCATCGCGGACGCTCGCGGCGAGGACATCGAAACCTACCGCGTCCAACAGATCGTCTCGCAGGTCGAGGACACGATTTACGAGTTCCCGCTCCGCCTGCCGTCGAACCTCGCGCTCGTCCTGCGCGTGGCGACGGTCGTGGAGGGCGTCTGTGTTACCCTCGACCCCGATTTCGACTTCATCGCGGTGGCGACGGAGTACCTCACGGAGGAGGGCTACCGCGAGGAATCCATCAAGCAGTACGTCTCCGAGACGGGCGACCAACTGCAGGCGTCGGCCCAGTCGCTCGTCCGAACGCCGCCGAAATTGGAGACGCGCGCTGGACAGAATCGACCGCGACGACCTGTACGCCCGCGTCAGCATCGAGGACGACAACGACGTGTTCGACCTGCTGGCGAAACGGCTCATTTACGGTATCCTCCTCGCGTTCGGCGGGTTGACCACGGCGGTGTTGTACGCCGCAAAAGCGTTCCCCGCCGCCGCCGTCGCCGGGGTGATCTCGCTGTTCATCACCCTCCTGCTCTATCGCTCGTTCCGCAAGCGGCGCGGGATTCGGACGACGCCGCAGTTCACGCGGCAGAACTTGCGGGAGCGGGACGGGGAGTAGGGAACGAGACGAGTTATCAAATAAATTTTACCGGCCTTTTTGTCAATCTCTCTATTAGAATCGAACGATGACGACAACCGTCACCTCCTCCGCCACGACGACCGAGAAGGGAAGCCGCTGGTGGACCCTCCTTCTCCCGAGTATGATTACCGCCCTCGTCTGGGCCGTCCCGCCCGCCCTCAGCTTTTCGTCGCTTCCGCCGGTCGTCGGGTTCATCGGCATGGTCGTGATGCTCACTTCCCCCGCCGTCGTCGCCGTCGGAATCCACTTCGACCGAAAGTACGTCGCGTCGGTGTCCGAGTGGGAGACCTCGCTCCGAGTACATCCTTCTCGGAGTCGCCATGCTGGCCGGTATCGGCATCCCGTTCGCCCTGCTGTATCTGTACCGCCGCCACCGGTACGTCGGCGTTCCCTGAATAGAACTCACGACATCCGTTCCACGGGGATGCACCGTGCCGAATCTCGGATCGGCCGCTTCCGACCAGCCGTTGAATCGACTCGGATAACGGCGGAACCGGAGATCAGCGGTTTCCGGTCAGCACGAGGAAGATACCGAAAAGAACGCCCACCGCGGCGAGGACGATACCGCCGATTCCGTATAGTTCCGGGGTACTGTACTGGAGTTGACTCCCGTATTTCCCGATAGCCGCGGAGAGGAGGAGCGTGAGTCCCGACCCGGTGAGAACGGTCGCAATGTCGAAGCCGGTTGGATTACCAATGTCTGGCACGAACTCGATTGCTAGCGACGATGGATACAGTTACGGCTTGCAGATACAAGCAATCGACTCCCGACAGGCGTGACCGCAGGCGATGGAGCCTTCCCTTCCGCGGTCTCCGAAATCACCATCGTCCCGACTGCCACATTCCGTAGCTTTTCACCCGACCATACCCAAGACTCGGTATGCACATCGAACCCTTCGGCTTGGAGCGCTGGTTCGCCGAGTACGAACACGAGGCCGACATCATGCTGGCCGAGAGCGGCATCCGGAGCCTCGACGCCGACCGCTTCGACCTGAATCCCGGCGAACTGGGGTACGTCATCCCGACGAACGGCGACCCGGAGTTCCGCGCCGAGGTGGGCGAGCGCTACGGGCGGAGCGCCGACGAGGTGCTGTTCACCTGCGGCACACAGGAGGCGAACTTTCTGGCGTTTTCAAGTCTTCTCGATGAGGGGTGCACATGCCGTGGTCATTACCCCCACGTACCAAGCCCTCCACGCGGTGCCCGACTCGATGGGCGAAGTAACTCGCGTATCCCTCGAACCGCCCGAATGGGAACTCGACGTGGACGCCGTCGCCGATGCGATTCGGGAGGATACGAAAGTCATCGTCCTGAACAACCCGAACAACCCGACCGGACGGTATCACCCACAGGAGAAAGTCGAAGCGCTCTACGACATCGCGGAGGATGTCGGACGCCTACCTGCTCTGTGACGAGGTGTATCGACTCCTGCTCTCCGTGACCCGGTGGACCCCGTGGCCAGCATGGGCGAGTACGGCATCAGCACGACGAGTTTGACGAAGGCGTACGGACTCGCCGGACTCCGGTTCGGATGGCTCGTCGGTGCGGAGGAGGTCGTGGACGGCGCGTGGGAGTGGAAGGATTACACGACCATCTCGCCGGGCATCATCGACCAGCACGTCGCCCGGCAGGCCCTCGGCGAGCACGAGGACGAGATTCTGGCCGAGAACCGCGAACTGGCGGGGAGCAACCGCGCTCGGGTGCGCGAGTTCGTGGACGACCACGGATTGGAGTGGTACGACCCGGTCGGGGTGAACGGGTTCGTCCGGATTCCGGACGGGTTCGAGGACGGCGAGGAGTTCTGCCGCATGGTGGTCGAAGAGGAGAGCGTCGTCCTCGCGCCGGGGAACCTGTTCGGGTTCGACCGGTACTTCCGAATCGGGTTCGGCCTGCCCGCCGACGAACTGGCGGACGGACTGGCGCGCGTCGAGTCGTTCCTCGACCAGCACGCGTAGTTTGCAGAAACCGAGACGCTCCGGACCGCCACGCAGTATCCGGGACGATAGCTTACTTTACGCTCGCGCCCCATCGTTCCGATATGAGTTCGCTAACGCTGTACTCGCTCGACGGCTGTCCGTTCTGCCAGAAAGTCCACGACGCGCTCGATGACGCGGAAATCGAGTACGAAACGGAGTGGGTCGAAAGCCTGCACTCGAAGCGAAACGAGGTCAAACGCGTCAGCGGCCAGCGCGGCGTTCCGGTTCTCGTGGACGAGGATTCGGGCGTCACGATGGCCGAGAGCGACAAAATCGTCCAGTACGTGGAGCAGTCGCTCGTATGAAAATCTACACCAGGCGCGGCGACGCGGGCAAAACGGACCTGCAGAACATGTCCCGCGTCTCGAAAGCCAGCCCCCGAATCGAAGCCTACGGCACCGTGGACGAGGTGAACGCCCTCATCGGACGGTGCCGACCCACGGGTCACGACGACGTGGACGAACACCTCCGCGAAATCCAGAACCACCTCCACATCGTGCAGGCCGACCTGGCCAACCCGGACCCCGACGAGGACGACCCGCAGGTGAGAGCCGAACACGCCGACCTGCTCGAATCGTGGATGGACGCCCACGACGAGGAGTTGGACCCCCTCACGTCGTTCATCCTTCCCGGCGGGAGCCAAGCGGGAGCGAACCTCCACCACGCCCGCGCCGTCTGCCGCCGTGCCGAGCGCCGTGCGGTTGCACTGGCGAGCGAGGAGGACATCAACGAGAACGCGGTGACGTATCTGAACCGACTGTCGGATGCGCTGTTCGTCCTCGCCCGCGTGGTGAACAAACGCGACGGGGAACGCGAAGAGAGTCCGACGTACTGACGTCCTTTTTCTCGCGTCATCTGATGGTAGACGAACGAATTGTCCTCTCCCCCACAAGCTTATGCCACGGAACGAGAATCGTGACGATATGCCCCCCGCATTCTTCGGCCTCTTCATGGTCGCGTTCGTCGTCATCGGCGCGTTGAACGTGTTGAAACCGCGCGCGATGGCGAGACATCAGATGCGAGTGCGATACGGCGCGAAAGGCGATATCGAAATCAGCGACACGCACGTCATGCTTCAGCGATTGGTGTCGCTCGTCGTCCTCGTCGTCGGCGTTTGGACGATGCTCTCGTGGGGATTCTGATCGAACGGCAAAACAGTTCCCGACGAAATCCGATTTTCCCGGCTTACAGTCCGAGTTCGCGTCCGATGACGAGATGCTGAATCTCGCTCGTTCCCTCGCCGATTTCCATCAGTTTCGCGTCACGGAGGAAGCGCTGTGGGGCGAAGTCCTCGGTGTAGCCATATCCTCCGAGAACCTGCACGGCGTCCTCGGAGACTTTCCGTGCCGACTCGCTGGCGTCGAGTTTTGCCAGCGCACTCTCGTGGGAGACGGAGTAGCCTTCGTCGTACTTGCACGCCGCTTTGTGGGTCAGCAGGCGCGAGCGCTCGATTTTTCGGTCCATGTCCACGATTTTGTTGCGGATGGCGTCGAACTTCGAAATCGGCTTGCCGAACTGTTCGCGCTCCTGACTGTACTTGTGGGCCGCTTCGTAGGCACCCTGTGCGATACCGGTCGAGAGCGCGGCGATGGAGATACGCCCGCCATCGAGCGTCTTCTTCGTCTGCTCCCAGCCCTCGCCTTCCTCGCCGAGGAGTCGGTCCTCGGGAATCCGGCAGTCGGTGAACTGGATTTCACAGGTCGGCGAGGCGTTGAGTCCCATCTTGTCCCAGACGGTCGTGACCTCGAAGCCGTCGTCCTCCTGGGGGTCCACGATGAACGTCGAGATGCCGCCGTAGCCCGCGTCGGAGTCGGTGACGGCCTTGACGAGGACGCTCCCCGCGACGCTGGCGTTCGTGATGAACTGTTTGGTGCCGTTGAGCACCCATTCGTCGCCCTCCTTTTCGGCGGTGGTGTCCATGTCGCTCGCGTCCGACCCGGAACCGGGTTCGGTGAGCGCCCACGAACCGAGGTAGTCACCCTCCGCGAGCGGCGTCAGCCAGCGCTCTTTCTGCGCTTCGGTCCCGAACAGTTCGAGCGGCTTGGACGCCAGCGAGATGTGTGCGGCGTAGGACAGGCCGATGGACCCGGAGACTCGGCCCAACTCCTCGGCGACGAGCGCGTACATCAACTGGTCGCCGCCCAGACCGCCGTACTCCTCGCTGACGGGAACGCCCATCATGTCGAGGGCGGCGAGGTCGTCGAAAACCTCCGCAGGGAAGCGGTGTTCAGTTTCGATTTCCTGCGCGATAGGTTCGATTTCCTCGTCACAGAACTCCCGGACGGTGTCGCGTACCATCCTGTGTTCGTCGGGGAGATTGAAATCCATACGCAATTTTTGCGCGGGTTTCGCTATAAAGACACCGCAACGGCACAGCAGTTACGGGGTCTCGTTCATTCCATCCACGAGATCGCCGAAGCGACAAAATCGCTTCGCGCCTTCAGTCGCTCCGCTCGACGAGACGCCGGTCTCGATTCGCATTCCCCGCGAACGGGTTTACTGGGTCTCGAAGTCGAAGCCACACGACCAGCACGACGGGACGCCACCGGTCGAACCGACACCACCGACGGACACCATCGTTACCAAACTCGTCTCGGAGCACGGACCGGACACGAGGACTTTCGACAACGGACGACTCGAAGTTCTCGAAAAACCGACGTACGACACGGAAATCGACCACTGGCGATGCCGAGTCCACGACGTCAACTTCGTCGATGGAGAAACCGGACTCGCCGACGAATCCACCCTATTGATTCCCCGCGAGCGAGTTTACTACGTTTACGGAGATGGTCGATAACGTCGAGAAAGGCCGACGGTGAATGAGTTTATGAACGATGGGGACGAACCGTTTCCCAATGGGTATTCGGCGATTGGTACGCGGCACGGTTGAGTGGCCGCGCATCGAAGCAGTCATTCGGGAAATCGCGGAGCGATACGACCGCGAGGAAGTTCGCGTCGAGTTCATCGACGCCGACAACTGGCTTTCGACGCCCTGTGTGGTGGACGACGAGTGGTTCGTCAAGATAACCACCGACCAGAACTCGCTCGTGCACGCGCTTTTCACCAGCGTGCGAAATCTGGGCGCGTTCAGTAGCGGCACCGAGGGCTTTTTCGAACATTTCGCCGGGCCGAACGAGATGGCGAAACACGAACTGGAAGCCACGGAGAAGATGCGGGAAATCGGGCTGAACGTTCCGGCGCCGATAGAGGCGTTCGAATACGACGACCTGGGCGTACTGGTGATGGAGTACCTCCCCGACTTCGAAACGTTCGAAGGGATTTCCGAATCGAAAGTTCGAGAACACGCCCCCGACCTCTTCGACGCCCTTTCGCGCATGCACGAGCACAACCTCGCACACGGCGACCTTCGCGGGGAGAACGTCCTCGTCGCCGACGGCCAGATCTACTTCATCGACGCGACGAGCGTCAAGGAGGAGCGAATCGACGAGGCCCGTTCGTACGACCTCGCCTGTGCGCTGGCGGCGCTGACGCCGCTCATCGGCGCTCGTGACTCGGTGTTGGCCGCCCGAGAACACTACTCCCCCGAGGAACTGCTCGCCGCCCGCGAGTTCCTCGACTTCGTGAACATGCGACCCGACCACGACTTCGACGCGGTGAGCGTCAAAGGAGAAATCGAAAAAATCGCCGACAGGGAAGCGGGCGGGACGAGCTAATCGCTCGCCGGAGTCTACTTATCCACGATCCGCGAGCGGAACGGTATGACCGACGAGTGACCCCGAATCGTCAACGAATCCGCCCTCGATTGGGTCGAGGAATCACACGGCTCCGGCTTCCACGTTCGACGCAAGCAACTCGGCGGGATGGCGGGCGGCAAGCGATTGGGCTGTAGCCTCTACGAACTCCCGCCGGGGAAAAAATCGTGGCCGTACCACTACCACACCGGAAACGAGGAGGCGATTTTCGTCCTCGAGGGGGGAGGAGGCGACGAACGAACCCTCGAATCGGGCGATTACGCCGCGTTTCCGGTCGGGGAATAGCACGCCCGCCGGGTCATCAACGACTCCAAGGAAACGCTTCGCTACCTCTGCTTTTCGACCATGCGCGAACCGGAACGTTTCGGTGTATCCCGACACGGGGAAAATCGGGGTATTTGCGGGGGCAGCACCCGGCAAACACGATGGAAGAACGCTGAGCGGATACTTCCCGCTCGATGCCGAGGTGGACTACTGGGACGACGGAGACGAACAACGGAGATGAGGATGAGTTTCGTGGCACACGGCTGACTGAACGGCCTTCCTTCGATAGGAATTGGGAGTCTTTTTTAGCGTACCCCTCCGAGTTCTTCCCGAAGATATGAGCCAACAAGCCAGCGAGCAAGTTTACAGTCACTACATCGACGGAGAGTGGCACGACGGCGCGGGCGAGGAAACGTTCGAGAGCGTCAACCCGGCGACCAAGGAGTCGCTCGGCGAGTTCCACCGGGGTACGCCCGAGGACATTCAGGCCGCCCTCGATGCCGCGGAGGAGGCAAAGGAGGAATGGCGCGAGCTTTCGCACATCAACCGCGCCGAGTACATGTGGGACATCTACCACGAACTCCGAGAGCGAACCGACGAACTCGGCGAAGTCATCACGAAGGAGTGCGGAAAGGAAATCTCGGAAGGGAAAGCCGACGTGGTCGAGGCCGCACACATGGTCGAGTGGGCCGCGGGCAACGCCCGTCACCCGCACGGCGACGTGGTCCCGAGCGAGATTCCGAGCAAGGACGCCTACATGCGCCGCAAGCCGAAAGGCATCATCGGCTGTATCACCCCGTGGAACTTCCCGGTCGCCATCCCGTTCTGGCACATGGCCATCGCACTGGTCGAAGGGAACACGGTCGTCTGGAAGCCAGCGGAACAGACGCCGTGGTGCGGTCAGATCATCGCCGAGATGTTCGAGGACGCCGGCCTCCCGGACGGCGTGTTCAACATGGTACAGGGCTACGGCGACGCCGGAAACGCCATCGTCGAGGACGAGCGCGTGGACACGGTCCTGTTCACCGGTTCCTCCGAAGTCGGTCACAAAATCGCGGGCAAGGTCGGCGGCGAACCCGGCAAACTCGCGGCCTGTGAGATGGGTGGCAAGAACGGCATCGTCGTCACCGAGGAAGCGGACCTCGACGTCGCAGTCCACAGCGCCATCATGTCCTCGTTCAAGACGACGGGCCAGCGCTGTGTCTCCAGCGAGCGACTCATCGTTCACGAGGACGTGTACGACGAGTTCAAGGAGCGCTACGTCGAAATCGCGAAGGATATCTCCGTCGGCGACCCGCTCGACGAGAACACCTTCACGGGACCGATGGTCAACGAGGACCAAGTCGAGAAGTTCGGCAAGTACAACCAACTCGCCAAGGACGAGGGCGCGAACGTGCTCGTGGACCGCGAGGAACTCGACGACGACGAGATTCCGGACGGCTTCGAGGACGGCTACTGGGTCGGCCCGTTCGTCTACGAAGTCGATTACAGCCCCGACCTGCGCTGCATCCACGAGGAAGTGTTCGGTCCGCACGTCGCCCTGATGAGCTACTCGGGTGACATCGAAGAGGCAGTCGAAATCCACAACGACACGCCCTACGGACTGGCCGGAGCCATCATCAGCGAGGACTACCGCCAGATCAACCACTTCCGCGACTACGCGGAAATCGGCCTCGCCTACGCCAACCTCCCGTGCATCGGCGCGGAAGTCCACCTGCCGTTCGGCGGCGTGAAGAAGTCCGGCAACGGCTACCCGAGCGCCCGCGAATCCATCGAAGCCGTCACCGAGCGCACGGCATGGACGCTCAACAACTCGAAGGACATCCAGATGGCACAGGGTCTCTCGGCGGACATCAAGACTGAAGACGAATAACTGCCGGGAAGAGTTGAACGAAGCGAGACGATTCCTCGCGGTTTTCGTCTTCACAGAGGACGAATAAACAAATCAGCAGTCGGGTCGCTCGGCGACCCGACTGCGCGCAATTTTCCGTCGTTTATCGGGAGCTAATCGACACCGTCGGGAGAAATCCATCGATGGAGGAGAAAACATTTACCAGTGCTGACGGAGGTGGGAATATGAACAGGGACGACATCGTCACGTTCGGTCTGGCCATCGTCGCCACGGTAATCACGTACGTCGTCGCCAGCGTCAGCTCGATGGAAAGCGAATCGATGTTTCTCGTCTCGCTCGTGGTGTTCGGTGTCCTGCTGTTCGGCAGGTCGTTCATCCAGTCCGCATACTGAGCCGTCCCGGGCGAGAAGGAGTTCTCAAAGAAGACGACGTTTCGATTTAGTTTTGCAAAGGTGGAGACGACGGAGAGACGAGACGGGTGGTGGGTGGTGGGCTTCCGGAAGCCAATGTGGGTCCGACCAGTTCCCACGCGGCGAAGCGCACAGTCCCAGTTGTTGCCAACACACGACGAGAAAAGCGTCGCATACTGGCGTTCGTCCATTTTCACTTCTCCGCCTTAAATCTGTGCAAGTTGGCTCGCAGATGGAACGGTTCGCGGAGTCGCCGTCGATAACTCGCCGCGGGCACGGCAAAGTTTAGGGCCGTTGTTGTAGTCGTACCAATACTGACCTACCATGACCGGAGATTCACTCGACGACCTCTTTTACGAGGGGCTGGAGGAGATGTACTACGTCGAAAACGAACTGTTCGATGCGCTGGACGAACTGGCGACCGAGGTCAACGATGGCGACCTTCAAAACGCGTTCGAGGAGCATCGAGGCGAAACGAAACGACACGTCGAGCGCCTCCAAAACGTGTTCGACCACATCGGCGAACCGGCCAAGAGAAAGCAACTCCGTGCACTCGACGCCCTCGTGGAGGACCACGAGGAGTTCGTCGACGGGAAACCGAATCAGGAACTCCGGAACCTGTTCGACAAGGGGATCGCTGAAAAGTTCGAGCACCTCGAAATCGCGGCGTACGGCAACCTGCTGTTCATGGCCGATACGCTGGGCCACGACGACGCCGCCGACCTCCTCAAGAAAAATCTCCGTGAAGAACGAGACATGCTGGACGAGTTGAAAACCATCGGCGAGCAGTACGACGTCGAATCCGTGCCGATGCAGGACTGAACGAACTCCGTTTTTTGCCGATTACACCTGCTTGCTCACGTACGGACCGTCCTGATGGTAGCCCAACTTGTTCCGGTAGTACTCCCGCGCGCCGATGCCGGAGATGACGCTCACTTTGTCGTAGCCCGCGTCGGCGGCGAGTTCCTCGGCCTTGGCGATGAGTTTCCGTCCGTAGCCACGGTGTTGGTGCTGTGTCTCCTCGCTCGCCGCACCGACGGTCACTTCGCTGCCGTAGACGTGGAGTTCGCGGACGAGCGCGGCGTTATCCAGTTCGCGCCGCACGGGGTCGCCGGGGAAGCGAAGCCGACAGAAGCCCAGCAGGAGGTCCTTCTCGAAGTCTTCAAAACTGATGAAGTGCTCCGTGCCGCCCGCCGCCTCGTAGGTCATGACGTCGAGTTCGACGTTCTCGGGTTCCTCGTCGTTCATCCCGACCTCTCGGCAGCGAATACAGTCGCAGGTCCACCCGTGTTCCTCCATCCGCTGGTGGGCGAGCTGTCGGAGGTTGGATTTCCAGACGCCGCCGTCGATGAAATCGGCCGGGATGTCGCGCTGGACGCGCTGGAGGCGGACGTACTTCGGAATCATCGACTTGATTTCGGCGACGAGTTCCGCCGCTTCCTCGTTGCGGAGCGGTTCGAACTCGCCCTTGTACCACCAGTCGTAGGTGGCGGTGCCGCGGACGACCAGCGTCGGATAGATTTTGAGGTAGTCCGGCTTCCACTTCTCGTCCTCGAAGATACGGCGGAAGTCCTCGACGCACATCCGCTTCGACATGCCGGGTTGGCCCGGCATCATGTGGAAGCCGACCTTGAACGCCGAATCGCGGAGGCGCTGGTTGGCCTCGATGGACGCCTGTGCGCCGTGGCCGCGGTGCATTTCGCGATTGATACGCTCGAACGTGGTCTGGACGCCGACTTCGACTTTCGTGCCGCCCAAATCGAGCATCCGGTTTATTTGCTCGGGGTCACACCAGTCGGGTTTCGTCTCGAACGTCGTCCCGATGTTGCGGATGTCGCCCGTCTCGTTTTCGGCGATTACGTCCTCCAGATAGCGGAAATCGTGCTCCTCCGGACGCTGAGCGAAGCTTTCGCCCTCCGCCGGTTCGGGTTCCTTGTTCACGTCGTAATCGTTCATCGCCTCCAGCGCGCGCTTGACGAACCACTCCTGATAGTCGTGGCTCCGGGCGGTCATCGTCCCGCCCATCAGGATGAGTTCGACCTTGTCCACGGGGTGGCCGATTTGGCGCAGTTGCTCCAAACGAAGCGTCACCTGTCCGTACGGGTCGTAATCGTTCTGGACGCCCCGCGCCGCCGCGGGTTCGTGGCCCGTGTAGCTCTGGGAGGAGGTAAATTCGGAGGACGGACCGCCGGGGCAGTAGAGACATTTCCCGTGCGGGCACTGCTCCGGGCTGGTCATGATGGCGATGGGCGAGACGCCCGACGCGGTGCGGACGGGTTTTCGCCGGAGGACGCCTTCCAGTTCCTCGCGTCGCTCGTTCGGCGCGTGGTCGAGAATCTCGGAGTTCTTCGGCACTTTCGGCGCGGAGAACTCCGAACAGGCGTCGAGCTTGGCGCTCTCCACGTCGTCGCGCTCTACGTCGCCCGCGAGGATGCGGTCTATCAGTTCCTCGCAAACCTGCTCGAACGCCTCCGTCTCCGTGGCGTCCGGCGTCTCGGTACTCATTACGTGATATTTGGTTGGTTCGGGCGGATAAGCGTGTCGTCTACGGCGACGGGTGTGATGAGGGAAATGAGTAGTATCGGACGAACCTTCATCGAGTCCGGGCAATCGTTGAATAGTTGCTCATCCCCAGCATGCGGGTCAACTCCTCGTCGACACCGCTGGCTATCGCTCATGAAGCAAAAGAAGTGAAAACCGCACCTCGAAAATCCTCGATATCGCGTTCAGTCCAGCTTTGCGCTGACGGCTTCGATGACCGCGTCGAGCGCTTCGTCGCGCTCGCCGCGGAGGAACTCGAACTTGCCGTCGCGCGTGCCGACCGGAACGATTCCGGCTTCAGGTGCGCGGTCCTCGACGTCCTCGGCGATGTCGCGGACGTTGATTTCGCCGTCGCTTCGGATGTGGACTTCGTCGTCGGCGAGGCCGAGGGTGATGTTCTGGCTTCCGGGTTGGCCCGTCATGTCCCGACGGTGGAGCGCGTCGAGGAGCACTGCCGTGGACGGGAAGTCGAAGCGGTGCGTGTACGCCTCGGTGTCGAGGACGGTGAAGGTGACGCCGTTCGCGCCGCGAACCGTGAGGTTCGGTTCGGCGGTGTCGAGTTCGTTTTCGAGCTTTGTGCGGAACTGCTCGCTGACGTGCTCGGCGAGGTCGCGTTTCGCGTGCTCGAACAGCAGGTCGGTGATGAGTTCGCGCTTGTCCTCGTAGGACTGGTAGTAGGCTTCCAGCGCGACTGCCTCGCGCAGTGCGGTGACGTGAGCCTCGTCGTAGCCCGCGTCCGTCGCGAGTTCGGCGTATTCGCTCGGGGTGTCCTCCCAGTAGCTGACTGCGGGGAGGTGGGAAACGTCGTCACGCACCTCGTCGTTGACGTGGGCCGCGACGTTCGCGCCGAGGACGCCAGCCGTCACGTCGTCGCCCGATTCGCCGAAGAACGGGTTGACGACGACGTCGGCGGTTTCGGCCACCTCGTCGTCGGGGTAGTGTGTGTCGATGACGACGTGGGGCGCACCGTAGATGTCGAGGAGCGAGAGTCCGTCGCCCGATTCGACGGTGCTTCCCGCATCGATGAGGACGAAGAGAGGGAGTTTCTCGTCGTGACGCTCGCGGTTGTCGAGCATCATGGTCGCGTCCTTCGTCGCGTCCTGCATGTCGTAGACACCGTCTTCGAGCGGTCGTCGGTCGAAGTAGTGGTACTGAGCGTCGCTTCGTGCGTGTTCGTCACGCACGAGCGGGAGGACGGCGCGTTCGATGGCCGCTCCGGAGACGTATCCTTCCGCAGTCGCGTCGTGACGGACGATGACGGGACGGGATTCGATGACCGCGCGGCGAATCGCACCGGCAGCATCACGGATATCGTCGTGAATCGCTTCGACGGCCGCATTGTCGGCGAGCGGTTCGACATCGGCGGGACGGGCTTCGTCCTCCAATGCTTGTGCCAGTCGGTCTTCAACGGCGGATTCTTCGTCTTCGGTGAGCGCTTCGAGGTGTTCGGTCTCGACTTGGAGTTCGTTGTTTCGGAGTTCGACTTCGCCGACCAGTCGGGCGATGTCGCCGGTATCGACTTCGGGGTAGGCACGAACGCCTGCCTCCTTGAACGCGGCACAGTCCACGACGGCAGTTTCGTCGCGGAGCTCGAACACTGTCGGGCCGCTCGTTTGACTCGCACTGACGATTTCGCCCTCGATTCGGACGCGCTCGCCGACTCGGTCGCCCAGCGTCTCGACGGTGACGCGTTCGGGCTGTTCGGTCTGTGAGGAGACGGTCGCGCCTCCGACAGCGTTTCCGGAGCCGTCTGTCGTCGTCGGGGGTTCCGGTTCGGATTGTAGCTCCTGTCGGGATTCTGATTGCGGTTCGGATCGTGGTTCTGATTGCGGTTCTGATTGCGGTTCGGAGTTGGACTCGTGCTCGTCGGTCGTCGACACGTCTTCGTCGTCCGATTCGCCGGGGAGGTACACGTCGGTACCGTCCTGAATCAGCTTTCCTCGGAACTCGCGTTCGGACTGGCGGATCGACGAACTGAGGTCGACGTTACCGTTGTCGCGCACGCCGATGACCTCGACGAACACCGAGTCGCCTTGGTCCCAGTCGAGGCTTTCGAGTCGGCGGTCCAACTCGCTTTTGTGGAGCAATCCGGTGACGCGGTCGCCGATGTCGATGAAGACACCAAAATCGGCGAAGCCGTCCACGGTACCTTTGTAAAATCGCCCCGAAACGAGCTGTTCCGGGCTGTTTCCGTTGAATTCAAAGAGAACGTCCTGCTCGTGGCTCGAACAAATCGGGCCGTCAGCAGGCGTCCCGCAAATGACGCAGTTACCCATTTATACTGGCAAAGAATAGTCCAGGCCTAAAACGATTGTCGAATTCCCGGCGGGATACTCACCCCCTTCACGAGGGTGAACCGACCGACCTGTTTCTACCCCAGTTTGGCTATCGCTGAGTTGGAGTACGCGTTCGAGTTGGATGTATGAACCAAAATGAACATCATTCTGAGGAAGAAATTCAACGTATTCGGTGGTTCATTGCTTTTCCATCATCGTTCACGAGATACACGGCTTCCGGACGAGCGGCGACTGTCGACTCAGTAGTAGTAGAACGAAAAGTCGTCGCCACAGAACCGACAGTGAACGAGCTTTCCCTTCAACTGGTCGTCGGATTCCGGGTCGCCTCGCCCGTCGTGTACGAGATCGACGTTCGATGCTGACCCGCAGTGGGGACACCCGATGTTCAGACTGCTCGTAGCTGACTGGGACATACGATTGCTTTCAGCAGTAGACCGCATAGTTATACTCCCGTTAACGGAACTGGCATGTTGTACGATACCACGAGACAGTCAAATTATGGACTTGTTACGCTCGCTCTCGATGCCGATGGCCGAAAAAGAGCGCTACGACGTTCAACAGGAGAAGAAGGACGAACGTCTGTTCTTGGCCAACGGTGTCGAGGCCACTGATGAGTAGCGGAACGTAGAGAAACGGCAGTACGACGGCCCCCCAAAAACCGATGAACCGTAGCGAGGAGACGACGGAGTACGGGGACGACGGACGCGTCTCGCCACTGTTCGACGAACCGCCCGCCTCGTCGGGGTCGGTGATAGTTGACATGGTCTCCAATCAGCGATACAACATGCCAGGATATTATTATTGATTCCTTAACGAATCGGACGGCGAAAACAGGGTGAGGCGGACGGTAAGATAGGGTGAAACGGACGGCAGAACAGGGAAGACGAGAGGATACGCAAAACTGATGTTCGGATGGTCCCCGCCGGGTCGTTATTCGAACACGGGACTGTCGGCTTCGAGCGCCTCGATGTCGTCCGCGATCTTCTTCGCGGCGTCGGGGAACAACGCGACCTGTACTTCGTTGCCGTCCTCGTCCTCGAACACGAACTTCACGCGCTTGTCCCCGAAGGCACGCGCTTCGGCGGATTCCACGTCGAACAGCTTCGCCGTCGCCGTCTTGTTCGCCGGGCCGACGTTCTTCAGGGAGCCGTCTTTCAGTTCGACCATGAAATCGTCCAGCCGTAGGTTGAGCATACCTCCGATACGCACTCACACCTTTAGTTACCACGGAAGGCGTGCGCCAGTTCCGGCTCCCCCAGCCGCTATCGTCGGCGGGGTTCCGTTCCCCTCAGTCCTGCCGTAGGACGTGGCAGTTCCGACACCGCGCTTCGTAGGACTCCTGTGCACCGACGAGAATGGTCGGGTCGTCTACGTGTGCGGGCTCACCGTCGATGAGCCGCTGGTTCCGCGTCGCGGGTTCGCCACACGTCGCACAGATGGCTTGGAGCTTTTCGACGTACTCTGACACCGAGATGAGTTGCGGAACCGGGTCGAACGGTTCGCCACGGAACGTCTGGTCGGTGCCGCTAACGACGACGCGCCGTCCGTCGTCGGCCAGAAATTCACACACCTCGACGAGCTCCTCGCCGAAGAAGTTGGCCTCGTCGATGGCGACGACTTGCTCCCCGTTCAGCCCGCGCGGAATCTCCCAGACGCCGTCGTCGTCCGGTTCAACGACCGTGGCTTCCCACGAGCTACCGTCGTGGGAGCCGACGGTGTCCTCGCCGTAGCGGTCGTCCAGCGCGGGTTTGAACACCGCGACTTCCTGGCCCGCGATTTCCGCGCGACGAAGCCGCCGAAGCAGTTCCTCGGTCTTCCCGGAGAACATACAGCCGGTGATGACCTCCACCCACCCGCTGTTCGTGATTTTGTGCATACCCGAGTGGCGCTCAATCCGACGGCAAAAGGGTTCTCATTCAATCGACCGCGCCGATATTTTCCTCGCTCTCGAAACTCGGCGGACACGGCTCGATATGCGAGTAGCGGACGATCTGCCGCCCGAGCATCACGATTCGATTTTCCAACTCCTCGTCGGTGAACGCCCCGTTCATGACCGCGCTGTGCGAGCGCGGGATTGCGACCTCGTACGGAAGCACCCACGCATCGAGCGCCCGGCAGACCGACCGCAGGTGGTCCATCGCGGTGACCGGAAACCGACCACCCGCCACGGCGAGCAGGCCGACGGTTTTCCCCTCGAACTCGTCGAACCCGCAGTAGTCGAGCGCCGCCTTCAGCGGCGAGGAGTACGAGCCATGATAGACGGGTGTGCCGAGGACAACCGCGTCCGCCGCGCGCACGCGACGTTTTAGTTCGGGGACATCACCCACCTCCCGGTCGCCGGGGTCGAACTGCGGCAGGTCGAATTCGCGCAAATCGAGGAGTTCGCCGGTCCCACCCGCCCGTTCCACCCCGATGAGGACGTGTTCGAGCGCGAGTCGGGTCGTGCTGTTTTCACCCAGACTGCCACAGATAGCCACGACGTGCGGTCGGTTGGTCATGGGAGAGTAGTCGTGCGGCAGTGCGAAATACGTTGCAGGCGCGGTACGTTATGGCCTAAGTCGCGCGACCCACTCTCCCCGCTCCTCCAACGCCACCAACCCGTCACCCTCCAAATCCGAGCACAGTTCTCGGAGCCATTCCTCGCCGTACTGCCCACCGTAGTCGATACGCACGCGCGGGCCGAGCTTCGACAGCGGGAGTTCGTCGTACTCCTTCAACAGCGAGACCACGCGGCCGCGCATCTGCCGACGGCTTCCCTCGAACTTCGGTTGGGTGGGCACGTCGGGGGCGGTGAAATCGCCCGTCGCGTAGGCGTGACACCATTCGCGCCACGGACACCCCGCGGTATCGCAGGACGGCGTTTTCTCGCACGCTACGCCGCCGAGTTCCATGATGGCGTTGTTCCAGACGCGGGATTGACCGTCGGGCATGAGGTCGCTCGCGACTTCCTCGAACACCGAATCGTCGTCCGGCACGTCGAACGCCCGGTACAGCACGCGCTTGACGTTGGTATCGACCACCGCGTTGCCGTTGTTAAACGCGAAGGAAGCGACGGCGTTGGCGGTGTACGGCCCGACTCCCTGCAAATTCTGGAGGTCCTCGGGCGTCTCGGGGAACGCGCCGTCGTACTCCTCCATGACCTGGTTCGCGGATTCGTGGAGGTACTTCGCGCGGTTGTTGTAGCCCAGACTGTGGGCGGACCAGAAGCCGACCACGTCCGAGCGGTCGGCCGCGGCGAGGTCTTCGGCGGTCGGCCAGCGGTCGAGAAACGCCTCCCACGCCGTCACGACGCGGCCGAGTTGCGTCTGCTGGCTCATCACCTCGGAGACGAGAATGGCGTATGGGTCGTCGGTTTCTCGCCACGGGAACGTCCGATGGTCGTCTTCGTACCACGAAATGAGGGCGTCGCGTACCGCGTCGCTGTCGGGAATCGACGGCGCCGTGTCGGTCATCAGTGGCGTTTTGGCCGGCGGCGGTTTACCGATAGCGGTTTTCGGAAGAGCGATTGGTACTGCCACACCCGCACCACGACACGGGATGACAAACGGCCGGGTAATCTGAAGGCTTATTGCACGCTCGTCTCAATGTTCGCAGGATGCACGTACGGCCCTCCACGCTCTTCCTCATCGGCGTCGGCATTATCGTCGCTCCAGCGGCACCGCTCGTGTTTGCCCGCAGTCCATCCGTGTGGGTCGCCGTGGGGTGTACGTTCATGCTCGCCGGTGCCGGGATGTCGCTCCAAGAACATCGGGGGCAACGCTCCGCACGCGAATCGAGTCCGCAGTCGTATCACTACATCGTCTGTGGAAACTGTAGCGCCCGCAACTTCGCAAGCCGGGACGCATGTCGATGCTGTGACGAACCGTTCTAGAACGAAAGCCGTATCCCGCCGCCGGACGACCACCCAGCAATGAGTTTGGACGACCTGAACGACGATGTGCAAGCCACCTACTCGTCGCTCGACGAGGACTTTTCCGTCTCCCTCGACCGTGAAACGCGCAACGAACTCGCGATGCTCGGCACCGCGTTCGACACGGACGACCCCGAGGAAATCATCCGACGTGCGGTTCACCAATTGTTTCGGACGACGGTCGAAGCCGGAACCCTCGACTTCCATCTCCGAAGCACGTACGACGTGACCTACGACGAGTATCTCTCGGGCATGACGTTCGAGGAGATGACTGGTGGAAACCAGTACCCACAGCGCGACGACGAGCGTCGCTATCAGTTCTGAGCGGAATCGGCGGCCAGCCGAACCATCGCGTCTTCACGACTCCACTGTATCAACCCAGCATCGTCCAGTTCCGGGAGATGCGCGTGACTGAGAGCCGTCACCGCCCGCTGATTGTCGGCCTCGATACCCGTCGCCGCGAGGTAATCGGCCAATTCCGAGACGGGGACGCCCCTGTCGAGACCGTACAGGTACGTGAGAATCTCCCGTCGGGACTCGACCGCGAGCACCGCGTGTAACTCCGTCGGCAGGCGGAGAAGGACACCCAATCCGAACATCCCGACCGCGTCGTCGAACGTCGTGGTCGGGGTGCATGGGGGCGCTGTCGTCCCGTTCGATCGTCGGTCGTCTCGCATTTCGGCCATCGTATTCTCGAAGAACGGTGTCGTGAGAATAGGGGTACTGCCTGTTATTACAGCCCACTTTTAGGTGGGCCGACTCTCCTGCCCGTCGGCTTCGAGAAGCACCGCTTCGAGGACGCTCCCAGTCCCGCGTCGAACCCGTTCGGACACCGATTGTTGTGTGACGCCGAGTTCCGCCGCGAGTTCACCGAGCGTCACGCCGCGCGGAACGTCGAAATAGTTCTTTTCGAGCGCCAACACCAACGTCTCGCGCTGCTCGGGCGTCAGCCCGAACTCCTCCCGCTCCTCGGCGACATCCGTCGTAACGCGGTCCAGCGTGTAGCCGATATCGTGTGCGTCACAGTAATCGTGGAAATCCGAGAGCGCACCGTGGTCGTGAAATCGGAGCCGAAATCGCCAGATTCGGTCGCCGGTCGCTTCGAGGATGGTCGCACCGACCTCCGCGATGCCGTAGATGAAACTCTCGACTTCCTCGCTCCATTCGACGCGATAGAGGACACGTCCTTCGACCGCATCAAGCGCGACGAGGTTCTGGACGTTCGGACTGCTCTGCACGTCGGCTTCGAACCGCTCGAAGTCCGACCCGATGGCCCAAAAAAAGGGGAGCACCTGCCGTGAAGACGGGACGACGCGCTCCAGTTCGATATGAACGTCGGCGTCGGTAAGTAGGGCAGTTCCGAGAACGAATTCATCTCCCGAAATCGACAAATCAGCCGTGACGCTCATGCTAGAGGGACGCCACGGGCGAATATAGCTTACGCGACCTCGTCGATGGCGTCGAGCAGGAGGTTGACCCCGAGGTCGATTTCGCGCTCGGTAACGTCGAGCGGCGGGAGCAGACGGAGGGTCTTGTATCCACAGCCGAGGGTGAGGAGGCCGCGCGAGAGTGCGGCGTCCACGACGGCTTCGCGTCGGTCCTTCGTGTCGAACTCGACGGCGAGCATCAGGCCACGGCCACGAACGTCCACGAGAGGTTCCGGTGCGGCGTCTTCGATGAGTTCGCGCGCCTGTTGGCCGCGTGTGGCGGCGTTCGTGAGCAGGTCGTGTTCGTGAATCGCGTCGATGGTGAGAACGCCCTGCAGTGACGAGAGCACGTCGCCAGCGCCCCACGTCGAGGAGAGACGGCCCTTCTCCTCGGGAAACACGTCCGAACGCGAGATGGTCGCGCCGACGCGGAGTGCCTTCGCGCTGGTGATGACGTCGGGTTCGAGGTCGAGGTGGTCGACCGCCCACATTTCGCCCGTTCGGCCCATGCCGGATTGAATCTCGTCGGCGATGATGGTGATGTCGTACGTTTCCTGAATTTCGGCGATGTCCCGGATGAACTCGTCGTTCGGGACTCGATAGCCACCTTCGCCCTGCACGGGTTCGAGGATGATGTAGGAGACTTCCTCGGGGTCGATGACACCCTGTCCGGGGTCGAGTTTGTCGGCGATGACGTTGCCGCCCGGTCCGTTGGTCTTCCACCCGCATTCACACTCGCCGTCACAGGAACAGTACGGAACGCTCACGATGCCCGGAATCTCGGGGTAGCCCTTGCGATGGGCGACTTTCGAGCGGTTGAGCGAGAGCGCACCGAGCGTCCGTCCGTGGAACGCGCCGTCGAAGTTGAACGCACGGCGACCGCCGCGGTTGTAGCTGATCTTGATGGCGTTTTCGACGGCTTCCGCGCCGGAGTTCGACAGGAAGACGGTGTCCATGTCGTAGTGGCTGGTGATATCAGTGAGGCGCTCCATCAACTGCGTCGGCCCGGGGAACTCGGGGTCCTCCGGCGGCCAACCACCGGCGGCGTAGAAATCCTGCCCGGCTATTTTCGTCGGGTCGGGAAGGGGGAACTCGTCGAGTTTGTCCTTGATTTTCGGATTGTTGTATCCCAGCGGGGCGGCCGCGACGTGGCTCGTGAAATCGAGGAGAACGTTTCCGTCCACGTCAGTACAAAACGGACCTTCCGCATCTTCGGTCAAGTCCCAGACAAAATCATAAACGTACGTCGTCGGGGCGGCGAATTTATGATGGTACTCTGTCCACTCTCGTGCCTTCTGGCCCGGCATATCCCGAACCTGTGGCTCGGCTGTTTCACGGTCCATGTACCGAATACGGACAGCCGCATTTTAAACGGTTCGTTATATGTCCTCATGCGACAGCGACGATTGCCGCTACTCCGGACCCGGCGAGCAGAACTGTGCTCCAGATGGCAATTCGGTGGGCGAACGTCCGGTTCGGGGCGGAAATCGTCAGCGCGGCTTTGACGAGGATGCTCGAAGCAGTCGCGAGCAGGATACCGAAGACGGCAGTCTGCTGGCTCACGTTCCCGCCGCTGTACAGCGTGACGGCGGAGGCTGTCACGCCCGCGCTCGAAACGAGCCCCGACAGGAGTGCAGTGAGGTAAAATCCGGTTTGGCCGAACTGACTTTTCGCTATCGCGCCGCCGACCACGACGAGGAGGAAGATGGCACCGAACCCGAGGGCGTTTCGAAGCGAGAACGGGCTTTCCAAGTCGATGTCCATCTGTTGGGACCAGTCGGCCGTGTACGCCGCGATGGCGATGCTACCGACGATGATGGTTCCGAGCGGGACGACGGCCCCGTAGAGCGTTTTGTGCGGGTCGCCGAGGGTGAACGCTAACGCGATGACGAGGTTTCGGAGCGCCATCGCGGCGTCGGCGAGGAGAATGGCGGCGACGCCGTACGTCGCCGCTTCCGGTTGCTGGCGAACGTGGTCGAGCATGGTGCCGACGACGGCAGTCGAGGAGGCCAACCCGCCGAAAAAGCCGGTGACGGCGATGCCGCGCCCGCCGTAGGTTTCGACCACGGCGTAGTTGGCGATGCCGATTCCGGCGACGGTAACGACCATCAGCCAGATGAGACGAGGGTCCAGCATGACACCCCCCAGCGCGACTTCTCCGGGCGGAAGCAGTGGATAGATGACGAACGCGAGGATGGCGAACTCCCCGGCCGAGCGGAGTTCCTCGCGGGACAGCCCCCACGCGAACGTGTGGAGTTCACGTTTCAGGATGAGCAAGAGTGAGGAGACGACGGCGACGGTAACGCCGACGAGGATGTAGCCCTCGGCGACCAGCACGCCGACACCGAACGTGACGAGCATGGAGACGGACGTCGTGAGCGAGAGACCGGTATCCTCCTCGTTGTCACTGAGAAGCCCTTGCACCGCGAGCAGGATTCCTTGGACGATGACGAGCAGGCCACCGAGCGCGAGCAGAACGTCCTTTCCGACGATGGTAAACGCCGCGCCGAGGAGGCTGATGAGGGTAAACGTCCGGATACCGGCGGATTTCTGGGACCACTCCCGCTCCAACCCGAGGAAGAGACCGAGCGCTCCGGCGAGCGCGATACGGACGACATCGCTGTCCAACGTGGCCGACGCGAGGATGTTTTCGAATCCGGACACTCCCCGAACTACGCTCCTATTCGTTTAAAAGAGTTGTTGCTATCGCCGCCCCCTGCGCGAAATGTTTAAGGCTAGCCCGCAAACTTGTGTGGTATGGTCTCCGGATTGAACATTGACAAATCACGGGCGGCGTGGTGGGGCATCGGTGGGGCACTCGCCCTCGTCGCGCTGTTCGTCATCTACTCGTTCATCGGGACGTTCGTCTTCGGGTTGTTTCTCTACTATGCGACGCGGCCAGTGTACCGCCGACTCCAGCGCCGAATTCGCCCGCGAAGTCTCGCCGCCGCGACGGCGTTACTCCTGCTCGCTCTTCCGGCGATTTTGCTCGTCTCCTACACCCTCACCATCGCGTTTCACGAACTCACGATGGTCGCAAAGACGGCCAATATCGGCACGCTCCCGGAACCGATACAGCAGTACGGGGATATTTCGAGCCTGACGAGAAACCCCGAACAGCTCCTCCAGAACAAGGACAACACGAAGCTCATCCAGCAAGCGTTCGGTTCGACGTTCAAGTATCTCACCTTCGTCGGGAACGCGGCCCTGCATCTGTTCGTGATGATCGCCATCGCGTTCTACCTGCTCCGTGACGACCACAAACTCTCGCGGTGGTTCCACCGGACGTTCGCGGACAGCGGCGGCGTCCTCGAAGCGTACGTGGCTCGCGTCGATTCGGACTTCAACAGCATTTTCTTCGGCAACATCCTGAACGCCTTCATGACGGGCACCATCGGCGCGATTTCCTACAACCTCCTCAATATGATCGCACCCCCAGGCTTGGCGATTCCGTACCCCACCGTCGTCGGGTTGCTGACCGGCGTCGCCAGCCTCATTCCCGTCGTCGGGATGAAACTCGTCTACTTCCCGGTAACGGGCGTCATCAGCGCCGAGGCGTTGATGGCCCGCAACCCCGGTATCCTCTGGTTCCCCGTCGTGTTCGCGCTCGTCTCGCTCGTCATCGTGGACACCATTCCGGACCTCGTCCTGCGACCGTACGTCTCGGGGCGCAACCTCCACGTCGGAATGGTGATGCTCGCGTACATCTTCGGCCCGTTGCTGTTCGGTTGGTACGGTATCTTTTTGGGGCCGATGATACTCGTGCTCGTCATCCATTTCGTGAAAATCGTCCTGCCCGAACTCATCACCGGCAACCCGATTCAGCCATGGGCCGTGGACCCGACGTATCTCAAAGAGGACGGCGTACTCCCACAACCGCCGCGTGAACCGTCCGATTCGACGGACGTGGACCCGCCTGTGAGCGGCGACGAGATGCCCGTTCAGCCGACGACACCCATGGATGGCGACGACAACGACTGAAGAGGAAGACGAACTGCCGGAGAAAAAAACACGAGGACGACGGTACGATGAATGACGGTAGCCGTGGACGGCTATGAACGACAGGGAGGAATTTCGTCCGTTCAATCGAGGAACTGCTGTTCCCACGAACGACGATGTTCGAGGAGCGATCGTCCCCCTTCGGTGAGGGGGTAGTAGTTCGTTCGTTCGTCCCGCTTGCCTTTCTCGACGAGTCCGTCATCCACCAACGAGTCGAGGTTCGGATACAGACGGCCGTGGTGAACCTCAGTGTCGTAGTACTCTTCGAGGCCCTCCTGTACGGCGATGCCATGCGGTTTGCCGTGTCCGGCGATAACGTACAGTATATCTCGCTGAAATCCCGTTAACTCGTGCATTGTTATCATCCCCGATTTGTGTCTGTGTGATATGAATGTATCGATTCCGACAGTTTCGTCACGACATCACCGTTTGTCGACCGAAGCTTGGACTTATCCCCTTTCGAGCCATCGTGGGACCCATGCCCGAAGAAGTCCTGTTCGAGAGCGAAAGCACGCAGAGTCGAGCCGACATCGCAACCTACCTCCGTACCGTTGCGGACAAACTCGACAGCGGTGAACCGATGACACTGTCCGCCGGGGACCAGTCGGTGACGCTCGACCCACCGAGTCGTCCGTCGTTCGAAGTGAAAGCGGAACGCGAGAGCTCGCCCTCCGACCGAGCAGAGCTCAGCGTCGAGTTCGAACTCGAATGGGAGGAAGGGGAGGATGACGACGGGTCGCTCGAAATCGAGTAGCTCGTCGACCACCATCGGTCGTAATCGTGTAACTCACCAGTCGGTGGAAAGATGTCGCTATGGTGTGTAGGATAGTATGTGCGCCGCTCGATAGTTTGCTATCGAAAGGAAAGCGGAACACGCGGGGGCGAAAAGACCCCGCGTACCGCTTGCCGCCCTGAATTGGTCCCCGCTGACGCTTCGGCCCTCCAAAGCGAAGCGTCAACTGCAACAAAACGGCGTAGTGACTTAAAGGTAACGATTTCGATAACTGTGGTTCGGTGGCTGAAAAAAAGTTAGATGTACTCCTCCTCCAGCGTCCACCCCAACGCCCGCTTGTAGTACGTGAACATCTGGCGGATTCCCTGATGGTTCATGTCGTCGCTTTCGAGCTGTTCTTTGAGGAACTCGTACTGCTCTCGAATCTCTTCTTCGTCGCGCATACCGCGTCGTTTCGTGGTTCCATCGGTTATGCATATCGGCGATGACGTTCGAAATTTGATACTGCGCGTGTACGTGTTTTGAAAGCCCCGGCACATTCACGAAGATACCAAAAAATGCCGCTCACTCGACTCACGGCTCCGTTTCGTCGCCGTTCGACGTCAAGGCGCGGAACGCCTCGCGTCGTTCGCGTTCAGTCCTTCTGTGCGTCGACCACAGCGACGCCGGCCAAGTTCACGATATCGCTTCCACCTTTTTTCCGCTCGGGTGTCCTCACGCCTTCGGCGTTGCGGGCATCGTCCTCGTGCCTTCGGCACTGTGGCACCGCTCGCGCAAAAAACCTGGACCAAAAAATGCCGCTCACTCCTGCGTCGTTCGCGTTCAGTCTTTCTGCGCGTCGACCACAGCGACGCCGGCCAAGTTCACGATGTCTTTGACTTCGTCACCACGCTGGAGAACGTGGACGGGTTTGTCCATGCCGACGAGCATCGGGCCGATGGCCTCCGCGCCGCCGAGGCGCTGGAGGAGTTTGTAGCCGATGTTACCCGCTTCGAGGTTGGGGAAGACGAGGACGTTCGCGGGTTCGTCCAAGTCCGAGAACTCGTAGGTGCCGTTGAGGATTTCCTCGACAACTGCCGTATCGGCTTGCATCTCGCCATCGACGGGGAAATCCACATCGGGGTCGTTCCGGAGGATTTTGGAGGCGTTGCGCGGTTTGCGTGTGCCTTCGTTGTCTACGCTACCGAAGTTGGAGTACGAGAGCAGTGCGGCCCGCGGTTCGACGTTGAACCGGCGAGCGAGTTTGGCGGTCTGTTTCGTCACCTCGGCCAACACGTCCTCGTCGGGTGCCTGATTCACTGTCGCGTCGGCACAGAACACGACCTGATTCTTGAACGTGAGCATGTACACACCAGCGGCGTACTCCACGTCCGGGGCGGTACGGATGACCTGCAGGGGTGGGCGCAGTGCGGACGGATAGTGGTGGGTCAACCCCGTCAGCATGGCGTCGGCGTCGCCCTGTTCGACCATCACGCTGCCGAAGTAGTTCGAATCCTTCTCGATGAGTTCGCCCGCTTCGTTGCGGGTGATTCCCTTCCGTCCGCGCAGTTCGTACAGGCGGTCGGCATAACCCTCGTAATCCCCGTTCTTTGGGTCAACAACTTCGGGGTCGAAATCGAGTCCGAGGTCGGCCGTCGTCGCTGTAATCTCCTCGCGGTCGCCGATGAGGACGGGTTCGGCGATACCCTGTTCGTGCATCTGGTAGGCGGCACGAATCATCTTTCTGTCCGTGCCTTCGGCGAGCGCGACGCACTTGGGGTCGCTCTTTGCCTTGTTCAGGACGACGCGCATCATCTCGCGGGATTTGCCGAGGCGCGCTTCGAGCGTCTCGACGTACTCGTCGACGTCGAGTTCGCTCCGGGCCACACCGGTATCCATCGCGGCCTCCGCGACGGCGGGCGCGACTTCGAACAGCACCCGTGGGTCGAGCGGCTTCGGGATGATGTAGTCCGGGCCGAACTGGAGCGGGTGGTCGCCGTAGGCTTTGACGACGGCGTCGGGCACGTCGCGCTTGGCCAGTTTCGCCAGCGCCTGTGCGGCGGCGACTTTCATGTCCTCGTTGATGTCGCTCGCGCGCACGTCGAGCGCGCCGCGGAAGATGAACGGGAACCCGAGCACGTTGTTGACCATGTTCGGGTAGTCCGACCGTCCGGTCGCCACGATAACCGTGTCGTCGCGGGCTTCCTTGGCGTCCTCGTAGCCGATCTCCGGGTCGGGGTTGGCCATGGCGAAGATGAACGGGTTGTCGGCCATCGACCGCACCATGTCCTGGCTGACGATGCCGCCGACCGAGAGGCCGACGAACATGTCCGCGCCTTCCATCGCGCTCGCGAGGTCGCCTTCGGGGATATCGCGGGCGAATTCGGTTTTGAATTCGTTCACGTCCCCCTGCTCGACGCGGTTGTCGGTGATGATGCCCGTGGAGTCACACATGGTGATGTTCTCCTTTTTGGCACCGAGCGAGACGTAAAACCGGGCCGTGGCGATGGCGCTCGCGCCAGCGCCGGAGAAGACTATCTCCAAGTCCGCCAAGTCCTTGTTCGTGATTTCGGCGGCGTTGATGAGCGCGGCCCCGCTGATGATGGCGGTACCGTGCTGGTCGTCGTGGAAGACGGGGATATCCATCTCCTCGCGCAGACGCTCCTCGATTTCGAAGCACTCCGGCGCTTTGATGTCCTCCAGATTGATGCCACCGAACGTGGGTTCCATCGCGCTCACGGTTCGAACGATATCGCCGGGGTCCTGCTGGTCGAGTTCGATGTCGAACACGTCGATGTCGGCGAAGCGCTTGAACAGGACGCCCTTCCCCTCCATCACTGGTTTCGACGCCTGTGCACCGATGTCCCCGAGACCGAGGACGGCACTGCCGTTCGAGACGACCCCGACGAGGTTCCCCTTCGCGGTGTAGGAGTAAGCCTCTCCCGCGTCGTCTGCGATCGCCTCGCACGGCGCGGCGACGCCGGGCGAGTAGGCGAGACTCAGGTCACGTTGTGTGTTCGTCGGCTTCGTCGTCGAAATCTCTATTTTCCCCGGAGGGTCGCTCCGGTGGTAATCGAGTGAATCCTCGTCGAGTCCCATGCCGGGTACGTTTCTACCCGCGTGTAAAAAGCTATCCGAATCCGTCGAATTTGCCCTTCGACGGTCGTCGAAGTCAGAGTTCGAGGACGGTCGGGCGCGGTAGCGTCACGTCGTAGTCGAGGGCAGTCACGGATTCCGTCGGCCAATCGCCCGTCTCCGTGAGGATTTCTATTCGCTCTTCGCCGACCAACGCCGTGTCCTCGCTCTTTGCTCCCTGCACCGTCGGGTTCCACGCGTACGCCATCGGCAGTCGAATTTCGTCGTCCGTCGTTGGTGTCGCAATCCATTCACGTCCGGCGTAGCCCGCTGCCCCTCCCTGATGGTGGAGTTCCCACTCGCCCGGATAGCCGACGTGGTCGTAGGCCGCCTGAATCGCCCCGAACACGTCCTTTGCCTGCCCGCGCTCGGCGTCATTTCCTCCCCGACCGAACTGCTGTGTCGCGGCGAGCGCCGTCGTCTCGACCGTCGCCGCCGCCTCGTGTCGCTCCGCCAGCCATTCCGGCGCGTCGAACGCGACGGTACGGGTACAACTCGCGTGCAATCCCTCCCCGTTCGGCCGTCACGGAAACGTGTGCGAACTCCCCCAACTTCGCCTCGGTGGGCGTGTAGTGGCGATACTTCTGTGCCCGCTCGCTCCCGCCGACGAGCGCCACGGGCGTCTCGATGCCGCGCGCGTCGAGCGCGCCGCGAACCGCCGAGACGATCTCCCGTTCGGTGTCGTTCGGGTCCAACTTCCGGCAGATGGCTTCGACTGCGGCCGCGGTCTCCGCGCCCAACTGCCGATACGCGTCGGCGTCCTCGTCGGTGAGCGGTTGGCGAAGCGGGGAGGCGTCAACCGACTCGAAGCCCGGAACGTCGAAGTCAGCGACGGCAGGCGATTCGGCGTGATTCGCGACCGCTTCGGCCAGCGACGACTCGTACCACGGATACTCGATGACGGGCATCTCGTCCGGCAGTTCCTCGTCCCGAAGGCGGTCTGCCTCGATGGTGTCGGTGACGACGCTGAACGCGTCGCCGTCGTAGCCGACGGCGGCGACGCCGACGTCTCCCTCGCGGTCGACGACGTTGTCGCCGCCCGTGAGCCACGCGAACGAATTCGGCCGCGCGAACCAGACGGATTCGGCCTCGCGCTCGGCGAGGAAGCTGTCGAGGCGGTCTCGTTTCGTCATAGTTCACCGTTTGTGAGCAGTATCCTTCAAACGCGTGCTTGAGTTCACTGTCGCTGACCGAACGACAGTATTCCTCCACAAAACTTATTATTGAGTTACAGAAAGGTGAAGAAGCCAACCCAGTTCTGCCCACTGGTGGTATCACAGCTGTGTGGTCCCTCGCTGAACTCTCCCGCCCTGCTCGACAACCGGTCCTCGTCCGTTCGAATCCGCCTCCATCCGTTCGATACCCGCTCGTTCGTTCCGTCTCGTTCCGGCTCTCACTCTTCGAGAAAGTCGGACAGACCTAAGTACGACCCTTCCGAACTCCCGGGAAAGGGAATTACGATGATAGGAGACAACCGACCCGAGGTGTGGAAGTAATGGGGAGACGATTTCGACGTTTTGTGGCACTCACGACGGCACTGACGTTCGTGCTCATTCTGCTCGGCGTGTACACCGCCGCGATGGGTGCGGGTCTCTCGTGTGGTCAACAGTGGCCGTTCTGTGACGGTGGACTGATTCCGCAGACGTTCCCGAGTTTCATCGAATGGTTCCACCGACTCGTGGCGATGGTGACCGGGTTCTTCATCCTGGGAACCACCGTCGGCGCGTGGAAATACTACGACAGCACCCGAATCCGGACTGCCGCGACCCTCGCGCTGGTCGTCCTCCCGGTGCAGGTACTCCTCGGCGGGGCGACCGTCCTCGTGTACGGTCCGGCCGTCCTCGTGGCACACCACGCGGCCGCGTTGCTGATATTCGCGTCGCTGATGGCGACGACGCTGTGGGCCTACGAGGAACCACACCGGGCCACGACGACTGCGACGGATTCACCCGACGGGTACCCATCGGACGACTAACACATCACCGACGAAATTTTTAGCGAAGCGGCGTTAGAAACCGATAGTAGCTTTCTATACGCTGTTTGACTATGTAGTATCGGGGGAGAACCACAATGCACAGACGGACCTTTCTCAGGGGGAGTGGCGGAGCTATCGCTGGCCTGACGTTCGCGGGTGCCGCGAACGCACAGGGCGGTACCATCAGAATCGGCTCCGACATACCGTACCGACCGTTCGAATACCGAACCGCAACCGGGGAACTCATCGGCTTCGACGTCGACATCGCCAACGCGATTTTCAAGGGCCAACTCGGGGACAACTACGAGTTCGTCCAGACGAGTTTCGACACCATCATCCCGAGTCTGAACAACGGGAACTTCCGCGTCATCATGAGCGCGATGACCATCACGCCGGAACGAGCGAAGCAGGTCGACTTCTCGGACCCGTACTTCACGGCGTACCAGACCGTCCTCATCCTGAAAAACAGCGGCATCACGAAACTACAGGACCTGAGAGGGAAGACGGTCGCCGTCCAGAAGGGGACGACGGGCGAGGCCGCCGCCCAGAAGCTGAAAAAGCAGTTCGGCGGCGACCTCACGGTCGACAGCTACGACCAGATTCCGGACGCGTTCTCCGCGCTGGGGAACAATCAGGCCGCCGCCGTCATCAACGACAACACGGTCAACCAGGCGTTCGCACAGCAGAACGACCAAGTCACCTTGTTACAGGGGAAGGGCGCGGCCGAGCGGCAGGGAAAGAAGAACGCACCGCCGTACCTCACGCTCACCGTCGAGGACTACGGCATCGCGTTCCGGAAGAACGACGACAAACTCAGAAAGCAGGTCAACGGGGCGCTTTCGACCATCCGAGAAGAACGGGACGTACGACAAGCTCTACAACAAGTACTTCCAGACGCTCGGGGTCGGGAGGCACGACCAGCGGCTAAGCGCCGCAGGAGTCCTCATGGCGGAGACATACACCGAACGCGGTATCGAGCGACCGACGGAGGGTGAGGAGAAGTTGGCTGACCGACCGCCGGGTCAAAGTGATCGGCATCGCCGTCGCGGGGGTGTTTACCCTCGGCGTCCTGTTCTTCTTGCTGTTGATCCTCACGCAGTTCGTCGATTACCAACTGCTCGTGACGATTCTGCCGCAGTTCATCGACGCGTTGATTCTCGTCCTGCAGATCATCGTCATCTCGGCCGTGCTCTCGCTCGTCTTCGGCGTGTTGGTCGGGTTGGGTCGCGTCTCACAGACGGGATTCACGCAGCGAATCGCGACGCTGTACGTCGAGTTCTTCCGTGGGACGCCGCTGCTGTTCCAGTTGTTCGTCGTCTACCTCGGGGTACCGGCGCTCTGGGCGAACGGGCAGTTCCCGCTCAAGAACTGGAGTTTCGCCGCGGCCATCATCGGCCTCACGCTGAACCACACCGCCTACATCGGCGAGGCGGTGAAGGGCGGCATCAACTCCGTCTCCGGCGGGCAGTCGGAGGCCGCGCGGTCGCTCGGCATGTCGTACATCGACTCGATGCGCTACGTCATCCTGCCGCAGGCGTGGCGAAACGCGCTCGCGGCCATCGGCAACGACCTCGTCATCCTCGTCAAAGACACCTCGTTGC
Organism: uncultured haloarchaeon; assembly: GCA_963811185.1. Taxonomy (GTDB): domain Archaea; phylum Halobacteriota; class Halobacteria; order Halobacteriales; family Haladaptataceae; genus Haladaptatus. Next base: position 220,793 of record CAWEQN010000002.1, read on the forward strand.
TGACGGTGCTGGCGATTCCGGAACTCATCAGCGTCTTCCGGAACGTCAACAGCGCGACGTTCGACGCGTGGACGCCCATCGTCGTGGTGTCCGTCGCCTACCTCGTCATCACGGTGCCGCTCGGTAAAACCGTCCGAACGTTGGAGTCGCGCTCGATGTGGGGGTCCGAACGATGAGCCGTCCCCGAGGACGAAGGGACGGGAACGATGGACGAGTCGATGAGGGACGAAGCGGACGAACACGATGAACGTCCCCGAGGTCGAGTTCGACGGCGTTGACAAGTACTTCGGCGATATGCACGTGCTGAAGGACGTGTCGCTCTCCGTCGATGACGGGGAAGTGGTCGTCATCATCGGGCCGAGCGGGAGCGGAAAATCGACCCTGCTGCGGTGTACGAACCGCTTGGAGGAGATTCAGGGCGGCGAAATCAGAATCGAAGGCGAGGCCATCTCCGACCCGGACGTGGACGTGAACAGCCTCCGCCAGCACATCGGAATGGTGTTCCAGAGCTTCAACCTCTTCCCGCACAAGACGGCGCTCGAAAACGTCGCGCTCGGGCCGATGGTCGTCAAGCGATTCGAGGAGGACGAGGCGAGAAAGTGGGCGAAAGCCATGCTGGACCGCGTCGGCCTCGCCGACCAAGCCGAGAAGTATCCGAACCAGCTTTCGGGCGGGCAACAACAGCGGGTCGCCATCGCCCGCGCGTTGGCGATGGACCCGAGCGTCATGCTGTTCGACGAGGTGACGAGCGCGTTGGACCCCGAACTCGTCGGCGAGGTGCTCGAAGTGATGCGCAATCTGGCCGAGGAGGGGATGACGATGCTCGTCGTCACCCACGAGATGGGCTTCGCCCGCGAGGTGGGCGACAGGGTGGTCCTGATGTCGGAAGGCAGCATCGTGGAATCCGGGGAACCGGCCGAGTTCTTCGCCCACCCCGAGACGGAACGTGCGAGACAGTTCCTCGCGAGGGTCCACTGAGAGGTAGGTTTTTCTTCGTTATTCGTCGGTTTTGGAACTGCCCAAAACCCATTTATCCGACTGGTCGGGAACAAGAGTATGGATACGATTCATGCAGGTATCTGGTCGGTGGTTCCTGCGCTGGTCGCCATCAGCCTCGCGTGGTATTCACGCGACGCTATAATCGGACTGTTCTCCGGAATCGCCAGCGCAGGCGTGGTGTACGGTGCGTTGAAGCCGGGTTCTGCGGGCGTTCCGAAGGACATGGTTGGAACCCCAGTCGGGTACTTTTCTCGGCGCGATATTCGGTCTGAAACACGTTCCGACGATAATCGCCACCTCGCCGATGTTCGCGGACTCGTGGTACGTCGAGAACGTTTTGCTCGCTATCTTCGCCATCGGCGGCGTTATCGGCTTGATGATTCGCTCCGGCGCGCTTCGTGGCGTCCTCGAAGCACTCACCGCACGGACCGAATCCCCGGCGGATGCGGAGAAAGCGGCGTTCCTCGCGGGAATCATCATCCACATCGACGACTACTTCAACTGTTTGGTGGTCGGGTCGATGATGCGCCCGCTGACGGACAAGTACAACGTTTCGCGGGCCAAACTCGCCTACTACGTCGATTCGGCGGGGAGTCCGGCCGCCCGCCTCGCGTTCTACTCGACGTGGGGGGCGGCGCTCATCGGGTTCATCGGAAAGGCGCTCGTCACCGCCCAGAAACAGGACAAACTCCCTGACGGAATGAGTCAGTACGTCGCCGGGCACGGCGACAAGGCCCACGCCGTGACCAACCAGATATGGCCGCTCTTTTTCAACAGCATCATCTTCGGCTTTTACTCGTGGACCGCGCTCATCGTCGCCGGACTGGTCGCGTGGCAGGTCGTTCCAAACATCATGGGGATGGGGGACGAGGAGTCGCGGGCGCGCAACGGCGGCGGCGTCGTCGGCGACGATCACGACCCGATGATCTCCGCGAGATGGACCAGTACGAGATGTCGAGACCGCAACGCCCGACTGGCGCAACTTCGCCATTCCCATCGTGACGATGATCGTCGTCGGCCTGAGCGCGATGTTTTGGCGGGGGAGTCCGGTCCTCTCCGCCCCGCACATGAACACCCTGTCTCTCTCTCGGCGGGTATCACCTCGTCCTTCCCGCCGGTGGAAAGTGGTCGTTCAACATCGGCGGCGTTCGACTCGGACTCGCGTCCTTCTCGGCGCTCGTCGTCGCGTTCGTCCTCTACCGCGTCAAGGGCGACATCCCGAGCAACAAGGACGCGACGGAGGCGATGACGCGCGGGTTCAAGGGCATCCTCCTCGCGGCGGTCATCCTGATGTTCGCCAGTTCCATCCAGAACGCCGTGACGCTTCTCGGGATTTCCTCGTTCGTCACCGCCCACTTCTCCGGGGTTCCACCGGAACTCGTGCCCGTCGCCCTGTTCTGCATCACCAGCATGGTGAGTTTCTCCGACGGCAGTTCGTGGTCCACCTACGGAATCATGTTCCCCATCGCCATGCCCATCGCGTTCACCACCGGCGCGAACCTCCCGCTCGTCATGGGCGCGGTGTTCAGCGGCGGCATCTTCGGCGACCACAGTTCGCCCATCAGCGACACGACAGTTCTCGCGTCGTCAACCAGCGGTAGCGACCACCTCGTCCACGTTCGGACACAGGTCCCCTACGCCGTCATCTGCGCGAGTATCGCGGCGGTGCTGTTCTTCGTCCTCGGCTTTGCCCTCCCACAAGGCTTCCGCGTCTTCCCATACTGAGACGTCGAAACGTCCCGGTGCGTGGTTTTCCATCGAGGTTCCGTCTCCGTAACCGTTGGCGATTGCTGTACTTCGATAGCTCACGATTTTCAACAGTACACCGATGCCAGGTCCGTCTTTCCGGAAAACGACCCCATCACGCTTCGACCGGCGAAGACGGAGCGGCGAGTGGTGTGACACGGTTCGATACGGCCTGCTGGCCGACGAGTGGGATTCGGAATCGTGGAACTGAACGGGAAGCCGTCTACAGGAAATCGCCGAGGCCGGACTGACCGTCGTCGGATTCGCTTCCGCGGGTTCGGGTTCGGCCTCCACTCCGACTCCTCCGGTTCGGCGTCCGACTCGTCCTCTCCAGCGTCTTCGCCCTCCGGTTCGGAATCGGCGTCGTCCGACGTCGATTCCGACGCGAACCCCTCGAACGCCCCACCCGAGTGTTCGATGGCGAGTTCCTGTTTTCGCTCCTCGGCGTCGGCCACGATTTGTTCCACCTTCTTCGTGGTCTTCCCGCTCCCCGTGACGAACGAGACGTGTTTCTCCTCCATATCGTAGCGCGCCGCCATCGCCACGGTCAGTTCCCGATTCTTGCAGTGGTGGGTCATCTCGGCGAGGAACGGGATGACATCACGGCGAGCGGTGCTCATGCTGATGCCGCTCTCCTCGGCGATTTTTCGGGCGATGTAATCCCGCGTGTCGCGCTTGCCGCGCGAACTGCCGAGTTTGCGCCAGTAACTCGGCGGGCCGTACCGCGTCCACCCGCCCTTCTTCCCGCTTCGGGCGGCCGCCACCCCGGCGGTCATGTTGTCGCCCGCGTAGCGCCAGTATTTGTAGTTCTGCGTGGCACGCACCCGTCCGAGCCAACGGTCGGCGTTCGCCATGTAGCCGTAGGCGTCCGCGAGTTCCCGCCCCTCGTAATCCTTCGGCAGGTTGTCCTCTATCCAGTTCAGCATGTTGTCGGGCGTCTCGTCCACGTCGTAGGACGCTTTCAGTGCACCCTCGGCGTCCTGTTTCTTGATGAGGTCGTCCAGAAAGTCGAAGATGCCGCTGGTCGTGTCACGCTCGCCCGTCACTACGTCGTCACCGGTGAGTCGCCCGCCCGTGGTGGTGGCCGCCTGCAAGTCGTTGACCGCCGAGCGCAGGTCGCCGCTGTCGTTCTCCGCGATGGCGTCGAGTGCGTCGTCGTCGTAGTCGATGTTCTCCTGTCGGCAGATATCTCGGAGCACGGGAACGATGCTTCGTGCCGACACGTCGCGGAACTCGATGGTTTCACAGGCGTTTCGCAGCGAGTTCGACATGTCGTAGAACTCGTTCGCGATGAGGATGAGCGGTTGATTCGCCGACTTCACCACGTCCGTGATGGCCCGTGAGCCGCCGCGGTCGGCGTTGTGCGTCAGGTTGTCCGCCTCGTCCATGATGACGATTCGCCGACCCGACGTGCCGCCGGTGAGGGTCCCGCTTTTCGCCGCCTCGCCGGCGATGCGCTTGACGACGTCGCCGGTTCGCTGGTCGCTGGCGTTCAACTCGATGGTCGGCCAGCCCATGTCGTTCGCCAGCGCGTGGGCCGCCGAGGTCTTCCCGACGCCGGGACTGCCGTGGAGGATGACGGCGTCCCTGTGATTCTCCCACGTATCGGCCCATTTACGCAGTTGGTCACGGGCCTTGTTGTTCCCCCGGACCTCCGAAAGCGTGGTCGGGCGATACTTCTCCGTCCAGTCTACCATTGAAGGAGTGTAGGGATGTAGTCCGTTTAGTGGTTGCGGAGCGCGGTCCGGTTCGTTCTATCGAGGAGCCAAGTACCTGCGGCCGTCGAACGACGGTGGAACCTATCTGAATTACAGTTCAATTCGAAATGGCTATATGAATCTGTTTTCAACTAGCTCTCGATGGCCGGAACGACGACTCGAATCAGACGGTTGCTCACCGACGAACTCGGTGAGTGTTGTGACGCGGATGTCGAACGCCGACTCGACGAACTGGAATCGCTCGCGGACACGGCGTTTCGTGACGACGCGGTCCGACCCGTCTTCGCGGTGCTCGGAAATGAGACGAGATATCGGCTCGTGCGCGCTCTCGTCGCCGCCGACGACGACGAACTCTGTGTCTGTGAACTCGAACCGCTCGTGAACGTGAGCGAAAGCGCGGTCAGTCACGCCCTCTCGGACCTCGTAGATGCCGGTCTCCTCACTCGCCGAAAGGATGGAAATTGGCGCTACTACGCCGCTACGTCGCTCGCCGACGAACTGTTCTCGACGGCGGAGCACGAGGTGAGCGATTCGTGAGCGACGAACTCGGCGTGCTGGATCGGTATCTCACCGTCTGGATCGGTCTGGCGATGGTCGCCGGGGTCGCCCTCGGGGAGTTCGTTCCCGGCGTCGCCGACACGCTCGATGCCGTCTCGTGGCACGGGACGAGCCTTCCCATCGCGGTCGGCCTGTTCGTAATGATCTTCCCAATCATGGCCGAAATCGAGTACGGGAGCATTCCGGAAGTGACGCGGACGGCTCGGGCGGAAATCGGCCTGACGCTCGCGTTCAACTGGCTCGTCGCTCCGTTTTTCATGTACGGTCTTGCCGTATTCTTCCTCGGTGACTCTCCGGACTTCGTCACCGGTCTCATCATCGTCGGGATTGCGCCCTGCATCGCAATGGTACTCGTTTGGAACGAACTCGCCGCCGGAAACGGGGAGATGTGTGCGGTCTGCGTCGGCGTCAACAGCCTCCTTCAAATCGTTCTGTTCGTCCCGTACGCGTTCCTCTTCCTCACCGTCCTCCGAGGAACGGCGGTACACGTCTCGATGGGACTCATCGCACGGATGGTCCTCGTCTTCCTCGGTCTCCCGCTCGTGCTCGGCTACATCACACAAAAACTCTCGTTTCGAACTGTCGGGAAGGAAACGTACTACGAACGAATCATCCCGCGAATCGGTCCGCTCGGACTGCTCGGACTGCTGTTCACGGTCGTCGTGATGTTCGCGCTGAAGGGCGAGTACATCGTTTCGAACCCCGACCAAATCGTCCGCATCGCGGTTCCACTGCTCGTCTTCTTCGTCGGACTGTGGACCGTCGCGTACGGACTCGGTGCGCTCCTCGGCTTCGACTACACCGAAAGCGTGAGCCTCGCGTTCACGGCCGCTTCGAACAACTTCGAGTTGGCCATCGCCGTCGCGGTTGCCGTCTTCGGTATCGGAAGCAACGTCGCGCTGGCGACCGTCGTCGGCCCGCTCATCGAAGTCCCGGTGATGCTCGCCCTCGTCCGGGTCGCACTCGCCAGCCGAGGAGGCTGTTCGACGGCCATCCGAACGTTTCCGGCGGCGTGTCCTCCGATTGATCACAGCGAACGAAACCACATCCCGACACCATGACCGAACCAACCACCCAATCCAGTACCGAATCGAATCCAACCCGAATCGCGTTCATGTGCGTTCAGAATGCGGGGCGCAGCCAGATGTCGCTCGCGTTCGCCGAGCGCGAGGTCGAGCGCCGCGGTCTCGAAGACGAAATCGAACTGTTGACCGGAGGGACGTATCCGGCGGACCACGTTCACGACATCGTTATCGAGGTCATGGCCGAAATCGGATTCGACCTTTCAGACCGTACTCCACGCGAGATATCCATCGAGGAACTCCAGGAGTGCGATTATGTGGCAACGATGGGCTGTTCGACGCTCGATGTCGGCGAGGTCGGAACCGACGTAGTCGTGCGAGACTGGGCGCTTTCGGATCCTGATGGAAACAACATCGAACGAGTTCGTGAGATTCGGGACGAGATAGAACGACACGTACTCGAGTTGTTCGACGAAATAACGACGAACGGCTGAAACGACCGCAGTTTCGAACGTCAAGCAGTTCGCTACAACAACCGCCCCTCGGCCACCGGAATCACCCGCCCACCGACCTGCACATCGATATCGCCATCTCCTTTCGACGCACGGAGATGGAGGAGCGACGGGCGGCCCATCTCGTATCCCTGTTCGGCTCGCACGTCGATTACCTCGGTGTCGAAATACTCGTGTTCGACCAGCCACGCCGCCAGACAGCCGTTCGAGGACCCCGTGGCGGGGTCTTCGGGAACGCCGGCACAGTCGGCGAACACCCGCGCGTGAAGGTCGTTGTCGTCCTCGGTTTCGGGCGCGAAGAGCAGGACGTTCAGGTTTCCGTACTCCTCGATGAGTTCCTCGTAGTACGGTTCGTGATTCGTCGCCGCCCGCCGAACCGCGTCGAGCGACCCGAGCGGGACGACGAGCGTGGGGAGGCCGGTCGAGACGATTTGGACGGGGAACGCGTCGTCCACGTCGCTCCCGTCGAGACCCAGAACCCGCGCGACGAGGGAGCGAGGAACCGTTTCACCGAACGTCGGCGGAATTTGGTGCATCCAGAACGATTCGGTCCCGTCGTCGTCCCGTTCGACGTGGACGGGTATCCCCCCGACGCCGAGGTTGAGCGTGAGTTCGTCGGGGCGGTCGTCGCGGACGAACTCCCGGATGACGAACGCCGTGCCGAGCGTCGGATGGCCGGCGAACGGAATCTCCTCGGCCGGGTCGAAGATATGCACGTCGTAGCCTCCCTCCCGCGTTTCGAGCGAATCGATGAACGTCGCCTCCGAGAAGTTCGTCTCGCGGGTGATCTGCAACATCTCGTCCTCGCTCATCGACGCCGTGTCGTGGACGACGGCGAGTTGGTTGCCCGCGTACTGTTCCTGTGCGAACACGTCCACGACGTGAAATCGGTTGCCCGCCATACGTAACCGTCTCCGCGACCGGAGAAATGGGTTTCCCGTCGTCAGCCGTTCACCCCTTCCCCACCCAATCTCGTCCACACCATCCCATCCACCAGCCACCTTTTTCCACCAGCGTGACGTATCCCGTATGCCATGGGGGACATCGAATCCGTCCGAATGGACGACGAAGAGCGGGACGAATTTCTCACGAGCGGGGGAACCGGCGTCATCTCGTTTCCGACGGGAACCGACGTATCGCCGTACTCGGTGCCGGTGTCGTACGGGTACGACGCGACCGACGTCCACTTCTATTTCCGACTCGCGGTCGGACAGGGTGCCGAGCGGGACGAAATCATCGACCGCCCGATGACGTTCGTCACGTACGACTACACGGACGATGGCTGGCGGAGCGTCATCGTCACGGGGGAACTGGACGAAGTGGAGGAGGCGAACATCACCTCGGAGGTTACCCAGGGGCTACAACGGGTCGATATCCCACTCATCGACCTCTTCGAGCGCGAGTCGCGGGAGGTGACGTTTCGGTTCTTCCACCTCGACCCGGCGGAGATAACGAGTCGAAAGGAAGCCGCCTCGGAAGTGTAAGCCACGGTTAGCACCGATTGACTTCGTTTTCGTCCGGTTCATGCCACTGAAAACGACAAACGGCATCGTGGAGAATGGACCGTGACAGCACCTCACACCCTCTCCGAAAACTTTTGCCCACTTACTGTTTCGTCCGAGGTATGTTCCCGAAGCGACTCGAAACCGACCGCCTCCGGTTGGAGGCGATTACACACGACCAGGTGGACACCTTCGACCTCTATCGGCACACGGCACACGACGCCCCCGACATCGAGGAGATAACCGAACACCTCTCGTGGACACCGCACGCGACGCCGAAGGAGACGAAGGAGTTCATCGATATGTCGGAGGAGAACCGCGCCGAAGCGGCCGGTTCCGAGTACGTCATCCGACCGAAAGACGGCGAGGACGGCGCTGGCGAAATCGCCGGTACCACCGGCCTGAACGTCAAGTGGGAGACGCGAACCGGCAGTCTCGGCCTATGGCTCCGCAAACCGTTCTGGGGCCGCGGCTACTCCGGCGAACGCGCATCAGTGCTCATCGACCTCGCGTTCGACCGTCTCGACCTCGAACTCGTCGCGGTCGAACATCTCGCGGGGAACAAAAAATCGCGGCGCGCCATCGAGAAGTACGTCGAGGCTCACGGCGGGCAGTACGACGGTATCCTGCGGAACAGACACCCGGACGGCGACGAGGTTCGTGACGCACACCGATTCACCGTCTCGCGCGAGCAGTGGGCAGAACAGGTCGAAAGCCGTGACTGAGCGCTTCGACGTACATGCGGTTCGCCATCGCCTGAAACTCAAAACGGACGCCGGACACAGCTCCCTGTTCGAGAACCGCGATTCGGTGGCCTGCCCGGTCTGTGACGACCCCTTTTCGGAGGTGTTCACGACCGAACGGCGCGAACAGCAGTTCCAGCCCACCGGTTCGATGCGCTTCTGTGTTCTCCGCGACGACGACCGATTCCACATGTTCACCCACGACTGACCATGCCGGGAGCACGGGTCACGAGGGGCAAGCGGGTCACGCTCCGAACCGTCGAGGCGGAGGACGTGCCGTTCGTCCAGCGCGCGCTGGCGAACCCCGAACTCCGCTACCCGATGGGGAATCCGGTCACGAACCGCGACGGGGTTTCGGACCTCCACGAGGACGGGGGTGCGGACAGGTTCCTCGTCTGTTTGGATGGAGGAGGGGAGAACGATGAGGACGGTGACCTGCGACGAATCGGGCAGGTGAACGTGATGGACGCCGACTACAAACGCCCCGAACTCGGCTACTGGCTGGTTCCGGGGGTGCACGGCGAGGGCTACGGAACGGAAGCCATCTCGCTCGCCATCGACTACGCCTTTCGGGCGTACGACACCCCGGCCATCGGTGCCGAAGCGTACGATTTCAACGACGCCTCCCGCGGCCTGCTCGAATCGCTCGGGTTCGCGGAGGAGGGTCGCCGCCGGAAATATATGTTCGTGGACGGTGGACACCGCGATATGGTTCTGTACGGGTTGCTGCGTGAGGAGTGGCGGAAGCGGGGATAGTTTCTCGGGAGTTCAGAACCAGGAGTTATCGCACCCGATTCCGGCGCTCAAACGCCCCCATCGAGCCCAGTGGCCAGTCGCCTTGAATCCGGTCATCTCGCCACCGTGACAGTATCCACTCGCCCACGAGCCGCTTTTGTTGTCTTGCCAGAGTATCACCACAATGGCCGAGTTCGTCTTGAACTCCTTGATGGTCTTCCGCTTCGTCTCACCCGGTTGCAACGTGTAGCGTTTGTGGAAGGTGGTTGAGTTGGGGAATTTGACTCCGGTGTAGTAGTAATACTCTCCTGACGAAGCCGTTCCTACTCCTTGTATAATCGTCGAGTTTACTGTTTTACTGTCGTTGAAATGGAATTTCACATTCGTTCCGGCCTCGACCACCGCAACCTCGTACGTCTGCGTGACGTTTGCCGAGTTGTTCAATACGAGGTGCATCGGTTGATCTTGTTTCGATGGGCCACCGAACGGTCCGCCAGTACAGCCCGCAATGACGAGCAGTAGAGTTAGACAGAGGAGTGGAAGGAAACGCTTCATGATGGTCATTGATTGTCTAATATTCAACACGTATTGTTAAAAAAGCTAGTTTCGAGGGATGCGGTTCAGAACCAGGAGTTATCGCACCCAATTCCGGCGCTTATATTGCCCCAGCGACCCGATTGGCCGGTTACTTTGAACCCGGTCATCTCGCCGCCGTGACAGTACCCGCTCGCCCACGAACCACTCTTGTTGTTCTGCCAGAGTACCACCACGATGGCCGAGTTCGTCTTGAACTTCTTGATGCTTTTGTGTTTCTCCTCGCCCGGTTGCAACGTGTAGCGCTTGTGTAAGGTGGTTGATTCGGGGAATTCCACTGCGGTACCGTAACGATAGTTATTTGCTTGATATGTTGCGACCCCCTGTCCGATTCGCGGGTGTGTCGTTCGGCTATCATTTTTATGGAATGTTATGTGCGATCCAGCTTTTACCACCGCAACCTCGTAGGTCTGCGTGACGTTCGCTGAGTTGTTCAATACGAGGTGCATTGGTTGGTCTTGTTTCGATGGCCCACCAAGCGGTCCGCCAGTACAGCCCGCAGTGACGAGCAGTAGAGCTAGGCACAAAAATGAAATCTGTTTGTTTATTCGACTCACTTTGATCAGTCCTATTTGATATGTAGTTTTGCGACTACTAAGTTTATCTTATAGTACGACGAGATTCGGATCCTCTACTTCGTCCGGGAACAGTGGGTCGGAGCTCTTATCCATAATCTCGCTCTCGGAGAAATGATCACCTGGACCTCCATGTTTTGCTACCGGATGGTTCCCGGCACCATACCAGAAGCCGTCCTTATAGCCAATTGTCGCAGCCTTTTCGAACGGTGTAAACTGGGCAATCAGGGAGTCTTGGACGTATTTTCGGAATGCGGTGTGAGCCAAGACCGGTCCTTGTGGAACCCAGTCGATACCTCTGCGGAATTTGTTGTTTCCTTGATGAATTCCATCCACATACAGTCCGTGAGCGGGATATCGACTCGCGTCCCAGATTCGGGCCGCTTTCGAACCGTCTGCCATGAAGACGAAGTCCAGGAACGAGTAGAACGGCGGAATATGGATGTAAAAGTCACTCAGAATTCCAGCGATTCCAAGGTCAAAGTTTTGTGGAGTGAGAGCCACTAATTCAGCAAGCGTTTCACCCTGCTTCTTTGCTTTTCCAAGATACCGGTCGGAACCACCGTAGATGATTGACCCACGAATGCCTTCGACCGTGTTCTGGTTCGAGTCTTCGATGTGTATCTTCTCGTGCTTTATATATGGTCCGTACGAATCAGACGCGAGGGTTTGCGGGTGCTGGTCACGGTTATCGTCGTAAGAATTAGCTCGTCTCGGAATGGGTTTCCGGGTTCATTCGCACCCCCCTCAAGCGTAATCGCTGCCTGTCCGCCTGTACTGTTCGGGTCGTTCACCGGATCAGTTATTCGGACCTCGTAATCGGAGATCGTCCGGTTGTCGGACGTATTGAATCCCGTGTCAAGATTTTGCTGTAGGACGCTATCGAAGTCAAAACCGAATCGATAGCGAAATTACGATTGAAGCAGCCGTGAAACGACTACATATCCGAGGCACGGAGATTCCGGTAGCCGTCCCTGACGAACAGTTGTCGGGTTCGAATCTGCTACTCGGTAGTTACAATCACGAACGAACCAAACCGAACAGGGTTCGCTACGAATCGAAAAAGCTCCGATTTTCGAAATACTCACCCTCGAAACGCGACCGATTCACTATCCCCCGTTCACTCCAACTGCTTTGCCACCATTTCGCCCCAATGTTCGAAGCCGTGACGGGCGTAAAACGCTCCGGCGCGGTCGTTCTCGCGGTCCACGTCGAGGACGAGGCGGTCCAGCGGGAGGTTCTGGTCGTCCGCGAGCGAGACGGCGGCGTCCATCAATTCGTCGGCGACGCCCGTCCCGCGGTGGTCGGGACGGACGAAAATCTCGTTCAGGATGGCGGCGTCCCAGATGAACGCCAGCGTTTCGGGAAGGACGAAGACGTAGCCCGCCAGTTCGCCGTCTTCATCGGCGACGGTCACACAACGCTCGTCCTGACTCACACACCGCTCGACCCAGTCGAGATAGCGCTCGCGGTACTCCTCGGTCAGTTTCCCCTCGTACAGGTCGGCCTTGTCGTCGCCGCCGGTTCCGGTCCCGAGGCCAAGTTCGAAGGCGCGTTTCAGTTCCCACAATTCGTCGGCGTCGCTCGGTTCGTACGGTCGGATTTCCATACTCCCCAAGGGTTCGACGGGGGCTTACTTCTTGTGTGACTCCCAGATTCGGAAGCCGAAAATGTCGAAACTCATCGCGCCGAGTCCGGAAACGCGGCGGCACCCAGCACCACCACGGCTGCCCGCGTGTCGAAGTGTTCGGCGACTACTCCGTCCCACCTCGTCCTGTCCCCCTCGTCCCGCCCCGTTCGTTTCGACACCCGTCGAAGGGAGGTTTCGATACGCTTTTGGGAAGTTCACCCACATGCGGAGATATGACAGATGCGCGCCGGACGCTCGCCGAGCAAATCGCGGGCGAGATAACGCTGAGCGACGACCCCGGAGCGACGCTTCGCAAGTGGCGCACCGACTTCGACGTGTCCCAGACCGCACTCGCCGACCACCTCGACGTCTCCTCGTCGGTCATCTCCGACTACGAGAGCGGGCGGCGGGAGAATCCGGGTATCGGCGTCGTCCGCCGTACCGTCACTGCGTTGCTCGACATCGACGAAACCCGCGGCGGCGACCGTATCCGCCAGTACGCCCGCGTCCTCTCGGCCGGGTTCGACAGCAGTATCGTCAACGATTTGCGCGAATATCCGACGAGCGTTCCGCTCGCGGACTTCTACGACGAAATCGACGCGACGGAACTCGCGTCGGGGACGACGGCGAGCATCACGGGCCACACGGTCATCGACAGCATCGAGGCCATCACGCGCCTCTCCAGCGAGGAGTTCTACCGACTGTACGGCCAGAGTACGAACCGAGCGCTCGTCTTTACGAACGTCACGCGCGGGGAGTCGCCGCTGGTCGCCATGCGCGTCGTCACCCCGACGCCGAACGCCGTCGTCCTCCACGGTATCGACGCGGACGAGTTGTGGGAGTACGCGCCGAAGATGGCGCAATTGGACGGCTTCTCGCTCGCCGTTACGAACTGCGAGAAAGAGACCATGTTGGACGCCATGCGCGACTTCGCGCCGTGAAACTATCTCAAATTTGACTGTGGCGAATACATGACATAATAAAGGGTGGCGTGGTGAAGGCCATAATTGAACTATATCAGATGTGTTCGATATAGGTAATGAGTGCGGAGAAATCCCTTCACAGGAACGGAAATTGTCTTTCGACGTGTCCGTGGTGTGCCGAAAATATCGAGGAAGTGTCTAGTTGCGTGCGAATCGCACTGCCGGACCGACGCCCGCCCGAACACCGGCCGGACGGCCGAGGATGGAACCTTCACACCGACTGTGCCGCCGAGTGGCGCGAGTTCGTCACCACCTCCGGACCATCGCAGGGCGTGGGGCGTTCCGGACGCTCGTCGAAGGACCGCTCTCGGGCGACGTGAACGACATGCTCGAATGGGAGTTACCTGACACGAGCTAAAATATATTTTAGCTAACACTTTTCCGCTCTCCAGCCCTTCGTTCCGGTATGTCCGATACGATAGTGAAGACGGGAACGACGACGGTTGCGTTGACGACCGAGGAGGGCGTCGTCCTCGCCGCCGACCGCCGGGCCAGCCTCGGCGGTCGGTTCGTCTCGAACAAGAACGCCGATAAAGTTCACGCCGTGCATCCGACCGCCGCGCTGACGATGGCCGGCGGCGTCGGCAACTTGCAGGCGTTCATCCGCACGCTCCGGGCCGAAGCCTCCCTGTACGAAACGCGTCGGGACCACGCCCATCGACATGGCCGCGCTCTCGACGCTCGCCGGAAACATCCTGCGAAGTGGGCCGTACCGCGCCGACCAACCGACGCTCGGCGGCGTCGATGCGACCGGGGCACACATCTACAGCCTCGACCCCGCCGGCGGCGTCATGGAGGACGACTACTTGGCGGCCGGAAGCGGGATGCAACTGGCGTACGGCGTCCTCGAACGCGAGTACGAACCCAACCTCGGCCTCGAATCCGCACGCCGCGTCGCGGCCAACGCCGTCGAAAGCGCCGTCCAGCGCGACACCGCCAGCGGCAACGGCGTGACGATCGCCACGGTGACCAGCGACGGCGTGGAAATCGAGTCGTACGACGAGTTCGCGGCGGTCACGGAGGTGGAAGCATGAACGGAGGGCAACAGCAGGCCTACGACCGCGGGACGAACATCTTCTCGCCCGACGGCCGACTGTATCAGGTCGAGTACGCCCGCGAGGCGGTCCGCCGGGGAAGCGTCAGCGTCGGCGTTAGAACGCGGGACGGCGTCGTCCTGGCGGCGAAGAAGGCCGTCCGGTCGCCGCTGATGGAGGCGACGGCCATCGAAAAGCTTCACAAGATAGACGACCACATCGGCGTCGCCAGCGCGGGCCACGTCGCCGACGCCCGCCGACTCGTGGACTTCGGCCGCCGCCGCGCCCAGACCGACCGCCTGCGCTACGGCGAACCGATGGGCATCGACCCGTTCACCAAAGCGATGGTGGACCACGTCCAGGAGTTCACCCAACAGGGCGGCGCACGGCCGTTCGGCGCGGCGCTGCTGATCGGCGGGGTGGACCCGGCCATCGGCGAGGACGAACCACCTCGACCACGACTGTTCGAAACCGACCCGTCCGGGACGTTCTACGAGTGGCAGGCCACCGCCATCGGCGCGGAGGACGACACGGTCCGGGAGTACCTCGAAAGCGAACTACGACCCGCAGAGTTCGGTCCAGTCCGGCGTCGAACTCGCGCTGTCGGCGCTCGCGGAATCGGAGGAGGACGGCAACCTCTCGCCCGAGGAAGTGGACGTGGCGACGATTGCGCCGACGTACGACACGCTCGATGTCGAGGAGCGTCGGGACACGCTCGAGTCGCTGGACTTGCTGGACGAACAGAGCGTCGTAACGTCGGAGGGAGCATCACTCCGGACACGCGATACGCCTGTACGCTGTAGACGACACCAACACACCCGAGAAACAGGCACAGGGTCAGTCAGCATCGTGAGTCCGGCATTGAGATAAAATCGAACGACCTCTGAACGAGTGCAAGAATACCAACGAGTACCCAACAGGTGGGAGGGCCGTTTTTCCTCTCCCACGAACAAACAACGCACCAAAGACGGCAAGCAGCCCGAAAATAGCGGTTATGAATCGGTACTGCGGTCCACACCCGATTAGCGAGTAGATAAACGATACCACACCCGCGCCGAAGAGAGAACAGAACCAGCCATCGGTTCCCTCATCCGTTCTCGTGTTCATACGTGAATTAAACAGTCAGTTCATGCGAATATCTACTGGTAACTGGTATGTCCCGTGATTTCATAGAATCAACTACTGGATTCCGAAGAAAGGCTCAAACAGTAAACTCACTGTCAGCGTGTCTCAGGACGCTGTCTGTCCCGTCTCGCGCACCGTCACGACCTCCAGATTCTCGGCGACGAACAGCGACAGGATGTCGCCGTCCACCGCCGTCGAAACGCGCACGCACCACGGGTCCTCCGAAACGACCGCTTCGCGCCACTCGTCGCCGACGTTCCAGACGGGACGCTCTCGAATGTCGATGCCGTGGCGGTGGTAGAACGAGATGACCGCCGGATGCTCCAGCACCGCGAGCGTGACGGGCGAACGAAGCCGACAGCCACAGCGCTCGCAGTCGAACTGGACCTGCGGACGGCGGTGGTCGGCAGTTTCCGTGTCCTCGTCCGTTTCCGCGTCGTGGTATTCGACGTGGGCGTTCGCCGGGGCGCTACACTCCGGGCAGACGCCGTCGGCCATGAGCGACAGGCGATGGCGGTGGTGGCGGTCGAACGCCGTCAGCAGTCCGTCGGGGTCGTGCGTGCGATGACCCACCCGGTGGAAACGGTAACGTGAGCGTCGGGCGTTCGCAGGCCCGGCATTCGATGGCGACGTAGTTGTCCTCGCCGTGAGCCTCCAGTTCCTCCCTGCCGCAGAACGGACACGGGTCGTCCAGCGCGATGGGGTCGAAGTCCACGCTGTCGGTGTACGTCCCGGCGCGAATCGCCCGCGCGATTTCCCGCCCGGCGTAGGTCAGGGTGTACCCGCCGTCCGTCTTCCGGACGAAATGCTCGGCCAGTTGGCGGAGATGGTACGAAAAGCCCGCCGTGTTGTCGGCCGGCGTCGCGTCGAACAGTTCCGAGAACGCGAGCGTGTCCTCGCCGTCTGCCTCGGCGTCGAGCAGTGCACGGAGCGCCGCCATCCGAACTTCGTTGCCGAGGACGCCGAACGCGTCCGTCGGGTCCACTTCCGCCGCTTCGGGTTCGAGGACGGGTTCGTCTTCGAATCCGGTTTCGGAATCGAGTTCGGTTTCGACTGTCTCCGGCAGTTCGTCCGCCGTCTGCGTTTCTGGCTCGGTTTCGGTCATTTCGTTGGATATGGTTTGGGATGGGATTTCGGCGTCGAGCGTGTGTCGTTTAGTTACACGGAGGGGTGGGATTCGGATAAGTAGTGCGCTCACGGCGAGTACGTGGTGGGATATTCGTCAAAGCCACATCCTCCTACTGTGGAACGGGAATTTCAACGAGGGGGGAGGCGTTCACTGTCAGTCGAGAGCGACACTGACGCGTCGAGAGAAGTTTGTCAGCCACCAAATCGGGGACGGAAAATCGACCGAGAGTCGTCGAGCTGCCGTTATTCGACGTATTCGTAGGTCCGCTCGTCCATCTCGCCGCGGCCGACGAAGACGAACTCGTTTTCGGGGTCGGTGAAGTCGTCGAGTTCGACGCGCTTGTCGTGGTTGTGGCGGTCGTGGACCTGCTCGTACTCCTCGTAGGAGAGGTTGTAGCGGTTCCGAATCTGCTCGTCGATGGAGAGTTGGTCGATTTCCGCTTCCCAGCCCTCTTGGACGGTTTCGGCGTGGATTTCAGCCTGAGCACCGCTCCCGTAGGAACCGACGAGGAGTTTCTTCCCGACCATGTCCATGTCGTTCTCGGCGGCGTACTGGAGCGCCGAGACGCGGGCGATGTGGACCGAGCCGGTGTACCAGTTGCCGACTTCGCGCGAGATGCGGAGCGTCGGTTCGATGGTGTTCGCGTACCACTCCTGGTACTGTTCGGTCGCCTTGAGGTCGTCCATGTACGCGCTAATGGCTTCCTCAAACTGCTCGCGGTCGTCGTAATCCTGCTCGCGGGGTTGGCGGCCGATTTCCTCGGCGAGTTCCTCTTCGATGTCCGTATCCCGAATCGTGTGTCGGAAGGCGAACAGCCCCGCTTTGCGGACCATTCCCGGGAAGGGCGTGTGGTACGGTCCGAAGACGTAATCGCCGGGGTGGGTCTCCCCACCGGCGCGCTCGAAGTCCTCCAGCGCCTCGCGCATGCGGGCGAGGTAAACCTGCATGGAGCGCTTGCCGTCCACGCTGGGGAACTGCTGGTTGGGCTTCAAAAAGTCCGTCTCGTCGGCACTACCGTACCCCTGCTCGGTCGAGAGTTCGACGAGGGACGGGTCCTCGCTGATGAGCATCGCCACGGCACCGGCACCCTGTGTCGCCTCGCCGGGGTCGCCACGGGCGTACAGCGCGGTGTCGGTTGCGATGACGAGCGCGGAGCGCCCGCGGTTGCGGCCCGCCTTGATCCAGTTGAACGCGTCGTCCAGACTCTGGGTTCCGGCGATGCAGGCGAACTTGCGCTCACCTTTGTTGGCGTGGTGGAAGTCGCCGTCGTACACC
Source organism: uncultured haloarchaeon (assembly GCA_963811185.1). GTDB lineage: Archaea > Halobacteriota > Halobacteria > Halobacteriales > Haladaptataceae > Haladaptatus. Next base: position 238,673 of record CAWEQN010000002.1, read on the forward strand.
TGTTCGAGACAGCCCGCGATGTACGTCGAGACCGGCTTGGAGTTGTCGAACGCGCTCTCCGTGGCGACGTCGATGCGGCCGATGTCCTCCGGCGTCAGTCCCTTGCGCTTCATCAGTCGATGGGCCGCGTTCGCGCCCATCGTCACGATGTCCTCGTACGCGTCGGGGAACGAACTGGCGTTCAGTCCCAATCCCTTCGTGTAGTACGCAGGGTCCTTGTCCTTTACTGGTGCGACCGTTTCCGGGAGGTCGAGCTTTAGCTTCCCCGTCCAAATTTCGATGGCGTCGATACCGACGGCTGTCATTCTTGCCACCACGTTGCATAAGACGGTATAAGGGTTTGTCGATAGAAGTATCGACGACCGTCGAAACCTACCCGGCCGTGTCGGACCGCTCGACGGAATCGACGACGACGCGGTCGGAGTCGTAGACGAGCAGCTTTATCGTGAACGTCGTTCCCCCGCCGTAGGACGGATTCAGCTGGAACGAACCCCGTCGCTGCGTACCCATATCGTACGCTGCGTCCCCGTTTCCACGGCTGATGGCCGCACCCACGACGCCGCCGAAATCACTCCCCGACGAGAGGTCGTAACCGAGCGTGTATCGTGGCTGGCCGTACCGCGTGTAGTCATTCAGACTGTACGAGTCGATGGTTGCACTGTCGGGTGTGCTCAAATCGTCGTTGTTGCTCGGATTCAGGCTGTCTGCGCGGTCGTCTATCGACCGTTCGGCCGCGACGTACTCGGTTCCGTCGGCGCGTTCGTAGACGACCTGTACTGTCATTCGCCATCGTTCGTCCGAACCGTAGTTCAACTGGTAGACGGAACTGCCTCGCTTCGCCGAGGACGAGTTCGTCTCCGTCGCGTCGTTTCCGCGTCGAAGGTCGTCGGTGACGACTCGAACGCGCTCGAACGACGAGTTCGTGTTCGTCACGTCGTAGGACGTGGCGAACAACACCTTGTCTTGGTCCACGTGCGAGAGGTCGTCCACCCGCATTCCGATCCGTGGCGTCCGCGCGTCGTTGCCGCCGTTCCCTCCTCCGTCGTCGTTTCCGTTCAGCGTGAACGACACGGGGTCGTGGTTCGCGAAGGTCAGCGTGATATCCACCGGTTCGTTCGACATATCGACTGGTGTGCTGTGGTGCAGGAACCTGTAGAGGTAGAACGTCGCAGTTCCGTTGTTTCCGGCGATTATCGGATTTTGCCGGAACGGCGGGTTCAGATTCTGGCCATCCCGGTCGATGTCGATGGTCCTCGGAACCGGACCGCCGTTGCCGATGTCGGTCGCACCGTCGCGTTTCGCGCTGACGTACAGTTCGCTCCGGTACTTGCCGACGTAGCGCGACGGGTCGCTCAACGTGTCGATGGACGTGTCGCGTGGCGCGATGCGGATGTCGGTGAGCATCGCGTCCTCCGGGAGGTGGTTCGTGACGCTGAAGACGAGACCCGCTTTCGTCCCATCGTACTGGTATCCGTCCGTCGCTTGTACGTCCTCGTTGTAGACGATTCCCGGGACGTCACCGGACTGGACCACGTGAACGGTGACCGGGTCGGCGTCCCCACCGCTCGCGGCGAACAACGTTACGTCTCCCGTCGAACTCGCCTCGATTTTCGTCCGCGCTCGTCCGTTCAAATCCGTCGTCGCGCCCGTCGGGGAGGTGTCGAGGATTCCCGTTCGATTGAGGCCGAAATCCACGTTCGTTCCCGTGACGGGTTGCTCGCCATCGATGGCAGAGTGTCCCCTGTAGGTGACGTTCGCCGTCAGCGTCGCGGATGAACCCCTATCGAGGGTACACTCGTCGAGCGAGGGGTTGCAGTCGAGACCGTTCGATGCGACCCATTCCACGTCGTAGCTCCCGCCGCCAATCCCGTTTATGTCGCCAGCGACTGCATGGACGAGGAATTCGATGCGTTCGCGCTCCGCGCTGTTGTTGCCGATGGAGAGGGTTACCGTCCCGTCCCCCGACGGGTCCGGTTCGTATTCGAAGCGAACGCGTCCCCGTTCGTCCGTTCGATGGCTCTGGGCTACCGTTCCGCCGCTCGCGGTCACGGTGACGCCGCTCACGGGATTGTTGTAGCGGTCGCGTACCTCCGCGACGAGCGTCGCGTTTCCGGCCGTCATAACATTCAGCGGACTGACGTTCGTAACGTACTCCTCGCTCGTCGTTTTCGCGCCCGACCCGACGCCGACTTTCGCCATCCGGAGGTCGTAGGTAACGGGCGTTCCGTCCTCGGTTCCGCGAAGCGTGAGGCGGAGGATTCCGCCCTCGACGTGCACGTCTTCGACGTAGCCGCTTTCTTTCTGGTCGGCGAGCAATCGGTTCCATTTCTCCTTGGAGAGCGTCGTCGGCACGGAAATTACGGGGTCACTCCCAGCGGACTGCACCGAAATCGAACGCGTCTCCGTCGACGGACTCACCGCGTGCGGGTCGAGACTGACCGTCCCGGACTGTGATTGGGAGAGGTTTCCGTCGAGCGTGACGAGCGAAATCCGTTTGCCGTGGATGAGTTGCTGGTCGGTCAGCGTGGCGTTGCCGTCCCGTCCGCGGTTGTAAACGATGGAGTTCTCGTACACCGTGGCGGGCGCGTTGTCGTACTGGTTGTAGTCCGGCGCGTAGACGAGCGAGCGAGTGGAAAACGAGTGCTCGCTCCCATCGAAGTACTGTTCGGTCTCCGGGTTGGTGGCGTGGAGGTTCTCGATACTGAGGTTTCCCAACTCCCTCGTCCGGAGCGTTCCCGAGGCGGGTGGCGGATTGACGAAGAAAACGTGTCCCGGGTACTGGGTGCCGAGCGTGACGGACGTGGGTTGCCCTGCTCCGGTCGCGGCCGTACGAAGAATCGTGTTGCGAACGTCCTGCATCTGGCTCTGCACCCGCTCGTCGTGACGAAATTCGACTTTCGCGTTTTGGCTCGGGATGGCAGTCGCCTGATACAGCGACATGGCGACGACGAGCATGGCGAACAGGAGAATCGCACCGACCTGTACGGTCACGCCACGGTCGTCGGACCGGAACGTCATGCGTGAGACAGATACAGGAAAAGGATAAAAAACCTGTTACTCGATTACTCGTCGTCTTCTTCGACGAGTTCAGGGTCGCTCATCGCGCTCTGAAGGCTGTCGAGGCCGTTTGCCCACTCCGTAACGAGACCGTACTCCATCTCCTCCATTACTGATATGTCGAGTTCGTCACCGGCGAAGATGCGCGTGCCGCCCGCCGCGACGAGACCGAGCGCGGAGTCCAAATCTTCCGCTTCCTCGGCCTTCTCGGCTTCGAGGAGGTACTCCTCGATGGGCGCGTCTTCGGCGGGGCCCTGTGCGACGTACTCCTCCGATGCGTAAAACACACACAGGAGGCTCGTCTGGACGCCGTCGATGAGCATCGCTTTCTCTTCGTCCTCGAATTCGACTTCGCCGAGGACGGTTTCGCGGATGTCGGTGAGTTCCGAGAGGGCCGTCTCCTCGTCGATATCCTCGTCGTCGTACGCGGTGACGATTTTGGCGACGGCGATGGCCACGTCGTCCTGCAAGTTGAGTAGGAGACGCGCGGAATCCTCGTTCTCCGGGTCGATATCCTCGTCCTTGATTCTGTCCAACCAGTTCTGCCAGCGTTCTTCGGAGTAAAACTCCTCTGGAGGAGCGCTCATACCTCTTTCGTGCGTAGCACGATTCATAAATCCTCCGAGGCAGCCCTCAACAGGGTGAGACGGTCCAAAACAGCCGAAATACTGATGATAGACCGGGGCGTGCGGACGTTTCGGCGTCCTCCGAACCCACCATCTGCCACCGACAAGTCAATGAAAATATACGTGACTATTGTGTGGATAGTATCGCGACCGAAATCGACCACCGAATGACGCGGTTCAGTTCGAGAGCGTCGCTTCGGTATCGAGTCCGTAGACGAGTTCGGGCGTCGAAACGTGGGCCGTCCGAATCGCCTCGTCGTATCCCCGTTCCTGCATCCACGACACGCGGCGCGGTACCGTCTTCGGCCCCATCACCGCACCGGGGCGGTCGGGGTCGTCGATGAAGTCCGTCTCCATCAAGAAACGGCTCGCCGCGTTCGACGGCGAGTTCGAGGCGGTCCTTGTCGCACATCACGCTCGGCGTCACACCCGCCAGTTCGCCGCCCGCGTAGTGTTTGACGACGCGCTCGGGAGGGAGGCCAGCCTCCTCGGCCCACTCGGCCACCTCGGTCAGGTCGTCCGTCGCTTCGGTGTGCAACTGCACCGCGCTACCCGTCTCCGCGCCGAGCTCCAGCGCGCGCCGGAGGACGGCGTTCGAGGCGTCCCACACCTCGTCGGTCACGTCGTAGTGTGGCCGTCCCGACTTCAGGGCGACGGCCCGCCCGTCCGCGACGTACTCCGCCGCGACTTCGAGTCCGGATTGCATCAACTCCCGCGCGCCCGCGGGCGAGAACCCGCGGTCGTCCACGAGTTTCGAGACGAGTCCCGGATGGACGCCGAGGACGGGCCACGCTCGACCCGGAAGGATTTCGTTCGCCCGTTCCACCACCTCGACCGTCGTGTCGAAGACGGTCCGGAAGTCCTCACCCGATTCGGCTTCGACGCCGAGCAACCACGACGGTTTGTTGACGACGAGCAGATGCGTGCCGCCGCTCCGTGCGAAATCCTTGACGGCGTCGATACCCCGGCCGTGGTCGGGGTCCAAATGCAGGTGGTCGTCGAGTACCGGCGTCCCGAGGTCGTTCATACGTCTTCCTTGGTTCCCAGCGAAAAAACGTCCGTGATTTACGGCTGTGGCGTTCGTCCGGCGCTCGTCACTCGTTTACTTCGTCCGCTCGTTGTTCGTCTTCGAGAACGAAGGCTTCGTGGGCCGCGTTTTGGAGCGCGTCGGACCGGCCGTACTCGCCCGGCGCGATGGCCACCGTCCGAACCCCGTTTCGAGCCGCCTTTTCGAGGACGGGTTTGAAATCCGTATCGCGGGAGGCGATGGCGAGCACGTCTACGCGGTCGTCGAGCGCGAGTTCCGTCGCGTCGATGGCGAGTTTTACGTCCACGTCGCCGCTCGTGATGACGACTTCGAAGCCGCGGGCTTCGGCCGCCTGAATCAGGCCCGGTGTCGCGTGCTCGTCGAGGTACAGACGGGTCGTTGCGAGTTGCCCCAGTTGCCGTCCAGCGGTTCGAACGTCGTCCAAATCGACATCGAAGTCGTCCCGAAGGACGTTCGGTCCGTCGACGAAGAGTGCAACAGTTCGCTCGTTTTCATCGTCGTCTTCCTCGTGGAGAGACCGCAAGCCGCCGCTCATGGTCCGAGCTAAACGATAGCGAGACATAGCAGTGGCGATTCGTTCGTCGTCACCCCTATTCCGGGTATAGTTGGTGTAATATCACCCTATTTGTTCATGCGAACAGTAATTAGTTCTCTTGACTTTTGCATTTATTTATTTGTTTCCACGTACAGATTTCAGGAGTGAGAATAGATAAAATTTAAATATATATACTTGCTTTGTTAACCTGCCGTATGGCAGACGACAACATATCGCGGTTCGACAGACGTACATTCCTCAAAGCAACGGGTGCAGTCGGTGCGGCGGCGGCCCTCAGTGGCGTTACGGTGGCGACGCCCGGCCGTGAGCCAGGACCGAAAGAGGACGAGATACTGGTCGGCGTTTCTGCCGGTCACGGTGACATCGAACAGGCCGTTACGGCAAGCGCGCCCATGGATGTCAACGTCGTCCACAAGAACGAACAGCTACGCTACGTCGCAGTGAAACTCCCGAGCGCGATGCCTGACTCCGCTCGGCAGAGCTTCATGGACGCGATCGAGAAGCGCAAGGGGATCAAGTACGCCGAGAAGAACACGACGCACACCACCTGCTACACGCCGAACTCACCCAAGTTCAGTCAGCAGTACGCGCCACAGCAGGTCAACTCCGACGACGCGTGGGACACCACTACCGGCAGTCACGACGTCACCATCGCCGTCGTGGACACGGGTGCACAGTACGACCACCCGGACCTGCAGGCGAACTACAAATCCGACCCCGGGAAGGACTTCGCCGACGACGACAGCGACCCGTACCCGGACGTACCGCAGGACGAATACCACGCGACCCACGTTTCCGGTATCGCCGCAGGCGGAATCGACAACGGTGTCGGTACCACCGGGCAGGGTAACTCCTCGCTCATCAACGGCCGTGCGCTCGACGAAGGTGGGAGCGGTTCCACGTCCGATATCGCCGACGCCATCCGCTGGGCCGCGGACCAGGGCGCCGACGTCATCAACATGTCCCTCGGTGGCGGTGGCTACACGAGCACGATGAAGAACGCGGTCACGTACGCGTCCAACAACGGCGTCTTCATCGCGTGTGCGGCGGGTAACGACGGCTCCGGTAGCGTCTCGTACCCGGCGGGATACAGCGAATGTCTCGCTGTCTCCGCAATCGACTCGAACGGAAACCTCGCTTCCTTCTCGCAGTACGGAAGCAAGGTCGAACTCGCCGCACCCGGTGTCAACGTCCTCTCGACGACGACCGAGACGCGCGGTTCCTACGAGAAGCTCTCCGGTACGTCGATGGCGACCCCCGTCGTCTCCGGCGTCGCCGGACTCGACGCTCTCGCAGTGGGACCTCACGAACTCGGAGCTCCGAAGCCACCTCAAGAACACGGCCGTCGACATCGGCCTGTCCTCGGACAAACAGGGCAGTGGCCGCGTCGATGCGTACAACGCCGTTACGACCGACCCCGGTAGCGGAAGCGGCGGTGGCGGCGGCGGCAGTGATTCCACGAGCGGTTCGGCCAGCGGTTCGCTGTCGAGCTATGCCGACTACGCCGACTACTCGTGGTCGTGGAACTACAGCAGTCCGAGTCAAGTCGTCGTGGAACTCGACGGACCGAGCGGTGCCGACTTCGACCTCTACGTCAACACGGGCACGACGAGCGCGGCAGGCCCGAACAGCTACGACTACTCCTCCACCAGCACGGACAGCCAAGAAAAGATCACCATCGACAGCCCCGACACGTCCACCGACCTGCAGATCGACGTGGACTCCTACAGTGGTTCGGGTAGCTACACCCTGACCATCACGGAATACCAGTAATTCCCGCATTCGATTGGTCCCCCTCTCCGTTCTCACGACCGATGAGTGACGACGCCGACCCGACGCTATCACGCCGGCCGTCGGTCGATGCCGCCCGCAGACGAGGCCGTCTGCGAATTTTACACCGAATGACACCACGCGGTTTATCCCTCGCTACGACAAATCGTCGGTTATGGCCGACCCGACTGGAATCACTGCCGGACTCATCAACCTCCTCGCCGTCTTCATCATCGCGGCGAGCGTGGGTGTTTTCGTCGCAAAAGTCGGACGTTTCCCGTACACCATCGCCCTCCTTCTCGCGGGACTTGCCGTTTCGATACTCGGCATCAACATCGACATCACGCTCACACACGACCTCATCCTGCTCGTCCTCCTGCCGCCGTTGCTGTTCGAAGGGGCGGCGACCACCGACCTCGACAGCTTCCGGGAAAACATCGGATTAGTGTTGACGCTCGCGGTTCCCGGCCTCATCGTCTCGATTCTCATCCTGGGGGTGATGGGTCACTACGCCTTCGGCTATCCCCTCCTACTCGCCACGCTGTTCGCCGCGATGATTCTCCCGACGGACCCGGTGTCCGTACTGGCGCTGTTCGAGGAACTCGGCGCGCCCGAGCGACTGTCGGTGCTCGTCGAAGGTGAAAGCCTGCTCAACGACGGCGTCGGCGTCGTCGTCTTCTCCGCTCTCTTCGTGCTCGTGAAACAGTCGGTGCAGAACAACACCGAACTCTCGAAGCTCATCACGCCGAAAGTCCTCGGTCACACCGCCATCGAAATCGTCGTCTCCAGTATCGGTGGCTTGGTCGTCGGCCTCGCCGCCGGCTACCTCATCTACCGCGTCATGATCAATCTGGACGAGCATATGACCGAAATCGTCCTCACGCTCATCCTCGCCTACGGCAGTTTCCTGCTCGCGGAACACTACTTCCACGTCAGCGGCGTCATCGCCACCGTCACCGCCGGACTGCTCATCGGCAACCGCGGCGCGGAGTACGCGATGAGCCCCCAGACGAAGATTTCCGTGTTCAACACGTGGGACACCGCCGCGTTCCTCGTCAACACGCTCATCTTCGTCCTCATCGGCGCGAAGACGCCAATCAACCAGATGCTAAAAAACTGGCAACTCATCGTCATCGCCATCGTCCTCACGCTCGTCGTCCGCGCCATCACCGTCTACCCCTTCACCGAAGCGGTCAACCGATTCAGTCGAGGCAACATCCCGCTCTCCTACCAGCACGTGATGGTCTGGGGTGGCCTCCACGCCTCGATTCCCATCGCCTTGGTGCTGGGACTCCCCAAGAACTTCCCGCACATCGGCGAACTCCGTTCGATGGTGTTCGGCGTCGCCGCGTTCAGCCTCATCGTCCAGGGGTTGACGATGAGCAACCTCCTCGACCACCTGAACATCGTCACCCGGACCGAAACCGAGGAGCTGTACGAACTCCTGCTCGGGCGCGCGCGTGCGGTCGATTCCGCTATCGAAGCGGCGGAACGGCTTCACAACCGCGGGGACCTCCCGGCGGCGTGTACGAGGATTTCTGTGGCGAGTACGAGGCCGAGAAGGACGACCTGAACACGGCCATCTCCGGCCTGCTCCGGGACAACCCCGAACTCCGCCGCGAGGAACTCCTCGTCGGCGAACGCCGCGTCCTCAAGCAGGAAAAGAGCGCCATCATGGACGCCATGCACTCGGGCGTCATCAGCGACGACATCGGCGAACGACTGCTGGAGGAAGTCGACCTCAAACTCGACCGCGTCGATACCGGCCAGAGCACCGTCCGCGAGGACCCCGACAACGAAGCCTACGAGGAGTTCTGGCGTGCCCGCGTGGAAGAGTACGGTCTCGAGAAATCGTCCGGCGACTAGCGGAACGCCGACAGTGAGAGGTGTAGTTGGTGCTGGTTCTCTCGTGAAAGTTCGTTCCCCAATCCGTCCGGAGCACGTGGTTGCGTGCTGAGAGGCGGTCCGACGACCGAATCACAATAAACGTCGCCGCTCCTCGGTACAGTGTTCGAGAACACGTAGAAGTCATTTGCGAGGTTGTAGTTGGTCTCAAAGTTGTTGCGAGGGAAGAACGCTCTGCTGCGGTCTTCCCGCACTCGCGTGAGTGCGAGGGAAGGGAGTTGAACCCTTGGACCTCTACAGGAGCGGATCTTGAGTCCGCCGCCGTTGGCCGGGCTTGGCTACCCTCGCACGCAGTTTCTACTCCATCGTCCGGGTGTTAAAACGTTCCGAATCGAGAAACGACACTCCTTTTCCATATCATGCCGCCTCTCGAACCATGACGAACGGAAAGTCCCGCCTCGAACTGGCCGAACGTGCCGCGACCGCAGGAAGCGAAATCGCCGTCGAGGGGTTTCGAAACGACCTCACAGTCGAGACGAAATCCAACAAAACGGACGTGGTGACGGAGTTCGACCGCCGGAGCCAACGGCGTGTCATCGAAGTTATCGAAGACGAGTTCCCCGACGACGCAATCGTCGGCGAGGAGGAGGACGCGCTGAAGGAAGTCCCGGCGGAGGGCGACGTGTGGGTCGTGGACCCCATCGACGGGACGAACAACTTCGTGCGCGGGATTCCGGTGTGGGCGACGAGCGTCGCGGCGGTGCGGGACGGGAAAACCGTCGCGGCCGCGAACGTCTGCCCGGCGCTGGGGGACGTGTACACGGCCGACGAGGAGGGAACGTACCTGAACGGCGAAAAAATCACCGTCAGCGACCGCACGGACCCCGAAACGTTCACCGTCTGCCCGACGATTTGGTGGGACTTCGACCGCCGGGAGGAGTACGCCGCGACGGTGGAAGGAATCGTGAAGCGCTTCGGCGACATGCGCCGGTTCGGGTGTGCACAAATCGTCCTCGGAATGGTCGCCAGCGGCGCGCTCGACGGCACCGTGACGAACGTCGTCCCGAACCCGTGGGATACGGTCGCCGGTGCGTTCATGGTCCGCCAGGCAGGCGGGACGGTGACGGACATTCACGGCGACCCGTGGACGACCGAGAGTCGGGGACTCGTCGCCTCCAACGGGGCGGCACACGACGAGGTACTCGCGGCGGCCCGCGAGGCGGAGAAGCAGTAGCGAAGTCGGATAGTTGCGAATTGATAATTCGGGTTGGAGAACGCTACCCCGTCGCGGGTGTACAATTATTTAGCGGTGGGGCTTCACGGTAGCGATATGAAATTGGATGACACAGACCGTGCCATTCTGAAGGCCCTCCAAGCGAACGCTCGAACACCGTTCAGCGAAATAGCACGACAGATAGACATGTCCAGTGCGACGGTTCACGACCGCGTCAATCGGATGGAAGAAGCGGGCGTCATCACCGGCTATCACGCCACGGTAAATCCGAAGGAAATCTCGCTCGGCATCTCCGCGTTCGTCGGTCTCCGCGTGGAACAGGGCCGGGAGAAGGACACGCTCAAGCGACTCGAAAGAATCGAGGGAATTCAGGAGGTGCATCTCACCACGGGGTCGTGGGACGTGATGGCGCGGGTGTACGCGGAGAACGCGGACAGCCTCCGCGAACTGATGTTCGACAACATCGCACAGATGGACGGCTTTGCCCGCTCGCAGACGATGGTCGTCCTCGGGTCGCCGTACGAAAGCGAGGAACTCCCCCTGGAGATGGGTTCCGAGGAATGACAAGACCGGAACCCTAAAACCCGCTCGCTTCGCTTCCTGCGATATGGATACCGCAAGCGAGGAACTCGAAGACGAGCGCCTGTGGTTGGGGGCGGTCGCCGCCGCCATCGTCGCCCTGATCGGTGGTGCGCTCGCGTTCCCGAAACAAGTGTACGACGGCTTTATCTGGCATTATTTTTGGGGACCCGTACTGGCCGACGCGAAAAACGCATCGTGTGCCGTCCGTAGCGGTGGCACGACGAAGTACATTCACGACCCGAGTATCTGTGCGACGGCGCCCGGTCCGGTCGCCGTCCCCGGCTACACCTTCGTCTCGGAAGTCGGCTACGCTATCACGCTCATCGTCGCGCTGATGGGCGTCGTCTTCCTGCTCCGTCGTCTGAACGTCGGCGAGGAGCGCGGACTCTTCTTCGCGCTCTTCCCGTTCATGCTCTTCGGCGGTGCCCTGCGAGTCATGGAGGACGCGAACGACGCGCTTCGACCGGTGGGCGACGCCGCGATTTCCTTCCCGTGGAACACGCTCATCATCAGCCCCGTCATCTACTTCACCGTCTTCCTCATCACGCTCGCGGCACTCGTCGTGAGCGTCACCCTCGAACGACGGGGAGTGGTCGAGAACTACGAATATCCGCTCGCCGGAATCGGAACGCTCGTGCTCGTCCTCACGGTCGGCTATCTCTCCATGTTGGCGGTGACGACCAACCGCCTCGAATTCTACCCGCAGATGCTCGTCGTCGTGCTCGGCGGCGCGACGCTCGTCACCGGAATCGTCTGGTGGCTGGTCGAACGATTCGCCCCCGAAATCAACGCGGGGACGGCCGCCATCGGTGCCGTCGTCATCTGGGGTCACTCGGTGGACGGCATCGCAAACGTCGCGGTGCTCGACTGGGCCGGTGCGCTCGGCCTCGCGGGACAGTACGGCGCAAAACATCCCGTCAACCGAGCCATCATCGACATCACGTCGAGCGTATTCCCGGCGTCGATAACGAACGTCATCGGGACGGCATGGCCGTTCTTACTCGTGAAAATCGTCGCCGCGCTCGCCGTCGTCTGGGTGTTCGACGAACAGATATTCGAAGAAAGCCCGCGCTACGCCATTCTGCTCCTCATCGCCATCGTCGCGGTCGGACTCGGACCGGGAACCCGCGACATGCTTCGGGCAACGTTCGGAATCTAATCGAGTCGTTCCAGCGTCGATTCCGGGAAGTATCGGTCGCCGCAGTTTCCGCATTCCGCTACTTCGACCGTCCCCGTGTTCAGTTGGTCGATACTGACGTTCCGTTTCGACAGCGACGACCCACACGTCGCACACGTGAGGTCGAACTCGGTCGTCATACGGATATCACTCCGGAAATGTAAGCAAATTTAACCATTATTGGCACCCTCTATCATAGTAGTTACGGCCACCCGGGTCATAAAACCCATGTCTCTAGCTAGCGCGTTTCACATTCGGCCGTGAAAGTAGTTCCCGGTTGCGGATAGGACGACGGGGTATGATGAATGCGACGACGGAGACGGCTACGGATACGGATGTGGCTCTCGGTCGAGACGAGGGTCGAATCCGAGTTCGTCCGGCACCGTCCGCGCACGCTCGCCGAAGAAGGGGTCGTCAGTAAACAGGGGTTGTGCATCGGGGACGAGGACACGAACCGCCTCGAATCCCAGCGACGCCACGTCCCGCGTCGTCAACCGCGCGCCGTAGACGGGAAACGCGTCGCTCGCCAACGACACCACGGTTTCCAACTCCGCTCTGCCGTCCGGAACTGCCGAGGCGACGCTCGAACTCGCAATCGTCGTCTCCGGCGCGACGAACGCACGGACTGCGTCCGGAAACGACGCATATCTGCCTATCGACCCGTCCTCGTCCATTGCATCGTCCTTCCCCATCAGCTTTAGCTCCGTCCAGTTCTGCAACGCCTCCGCGAGCGCCGACCGCGCCGCCGTGTCCGGGTCGAGGTTCGCACCCGACCCCACGGCGAACTTCGGCCATTCGTCCTCCCGATGAACCGCCACGGCGACCACCGGAACGTCGATATCCTGTGTCACCAACAGCGCCGTCACTTCCAACTCCTCGGCGCGCGCTCGCTTGACCAACGCCTCGAATCCCTCGTCCTCGACGGCCAATCCGAGCGGTTCGAACGTGGAGTACCACGCGAGCATGGTCGCATCGCGCTCGATTACCTCGTACAGACCGGATAGGAGCGCCCCTACCGTCGAATTACCCAACCCCAATCCGGTGGTTATGGACGGCTTGAACCGCACCGACGGCGGCGGGAAGTGGACGAATTCGGCCGGGAGGTGGACGAGGTCACCGGTCGTCAGATTTCGGCCGGACACCCACGCGAGTTCGTCGTCGTTCGGGCCCTCCCAATCGGATGGGCGCACGAACTCGGCGGGTGAGACGGCGTTCCCGAGCTCGGACGGTCGCGCCACCGCGAACTCCGCTTCGCGGTAGATTCCCGCACAGTAGCGCTCCATCCCCTCGCCCAACGCCTTCATCAGCGATTCGTCCCAGTCAGCGGCGACGCCGGCCGATTGGGCCGCCGCGCGCGCGTCGCTGAACCCGCTCGTATCCGCGATGGACGCCAGATAGTACGGTACGGGGAACGACGACACCTCGCCGAGCGTCCGAACGATTCCGACCCGCTCGTCCATCGCCTGTTCCGCACGGCCCACCGCATCATCCAACGTTCGTTCTTCGTACGCGATACCGAGCGTCCTGTCCCGTGAATCGCCACACGTCGGACATCCCGGAACCGGGAGCAGTCGCCGCTCGGCGTGCGGTAGTTCCCGAACCCCACCGAGAAGCGACGATTCACCGCCGCGAACGAGCGTCGCTGTTTCCCGCCCCGCAATCGCGCCAGCGAACCGCTCGGTGATGCCGTCGTACTCGTCGTTTTCCCGTGTCGCTGTCCTCTTCGAGATTGGACGCTACGCGCGCACGGAGACATTCGAAACATGCCGTCTCCGGTGAGAACCCGGAAATCTGTGGCGTCTACCTCGGGAATCGCGTGTCCACCGACACCGCCGAGTTCCACGGCTATCCACGGAATTTCGGCACGGTTGGCGCGTCCGAAGGCGGATGCGCCGACCTCGTCGATGACGACCGCGAAATCGGCCTCGGAAATCGAGTCGATATCGAGTTGTTCGACGGTCCCATCGACATCCGAGAGCGCCGCGACGACCGCATCGGCACCACGACCCTGTCCGACCACGCCCAGCACGCTGTTCATGCACGCGACGAGACGGGGGGACGGCAAAAATACGGCGGATGGCCGTCGCTCACGGGTGGTGAAAAATGGAAAGGAGTTGGGCTTAGTTGAGGATGCTCTGTGCGACGCCAGCGAGCTGGTCGGTGTCCGCGCTCTGGAGTTCGTCGTTGGCGAGCTTCAGGCGGAGACGCGGGCGACCGACGTCGATGGGGACCTTCTCGGTACCGATGAGGCCCATGTCTTCGAGCTTGGTCTTCGTGCGGGAGAACGTGGCTTTGCTTGCGATGCCGACGTCCTCGCCCCACTTGCTGATGTCGTACAGGAGCGCCTCGTTTTTGGCCGCGACGAGGAGGCTGATGGTGACTTCGTCCAGACCGTCGCCGTCGCCTCGCGCGGTTTCGAGCGACGAGAGGACGCTGTTGAAGTCGTCTTCGGCCTCGGGACTGATTTCGTCGCCGAGCGTCTCGCGGACGCGCGTGATCGGGGGCGTGCGAAGCGAGAAGTCGCCTGCTTCCTCCCAGAACTCCGTGTACGTGCTGTACGCGGCGTCCACGAAGTCGTCGTCGTCCGAGGTGAGACCGCCCACGCGGTCGCCGGCCGTGACGAGCGCGATGACGACATCGTCGGTGACGAGGAGCGAGTTGCCGGAGGTGTCCTCGGTCGTGCGAAGGGTGAGTGCATCCTCGTCGATGAGGTCTGCGGCGTTACTGGCGATGATGAAGTCCTCCATCACGTCCTTCAAGGTAGCCTCGTCCGCGAGCATGCGCATCTCGGGGAGGTCGCCTTCGTACTCCGTTGCGGCGTCGATGAGGTCTTCTATCGCGCTCGCGGACGGGTTCACGACGAGCATGACGTCGGGACTTTGGTCGATGACGGTCTGCAGGATTTCGTGGACGCTTTGGTTCAACAGGTTCGATTTTGTTTCCATGATGGGAAGGACGATATTCATGTATTTAATTTTAACGCTCGAACCCAACGGAAATCATAGGTTATGTAGCATGAACAATTAGTCAACGACGTAATTATAATCTCTAAATTTGTATAATATCGCCCTGATTGCCGATATCTCTTCAGTAGATTTGAATTTTCGAGTGTCCCTGCGAGAGTGCCCAGAGCGCACAATATCGCGTGATTTTTCCCACCGATAACGGTTACTGGACGAGAATAACCGGAAAATTCCGTCGGGTAAGCGCTAATTACCAAACCAATATTGCGTGAACAGTCCGAAAGAATGAAGTATGAATGTGATGTTTCAACATGTATCATGCGATCCAAAATCCGGCAGTGGTTCGCGAATCATCCGTGGGCATTGAACGCAGCGTTCAGTTTGATGTTCGTGAACACAATCCTCTATGGTTCGGGCTTCCATCCGCTAGAAGCATCGGCAGGAAGCAACGGACCGTAATCAGAGAATCGGCACCAGCTCGGAGGACCAGTACAGTTCTCCATCGAACAGAATCGGTATTTTTGCGCGAGTTAGAAACGACCTGAGTTCCGAACGGTTCAGTGAGAACGACGCGTCGTTTCCATTGAGATGGGATTTGTCGTTTTCTTTCAGATACAGCTGGTAGAGGCTCCCGGCCCGCCGTTCGCTCATCGAGAGATAGGACAGTTGGAACCGGTTATCATCCCGCCGTGAGAGCTGACCGACGCTCGGGAACATGTTATCACATTGGGTGAGTTGGTGTGTTCCATCGCCGACGACCGCATAATCCTTGTTCATCATGATGCGCCGTCGTGCGAGCTGGAGTGCTCGTTGAATGCTGAAGCCGTTGATCAGCATTCGGGCAAACGAGATTCCGACTTTTCCGGCCTGCTTGTTCAGCACCTTGTTGAACGTCACCGCGCCCGCGACACTACCCTTCTTGACCAACTCCATTCCCTCGTAGTAGGAACCACAGGCGTTCAGGAAGAAGGTCTGTGCGTTGCTCTCCTCGATGGAGGACACCGGAAGGTTGCCGTCGGTACAGCGCAGTCCGGATTCCTCACAGTGGCCGATGTAGTGGACGAAGTCACACGGCGTCTCCAGCGTTTCGGCGAGTTCCGCCCGCGTCAGATGTTCACGAACAGTGACGTTGATGGGGAGATTTTTTGCCCGCTCCCAGTAGATGTCCGCTACGTTTTCGTGTTCGTCCTCCATCGTCTCGTCGTTCAGTATCAGGGTCACGTCGATATCCCCTCTCGACCGGTCGAGATACTTGAAGCGGTTTTCGTAGGCGCTTGGCTCTACTTTGAACACGTCGATGGGGACACCGTCCGCCAACCACCCGTGAACGCGGCCGCGGTGGAGTTCCGGCATCACCCTATCGACCGACGTAACGCTGTCCGTCGTTCGATACGAATCGTCGGCCGGAACGGCACACTGCTTCGACCGAGTGGGCTGTGGATTGCCACGGTAGAAGTCGCCAAGCGACACGTCCAACAGTTCGTTTTTCTGTAGGTTGGACGATTCGGGGAGGTAAATGAGACTCAGGTTCGCGAGAAGATACGGAAGCGAGGAGACATTATCGAGCGACGGCTCGACGTACATCGACAGATGCCAGTCCGGAAGTCCGTCGTCGATACGGTCGAACTCCACGAGGTCGTAGGTGACGAGTTGTTCGGCCGGGGTCGCCTCGTACGTCGCCCTCGTGTCGATGCCGATTTTATCGAGCAAGGACAACTCCGCGAGTTCCCATCGGTACGGCCCCTCGTTGCGGACGAGACAGTCCATAAAAAACACCCGCCGAAGCATGTCCGCGACTTCGTGTTGGTATGACGGAAGCGGACTGAACGAGTACGAAAAGTTGGCTTCGGGTGCCGAAAGCATCGGCGCATCACGCGCCTCGACGACTACGTCCGCTTGGAGGTAGTACGCGAGCGGCGCAGTGACGAACAGCGTTCTGAAATCGTCGGGAACCCGTAACTGGATGCCCACGTCTTTTTTGTCCGCGCGAACGGGGTCCGGGATGTTCAATTCGTCGCCCACCTCGAATCGAGGCGGATGCCCGCGGAGGGTCGGATACGACCTGTCCGGACCGGTCGTCTTCTGTGACGAGGAAGCGTACGAAATCGCCGTCGCCAGCCCTTCCGTCGTCGGTGGGATGGTTATGGTATCGAGTGGGACGTTGTGGTGGCTCCGAAAGCCGAACGTGATCGGAACTCGCTCGTGGAAATCGATGATTAACGACTCGAAATCGTCCGTTTTGCGAACGGTCGCCGACCCGGAAAATCGGAGGTACGTTTTGACGTTCCCGTGGATATTCACGAGGTACTCCCCTTTCGAAAGTTCGAGCGGTTTGGTGTCGTTACCGTGTTCGTGCCGCTCGCCGGTCTCGACTTCAGTGACGCTTACCAAACTCGGAGGAAACGAGAGTTTGGAGGCGCTACCGGTGACTACTTCGTCGACAGGCGGTTCGATTTCCTGCGTCTCGCCGCCGGTTTGCCAGTCAGGCGCACCGACGGTAACGCCGGTTTTCGTTCGGTCAAACGCGCGAACCCCGGCCTCCGTTTCCTCCCATTCGATCATACCGGTAATAGAAGCGTTATCTCACTGTCTGTTTATATTTCTGTCGGGGACGGCCGTCTGCTGTGCGAAAGGTAAACTTATACCTCGTGGTGTCCGGGAGTTTCACATGGAGTACGACCACGTTCGGGCGGCCGACCCGGAAGTCGCCGACGCTCTCGAAGCGGAAGTCGAACGCGAACGCGACACGCTGGAGATGATCGCCAGCGAGAACTTCGTCAGCGAGGCGGTTCTCGAAGCACAGGGGAGCACCCTGACGAACAAGTACGCGGAAGGCTATCCCGGCGAGCGCTACTACGGCGGCTGTGAACACATCGACACGGTCGAGAGCCTCGCCATCGAGCGCGCGAAGGAACTCTGGGGAGCAGAACACGTCAACGTCCAACCGCACAGCGGTTCGCAGGCGAACATGGGCGTCTACCTCGCCGTCCTCGACCCCGGCGACAAGATACTCTCGCTCGACCTGACCCACGGCGGCCACCTCAGCCACGGCCACAAGGTCAACTTCGCCGGCAAACTCTACGAGGTCGAACAGTACAAGGTAAACCCCGAAACGGGCTACCTCGACTACGACGCGATTTACGACCACGCCGTCGAGTTCGAACCCGACATCATCGTCTCGGGCTACTCCGCCTACCCGCGACAGGTCGAATGGGAGCGGATTCAGGAGGCCGCCGACGCGGCGGACGCCTACCACCTCGCGGACATCGCCCACATCACGGGCCTCGTCGCGGCGGGCGAACACCCCTCGCCGGTCGGCGTGGCAGACTTCGTCACCGGTTCGACCCACAAGACGATTCGCTCGGGACGCGGCGGCATCATCATGTGCGACGAGGAACACGCGGACGCCGTCGATTCGGCGGTCA
Source organism: uncultured haloarchaeon (assembly GCA_963811185.1). Classification (GTDB taxonomy): domain Archaea; phylum Halobacteriota; class Halobacteria; order Halobacteriales; family Haladaptataceae; genus Haladaptatus. The sequence goes on from CAWEQN010000002.1 coordinate 256,956, forward strand.
TCCCCGGCATGCAAGGCGGTCCCCTCATGCACAACGTCGCCGGCAAAGCGGTCGGGTTCAAGGAGGCGCTCGAACCCGAGTTCGAGGAGTACGCTTCCCAAACCGTCGAGAACGCGAAGGTCCTCGCCGAGACGTTCCAGGACCACGGCTTCGGCCTCGTCTCCGGCGGTACGGACACCCATCTCGTGCTCGTGGACCTCCGTGAATCCCACGAGGACGTGACGGGCAAGGACGCAGAAGAGGCGCTCGAAGACGTCGGCATCGTCCTCAACGCCAACACGGTGCCGGGCGAGACGCGCTCGCCCTTCGTCGCCAGCGGCATCCGCGCTGGAACGCCCGCGCTGACGACCCGCGGATTCGACGCCGACGACATCGAGCGCGTCGGCGACCTCATCGCCCGCACGATAAATCACATCGACGACGAGGACGTGAAGGCCGAAGTCGCCGAGGAAGTGCAGGCGCTCTGTGCGGAGAACCCGCTGTACGAGTAACGCGATTCCGAACAACCGTTTCTTTTTGCCGAGCGACACAGCTAATTCGACACGTCCTGAATTTCGACCATGACGGAACAGCTAGCGGGCTTCAAGAGCGCAGACATCGTGTTTACCGACGGAACATCCCTCGCCGACGTGACCGTCGCCGTCTATCCCGGGTGGATTCGAATCCAGACCGAAACGGCGAACCAGTTCCACCCGCGCGAGCAGGTGGACCGGATTCAAGCGAGTCGGTGACACCGATGGCGGATGGTTCGGATGTTCTTTACGCGACGATTCACGTGGGGGACGAGAGCGTCGAGTACGTCGAAGGGGAGGATGTGGTTCGATTTCAGAAAACGGTGGGAGCGGACCCGGAGTACGATACGATGCCGGTCGAACAATGGGTCGAATTTCGGGCCGCCGAGGCTGCGAAGGATGTCGTCCGAAAGGAGTTAAACGAACGAATGGATGGAGAGATTTCCGGAGTTGGAACCGGAATCAGTACTATCGATGATGGCGCTACGAAGACCGTGAAAGTGTACCATGAGCGGTGGCGAAACGAGGACGGTACCGTCACCGAGCCATCGATTTCGTTCGACCGATTGCAGGAAATTACACCGGTGCGTGTGGAGACGACTGCGGAATATCACGGCGAAACGTACACTTGTTCGGTTCCCGTCCAAGTGGACACTGTAGAGTCGCAGTTTCTTGACCGACAAAATACACGTTCGTGCATACATTCGACCATTTACTCTCAAAAATACTCACGAACCCGCATGTTTAAGGGGCTTCGAGTGCCAGTGTCCGGTAATGACGGACATCATCGACGGGCGTGCGGTTGCGGAAGGCATTCGAAACGACCTCGGCGAAAGCATCGAGACGCTGAAATCCGAGGGCGTGACGCCGGGATTGGCGACGGTGCTCATGAGCGACGACCCGGCCAGTGAGACGTACGTTTCGATGAAACAGCGCGACTGCGAGGAGGTCGGCATCAACGGCATCCACATCGAAATCGACCCCGAGGCACCCGCCGAGGAGCTGTACGACACCATCGACGAGTTGAACGCGGACCCGGACGTCCACGGCATCCTCGTCCAGATGCCGGTTCCCGACCATGTGGACTCGCGGAAAGTGCTCCGCGCCATCGACGCGGAAAAGGACGCGGACGGGTTCCACCCGGAGAACGTCGGCATGCTCGTGGCCGGCCACCCGCGATTCAAACCCTGCACGCCACACGGCGTCCAGAAGCTCCTCGAATCGGCGGACGTGGACCCCGAGGGGAAGGACGTCGTCATCGTCGGGCGGTCGAACATCGTCGGCAAACCGCTCGCGAACCTCCTCATCCAGAAGGCCGACGGCGGCAACGCGACGGTGACGGTCTGTCACTCGCGCACCGACGACCTCGCCGCGAAGACACGCGAAGCGGACGTGGTCGTCGCGGCCTGCGGGGTCCCCGAACTCATCGACGAATCGATGCTCTCCAACGGTGTGACGGTCATCGATGTGGGCGTCAACCGCGTGGACGCGGACAACGAGAAGGGGTACGAACTCGTCGGTGACGTGGACTTCGAGAGCGCGAAGGAGAAGGCCGGCGCGATAACGCCCGTTCCGGGGGGCGTCGGTCCGATGACGCGCGCGATGTTGCTCTACAACACGGTGAAGGCCGCCGGACAGCAGGAAGGCGTCGAGGTCGAACTGCCGTAACCTGGAGAGAACGGGACGAAATCAGGGCGAGTTTTCGTCTATTCCAATCGGGAGAGCGTCTCCCGACTGCGTGCGAGAGCGTCCGAATCGCCTTCGCCAAAATATCGGGCCAAATCGCGTGCCGCCGACACGAGCGCCTCCGCGCTGTCGATGTCGATTCCGCCGTCGAGCGCCTGCGCTCGGCGGACGTGTTCCCCGAGGGTTTCCAGCGTGTTTCTCCCGTCCCGGTCGACGTCGTGCTCCCTGGCCCACTCCCCCATCTCCCGGCGATACTCCTTCAGCGACTCGGCGTCGGCCAGCCCGCGAATCTCGTAAATCGACTCCGGAAGGTCGGCGGCGTCCGGTCGCTCGCCCTCGTCGGCCTCGCGAAGCAGGGAGTAAAAGTATAGCTCCTCGTCGTCGGTCATCCGCATCGAACGGCTGAACAGTTCCCCCGCGTGGCGGAGTTCGTTGGCGGCGAGATAGGTGTCATCGAGCGGGAGGAGTTCGCCGCCGCTGATGAACCCGCGTTTTCTGACGTATCTGCGACCTTCTTCCGCCGCGAGGGTTGCCACCTCGCGTGCAGGTTCCCTGTTCAGTGCATCGCGTATTTCGACCAGTTCGAGCGCCGTCGGACTGTCCGTCTGTTGGAGTCGAGTCTCGTCCAGTCCGACGCTCTGCATGCTCCCGCACTCCGGACAGCTGACGCTCCCGGTCTCGTAGTACGACCACTGGTTCCCGCAGTTCTTGCACTCGCGGGTTCCGCGAACTTTCATGCTCATCCATTGCAGGCCCGCGGTAAAAACTCTCACGCGGGCGAGCGGTTTCTCCTCATCCAGTACATCCTTCCTCTCCCAGTACATTTATCAGCGGCCACGAACTACCTCGTATCACTATGTCGAGTGAAAGGAGCTCGGAGGATAGAGTAAGTCGCCCCGTGGCGGCTGGTCGAGAAATTCTCGGCCACACGTACCGCTGATTCTGCGGAGTATTCGGACAGTACGGAGGCTTCGAACGGGTCGTTTGTTCCCGACGAGACGCCAATCTCGGCCGAGAGCACGGACGATGGCGTGTCGTTGACCGTCTCCGGCGAGACGCACGAACTCACCAGACGCGAGGCCGACCAGCTGCGCGAGGCCCTCGGCCGAGCGCTGACCGAACGCCGCGAATACCTCTACACGGCCGGGGAATTCCGCGACGACGGGAGTTACGTCGTCTCGCGCCGCGGTGCCGACTCGGCGGGCCATCGAAAAGTGTTCGAGCGGTTCGACGCACTGGCCGACCTGTACGACCGATTGCCCGGAACGTTCACCGCCGAGGAGGTGGGCGAGCGCGGATTGACCGGCGGACGACGACACATACTCGTCCACCACTTCGCCGAACACCCCGACTTCGACTGCGAACTCGTCTCGCGGCAACCGCTCACCGCTCGAAAGGAGGGAAAACGGAAGGGGTAGCGGAGCACGGACGGGGGAAACGGGCAGAACGGAGGCGGCACACGGAAAACCGAAGGGAAAACACGACAGAAGTTCCGCCTGGTGAACGCTTTTCGGTGTGGACTGCCTCGTTCCGCCTATGTCACCACAATCCACACCCCGCCAGCCACGACCATCCACGTTCTCCATCGTCGCCCGCGACCCGGAGCAGGACGCCGTCGGGGTCGCCGTCCAATCGAAGTTCGTCAGCGTCGGAAGCGTCGTCCCGTTCGTCAGCGCGGACGCCGGGGCAATCGCCACACAGAGCTTCGCCAACGTCGCCTACGGACCGGACGGTCTCGGATTGCTCCGAGGGGGCAAATCCGCCGACGAAGTCGTGATGGAACTCACCGGGGCCGACCCCGACTTCGAATCGCGGCAACTCGGCGTCGTGGAGGCACCCATTGCCGCTCGACGCCGAACGAAATCCCACAACGTAGCCGGACAGGAGGACTCGATAGCCGCGTTCACGGGGGCGGACTGTTTCGACTACGCCGACGACATCGGAGGCGACCACTACTCGGTGCAAGGGAACATCCTCGAAAATCGCGACACGCTCGAAGCGATGGCCGAGACGTTCGAGGAGACCGACGGCGGCCTGCCGGAGCGCCTCATCGCCGCGCTCCACGCAGGCAACGAGGCCGGCGGCGACAAACGCGGCGAACAGAGCGCGGCACTCTACATCGCCAAACCCGGAGGCGGGTACGACGGACGCAACGACCGCTGGGTGGACGTGCGCGTTGACGACCACGAGGCCCCCATCGACGAACTGGAACGGGTCTTCAAAATATACGATGTCACCCTGCTGGAACGGGAGACCCCCGAGGAAACGCACGAGTTGACCGGCGAAGTCGCAGAACAGGTCGGCGAAACGCTCGCGGGGATGGGCTTCTTCGAGGGGACGCCATCGACCGATTTCGGCGACGATGAGCGCGCCGCCCTCGAAGATTTTCGCGGCATGAACAACTTCGAAAACCACCCGCTTCCCGTCCTGGAGGACGCCCTCTCGCGCGGTTGGGACGACGCGTCCGGTGACGGCGAGGAGCGGATGGTCGATGCCATCTGGCACGGCTTTTCGCGATTACAGCGGAAGTGACGGCGAGAGATGGTTTTCTGATTTCGGCTTCAGTAGCCGAACCACACGACTTCCGCACCACGTCCAACCGAACGGCGCGCGAGAGAAACGTGCGCGAGGGATGAGTGACGACGTGACGAGAGGAGCGTCGGAGCGAATCGGCTGGGGAGGCGTATGGGCGGTTGCGGTGCGGAGGCTGTAGCGGTGCTGGATTCATGCGGTTCGGATGTTGAAATCACGAAAAGTAACATTCCCTCCGTATCGCCTGCATCGACGGTCTTCACCACGCCATCGAGAAAGTCGATTCCAGAGGTGTTTGCGAGTGGGCTAACGTTAATGAGGCTTGGCCGACAAGCAGTACCTATGAGTACAGATGCCGCACCGAACGGGGATGATAGCCCGACAATCGAGGTGACGGAGGACGCGGCCGAACAAGCACTGTCCCTGTTGGACAGCGAAGGTCTCGACCATTCGATTGCCGGACTTCGTCTGTTCGTGCAACAGGGTGGTTGTGCCGGACTTTCGTACGGGATGCGATTCGACGACGAAGCGGAACCGGACGATACGGTGTTCACCCACTACGGTCTGCGCGTGTTCGTAGACCCCGCGAGCATGAACTACATCGAAGGGAGCGTCGTGGATTACGAAACCGGCCTGCAAGGTGCGGGCTTCCACGTCGAGAACCCGAACGTGGTTTCGGAATGTGGCTGTGGCGAGAGCTTCCGAACCTGATTCGACACGATAAAAAATACTGGTTCGTCCGTTTTCCGATTCGTTCCTATTCGTCCAGTTCGAACGCCACGGTCACTTCGGCCTGGTACTGGCGGTTCTCGACCGCGGCGACTTCGACGCCGAGGGTGTCGACCTCTACCCATTTGATGTTATCGAGGGTATCTTCCGCCCGGTCGATGGCGTTGTCGGCCGCTTCGTCGAATCCGTCCTCGCTCGTTCCGATGAGGGTGATTTTCTTGAACACCATGTTCGTCTGTCATTGGCCCGCATGGGTAAAAGTCGCATCGGCCGCGTCCCTCATTCCGACCCCTGCATCCGCGCATCGAGACGGGCCACGAGGGCACCCGTCACGTCGGTCAGGTAGGCCGTGCCCCAGAGCGCGGTGACGAGGCCGCCCGCCGTGTCGAACACCAAATCGAGCATGGTGTCGTCGAGTCCGTACTGCGTGAGGACCGCGTTTCCGCCAATGACGGACGCCAAGCCGCTGACCGCGAACTCGGTGATCTCCCAGATGACCCCGAACGAGATCACGAACATGAGGATGAAGACGAACATGAAGCGCGGCGGAAGGTACACGTCCTCGTAGTGGGCGTCGAGTGCCCGAACGGTGGCGTAGCCGACCCCGGCGACGAGCGACGCCGACAGCATGTGCGTGACGTGGTCCCACCACCAGACGTTCCGGTAGGGGCCGAGGGTACCGACGGCGTGGAGGAAGACGGCGGTGGTGATCCACAGCGTCAACCCGGCGTCCATCGGAATCCCGTAATCGCGCTTGAGAACCGCCGGGACGTAGCGTGACGGCGAACGCCAGCGCGCTGTTGACCATGATTCCGAGGTTACCCCTGTCGGCACCCACGAAGAAGATTCCGATGAGACAGAGTTCCATCAAGCGCGTCAACTGTCGTTGTCTGTGCTCGGAGATTCCGAGTCGTTCGCGTACTCTCATTCGAGATGCTCCTTGATTTCGACGGGCAACCGTTCTTCGGCCGGGATGATCCGGCGGAAATACCACTCGAAGATGACTCCCGCGACGACGCCGGTGACCGTCGCGTAGACGAAACTCCACATCAGTTGATACTCGCTGTGGAGGAGGTGTGTTCCGAGGTAGATGTCCGACAACCACTGGACGACCGCCCAGACGCCCGCCGTCGCGATGGTGGCGACGACGACGAAGAGGACGGCGAACCAGTGGTTCATCCGAACTGGGGTGAAAACGTGCAGTTCGACGGCGACGATGAGCGCGAGCGCGGCGACCGAGAGATACGTCGCGACACGCGTGGTGAGCGCGAGGGTCGCGAGTTCCCGCCCGAGGACGGGAAGCGCGGCGAGCACGAGCACCTCCCACGGAAGCATCGCTTCGGTGTTCCGGAACGCGACGGGGGGAACCAGCGCGAGTACCGCGACGCTCCCGGCGAACGCGGCCCACAATAGGTCGTCCTGCAACAGACTTCCACCGACGACTGCCAATAAAAATACCACGAGTACCCACGCCAGTCCAGCATTGACTCGCTTGTCCTCGACGAGGGCGTCCAGCCGACTGACCCGCTGTGCCATACCCCGAATACGGGTTCGGCCCGTAAGAAATGATAGGACCGCAGGCGGAGAGTGAAAGTTTGCTGAAATTTCAGGCGAGGGATTTCAGGCGAGGGTGTACATCCCCGCATACGCGACGGCCGCGAGCGTCACTGCGGCCAATCCGGTACACAGCCACGCCGCTCGGGTTCCGAACCGGCCGGAACGGTCGTTCGGGATGGAGTTGCGGCCCGACGCCGACGGCCCCCACCGCGAGCACCGAGAACACGAACTGATAGGAGACCGACAGCGTCGGTGCGGGTATCACCAGCGCGGCCAGTGCGTAGCCGACGCCGAGCGCGGCACGGGGTTGGATGTGCTCGCGCAACTCCTCCCGAACGCGGCCGTCGTGCAGGTGAAAGTACACCGAGACGGCGAACCACGCCAGCACGACTTCCAAGCCGAAGATGGCGAGCAGGTTCAGCGTCGGGTCCGGAAGGATGGCGATTCGGGAGTTCAGGAGCGTTACGTCCAACGGGTAGAAAAACTGCGGCGGCGACCCCGTGAATACGTCGCCGAACGGATGGGACATCAAGCCGAAGACGGCGGCTATCACCAGCGCTCTCGGGCCGAGGTCGGTGCGCGAGGCGGCGACGAGCGCGGCGGCCGTCCCGACGACGACGAAGACGAGCATGACGCCCGCTCCGAGGAGGCCGCTCGTCGCGAACGCGACCCAGACGAGTCCCGCGAGCAGGGCCGCCGAGAGCAGTTTCCACCCGCGATTGCCGGTCGCTAACACGAATGCGGGACCCGCAATCGCGGCGACGACCAGCGAGTGGGTCACGGCGCGGTGGACGAGGTGTGCACTCCCCCAGAACTCGGCGGTCATCCGCCAGACACCGCCGAATCCGGCCTGTACGAGGCCGATTAGCGCGTAGCTCATATCGACATCCGGAACCGTAGCGAAGACGCCCGCGACGACCCCGAACGCCAGTGCGCGCTCGGTGGACCAGAATCGCTGGGCGACGAGCGCTGCCACCCCGAAGGCGAGCAACGCGTGGCCGACCATCATGGAACTACCCTTCGCGTTCAGTCAGCATAAACTTCTCTCCAGTAACGGCTCTACTGAACGCCAAGTCCTTGCGTCTGCACCGTCTCGATTGCCTTCGAGAGCGATTCTATCGCTCGGTCGAGGACGCTCACGGTATCCTTCACCGGCGGGAACTGCTCGGTTCCCAACTCCTCACGGGCGTCCAGAAACACGTTCAACATGACTTCTCCCACGTCGATACGCCGATACGGGTTCCGCGACATCAGTTGGACGCCGAGATGTGCGATGTCGGCAACGTCCCGGCAGATTCTCGCCGACGTTCCCAACTCCGGCCCCCGCTCGACACACTGGTCCGAACACCACTCCGCCGTCGTTTCGAGTTTCTGGAAATCGTCGAGCACCAGTACCACGTCGCTCGTGAGGTGGTCCTCGAACTTCGGTTTCTCCCCGACTTCGCCACGCATTTCGCCCATCCCCTGTTGTTGGCCGGGTTGGGTCTGCTGACCCATCCGTTGTTGGCCAATTTGTGGTTGCTGGCCCATCTGGGACTGTTGACTCATCTGTGGTCGCTGTCCGATTCCCCCTCGCTGCCCCATCCCAGACTGTCGGCCGATTCCCCGTCGTTGGCCCGTCATCGACCTTCGACCGGTCTGCGGTTGCTGTCCCTGTAGCTGTTGTCCGGTTCGTGACCCGCCGCCGATTCCGGTCGATTCATCGAACGATTCCGTGCGCGGTTGTTGATACTGTTGTGACATCGTCGTTCTCCGCTCCCTCGCTGGAGCAGTTGCCGTTCAGTCGTCGTCGGCATAAACCGGGCCGACCGTTCGGGAAGAAATAGCCGCTTAGAATCGAGTATGAGACGTTTCTCGTCGGACGTTCGATGGCCCAGAAAAAGCGAGAATTAGAACTCCGATTGCCCGCCCGAGATTTCCTGCTGGATTCCACCGGTCGGCATCTCCTGCCCTGTCGTCCCCAGCTGGTCGAGCAATCGGTAGGTCGAATCGACGGCTCGGGAAAGAACCGACGCACACTCCTGGCAGTGCGGGTTCTGGTGTCGCATACACTCGCTCGCACATTCCTCGGCCGCGTTCGCGAAGGTTTCGGCGAGTTCCGGCCCGAAAACCGAATCGCGCGCGATGAGCTTCGTGTTCAGCGTTCCGAGGTCGGCAACGTCACGGCAGAGCCGAATACATTCGGCCATCTCCGGTCCCTCGTCGAGACATTTGTCGGCACACCAATCACAGACTTTCGCGGCCTGCTCGAAATCCTCGAGCGCGACACGCATCTCGCCCGGCAACTGGTCGTCGAACTGGCCGCCCGGTTGTGTCATGCCTCGTCCGCTCTGTTGGCCGATTCCCTGTTGCTGGCCCATTCCTTGCTGGCCAATCCCCTGCTGTTGGCCACCGGGTCGTGTCATTCCCGGTTGCCCACCTTGCTGGCCCATTCCTTGCTGGCCAATCCCCTGCTGGCCGATTCCGCCTTGGCCCATCTCTCCTCCATACCCCTGACCGGGTTCCTGCTGGCCGATTCCCCCTTGTCGGCCACCCTGCTGACTGACGGACGACTGTCCGTACTCCTGCTGATACTCGTTGCCGTACTGACTGCCACCACCGCTTCGCGCTTGCGAGTGTTGCATGGGTCTCTGTTGTGTCATGGTATTCCTCCACCCAGCAACGTGCTGGGGTACTCCGCCCTACACCCATGAGCCGAATAAACCGGACCGACCGTTTCGACCGTTTGGGAACCGTTCGCCGGGAGAAACGCCGCGTTGCGCGATTCAACGGCCCGTTGGGTATCGACTGCCGCGACGGCGGGATTTTTGTCACAGCGAGTGCTACGGCAACGCATGGAGAACCCCACGGTAGGCGAGTTGACACCGCCCGACAGAACGCTGATGGGTCCCGGCCCGAGCGAAGTACACCCGCGCGTGCTCCGCGCGATGAGCACGCCGTTGGTCGGCCATTTAGACCCGTCGTTCATCGACATCATGAACGAGGTTCAGGACCTCCTCCGGTACACCTTCAGAACGGAGAATCAATGGACCATTCCCGTGTCGGGAACCGGGTCCGCCTCCATGGAGGCCGCTATCGGCAATCTGGTCGAACCCGGCGACACGATGTTGGTTCCGACTAACGGCTACTTCGGCGGCCGAATGGAGTCGATGGCGAAACGAGCGGGCGGCGAAGTCGTCCACGTCGATGCGCCGTGGGGCGAACCCCTCGACCCCGCCGACGTGCAGGCCGCGTTCGAGGAACACCAACCCGATATCTTCGGGTTTATTCACGCGGAGACGAGCACCGGCGTCGTTCAACCGGGCGTTTCCGAACTGACGAACATCGCTCACGACCACGACGCCTACGTCATCGCCGATTCGGTGACATCGCTCGGTGGCGTCGAGTTGAAGGTGGACGAGTGGGACATCGACGTGGCCTACTCCGGCCCACAGAAGTGTCTCTCCTGTCCGCCTGGCGCGAGTCCGCTGACGCTCAACGACCGCGCGATGGAGAAGGTGCTCTCCCGCGAGGAATCCCCGCGTTCCTGGTATCTCGACCTCTCGCTCCTCGAAGGCTACTGGGGCGATGACCGATCCTATCACCATACGGCACCCATTACGAACGTCTATGCGCTCCGCGAAGCCCTGCGCCTCGTCAGTGAGGAGGGCATCGAATCGCGCTGGGAGCGCCACCGCGAGATGGCCGGTGCGCTGAAGGCAGGTGTGGAGGCGATGGGTCTCGAAATGAACGCCCCCGAGGAGTACTGGCTCCCGAGCCTCAACGCGGTTCGCGTCCCCGACGGCGTCACCGACACCGACATCACGAGCTACCTGCTCGACCAGTACGACCTCGAAATCGCCACTGGACTCGGTGATTTGGACGGCGAAATCTTCCGCATCGGCTGTATGGGCTACTCCGCCCGCCCCGAAACCGTCTCGTATCTCGTCAGTGCGCTCGGGGACGCGCTCCGCGAACACGGCGGCGACGTGGACGTGGAGGCCGGACTCGCCGCGACGAGCGAATCGCTCGGAAAATAGTCACTCAGCGCAGTTTCCAGAACGCCTTGTACGCCTTTTTCGTATCGAGGAAGTTGAACACCCAGTAGAGCGGTTTGGTGCCCGTTTCGACTTGATAGGCGAGTTCGCCACGGCTTGATTCTCCGGGCTTGATATCCGAACTTTCGTTGAGCGGCTGGTCGAGCGCCGAACTCGCGCCGATATCGGCGGTGTACGCGATACCCGCCCCCGTCTTCACGCGCATCTGGAGCAGCGTCGAAACGAGCAGTCGCTCGTCCCCGTCGTTCGTGATTTCGATATCGGGTACCACGAACTCGTGCCCGTCGGTCGCTTCCGTAACGTCGCTCAACTGCTTCGTCGTGCGGACGCCGTGGACGACGACGGACACGCCGTCGCGCGACGCCTTCTTTCCCGTCGAACGCACGTCGTCGAGCGACTGTTTCAGGTCGCCAATCGATTCGGATTTCTTCCCGAGCGAGACGGTGACTCGCTTGAATCGAAAGCTGGTGAACGACTCGAAATCGAGGTGGAGCGACAGTCCGGAGGCGTCTTTCGGTACCTCGAAGACCGTGTCCCCGCGCACGACTTCGCCGGGTGCGAGCACGCCACTCTGAATCGGGTGGTCGGGGGAACTGACCGACGGGTCGTACGTGTGATTCGACCCGTCCGTAACTGCTCGGGTCGAGGAAATCCTTGAAGTCGATGTACTGCTTCCCTTTGTTTTTGACCGCTATCCGAATCACCGCGAACGTCTTGCCCTCCTGCGCGTCCCTGAACTCGCTCAACTTGTCATCGAGCGTCACGTTCCGGACGACCAGGGCGAGCGTGTCGTCCTTCACGACTGTCCCGACCGGCACGGACGTGTCCGTCCGTAACTGCTCGGGGTCGTCTTTCCCGGTCGTTCCGGTGGAAGAAGTGGACGATGTTCGTGTTCGACTGGCCAGCATCATTGCGTGATGACGAGGCCTCGTCCGTCGTGTCGCTTCCTTCGCTGGCACAACCGGCGAGCGCCGCCGTCGCACTCGCCGCGATAAATTTCCGCCGCCCGACGAGCGTTCGTTTCTCCATGAAACTGAAGGTGTGGCGCGTCGGTTAAAAGTACGTACTGTTTCGGGAGGTGGGTAGTATCGTTCGTCAGCGCAGTTTCCAGAACGCTTTGAACTCCTCATCGAAGTCGATGAAGTCGAACACCCAGTAGAGCGGTTTTGCGTCGGTCTTTACTTGATAAGCGAGTTCGCCCCGACGTGATTCGCCTGCCGCTATGTTCGAGCCCTCGTTGTACGCTTGGTCGAGCGAGGAACTACCGCTGAGATCGGCGGTGTACGCGAGACCCGTTCCCGTCTTTACGCGCATCTGGAGAAGCGTCGAGACGGTCAGTGGTTTATCTTTGTTGTTGGTTACTTCGATGTCGGGAATCACGTACTCGTGACCGTCGTCCGCACTCGCGAACTGCCCCAGTTCCGACGCCGTTCGCACGCCGTGAACGACCACCGACACGTCCCCGTGTGACACCTTCTTATCCGTCGAATGGACGTTCAAATCGAGGGATTGTTTCAGATCCGCGATCGAGTCCGCTTTCTTATCGAGCGAGATAGTGACACGTTTGAAGTCGAAGAGATCGAAGGTGCTGAAGTCGAACTGAAGTGACAGTCCGGATGCGCTTTTCGGTACTTCGAAGACGACATCGCCGCGCGCGACTTCGCCGGGTGCGAGCACCCCGCTCTGAATCGGATGGTCCGTCGCACTGAACGACGAATCATAGACGTGGTTCGACCCATCTTTGATTTTCGCCTGAAGGAAACTGTTGAAGTCGATATACTCTCCGCTCGTGTTTTTGGCGGCCATTCGAACGACGACGTACGTGTTGCCGCTCTTGGCTTTATCGAACTCACTCAACTGCTTTTTCTTCGTCACCTCGCGGACGACCATCGCGAGGGAGTCGTCTTTTACTACTTTCCCGACGGGAACCGTCGTCGTTTTTTGCCCGCCGTTCGCTTTCTTTTTGCTCTCCGTTTGGTTTCCGTCTCGGTGCTGGACGTTCCATCCCCGGACGACCCGTCCTTTTTCTTCGAAGACGTAGACGAATCCGTCGTATCGCTTCCTTCGCTGGAACAACCGGCGAGAAGCGTCACGGCACTCGCCGCAACGAACTGTCTTCTCCCAATAATATCTATTATCATCCATAGATAGAGATATGACCTGAAATGTGTTAAATATATAAGTTCTTGATAAGACAACACATATCCATCGCGATGCTAGCTCGGTCATCGGGACCTTATTCTGACTCCGTCGAGGTTCCGAGTCGCCTCCACGCCGTCCATCTCCTCGGCGTCCGTGTTTCGGGTGACGTGGCCGTACTTCAGCAGGGCGACGAAGAACACGCCGCCGATAGCGTTCCCGATGGTCGCGGCGAGGAGGAAGCGGCCGTAGTCGACGAACGTGATTTTCGCGGAGAGAAACAGCCCCATCAGCACTTCGACGTTTCCGGCGATGGAGTGGGGAAGATGGGCCAGTCCGATAGCGGTCGTGACGATCCAGATGATGAGGACGCGACTGACGGTGTCCCGCGCAGCGGTGACGAGCCACGACAGCAGGCCCATGAGCCAGCCCGCGAAGATGCCGCTCCCGACCAGAATCCAGAAAGTCGTGTTTGACCAGCGACCCCGCGATTTCGGTGAACGCTTTCGCGTGTGCGATACCGAGGTGGGGTGCGATTGTCACGGCGAAAGCCGCAAAGAGCGCCCCGCCGAGGATGTTCGCCACGAACACGACGAACCACAGTCTGGCCAGCGATGCGTACGACGCCCGCCTGTCGAGAACGGGGAGGACTGCCAGCGTGGTGTGTTCGGTGAACAGTTCCGAGCGGCCGAGAATCACGAAGATGAAGCCGACCGAATACATGTTCGCCATGAGCAGTTCCGTGACCGGTTTCGGCAGGGAGCCAGTCATCAGCCCCGTCATCACCGCCATGAGGAGCGGCCCGAATCCGATGTCCAATCCGGCCGAAAGCCCGGAGAGAAAGAGTCCGCTGGTTGGACGCTCTAACTCGGCGAGACCGAGATTTATCTGCTCTCGGAGGATGTTTTCGTACGACTTCAGGCCGTCGGCTTGATTTTGCGAGTTAGTAGACTCTGCCATAGGGGAGGGAGAGTAATACCGTATCCGCCAATAGTAGTCCGTCAGGAAAGCAGTTGTGGCTCGTGGTAGATACGGCCGGTATCTCCCCGCAATCCGTTTCTTCCCGCCGAAACCGTATCATAGACGCGGTGTTTATTATCCCTCCTCCACCTCGATTCGTCGTGTCGAACCGACGCCGCTCCCCGCTCGATACTCAGTTCTCCGATTATGCTGGACGACCCGCCGATCGTGACCGTCGTCGTCCTCGGGACCACCGTCCTCTGTACCGCCCTGCGTCTCGTGTTTCCCGCGTTGCTTCCCGCAGTTCGTCGGAACCCGGAGGCGCTCGCGGCGGGCGAATGGTGGCGACTCCTCACGCCGCTGTTCGTCCAAGCCGACCCCTGGTGGGCCACGTTGACCGTGTTCGCCGGCATCGCCGTCGTCGGCGTCGCCGTCGAACGACTGTACGGCGGTCGTAACTGGTTGCTGTTGTACTTCGGCGGCGGGACTCGTCGGGGAACTCGCCGGTTACGCGTGGCAACCGAACGGCACCGGGGCGTCGGTTGCCGGCGCGGGACTGCTCGGCGGACTGTGCGTCTGGCTCCTGTGGCGCGGGACATCGTTGCCCCTCCGGGTTCGAATCTGGGGGGCCGTGTGGCTTCTGGTGGGCGTCGTTCTCGCCGTACTGCACGACATCCACGGTCCGCCGCTCTGCTTCGGGGCGTGTCTGGGTGCCGTTCTCCTGTTCCTCGAAAAGTGAGCCCTCGTTCGGACCGTTTCGAATCGCCCTATTTATTCGAACCGCTTTCGCACGCTCTCGGCATGTGCGTCGAGTCCCTCCGACTCGGCCAGCGTCGTGATGGTTTCCGAGAGGGAATCGAGCGCGTTCTCGTCCAACCGCTGGACGGTGGTCGAGCGGAGGAACGTATCGACCGACAGGCCGCCAGTGATTTTCGCCAGTCCGGTCGTCGGGAGCACGTGGTTCGTTCCCGACGCGTAATCACCCGCCGCGACTGGCGTGTACGACCCGAGGAAGACGCTTCCTGCGCTGTCGATTCTGGCGAGGAGGTCCTCGTCGTCGTCGGCCTGAATCGAGAGGTGCTCGGCCGCGTACTCCTCGGCGAACAGCAGTGCTTCGCTCATCGACCGCGCGACGAACACGCCGCTCGCGTCGTTGCCGAGCGCGTCCCGAATCACGTCCTCGCGTCCGCGTTCGCTCGCCTGCTGTTCGATCTCCTCGCAAACCGCTTCGGCGAAATCGGCGTCGTCCGTGACGGCGATGGACGATGCGTTCCCGTCGTGTTCGGCCTGCGCGACCACGTCGCTCGCCACGAACGCGGGGTTCGCCGCCTCGTCGGCGAGCACGAGGAGTTCGCTCGGTCCGGCGAGGAAATCGATGGCCACGTCGCCCTGTACTTCCGCTTTCGCCGCCGTGACCCACTTGTTTCCGGGGCCGACGACTTTCTGCACGCGGTCGATCTGCTCGGTTCCGTACGCCATCGCGGCGATGGCCTGCGCGCCGCCGACGCGATACACCTTGTCCGCTCCCGCCGCGTGAATCGCCGCCAGCGTGATGTCGTTCTGCGGTTCACCGGGCGGCGTGGCGACGGCGACCTGTTCTACGCCGGCCACCTTCGCTGGAATGACGCCCATCAGTGCACTGGAGGGGTACGCCGCCGTGCCGCCGGGTGTGTACACCCCGACGCGCTCGATGGGGCGGAACCGGCGGCCGAGTTCGCGTCCGTCGAAATCCGCACGCCAGTCCTCCGGCAGTTGTGCTTCGTGGAACGCGCGGATGTTGTCGGCCGCGTTCTCGATCGCTTCGCGCACCTCGTCGTCGATTTCTTCGTACGCGCGCTCGGCGTCGTCCGTGATGTCGATGTTGCCTACCTCGACGTCGTCGAACTCACTGCAGAACTCCCGAACCGCCACGTCACCTTCGTCGCGCACTCGGCCGATGATGTCCCGCACGTCGTTCCTAACGCCCTCGATACCGGCGTCCCGGTCGAACAGCGCCCGGCGCTCGTTCGGTCCGAGGTCGGCGATTTCCGTTGGATTCATGGAATGTGCTTTCGAAGCGGGCGGAAAAACACGTTGCGCTCTCGGACGAGCGTTTCGTGGAAGATATTCCGGGTTCGGAACGCTTGCCGCATCCCCGCACTCCTCATCGAATCCCCATCTTTACCTCCCCGAATCCACTCAGGGACAGGTATGACTGCGCCCACCGAGCGAAATCGACTGGACGAGGAGGAAAGTCCGTATCTCCGCCAGCACGCCGACAATCCGGTAAACTGGCAACCGTGGGACGACGCCGCGCTGGAGGCGGCGAAGGAACGGAACGTCCCCATCTTCCTCTCGATCGGCTACTCGGCCTGCCACTGGTGTCACGTGATGGCCGAGGAGAGTTTCGAGGACGAGGAGGTGGCGAAACTGCTGAACGAGAACTTCGTGCCGATAAAGGTAGATAGAGAAGAGCGCCCGGACATCGACGCGATTTACATGAGCATCTGCCAGCAAGTGACCGGCGGCGGCGGGTGGCCGCTGTCGGCGTGGCTGACGCCGGAGGGGAAACCGTTCTACGTCGGGACGTACTTCCCGAAGCGCTCCCAGCAGGGACGGCCGGGGTTCGTCGAACTGCTCGAAAACGTCACGAACACGTGGAGCGAGAACCCCGAGGAGATGAAAAACCGGGGCGAGCAGTGGACGGACGCCATCGAAGGGAGAACTGGAGTCGACGCCCGACGCCGACGACGCGCCCGGCCCGGAACTGCTCTCCAACGCGGCCGCACAGACCGCGCGGACCGCCGACCGCGAGTACGGCGGGTTCGGACAGGGCGGGCCGAAGTTCCCGCAACCGGCACGCATCGACCTGCTCCTGCGGGCCTACGACCGAACCGGCGCGGCGCAGTACCGCGACGTGGCCGTCGAGACGCTGGACGCGATGGCGAACCGCGGCCTGTACGACCACGTCGGCGGCGGGTTCCACCGCTACGCCACCGACCGGAAGTGGACGGTGCCCCACTTCGAGAAGATGCTGTACGACAACGCGGAACTGCCGCGCGCGTTCCTCGCGGGCTACCAACTCACGGGTGACGAGCGCTACGCGCGGGTCGTCCGCGAGACGTTCGAATTCCTCGACCGCGAGATGCGCCACCCCGACGGCGGCTACTACAGCACGCTCGACGCCCGGAGCGAGAACGAGGACGGCGAGGACGTAGAGGGCGAGTTCTACGTCTGGACGCCGAGCGAGGTCTACGAGGCCGTCAACGAGGGGAAAGGAGAGGAGGTGGGAACGACCAGAGCAAAATCGACGCCGAGACGAGGGCGGACGTCGTCTGTGAACGCTACGGCATCTCCCGGTCGGGTAACTTCGAGGGGCGGACGGTGTCTGACCCTGCGGATGGAAATTCCCGAACTGGCCGAGAAGTACGACCTGTCGGAGGGGGACGTCGAGAACTCTGCTCACGGAAGCCCGCCAGTCAATGTTCGAGTTCCGCGAGAACCGACCCCGACCGCCCCGCGACGAGAAGGTTCTGGCGGGGTGGAACGGACTGCTTATCGCCGCGCTCGCGGAGGCTGGGTTCGTCCTCGACGACCACTACGCGGACCTCGCGGCGGACGCGCTCGGACTTCGTGCGCGAACATCTGTGGGACGAGGACGAGCGGAAACTCTCGCGGCGGTACAAGGACGGGGATGTGGCCATCGACGGCTACCTCGAAGATTACGCCTTCCTCGCGCGTGGCGCGTTCGCGCTCTACGAGGCGACGGGGAACCCCGACCACCTCGGCTTTGCCCTCGACCTCGCGCGGGCCATCGAGCGCGAGTTCTGGGACGAGGAAGCGCGGAACGCTGTACTTTACCCCCGAGAGCGGCGAGCGACTCGTCGCTCGTCCGCAGGAGTTGGCCGACCAGTCCACGCCGTCCAGCCTCGGCGTCGCGACCGACATCCTGGCCGTCCTCTCGGAGTTCGCGCCCGACGAGGCCTTTGCAGGGATTCCGGAGCGGGTGCTCGAAACCCACTCCCGGACCATCGAATCGAACCCGTTCCAGTACGCGACGTTGGCGCTCGCCGCCGACCGCAACGCGACGGGGTCGCTCGAACTGACGGTCGCCGGCGACGAACTCCCCGAGGAGTGGCACGACCGACTCGCGGAGACGTATCTCCCGACGCGGATTCTGACCCGCAGGCCGCCGACCGAGGACGGCGTGGCGGAGTGGTGTGAGCAGTTGAAAATGGACGAGATTCCGCCGATTTGGGCGAAGCGGAAATCGGAAGGTGAGCCGACACTGTACGTCTGTCGGTCGTTCACCTGCTCGCCGCCCGTGACGGACATCGACGCGGGTCTGGAGTGGGCCGACGACCTCGCGCCGGACTGAATCCGTTAATTCTCAGGCCAACGCGTCGCTTTCGAGCAGTTTTCGGGCGAGATAGTCGGCGGCAGGAACGTCCTCTTTCTCCTCGAAGCGAGCGATTTCCTCGTCGGCACGTTCGACCACGACCGTCGGGATGAGCGTCACGTCGTATTCTTCGGTTAGTTCGCCGTTTTTGTCGTTATCGACTTCGTAGACGTTGACGTTGTCGTCCTCGATACCCGCCGCGTCCAGCGCGGCGAAGAAGTCCGGAAGGCGTGACCGGCAATCGCCGCACCAGTCGGCACCCCAGACTCGATAGACGAGTTCGCCGGCGCCGGATTCGAAGGCGTCTATCGTTCCGCTGTGTTCGCTCGCATCCCATTCGGGGTTCGGTACTGTCGATTCCATGGGCGAAAATGGGGGTCCGGATGCGGATAAGAATTCCCGCTCCCGGCACTCCCTGCCGGTGTCCAGTAGGGGTTTAGGTGTGGAATTCATAGCGTGACGTATGAAATCCTCCATCCTCGACGCCATGGGGTCGCCGCTCGTCCACGTTCGCTCACCCGAGGGTGCGACCATCGCCGCGAAAATCGAATCGTTCAACCCCGGTGGGTCCGCGAAGGACCGCCCGGCGCTGGCGATGGTCGAGGCAGCGGAACGGGCGGGTGAACTTCACCCCGGCGACCGAATCGTCGAACCGACCAGCGGCAACACCGGTATCGGCTTGGCCGTCGTCTGTGCCGCGCACGGCTACGACCTGACCATCGTCATGCCCGCTTCGAAGTCGCCCGAGCGCAGGAAATTGCTCAAAGCCTACGGCGCGGACCTCGAACTCGTCGAGGGCAACATGGAGTCGGCGAAAGCGCGGGCGAACGAACTCACCGAGTCCGGCGACGCGATACAGCTCGGCCAGTTCGAGAACGCGGCCAACGCCCATTCCCACTATCGGACGACGGCCGAGGAAATCATCAAACAAGTCGATGGCCGCGAAATCGACGCCTTCGTCGCGGGTGTCGGCACGGGTGGGACGATTACCGGAACCGCTTCGCGCCTCATCGAGGAGTATCCTGACATGGAAGTCGTCGCCGTCGAACCCGACCGCAACCCCGTCCTCTCTACCGGTAACCCGGCGAGGACGAGTTTCAGGGAATGGGTCCCGGATTCGTGAGCGACCTGCTCGACACCGACCTCCTCGATTCGGTCGAACGAGTTGCACTGGAGGACGCCGAAGAGGAGTGTCGCAGACTCGCCCGCGAGGAGGGTATTCTGGTCGGTCAGTCCAGCGGCGCGGCGAGCATCGCGTCCTACCGCGTCGCCGAGCGACTCGCCCAACCCGACCTCAACTGCCCGGAAGTCCCCGAGGAGTGGCAGGAGATGATGGGGACGGAGGACGGCAACGATTCGTCGGCCATAACCTCCGATGGAGGAGTCGAGCAAGGATACGACGACTGTCCGCTGGTCGTCACCGTCTTCCCCGACAGCGGCGAGCGCTACCTCTCGACCGGAATGTTCGACTGAGCGTCGTCATCGGTCGAGCGGTTGGCACTGATTTGTACATTTTGTGGGACCGCCGCGACCGCTACAATCGTTTTCACGACCGCTACAATCGACTTCCCGACCGCCACAATCGTCTTGTTCGTGTGTGGAGTACGAACGGTGATTCGGATTTGACGTTTTACGGGTCGAATTCGGGTTCGAACCATGAGCGAGGACGATTCGAGCCCCGACGAATCCATCCGTGATGCGGTCGACCGTGCCCGGAGCGGTGCCCCGGCCGCCGGTGCCGCCGTCCGGGACCGATTCTCGACGGACGAGATATTCCAGCGCGTCGTCGCCAGTGCGGACCACGAAATCGATTCGAGCGTCCGCGAATTGTTCTTCAGCGGCTTGGCGGCCGGGTTCGCGATTACCCTCACCGTGTTGGCACACGCGGAGATGAGCGCGACGTTCTCCAACGAACAGGTCGGAGCGCTCCTGTATCCCATCGGGTTCATCTACATCATCATGGGGCGCTATCAACTGTACACTGAAAACACGCTCCCGCCAGTGACGCTGGTGTTGACGCGATTGGCTAGCATCCCACTCTTACTTCGGGTTTGGGTCGTCGTCCTGTTCGGTAACCTACTCGGCGCGGCGCTCGGTGCGCTGGTATTGGCACATACCGGCGTGCTCTCACCGGCGGCGGCACACGCCGCGGTCGAGTTCGGGCGCGAAGGGGTTCACTTCGGGTGGGGGGCGCTGTTCTTCAAGGCCATCTTCGCCGGTTGGCTCGTCGCCGGGATGGTATGGCTCGACCACGCTTCCCGCGATTCGGCGTCCCGCCTGTTGCTCGTGTACATCATCATCTACACGATTCCGGCGACCGGACTGTACCACGTCGTCGTCACGGCGTGTGACGCGTCGTATCTCGTTTTTACCGGGCATGCGGGATTGGTCGCCGTCACCGTCGACTTCTGGATTCCCGTCCTCCTCGGCAACACGCTCGGCGGAGTCATCCTCGTCGCCGTCGTGAACTACGCACAGACGGGCGAGCGGCATTTCCTCTCCGATTACCGCGAGAAGCTTTCCTTCGGTGAGTGGGTGCTCGGATGGCATGCGGGGCGGCCGAAGGTGTCGTTGACGGAAGACGAGCGGGATTCGAAGTGAACGAAGCCCCGACCGACTGGGAACGACGATGTTCGTGGAAACTCCCCCGATGTTCCCGTATGGCGGGAAACGCGCCGGGGATGGCTGTGAGCCGACACACTGTCCGGGACCGTTTTCACAAACTGAGAACGATGACCTGCCGTTTTTAGCCCGGACTTCCTGTATCGAACTGGGTTCGGATTCGAGTGACTCATGCCTCCCACTGGTCTTGCTGACGCACCCAACTCGGTCCCCCCACATCACCCCTGCCCACTTCCCGTTCTTAGTCGTTCTCCCGGGCTTCAAGCAGTACCGCGACGGAATTTTGCAGATATCGCATTGCAGTTGCGAGGCTCATCAGACCATCCATCACCGCCTGCCTGCTCGCCCCGTCGGGATAGATTCGATGTTCGAGTTGAACCGACTGTGCGTCCCTGAACTCACACGAGTTCCCCTCGGCGTCGAGGAACGTGTAAAACCCCGGTGTCGATGCCAATACCGGCCCGATACGGGCCAACAGTTCGTTTCGCTCGGTCTCGTTTTCCATGATTGCCCGCGTTCGGTCCGTGTCGAAGGCGGTGTTGCTGACCAACCGAACCGGCCCGAGCGGGACCTCCTTGATGAGATGTAGCGGCAACCGCGCCAGCCGAAGCTGAATGTTGAACTCCGTCTCCTCCCCTGTTACGTGCTGAACGTCGCTGACGACCCGTTCGTCCAACCACTCCGCTACCTGTTCTTCGCTGATTGGCCCCACCATACAGCCCCGTCACCGAGAACGACGAAAAGGGTTGTGTCGGACGGTGGTAGTTCGGAGGGGTGTAATCGTCCACGACCGAAACTCGTCTGCTAGATTCGTTTACGACCGGAACTCATCGGTTGGAATCGTTTACGACCGGAACTCGTCTTCGGTCACCCGGACGACCAGCGTGTCGTCCACGTCGCGCAGGTCGTACTCCGGCACGCCGTCGACGGTTCGGGCGACGTACATCGGTTCCACGAGTTCGGCCCCGAACTCGTCATCGACGACGCCGTACACTTTCAGGAGGGGGTCGGTCTCGGCCGGTTCGACTTCGCGGTCACGCACCCGCGCGGCGAGTTTTCGGGAGAGCCACTCCTCGTTGCTCACGCTCGGGTCGAGCACGAGCGCTTCGTCCACGAACCGGACCAGATACCAGTTCAGGTCGTTCAACAGCGAGGTCGCCGAACCGACGCTGATGGTCTCCAGTTCGAGGCAGTTCCGGTACGGTTCGCGGAGTTGGTAGGTGGCGAGGGCGTCACGCGCCGTCTCCCGGGAGAACAGTTCGGCACGCAACTCGACTCCTTCCGAACCGACGAGCAGGACACGGGTCACAGTTTCCGGTGGCAGTGGCGAACTAAATCGATTTCGTCTTCCGTCGAAATCGGAACTGAGTTTTCGGGTTTGGACGGCGTTCAAGAGGCGGGGGTCAGGAGATGGGGTTCGGGAGATAGAGTTCGGGAGATAGAGTTCGGGAGATGACATTTAGAAGAAGCAGGGTTCAGGAGAGACGGCATTCAGGAGAC
The DNA here is from genome assembly GCA_963811185.1 of uncultured haloarchaeon. GTDB lineage: Archaea > Halobacteriota > Halobacteria > Halobacteriales > Haladaptataceae > Haladaptatus. The sequence goes on from CAWEQN010000002.1 coordinate 279,608, forward strand.
GGCGTTCAGGAAAGAAGGGTGGCAACGTCGGTGGACGAGACCATCCCCACGTACTCGTCATCGACGACGGGGAGGTGTTTGATACCGTACGTGGTCATCATCGCGGCGACTTCCTCCATGTAGAGGTCGGGCGTGACGGTCTCGACATCCGTCGTCATCACGTCAGCGACGGTTACCTCGCTGGGGTCCAGACCATCGGCAGCGACGTTGAGCACGTCGGAACTGCTGATGATGGCTCGGGGGGAGGTCGTCACCACGAGCGCGCTGATATTGTTGTCGCGCATCACTTTCGCGGCGTCGGTAATCGTCGAATCCTTCGAGATAGTCATCAACGGCGTCGACATCATATCCTTCACTTGTTTTCTGTCGTTGTTGCTCATGCACCCAATAGATGAGGTGAGAACCATGGTTGTTTTCCCACGACTGGCGGGGTCGAAAGAGGAAATCGGGTGAACCACGAACTCCAACTCACCCAAACAGAGCAAATCGAACGTTCGTCGTGTTACCTTTTCAACCCCCCGACCCTCCGTCCGACCATGTACGAAGTCGAAGTGAAGGTACGGGCCGACCACGAGGCGGTTCGGGAGCGGTTGGACGACCTCGGCGCACATAGCCTCGGCATGGTTACACAGGAGGATTTCTACTACGACGCACCCCACCGTGACTTCGCGGAGACGGACGAAGCGCTCCGCATTCGACGTGAATCCGACGACGACGAGGCGGTGGAAGTCGTGACGTACAAAGGCCCGCTGGTGGAAGAGGAGTCGAAGACGCGCAAGGAACACGAAACCGTCGTCGGCAACGGGGAGACGGTGGACGAACTGCTCTCGGCGCTCGGGTTCGAATCGGCCGCAAGGGTCCACAAGGAGCGAGAACGCTACGAACTCGACGGCTACGTCGTCAGCCTCGACGCCGTGACGGGACTCGGTGAGTTCGTGGAAGTCGAAACGGAAGCGGACGACGAGGCGGCCGTCGAACCCGCTCGCATCGGTGCCTACGACGTGCTTCGTGAGTTGGGATTGAATCCTGACGAGCAGATTCGAACGTCGTATCTCGGTCTATTGCTCGATGGTGACTGACCGCTCGAATCGGCCACTCGGCTTGTTTCTCGATGGTGACTGCTCGATGGTGACTGATTGAAACTCGGTATCACGCGGCAATGAGCAGGGGTAATAGCGGGAGGGAAAAGCGTTTCCGCAAGTTATAGAATCCGTGACTGTGAAACCGATATAATGACTGAGCGGAACATTCAGGTGGAGCCAATTGACCGTCGGGCAGTCGAAGACCAGGATATCGAAATCGTGGAGCGGAAGGGAATCGGCCACCCCGACTCTATCTGTGACGGTATCGCGGAAGCGGTCTCTAGCGCACTCTCCCAGACCTATCTCGACCGTGTGGGCAAAGTCCTGCACTACAACACCGACGAAACACAACTCGTCGCGGGGAGTTCGAACCCGCAGTTCGGTGGCGGCGAACTCGTCGAACCCATCTACATCCTCATCGTCGGCCGCGCGACCAAGGAGTACGAAGGAACGAAAATCCCGACCGACACCGTCGCGCTGGACGCCGCCCGCGAATATCTCAACGAGAACATTCCGGAACTCGAAGTCGGTCACGACGTCATTATCGACGTAAAACTCGGCGAGGGAAGCGGCGACCTTCAAGACGTGTTCTCCGAGGAAGGCGCGACGGTGCCGATGGCCAACGACACGAGTTTCGGTGTCGGTCACGCCCCGCTCTCGGAAACCGAGGAAATCGTGCTGAACGCGGAGAGCCGCCTCAACAACGAGTTCGTCGCCGACCACCCCGCGCTCGGCCCGGACGTGAAAATCATGGGTAAGCGAGAGCGCGACACCATCGATGTCACCGTCGCCGCCGCGATGGTCGACAAGTACATCGCGAACCGCGAAGCGTACGACGCCGTCGTCGAGGACGTACGCGACTACGTCCACGAGGTCGCAAGCGAGTACACCGACCGCGACGTGAACGTCTACGTCAACACCGCCGACGACGACGAGAGCATCTATCTCACCGCGACCGGCACCAGCGCCGAGATGGGTGACGACGGCTCCGTCGGCCGTGGTAACCGTGCCAACGGTCTCATCACGCCGAACCGCTCGATGAGCATGGAAGCAACCAGCGGGAAAAACCCCGTCAACCACATCGGGAAGATTTACAACCTGTTGAGCACCGAAATCGCCGAGACCGTGGTGGCGGAAGTGGACGGTATCCGCGATATGCGGGTCCGCCTGCTCTCCCAGATCGGCCGCCCCATCGACCAACCCCACGTTGCCGACGCGCACGTCGTCACCGAGGACGGCGTCGAACTCGAGGACATCGAAGCCGACATCGTGGAAATCGTGGACGAAGAACTGTCGAACGTGACGGACATCACGAAACGCGCCATCGAAGGCGACGTACGGACGTTCTAAACGGACGCTTTTCCCAGGGTTGTTCTAAACGGACGCTTTTCTCCGAGGCCGCTTCATCGAAATTTGTGGCTTTTCAGACACGTAGCTCTTTGGCCCTTCGTGGCGTACCCCCGTCGATGGTGGGGAACGACGTGGCGGAGTACGACACGCATCGGAGCAGGCCGGAAACCGAAGAGAGCTACGGTATCCCCGACGAGGAAGGGGAGATGCTCTCGTGGACGTTCGTACGCGAGTCGATGGCGAACGACCAGAACTACTGGCTATGTACGACACGGCCGGACGGCCATCCGCACGTTCGCCCGGTTTGGGGTGTCTGGGTCGACGACGCTCTCCACTGTGGCGGGGGCGAGAGAACTCGCTGGGTTCGGAACATCAAAGCCGATTCCCGCGTCGTCGTGCATCGGGAGAGCGGCGAGGCAGTCGTCATCATCGAAGGAGTCGCGGAGCGTGTTACGGACATGGACTTCATGGAGCGACTCGACACCGCCTATCAAGGGAAGTACGGGATTCAGCACGGGACGCCGTTTTTCGCGGTTCGCCCTCGAACCGTCTTCGCGTGGAGCGATTATCCGAACGACGCGACACGCTGGCAGTTCGGGTGAACTATCGAACTGTGGATGAACTATCGAACTTCGGGTGAACTATCGAACCCGGTATCGTTGGAGGATGAGCGTGATTACAGGAGTGTGACTGCGGGAGAACAGGGTTGGAGGAGAACAAGGTTGTAGGAAGACGGTATCGAGTGAAAACCTGATACCAGCAGAGAATTCTGCGTGACACCCCACGTTGCCGTTGTAAGGAGGGGGTAGGAGGGGTGTGTTTGGGGGATAAGCGGTATTTCCGATGAGCACGACGGAACAGAGGACATGAAATGTTAGACTTCCTCACTTTTGATCGGTGACGGGTAGCGACGAAGCGATAGGGATAAGTACCTATTTTCCCAACCACTCCGCAGGAGAGTCGCAAACGGAAGCTAGCGACTCGGTCGCCGTTTGTCTCCAGTCGAAATTTCGCCGTTGATACGCCTCTCTTCGTTTCACGGACCCGCCCCCGGATTCGTTTCACGCACACCGCCCCTGGACGTCGTATATCGTATAGCCTGCTTTCGCCTCATCCTCGGTATCTATCCCGTTGTCGGCCTTCGTCGGTATCGAACCAGCGCGAGGTATCAGTCGAACCGACCCCCGAAACCCTCCCCTTCACCTCCACCACACCCCCCACACTTACAGCGGCAACATGGGGTGTCCGACAGACACAACAAATCGTCGGCATCAAACACCAGTTACAACGGCAAGCCGGGGTCCTCCTCGGAATATCTTTGGACGAAAAGCCAATAGTCACCGTTTCCTGGCCGTTTCAGCAGGTTTACAACGGCAATCCGGTGTCAGGTTTTCCGGTCATTATCACGAACGCGGAGAAACCTAGTTACAATCGTGGTCCACCCATTCACAGCGGCAGTCCGGTCCTGTTGCAGCGGCAGTCTACCCCAGTTACAGCGGCAGTCCAGTCGTTTACAATGGTGTCCAGCCATTTACAGCGGCAATCCGGTCCAGTTACAGCGGCAATCCGGCCCAGTTACAGCGGCAATCCGGTCCAGTTACAGCGGCAACGAGGGGTGTAAAACTGCTTCGATACTCCATCTACCACCCCATCACGATATTTACAGCGGCAGTATGGAGGTATGTTTATATACAATCACCCGATATAGGGTTCATAGATGTCCGAGTCAATGGACTATTTCGGAGACGACACCGCGATTTTCAACGAGAAGGAGCTCCTTCAAGTCTCTCATCTCCCCGACGGCGACCGAATCATCGGACGTGAAGACGAACTGCGACGGCTTGGCACCGCGCTTCGGCCCGCACTCAACGGTAACACTCCGAACAACATTTTCCTCTACGGAAAGACGGGTACCGGTAAATCCCTCTGTACGAAGTTCATCAGCCGACAGATGATGCAACGCGCCTCGCAGAACGGCGTCAACGCCGGGTTCGCGTACATCGACTGCTTGCAGGACTCGACGGAAACCCAAGTCGTCCAATCCGTCGCGGACCAACTCAACGACGAGGAACTCACCGAGACGACCATCCCCGAACAGGGAATCAGCACTTCGATGTACTACAATCGGTTGTGGACCGTCCTCGAACGCATGTACGATGTCGCCATCATCATCCTCGACGAAGTGGATAAACTCGAAGGCATCGGGGACAAAAGCGGCGACACGGCCGGTGACAACCTTCTCATGAATCTCTCGCGTGCAAGCGAAGCAGGTAAGATAGACGATTGCAATCTCGGCGTCATCGGCATTTCGAACAAGATCCGATACAAGGACGAACTGAACGAGCGCGTGAAAAGCAGTCTCTGTGAACGCGATTACGTCTTCCCGCCGTACGACGCCACGCAACTGCGCGAAATCCTCGAATCGCGCCGCGACGCGTTCGTGGACGGCGTCCTCGAAACCGACGTCATCCCGAAAGTCGCCGCACTGGCCGCGCGGGAACACGGCGACGCCCGCAAAGCCATCGACGTGCTTCGGTTCGCCGGCGAAGTCGCGGAGGAAGAACGCGAGTCGTTCGTCCGGGACGGCCACGTCGATGTGGCACAGGAGCGCGAGGGGGCGAACCGAATCTCGGAACTCATCTCCAAACAGCCACCCCACGCGCGATACGTCCTGCTCGCGCTCGCATCGCAGGTACAACAGTCGAACGACGACGAGCCGGATATTCCGAACAAGGTCGTTCAACACTCCTATCGCCAAATCTGCGAGCAGATGGATTCGGAACCACTGAAGGAACGACGCGTCAGGGACCTACTAACCGAACTGGAGTTCCTCGACCTCATCAAACAGGACCAGCGCGGACGCGGACGAGGAAAGGGCAAACACACTGTAAACAGCCTGTACGACGAACCGAAACTCGTCATTCAAGCCTGTCAGAACGATTTCTGAAAATCGTCCTCTTCGACTGCCCCGAATTCATATAGCGAAATTAGATTTATTTCCCCCTGCTGTCCTCGGATTCCCAGCCACGGTTTGATACTGTCTCGCGTCGAACAGCTAGCATGACCCGCGCCCAGGAGTTAGTCGAATACCTCGCGGGGGTCGAATCGCTCGCGGTGGTCTGCCACGACAACCCCGACCCGGACTGTATCGCAAGTGCGCTCGCGCTTTCGGTCATCGCCGAGTCGAGCGGTGTCGAAGACGTGGAACTGTTCTACGGGGGTGCCATTTCCCACCAACAGAACCGGGCCTTCGTCAACCTGCTCCACGTCCAGTTGGACCACCTCGATACGTTCGATCCGGAGGCGTTCGAGCGCGTCGCGTTCGTGGACCACTCGACGCCGGCAGGGCACACGGAACTCGATGCCGTGAAGCCGGACATCGTCATCGACCACCATTCCACGGAGAGCCCGGAAGCCGAATTCGTGGACTTGCGGGAGGATTACGGCGCAACAGCCACGATTCTCGTGGAATACCTGCACGACCTCGACATCGACGTGAACGTCCAACTCGGGTCGGCGCTGTTGTTCGCCTTGCACCGAGAGCGAATCGACTTCATCCGCAACCCGACACCACACGAGTACGAGGCCGCGCTGTACGTCTGCCGGCACGCCGACCTCGAACTGCTCGAACAGCTGTACGGAGCGGCGTTCTCCCCGGCAACGGTGGATGCCATCGGCGAGGCGATTCGCAACCGCGTCCAACGCGGGGCGACCCTCGCCACGTCGGCCGGCCGAACCGCCGAACGGGACGCGCTCGCACAAGCCGCCGATTACCTGTTGAACGTCGAAGGTGTGGATACGGTGCTCGTCTTCGGCGTCGTCAACGGGTCGGTGGAGATGAGCGCACGGTCCATCGACCCCCGCGTTCACGCGGGGAACGTCCTCCGGCAGGCGTTCGGCGACGTCGGGAGTGCGGGCGGACACGCCGACATGGCCGGTGCACAGATTCCGCTCGGCCTGTTCGCCGATGCGGACGCCGACGACGAGGACCTCGTTCAGTTCGCATCGCGCCGGGTTTTACATCGGTTCTTCGACGCGCTCCACCTCGAACGGGGGGAGGAGTGAGGGAAAACCAGCATCTTCAACTTCCTCAATCACCGAGCAGAGATATGAGCCTCGAAATCCAACACGAATGTCCCCAGTGTGGCGGCGAACAGACCTTCTGGCGTAGCGCAAGCACGAACCTCCACCTCGGCGAGAAAACCAAGTGGCACTGCTCGGAATGTGACTACCGACTGGTCCGCATCGACGGCGACATCGATTCCGCGTCGGCATAACAGCTGTTTCGATCTTGTGTTTTCAGGCGATTCTCGGCGAGTGACGACGTTTTTCGCGACTATGACTCGGCACCGAGCGGAGTCGAATAAACTGCAAATTGCTATAGCAAATCCGGGTGCGCCGAGCAAGCCGTAGACGTTCCCGCTGCTAGGAGTGCGTGGACCGCGACGAACAGGCCGGGAACGGAACAGGTTCCACCGAGGACGGTTCTCGACGCGGATATCGAGGAATGGGACGACTCTGCCCTCTACGACCTCGTCACTCCTGCTCTCGCAAAAGGACTGACCGCCGACTGACGGCACTGTCGGACGGACCACCCGGACGGTCGAACCGGCGAAGAAACGCGGATAACAGCGACGGTCGTCTACGTCGGGTGTCCCGTCGAATGTCCCCGAAAACGATCCCTCATCGTTCACAGACCACGGAGGCGTTGTACTTGCCCACTCGCGTTCCGTTGTTGGAGAGAACGACCCGGAGTTGACCGGCGAGCGGGGCGGTTCCCACGGGTCGGCCGAAACCGCTCACGTTCTCATCCGGCTAGCACCGAGTGGTGCTCTTCGAACAGTCGATTTCCGTCCAACGTCACCACGAGTTTCGTGACGTTCACGTCCGACCGCCACTGCGTCGAGACGATGACTTCCCGGTCGTTGCCGTGCATCGTCGGTCGAACTCCCACGATGGAACTGTCCTTCGTTGCGTTCGTGACGGTGCAGGATTCCGTCGGGAGTACCGTCGTCGTTGTCGTCGTTCGGTTAGCCACGTCGGTCGTCGTCCATCCGGCAGTCTCTGACGGTGTCGTCGATGAAGCGTGCGTGGTCGATGCGGAATCGAACACCGCACTGTTACAACCAGCGAGTAACAAGAGAAGGGCTACGGCGAGGAGTTTCAGGGCTCGTGTCACATATCCGCTGAAGCGAGAAATTGTGTTATGTTTTTTGATTCGATATCGTCGAAAAATTCCGATTCCGGTAGTGAAACAAATCGCTTCCGTCGAACCGTCTTACTCGTCCAGCGCGTGCCACGAAAGCCGAAGGTTGCGCGCGGCGCTCGCTTGGTCGATGCGCTTCGCGGTCGTCTTCTGCGGTGCCGCTTCGAGAACGTCGTCGTCCTCGTCGGCAACCGCGTTGAACGCTTCCGCGAGTTCGTCCAGCGTTTCGCGGTTTTCGATTTCCGTCGGTTCGGTCATCAGGGCTTCCGAGACGATGTCGGGCCATTTGGTCGTCGGCGGGTGGACCCCGTAGTCGAGCATGCGTTTCGCCACGTCCGCCGCGTCTTGGTCACCCGCGCTGGCGACGAACTCGTGGTGGAACGGCGAGAACGGAACTTCGTACTCGATTTGTGAGCCGAGGTAGTTCGCATTGAGGACGGCCTTCGCGCTGGCGTCCGAGAGTCCTGCGTCACCGAGTCGGGCGATGTAGGCGTAGGCTTTGACCAACACGAGCCAGTTGCCCGTGAATCCGTGCACCTTGCCGATGGTGTGTTCGGGGTCGAACCGCTCGTACGAATCGGTTGCTCGCGGCGTCTCGCCGCTCGCTCGTTCCGAGGCGTTTCGCGCTTCGCGCACGCGGGGGGCGGGCAGGAACGGGGCCAACTTCTCGTCGACACCGATGGGACCGGCACCGGGACCACCGCCGCCGTGCGGGGTGGCGAACGTCTTGTGGACGTTGTAGTGCATGATGTCGAAGCCCATGTCGCCGGGACGGGCGCGGCCGAGGAGCGCGTTCAGATTCGCGCCGTCGTAGTAGAGCAAACCGCCCGCCTCGTGGACGATTTCGGCGATTTGCTCGATGTCGCGCTCGAACAACCCGAGCGTGTTCGGGTTGGTGAGCATGAACAGCGCGGTGCTGTCGCCGGTCGCGGCTTCGAGAGCCTCGATATCGACGCGGCCGTCGTCCGCGCTCGGGAGTTCGACCACGTCGTAACCGCCGAGCGCCGCGCTCGCGGGGTTGGTGCCGTGAGCGCTGTCGGGGACGATGATTTCCGTGCGCTGGTCGCCCTCGCCGTTCGCCTCGTGGAAGGCTTTCGTGACGAGGATGCCGGTGAACTCACCCGCCGCGCCTGCCGGGGGTTGGAGGCTGACGGCGTCCATTCCGCCGATTCGTGCGAGGTAGTCCTGGAGACCGTAGAGCAGTTCGAGGGTTCCCTGCACGCTCCCCTCGGAGCGGTCGGGGTGGACGCTCGCACCCGGAAGTGCCGCCACGTCCTCGGTGAACTTCGGATTGTACTTCATCGTACAGGAACCGAGCGGGTACGGTCCGCTGTCGATGCCGTAGTTCATCTGCGAAAGTCGGGTGTAGTGGCGGGCCAACTCGGGTTCGGACAGTTCGGGCAAGTCGAGGCTGTCGCGGGTCAACTCGTCCGGGAGCGACGATTCGATTTCGACCTCGTTGCCGTCCTTTTCGGACAGGAGCGGTTCGTACAGGTCCTCCTCGTCGTGTTCCCATTTCGCCTGCGTGTAATTCATTTCGCCACCTCCGCGAACAGCGTGACGAACTCACCGATGGCGTGTTCGTTCACTTCGGTCACACACACCTGTATCTCGTGTTCGCCGACTTCGTGGACCGCGAAGCCGCGTTCCTCCAAATCCGCGACGATCGGCGGGGCGGGTTGGTCCGTACGGACGACGAACTCGCGGAAGTGGTGACGGTCGTTGACCGGTGCTTGGACGCCGTTGATGTCGTCCAGTCGCTCGGCCAAATCGTCGGCCAGTGTGACGCATTTCTCGGCCAGTTCGACCAGTCCGGACGACCCGAGATACGCGATGTGCATCGCGGTTCGGAGGGCGACCCACGCCTGATTCGTACAGATGTTCGAGGTCGCACGCTCCCGGCGGATGTGCTGTTCGCGCGTCTGGAGCGTGAGCGTGTAGGCGCGGTTGTCGTCCTCGTCCTCGCTGATCCCGATAAGTCGGCCCGGAACCTGCCGGACGAACTCCTCGCGAGTAGCGAACAATCCCAGTCCCATCCCGTAACTCGTCGGCAGGCCGAGGGTCGCGGCGTCGCCGACGACCACGTCCGCGCCGATCGAGGCGGGTTCCTGCAACAACGCGAGTGCCACGGGGTCGGTTCCGAGACAGAACAGCGCGTCGTTGTCGTGTGCGAGGTCACCGATTTCGGCGAGGTTCTCCTCGATGGTCCCACGCGTCGTCGGGTTTTCGGCGTAGACGAGCACGGTATCCTCGTCGATGGAATCGGAGAGCGAATCGACGTCGACGTTCGCGTCATCGGTCGCGTACTCGTCCACGACGAGGCCCGGCCCGTCGGTGTAGTTTTCGAGGACGCTCCTCCGTTCGGCCAGTAGGGAGTCCGGCACGAGGACGCGGTTGCCGCTGGTACTCCGGACGCGAGCGGCGAGCAGTGCGGATTCGGCCAGCGCCGTCGCGTGGTCGTACATCGAGGCGTTGACGATGCCGAGGCCGGTCAACTCGACCAGCATCGACTGGTATTCGAACAACGCCTGCAGGAACCCCTGCGTGATTTCGGGCTGATACTGCGTGTACGAGGTCAGAAACTCGGACCTGTCCGCGAGGTGGTCAACCAGCGATGGAACGTAGTGACTGTAGTGGCCGCGTCCCAGGAACTCCGTCAGGTTTCGGTTCTCGCCGAGGGTTCGTCGTAACTCCCGGCGAGTGGCTTGCTCTGTGCGCTGTTCGATGCCGAACTCGCCGTCGAATCGGACGGGGTCGGGGATGTCGAAAAGCTCTTCCTCGCTTTCGACTCCGACCGCGTCGAGCATCGCCGCGGTCTCCTCGGCCGTATGCGGTGCGTACGGACTGCCCGCACTCGCGTTGCCTCCGGTCATTGGGTCGGGCTAGGGAGTCCACCCTTTTAATATGAGAGGATAGGGAACGCTCGTGGTGCACGTGCTTGCATAGATATGTGGTTAGACGGTGGGGGAAAGCGGAAAAGTATGCACGACAGAGCAAACAACTGCGGTATTCGTCCGCACTCCACATCGCAGAACTCGCGTGCCGTGCACCGTAGCCGACGCCGCCGCTATTTGGGGGTAAAAACGGTGAGAAGTGGCCGACGCTACTCGATCTGTTCGCGGTACTCGTCCGCGGACAGCAGGTCGTCGAGTTCGCTCTCGTCGTCCAATTCGACTTCGAGCATCCATCCGTCACCGAACGGGTCGTCGTTGACGAGTTCCGGCGTGTTCTCCAACTCCTCGTTGACGTCAGTGACGGTACCCGAGACGGGCGAGTAGAGGTCGGAAACCGCTTTGATACTCTCGACGACGCCGAGGTCGCCGTTCTGTTCGAGTTCGTCACCCTCGGACGGGAGTTCGACGAAGACGACGTCGCCCAGTTCGTCCTGTGCGAAGTCGGTGATGCCGATGCGGCCGGTGCCGTCGGTTACAGCTACCCATTCGTGCGATTCAAGATACTTGTGGTCTTCTGGTACTTCGAAGCTCATTATTTGTCTTTCAGAAACGGTGTGCTCTCAATCTTTGCCTTCTTCGACTGCCCGCGAACCATCACGCGAATGACGGTGCCGGGGTCGGCGTAGTCGGTCGGAACGTATCCCAACCCGACGGGTTCGCCGAGCGTCGGACTCATCGTCCCGCTCGTGACCGTCCCGATGATGGTGTCCTCGGTGCTCGTGATGTCGTAACCGTGGCGGGGGACGCCCCTGTCCACGAGGCGGAAGCCGACGAACGTCTCCTCGACCCCTTCCTCTTTCACTCGTTCGAGCGCGTCACGTCCCACGAACTCCGTATCGAGTTTCACCGTGAAACTTACTTTGGCCTCGTACGGGTTTCGGGGGTCGCTCTCGTAGTCGAAGTCCTGTCCGGAGAGGAGGAACCCCATCTCGGTTCGGAGCGTATCGCGCGCACCGAGTCCACAGGGCTGACAGTCGAACGCGTCCCAAACCGTCTCGGCATCGTCCGACGGCAGGATGAGTTCGAACCCGTCCTCACCGGTGTAGCCGGTGCGAGCGATCCAGCACCGAACGCCTTCGACGGTGGCGTACGTCGCCTCGAACTTCGAGAGGTCGATCACGGTATCGGCAGTCGCGTCGTCGACGGCGTCCAGGACGGCGTCGACGGCGTCCGGGCCTTGAACCGCGTACATCGCGTAATCGTCGGTCGCGTTGCGTATCTGGGCGTTCAGGTCCCACTCGCTGCGGAACTCCTTCCAGCGGTCGTGCATCATCTCGTCGTGACCGGCGTTCGGGATGAACAGGAACTCCGCGTCGTCGTCCTCGGGGAGGCGATAGACGACGGTGTCGTCCATGATGATTCCGTCCTCGTCGGTTATCATCGCGTACTGGGAATCACCCGGCGACAGTTGTGTTACGTCGTTGGTCGTCAAGCGTTGCATGAGGCGCTCGGCATCGGGTCCGCTGACCTCTATCTCGCCCATGTGGGAGACGTCGAAGATGCCGACGGATTGCCGGACGCTCTCGTGTTCTTTCGTTATCGAATCGAACTCGACAGGCATGTCCCAGCCGCCGAATTCGGTGAACGTCGCGCCCCGCTCGTCGTGAACGTCGCGCAACGGCGGTTTCCGAAGGGGCATACCCAAACCCTCGAAGCGAGGCAAGTAATGTTTTGTTTTCTCCCCCGACCCTGCCGGTGGCAGTTCAAAATAGCCTATAGCCAGCTCTCACGCCGGCTCGACGACGATCTGTCCGTCGCGTTTCTTGAACACGAGACGGTCGCCCTCTTTGACTTCCTCGCCTTCTTCTTCGAACTCCTCTCGGACCGCTTTGATGAGGCTGATTCGCCACCGCTGTGTCACCGTCGTCGTGCCGAGTATCTGTTCGCTCATCTACTCCTCCCAAAGCAATCGGTATTGTTATGGATTCTTAGCTATTTCGACTAGATAGTCACAAATGACTATTTCGACGAAGAGGTTGATTCGGCGAGTGCACGATTCCGATGCCATGAGCGTTCTCATCCGCGAACGCAAACCGCCACTCGAATCCACCGAGTCGGTCGCAACGTTCGATCCGGGGGCGACTGCCTTGCACGAATGGGAACAGACGTACCTACCGCTGTACGTCACGACCCCGACAACCAGCGGTCGAATACGAACGCGGTTCGACACGCGGACCCTCCCGAACGCCGTCGGGCACGTAGAGCAGTTGCTCTCCGAGCGTGATTTCGAGGGTTTTTGGCTTCGGTATCACGCGAGCCTCGTCAACTGCTTGCACGAACTTCGCGTCAACGCCCTCGAAGCCCGATTCGCCGATATCGCAGGGAACACCGACACGACGTTTATCACGTGGAGTGACGCGACGGCGAAGGCTAACGAGGAGGTTTACGACGAGATTTACGGCGAGGTCGTCGAGTCTTGAAGTCGGTCGAACAATCGTGTCGGGTCGCCCTCGACGTCCGTACTCTCACAGGCAGGACACTGGACGCAGAACGACCAGTCGAGCGGCGTGCTCTCCGTGCCCGTGACGCAGGCAGCGAGGTCGAACAGCAAAACGAACGAATCGGAGTGTCCACAGTTCTGACAGTTCATGGTGGCAAGACCGACGGGTACGTTCTCGATGTCGGTCATCACGGAGTGGTCCCGTTTCGATATTTGAACGTTCGGGTGACGGGAAGCGGTTTCCCCCCGGGAGAAAACGGAAGCGACTCGGCGTTATTCGGCGTCGTCGTTCGACATTTCGGTTGCCGGAACGCCGGCGACGGTGGTTCCGGGCGGCACGTCCCGCGTCACGAGCGAGTTGGCGGCGACCTGTGCGTTTTCACCGATTTCGACGCCCGGGAGGATGGTGGCGTTCGCGCCGATCATGGCGCGTTCGCCGATGATGACTTCGCCGGTTCGGTACTCGTCCTGGAGAAATTCGTGACAGAGGATGGTAACGTCGTAGCCGATGATGGCGTGGTCCTCGACGGTGATGAGGTCGGGCCAGAACACGTCAGGGGTCGATTCCAGTCCCCACGACACGCCACGACCGACCGTGACACCGATTCCGCGCAGCAGCCAGCTTTTCAGCCGAAGGCTCGGGTTGATACGGACGAGCCAGATAACGAGATACTGTATGGCAACCCGCAGCGGACTCCGGGCGTCCGTCCAATACTGCAAGGAGTTCAGCGTACCGGGCGTTTCGTGGCGCGTGATTCGCTCGTGACGCCGAGTCGTGTCGTCGCTCACGCCCGCCGATTTTTCGCGAGTTAGCTTGAACCTACCCCTCTCGTTCCCCGTTCGTCCGCTACTGACTCTCCACCAGTTCGAAGAACGGTTCGAGGTCGGCAACCGCGGTAGTCGGCCTGACGATGCCTGTTTCCGGGTCGTACTCCACGATTCCCATCCCTTCGAGACGCGGGAGATGGGAGTGAAGCAGGCCGATTTCTATTCGTTCGGGTTGGCCGCCGCATTTCGACCTCGTCGTCTCGGCGAGTTCCGTGACGGTCGTCGTCTCATCGCAGTCCAACAGCGCGGAGAGGACGTGCCGGCGCTGTCGATTTCCGAGCACGTCGAAGATTTCATCGGACGTCAGTTGCCGTTCCATACCGATTTCATCAGGGTCCTATGACTTGATTATAGGCCGATTGACGTGACGGTAAGGACGCTGTACCGTTCAGTTACGCAGTTCCTGCATGTGGTCGATTCGGCGTTGGACGAGGTCGTCCGTGCCGATGTCGTGGCGCATGTGGAGCCCTTCTTCCCCAGCGACGGAGAGTGCGTCCTCCGCGATTTCTTCGGCTTCCTCGATGGACTCTCCCAGACCGACGACGGCGAAAGAGCGGGACGTAGTCGTGTAAATCCCGTCGTCGCGTTCGTCCACGCTGGCATAGAAGAGGATGGCGTCGCCCGCGTTCTCCTCGCTGATTTTCACCTTCGCACCCGATTCAGGGTCGGTCGGATAGCCGTCAGGCACCGCGTACTTGCAGACGGTTGCCTTCGACGCGAAGGTGAGTTTCGGCAAGTCCTCCCCGTCGCGTGCTGAAGTGAGCACGTCGAGGAAATCCGTCGTGAGAACGGGGAGGGTGTTCATCGCTTCGGGGTCGCCGAAGCGGGCGTTGAACTCGATGACTTTCACGCCCTCGGCAGTGAGCATGAACTGGCCGTAGAGCACCCCTCGGTAGTCGTCCAAGGCTTCGACGGTCGCTTTCAGCACGTCGACGGCCTCGTGGTACTCCTCCTCGGACATGAACGGAAGCGCCAGACCGGCGTCGCTGTAGCTTCCCATACCGCCCGTGTTCGGCCCTTCGTCGCCCTCGTAGGCGCGTTTGTGGTCCTGAATCGCCGGCGTCACTCGCAGTTGTCCGTTCGCCACGAGCGCCTGCACGGTGAACTCCTCGCCGACGAGTCGCTCCTCGAGCACCACGCGGTCGTACTCGCTGTCGCGGAGGTACTCCTTTGCTTCCTCCTCGGTGACTTGGTCACCGATGACTTTGACGCCCTTGCCGCCCGTCAGTCCGGCGGGTTTCACCGCGAGGTCGCCGTCGTACTCGTCGATGAACTCACAGGCCGCCTCCATATCGTCGAACGTTTCGAAGTCCGGACAGCCCGGAATCCCGCGTTCCTCCATGAACCGCCGCTGGAACGCCTTGTCCGTCTCGATGCGGGCCTCGTCGGCGTGCGGGCCGAAGGCGTAGATTCCGGCGTCGTCCAGCGCGTCCGAAACGCCGGCCGCCAGCGGTCCCTCCGGACCGATCACGGCGAGCGTCGCGCCGACCTCCTCGGCGTAGGAAACGACCGCCGTCGTGTTCGTCGTGTCCAGCGTCTCGAAACCGTCGGCTAACCGGGCGATGCCCGGATTCCGGTTACCTGCACAGGCATAGAGGGTCGCGTCGCTCTCGGACAGCGCTCGGGCGATTGCGTGTTCTCGGCCGCCACCACCCACCAGCAGTACGGTGTCGCTCATACCGCCACGATGTGGGCACAGCGGTGTAAAGGTTGCCGTTCGCGGGCTCGGAAGTATGCAACTTCATGGTCATTTCTCACCGCTCGTCGACGCGCGCCGCCAGTTGCTTGCGGAGCGACACCGCCACGTCCTCGAAATCCGCGATCGGGAGGTTGTCGCTCGTCAGCAGGATGCCGTCGTTACCCACGATGACGCGACTGACGAACCCGTCCGAGAACGCCCGAATCGTCAGTTCGTACTCGCCGATAGCCGGTGCAAATCCCTCCTCCTCGAATCGTCGGTACGTCTCGTGCGTGTCGAACCCGAGTCGTTCGTTCTCCACGAAGACGGCTTCCCGTTCCATGGCCAACTCCCGGTCGCCGCCGTACAGGTCGCTCCGGAGATACAGCAGTTCGGACGCGTCCGGCGTGAAGTGAATCACGCTCCGGAGCGTGTCCCCAACCCCCGTCCGGCAGGTCGTTGCGATCTCCTCCGCAAACCCCTCGTCGATGCCTGTTTCGGACATGCGGATGTCCTACGCTAGCGACAGTCATGAGTCGTTTGACCGTTTGAACGATGGCGTACGCTCGGGATGGACATCGTGCGACGACAGCGATATTACCACGTCGTCATCGCAATCGACCGTTTCACAAAACCCAACACCGCCTCACCAAACGCGGTTCACAACTCGACGATTTCGACGTTCTCGGCGGCCTCTTTCGCCAGTTCGTACAACCCCTCTGGCTCCGCGTTGTCCACGATTTCGTGGGTCGCGTTGGTTTCGGGATAATCGGGGGCAAGGCGGTTGCAACCGGCCGGAATCGTGGATTCGGAGTACGTGTCGATTCGACGCGCGCGGGCGACGATGTCGCTCTTGTCCATCGTGAGGAGCGGGCGATGGACGGGCATGCTGGTGGAGGTGCTCACGACACCGAGGTTGCGGGCGGTCTGGCTGGATTTCTGGCCGATGGCTTCGCCGGTAACGATGCCGTGGGCCGACTCCGCGCGGGCGATGTGCTCGGCGACGCGGTACATGAACCGACGGAAGACGAGCATGCGGGCGGGGCCGACCGTCTCGCCGAGGAGATTCATGGCCTCGCCTGCGGGAACTTTTCGGACGCGCATGTCCTGGTTGGGGGCGTATCTGGCGAGTTTTCGAACCGTCTCGATGGCCCGCGCCTGATGGTCGATGCCGCCGTAGTCACCCAAATCGAGGTAGATCGGAATTATCGGACTGCCGCGCTTCATCACTTCCCACGTCGCAACGGGGGAGTCGATGCCACCGCTGACGAGCGAGACGAGTTTCGTCTGGGTGCCGAGCGGCAGACCGCCGGGGCCGTCGCGCTTTTCGAGGAAGACGAAGGCGTCCGAATCCCGCACTTCGACGGAGAACGTGATGTCGGGGTCGTCCAAATCGACCTCCGGGTTCTCGACGGCGTTCCAGACGGCAGTTCCACCCTCGCGTTCGAGTTCCGTGCTGGTGAACGGGTGGTCCTTCGTGGCCCGTCGGGCACGGACGGCGAAGGTGCCGCCGTCGTAATGTTCACGCGCGGCGTCGGCCAGCGTCGTCTCGATGGTTTCCTGTTCCGGTGAGACGACCACGGCAGGACTCGCGGATTGGACGCCGAAGGTGTCGGCGGCGGCGGCCGTCGCGTCCTCGACGTTCTCCTCGGTCGTGTGGACGAGCAGACGCGACCACTGTCGCTCGACTTCGGCGTCGATGTCCCTCTCCCCGAGTATCGCGGCGATGTTGTCGCGAAGCCGTTTTTCCATCTCGGTCTGCACTTTCCTACTTTTCACGCCCACGTCACCGTGCCGAACGAGGACGGTGTCGGCTCCCGACGGATGCATAGCCGGGCATAACAGTGGGCGGGATAAACGACTGTCGAAGGCGGGTGAGGCGTCGATGTTGGCGAAACACGGTCGCTGTTCCCCCTTTTCACGCCCTGTCGCTGGCGTCGAGATACGAATCGAGCAGTGGGGGGAAATCCCGACCGCGGAGGTATCGCAGTCCGAAGTCCTCGGCCCAATTGACGATGCCGGTGTCCTCGGTGACGACGCCGGCGTCCAGTTCCCGGGCGAGGATGAGCAGGTCGAAATCCTCGCGGGAGTCCAAGACACCACGTCGGAGGGTAGAGCGGTACTGACTGCGGAGGTCGGAGATGAGGGACCCGACCTCGGAGTGGCCGTCCTCGGAGGCTTCGCGGACGGCGTTTTCGGAGACACGAAGGCCCTTATCCACCCGGCCGCTCATCTCGTCGATAAATCGGTAGACGAGTTCGGCGGGAATCATCACTTCGAAGCGAGCGGGGTTTTTCTTGATGACCCACGTTTCGAGTTTCGAGAGGGTCGTATCCGACACGTCACGGTCTTCGAGGATAGTAGTGAGTTCATCGTGCACGGACGGGGGCATGTAACACGAGATGTTGAGCGAGAGTTTCGCAGTGGCGATGGAGTCGAGGAGACGGCCGATTGCGGGTTCCAGTTCCTCGCCTTCGGCGCGGATTTCCTCCGAAAGGAAAACGGACGTATCGAGGACGAACCGCTGTTTCAGCGGATGTTCCGGCATGTGTTGGGATTCGTGCGAGAGGGCAAAAGCACTTTCATGTTATTTGTTCACATCCCACATGTCAGAACTTCTGAAAAAGGTTCTTAACGATTGATGACCAAAGTACAAACGTCGTAGGGACTACGGGAACAAACCGGATGGCCCACGTCGATAAGACGTAGACGCGGAGCAAACACCAAGTCGTCGGTCAAGCGACAACGAGGTCAACGCTCCGACGGAAAACCGAAGCGATGCAAAAATCGTCCGGAAGGACGATCGTGAAGGCCAAGTAACGGACGGCGTAAAAACGGCGTTCGTGAAACTGGCGGAAGCCAGAACGGTCGTAGGCGTCGTGGAAAACGTTTCCCATCCGGGTTCTAATCGTGGTCTCTGCGTGTTTCTCGTACTTTTAGCGCACCGAGACAGCGCGGCGTTTCCAAACGGTTTATACCGCAGGGAGCGCAATTCGGCGATATGGCGAAAGAGCAAAAGGAAGTCCGCGAACTTAAAGAAGGCAACTATCTGATGATGGACGACGCCGCGTGTGTCATCAAATCCTACAGCACGGCAAAACCCGGTAAACACGGCAGCGCCAAGGCCCGAATCGAGGGTAAAGGCGTCTTCGACGACAAAAAGCGAAGCCTGAGCCAACCCGTCGACGCGAAGATTTGGGTCCCGATCATCAACCGGAAACAGGGACAGGTCGTCAACGTCGAGAGCGAAACCGTCGCACAGGTCATGGACCTCGATACCTACGAGACCATCACCATCAAGACGCCGGAGGGAATGGGTCTGTCGCCCGACGACACTATCGAGTACCTCGAAATGGACGAACAGCGCAAGATCGTACGCTAAATGTTTCCCGGCGCGTCTACCGACCGCGAACGAGCGGACTTCGTGGTGGTGGGTGCGCCGCTCGACGTATCCACCACGTTTCAGCCCGGAACACGGTTCGGTCCCGACGAAATTCGAAAGCACGCCCGAACCTTCGACGATTACGACCATCGAACCGGGCAATCCTTTTCCGACCTTTCCGTCCACGACCACGGCGACGTGTACGCGTGGGACGACGCCGAGGAGTATCTGGAATACCTGAACGGCGTCGTCACCGACATCGTGTGGGACGACGCTTTCCCGCTTCTGCTCGGCGGCGAACACACCATTACAGGAGCGGCCGTCCGCGCCACCGAACCGGACGTTTTCGTCTGCCTCGACGCCCACCTCGACTTGCGTGAGGAGTACGACGGCAACCCGCTCAGCCACGCGACCGTCACTCGACACGTCCTCGACACCGTCGATGAAGCCATCGTACTCGGCGCTCGAACCGGGAGTGAAGGAGAGTGGGAGCGAGCGGAGAAAGCGGACGTAACCGTCGTCCCGCCCGAGGACGTTGCCGACTGGGAACCCGATTTCGACGGGAATGCGTACCTCAGCGTGGACATCGACGGTGCGGACCCCGCGTTTGCACCGGGTACCGGGACGATGGAACCGTTCGGACTCTCGCCGCGAGAGATGCGGGACGTCGTCCGCGACGTTGCCGAAACGACGGACGTGGTCGGCTTCGACGTCGTCGAAGTCAACGACCGGGACAACGGCCAAGCCGCCACGCTCGCCGGAAAGTTGCTACGGGAGTTCGTGTTTTCGACTGCGGAGCGTACCGACTGACGAACGGACGTTTTTCTCAAAAAGCGTATGAGGCGCAGTTAGAGCACGCGCCGTGCTTTGCGCATGATACGTCGTCGGAATCGTCGTGGGATTCGTCGCCACGTAGCCATGGCCTTACGGAACTTGCTCATAGTCGTTCACCTCTGTATCGCTTTCCCCGAAACGGGGGAATGAACATATCTTTTCCGCTGTCTTAACCGTGATGGCGGAAGGAGCAAAGCCGGGGCATACAAACCGACGCCGGTACGATAGTGACGTATGAATCTCGCCGAACTGACCGAACGGTACGACGACCGACTACGAACCGACGATTTCGCGGATATCGACGCCAGCGCGAACGGATTACAGGTCGGTCCGGACGGGGCCGAAGATGTAGGCGTCGAGCGCGTCGCCTTCGCCGTCGATGCCGCCGAGGAAACCATCGAGGAAGCGGTGGAGTGGGACGCCGACGCGCTGGTCGTCCATCACGGGCTCTCGTGGGGCGGCATCGAGCGCGTGACCGGCCGCGACTATCGCCGAATCGCGCCGCTCATCGAGAACGACGTGGCGTTGTACGTCTCCCACCTGCCGCTCGATTCACATCCCGAACTCGGCAACGCGGCGGGCGTCGCCGACCTGCTCGAACTCGAATCCCGCGACCCCTTCGGGAAGATGGGACCGGAACACATCGGCCAGCAGGGTCGGAGCGACCTGACGAGGGAAGAGATCGGAGATATACTTTCGTCCGAACTGGACACGGGTGGACGGGACGTCCAGCAGTTCGATTTCGGCCCCGAAACGGTCGAACACGTCGCCATCGTCACGGGAAGCGGCGTCGATTGGTTGGACGAGGCCGTCGAAACCGGCGCGGACGCGCTGATTACCGGGGAGGGAAAGGGGAAGGTCTACCACGAGGCGCGCGAGGCCGGATTGAACGTCTTCCTCGCGGGCCACTACGCGACGGAGACCTTCGGCGTGAGGTCGCTCGAGTCGCTCGCCGAGGAGTGGGGACTGGTAACAACCTTCGTTGACGCGCCGACTGGTCTGTAACTACACATCCGACCGCGTGTAACTACCGAGTCAACTACCTACAACTACGCTCCCGGTCGTCTGCAACTACCCCTCTCCCTGCGTACAACTACCGTCGGAACGCTCCTGATTTTTTGAACAGCGTCCTACGATTTCGTCCAAAGAGGAGGTATTAAAAGGGGGGAGTACGAGGAAACGGACGTGTCCTGCGGGTTTCAACGGCCCAAGAGGACCGCCGGAACCATCGAGGTCACGTTCCGGTCTCGCCGGACACGGGCCGCCGCCGACCGGCCCCGATAGCCGAACCTCGGTTACGGCTAATCGAAGCGTCTCTGGTGTCTGACTTCGCACTACGCGCGCCCTCGTGGCAGTCGGCAACACAGTTTCTAGCCGAGAGATTGAATCACCTGTAGCCGACAGAGTGGCGTATGAGCGACGAGCACGACAGACACGATGGCCATGATGACGAACGCGGTGGGCACGATGACGGAGACGACCACGACGAACACGACGACCACCACGTCCATCGGAATGAGTTCCATCACGACCCCATCGCCCACGCCGAAGTGCGGGCGGGAATGACCGTGGGCGAACTCGCCGACGAGTACGGTTCCGCGGGGGTTGGGGCGGCGAACATCCACAAAGCCGTGGATATCTACGCCGAGATGCTCGGGGACGACGTGACCAACTTCTTCGGACTCGCGGGCGCGATGGTGCCGACCGGCATGCGCCGCATCGTCGCCGACCTCATCCGCGACGGCCACATCGACGCGCTGGTGACGACCGGCGCGAACCTCACCCACGACGCCATCGAGGGCATCGGCGGGAAACACCATCACGGAAGGGCGCACCCTTCCGGCCCACACTCGCATCGCTCGCGTGAACACGGCCGTGACGAACAGCACGGGAAAACCATGCGCGAACACGATGAGCAACTGCGCGACGAGGAAGTGGACCGGATTTACAACGTCTATCTCCCGCAGGAGCACTTCGCGCTGTTCGAATCCCACCTTCGCTCGGAGGTCTTCCCGAACATCGAGGAGACGGTCACCATCCAGCGCATGACCGAGGAACTCGGCCGCGCGAACAGCGAGGTGAACGAACGCGAAGGTATCGAGGAGGACGCCGGAATCGCCGCCGCGGCCTACGAGAACGACGTGCCCATCTACTGCCCGGCGGTACAGGACTCCGTCCTCGGCCTACAGGCGTGGATGTACTCCCAGACTTCCGACTTCCAGTTGGATGCCCTGAAGGACATGACCCATCTCACCGACCTCGCGTTCGAAGCCGAAACCGCCGGCGCGATGGTCGTCGGCGGCGGCGTTCCGAAAAACTACGTCCTCCAGACGATGCTCGTCTCGCCCAAGGCCTACGACTACGCCGTCCAGTTGACGATGGACCCGCCACAGACCGGCGGCCTCTCCGGAGCCACGCTGGACGAGGCGCGCTCGTGGGGCAAACTCGAAAAGGCCGCGCGCAACGTGTCCGTCTACGCCGACGCGACGATTACGCTCCCGCTGGTGGTTGCGGCCGCACGGGAACGGATCGAAGCGAGAATCAGTAGCGCGTGAACGTCCCCGACCCGACCGCGACTCGGCACGAGCGTGTTTTCGGGGTACGCATCCGCAGTCGCCCCGTATCGCGGGTTTATCTTCTCGGCGGCTTTGAGTGCTTCCTCCTCGTCCTCGACCACGGCGGCCGTTCCCCGTATCGTAACCATCCATTCTGCTTCCCCGCCGTATCCTTCTGAAACGAGACCGCAACGCGCGGGTTCTCACGGATGTTCGCCAGTTTGCGCCCGCCCGTGAGAATCGAAACGGTTCCGTCGCCGTAGTGGTACCACACCGGCGCGACGTGCGGTCGGCCGTCCGAGCAGGTCGCGAGATGGGCCATCACGGATTCCTCGGAAAGGAGCGTTTCGGCTTCGTCGGGAAGTACGTCTGCCATACCTGAACGATGGAGGGACGGGAAATGTGTGTTGTGGGGCCGGGAGTGGTGGATTTTTGTGGTGGGGTCAGGTAGAGTCGGATGGCCGATGACGAGACACCCTGTTCCGAACCGGCGTGGCGGCCGGTCGTGACGAACCCTATGAGTGCCGAGGCCGAACGAGTACCGGAAATAGTCGTCGCTCATTTTCGGAGGGATACTGTGGTGGCTTCCATCGATTGCTAGTGCTTCGAAGTAGCCGGTTCATTCGTCTGCCTCCGGTATCTGCCGTGGCAGGAACGTCGATGCGATAAGCAAGAGTAACACGAACAGGACGAGGAGGAGCAGCGCCGCCCGTTGCGCGTCGAACATCGCAGCCTCGAAAATACGTTTGAGCAAGTGCCGTTGTGGAGGGGAGAGTTGATTCAGAAACTGTTTCTGGGTGGCTTGAGTCGCCGTCTCTGCCGCATTTTCGAGCGCAATCACCAGATCATTTCGTCGCTCGACTGAAACGGTCACGTGTTTTGCTCGGAGCACTCCATCGACGACGCTACCGTAGAACTGTCCGAGAAAAAACGACCCGACGACGGCCGTCCCCAAGGAAAACCCTATCGAACTGCTCACGTTCAGGACGCCGGACGCCTCGGCGGAGTCCGCGGTCGGGACGGCCGACATCGTCATATTGGTAATCTGTGCCAGTATGAGTCCGACACCGGCCCCATACAGCGCCACCGGGATAGCCATCCTGCTGATCGTCTGACCAGGTCCTGTCCCCTCGTACAACAGTACCAGCCCAACGCCCATACAGACGATGCCGACCTGAATAAGCGTCTTCGCGGAGATGTACTTTCGCCAACCGGGCGTAAACGCCGCAAAGAGGACCGACGCGAGAGAGTACGGTAACAACGCGAACCCGGTTTCGAAGGCGGTGTAGCCGAGAACTGCCTGAAGATAGACCGGGAAGATGAACATGAAGCCGGCCGAGATTATCGAGCGAACGTTGTACGTGACGACACCAGCTAAAAAAGAGCGGTTCGTTAGCACGTTCAGCGGAACGAGCGGTGACTTTCCGGCGCGTTCCATCCGGCGTTCGTACTGAACGAACGCGGCGAACGCGAGCAGTCCGACCCCGAGAAACCAGATCGCCGGCGACGTGCCGAACGGGTTGAACTGCACGTCGCCGACGGAAAACGGTCGCCTCATGTGTAGCCATCCGTACTTCCCGCTGAGAAGGAATCCCGTAACGAGCGTCGTCGAACCGACGATGGACAGAACGGTCCCGCCTTTATCCAGCGAACGACGTGATTCTGACAGCGGGTTGGAACTCACGTACCGAACGAAGAAGAGAATAATCCCCACGCCGACGAGTTGGAGCGTAAAACCCCACCGCCAACTTGCGTACGTGGTTAGTGCGCCGCCGATAATCGGTCCGAGCGTTGATGCAACCCCATTCACGCCAGCCAACAGTCCGAATGCTTTCGCCCGGTCATCGTCTTCGTAACTGACTGTCAGTACAGTGAACGTCAGGGGAAGTAACACTGCGGCCGCTGCCCCCTCGATGAGCGACCAACCGAGATACAGAATCGTCGTATTCCAGCTCATCGCCGCCACCAGCGTCCCACCGGCATAAACGACCAGTGCGACGGCCATTACACGTCGACTACTACGCCGAGACGGCAGCGTACCGGCCGGGAGAATCAGCGCCGCTATCACCAGCGAGTAGAGTGAAACCGCCCCTTGAATCGCGGTGACCGAGGTGTCAAAATCCGCCACCATCGTGGGGATCGCCACGTTCATCAGGGATGCATTGATGACGATGATGAACGTCGTCAGACTCACGGCGATTGCCGGGCCCCAGTACTGTACTCTCGTCCGTGACTCCGTAGAGCGATGAGAACTTCCGTTGGAAGGAGACCCATCTGGAGGCATACAGCGGTCTATCGCTTTCGACCCTCAAATAGCATGGACTCGGTTGATCATCGAAAGCCAGAGGAACCAAGGCCGACTTCGCGAGTCTGTCGTGCTACTGTTTAACACGCTGGAAACCGAACGGAGAACGATGCGAACCATCGCGGTCGAAGAACACTTCGTCGCAAACGGCTTCGCGGAGAAGGGAGCGGGCAGCGACCCCGGCGAGGGTGACACATCGGAGACGTCACTGACGAGTCGGCTCCGCAACCTCGGCGAGGAACGTTTAGCGGCGATGGACGAGGGGGGTATCGACATGCAGGTTATCTCGGAAACGCAGTTGCACGGCGTGGAGATGACCACGGGGGAATGGGTCGAACTCGCCAAAGCGGCCAACGACGAACTCGCGGACGCGGTCAACGCCCACCCCGACCGATTCGCCGGGTTCGCCACGTTGCCGATGGCCGACCCGGAGGAATCGGCCGACGAACTCGAACGGGCCGTCACGAAACACGGGTTCGTCGGTGCGATGGTCAACGGAACCACTGATGGTGAGTTTCTCGACCATGCGCGGTTTTTCCCGGTCCTCGAACGGGCCGCACAGCTCGACGTTCCGCTCTATATCCATCCCGGCTTTCCACCGGATGCAGTCGAAGGGGCGTACTACGGGGGGCTCGGGCCGGAAATCGACTTCGCGCTCGCCACGGTGAGTTGGGGGTGGCACGCCGAAGCGGGACTCCACGCGCTCCGACTCATCGCATCGGGCGTGTTCGACCGTCTGCCCGGCTTGAAAATCATCGTCGGGCATATGGGCGAGATGATTCCGTTCATGCTCGACCGTATCGACGACTGGCTCAGCCCGTTGACCAGCGATTTGGAACACGACGTTTCACGCTACTTCCGCGAACAGTTCTGGCTCACCACGAGCGGGATGTTCAGCCAAATCCCATTCGAAGCGGCGGTGGGGGCGGTCGGCCCCGACAACGTCATGTTCGCCGTGGACTACCCGTACAGTCCCAACGAACAGGGTCGTCAGTTCCTCGAAAACGCGGACCTCTCGTCGTCCGATTCGGAGAAAATCACTCACCGCAACGCGGAACGCCTTCTCGGACTCTCCACCGACTGAGACGCGACCGTCGCTTCCCGAAAACCGTCGAATCGCGAAAACTTATCCTTCAATCGCGAGTGCCATCGAACGATGCCCAACGCAACCGTTTGCCTGTGTTTCGACTTCGATGCGGTCTCGGGGTGGATTCACGGCCACGGCGCGACCGACAGCCCGGTGAAACTCTCGCGCGGTCGATACGGTGCGGAGGTCGCCGCCCCGCGCATTCTCGACCTGTTCGACCGGTTGGACCTGCCTGCAACGTGGTTCACGCCGGGCCACACCATCGAGAGCTTTCCCGAAATTTGCGCCGAGGTGCACGGCCGCGGGCACGACATCCAGCATCACGGCTGGCATCACACGCCGCCCGCGAAGTTCGAGGACGAGGACGCCGAGCGCGCCGACTTCGAGCGGGGCATCGAGGCGATTCGAGACCTGACGGGTGAGGCACCGACGGGATATCGGTCGCCATCGTGGGATTTCTCGGCGCACACGCTCGACATCCTACAGGAGTTGGGCTTCGAGTGGGATTCCAGCCTGATGGGACACGACTTCGTACCCTATCGCGTGCGCGAACTGCCGACGGCGAATCCCGACGAACCGTACACGGCGGGCGATGAAACCGACCTACTGGAGTTTCCGGTGTCGTGGCACCGTGACGACTGGCCGTCGCTCCAGTTCACGCCGGGACGGAGCGGTCGCCCGCGTGCCGACGAACGGGCCGTGTTCGACGGCTGGTGTGCACAGTTCGACTGGATGTACGACCACGTCGAGGACGGCGTGTTCACGCTGACGATGCACCCGCAGGTGACGGGACAACCGCCACGGCTTCGCTATCTGGAGGCGTTGGTGAGGTACATGCGCTCGAAACCGGACGTGGAGTTCGCCCTGTTGGACGAGATAGTCACTCGATTTCCCTGATGAGTTCGGTCCCGTGCGCGGACGCGACGACAATCAGCCGTGTGAAATGGAACCACGTCGCGTCGTTCGGCCGGAGATATGTGGATATCACCGGAGTCCCCCGTTCCTTGTTCCGAATCAGGCAGAATACCCATCATAATCGAACATTTGAGTCCATTCGACCACAATATGGTTCTTCAATCGGATATCCGTCTAAAAAATCCGCTATTTTGAAAACGAATACGGAACCCTTAACCGTGTACTCCAGTTATGTATGGTTGTAATGGCAAACGGTAAAGTTGATTTCTTCAACGACACAGGCGGCTACGGTTTCATAGAGACGGACGACGCGGACGAGGACGTTTTCTTCCACATGGAAGACGTTGGCGGCGAGGACCTTACGGAAGGTACCGAGATTGAGTTCGACATCGAGCAGGCCCCCAAGGGCCCGCGCGCGAAGAACGTCGTTCGGCAGTAAACTACGGTTTTACATCGCCGCTATACGGCGACACAACAACCACGTAATTTTTTAGCGCATCCGTGATTCACCAGCGACAGCTATCGTCGTAAACCGGAACGTCGTGACTGCCACGGATATGAGTCGTTCGAAAACCTTCCCACGGACGAACCGTCCGCGCTAGCACTCTGTGTGTAACCCCGAATCGACGTTGAGAAGTCTCGTTTCAGTTCACCGAAGGCGTCACTGGATGTGGCCTTCGCGGCGGAGTTGGTCCGCGTCCTGGCTCGTGTAGCGCCACTCGATGTTGGCCTTTTCGTCCTGCCAGTCCCACGGTTCGATGAGGACGACGTCGCCCTCTTCGATCCATGTCCGGTATTTCATGCGACCGGGAATCCGGCCCATTCGCTCTTTTCCGTCGTTACATCGGAGCTGTACGTGATTGCCACCGTTATGCTGGGTGACGATCGCGAACATCTCGTCTTTGTTTGGCATTCGGAGATTCCGACGCCCACTTTCTTCACTCACAGGTGGAATATGTAGCGGAGACGGTTAAGTGGTAGGTGTCTCTCGATACCGTTTGGCACGCGGGATGTCTGCCGAATCCGGGGTCGGGTTCGCCGACGAAACGCGGATTATTTACTCGCGTTCGAAAACACAATTCCGTCGAAATCGGGGTTATGAGTGCACTAAGGCCGGTGTAAACCGTGCATAATTATACGTCCGTAGGTGGGCGGTACAACTACGATGTCAGACACTGGGCAGTCGATCCAATCCCTGAAGTCGAGGCTCCCGAATCCAACAGAGGCGGACAACGTCCTCTACAACCCGCCGTTGGAACAGCTTCGTGAGTTTTCACAGGAGTTGGAGACGACGGCCGAATTCGGCTCCGCGTCGTACGTCAGCCGCGAGCGGTCGCGCAACTCGGACAAAACGAAGAACGCGGTGGACGAGCAGTTCGACGGGGACGACTACGCACACATCGAGGATGCGGTCGAGTTCGCTCGCGAAAACGAGATGCTCTGTGTCGACCGCATGATGGGTCGCCACACCGAGCACTCCTACCGATGCAGACTCTACGTCCCGAAGAAATACGGTCGCATCGCACTCGCGTGGGCGAACCTCTTCGAGCCGGCCGAAGATGAAGGCGAACCGGATTTCGTTACGATACAGGTCCCCGACTGGGACGAAGTCGCCATTCGAATCCTCCCCGAGGAGGGAATCACCGCCGTCCTCGGAAGCGACTACACCGGCGAGGCGAAGAAGTCCTTCCTCCGGTTGTTCATGTTCCACGCAAAGCGGAAGGGTGGGCTCGGACTGCACGCCGGAAGCAAGCGGGTGACGCTTCGGGACGAAAACGACGATTTGCGCGACGTTGGACAAGTGTTCCTCGGCCTGTCCGCGACGGGTAAATCCACGTTGACCGCTCACGGTCTGTGGCTGGACGACCCCGAATCGGCGACGATGCTCCAGGACGACGTCTGTGCACTGCTCCCGGACGGAAGCGTCGCAGGGAGTGAGGGCAACGGCCTGTACGTCAAAACCATCGGACTGGATGCCGACGAACAACCCGCGATGTACGACGCCGTCACCCACGAGTCCGCGGTCCTCGAAAACGTGGACGTGGACGACGACGGTACCGTCGATTTCGACAGCGACCACCACACGTCGAACGGTCGGGCCATCATCCGTCGCGACCAACTCTCGTCATCGAGCGAGGACATCGATTTGGAGCGGGTTGACCAACTGTTCTTCATCACCCGCAATCCGACGATGCCGCCGGTTGCGAAACTGTCGCCGGAAGAGGCGGCGGTGGCGTTCATGCTCGGCGAATCCATCGAGACCAGTGCGGGCGACCCTTCGAAGGCCGGCGAATCCATCCGCGTCGTCGGCACCAACCCGTTCATCATCGGTTCGAAGGGTGAGGAGGGTAACCGGTTCCGCGAACTCATCGACGACCTCGGTATCGAGTGTTACATCCTCAACACCGGCCACCTCGGCGGCAAGGACATCGGCGTCACGGAATCGGTGACGCTCCTGCGGGAAATCGCTCGTGGAACGGTCGAGTGGACGGACGACGAGGCGACCGGACTCACGGTCCCGAGTTCGGTCCCCGGCATCGACATCGGCGACTTCTCCGTCGCCGACAACGTCTCCGACCACGACTCGGAGTTGTCACGGCTCCGTACCGAGCGGCAGGTCCACCTCGCACTGTTCGAGGATTTGGACGAGGACATCGAGGACGCCGTTTACTGACGAACCAGTTCGAACTGCCTCTTTCTCACGACCGGATCGCCGACTCAGTTCAGTGTCTCGACTTCCTTCGTCAGGTCGCCGGGGTCGTCCACGGGACCGTTCACGAACAGGCCGTGGCCGATAATCGCGACCGCGACGAGGGCGGCCCCGATGACCGACATCGTCAACGAAATCGACGTGAGAGAGCCGATACCCACGCCGAGGAGCATGCTGATGACGATACCGGCCAACACGAGGTCGTAGTACTGCCACGTGTAGGTCATACCGTGCCATTCGCGCTCCACTACCGAAAAACTAGGGATGGTAACGGAACAGGGAGCGGAGTTCGAATCCAAAAAGCGAATCGAAGGGTCGGGGTCGGTGGATGAATTCAGGGAGAGATGAGTGAAACCGCTCGGTCGGGTTTAGCGACCGTTGTGGTTTCCGCCGCCGTTGTGGTTTCCACCGCCGCTGTGGTTTCCGTCATCGTCGTCCCGTCCGTCGTCGCCCGCCCACGGGCTGTCCGGGTGCGGGTTGTGGCGGTACTGCTCGGCGTAGAAGTCGAGGTCGAACGAGACGGAGTCGCTCTGAATCTCGTTGCCGACATCCTTGGGTAGACACCAGCAAAAGCCGATGTAGCAGGTGTGGTCTTTGTCGTGTCTGCCGAGGTTGATACCGTGCTTGAGGCCCTGAAGCGTCTGCGAGAGCGAGCCTTTGTAGTAGCAGTAATTCCGGTTGGACGTCGAGGCTTCGGACTGGTCGGTCGTCCAGTCGTCCAGCGATACGGGTTCGTCCTTGTGACCACCGAGGGCTTGAACTGAATCGCCTTCGTCCGTGTCCGTGGTGGGGACGCATCCGAGCGGGGCCGCGACGACGTGAATCTTGTCCGCGAGTTCGCCGCGTCCGTTCTGGTCTTCCCCCTCGGTATCCATCTCCGGTTCGTTCTGGCCGTTTTCGAGGTTCGAGATGTCGCTGGATCGGAGCCAGACCCACGCGGGGTTGTCGTCGATGTGGATACTGATGACGCCACAGCCGTAGTCGCCCGGCTTTACGTCCTGCAGGTCGAGCATCGGACCGTCGAACTGCTTGTCGTCCGCGAGATGTTGATAGCCGGTTTCGGTTTTGCGCCCCTTGTAGAACCAGTACCAGTCGAGTTTGAGGTCGAGGTTCCCTGCCGTCACCGCGTTGTTTTTGATGGATTCGGGGTCGTTCAGGAACGCCATCGTGCCCGCGCCGCCGAGTGCCGCAGCAGCACCCATCCCACCGATACCGAGGAGTACGTTACGTCGATTGAGGTTCAGCTTTTTGTCTGACATTAGTTGTCTCCGTTCTTCGACAGCACATCGCCGTGTTTACCGGCGTTTCCGAGTCGAAGACGCAACCGAACCGAGCACCTATCACCCTGTATATATATACTCGATAGTGGTTCCATAGAAGGCGTATATCCCTCCGATAAACGGTTTCTAGCGGTTTTACAAGTGGTACGAGGCGTTCGTGGAGGTTGCAATAGAGACAGTATAGTGGCTCACAAGAGGCTGTTGGCGCTGATATTCGTCCGAGATAATGCCGGAAAAGGTCGTCACCGAACCATTGGATATGGAAAAGGAATCACTGTATTGTTATGAAAATTGGCCTATCGGATTCATAATTATATGGCTACAGTTACAGATACTATTCGGACAAAACGATGATAACGACGAGGAGGGGGGGCAGTGATGGAACAGGTAACGGTTGGGTCGGCGTATGAGCGCGACGGCCTCCGTCCCGACTCAAACCGAACAGACAACAGAACAGAAACGAGAGACGAACACACTCACGCAGGAGACTGCGTTCAAGATACTGAGCTGTCGCCGTCGTAGAAACGTGGTCCACTACCTCCTCCAGCAGGGCAACTCCGTCTCGCTCCACGAGCTCTCGAAACAGCTCGCAGCGTGGGAGAACGAGATACCGCCCGAGCAAGTCACCTACGAACAGCGGATGCGCGTCTACACGGCGCTCCGGCAAGCGCACCTGCCGAAGATGGACGACGCCGCCGTCGTCGATTTCGACGCGAACGGCGGCACGATTCAACTCACCGACGACGCGACGAAGTTGGAGGTGTACTTGGACATCGTTCCCCACGACGGAATTCCGTGGAGCAGTTACTACCTCGGACTCGGCGGCGTCTCGGTGGGACTCCTCGTGCTCGCGTGGGTCGGTCTCTTCCCGTTCGACCAACTACCGGGTCTCGCGTGGGGATTCATCGTCTCGGTGCTGTTCCTCGCATCGGCGATGGGCCACAAGCGACACGACGAACGCCATCGCCTCGGCCGGGAAGGGAACCCACCGCTATGATGGCCGTCGCTGACGCCCGAAAACCACGGCGAGTCGCACACCTCGGGGGGTTAACACTCCTCGTTGCGGGCATCCTCCTCTTGGTAGTCGTCGTGTTCCCGCAACTCGTCGGTGCGAGCGGGAGCTACGTCGTGCTGTCCGGGAGTATGCACCCGACGATACACGCGGGGGACGTCGTCGTCTCGAAGCACGTCGAACCGAGCCACATCGAGGCGGGCGACGTAATCGTCTTCCACCGTGGGTCCGATTCGTATCCCGACCGCACGACACACCGCGTCGTGAACGTCGTTCACCGCGACGATGGTCTGTACTTCGAAACGAAAGGGGACGCAAACGAAGATCCGGACGCCAGTCTCGTTGCCGCGAATCAGCGTCGTCGGCCGGGTCTGGTTCCACGTCCCATACATCGGCCATCTCCTGCTGTTCGCTCGGACACGGACGGGACTGCTCTCGTTGGTCGTCCTTCCCTGCCTGCTGTTCATCGTCACGGAAGCGTACTCGCTCATCGGAGCGGCGCGAGCGGGCAGTACCGACGAGGACGAATCGGCGAACGACTCGACAGAATCGCCAGTGAACGAAGACGAGGATGACAGATAATGCATGGACTCAACCACAAAGCAGCCATACTCGTGGTCGCGGCACTCTGCCTGCTAAGCACGGCCAACACCCACGTCACACAGAGCCTGTACGTCGATTCCGAAGGGGTGGGTTCGAACTCCTTCGTCGGCGGGAACGCCACGAACGTCACCACGATGGGCGCGAACGAAACCGCGTCCACGACGATAGCCGCAACGACTCCACCGACGACCGAGACAACGGTGAGCACGACTACGCCGGCACCGACCACCACATCGGCCGCAACGACGACTGCGCAGGGGACCACGACGGTCCAACCGACGGCATATCACAACGACCGCAACGACGAGCAGTCCGCTTACTACCACGACCACGGCAAAACGGAACACGGCAACGAACGGAACCACAGGAACGAACGAAACCACGGCAATCGACCCGACCACGATACGAAAAACGACAATCGAAAGCAGTGGCTAACCGAGGTAGCGTCTCCGAAACGGAGAAACGTCGTTTTACGGTTCGCCAGTGCATACCCGAACCGATGAACGACCTCGCCGCTCGCATCGCCTCGGGTATCGACAAATCACCGACCGGGCTTCACGAACTCGACGGGGGCGAAATCGGTGCGGTGTACCGCGCCGATTTCGCGTCCCGAGCGTCGCTCGTCGCCAAGACGAGCGACGCGCCGCTGACGGTCGAAGCGACCATGCTTCGCCACCTCGCCGACCACGGCCTTCCGGTCCCCGACGTGTATCACGTCGAGGACGACCTGCTTTTGCTCGAATACATCGACGGCGATTCGACCATCACACCTGACGTGGAGCGCGATATGGCCGAACACCTCGCTGCCCTCCACGACACCGCCGCGCCGGCGTACGGGTTCGACTGCGACACGCTCACGGGGTCGCTCCCCCAACCGAACCCGTGGACGGAATCGTGGGTCGAATTCTACGGCGAACACCGACTCAGCCACGCGGCGGAAGTCGCACACGAAATCGGCGAACTGCCGGAGTCAATGGTCGTACGAGTCGGTGAACTCGCGGCCGACCTCGATTCGCTCATCGTCGAACCCGACGCGCCGTCGCTGATTCACGGCGACGTTTGGACGACGAACGTGCTCGAATCGGACGGAGAACTGCGTGCGTTTCTCGACCCGGCGACCTACTACGCCCACTCGGAAATCGAACTCGCGTACATGGACTGGACGAACTGCGTCGGCCCTGCATTCTTCGAGCGCTACGACGAACGTCGCGGCATCGACGCGGGATTCGAGTCGCGCCGGGACGTGTACGTCGTCTATCCGCTCCTCTCGCACGTCTTCCACTTCGGGGAACGGTATCTGTCAGAACTCGACCGAACGTTGGCGCGGGTGGGCTACTGAATCAGTCCAAAACCTCGAAAATCTCGGGCAAACCCTCGATTTCGTACGTCGGGGAAACGGAGAGTTCGTACTCCGTTCTGTGCGGGCGGCGGATGAACGCCGAATCCAGTCCGGCGTTGTCGGCGGCGACCACGTCGCTCTCGCTGTCGCCGACGAAGAGGGCGGTTTCGGCTCCGATGTCGGCCAGCGCGCGGTCGAGAAAGTGCGGGTTCGGCTTCTTCCGGCGGATTCCCTCGACGGTCGGCGGCCTGCCGTAGTAGGTTTCGAAGTGGCGTTCGAGGTCGAAGTAATCGAGCATGAACTCGACGGTTGCCTGTTGGTTCGAACTGACGAGGCCGAGCGGTCGCTCGAACGAGGAGAGGGCGTCGATGTCGTCGTAGGTCGTCGTTCGTCCGGCCTCTATTTCGCGCAGTTGGATATCGGAGGCGGCGCTGTCGCGGGCCGCCCAGAACGAATTCGGGTCGAAGCCATACGCTTCACACACCTCCCGAAAGCCGTCGGGGGTGGCGCTGTGCGTTACAGCGGCAAGGTGGTCCTCCGCCGGGTCTACGTCGAACTCCTCGAAGGCCGAGCGCGCCGCTTTCCGGAGCAACTCGCGTTTCGGCGGTTTCACGAGGACGCCGTCGTTGTCGAACAACACCGCATCGTACATGAATCGAGTTCGTGAGCGGAGTGGGGTAGGCGTTCCCATTTCCGGCGGCCAAAGCCGGTTTGCACCTCGATACCGAAGTAGGGCCGATGGACCCGAATTCGGACTTTTCGGACGAACAGGCGGGGAAACGCGTCGTCGCGGACGACGGAACCGATGTCGGCGTCGTGAAAGAGGTCCGGAACGGGACGCTGTACGTCGAAATCGAAGCGGACCCGAACCCGGACACCATCGACGAACTCGGCTGGGGCGGGGTCGTCAATCAGTCGGTACACGAACTCAAACATCAGTTCATCGGGACGATTACCGACGACGACGATTCGGTTGTCCGTGTGAATCCGAGGTCGTGATGGCAAAGGTCGCCGCTTTCTGCGACGGTCCTTCGAGCACTCATGTTCGGTCAGTTCGGCGGTTCGAGCGCTCATACGGCGCTATTCCCCGAAACGCCACGTCATCGCTCTCGGTGACCGTTTCCCGATTTCTCCCACCTAACTGCGTGGAGGGACAAACGACGGGTAATGAATACGAATCTACGAGATAGTCGGAGGACTATTCACTGATGTCCGGGGAATCGACGGTTCGTCCCGGCGAGTTCGTTCGAAACCTGCGTCAGTTCCGGTATCGGGAACTGATGATGGCGATTGCGACCGTAGCCGTCGTGGTCGCCGCAGTCGGTCTGTTTCCCGGAACGGCGAACGTCACGCAGGGGCTGAAGACGAACGCGACGACGACTGACCTCGTCCTGTTCGTCGCGCTCATCGTACTGGCGGCGATGCTGAAGGGGATGGTCGGGTTCGGCTTCGCGCTCATCGCCACGCCGCTGGCGGCGTCGGTCATGAACGTCGATATCGCCGTCGTCGTCCTCGCCGTCCCGCCGTGGATGATAAACGTCTTTCAGGTGGGCGAGACGAACACCGGCCTCGACTACGTCCGCCGGGAGTGGTCGCTCATCGCCCTCGCACTGGTCGGCACCGTCGCGGGCGTGTTCTTCTTCTCGGCGTTCAAGACCAGCGCGTTAGTGGTGTTCCTCATCGGCCTCGTCCTGTTCGGCTACGTCCTCTTCCAACTCGGGAAGGGGTTCGTCTCCGTCGAGGGAACGCACAATCCCGTCGCACTCGGCATCGTCGGCCTGTTGGAGGGGTTCCTCCTCGGTGCGGCTAATCTCGGCCCGCTTCTGCCGACCTACCTCCACACGTTCGAGCGGGACAAGGAACGTTACGTCGGCGGCCTCTCGATGGTGCTCGGGTTGGTGTTCACCGTGAAAATCCTCCAGATGCTCGTCACCGGCGTGATGACCACGTACTACCTCTGGTTGGGTTCGACCCTCGCCGTCGTCACGCTCGTCGGCCTGTTCGCGGGGACCTATCTCCGCCGGGTCGAAATCGACGAGACGAAGTTCAACTGGCTGGTCGTCGCCATCCTGCTCGTCATCGCGCTGAAAATCTTCTCGAAAACGGTTCCTGCGCTGTTCTTCTGAGATCACTGTACGGCTACGACGTTCCACCCGTCGTCCGTCACCCGCTGTTCGGTGATGGTTTCACCGTCGCCCACCACGCGGAACAGGAACCCCTCACCGTCCCGCTCCGTCTCCAGTCGAATCGTCGTCGCGTCCGTATCGAACTCGTTGTGTCGTTCGTTGGGGAGCCAATCGTCGCTGATGGCCGTCAACCCGTAATCGTCGTACGAGACCGAGGTCGAGTCCTCGACAGAACCGTCGGCACGAACTTCCGCGACGATTCCCTCGCTGTTCCCGTTTTCCCGAACGACGAGCGTGTACGTCGTGAATGACATGGACGAACGTTTGCCAGCTCGGACCATTCGGCACCTGCTTGCCCTCGCCGGGAGCTTTTATTCGACGCGTTCGAGGACGATTCCTTCGTCGAACCCGCCCCGGTCATCGGCTTTTGCGGCTCGAATCCGTTCCAGTTCGTCACGCGAGACTCCGACGGAGTCGGCCAACGCGTAGGCGACTTCGAGCACGTCGGCCAGTTCCGCCGTCTCGCCGGATTCGTGAAACTCCGCGACTTCCTCGTCCAACTTCTCGGCGAGTCGTCGTTCGTACTCGTCTCCCACTGCATCGTGTGTTACCGGCCGTTCACCGTTCTCCTCGATGACTTCGGGGACCCGGTCACGAACGAGTTTATCGTACGTTTTCGGCATATGAACGAGAAGGGAAAGGACGGAGAAAAGGACACCGACGGTTCTGCCGTTATCGACGCGGGCGGAACGCGTGGACGGTCCCGTCGTCGCTTCCGGCATAGATGATACCACAGTCGAACGTCGGCGGTGTTTTCACGGCACTCGACGCCTCGAATCGGTGGCGTTCCTCACCCGACGATGCGCTGAGTTGATACACGCTTCCGTCGTTCGCAGCGATGTACACCGCGTCGCCGACGACCGCTGGCGGTTCGGTGAGAACGCCGTTCTCTTGGAGCGGGACGGTTTCCGGTTGGAACTGCCACTCCATCGCGCCGTCCCATGGCGACAGCTTTCGAAGTCGCTGACCCGCGATGTCGGGGTGAGAATGGCGCAGTTCGCAGACCGCATAGAGCGAGAAGTTCGTCACCGTCAGTCCGACGACGGCCTCGTCACCTGCAGTTTTCGTCCGCCAGAGCACGCACCCGTCGGTTCCGAGGGCGTAGAGGTTGGACCCCGAGAACACGTCGTTCGTCCCGGTGCCGACGTAGAGCCGTCCCGTTTCGAACGCGAGGGACTCCACGCGCTGGCCGGGGTCGAACGACCATTCGGCGTTCCCGTCGTCCGTATCGAGTGCCCACACCCATCCGTCCACGGCGACGAAGACGCGATATTCGCTTGCGACCATTGCGGTCACGTCGGACGAAGAGACATCGAAGCGCCAGCGTTCGCGCCCCGATTCGGCGTCGAATGCGACCACCTTCGAGTCCGTTCCCACGAACACGAGGCCGTTCACGACAACCGGACCCGTCGTCACGGTGGACGCGATGGACTGCTCCCAGCGTTCGACGCCCGTTTTCGGGTCGAGCGCGAACAGTCGGTCCTCCCCGACGACGAAGATGGTGGTCCCGTCGAACGTCAGCGATTCGGTGACGGAACTGCCGACGTCGTGGCACCAACGAACGCCGCCGTCTTCGAGCGCGAGAACGTGTCCTGCTTCGGTGGCGACGCATACGTCACCGGCGCCAGCGACGGCATCCGTGGTCAGCGTCGCACTCACGGGGCTGTCGGTGTCGAACTGCCACACCGTGTCCGAAGGAGTGGTGAACGACCCCGGAGAAACCGCTTCGGACGCACCGGCGGGACTGCCGCTGTCGTGTCGTGAATCGTGAGACATGATAGGTACTGCTCCACTCTTCGAGCCCACCCCTCCTTATTATCGAATCACAAATACTTCTTATCCCGGAATTAAGCGCCCCCGTCCGGCGGCGAAACGGTGCGAAACTGGAGGGAAAACGACGCACCGTCGTCGTTTTCGACCCAAATGTCGCCGCCGTACTTCTCCATCAGACGGTCCACGAAAAAGAGGTCCAGTCCTTGGCCGTGATGGAGCGGGCTGACCTCCTCTCGACCGAAAATGAGGTCGTGTTCGTCGTCGGAAACACCGGGACCGTTGTCCGCCACGGTCACCGTGAGTGTCGATTCCTCGCGGTGAAACCGAACGGAAACGCGCGGAACGCTGGAATCGTTGTGCTCGACGGCGTTCGAGAGAATCGCCTCGAACGCGATTCCGACGGCATCGTCGGCCGCGATGTAGGTCGGTTCGGTTCCGAGTTCGCCGACGAACTCCGCGCCGGGATACCGCTCCCGAGCAGTCCGAAGTTCGCCCCGGAGCACCTCGTCGATGCGGACGGGAGAAAGCGTCGGGTCAGTTTGCTCGGACAGCAGTTCGTCCAGATTGCGGGCGGTTTCCGCGTATTTGATGATGGAATGAATCCGGCGGTGCGCCGTCGAAAGCGACTGGCGCAACTGTTCGTCCTCGACGCTTTCGGCGACGATTTCGATATGACCGAGAACGACGTTCGCGTCGTTTCGGAGGTTGTGGCGGAGGACGCGGTTCAGAATTCGAAGGCTCCGTTCGTACTGCCGTCGCTCGGTCAAGTCGGAGAAGAACCCGGCATACCCGTGCAGTTCGCCGTCAGCGTGAATCGGAACGCACGACCCGCGTCCGTAAATCAGCCGTCCGTCCTTCGTCGTGGTTTCGAATCCTCCCATCCACGAGTCGCCGCTCGAAAGCGACGCCGTCATCTCATCGTACACCGACTGCTGGCTGAACAGCATCTTCGGTATCTCGCCGACGAGTTCGCCCCTGTCGTAGCCAGTGAAATCGATACACGCCTCGTTTACGTCTCGGATGACGAAGTCCGAGTCGGTGATGATGGCGGGGTTTTTCGTCTCCCGAAACGCCGTCTTGTAGATATTCGGGTCGGTACTGTTCATGTCTTCATACACAATCCTTAGTCCGGGAATATATCGCTATCGAGAGTAAAAGATTGTTCCCCACAACCGATAGAAAATGTGGCAAAAATGTTTTTATTACCCATCTGTGATGATAGAGTAGCAGATGCCCCGCCAACGGCTCGTAGATAAATTGTCAAATCCTCCGAATTACGTGAGACAGATTGCGGAATCGACGCTTCCAGATTCGGTCGCTGAACTGGCAAAATCGTACGACATGACGGTCGGCGAGCGTGATAGGTTTCTGTGGCAATGGATTTACACCCTCTTCCCTTCGTTCACCCTTTCGTGCGTTTCCGATGAGTATGCAGAAACGTCCCGAACACAGAAGACGATTCTGACGATGTTCGTGACCCTGTTGGACGACCTCGCCGAGATGGGTCACGACAGGGAAACGTTCGAGGAAGCGTGTCAAATCCCGTATCGTCCCGGAATCGGTGAACTACGACCGTGAAGGGGTGGATACGGAACAGCTCCGCTTCATTCGACAGGTGTGGGACGCCTTCGAGGACGGTATCGAAGCGGCTCCGATGCACGACGAGTACAGGGATGTTTTCGACTGTGACCTTCGACAGACTCTCATCTCCATCGATTACTCGCGGGTTCTCAACGACAACGTCGAACTCGCCAACATGGCCGGAATCGAGCATTATGACCCACACAACATGCTGATGTTTCCGTACGCGAACGTGGACCTGATGTACTCGCCATCGTTCGATACCGACGACCTCGGAACGCTCCGGTCGGTCATCTGGAATCTCCAACGGATGGCCCGAATCGGGAACTGGACGACGACGTGGGAGCGGGAAATCCGTGAAGGCGATTATACGGTGGGACCCGTCGTGTACGCCCTCCAGGAAGGAATCGTCTCGGTGGACGACCTGGACCCGACCGACGAGGAGGCCATCGAACGAGTGACGACACGAATCGAGGAAAACGAAGTCGAGGAGCGATTTCTCACCGACTGGAACGAACGATACGAGGAAGTCACCGAACGAAACGAGCAGGCCGACAGCGTCGATTTGGAAGCGTTCGTGGATGGGATGAAAACGGTACTGAGCTATCAAATCGCGGCACGGGGTCGGAAGTAAGGCGACCGCTACGTCTTCCGGCCCGTCACCGACTCCATCCGTAGTTCGTACAGTTCCGGATTCACATCGTCGACCGACTCGTCGAACAACCGGAGGGGAGTGAAGCGTTCGTTGATGTCCGCGTCGCCGAGCGCGTCGGATGCGGGGACGAGACTGCCTTGCACGAGAATGCTCCACGATTCCTCACCCGTCACCTCGTGCACGACGAAACTGGCGGTGTCGGTGGTTTCCACGAACGACAGCTTCTCGCTTCCCTCCTCGATTCCGAGTCGAAGGAGGATTTTCTCGCCGTCGTAATGAAACGAGACGGGGATGGAGTACGCATCCCCGTCGCGGGCGAGCGACAGGACGCCGGTATCCGCCCCGTTCAGTTTCCGTTCGAGTTCCGTTTCGTCCATGCCGAACGTGTAGAGGTACTCCACGTGTTCCATGCGGGAACTACGGGAGCCATCGGCATAACTCGGCCGTCGAAGTTCGGGGGCGGGTGGATGCGAGCGGCTTTTCCCGCGTCGAATCGGATTCGAAGGCATGGAGGAAGACCGGTGCTTCCGCGTGCTCGCCACCCGTCCGGACGGAACCCTTCGCCTGCTCGACCGGGAGACGTACGAACCCGTCGTCACCGCCCCCGACGGCCACGGCGGAGACGTAACCGAGGTTCACCCCGGTTACTGCATCGACGCCGACCTCGATTGGTCGAGTGCCGAACCGACGGTCCAGTCGCTGTCGGTGTGCCGGAAGACGCTGTACACCTTCGTCGACGGAATCGACCCCGTCTTCGAAGTCGCACAGCGAGCGTGGACGGAGGCTCGAACGGCAGACGAGTCGATGAACAGCGCCGTAACGCGAAACACGGACAACGAGGTCAACGGCGTGCTCTACGTGTTCGCGGAGGACGACGGAGGGCGCGTTTTCGAGTCGTTCCGCGACGGGACGCGTCCGTTGGAGCCGCTGATAGACCGAGTGAACGAGGGGGAAGGAGAGAACTCGCGGGAGGTGTTCGTGCTCCGGCCGACCGAGGGAACCTACGTCATCGTCACCATCGCGCTCCGGAAGGGTGGCCAGTTCGCGGAAACGCTTCGGGAGACGTACGACTGTCCAGCGCCGTCCGAGCGAGAAGAGTAGACCGTTCAGTCGAGCGGTTGGGCGTCCTCGGCGACCCCTTCGACCGCTTCGTCGTCCTGTCGGAGACCCTTACGCAAATAGTAGAACGCGCCGAGCGTCCCGATGATACCGACGATGCCGCCGATGTAGAAGGCGTACTGAACCGAAAACGTGTCCTTGATGGCTCCGAACCCGACCGGGCCGAACACCTGTCCGGCCGAGAGCGAGGCGGTGAACGCACCCGTCACGAGACCCATCCCGTGGACACGACCGCGTTCGGTGCGGATGGCGACGGCGGAGGTCCGGGAGACGGCGCTGAACGCGCCCATGCAGACCATGAGTCCGAACAGCAAGGGAAGCGTGGTGGCGAACGGAACGGCTATCATGGTGAATGCGGCCAGCAGGCCACCGGCGACGATGAAGTGAACTCGGTACTGCTCGTAGTCGTCGGACATCCGACCGAGCGGAATTTGGAGAATCCCGCCGACCGCCATGTAGGTGGAGAGGACGAGACCGACCATCGTTTTCGACAACCCGAAAGCCGCCGACGTGGCGAGGACGGGGAAAAACGAGTTGAAGCCCCAGCGATAGAAACCGCGCGCGACGATGTACGACATGATGCCGCGGAGTTCGAAGTCGGCCCAGACGGCGCGGGCGGCCTCTCTCGGGTTCGGCGTCGTCTCCGTGTCGCGCACGTCGTCCGGCAGTTCGGGGACGAGGACCACGACGAGGAAGAACGAGACGACGGTGAGGGCCGCCATCACGTAAAACGGCGTCGTGATTCCGGTGAGGTCGAACCACGGCGTATGAATCGCGTGGCTGGCGAAGTAACCGCCGATGGTCGGTCCGATGGCGACGCCGCCGAACAGCGAGACGTAGAAGAGATTCGTGATGGAACCCTCCCGTCCTTCCGGCGTGATGTCGCCGACGTACGACTGTGCGATGGGGGTCACGAGGACGGACGAGAATCCTTGAAAGAACCGGACGATACCGAGCATGAGCGGGGTCTCGACCAGTCGCGTATGCGAGCGACAGGACGGCAAACAGGCCGAGGCCCGTGAGGAGTAGGTTCTTCCGCCCGTAGGAGTCCGAAACCCGGCCGGTAAACGGCGCGAGAACGCCCCGGGAGATGGCGAATCCGGAGAAGATGAGACCGACGATGACGCCGGACGCGCCGAGTCGGTCGGCGTATATCGGCAGGATAGGTTCGAGAATACTGAACCCGAGCATCGAGACGCCAGTTGCGATGAACAACCCGACGAAGGCACCCTTATGCTCGCCGAGTTCGTCAAGCATGCGCTTCACGCCCTGTGGCGTGGCTACTCGTGTTCGATAGACGGCTCATACGTAACTTACTGACCAGTTAGTAAAAACGGTTGCGACCGAGGTAGTGTATGCTCACTCTGTCCGAAGACGAACGATAACGGGAGAGAAAAGGGGCACGAAAGACTACACGAGCGGTCAGTCGTCCGTCGATGCCGCCGTGTCGTCCATCGGTTCCGCGGTACCTTCGCCGCCCATCGAGACGTGGGCGTCATCGCTGAGTTCCGCGTTGGGGAGCGTAAGTGCGACGACGAACGCGACGATGAGCACGCCCATTCCAGCGAGGAACACGGTGTCGATGCTGTTCGCGAGCGCCGTCACCACGATGTGTTGAATCTTCGGTGGGAGCGCGTTGATGGTCTCCGGACCGATGCTCGCGCCACTGGACGCGATGTTTCCGGACCCAGCCTGTCCACCGAACGCATCGGAGAGGCGGGAGGTGAGTTGGTTGGTCAACAGTGCGCCGAAAACGGCGACGCCGATACCGCTACCGAGACTCCGGCTGAACGTGACGGAGGTGGTTGCGACGCCGAGGTCCTCCCGGTCCACGGCGTTCTGCACCGCGACGGTGAGGACGGGCATGACGAATCCGAGCCCCATCCCGGTGATGATCATGAAGATGGTCGACTCCGTCGAGGTGGTCGATGGTCCCATCGTGTGAAGGAACCAGTAGCCGATGGAGCCGACGAGGGTTCCGACGACGGCGAATATCTTGTAGCGACCGAACCGGGTCATCAGCTGTCCCGTCGCGCCGCTCGTGACGAGCATCCCGCCGACGAGCGGGAACAGGAGCAGACCGGAGTTGGTCGCGCTCACGCCGAGAACGTCCTGCAGGAAAACGGGGAGGTAGATGGTCGCGCCGAACATCCCGATACCGAGACAGAAGCTCAGCGTCATGACGCCCACGACGGTGTGCCTGTCGAGTAGGTGAATCGGGAAGACGGGTTCATCGACCCGGAGCTCCTGAAGCACGAACAGGACGCCGAAGACGACGGTCGAAGCGGCCAATCCGATGATTTGGGTGGATCCCCAATCGTACTTACTGCCGCCCCACGTCGTGGCGAGCATCAGCGAACCGACCGCGACGACGAGGAGCGCCGCACCGAGGTAGTCGATGTCGTGGTTGGTGTCCGGCGTCGGGAGGTCGAGTTTGAAGTGCGTGATGAGGATTGCCGCGAGTCCGATGGGGACGTTGATGTAGAAGATCCACCGCCAGGTGTAGTGGTCGGTGAGGTAGCCGCCGAGGAGCGGTCCACCGACGGTCGCCGCACCGAAGATGAGCATCATGTAGCTCATATACTTGCCACGTTCGCGGGGCGAGAAGATGTCGCCGAGGATGGTCGTCGCCATGGCGATGAGACCACCGGCACCGATACCTTGCAGTGCGCGGAAGACCGCGAGTTGCGTCATCGGGCCGACGACGTCGTTGACGGCGGCGAACTCACCGGAGAGCCCGGAGAGAATCGAGCCGAGCAGGAAGATAGAGATGGACGTCTCGAAGATGAGCGAGCGCCCGTAAATGTCGCTGAGTTTCCCGTACAGCGGCGTCGTTACCGTGACCGTCACGAGGTAGGCCGTAACGATCCACGACATCTTGCTCGCGTCACCGAGGTCCCCCACGATGCGTGGGAGTGCGGTCGAAACGATGGACTGGTCGATGGAACCGAGGAGCATCCCCAGCATAAGCCCGCCGAGAATGATGGCCCGTTCACGACCGAGGCCCTCACTTGATTCGCTTGATTCCGCACTCATACGTGAGCCCTCCGTTCGAGCGGTGGGTCACTGCGTAGATATTGAATGAACATTCAGTCACCTATCGCTAACTGAACGGTTAGTCAATCATAAAGGTTTCGAGAGAAGTATTCGCACGAACGACACCATATCCGCCTCCTTTGGGCTCTATCCCTCGTTTTTGGTCGAATCGGTGAAGCTCTCCAGTCGTAACCGAGAATGACTGAACGTTCATTCAATTTTTATATCCCGAACCCGTAGGGGAGTGTATGCACCGATTCGATGCGACGGCCATCGCGTCCGGTGGCCGGTTTACGGGACGGAGCGGGTTCGACCCATTCCAACCAGCGACGCGAAAACCGATAGACGAGGATATCAACCAGTAATGACCAAGACACCATCTTTTCTCGAAGACCCGACCGACACGCGGGATGCCATCATGCGGGCCACGTATTTCGCCCTCTGCAAGCACGGTTACGCCGACCTCACGATTCAGCGCATCGCCGACGAGTTCTCGAAGAGCAAATCGCTCCTCTATCACCACTACGACGGGAAGGACGACCTCCTCTTGGATTTCCTGGAGTTCATGCTCGAACAGCAAAAAGAGCGGATTCCCGCAAAGCGGTCGTCAGGCAGTCCGAGGGACCATTTGGACGCCATCCTCGACCGTGTCTTCATCAGTCCAGTTCCCGACGAGTATCAGGACTTCTCGCGCGCGATGGTCGAACTCCGCGCACAGGCCGCCCACGACGAGAAGTACCGAAATCACTTCACGCGGAGCGACGAGTTCTTCCGCGGACTCGTCACGCGCGTCGTTCAGTCCGGTATCGACGAGGGAACCTTCCGTAACGTTGACGCCGAGCA
The DNA here is from genome assembly GCA_963811185.1 of uncultured haloarchaeon. Lineage (GTDB taxonomy): Archaea > Halobacteriota > Halobacteria > Halobacteriales > Haladaptataceae > Haladaptatus. The sequence continues at coordinate 324,361 of CAWEQN010000002.1, forward strand.
GGTGGCGGAGTTTCTCCTCCTGACCATTACGGGTGCGATGACCAAACGCGTCACGACGAACGACGAAACCATCGAGACGGCCCGCGACGAACTCGATTCCTACGTTCGTCTTCGACTTCTCACGGACGGAGAGTAACTCCCGCCGTTTCAGTGCACGATGGTGACGGGAACCGGCGACCGTCGCGTCACCGCCTCCGCGACGCTCCCGAGGAAAATCCTGTCGAGACCGGTTCGGCCGTGGCTTCCCATAACGATGCCGTCGATATCGTTGTCCCCGGCATAGTCGACGATGGTGTGTGCCGGACGCCCCATTAGTCGGACGGTTTCCGTGCTGGCTCCCAACCCTCCAGCCATCTCACTCATCTTCGAGAGGAGTTCATCGGTCGCCTCCTTCTCGGCTTTCTCCACGTCGTCCGCGTAGAACATGTCCCCGAACTCGTCCGAGGAAATCCACGAGCGAGGGTCGAGGACGTGGAGGAGGACGATGGTCGCCTCCGGATACACGTCGATGGCGTGTTCGAGGGCGTTCTCCGACTGTGGTGCGGCGTCTACGGGAACCAAAATCCGGCGTGGCATACGTCGTGTAACGACGGCCGGCGCTACAGATGTTTCGGCGACGAAGGCGAAAAGTGGGCGTGTTCAGTCCGCCGGCGACGGCGTGTCCGCCCCTTCCACTTCGCTCGACTTCCACGTTCCACGACGGAACCAGAGGAACGCGAGAATCGCGGTCACGGTGTTCGAGAACGCGATGGCGTACCAGACTCCTTTCGCACCCATGCCGTTCTGCAACAGATAGTACGCCACTGGAATGCGGAACACCCACAGCGAGAGGATGGTGAACACCATCGCGGTGGTGGTATCACCCGCCCCGCGGAACGCCGAGGTGACGACCCGGAAAACGCCGAGGAACAGGAACGTCGGGCCGATGATTCGGAGGTACTGTGCGCCGATTCGGACGACCGCCGCCCGGTTTTTGCTGTCACCGACGAACACGCCGACGAGCGGTTCCGCGAAGTGAAACGCGACGATGCTCACGCAGACGAGGACGACCGCCAACGTGGCGGACGCGTAGTACACCGCCCGCTCCGAGCGCTCGGGTTTGTTCGCGCCGAGGTTCTGTCCGACCACCGTCGTCGTCCCCTGTGCGAGTCCGATGCTCGGGAGGAAGACGAGCGAGTTCAGTCGGTTGCCGATACCGAACGCGGCGACGGCCGGATTCCCGGCCATCGCGACGATGGCCGTCAGGAACGTGATACCGAGCGCCCGCATCGACATGTCGATGCTGGCCGGACCGCCGATACGGATGATTTTCCTGACCGTCTCCGGTTCGGGGATGACGTCGTCACGGGAGAGATGGATGCCGACACGGCCGCTGAACAGAATGGCGAGGCCGATGACCGCGCCCACACCGCGCGAGAGGACGGTCGCTATCGCCGCGCCCTGAACCCCGAATCCGGTAAAACCCGTCGCGTTGAACAGCGCCGTCTGGAGTCCGCCGAGTCCGAGCGTCTCCAACAGCAAGTTGTTCGTGAACCCGTAGACGAAAAACGGGTCGAGGATGATGTTGAGCGTGACGCCGAACGCCATCAGGTACATCGGCGTCTTCGTGTCGCCCCACCCGCGCAGAAGCGCCTGAAACATGAAGAACCCGAACATGAAGAACACGCCGAGGAACGTGGTCTGTGTGAACTCCACGGTCCACCGATAAACCTGCGAGCCGGGCGTCGCGCCGATGAGCGACACGAGGGTCGGTGCGGCGAAGTAGCCGATGACCGCGAGGACCAGCGAGGAAAGCATCGTGAACGTGATGGTCTGTCCGGCGACGTGGTTGACTCGTTCGTGATTACCCGCCCCTTTGTTCTGTGAGACGAGCGCCGTTCCGGCGATGGAAAAGCCGGTCCCGAGGCTGATGAGCAGGAAGACGAGCGGGAACGCGTAGGAAACGGCGCTCACCGCGCCGGACCCGATTTGACCGACCCAGAAGGTGTCCGCGAGGTTGTACACCACCTGCATCAACTGGCTGGCGACGATGGGTGCCGACAGCAACAGCAGGGGTTTGAACAGGTCGCCTTCGGTCAGGTTCACGTCACGGTTTCCGGCGCTCATCTTTCGTCTCCCACGGTTATCGTTTCGACGAACTCGCGGATAGCCTCGTGGCCCACGTCGTTCGGGTCGTCCGAGCCGAGAATGACGCTTCGACCTCGAACCCCATCGAGAAATATGAGGAGTCGTTCGGCCGCCCGTTCGGTGTCGACGGCCTCGAACTCACCGCGTTCGATACCGTCGGCGATGATGTCGGCGAGCAGTCGCTTGAGTCGGTCGTTGTTCTTCCGGAACTGCTCGCGGACGGCGTCGTTATACGGCGCTTGCGTTCCGACTTCCAGCATGGCGGTGTCGAAGTAGCGCGAGGATTCGGAGTCGGGATAGAGCATGTCGATGGTAAACCACAGCGCGTCCGTCGCGCTGTCGTACTCGTCGGTCGAAACCATCGCGTCGAACTCGTCGAGCAGGTGGTCCAGAAACGAAGTGAGTAGTTCCTCTTTGCTGTCGTAATGATAGTGGAGAAGTGACTTGCTCTTGCCGAGTTCGTCGCTGATACGCTTCATCGTTAAGTTCGCATAGCCGTATTCACAGAGCGCGCGATGTGTGGCGTCCATGATGGCTTCGTGTGTTTCGGGCGGCGGCCCGTTCGTCCGCTGTGGCTCCATTTACTGACTGAATAGTTAGTTAGCCGTGTTAAGAGTTGTGTTGTGTCGCAGAAAGAAAATCGGTGTAAAACGGGGAGCGGTGATTCAACTACCACAATCGCCAATACGCCGTATTTGCATTCCGACCACAAGCGTTTTGGCGTGGTAACTAGTTGTTTAGTTAATGGCAACGCCTTCGGACAGTGACGAGCGTTCCGACGCCGAAGAGGCGATAATGCAGGCAACCTATCGGGCACTCTGTGAGCACGGCTATGCGAACCTGACGATACACGCCATCGCGGAGGAGTACGGTAAATCGACGGCCGCGATTCACTACCATTACGACACGAAAGACGACCTCCTCGCGGCGTTTCTGAGCTATCTGTTGGACCGATTCATCGGCCGTGTTCACGAGGTTGAGACGACCGTTCCACAGGAACGACTCGACTCCCTGTTGGACCGACTGCTGACCGACCGCGAAGGCTACCGCGATTTCATGACGGCAATGTTGGAGATGCGCGCACAAGCGCCGTACAACGACGCCGTCCGCGAGCAGTTCCAGCGCAACGACGAGTACATCCGATATCTGCTCAGGACGGTCATCGCCGACGGAACGCAATCCGGCGTTTTCACCGCCGAGGACCCGGCACACGCGGCGGAAGCGCTCATGCTCATCGTGGACGGCGCGCGGAATCGGTACGCCTCCCTCGACGACCAGGACGCACTCGAAAAAGCGCGCAAGACGGCACAGGAGTACGTCGAGCACGTCTTGATGGACGAGTAGGAAACCGTCGTTCAGTTCTCTATCACGTCACGGAGCGCCGTAGCGAGGCTCGTTTTTTCCACAGGTCCGTCGTATCGTGCACCATCGATGAAGAACGTCGGTGTGCCGTTGACGCCGCTGTGGATTCCGCTTTTGAAGTCGTGCAGAATCCGCTCCTCAAACCGATGCTCGTCGAACACGTCGCGTTCGAACTGGCCGATATCGAGCCCCACTTCCCCGGCATACGACCGCAGGTCGTCGTCTTCGAGCGCGTCCTGATGCTCGTAGAGGATATCGTGCATCGGCCAGAACTTTCCCTGCACATCGGCCGCTTCGGCCGCCTCCGCGGCACGGAGGGCGTGTGGATGTGCCTGCTTCAACGGGAAATTTCGGAATACGAATCTGAGTCCGTCTCCCATCTCCTCCCGAATCGATTCGAGGATGGGATACGCTCGCCCACAGTACGGACACTCGTAATCCCCGTATTCGACCACCGTGACGGATGCATCCGGTGGCCCTCTCGAATGGTCGGTTTCATCGGCGGGACGGACGAGTGTGTTGTCCGGGGTTATCGGTGTCCGGTCATTCATCTCGCATCCCCGTCTTCGAACGTCTCCAACGCCTGCAAGATACCGCTCGCACCCGGATTGACGCCGATGGGAGAGACGTAATTCCAGTGGATTACCCCCTCGGCGTCGATGACGAAGAGCGCCCGTTCGCTCGTTCCGTCCTCCGGTCGGTAGACGCCGTACGCTTTCGACACTTTTCCCTTCGGCTCGAAGTCGGCGAGCAACGGAAAGTGGAGGTTGTGGTCGTCGGAAAACGAGTCGTGGCTCCAGACCCCATCGACCGAAATTCCCAGTAGCTGTGCATCGTATCGCCCGAATTCGTCCAGTATCTCGTTGTACAGCGACATCTGGTCGCCACAGACGGGACTCCAATCCGAAGGATAAAACGCGAGAATCACGGGGTGGCCGCGGAATTCGCTCAACGAAAGCGTCTGGTCCGGGGTCGAATAGAGCGTGAAATCGGGTGCCGACGTGCTGGGTTCGAGGGCGTCCGTCGGATGGCTTTTTTCCCCCGAGTCGCTTAAGCCACAGACGGAGAATTTCTGGTCGTATGGTGACTGTGTCATCGTTATTCCCACTCTCTGGAACGTCACGGGATTACGAAGCTTATCAGTTGCGGGGAGTACGGTGACGGATTCGATACTCGCTGACCGCAAGGGTGACCGAGTGCCACGAAACGGTTGCGGGACTGGAAAACGAGTTCGGACGGGTGGTGTCATTTCCCGATACTGCACTACTCGTGTCGGAGCGCGTCGATGGGGTCGATTCTGGCGGCGTTCCACGCCGGATAGAGACCGGAGACGAGGCCGACGCCGATACCGACGACGATGGCGACGACGAACCATTTCGGCGCGAACGCGAGGTCGAAGCCGATGGCCTGTGCGGCGGCGTAGCCACCCACGATGCCGACGACGGTGCCGACGAGCGAACCGATAACGCCGAGGATGACCGCCTCGACGATGAACAGTTGAATGATGTCACGTTTCTGCCCGCCGATGGCCTTCATGATGCCGATTTCGCGGGTTCGTTCGGTGACGCTCACCAGCATGATGTTCGCGATGCCGATGGCGCCGACGATGAGCGAGATGACGGCGATGCCGGTGATGAAACTCGTGAACGTCCCGATGACCTGCTGAATCTGGTCCACAAGTTGCTGGTTCGTCTGGAGGGACACCTCGTAGGAGGCGGGTTTGAGTTTGCTGGCATCGGAGTCGTTCGCGAGATACGACTTGACCGCCGGTTGGACGCTATCCACGTGGTCGTAATCGACGGCACGAACCGTCACCTGCGGATAGGCGCGTTGCTGTTGGCCCGTCACCGGGCTTTTCACGGTCGTCCCGTAGAACGGGTCGGTCGGGACGTAGATGTGTGGCTGTGACGTGCCGAACACGCCCGCGCTGGACGAGGCGTTCAGCACCCCGACGACGGTAACGTTTCGCGGGGCGTCGCCGAACTGGAGCGTGAGGGTGTCGCCGGTCGAGACGTTTTTCGAGAACAGCGTCGCCGCCGGTTTGTTGAGGACGACTTCCTCCTTGCCGGCGGAGAACGCGCGCCCCGACTCGAACGAATCCTCGTCGAACGAATCTGCCGTCGTCGCCGTCACGCTCTCCCACCCGATGGTTTGGCCGTCGTAGCCGAGCGAGGACACCTGTACGTTCCCCTGTGGAACGACTGAATCGACGTTCGAGAGGCCTCGTAACTGCTCGATGTCGTGTTCGGTGAACACGGGCAGTGAACCACCCTGATTCGGCGGGCCGCCGGGACCGTTGTTCGTGCTCGCCGGGCCGACGCTCGCGACGATGGACGGGTTGGAGTCGGCCGAGACTTGGCCGATGACGGCGGCTTGGAGGCTTGCACCGAGGGTGACGAACGTGATGACCGATCCGACGCCGATGATGATGCCGAGCGTCGTCAGCACCGACCGGAGTTTGTGGTCGCGGATGGACCGCCAACTCATGGAGAAGCTCTGACGGACGTTCATGGGCTGGCCTCCATCCGGCGCGGGGAGTCAACCGTTTCGATACGCTCGACTTCGCCGTCCAGCAGGTGGACGATACGTTCGGCGTGCTCGGCGACGGTGCGCTCGTGGGTGACGAGGAAGATGGTGTTTCCTTCGTCGTGAAGTTCCTCGAACAGGGAGAGAATCTGGCCTTCCGTCTCGCTGTCGAGGTTGCCGGTCGGTTCGTCGGCGAGGATGATGGCCGGGTCGTTCGCCAGCGCGCGGGCGATGGCCACCCGCTGGCGCTGGCCGCCCGACAGTTCGTTCGGCCGGTGGTCGAGCCGGTCACCCAGTCCGACGCGTTCCAGCAGGTTGCTGGCCCGTTTGTTCCGTTTCTTCTTCCCTATCCCTTGGAAGACCATGGGGAGCGCGACGTTCTCCTTCGCGGTGAGTTTCGGCATGAGGTTGAACGTCTGGAAGACGAAGCCGATTTCGTCACCTCGGAGCGTCGTCCGCTTCTTGTCCGAAAGCGTGGTGACCTCGGTCCCGTTCACCGTGATAGAGCCTTCAGTCGGCATATCGAGACAGCCGACGGCGTTCATTAGCGTACTCTTCCCCGACCCGCTCGGACCCATGACTGCGGTGTAGGACCCTCGCTCGATGGAAAGGTCGATACCGTCGAGCGCGTGGACGGGTTCGCCGCGATGGTAGGTCTTGCGGACATCCGTCAGCGTCACTGCCGAGTTGGCTGTCGTTCGTTCGGTTTTGTTTGGCATATGATGTATAGCGTGTGTTCGATTCGGACGGTTCGTTTTCTCGGGTGGTCACGGCTACGGCGTCACCACACGTTCCTGACTGAACATTCATTCAGTCGGTGATAAACCTTCCCCGAGACGTGATAACAAGAAGATGGCAACCGACAGACAGCAACTGCTGACGGGCGCGGGTTTGACGTTCACGGAGGTTGACGAATGACCATGGGGGTTTGTGACATCTGCGAACGGCGCAAGTCGAAGGGAACACATCTCGTCGGGCGAACCGGCGAGCTGTGGGTGTGTCGGGGGTGTATGATGCGGGCCGTGACCGGAAAGAAGGAGGAACTGTCGTTCGTCAACCCGTGAACGAGTTTTATGTTCCCAGTCGTCCTCGTAACGAACAATGACGAAGACACGGGCACGCGAGCTGTCGCGGCTTCGATACGCGAAGAACGATGTCGATTTCGAAAGCGAGGGGACGCGGTGTGCCGGATGGCTCTACACGCCGGAAGGCGTCTCGAACCCGCCCGTCGTCGTGATGGCACACGGGTTCGGCGCGGAACGAACCTTCGGCCTCCCGAAAATCGCAAAGGAGTTCGTCGCTCGCGAGTTCGCCGTGTTCTTGTTCGACTACCGGAACTTCGGTGACAGCGACGGTGAACCGCGCAATCTCGTGAAGGCGAGCCGCCACGTCGAGGACTGGAAAGCCGCCATCGACCACGTTCGGGGACTCAACGCCATCGACAGGCGAAAAATCGCGCTCTGGGGGACGTCCTACAGCGGCGGACACGTCATCGAGGCGGCGGCAGACGACCACCGAATCGCCGCCGTCGTCGCGCAGGTACCGTTCGTGGACGGACGAGTCGTCGCCCGCGCGTCCGGCATCAAAAAATCGCTGAAGGGGACCGTCGCGGGACTGCGTGACCTCGTCAGGAAGTACACCTTCAGGAGCCCACACACGGTTCCGATTGCGGGGTATCCCGAGGAGTTCGCCGTGTTGAACACGCCAGGGGCGATGGAGGGGATGGAAACCATCGTCCCCGACCCACCGGTGTGGGAGAACGAGGTTCCAGCACGCGTCTTCCTCGAACTCCCGTTCTATCGGCCGATTTCGGTAGTGGAGGACGTTCCATGTCCACTGCTCTTGGTTGCCGGACGCGACGACGACATCATCCCCGTGTCGTCGGTTCGGTCGGCCGTGGAAGCGGCCGACGCGACGTATCTCGAACTGCCCATCGGACACTTCGACGTGTACGACGACGCACTCGACGAACTCATCGGCTACGAATCGGCGTTCCTGGACGAACAACTGCGGGGGTAGGAGTTACCCAAACAGATTGCCGAGAAACCACGCTCCTCCGGCCAACACGACGCCGAGGACGAACAGCAGGGCGTTCGCTTGCGAGTCCTTTGCGAGCACGATATCGAAGGTGAGTTTCCGGTCCGAAAGCGGCCAGAACGGGCGGATTCCCATCGGCGTGATGACATCCGCGAGAAGGTGGGCGACGATTGCGAGCGTCCCGACCAGAACGCCGAGTTCGGCACCGCTCACGCCTGCGAGCAGTGCACCGACGAGCCCGGTGAGAACGCCGACGATTCCCGCGAAGAGAAAGGAATGGGTCGGTCCTCGATGCCGAAGCCGGTTCGTCCGGGTGTCGAGGTCGGGGAGCATCGTCAGCGAAACGACGACGACACCGCCGAGGAGGGCGACCGTGGGGGACCCAGTCGCGATGAGCGCACAGCCAATCGGTGCATAGAGGGCGAGCGCCACGCCACAGTGGCCCGGCTGATACATGGTTCACAGTGACACCGCACGCGGTTAACTGCAACGCGAACTCGGGTGGGTGACGGAAACCGATTTCACGGAGCCATCCGTCCTCTCGCGCATGGACGAAGTAACCGCAGTCGTCACCGGCGGGACGCGAGGAATCGGCCGACAGGTCGCACGTGCGTTGGCGAAAGAAGGTGCGACCGTCGCCCTCTGTGGACGCGACACGGACGAAGTCGAAGCCAGCGTCGCAACCATCGAGAACGACGGTGGAACGGCAGTGGGTCTTCGTGCCGACGTGCGCGACGAATACGACATGGAGCGACTGATGGAAACCGCCGCACGGGAAGGAGCCGACGGTATCGACGTGGTCGTCGCCAACGCCGGAATCTACCACGGCACGCCGGGCGAAACACCGCTGGTGACGGAATCCTACGCCGCCTTCGACGACACCCTCAGAACCAACTGTCGGGGCGTGTACACGGCGATTCGGGAATCGCTCCCTCATCTGAACGACGATGCTCGAATACTCGTTTCGACCGGAACCATCGGAGGGGAGACACACGCGGGGTACGGTTCGTACGCCGTCTCGAAAGCCGCCGCCGAGGGACTGGTTCGCGGGTTCTCGGCGGAACTCGACATCCCCGTCGTCGGAATCGACCCCGGCGTCGTCGGAACCGAGATGATGGGCGGGAAGGGACGCGACCCGGAGGACGTGGCCGGATTGTTCGTCTGGGCTGTGACGGATGCGGAGGACGTAACTGGAGAAACCGTCGGACTGAAACAGTGGCGAGGGGCGACGAGGGAACGGTAACCGAACCGGTTAGCCGAGTCGCTTCGGCGTGTGGACGTCGAACTCCGTTTTCGGGCAGTATCGGACCCGTGGCTCGGCCTCGGGGACGGGAAGGCCGCTTGCTTCGAACAGGGAGTCCGCACACACGTCCGCCGTCGCTCGATGGAGCGCCCATGGGTCGTGTTCGACACGGGCGGTCATTCCGGCCTCCGGAACGAACAGCCGATAGCGTTCGGCGAGAAAGTGGTCGAGTGTGCCGGAGTCGGGGGTGGTCGCGGGTTCGTCCGGACGATAGGTCGCCTCGAACTCGACCGGAAGCGTATCGGGATGGACTCGCCGACTCAGCACTCGATTCTTCGACCTCGTCTCGCTGGAGATGTCGGCGTAGTAGTACGGGAGATGGTAGAGCATCCGCGCCACGCGGGTCGCAAGCCGACTGCCGGTGTCGAGGCTCAGAAAATAGATACCCGGTGCGTTTCCGAGACGGACGTAGGTGCGAAAGTTGATTTGGGGAAACGTCATGCCCGCGACGCTCGGCGTTCCGGGTATTCGCGCGTTCTCGATGGTCGATGCGAGGACGCTGACCCACGCCCGTCCGTCGTCGGTGTCGAGTGCCAACGAATCCGGAATCGCGTTTTCGAGCGATGTGGAATCGACCGGCCAGTGGACGAACAAGCAGTCTCGCCACGTGAATCGGAGTGCGCGCATGATTACGGCGTCACCGACTTCGGCTTCATGCTTCGTTTCGCGGAGTCACCGAGCAATAGTTTTGCGGTGGGCGACCGACGGGCTTAATAACTTCGTGTTCAGATTTAATAACCATGGCAGAACTATCCCGTTTGGGTCTCGCCGGGTTCGTCGTTTTCGTCGTTCTCTCCGGGGTGGGAATCGTGGTGAACCTCTCGAAGGTGCTCGTCATCGTGTGGGTCGCCTTCGCCGCGATGGCTGGCGGTGCCGTACTCGGCGGGCGCGCGAACGAATCCATGCACGCGAAGAAACTCGTTTGGGCGTTCGGGTTGGCGAGCGGCGCGATGATAACCAGCGCCGCCGTATTCCTCGTTCCGAGCGCGATTTCCCATCAAGCCGAGTTCGGCGGGTTCGGTATCGCCTTCGGCATTCTGGTCGGCTTTAGCGCTCACACCATCGGTCACCGAGCGACGCACATGGAAACTGCGCTCGACCACACGGCGGTCGAACTGACCGCCCACTCGTTCGCCGCGGGGACCATTATCGGACTCGTCTACGGCAACATGCCCGGTCTCGGACTGCTCCTCGGTCTCACCATCGTCTCGCACAAAGGCCCCGCCGGATACGTCGCCGCCCATCGACTCCGAGAGGGGGGAAAGTCCGTTTCCGTCCTCCTCCTTCCCGCCGCCGGAATCGGTATCGCCGCCATCAGTTCCGCGCTCCTGCACCTGCCGTCGGACCCCGCGATTAACGGCTTCGTCTTCGGGTTCGCCGCCGGCGTCTTCCTCCACGTCGCCATGGACTTCCTCCCCCGCTGTGAACTCGGCGGCGAGGTGTACGAAGTCGCCCAGTTGAGCGACAACGCACATCACCTACTCGACGAACTCCGCACGCACGCGGTGGCCAGCACCCTGCTCGGCGGAATCGTCGTCTTCGGATTGTGGGCCGTCGTCAGTCGGCCGATGTAACCGTCGGCGAACCGCGACACGAACCCACCTCACAAGGACTATTCGTCCGCTCGCAAAAGCCACGCCCATGCCCACGCTGATGGACACGTACATCGAAAACCGGGAACGCGTGCAACCGAATCACGCCAACAACTACGAGACCGCTCACGGGGGAATCGTGATGAAGTGGATGGACGAAATCGGGGCGATGTCGGCGATGCGCCTCGCAGGCGAGACGTGCGTCACCGCCAACGTGGACCAGATGGACTTCCAGCGACCGATTCCGGTCGGGGACACCACGGTCATCCAGTCGTACGTTTACGATACGGGACGAACGAGCGTGAAGGTGAAACTCCGCGCCTTCCGCGAGGAACCCCGAACCGGCGAACGCGAACAGACGACCGAGTCGTACTTCGTCTTCGTCGCAGTGGACGACGAAGGCAAGCCGACGGAAGTTCCGAACCTCGAAGTGGAGACCGAACGCGGCGAAGAACTCCGTGAAGCAGCGCTCGCTGGCGAGGAATAGGTAATCAGAGTTCCCGCACCGAATCCGGATTGTCGATATCCCAGAGATATTCAGGGAGAAAGGCGTCGAGGTGGTCGATGATTTTGCGCTCGCCGACGTTCATCCCGTCGCAGTGGTCCCACGCCGATTCCCGGATATCGACGTGTAGTTCTCCGTCTTCCCGCCGAATCGAGACGGGGTAGACGAAACAGCGGGCGGGTTTCCATCCGTCTTCGGCCTGCAACTCACAGAGTCCGTCTCCGCGCAGGAAATGGCAAGCACAGCCGTCTTCGGCGGTTTCGTCGTGGTCTTTCACCTCGCGGCGGACGAAATCCTCGCCGCGAAAACTCGTCGTCGCGTCGTTCAAATCGGCGTGTTCGCCCAACTCGAAATACTCGCGGTCGTACAGCATCACGCCGTGATGGCAACACCACGTACAGCTATCGACACAGTCGAACGTGAGGTCGGGGTCGAACTCCACGACCGCTTCACGGTTTGGGTGGACTTCGACGCGAATCGGCGCGGCAGTACTCACAGTCCCGAGTCAGTCGTTCGCGGGCAAAGGTCGTCCGATTCGCTCATCCCGTGTTCTTCATTCCCGCCGCGACACCGGTCACGGTGAGACGAAGGGTTCGCCGCTCGGTTTCGGTGAGATGCGATTGGCGAAGCAGTCGCACTTGCAGGAGGTTGAGCGGGTCGACGTAGGGGTTCCGACGGGCGAGGCTCTCCTGAAGCCACTCACGCGACAGGAGGTCGTCGCGTCCCGTGATTTCCAACACGAGTTCGACCGAACGTTCGTACTCGGCTTGGAGTTCGGGGAAGAACTGCTCGCGCAGTGCCGTCGGCGCGAGGTCCGCGTACTCCGCCGTGATTTCGAGGTCGGTGCGGGCCAACGCCATCGCCGCGTTGTCCACCGTCGTTCGGAAGAAGGGCCATTCCTCGTACATCTCCCGGAGGGTGTCGATGTCACCGTAGGTGTCCAACCCCTTGGCGAGCGAGTACCACCCCGGCAGGATACAGCGGGCTTGCGTCCACGAGAACACCCACGGAATCGCGCGGAGGTCCTCGACGGTTCGTTCGCCGGAACGGGACGCGGGCCGCGACCCGAGATTGAGGTCCTCGATGACGGTTATCGGCGTCGTCTTCTCGAAGTACGAGACGAAGCCGTCGGATTCGAGCAGGTCGTGGTAGGCGTCGCGGGCGGCGTTCGCCGCGACGTCCATCGCTTCGGCCCACTCGTCGGGAATTTCCTCTTCTCCCTCCTCGATGGCGGCGTACCGCGCCCGAATCTGGGCGTCCAGCATCTGTTCGACGTTCCGCTCGGCGATGATGGGGTTGGCGTACTTCTCGGCGATGGCCTCGCCCTGTTCGGTGAACTTGACCTGTCCGGAGACCGTCTCGCGGGGGAGTGCGAGCAGGGCTTCGTTCATCGGACCGCCGCCACGCGAAATCGACCCGCCGCGTCCGTGGAACAGACGGAGGGTAACGTCGTACTCGTCGGTGATTTCGGCGAGTCGCTTCTGATTCCGGTAGAGGCTCCAGTTGGCCGCCAGAAAGCCGTTCTCCTTGTTCGAGTCGGAGTAGCCGAGCATGATTTCCTGTGACCCGCCGCGCGCTTCGAGTGCGGCGGCGTAGGCCTCGTTTTCGAACAGCGTCCCGACGATACGCCGCGCACCCGACAGCGCGTATTCGGTTTCGAGCAGGGGGACCACGTCGAGTCCCGAATAGCCGGGCAGGTCGGCGATTCCGGCTTGGTCGGCGAGAAACAGCACTTCGAGGACGTGACTGGCCTCGTCGGTCATGCTGATGCAGTAAGTGTCGATGGTCTCCCGGCCGTACTCGCGTTGCCAGTCGGCGGTCTCCGAAAACAACGTGAGCACCCGGGTCGCCGTCTCCGAAAGCCCCTCGGTGTCGAGGTCGATTATCGGTTCGTCCTGGAGGATGGCGTCGGTCAGCAGTTCGACCCGCTCGTCCTCGGTCATCGAATCGTAGTCGAACCCCTCGCGTGCCAGCGCCTCCGCGATTGCCGTCGTGTGGTTCTCCCGGTGGTCGCGCAAGTCGAGCGCGGCGAGCGAGAACCCGAACGTTTCGATTTGCCGTCGGAGCGGGTCCACCTCCGCCTCGACGACGCTCTCCACGCCGTCGGTTCTGGAGGCTGTCGGCGATGGCGTCAACGTCCGCGAGCAGTTCCTCGGCGTCGTCGTAGCCGCCGGGGCGAACGTCCCCGACGCGGTCGATTCGCTCGCGCATCAGGGCCAGTTTCTGGCGGTAGGGTTCCTCGGGGTAGCGTTCGGTCGCACGCTCGGCGATGGTGGGGAGTTGCTCCCGGTCGGAATCGAGGCTCGAATCGAACTGACGACTCGTCTCCACGCGGTCGCCGTCCTGGCTCAACACGCCGGAGAGGCGCTTCAGTTCGTCGCGGTAGCGTTCCAGCACGACCTCGCGTTGGCGGTCGAGCGTCTCGGCCGTGACTTCCGGCGTTACGTGCGGGTTGCCGTCCCGGTCGCTCCCGGCCCACGACCGGAAGGCGAACAGTTCCGGCACGTCCACGTCGAACTCCGTTCCAATGGTGCGGTCGAGTTCGTCGTACACGTCGCCCACGATGTCGAAGAGGACGTTTTCGAGGTACCAGAGGACGTTTCGAGCCTCGTCGGCCACCTCCGGACGGCGTTTCCGGACCTGTCGCGTCTCCCAGAGACCGGTCACTTCGCTCTCCAACTGACGTTCCAGTTTGTCCTGTTCCTGGTCGGTCAACATGCGTTCGTCGAGTTCTGAGAGGAGCACCTCGACCGACCTGAGTTTCGCTTTGACCGTCTTCCGTCGCGCTTCGGTCGGGTGGGCGGTGAACGTGGGCACGACGTTCACGTCGTCCAGAACACGTTGGACGGTTTGTGCGTCGGCCTCGTCCTCGGCGAGGGTCTCTGCGGTCGCGCGAAGGCCGTCTTCGAGCGTCCCGTCTTGGGTTCCTTCGCGGATGGCCCGCACGCGCTGGCGTTCTTCGGCGAGGTTGATGAGTTCGAAGTAGGTGGCGAACGCCCGCGCGACGTGGCCCGCCAGTTCGGGCGAAAGCTGGTTGAGTTCCTCGCGGAGCACGTCGCGGGATTCCGCGTCTCCGGCGCGGTAGTCGATGGCCCCCGTTCGAGCGGTTTCGACCACCTCGAACGCCTCCCGCGAGGCGAGGCCCGATAGTACGTCGCCGAGCAATGCGGCCAGTTCACGGACGTCCTGTCGTACGTCCCGGGTATGTAACCTCATACCATACCGTTGGTTTCACTCACCGTAAAACGTCGGTCTGGGGGTAAAATCTGCGAGATATTTGAAATGAATGTTAGTTGTATTCCCGCCAGCGGTAGCCACACTCCTTGCACTTGAAAAAGCGCGTCGGTGCCTCGTCGGCGGAAGCGGTCTGTTTGATGGTGTACCACGCGACGTCGTGACCACATTTGTCACAATGGACGTCCTTGGCGGTCGGTTTGCCCTCGAAATCCGCGCCCTCCTCGGTTTCGATGACGTCCGAATCGTCCTGCGCTTCCGTCGAGACGAACTCGGCGGCGCGCTCCTCGTCCTTTTCCATCGTCGCCTGACAGTCCTCGTTCGAGCAGACCATCTTGGACCCCATCGTCCGCATCAGGGAGCCACAGTCGTCACAAAATTGCATACCCCGACTTGTGCGCCGAGCGTGAAAAGCGCGACGTACGGAGACGCCGATGGTCGTAGAAAGCCGCCAGTCCGGTCACCACGCGCCGCGCCACAGACCGTAGCAGGCAACGGCGAAGACGGCGGCAACGGCGAAACCGAGGAACGACCCGACGAGCAGAATTGCCGCGATGAAGACTACCCAGAGACAACCAACGATGCCAGCGTGTTCGAGGCCGTCGATACGTGCGGCCGCATAGGTCGAGACGAATGCGGTCGTAAGCAGGAGGCCGACTAACGGCTGAGTTGCGACGAGAAACGCCCACGCGAGTATGGAGAGGACGACGAGAACTGCGAGACTATCGTATCGGCTAGAAGCGCCGGTGAACGTCCTAGTTTCCGAGTTCGCCATACCTGTCAGTTTCTATGCTGGTAGTAATAGGTTGGGATACTCATCCCCGGTTTCAGCGTAGAGATGGGAGTGAAAGCCGCGCTACCGACTACTACTCGCGTTGATATGGTTCGGAACAGTTAGAACCGCTGTGTTCACAGAATCAACCTCGATTACTCACCCATCGTATCGATATCTTCGTCGGCGACCATCGGACAGTTGGCCACGCGGAAGTGGTCCATGTCGGCCATCGAGAGGATATCGGTGCCCTCGTGCGTACAGTGCAGGTTCGGCGGGTCGGCGACGTGTGGACAACCGTGGCAGGTCGCTTTCGGGACGATTCGAACGTCACGGTCATCGTGGTCGATTTGCGGTGCGGTGACGACCAGTTCGCCGCCGTCCTCGCCCAACAGGTCGGTCCAGATGTCGTCGGTATCGACCCCACCGACGTCCACTTCCACGAACGCCTCGTCGACCGTTTTCGACTGCCGATTTCGCCGTTCCTTGACTTCCTCGGCGAGATTCCCGAGCGGTTCGTCGGAGGCGAAATCGGGACCGCTTCGGTCGTCACTCGAGTTATTTCCGCTCATTCCTCCACCACCTCCGTCAGGAACGTCTCGATGTCCGGGTCGGTGTCGAGGTCAGTATCGGGGTCGGAAACGTCGCCCTCCAACGCGGGTGGACGACCGACGACCAACCGGTTCGACCCGAAAAAGCCCGCTTTGGGTTCGATATCCTCGAACGTCGCGTTACAGTGCGGGCAGGACGGGTCGGTCAGGAGGGCGATGGTGACGCCCCGTTCGCACTCGCCGCATTTCGCGCTCGTTACCCCGTAGCGGTTGGCCGTCCGGGCGAGTTCCGCCGTGGCGGCCCGCGTCGCGTTTCGCGCGGCGAGGGTTCGCGTCTGGTCACGGATGGAGACGAGTGCGCGCGCGAGAACGTCGAGGCGCCCGTCCAGTTCGTCGGTCGTCTCCGTGAGGTATTCGAGCACCTCCTCGTAGTTCTCGAACCCGGAATCCAACCGTTCCCGGTTGTCGGCGACGCGTTCGGAGAGCGCATCGAGTTCGACCGCGAACTCGTCGGCGGGGTTCGTGTCCGCTTCGTTCCCTCCACTGTCCGCTTCCGTCCCCTTTTCGTCTACCACTCGTCGGAGTTCGTCCAGTTCGTTCCGGAAATCGGCGTGGTTGTGCTCGGCAGGCGCCTTCTCGTCGATTTCGCGCTTTATCTGCACGACGCGCTCGCGCACGTCGGTCAGTTTCTCCATGAACTCGTCGCGGAGTTCGTCGAGTTGCTCGTCGGAACCGTCCTCCTCGTGGATGGAACGGTGTGCCGCGAACAGTTCGGAGCGGAGGCGTTGACGGGAGAAACCGAGTTCGTCGGCCGTCTCGTCTAGCCACTGGGAGACCGATTCAGGCAGTTCGACCGTCGGTGCGTGACTCGCGTCTTCGCTCTCCATTCGGATAGATGACCATTTCTCACAGAGCTGACTTAACGTTTCGCCTCGTAGCGGGTGAGATGACCACCGTATTTAACAGAAAAATGAAATTATTCGGAACGTAGTTATCGAATCTTCCGGACGTTGCTGATGTCGAATCCGTCGCTCTGTATGTCGGTTTCGAAGCGAACGATGCTTTCTTCCTCGATACGCGAAAGGACGCCACGATACTCACGGACGAACATCGTCCGCGCGCGTTCGTTGCCGCCGCGTTCCCACTCGAAACTGATGGTGCCGTCGGTCGCGCTCATCAGCGCACCCATCTGTCTGTCGGTTAGGCTCTCCTGTGCGACGAGCACGAGAATCAGGCCACCCCACGCCTGTGATGCCTTTTTCATGCCTTTGACGAGCATGACCATCTGGTTCCAGTTCACTTGGTCGTCCGGGAGCGAACAGAGGTCGGTCAGCGAGTCGATGACGACGAGGTTGCCGGGCGCGTTCTCGGAGAGATACTCGCCGAGCGCTTCGAGAACGTCGCGGCGGTCGTGACTGTTGCCGAGGTCGGTGATGGTACGGCGCTTTTCGATATACCAGTCGTGGGGAATCGGGCTCAGTTGGAAGTATTCCGAGGAGAGGTCTTCGAACGAGATGGCTTCCGACGCCGGGGATGCCAGCGTCTCGTCGATGGTGTGGGTGACTTCGTGGTAGATTTCGGACGCGTTGGCGGTAAACGAGACGTAATGAATCTCGTCGGGAATCGCAGCGCGCGAATCGACCGACCCGTAATGGAGTTCGAACTGGTCCGTATCCGCGTGTCCGAGGGCGTTTATCGTCGCGCTGGTGTACGCGAACTCCCGCGCGCCTGCACCGGCGTCGCCAGCCAACAACACGACGCTCCCGGGCGGGGACCCCCCGCCGATGAGCGAGTCGAACTGCGAGACGCCGAACGGGATTCGGTTCATGCACTCCCCTCTCATTCCTGACGTTTACCGTTTACGCTCGTCCCGTGTATCGTCGCCCCGCGATTGCGCGGCGACGTGACCGACACGTCGCCGTCCACGCCCGTCGGAATCGAGTGCGGTTCGTGCTGTGTCCGCCGCTTCGTCGGCCAGTTTCCGCGTCGTCACGCCGTACACGGCAGGCCCCCACGAGGATTGCCCCGCGCCGAAAACGGCGGGGGACGTCTCCATCTCGGTGACGAGTTCGCCGACGGGCGGGCGATAGACCCCGCCCTGTTCGTCGGCGTACCACGCCCCGTTTCGGCGGCCGATTTCCGCGACCGAACAGCCGAATCGCTCGGGGTCGTCCTCGGCAATCGCCGGAAGGGTCCGTCGGACCAGTGTCGACGCGATGTCGTCCGCGATGGACGGGTCGGCCCGTTCGACTGCCGAGCGCATGCTCGCGTCCTCCTCGTCGCCGCTTTGACCCGGTTCCGCGTCGGGAAGGACGAGGACGAACCGCCAATCGTCGGGGACGTCGTGGCGTGCCACGACCGGTGGCACCGACCAGTCGCCGCGTGCGGGGCGGTCGGTCGTGAACCGCTCCGTCGGATGACCGGCGTCCACGACGAATCCGCCGCGTTCGAACGTCGAAACGCCGATACCGCTCCTTCCGGCCCTGTCGAGCGCGGGAGCGTACTCGCGGACGGGCGGTTCGCGGTCGTACGCGCGGGCGATGGCCGTAAACACCGCCAACGCGAGTTGCGTCCCGCTCCCGAGTCCGATGTGTCTCGGAAGCGTCCGGAGAATTCGAACGTCAACACCGGAAACGCCGAGCAGTTCGACGGTTCGACGCGCGTACTCGCGCGCACACCGGTCGTCGCAGTACACGTCGTCGGCCGGCGTTGCCTCGACGGCGACGGTCGGCGATTCGAGCGCGACTCCCAATCCACCGTACAGTCGCTCGTGGGCGAGCGAGAGGTTCTGAAAGCCGAAGTGGAGTCGACCGCCGACCGTCACCTGTGCCATACCTTCCAGTCAGTGGACGGAGAAATGGCGATTTCGACAGTGGCAAATTACCGCGCTATCCCGACAGCCGAGTTACCCCATGTGGTCGAGAACGTACTCCGCGGCCTGCTCCGCGCCGTTCTCGTACTCCGGGGATTCGGGCGGGTGGCGCACCGCCCGCACGACGTGTGGAATCGAATGTTCGACCTGAAAACCCAGAAGACCCGTCCGTTCGATGACCCGCGAAACGCCGTGTTGTTCGTCGGTGAACGGATGGATGATACAGGGGGTTCCGGCCACGGCGGCCTCCATCACGGTCGAATAGCCCGAGCAGACGACGACGTTCGCGGCTTGAATCCACGGGAGAAGCGAGGGCACCGATTCCCAGTCGTCGTCGCCGACGAGGGTCACGTCGTTGTCCTCCGCTTCGAGCGCGCGGGCGAGTTCCTTGAAGTTCGTCGTGTAGGTGCTCGGGACGAGGAGCACGTCCACGTCGTCCGGTGGTTCCTCCCCGTTCGGTTCGAGTGCGATGGGGGGGATGTGGACGACGCCTGCCGGGTCGCCGTGGTCCGGCGGCCAGACGGAGGGATACAGGAACGCGTGGGAGATGGAAACCTGATAGCGGTTGAGAATCCACGTGAACACCTCCTCGACGGCGGCGTCGTAGTAGGAAGCGGCGTTGTGGGTGAGGACGTACAGCGGCGTATCCGTACAGTGGGCCGCCATCGCGGCGAACATGTCGTCGGTGACGAGGGCGGCGGGGTCCTCGCGGCGAAGCCATCGGACGAAGTCGAACACTCGCCGTGCACTGTTGGGGACGCTTCGGGTCAGCACGTCGAATATCGAACCGCCCTGATAATCACCGATGTAATCGACCGTCGCAGGACGATACACCTCGTAGCCGTTGTGCTCGATGAACTGTGACCCCGGACCACCGCCTGCGAGGACGACATCCGTTTCCGGCCCTTCCAATGCCTGTGCCACCGCTAGCATCCGGGTCGCGTGTCCTGCGCCTTCCGGATAATGTGCGACAGCAACGGTCCGGCTCATGGGCAACTGTCTACCCTGCCGTGGGAAGTAAATTTGGATTTTCCGTTTGAATGGAAAAAGGAGTCGGGGGACGTCGATAACGAGGATTTCGGTCGCGCCGCACTGGAACTCGAACGGAACTGCGGCAAACGGACGTTCTACGCCCCTTGATTACGCGTTCGATGATTTCGGTATCGGCCTGCTGCGACGCTCGCCGCTCATTGGGATTTCTCTTCAGGTGAACTCCACCGCAAAATCATGGGACCACGGAAGGACAGCAACGCTCGTCCTTCCTGCTCTCATTTTCTCAATTGGAACTTCGAAAGGTGAGCGGAGCGAGTCTTTCGAAGTTCGTGAGAAAATGGGACCGCCGAGAGTCGAACACCGTCGTTCCGCTTCGCTCCACGACGAGCTTCGGACTCACTTCGTTCGTCCGACATCGCGCAATGCGCGATGCGACACTCGCCGCTCGTCATAGTTTTGCGACTCACGAGCATGTTCGTCGCAAAATATGGGACCGCCGAGAGTCGAACTCGGGTCCTACGGACCCCATCCGCAGAGGATACCACTACCCCACGGTCCCGCTACATTCCTGGAAATGGAGAGTGGCTATGTTAAGCCCTTCGTTTCAGTCCCGAGACCGCGGGACGACGAGGTCGCCGTCGTCCCGCACCGCCAAACTCGTGACAGGGTCGTTTTCGTAGGCCGAAACGCCGTGATAGCGACCGACGACGTAGCCGTCGTGCTCGGTTTCCACCGTCGCCTTCGGTTCCCCGTGTGGCGTGACGATGTCGGCGATCACGTCTCCCGCCTCGAACGTGTCGCCCGGTTCGACGCGATGGCGGACGATTCCCGCCGTGTCGGTGTGCGGGTGGACGGCGCGCTTGACGGGGAAGTCCACGGGCGCGTCGAGACCCGTCGGCTCCGCGTCGCCCGGAAGCATGTCGAGTTCGCGCATGACGTTCAAGAGGCCGACGACGCCTTTCTCGCGGGTGTCCTCCTCCACGACCTCGAAGCCACCGAGTTCGACCGTGAACGCGGGAATTCCGGCGTTGTTCAGCGCCGCACCCGCCGTCGAGCGCTGGAGGTTCTGCTCCACGTACTCCTCGGCGACGTACTCGTTGATGACCGGGAAATCGTAGGCGTCCACGAGGCGTTCGAGTTCGTCGGCCAGTTCGTTGGCCTCGTCCTCGTCGCGCTCGGTGCCGTATAGAACCCGGTCCCGAATCACGAACGGAATCGACCCGACCTGTGCGGTGTGGAGGTCCACGAGCGCGTCCGCCGACTCCGCGAAGGCGTCGTAAATCCGCTCGTCGATGAGTTCCTGCACGCGCGGCGGGCGCGACCCGTCCGCGTCCGGGTCGGGGAAGTAGCGGTTCGGGTCGTCGCCGTGGTAGGAGGACGTTCGAGTGGTTTGGCGCAATCCGGCGGGATTCAGGTTGGGGAGACAGACCACCGTCCCGCGAATCTTCGATTCCAGTTCCTCCTTCATCACGTCCTGTGCGGTGGCGAGGGCCGTCACCTCGTTGCCGTGAATCGACGCCGTAATCCAGAGCGTCGGGCCGTCTTCTTCGCCCTCCGCGATGAGGACGGGGAGGCGTTCGGGCGTTCCCGTGGGGAGGTCGGTAACGTCCAACCACCCGGTGACGAGTTCGCCGGGTTCCGATTCCGCAGTGCCGATTTGCATACCGGGTGGTGATTCGCACGCGACAAAAAGCCGCCCCAACCGGCAGGAAGAAACGAGAATTTCCGAGGTCCCGACGATTACACCAACACGCGTTCTAGTTCCACGACGGTCCCTTCCTCCGCATCCGCGTCGCCGACCATTCGACCCAGACAGACGACCGCGCCGTTCGGCGTGTAGCAGGCGACGAGTTGGTCCTGTTCCGCTTCTTCGGCGTCGATGACGCCCGGTGCGTACACCTGTGCGCCCTGTGCGACCTGTTCGGCCGCGTTGGGCGCGATGGTGACGCTCGGGCAGGTGGGTCAGTGCGTCCTCCGCCGGTCGGACGACCTCACGAAGCCAGTCGTCCTCGTCCTCCTCGCGCCAGCGCGACAGCGCGTCCGAGAGGTCGTGGAAGCGTCACGAGGTCGGTATCGTCGAACGGGATCGGTCGCGGTTCGGCGGAGGTGTCCCATGTGTGCACCCGTACCGAGCGCGAGTCCGATGTCGTGACAGAGCTTGCGGATGTACGTCCCGCTCTCGCAGCGAATCCGGAGGAGCGCCTGTCTCTCCTGCACTTCCAGGGTGTCCAACTCGTAAATCTCGCGCACGCGAAGTCTCCGCGAGACGGCGCTCTTTCGCGGCGGTTTCTGATACAGCGGTGCCTCGAACTCCGCGACGATGGCTTCGAGGTCGGCGGGCGCGGTGTCGTGCAGTTCGAGGACGGAGACGTACTCCTTCGAACCCTCCAGAAAGACCTGCGAGAGTCGGGTCGCATCGCCGGTCAGCGTCGGCAGACAGCCCGTGACTTTCGGGTCGAGCGTGCCCGAGTGGGCCGCTTGTTCGACCTCACAGAGGTCTCTCACCCACGCCGCGACCTGATGGGCCGACGGACCGGGCGGTTTGTCGAGGTTGATGACGCCGAATTCGAGGAGTTCGCGGGGCGAACGCTCGGTAGGTGGGCCGCGAAGCGTCATCAGAAATCGTATGAGACGTCGTTTATCGGGTACTTCCCTTCGTCGGACTCCACCTCGTAGTTCTCGATGGCGGTGGTCAGCATGTCGAGAACGTCGTCGGGATTCCAACGTGCGGTGTTGATGCTCAAATCGTAGATGGTGAGGTCGTTGATGTCGATGCCGTAATACTCCGCGTAGCGTTGTGCCTCGCTCCCCGCACGGGCGCGGGTTTCGGTGGCCGCCTGTTTCACGGGTTTGTCCTCGCGGTCGGAGATACGGGCCGCACGAACGTCGAGCGGCGCGTTGAGCCAGATTCTGAAATCGGCGTGGTCCCCCGAGAGCCATCCCGCGAGACGCGATTCGAGGACGATGTCGTCGTCCTGTGTTGCGATTTCACGGAGTCGTCGGTCCAAATCGCGGTCTATCTCCTCGTCTTCCTCCGCCAACTTGTTGAATTCGAGGGGCGTCAGGTCCCGCTCCGCGGCGAGTTCACGGAAAATGTCGCCGCCGCTCACGTGGTTCAACCCGAACGCGTTCGCGAGTCCCTCGGCAGTCGTGCTCTTCCCACTCCCCGGCGGGCCGGAGACGGTCAATAACATATGTACCCTCGAACGGGCACCAAGAAAGAGGTTTTGAACTTAGGTCGGCGTCGTCTGGATGTTCAGCGCTTTCCGGATGAGCTGGGTGAACGCCATCGAGCAGACGAAGTACCAGACGATCCACGCGGACATCGGCCCGATCGCGCCGTGATTCCACGCTATCTCCCCGACCATGGGAAGGATGATGTCGTTGGGAACAACCGGCGACGGATTACCGCCGATGCGCCAGTACATCCAGAGGAAGGCCGGGATGGTGATGAACATCGACCAGACCATCGGGCGGAACTGCTCCTTGAACATGCCCGTCTGGTCGCCCATCGCTTCCATCTGTTCCTTGCGGATGGCCTCCATCTCCTGTTCGTTGCCCTTCTCCTTCGCCGCTTTTTGGCGCTCCTGGATGTCCTTCATGCGCTCCTGATACATGCTCATCTTCTCCATGTCCATCAGGTTGTCCTGCAGGAGCGTGGTGTACAACCCGGTCAGCATGGAGACGATCATGATGACCACGTAGAACGGGAGCGCGTGGTCGATCGGACCGAGAATGACGTTGACGACCTGCCCGACGGCGGCTTTGATGGTGTTGTTGGAGTAACCCAAAAACAGACCGATACTCGCCACCGCCGCGAGTTTGTCCCACTTCGACCACGAGGTCGATTCCACATCGTCCACGTCGCTGGACGAGGTGCTGGTGGTAGTGGTGGTCGCCGTCGCTCCGGAATCATCGAGTGCATCCGCGACCTCGTCGGGGTTCGACAGTTCGAACCCGTGGATGCCGTCTACGAGGATTCCCTTCTCGATCAGGCGGCCCCACTGACCACTCGTGAGGTCGTCGCTCACGTCCTGCCATTGGACTTCGTCCGACCCCTCGTCGGTCCGCTCGTAGACGACCGAAAGGGCGTCGGCCATCGCCGGGTCCTCGGCGATGAGCGATTCTACCTTCTGCGCTGTCCGTGCCATTACAGCAGGGTTGGGATTCGGCGTTAATCAACCTTCGCCATCGACACGAGCGTTGGCGGTGAGTAGTTAACCCGCCGGGATGGACGCATGACGGAGCGAGCACGTATTTTTCCGATGATAATCGTTTTACAACTGTCAGTTGAACAACGTGGCACGAGCGAACTGAGCGATATACTTCTGCGAAACGACTTCTGGCGAACGGTCGTGTTGGGTGGGTTCTCGATAGTTCTCGTCAGTGTTAGTTCAGTTCTTTCTACGGAGGCACCCTACGTCCTTGCGATCACAGCCATCCTCGACTTCATCGCGTGGATGCACCGCGCTCACGACGCGTCCGCCGAAACCGCCGAAGACGAGTCCGACATCGACGCTATCGAGGCCCTCGGAGCGAGATACGCGAACGGGGATATCGACGAGACGGAGTTCGAGCACCGACTCGACACGCTACTCGAAACGGAGGCGACGAAACCCCGCGAAAAATAACTGTCGTTCGAATAACCGCCGACTCGTCTCTACGCCTGTTCTTCGACCGCTTCCCGGATGTCGTCCCACACTTCGTCGGGCGTTTGCTCGCCGTCGATGCGGATGAGTTCGCCGGTATCGTCGAAGTGGTCGATGACGGGTTCCGTGTTCTCGTGGAACACGCGGAGTCGTTCACGAACCGTCTCCTCGGTGTCGTCATCGCGCTGGACGAGTCGTTCTTTGACCGCCTCGTCCTCGGCCGGGTTGTATTCGACGTGATAGATATCGCCAGTTTCGGGGTCGAGACGGCGGCCGGTCAGTCGTCCGACGAGTTCGTCCTCGCTCACGTCGAGGTAGAGGATGATGTCGAGGTCGGTGATATCGTCGAGATACTCCGCCTGCGAGAGGTTTCGCGGGTAGCCGTCGAGGACGTAGCCGTCGGCCTCCGACAGTGCGGCTTGGACGATTTCGTTCACGACGGGGTCGGGAACGAGTTCGCCCGCGTCCATGAAGCTCGCGGGTGTTCCGTGTTCGGTCTCCATGTGCTTATTCGCACGAAGCGCGTCGCCGGTCGTGACGTGTTCCACGCCGAATTCATCGGCGATTCGTGCGCTCTGCGTCCCTTTCCCAGCACCGGGAGCACCCAAAATCAGGATGTTCGGGTTCATGCACTCATCTGCACCGTCCTCGCATAAATGCTTACGGAAAGAAAGCAGTGCATCCGGTTTTTGTCGGCGCGGAACGAATCCCCGGTATGACCCGATTCAGCGCGGCGACACCGACGGAACGTCGAAAGCTCGTCGTGGATGCCATCACCGCACACCGCGAGCGGGCGAGCGCGTTTTGCACGTTGACGGCCGACGTCGAAGGCGAGGTGGAGGGACGAAGACGATTCGGAAGAGAGGCGTTACCGCCGTGGGTCCAGTTCGGCGACCGAACGCTCAACGTGGACTGTACGGACGAGGAGTTGGAGCGACTCAAGGAACTGCTCCGGGAGTTCCCGGCGTTCAAAATCGAGCAGTTGGAACGTCCGGAGGATGCGGACGGAACGAACGTCCGCATCAGCGCGAAAGCCGACGCGAACCGTATCGCACAGTTCGTCGAGCGAACGTTCCGCGAGGTGTACGGCTGTTCGGAGTCGGTGACGGTGTGGGCGGTCGAAATCTGAGGGGAATCAGCCTCGTCGGATTTCGGCCGCGTCGATGCGTTCGTCCCGGCGAGGGTTCCAGTTCAGTCGGCTACTCGCACCGTACACGCTGTACTGTCGGTTGAGGAACAGCCACGGGGCCTCGTCGTGGAGGATGCGGTTCGCTTTCCGGAGCAGTTTCTTTCTGGCGTTCGTCTCCGATTCGCTCTGTGCCTTCGCTATCAGGTCGTCTATCTTCGGGTTCGAGTACGACGAGAGCGCGCCGTCGCTCGTCAGGTGAGGGATGATGGTCTGGCTCGCGTCGAACGTCGGGTTCCCCCATCCGAGCAGGTAGAACGCCGGGCCGGTGGAGGCGTCGCCGTCCGAAATGCTTCCGCCGAGCGCCCCGAAATCGCGCTGTTTGGCGGTACAGTTCACGTTCGGGAGTCGGCTTATCTGCTCGGCGACGGCCTGTGCGATTTCGGTGTCCTTGAGATACCGACCGACCGGCGTGTGGAGCGTGATTTTCACACCCGCATGGCCGCTCTCCTCGACCAACTGCTCGGCCTTCTTCGGGTCGTGCGGGTACTCCTTCACTCCCGGAGCGTGGCCGGTGAACCCCTCCAACGTCGGCTGGTTCGTCGTGTCGCCGAAGTTCGAGAGGACGTTTTTCACGATGCTGTCGAGGTCGATGGCGTAGTTCATCGCCTGCCGGAACTTCGAACTCGAAAACGGTTCGCGGTCGTCGCGCATCGCGTTGAAGATGATTCGCGTGCTCGGAACGGCGCTCACCCCCGCCGAATTCGATTTCTTGATTCGGGCGACTTCCTGTGGCGGGACGTTGTCGATGATGTCCGTTTCGCCGTTCAGGAGTTGGTTCACTCGCGTGCTCGATTCGCCTGCGGTTTCGAACGTCAGTCGGGTCGGTTCGGGTTTCTCCCCCCAGTAGTCCTCGTATCGAGTGAAAACGACGCGGGTGTCCTCCTCGTAGCTGTCGAGTTCGAACGGTCCGGTACCGTTGATGTGTTTCGCCACTTCCGACTTCGTTCGCGCCTCTATCCAGGACTGCTGGACGACGTCACAATAGGTGGCAAAAAGCGAGAAGACGAGCGGGTTCACGCCGTCGGAGTGGACTTCGACCGCGTGTTCCCCGTCCACGACGGACGCACTCTCGACGCCGGTCAACTCCCCGCTCTGGGAACTGACGATTCTCACGTCGTCGTCCACGATACGGTTGATGCTGTAGGCGACGTCCTTCGGCGTCAGTTCGTCGCCGTTGTGGAACGTGACGCCCTTTCGGATGGTGAACCTCACCGTACCGTCCTCGACGCGTTCGTACTTCGTCGCCAATTCCTCGGTGACTTTTCCCTTCGCGGTACGGGTCAGAAGCCCTTCGTAAGCGTGCAACAGCACGTTGGTCGTGGACGTCGTCCGGTGGTTGTGCGGGTCGAGCGTCCACTTCATCGACCCTTGCGTTATCGTCAGCGGAAACTCGTCGGCGTTCTTTCCGTCGTTGGAAGTCCCCTTCGTTTCGGTGTCGGTGGTCGAGTCCGTCCCGTTCGTTCCACCCGTTTTCGGGTCGTCGCTTCCGCTACTCGAACAACCTGCGAGGCTTGCGGCGGTTCCTGCCCCTGCGATTCGTAGGAACGTTCGTCGGTTCACGCCGTCGTTCCCCGTTCGATTCGACCGCCGGTCGTGTGAGAGCTTCGAGTCGCCCCCAGTAGTCCAAACATGCCCTCGATTGCTGCTGTACCCGTATGCGGGTTTCGAAGTCGAAGTATGTTACCGATATCTCGGACGATTGTTGGAATATTGTCGAGTATCGGGACGATAAAACTACAAGATGACCGGAGGGAGGGAATGGCGGCTCAGACCGTAGCAGTTCCCGAAAAACCTTCCAAGGCATCGTCCGAGACGCCCTCGCGGGAGAACACGGTGACGACATCGTCGGGGCGGATTCGGGTGTCTCCCCGCGGTGTCAGCATCGAATCGTCGCGCTCGATGGCGATGACGAGGATGTCGTCACCGATGAGTCCGTCGGCACCTGCCTCCTTGAGCGTCTTGTTGGCGATGGGTGAATCCGCACTGATGGCCAACTCCGCGACGTCCGCTTCTCCGGAGAGGCTGACGAAATCGGTCATCGAGATGTGGCTTCCCTCCTTGTCGGGACCGAACGGATGGTACGGCTGGAATCGCTCGTTCTGGATGAGGTCTTCGCCCTCGATTTCGAGCCCACGGTTCGACAGTTCGCGGGCGATGCGCGAGAGGTCGCTGGTATCGTTTCCGACCGCCTTGACCTGGAGGTTGCCCCGCCCGGTCATGAGTTCCCGGACGTTGACCACACCGGGGATTTCGAGGATTCGCTGGGCGAGCGTTTCGCGGTTCGGAACCGGTGCGGTACACGTAAACAGGTTCGTCAGCCGTCCATCGACGCGCTCGAAATCGACGTTCGCGTGAAAACCGGTGAGAATGCCGTGGTCTTCGAGTTGCTGAATTCGATTGCGTATCGTCCCCGACGAGACGTTGACTTCGGTCGCGATTTGCGGAGCGGACGTGTCACGCGCGTTCCGCATCAGATAGTAGATTATCCGCCGGTCGATTTCGTCGAGCCGATATCCCATACGAAAGAGTAGTTCGAGGGACGTAAACCGTTTTTCGCCCGAGTCCTGGGAGCGACCACGGTTCGAGACGCCGAGTAGCCGGTGCCTACCGGGGTAACAGTTACAATCCTCGATGCTGTGTACTGTGTATCACTTCGGCTGTTCCCCCAGTCGAACGGTTTCAACGAATGTCCCTCGATACGAGTCTCCACGAACCTGCCGACAGGTGTGATTCACTGCTTTCCGTACTCGACGGTGCCGAGTCCCTATCGGTCGTGTGTCACAACAATCCCGACCCGGACAGTATCAGTAGCGCGCTCGCACTCGCCGCAATCGCGGAGTCGGCGAGCGTCATCGACGTCGAACTCTACTACAGCGGCGAGATAACACACCAGCAAAACCGGGCGATGGTCAACCTGTTGGACGTGGATTTGTGCCCGTTCGCCGAGGAACACCTCGATTCGGCCGATCTCCTCGGATTCGTGGACCACGCTGTTCCCGGCCAGAACAATAGGGTCCCCGTCGGGTACGTCCCCGACATCGTCATCGACCATCACCCGAACGAAACGGTCGAAGGGACCCACGTGGACCATCGGGAGCACATCGGCGCGACGGCATCCATCCTGACCGAGTATCTGGTCGAACTCGATATGGAACTCGACGTTCGGCTCGCAACCGCGCTGTTGTTCGGTATTCGACGGGAAACGCTCGAATTCACGCGGGACGCGACGGAGGCCGAATACACGAACGCCCGACACCTGCATCCGCACGCGGACGTGAATCTGCTCCGTCGCCTCTCGGACTCGCTGTTCACACACGAAACGCTCGACTCCATCGCCGACGCGATTTCGAATCGCACCGTCAGAGGGTCACAACTCGTCTCGCACGCCGGACGGACGACCGAGCGGGATACGCTCCCGCAGGCGGCGGACTACCTGCTCAACCTCGAAGGCGTTTCGACCACGCTCGTCTTCGGCATCATCGGCGAAACGATTCACCTGAGCGCGAGAACGCGCGACCCGCGAATTCACGCGGGAAACCTCGTTGACGGAAGCGTTCGCCGACATCGGAAACGTCGGCGGTCATCGAGCGATGGCGGGCGGGGCGATTCCGCTCGGACTGTTCGGCACGCTCGAAGACCGGGACGACGCGCTCGTGGAACTCGTGAGCGAGGTGCTCACCGAGCGGTTTTTCCAACAGATCGTCGGGACGCCGTGAAAATCGAAACGGAGGGCGGTTTCGAAGCGAACCCGTCAGCGTAGCCAGCGCGAGAGGCGGGAGGTGATACCGAGGTGGCGCTTTGCCATGATGATGGTGCCCTTCGACCGCCAGCCGACCTGTTCGGGGAGCGCGCCGAAGACGAACTGTTGGAGCAGTCCTTCCCGGGTCGCACCGATGATGGTCAGGTCGTGTTCGCCGGTTCGTTCGACGATGGTGTCGATGACATCGTCGCCGGTGAGCAGTTCGGTCGTGACGGCCGTCGCCTCGTCGAACTCCGCCTTCGCCGCTTCGAGGACCGTTTCGGCGTCCGACCGCTCGTCCTCGCTCGCGTCCGGACGGCCACGACGTGAACGATTTCGACCGTCGCGTCGTTCGAACGAGCGACGTGTTCGGCCACCTCGGCGGCGAGTTCGGCGTGTGGGCCACCGGCGGTCGGGACGAGGATGGATTTCGCTCGCTTCGCCTCCGGCCCGATTCGTTCGACCAGTACGTCACAGGGGGCGTTTTGGACGACCGTGTCCACGTTGCTCCCGAGGACGATGTCGCGCCGTTGGCTCGTGCGCTGGCCTTTCCATCCCATGAGCACGGTGTCGGCGTCGTACTGTTCGACGGTGTTGAGGATGGCCTTCGAGATGTCGTGGCCGATTCGAATCGTCCCGCTGACCGGAACGTCGCTGTCCTCGGCGACCGTCATCGCCTCCTTCAACACCGCACGCTGGTTGTCCACGAACTCCCGGCCTTCCTCCAGCGGCGTCTGTTGTGGCACCGTGACGATGCTCATGACGAGGATTTCGGCGTTCCGGTCGCGTGCGATGCTGGTCGCGGTACGCATCAACTGCGGCGCGCTCTCGGGGTTGGCGATGGGAACGACGATTCGATTGTCGGCCTCCGACGGAACGCGTTCGGTGACGACGGTCGGCGTCTCCTCTTCCCGTTTCTCGGCTTCCTTGTTCCGGGAGTAGCCGTAGTAGATGGCGAGGCCGAGTCCCATCCAGATGACCGTCGTGATGAGCGCGACGAACCCCTCCGACTGCGGCCCGATGCCGGGGGTCAGTCCCAGTTCGAGCAGGAGGAACGGCGTCAGGATGAACTGGAGGACGAGGCCGATGAGCGGCGGCCACGGCATGTACGGAATCGTGTACGTCCGTGGCAAGTCGGGGTGGGTTTGGCGCATCCTGATGACCGTCCAGTTCACCTGAACGAACAGTAGGATGAACATGAGGTCGGCCGAAGCCGCGACGCTCTCGATGGGGAGCGTGACGGCCATGAGCGATGATGAGGACGGCCGAAAGCGCGAGCGCGATGTACGGCGTGCGCTTTTGCGGGTGGATGTTGTCGAACGCCGGGGGGAGTACCCG
Organism: uncultured haloarchaeon; assembly: GCA_963811185.1. GTDB lineage: Archaea > Halobacteriota > Halobacteria > Halobacteriales > Haladaptataceae > Haladaptatus. The sequence continues at coordinate 355,150 of CAWEQN010000002.1, forward strand.
GTCGCGCCCCATCGCGAACGAGACACGGCTTGACGAGAAGATGGTCGCGTTGAGCGCCGAGAGCGTCGCCGCCAACCCCGCAATCAGGAGGAGCGGGATACCGTACGGGACGAACGAACCCGCCGCTTGGATGATACCGAGTTCCCCGAGGTCACCAAGGAGTTCCCACGTCGGAACCTTCGCGGGCGACCCGCTCAGGTTCGCGATGTCGAGCAGATGTCGGGTCACGTCAACGCCGCCGATGGCGGCGAACGAGACGAGAACGTAGATAGGGACGACGATGAGCATCGAGTAGAAGATGGCCTTCGGGATGTTCCGTCCCGGGGCTGACGACCTCTTCACCGGACTGAACGATGATCTCGTACCCCTCGAACGCGATGTAGGTGAACCCCATCGCGCCGAGGATACCGACGAAACCGTGCGGCGCGAACGACGGGTTGTCCACGAACTTCGCGGGCCAGTGCGGGGTCGTCAACGTCGCTTTGATACCGAAGACGACGAAGACGCCGAGGATTATCAGTTTGAGACCCGTGACGATGACCCCGGCAGTTCCGGTTTCCTCCGCGCCGCGGAAGTTGATGTAGGCGAAGATGAGGACGACGAGGACTGCCATCACCTTCTCCGCGATGGACGGCGTGAGAAATCCGAACAGCGCGAACTCGTGTGTGAGGTCGGTTCCGTAGATGACGAACTCTACGAAGAACGTCCCGAAGGTGACGGCGTACAGGGCGCATGCGACCGCGTGGGCGAACCAACTCATCCATCCGGCGAAGAAACCGTTGGGGTCAACGAGCGCCTCTTTTACCCAGAGATAGCCGCCGCCAGCCTCCGGGAAACGCCGCGCCGAGTTCCGCATACGAGATAGCGGTGAACATCGCCACGAACCCGTTGAGGATGAACGCGACGGTGAGCGCCGGGCCGGCGATACCCGCCGCGAACCCCGTCAGCGCGAAGACGCCAGCACCGATCATCGCGCCGACGCCGATGAACGTGATGTCGAACAGACTCATGTCGCGGGAGAGTTCCGTCTCGACGGAGCCATCCCCCGCGGAGCCACTCTCTACTCCCGCTTCACTCGAACTATGGTCCATCGAACTCCCCTCGTGTTCCACCGAGTAAAGCTCTGCCGCAGTCTCTTATTACTGATGTCATGATTGGGTATCGCACGATACGTACCCAATCGTAATACTGTTACCCCAGTTAGCTTAAAAAGGACTTTCTGATTGCTGTCTTCGACGGGGCAAAATTGTCTGTTCGGTGATTGCTTTTACAGCTCCTCGTGAATCCAGTAATGGGCGATTTGGGACGTATCCACCCAATGGACTTGGTCGTCCGCATCGATGCGGATGAACGGTTCTTCCTCGAACTCGACGTTGTGGGTGTGGAGTTCGAGTTCCTCGCCGTCGCCGAGTTTGACCATTATCTCACCCTTTTCCTCCAGGCCGTCTTCCAACCGTTCGTAGATGGATGTCATCGCATCGAATCCAACATCCCGACTGCACAAAACGTTTGTCGCCAACGTGTACAACTATCGATGAACGGCGGTGATTTTAAGCGAGCGTCCAGTTCGGAGTTCAGGTTCACGCAACGCCGTTGTCCCGAAGCAAATCGGCCAACACGTGAAAGTACAGGACGACGGCGGTAAAGACGGCCACGGGTGGCGAAAGCACTACCAACACGCCGACGAGGACGCCGCCGATGGCGACGTGCGAGAGGATACGCAGGTGTTCCAGTCCCGTATCGTCCATATCCTCGAACACCCAGTCTTGGTCCCCGAACGCGTCCCGTGGGTTGGAGACACACGCGCGGAGATGCCGCCAACTGCCCGTTTCGAAGCGAGTGAGGACGAAGTGGTCCAAATCGATGAAAACGCTCAACAGCACGCCGTAGACGAACAGGACTGCGAGCAGTGGCACGCCGAATCGACTCGAAAGCGGAACGAGAAGGAGTGCCGAAACCACGGCACCGATGGCGAAGTGTTCCCGCGAATACATTGGTTACGCGAATCGACATCACCTCCGGGCTAAAAGATGACGTTCGTCACGTTCGGCATATCACTTTCACCGGACGGGAAATATATTTATATCATCTTCGAGAGTCCGTGTGGGTAAATACCGTGGTAACGACGGACGAACTTCGCTACGTTAAAGACGCTCCCCCCGCAGTGATGAATTCAATGGGAGGACACAGCGCGGAGCGAATCCCGCTCGCCCGACTGCCGTCGGGCGTCGAACTCGAAACGACTATTCATACCTACGACGGTGCCGAAGACGGCCCAACCCTCTACGTGCAGGCGGCACAGCACGGACGTGAAATCAACGGAAGCGAAGTACTCCGGCGGTTCCACGAGGAAATCGAAACGGAGAACCTCGCGGGGCGAATCGTCGCGGTTCCGGTCGCCGACCCCCTCACGTTCGACCGGGTATCGTACACCACGCCGGAACAGTTGGACAGCATCAACCCGAACATGAACCGAGTCTGGCCCGGCGACCCAGACGGAACGCTCCACGAGCGCATGGCGTCGACGCTCTGGGAGTACGCGAGCGAGGCGGATGCCATCGTGGACCTCCACACCGGCAGTCCGACCATGATGCCCCACGTCGTCTTCATGGAAGGCGACGAGAAGTCACGGGCGTTGGCCGAAGCCTTCGGCACCGACCTCCTGCTCTCGGAGGAAGCGGGTGACGACGCCGACGTGGAGTGGTCGGAGCGAAACTTCGGCGGCAAGTTCCGCGTCGCGGCCACGCGCGAAGGAATTCCGTCCATCACGCCGGAACTCGCACACAACAAGGAAATCGTCGAAAGCGCAGTGGAAACCGGACTCACCGGACTCACGAACGTCTGTCGTCAACTCGGGATGTTCCCCGCGTCGCCGCTCGAAAACGGGGAGAAAGTGCTGGCACGCAACCACCTCGGTCGCGTCGATGCCGACGATTCGGGGCTGTTCGTCGTGGAATCGAATCACGAACTCGGTGACGAAGTCGAGGCGGGGGAGCGTATCGGAACCCTGTACGACCCGGCGACGTACGAGGTTCGACAGGAGGTCGAAACCGACCGCGACGGGATTCTCTACGCGCTAACCCGTGAATCGACCGTCTGCGGCGGCGGAAAGCTGTTGAGCGTTGCACTGCTCCGCGAGGAGTGAGCGACCGTCGAGTCGTTCCGTGACGGGTGAGCGTGTCCCGTCCGTGCGGAACGGAAATCCGTGAACGTCACGCTCTCGTGTGAGGAGTGAGAGAGCGCCGGCGACAGTTTTCCGATTCTCGGAACGCGAGCGACGGCGACTCCGAGAATCCAGTCGGGGCGAACCGGCGAGGAGATGCCGACCGCTTGGTCGTAGTAGCCGTTCGCGTCCCCTTTCGTGATGAATCCCGAGTGCGGTGCCGGGCAGTTCCGAAGTTCGGCACAGCTGTCGGCACCCGCAAAGTACGAGGCGTTTCCTTTCTCGTACCAGTTTTCGCCCTTCGCGACCCAGAACCGCGCACGATGAAGGATGGGAATCGCCGAATCGTTTCCGTACGGTCGATAGACGAGGACGTTGCCCGGACCGCCGAGCGTCTGGAACCCGTCCCGTTTCCCGCTCTTCGCTGAAACGACGCCGTCACGGCTGTCGGACGGCGTGACGCGGTGTTTGTCCATCACAACGACCACGTCGGTCCGGTTGACGTGGGGCGACATGCTTCCACTGATGACGGTGTACGCTGGCGGCCAGACGCCCAGCGTCACCACGAAGAGAACGCTCACGACGAGAACGACGGCAATCGCGCTGGCGAGCAATCGACGGAGACTGAACACGACACGGTGAGACGCGAAGTACGAGCTTTGTTATCGCCCGCCTGCGGAACGGAACGTAACCCTTTCCGCTGGGTGTACGGATGGAAGTGACGATGGTACGGTCGATAAGTATTCGTTCCGACAGAACTGGAAGGGGGAACACGTCCCGTGGAAATCGACCACTACCTCTCGTAGTCACTCGCTTCCGAAGTCGAACAGCGAACGTTGGTGGCGCATCAGCGGCCGAGCATCGTATCCGAGCTTCTGGAGATGGCCCGCGAATTCGTCGGTGAAGCCGTGTTGCGTGTAGACGACGTCGGGGTCCACCGCTTTCACGACCGAAACGAGTTCGTCGAAGTCACAGTGGTCCGACAGCGGGAACGTCGCGTCGTAGCCGCCACGGTAGCGGTAGGAACTCGTGACCGCCCAACCGGAGAACCCGACCATCGCCCCACCGACGCGCTCGACGAGGTCGGAAACCCAGTCGGCCCGGGAGAGGTTCGACGGGAGCACGACGATTTCGTCGCCCGAAAGCCCGTTCGCTTCGAACGGTTCCGCGTCGAAGGTGATGTCCGTCGTCCCCTCGATGGCCGCGTTCACGTCTCGAATCGCGTCGCTGGCGACGATGGGACGGTTCGTCGCCCGCCGAGCGAGGTGCTGGAGTTTCCCTGCCCGGCCCAGCGAGTAGCCGAACAGGAACAGCGGTTCGTCGTGGTCGGCGAGCCAATCGCAAATCTCGGCCTCCAGTTCGTCCTGCGGCGGGAAGCGATACTTCGGGTCGCCGTACGTCGTTTCCATCACCAATACGTCGGCGGAAACAGGTTCGAACCCGTCGAGAAACAGCCTGTCCCGCGTCGAGAAGTCCCCGGTGTACAGATAACGCCGGTCGTCCTCGCCCTCGATGAGCGCGGCCCGCGACCCGACGACGTGACCCGCCGGGAGGAGGTCGATACCCGGAATCGAGTCGGTAAACTCGAATCGTTTTCCCGTCCGCACCCGAACTAGCGCGGCGGTTTCGGCCGAACAGAGCACCGTCTTCGGCGTTTTCCGAAACGTATGGTCGGCGTGAGCGTGGCTCACTACGTTCACGTCGCCGACGGCACTCCGGGCATCCGCGACGATGGTTTTGCCGGCTTCGATGTGGATTCCGTCCCGCAGTCGAATCACGGGGAGAGTTGGGGCGCAACGGGTTTGAACGCTCGGGCGTCTCGGTCCTCCCCGTGAAGATGGGGGAAATCGCGTGGAGTATCCAAGCGTTGGGTTGAAGTCACCGTGACGAACCACTCCCACCATGGACAAAGCCGACCTCCGAGAGCGAATCTGGACGCGGTTGGAGGACGAGGGAATCGCCCGGTTTCCGTTCCCGCCGCACGGCCGAATTCCGAACTTCGCAGGTGCGAAGGAGGCGGCCGACCGACTCGCCGAACTCCCGGCGTGGCGGGATGCGTCGGTCATCAAGGCGAACCCTGACGCCCCCCAACTGCCGGTTCGGCGGCGGGCGCTCCGGGAGGGAAAGGTCGTCTACATGGCCCAGCCGCGGCTTCGGGACGAGAAGCCGTTCATGAAACTCGACCCGGCGGAAATCGAGGACACGGACGCCGCCGCGACGGTGTCGAAGATGGACGACTACGCCGAACCCGTCGCGCCGGACGAAATTCCCCACGTGGATTTCATCGTCTCGGGGAGCGTGGCGGTGACGGACGAGGGTACCCGAATCGGGAAGGGAGAAGGGTACAGCGACCTCGAATTCGCGGTCCTGCACGCGTTGGGGACGGCGGACGACGACACGACGATTGCGACGACGGTACACGAACTGCAACTGGTGGACGACGCGCCAGCACCGGAACCCCACGACGTTCCGATGGATTTCGTCGTGACGCCCGAGCGCGTCGTACCGACGAAAACGGCGTTCGAGCGACCGGACGGTATCGACTGGGAGGAGTTGTCGGACGGGAAAATCGAGGAAATTCCGCTCCTCCAGCGCCTTCGACCCTGAACCGAGCGGGTTGTCGCCGCAACCCGAACACAACGGGGTGTTGTGCGAGGGAGACGGGCAAATAACGAACCGTGTGGGCCACGAGGGACGCCCATGCACGCTCGACGTTCGACAACGGTCGTGGTCCTAGCAGTCGTCGTCTCACTTCCCCTGCTCGGATGGCAACCCGCCACCGGAGTCGTCGCTGGGCAAGAAGCCCATGGAAACGCGACCGAAATCGACTCCTGTACGACGGTTTCGTCCTCGGGGACGTACGCCCTCGCGGAGGACGTTCGAAACGGGACGGTCGATACCTGCCTTCGAATCACCGCGAGCGACGTGACCCTCGACGGGCGTGGACACCGAATCGACGGTGTCGGTGCGTTCGGTTCCGCCGGCATCCTCGTCACCGGCGGGTCGAACGTCACGGTCCGGAACGTGGCGGCGACCGACTGGGACGACGGAATCCGGTTCGTCGGAACCCGAAACGCGGGAGTCACGGGAACGGCCACCGCACGCAACCGCGTCGGACTATCCCTCGTATCGATTCAGGGCGGGACCATCGCGGGCAACGTCGCCCGCTCGAACGCGGTGGCCGGCGTCTTCCTCGTCGGGAGCAGTTCGAACAACGTTCTTCGGAACACGACCGCGAGCGACAACGCCTTGGTCGGCGTGCAACTCGTCGAAGCCACCCGGAACACCGTGGTCGGCACGACGGCACGCGGAAACGAGTTCGGCGTCGCCCTGCTCGGAGCAAACCGGAACATCGTCCGCGATAGCGTGGCGAGCGGAAACCACATCGCCGGGGTTTGGCTCTCGGCGGCGAGCGACAATCGAATCCGTGAAAACCGCGTTTCGAACCGATTTTACGGCGTGTATCTCGCCGACGGGGCACGGAACAACACCGTGGAATCGACCGACGCTCGTGGGAATTCCGTCGGCATCCGGTTGCGGTCGAGCGACCGCAACGCCGTCCTCCGCAATCGAATCGGAAATAGCGGAGACACCGGTATCCTCCTGATTTCGAGCGACGGGAACCGAATCGTCGGGAATCGGGGAGCGGGAAACCGGCGTGGAATCGTCGTCTCACGGTCGTCAACCGGAAACGTTCGAACGAACAACTCGGTCGGGGAGCGGCGTTCCCCGTCTCAGCCGTCGGTCGCGTACTCGCGGGAGAACACCGTGAGCAATGCACGGAACATGCCGAGCACGATGGGACCGAAGAACAGCCCCATGAAGCCGAAGACGTAGACGCCGCCGAAGATGCCGACGACGAGGATGCCGGGGTTCAGTTGCGCTTCGCGTCCGCTGACGATGGGCCGGAGGTAGTTGTCCGAGAGGCTGATGACGAGGGTACCGTAGACGAACAGGAATCCGGCCGCAATCGGCCGATTCACGAGGAAGAGATAGAGCGATGCCGGAAGCCAAACGACGGACGCACCGACGAGCGGAAGCAGGGAGAGGACGGTCGTCACGACCGTCCAGAACACCACGCCCGGAACGCCGGCGATGATGAAGCCGATTCCGGTCAGGATACCTTGGACGATTGCGACGAGGAGGTTGCCGACCAACACGCCCCACATCACGCGGTCCATCTCGGCGTACAGTTCGTCCTGCACGTCGTCGGGAAGCGGCGTACACCGTCGAATCCAGCCGACAAACGCCTCGCCGTCCGTGAGGAGGTAGTAGAGCAGGAACACCATCACGGTGAGGCCGACGAGCGCGTTCGAGACGCCACCGAAAATGCCGAGAACGTTCTCGACCAACCGCGACGAACTCCCGGCCGGGAGGAGTTCCTGTAACGTTCGGCCGTGAATGGTGATACCGGTGTACCGTTCGACTAATCCGATGAGTTCCGTGATTTGTGGGTCGCCATTGACGATCGTTTGCAGGAGCGTGAACGCCTGCCGGGCCGCGATGGCTACGAGCACGGTCAGAGGAACGAGGACGACGACAGTGGTGATGCCGATAAGCGAGAACGCGGAAATCCGAGCGCCGACGCGGTGTTTCAACCGGCGCTGAACCGGATGCAAGACGTAGCCCAGCAGAATCGCCGCCAGCACATACTGGAGAAACGGTCTGACGAGCAGAAGTGAGAGGAGGCCGAACACGGCGATGAGAAACAGTAAAAATCCTCGTTCCCGGTTCATGCTCGAAAAAGACGGGGTGAGTATATATCACCCCGGCATCGAAAGGCGAACACTGCCGGCGTTCAGCCGCCGAACTCCATTTCGACGTGACTCTCTACGGCGTCCTGCTCCCGAATTGTCGAGTTCGCTTCCCGTCCCTTCGTTCGACGTGCCACCTTCATCGTGCGTGCGATCTGCTGTAACCGCTCGACGTTCACGTCGATGTCGAGCACGTCGAAAATCACGGTATCGATGGCGGTTTGCCCGCTTTCGTCGCCAACAGCCAATCGCTCGAAGCCATCCCGAACCGTCGCCTTCTGTTCGTCCGTCAGCGCTTCGGGATTGACAACGCGGAGGGTTCGGAGGTCGGAACCCGAGAGGTTCACCGCTCCGCCACCGGTCACCCTACCGTGACTTTCGATCACGATTTTCGAGAGGCTGGTGTTCAACAACCCGAGCAGGAGCGTCGCGTCCACTCGTCGCGGGGAGACGAGCAGGAACCGATTGCTGGCGACGACGTACCCATCGGTTCGAAAGAAGAACCGGCGCGTGTCCATCGCCTGCGGGCAGACGATGGGGGCCGTTTTCCCATCCAACGAACCCATCTCGAACCACGGGTGGTTCGTCTGTATCGATGCGTTCGAGCGCGACGGCTGATTTTCCGCCCAGCGAAGGTAGGATACCACGCCGTCGTAACCATCCCGTTCGAGCGCCGAGATGACGCGGTCCACATCGTCGGCACCGTCGATGGTGTCGTCGGGGGTGGACGACGTCAACACTTCCTCCGTATAGTCGGCCATATCCAACATCCATTTTTCCGCGTCGTCAACCGTGTGTTCGTAGCCATCGACTTCCTTCACGCTCTTTATCGCCGGGCGGAGGAAGCGGTCTTCGACCCGACAGGACCGACTCCCATCCCGGTCGAGGACGAAGATGGGATTCGCGCCGGTTTTCTTCCCCCGTGTGACGGTCGCAACGTCGGACAGCGGAATCGTCGCCGCGTGTTCGAGAACTGCGATATAGAGCGTCGGTGCGGTGATGTAATGGTGTAACTTCTCGCCGAGGTTGTCCTCCAGATGCGACTGGAGGACGGTGATGGTTCGATGGCTCCGTTCGCCTCGGATTTGCAGGTGGCTCCCCCCTGACCGCCCTCGACTCGGTCAATGGCGGCGAGTACGTCGTCCGGTTCCATCCGTTCGTCGATGCGGACGAAGTTCGTCCGCGTGTTCTGCCGTCTCGTTTCGTCCTCCGTCCGTTCCAACAGCAACAACACCGTATCGACGAGTGCGTCATCGAACAGTCGGGTTCGAAACCCGACAACTGCTCGAATCCCGTAATGGTCGTAGAGGAACCGTTGGAGCGACGGGCCGTAGTCCGCGACCATCCATTTGGTCGGTACGACCCACGCCAACCGTGCACCCTCCCGAAGAAAGCTCGTAACGTGGGTCAGAAAGTAGCAGTACAGGTCGCTCCGCCCGTCGATTTCCGACCCGGAATCGAACGCCGCGAGATGTTCGCGGACGTGCTCCCGTTTCCCGGCGAGCGATTCCTGTCGAACGTACGGTGGATTTGCGACCGTCGCGTCGAACGTTCCGATAGTTGCCGGGTCGAGGTCGAAAAAGTCGCCGTGGTACACGAAGCGTTCGTCCGTCGGTTCGTGGACGCTCCGCACTGCGAGGTTCAGTCGAGTCAGTCGAAGCGAGAACTCGTCGATGTCCACGGCCGTCATCCGCCGAAGCAGTTCCCGATGTGAACACGACCCCGAACCCAACGCGTCCAGTCGCTTGTACGCCTCCACGAGAAGCGACCCGGAACCGCTCGCCGGGTCGAGCACCCTGTCGTTCGGCGAGCGAATCGCCCATCGAGCGAGCAGTCGTCCGATTTCGTCCGGCGTGTAGAACTGACCGAGTTCGGCCCGTTCTTCGACCGGAACGAGTTTCTGGTAAATCCGTCCGACGATATCGGTGTCGATGTCGGACAGCGGTTCCCGTTCGATACTGTCCGCAAACCCTCGAAGGAGTTTCAGCGTCCCGTCATCGTTCGGCACGTCGCTCCAAAAACCGGTTTCGCTCCGATTCGTCCACTCATCGACTGCAAATTCCGCCTTCGATACACCGTCCCGCCCCGGAGCGAGCGCATCGAGCACGATTCGTATCACCTGTCGATACGCGTACTGCTGGGCGGCGATTCGACTCGTCCGCTCGAAATCCGAATCGACGGGATAGTCGTTCTCGTTCGCCCACGTCGTCATCGAGTCGTGAAAACCCTCCTTTTCCTCGAACGCGTCGGCGATGAGCGACTCGTATCGCGGCACGAGGCTGGCGTGAAAACTGCGAAGACGGCCGACGACGAAGTCGTCGAAGCGAACCGGCGGTTCCGTGCCGTCCTGAAACGTCCTCACGTCGGAGAGGAACTGCTTACAAAACGCCGCCATCGTCAGTGTTCGCAAATCGTACTGGCGTCGGGTGAACGCCGCAGTATCGACTGCCGTCGTGGGTGTGGGTACGGGTTTCGGACGACGAAAGAGGAACGCGTCGTTTTCGTTAGCCGTGACGAACACCCGAACGTCACGCTGACGGGCACGCCGTAGCCCGCGCTGAATCGCGCCAGTCGAGTGCGGGTCCACGTCCGGGGGGACCACTGCGAGAACGACGCCGTCACGGCGGGACGACGGAACGAAAAGGTGGTCGCCATCGCTATCGGTTCGTGAGTCGTCGAGGGGTGGCTCGAACGGCATTTCGTGCGTCGAGACGTGCTCCGCTATCGCGGAACGGAGACGGGAACGAAACACGAACGCCGAGTCCATAGTCCATGAATCGGCGGCGTGATTCAAGAAGTTTCCGCGGGTTCGGCCGATATCCTTTGTGAATACGGCGACGAAAAAACGATGCCATGGTGAAAATCGCGTGTCGGCGTTAGCCGCCGAACATCTCGCGCATCATCGGGTGCATCTCCATCAACTGCTCCTCCGCGATTTCCTCGTACAGCTTGTACGTGATGGACACCGCGAGCAGTAGTGACGTACCGGAGGTACCACCGATAGTGCCGAGCATGTTCGCCAGGACAGCCAGCAGACCGACCAGCGCGCCGCCGAGGACGGTGACTTGCGGGATGTACCGCTCCATCACCTTCTCGATGACGCCGGTGTTCTGGCGGAAGCCGGGAATCTGCATCCCGGAGTTCTGAATCTGTTTCGCGGTCGATTCCGGACCCATGTCCGCCGTCTCAACCCAGAAGACCGCGAAGATGGCCCCACCGAGCACCATGAATCCGAGGTCGAGACAGACGCGGATGAGCACCTGCCAGGCCGCATGACCGCCGGCACCGCCCGCCCACCACATCCAATCGTTCGGGCTGTGAATCGGCGCGAGGTAGTAGAACAGCCCACTCGTGGGATACCCCTGACTGTAGGAACCGAGCCATGCGGGCATGTTTCCGTGGAGCTGGCTGTTCAGGATGCGCCCGAGGAACTGGATGTTCGCTTGCAGGGCGCGGACGAGGATCATCGGCAGAACGCTCGCGTAGATGAGCTTCACGGGGAAGCGACCGCGTGCGCCTTTGACCCGTGCGTGGCTCAGCGGAATCTCGACCCGAACGCTTTCGGCGTACACGACGATGACGAAGATGAGTATCGTCGTGGCGAGCGCGATGAGTTGCCCGCCGCCGAACAGGAGATACTGAATCCCGCTCGCCGTGAGCAGTGAGATGTTCTTCGCGTTCCCGGTGAGGATGGCAATCCACTGTGGGATGACGCCGACGTAGGTGCCGATGCCCTTCGGCGAGATGAGACCGCCGACGAGGCTCTGGCTGACGTTGGCGATGATGAACAGCCCGATACCGCTCCCGACACCCCACTTGCTGACGATTTCGTCCATGAACAGGACGAGAATCGCGCCGACGAAGATCTGGGCGAAGATGAGCCACTGGACGCCGAAATGACCGATGCCGAGATTAGTGGCGACCGTGCCGTCCACGGGAAGGAACCCACCGATGAAAACCATCGGGAGCCCTTCGAGACAGACCATCACGACGACCAGCAGTTTCTGCAGGCCTTGATAGAGCACTTGGTCGCGGGGGTCGCTGGTATCCAGCCCCAACAGGTCCGCACCGCCGAGCAGTTGGAGGACGATGCTCGCGGTGACAATCGGTCCGATACCGAGGTGTAGGACAGTTCCTCGTCCACCTCCGAGGATCGAACGGAAGTTACCAAAGATGTCCGCACCTTGGTTTGCCCCGTACAGGTAGACGTTCGTCAGGAAGAAGTACAGCAGTAACACTCCCCCCGTCCACATCAGCTTGCGCTTGAAGGGTATATGTCCCTCCGGCGCTGGACGGCGGGCATTCTTGTGAGGACTGGTTCAGCAGTCTCTTTCCAACCCATGTTCATCATCAATTCGAAGCTCCCTACATGTATCTCCTTCGACTCGCGTCACGGGTGAAAATGGATAGTATAAAGTACGGAGAACGCCACAGAATCCGGTTTCAGGCTTTTCGGGGGCTCTCGCGAAGCGGCCACAAAATATAGGTCAGAAACACCCGTTCCAAACGTCTGAAATCAGACTCATACGAAATTTCATACTATCATTCAACGCCGTCACTTCATCGGCAAACGCCACGAAAAATACGACCGGCGGACGGAATCAGTAGACCCCAAATCAGCGCGCGGTTCCGTCGTCGGAAGACACGCTTCAAAGGAGAGCACGATATGTTTTAATTCCGCTAGTATAGCTACGCCCATGGAAAGTGCTCGGAGCAAGGATATACTGTTACTACTGTTTGCCATCCAGTTCTCGATAATCGGGTTAGAGCCCGCTGATTGGTCGTTGGTACCGTTGTTCTTCGTCGGTGTGTTGCTCACGCTCATCGTGATGGTTCGAGAAATCGGACGCCGCTTGACCGAATATGCGAACCGATGAGTGTGTGAAAGTCGCCGAGAACTGCTATCCTCCCGAAGGCAATGAGAACGACGGGAGAGAGAAATGTCTGTCGAGCCTGAAACGTACGTTCACTAAAAAACGAAAGCCGACAACGAGTGGTCCGCGTTACTCGTCGTCTTCGTCTTCGCTTCCGCCGAACTCCTCTTCCTGGGCCCGCTCGCTCAGGACGGCCTCGCCGTCCGCTTCCTCGATGAGTTCGACCGCGGACGCGGAGAACGCGTCGGCGGTGATTTCGAGGTTGTTGCGAACCTGACCGCTACCGAGTACCTTGACGGCGTCGACATCCCAGCCGTCGTCGACGACATCGCGTGCGTCGAGCTGGTAGCCGTCGTCGGTCTCCTCGGCGACTCCCTCGGCCGCGTACAGTGCGGCGTCTTCGTCGAGTTTCTGCACGGAAACGGTGAGCACCGTTTCCTTCGAGTCTTCGGGTCGGGAGAACCCGTGCTTTCCGAGCGGTTCGTAGTTGTGGAACTCGTGCTTTGAGCGACCGGCGCGTCCGCGACCACCACGGTGTCCGGCACCGCGGCGGTTCTTGTGGGTTCCGCCCCCGTGCGTCCGCGAGCCACGCTGGCGTCGTTTCTTGCTCGTCATGGTTATCGCATCGCCTTGAGGAGCGTGTTGATTTCCTCGGTCGTGTGTTTGCCGAGCTGTCCACCTTCCTTGGTGGGGTGTTTGATACCCTCGTGTCCACCGCGCGGTGGGTGGAGACGAAGAGCGGGCGTCAGGCCCTGCTCACGGAGCGTCGTCTCGTCGTCGAGGAGCGCAGCCCGCGAGGCCGGCAATGTCGTCGTAGTCGGTGTTGTCCGCGACCCACTCGTCGTCGACGTCGTCGGACCCTTCGAGCGGCTGTGCTCGCTTCGAGAGAACCGTCTCCAGAACGTCCTGTTCGGGTTCCCCGTGGGCGACGAAGTCGTTGACCTTCGTGATCATTCCGCGGTAGGTCTCCGATTCCGGAACCAGCGCACAGTGATTGACCTTGTGGATGTTGAGCATCGACAGGGTGTCACGAACGTCCTGGTTCATGTTGACCTCTCCGCGAATCTGGACGACTGCTTCCATCAGTCAGCCACCTCCGGTTCCTCGTCGGGTCGGGCGCGCGGACCACGCGCTTGGGAGGCGTTCTCCAGCGCGTTGTACGTCGCCTTGGCGAGGTTGAGCGTCGTTCGCGTGTTGCCGTGGCTCTTCGTCCAGGCGTTCTCGACTCCCGCGAGTTCGAGGATTTTGCGAACGGTGTCGGTCGCCGCGAGACCCAATCCGGCGGGTGCCGGGATGAGTTCGACCTCGACACTGCCCGCCTTCCCCTTCGTTCGGTGGGTGAGCGAGTGTGGTCGGTCGCTTCGGTCTTCCCACGACCCTGCGCCGCGGGGAACATCGATGATGTTCAGCTTTGCGATCTCGATAGCCTTCTGGATGGCACCACCGACTTGGTCGTCACGACCTTCCGCGTAGCCGACGAAGCCGTCGCGGTTGCCGATTGCACAGACGCAGCGGAACTTCACCCGCCGACCGGAGTCGGTCATGCGCTGGACCATGTTGATGTCCAGCACTTCGTCTTCGAGACCGGGAAGGAGCTGGTCGACGAGTTCCGGCTCCTTGAGCGGAAGCCCGGAGTTCAGCGCCTCCTCCATCGTCTCGATGTCGCCCTCGACGACCTTTCGGCCGAGACGAGTCTGGGGTTGCCAGCCGTTTCTGTTACTCATATTATTCGTCCTCCTGTAGGTTCGAGAGCACTTCGTCGAAGTGCTCCGGTAGTTCTGTGGCGTCGAAATCCCCGCTGTACAGCGGCTCGTCCAGCTGTTCAGCGTAGTCGGCGATATGCTCGCCGCGGTTGCGTGACCAATCCGCCATCACGCTCTCGTTGTGGGGGATGTCGAGGCCAGCGTCGATTGCACCTTCCTGTACTGCGAACGCCTTACTGCCGGGCGTCGCCGTGTTGAGACCGATGTCGAGTACTGCCTCATCGTAATCAGTGTCGAGTGCGCGTTTACCGAGCAGGTATCCAGTGAGGTACGCGCTGGGGATGTTGCCCGTCGGGGCTTCCCAGCCGTACTCCGCCAGATCGCCGGAGTATGCACTCGCAACTGTGTTGTCGCCGTCGGGACCCATCGTGACCAGCTGTGCCCTGACATGCTGATTGCTCTTCCGAGCGACCAGACGTGGCTTACCCGATTTCAGCAGGCGCAACCTTTGATGGTAGTCAGTCCGGACCTCACGGCGGCGGCGCATCGGCACCTTGTATCGTGGTCCAGTTGCCATTGTTAGTAGTTGTTCTCTATGTAGTTCAGCAGATATTGCACGCTACGGAACTCCCCACCCTTGGACTTGTTGTACAGAGTGCGGTACTGCGTCTGTGTAATTTCGTCGTCGGCACGGAGTTCGCGGAGCTTGCGTCGCTGTGCGCGGATTTGGTTCGTCCACTCCTCTTTCGAGTTCTTACGGCCGCCCTTCTTCCCTTTGCGGGTTCCGGGACCGGTTCGGTGTCCGTAGGCGCGTTTCGCGTTGCGCTCACGGGCACGACCGCGGGAGTTGGTCTTTGCGTCCTTCGACTGAATCGACCCGTCGTCGACCAGTTCGCGGATATCCTCACGGGTAATCGCGTCTGCGATGGCACCCTGTGCGTCGGGGTCGAACCAAACGCGGTTCTTACCGACGTCGAGGACGTCCGATGCGAGTTTCTTCTGTGCACTCAAGTCACTCATTGTCTACCTCCACTTCGACGTAGGTTGGGTTGAGCACGCGAATGCCGTCTTCTTCGGCGACTTCTTCGATTCGCTCGCGTTTTCGAGCACCGACTTTCGAGCCGATGCGAACCGCTTCGGTGTCGCCGTCCACGCCGTCCAAATCGTCGACGTTGTGAACGCGAACCTCGTCGAAGCCGCTCGGGTGCTTGCCCCGAATTGCCTTCGGCGTGCGGTAGCCTGCCTGGACCATGTCGCCTTTGCCCTTGATGCCTCGGCGCTGCTTGCTGAGGTTTCCTCGGGGCTTGCGCCACGATTCCGGCGTGCGCTTTTTCTTGTGGTAGTCTTGTCGATTGAACTGCGGTTTGCCCGTTCGCTTTCGCTGTTTGAGCAGTCGCTCGTCCTCGTCTTCGAGGTCGGGCGTCTTCTCGGTCAGCCCGCGGGGTTGCAGTTCGGTTTCGACGTCTTCGGCCGGTTCTTCCTCGGCCTCCGGTTCCTCTTCTTCGATTTCGGCTTCGGTCTCCTCTTCGACTTCGAGGCCACCGACGTCCGCCTTGATACGGGCGGCGAGCGCGTTGCCGATACCGTCGACTTCCGCGAGGTCGTCTTGACTGGCTGCTTTGACGTCCTCGACGGACTCGTAGCCTTCCTCACGGAGCGATTCGGCTTTGCTCTCGCCAACACCGCTGATGTCTTCGATACCTTCTGGTTCGTCTGCCATCTATCAGGCACCTCCCGTGGACGGCTTCTCGACGATGTAGACGCCGTCCTGGAATACGCGCGTGTCTTTACCCGACACGCGAGTGAGTTGTTCGATGTCTGCGGCGGTCTGGCCGACATCCTCGATGCTTGGGCCGCGCAGGTTCAGTTCCTCGTCGTTGACCTCGACGACGGTGTCCCCGTGGACGTTCGTTCGTCGCGGTGCTTTCTCTCCGAGGAAGTTCTCGATGACGACTTCGTCGCCCTCGGAACGGACCTGCATCGGGAAGTGAGAGTAGAAGACTTCCATCTTGTACTCCCACTCCTCGCTGACGCCGTGGACCATGTTTCGCACGTGGCTCTCGAACGTTCCCATCGTCGCCTTCGTTTTGGCTTTGGTAACGTCGCTCTCGATGACCACTGCGTCGTCCTCGACAGTGACAGCTGATGTTCGGGTACCAGAGCCGTCGCGTGACGGTTCCCTCTGGACCTTCGACAGTCACGTCGAGGTGGTCTACGTCGGCGGACACCTCGTCCGGAATTTCGATTTCTACTCGTGGCATGATTCTAGTAGACGTATGCGATGACCTGGCCACCGATTCCCGCTTCGCGGGCCTCGTAATGGCTCATGACGCCGTGGCTGGTCGTGACGACGAGTGCCCCGTAATCGCGGGCGGGGAGGAACCGTTTCTCCCACTTCTCGAAGTCGTCCTTGCCCACTGAATAGCGGGGCTTGACCGCGCCACATTCGTTGATAGCGCCTTTTAGTTCGATCTCGAATCGACCGGCTTTACCGTCATCGACGAAGTCGAAGCCGTCGATGTACCCGTGGTCGTAGAAGACCTCGAGCACACTGCCGATCTCGTTCGAGGCGGGCTGTGCTGTGTGGGACAGATGACCGACACTCTCGGCGTTGTCCACGCCGGAGAGTGCGTTACTGAGGGGGTCGTTTCCTGCCATAGTTATCGGTACTTCCTGAATCCCATGTCGCGTGCAATCTCGCGGAAGCACTGCCGACACAGATTGATGTCGTACTTGCCGACCAGCCCTTGCTTTCGACCACATCGTTGGCACGTTTCCATTTGGCCAGTGCGCTTGGTCGAATGCTCGCCGGTCGTGTCGTTCTCACTTTCGCTCATTCATCCACCTCTACGTCGAAGTTGGCCTGCAGGAACGCCAGCGCGTCCTCGGCCGTCAGTCGGTGGTTCGACGGAATCTGGCGGGTGACTTTGTCGCGCTTTGCGACGCGGTAGCCCGGTCGAACGAGGTTGACGGTCACGTCAAGCCCGTAGATTCCGACGTTCGGGTCGTACTCCTGGCTCGGGAACTCGGTGTGCTCGTTGATACCGAAGCTGAAGTTCCCCGTCTCGTCGAACTGCTTCGACGAGAGGTTCACGAGCGGGAGCGCCGTTTCGAGGAAATCGTGTGCTTCCTCGCCACGGAGCGTCACCTTCGCACCGATGGGGTCGCCGTGACGGATACCGAAATCCGGCAGTGTGGACTTCGCCAGCGTGCGGACGCTCTGTTGTTCCGTCACGTCTTCGAGGATATCCTCGGCGTTGGCGAGTTCGCGACCACCTTCACCGACGCCCATGTGGACGACGACTTTCTCCACTTTCGGCTCTCGCATCTCGTGGAATTCGGCTTCGCTCATTCGTCATCACCCGTGAAGTTCTCGTCGATGACGACGAGGTACTCCTCGACGGTTTCGAACTCGGTGTCGTCGCCGGAAACGGCGACGGTGTTCGAACCACTACCGGGCGTCACCGTGATATCGGTGACTTCGCCGATTTCGCCGGCGTGTTGCCCGTGAACGGCGGTGACGAGGCTTCCTTCCTCGTACGGGAAGTGGGCAAGGATGTCCTTGTCCTCGTTCCCGACGACGATGGAATCCTTCGTGTTGTAGTCCGAATCGGACTCGACACGAAGGTTGCTACCGTCGTGGAGATTGAGTTGCGTTTCGCCACCGGGGACGTTCGTCTTGTCCTCGATTTTCGCCAGTCGGCCGTCCGCCGCATCTTCGTCGATGGGGGTCAGCGCGAGGCGACCACCCTCGTCGGGGAAGACACGGTAGAACTCTTCGCGTTCGGTGAACGCGAGGATGTCGAACATGCCGATGGGTCGCTGTTCGTCACTCACTGATTGTCCGTTCACGAGAACGGCATCTTGGTTGAGCGCGTAGCGGGCTTCCTTCTTCGAAGCAGTGTAGCCCAGTACGTCCCGCAGGATGATGAGAAGCGGGACACCGTCACGGCCGTGGGGGCCGGCGCCGGCCTTCACGGTGAACGTGGCGGTCTTTCGCTCGACCGGCCAAGATTTCGGAACGGAGAGTCGTTTCTGATGGTTGCTCATTCGGAATCACCTTCCAGACGCGCCTCTCGGCGGTCGTCGGACAGGTCGAGGTCCGTCACACGAACGTTGCTCGCGTCGAGCGGTCGCATGACGTCCTCACCGTCGGCCTTTTCCAGGGCGATCTCCTCGACGTGGATGGTCGCCTCTTTCAGGTCGACTTTCACGACTTCGCCTTCTTCGCCGGCGAAATCGCCGCGCATGACTTCGACCGTGTCGCCCGCGTTGACGCGGACGCTACGCTGGCCGAACTCCTCGCGGAGGTCGTTGGACAACGGCGATTTGACCTGTTCGTGCCGCTTGTGGAGCGGTGCGCGTTCGGTCTGGTTTCGCTGTTTGCGTGGTTGTCGAGTCATACTATCATCGTAGCTGTGCTTGCGATACTTCCGAACCGCTCTGCGACTTCCTGCGCGATGGGACCCTTGATTTCGGTCCCTCGCGGTTCTTCCACGTCGTCGATGACGACTGCCGCGTTGTCTTCGAATTTGACACGCGTGCCGTCGGGACGACGGATGGATTTTCGCTGTCGGATGACGACGGCTTCGAGCACCTGACGGCGCATCTCCGGCGTCCCTTTCGTGACGGACACGGTGATCTTGTCACCGATGCCTGCCTTGGGATGTCGGCTCTTCGTGCCGTGGTAGCCGGAAACGCTGATGACTTTGAGTTGTCGTGCGCCGGTGTTGTCGGCACAGTTGAGCAGGGAGCCTTTCTCGACGCCCTGTGTCACGTCAGCCTTCAGTGCTTCCATCAGTCGTCACCCTCCTCGGTCAGGTTCTCGACGACGACGTGTGATTTCGTCTTCGAGAGCGGTCGGGTCTCTGCGATACGAACCGTGTCGCCGACTTCGAGCGACATGCATTCCGGCGCGTGGGCCGGAACGCGGGAGCGACGTTTCATCTGCCGATCGTATTTCGGCACTGCAACGTCGTACTCTCGCTCGACGACAACGGTTTTATCCATGTCAGTGGAGGCGACTTCGCCCTCGATGATCTGTCCGCGCACGGAAAGCGTTCCGTGGAACGGGCAGTCCTCGTGGGAGCAGGTCCCCTCCGGTTCTGGTACATTCAATCCTAACGCCATTTCGAATTACCTCCAGTTTCGGTACGCAATGCGGGTCGTGAGAGCAAATTCGTGCCATCCACCGTAACGTAGGCTCCGCCCTCGCCACCGTCGGAAACGTTCCGACGAGCCTCCGAGCAAGACTCGGAGAAAAGGCCAGACTGACCGGAGCTCACTCCGGCAGTTTCCGACCCCCGTTTGGACGAGGTCCCCACTTCCTTGTCGGAAGCGGCGGCTTCATTTGTGAGCTCGAATTCGAACGTCGTACCCTGCTTTGGTACCTGCCACGACCGAGACGCGGACTCGACCGTAAGCGTGTTCATCGTCTCGGAAACGACCCGCCCGTCGA
The DNA here is from genome assembly GCA_963811185.1 of uncultured haloarchaeon. Taxonomy (GTDB): domain Archaea; phylum Halobacteriota; class Halobacteria; order Halobacteriales; family Haladaptataceae; genus Haladaptatus. The sequence continues at coordinate 375,102 of CAWEQN010000002.1, forward strand.
TGGATTCGAGGGACGGATTCGTCGCCGACACGACCCGCACGCGGAGACCGGCGAGTTCGTGTTTCGTTATCGTCTCGGGTGTTAGTGGCATGATTGTGAGGGGTGCGATTATTCGTCGTCGTCCGACGCGTCGCCTTCCTCTTGCTGAATCGTCTTGATTCGAGCGATGGTTCGACGGAGTTCCTTGATGCGACCCGGATTCTCCGGGGCACCACCGGCCGCTTTGACTGCCTTCGCGTTGAGCAGTTCCGTCTCGATCTCTTCGAGTTCGGAACCGCGCTCGGCGGGCGTCATGTCGCGGATCTCTTCGGTGTGAAGGATGGCCATTATTCTTCAGCCTCCTCTCTCGGCTTCCTCGTCGTCTTCCATCTCTTCGAGGAGTTCCTCGGCTTCGGCTTCCACGTCCTCTTCGAGTTCGTCGAGTTCCTCCTCGACGGACTCGGTTTCGGACTCGGACTCGTCAGCCTCCGCTTCGGACGATTCCTCTTCGATGATTTCCTCGACGACTTCCTCGTCGACCTCGGTCTCGCCGGGTTCCGGCGATTCCTCGTCCTCGTCGGCGCGGAGCTCTTCGAGTTCCTCGCCGCTCGGTTCCTCAATGAGGTCCGCGGCCTCGTTGGCCTCGACCGCTTCCGGAACGAGTTCCTCGGGGCTTGCGCCCTCCTCGATCTGGAAGTCGTCGGGCAGGTCGGCTCCTGGCGGGATGATCTTCACGTCGACACCGATGGTGCCGAGTTTCATCACCGCGACGCCTTGGCCGTGGTCGACGATGGTCTGGGCTGGTTCACCGTTGTGCTTGATGTAGCCACGGTTGAACTTCTCCACGCGCGAGCGTGCGCCTGTGACCTTGCCAGACAGGACGATTTCGGCGCCGAGTGCGCCGGAGTCCATGATTCGGTCGATGGTCGTGTGACCCGCTTTCCGGAAGTACCAACCACGTTCGAGCGCGTTGGCAAGCCGGTCGGCGACGATGCGAGCGTTCAGGTCCGGTTCGTCGACCTCTTGAACGTCGATCTGCGGGTCGTCGAGGTTGAACCGCTCACCGAGTTGTCGGGTGATCTTCCGGATGTTCTTTCCGCCCTTTCCGATGACCATACCGGGCTTTTCCGCCATGAGGACGATCTGTGTCCCCATCGGCGTCTTGGCGACATCCATGCCGCCGTACCCTGCGCGGCCGAGTTCTTTCGCGAAGAACTCGTCGATCTGTGACCGCTGTAGGCCGTCTTCGATGAACTGATGTTCGTCTGCCATTAGTTGTCGACCTCCTCAAGGATGAGTTCGACGTCCACCTCGGGCGTGTTCCACGCACTTGCGCGGCCGAACGCACGGGGTTTTCGACCCTGCACTTCGCCGACCTTGTGGGCGGCGACGTGCATGATTTTCATCGATTCGCCGTCGAACCCATGGGCGTCCGCATTGCCCATGACGTTGTCGAGCAGTTCGATGAACGCCTTGCTCGCCTTCTCCGGGTAGCGACCCGCGTCCCAGCCGTCGATGTCCGAACGGTGGCCGACGCCGGTGTTGTGCTGCTTAAACGGCACCGACCGCTCTTCGTTCACGACCTGCTGGAGGTACGCTTTCGCGTCCCCGGCGGTTTTG
>CAWEQN010000003.1:0-84641 GCA_963811185.1 uncultured haloarchaeon
GGCGCGACGACCCGTCGGTGCTCCTCGCCACGATTCGGAGCAACGTCTCCAACGGCGCGGAGCGGGGAACCCGCGACCATCTGGAAGACCTTCAGCGTCGCGCCACGATGGCCGAACGCCGACTGGAAGCACGCGCAAATCACGGACCGTTGGGGCCGATTCGGAAACGTGCCGTCCACTACCTGATTCGAAGCTACCGGAAGGCAATGCCGTTCCGCGAGTTCCCGAAACACGGAATGGCTCGCGTGTTCGCCACGGTTCACGAGATAGTTTTCGAGGCAGGCGAGACGCTGGTGGAGCGCGGGCATCTCGAACGGCCGGACGACGTCTGGTTCCTCCGGCGTGACGAACTGCTCGCCACCTTGGGCGGCGTGCCGCTCGACGTGGATATCGAATCGCGGCGACGGACACACGAACGATACGCGGGAAGCTGACCGCACCGCCGTTGCTGACGAGCGAGGGCGAACACCCGACAGCCGTGCACAATTGGACGTCAAGGAAGGGACGCTCGTCGGGACGGCCGTCTCGGCAGGCGTGGTCGAAGGGACTGCCCGTGTCGTCCGCGACCCATCCGACGGAAGCCTCGAACCGGGAGAGATTCTCGTCGCGCCGTCCACCGACCCCGGATGGACGCCGCTCTTCCTGAACGCGGCGGGACTCGTCATGGAAGTCGGCGGACGGATGACACACGGCGCGCTCGTGGCTCGGGAGTACGGCATTCCAGCGGTCGCGTCCGTCTCGAACGCGACGACGGAGATTCGAACCGGCGACCGGATTCGAATCGATGGGAAAAACGGGACCGTCGAACGGTTGTAAAATTCGGCTCGGGAACATCTTCGAAATCCGTCGTACCGAGATTCGAGGTGTTTCATCTGTCTCGGATATCCACCAACTCGTGACCAGCCGATTTCGAACGGGATGAATGCGATTTCATAGTGCGAAATAGAGTTTATCAGTCCAGTATGCGGCAGTCCCTCACTGGAGAAAATGACAATACAATGTAATCAGATAAAGTGGTCGAAAATCCGCCGGTCACGATGGATTTCCCCGAAGTCGTTCACTCGAACTCCGGGTCTCTGACCCTCCAAAAACGCCGAGACGCCCTCCATGTGGGCCGGCATGTCGTAGGCCTGTGACTGAATCATCGTCTCGTAGTCGAGCGCTTCGCGCCAGTCCTTGCCCAGATTCTCGTGGAGGGCCTGTTTGCCGAGCGCGATGGTGTGGGTCGGCTGGTCGGCCAATTGGCTCGTCAGTTCCTCCACGCGGATGTCGAGTTGTTCCTCGGAGACGGCCCCGTTCACGATGTCCAACTCCGCCGCCTCGTCGGCCGAAATCAACTGGCCGGTGAACGCGAGTTCCTTCGCCTTTCGCAGGCCGACGAGTCGGGGAAGGATGAACGTCCCACCCATGTCGGGGATGAGACCGACGTTGATGAACGACGCCGCGAACCGCGCGGATTCGACGGCGTAGGCGAAATCCGCCGCCGTGACGAGCGCCATTCCCGCGCCGACGGCATCGCCGTTGACCTTCGCCACGACCGGAACCGGCGCAGTAAGCACTTCCTCCACCACGCGCGAGAGCGTATCTCGGACACGTTCGTAGGCATCCCGAACGTTTTCCTCGCGTTCGGCCATCGACTCGATATCGCCGCCCGCGCTGAACGCCTTGCCTTCGCCGGTCAATACGACCGCATCGTGTTCTTTCGGGTCGCTCTCGGCGAGGAGTTCGGCGAGTTCGCCCGCCGCCTCGGGCGTGAAGGCGTTTCGAACCTCGGGGCGGTCGAAGGTTATCGTTCGAATGCCGTCGTCGTCGGAAACGTGCATACTGGAGAGGGTCGCCCCACGCACATTTAATTACTTCCCGTGTGCAGTCGTGGTATGGACATCGAAGCGTTCTTCGAAGGAATGCCGTTCGCCGACCTCCTCGGGGTCGAGGTGACGATAGCGGCGGACGGACACGCCGAGGGGCGACTCGAAATGCGCGAGGAACTCTCATGGAACCAGGACCGACTCATGGCCCACGGCGGCGTCACGTTCACCCTCGCGGACACTGTCGGCGGCGCGGCGCTGGTCTCGCTCAACGACCAGCCTGTTCCGACCATCGACATGCGAATCGACTACCTCAGCGCGGGAACTGGCGACCTCCGTGCCGAGGCCGACGTGGTGCGAAACGGGAGCGACGTCGGAACCGTCGATGTGAGCGTCTACGACGAGGACGACGAACACGTCGCACAAGCGCGTGGCGTCTACAAGACGGGGTGAGACGATGAAGCGATGTCACTCAGCACTCATCACGTTGCTCGTCCTCGCCGCCGTAGTCGCGGTCGTATTCGTCCGACGAAAGGGGTCCGGTTCGGAACTCGAACCGCCGTTCTGACGACCGCCGCGCCGAGCGACTCGGCGCGACTCGTTTTCCGCCATCCTGTCGGTATTTTGGTCATAATCTTTTATCCACTGGCAGTGGCAGTATATGGGGAATGGGAACTTCTGATTCGCCTGCACTCGATGCACCCATTCTTCGTGTCTCGGCAGGGACGGGACGTGAAGAAGCGGAAACAGTGCTCGACGGTGCACGCGACGTGGCGGAAACGGTCGCTGTGGTGAACGTCGGCCCGGTCGGAATCGAGGAGCTAACACCGCTCGCAACGGTTACGAACGACGGAACGACCGCCTTTCATGCGAACTGTACATCGGAACGTGCCCAGACGCTAGTCGAAGCGCTCGAAGACGGCACTGTCGTCGAGGAAGGCGCACACGCCGTCGTCACGCACGACGACGCGGAAACGGAATTTCCGGTACCGGATGACGGCCCACTCGCGGTCGGTCGTCGAGACGTACTCGGACGGTGTGGCTGGACGGACCCGACGACGGCCGAGGGCTATGACGGATTCGTCGCCGAGGAAGCGGCGGACGCTCCCGAGGCCGTTCTCGCGCAGGTCGAGACGCTCGGCTTGCTCGGTCGGGGACGCGGCGACGCCCGGATGGACGAACCCATCGCCGAGGAATGGAATATCGCCCGCGAAACGGACGGCACCCCGTCGTCGTCGTGAACGGCGGGGAAACTGACGACCGAAACCGAACGGACCAACTCCTGCTGGAAGCCGACCCGATCGCGGTCCTCGACGGGGCGACGGCCGTTGCCCACGTCGTCGGTGCGGAAGACATCGTCGTCTACTGCCCCGAATCCGCGCTCGGAACCCGCGAACGCGTTCGAGATGCGATGGAGGCGTTTTCCGAGACGGACGCCGGTGCGGACGTGACGATTCGAACGTTTTCCGGACCGGACATGTACATCGCGGCGGAGCCGACGATGGCCCTCGAAGCGCTGGAGGGCAACGACCGATTGGAAGCCCGTTTGCGCCCGCCGTCACCCGGCGAGCACGGGTTGTACGGCCGGCCGACCATCGTCCACACGCCTCGAACGCTCGCACAAGTTCGGCAGGCGGTGCGCACGCCGGACGCGTTCGATGCCGAGGATTCCGACCCCGGAACGCGACTCGTGACGGTGACGGGCGACGTGGGTTCCCCTGCCACCCTCGAACTCCCGACCGGCGGGAGTTTGGAGACGGTTCGGGACGCGGTGTCACTGGACAGCGACCTCAAGATGGCCTGCGTCGGCGGCCAGTTCGGCGGCGTCACGCGCTCGCTCGACCACACGCCGAGCGCGCCGGCGCTGACCGGTGCACACCTCGGAACTGACGGCGTGGTCGAACTGTTCGACCAGTCCCGCTGTGCGGTTGCGACCGCCGGAACGCGAGCGAAGTTCGCACAGGAGGAAAACTGCGGACGCTGTGTTCCCTGCCGTGAGGGGTCGAAACAGTTGACGAACCTCATGCGGGACATCTACTCCGGCGAGTTCAAGGACGACATGCTCCGCGAACTCGCCCGGACGATGCAGGAGACGAGTATCTGCTATTTCGGCAGAGCCGCATCGCGGCCCGTGACGACCGCGATGGACGAATTCGAACCGGAGTTCCGCGCACACGCGGACGGCCGGTGCCCGAGCGGTGCATGCAGTGAGATACAACAATAGAACACCCGAGCGGTGCATGCAGTGAGATACAACAATAGAACATGAGTTCAGACGAGCAATCAGGAATCGAGGACACAGCTCCGGCGACGTCGCATCCCGGCGTCCCGGACATCGAAGACCCGCGACCGAGCACGCCGCTGACCGAGGATTTCGTGACGGGGACGGCGAACGACCCCGTCGTCGGTGCCGACGGCGATGAAATGAATCACGTGACCGTGGACGGTCACCCGATTGCCGTGCCACCGGGTGCGACCCTTATCGACGCCATCGACGCGGTGGAGACGGAGGGCTACGTTCCCGCGCTCTGTTACTACGACCGGGACACCGAACAGGGCGACAACATCGGACCGCGCTCCGAGTGCCGTACCTGCATGGTCGAGACGGACGAACACGGGATGGTACCGTCGTGTAGCTTCCCGGCAGAGGACGGCCTCACGGTGCGAACCGACGCGGAGAACGCGACGAACGCCCGCGACGTGAACCTCGATTTGGTCCTCTCGAATCACAACCTGCGCTGTACGACCTGCGGGCAGAACGGCCGCTGTGAACTACAGGACACCTCCATCGACAACGGCGTCACGGAGCCACGGTACGGCGTGTTCGAGGACCGCGACGAGTACGAACCCATCGACGACACGTCGGCGGCCATCCAAATCGACCGCAACAAATGCATCCTCTGTAACCGCTGTGTCGAAGCCTGTAACGACGTGCAGGTCGAAGGCGTCCTTCGAATCGAGGGACAGGGACAGGACACGAGAATCGGCTTCCAGAGTGATGCGGAGACGATGCGCGATTCGACCTGTGTTTCCTGTGGTCACTGTGCCACCGTCTGCCCGACGGGGTCGCTCGTCGAGCAGGGACTGACCGACTCGGCCACCATCCCGCTTCCGGGATTCAACCAGAAGAACTCCATCGGCAAGACCATCGAAGTGGACCACGCCGAAACGTCGGATACGTCCCCCGCACCGAACCGGAACGTCCCCGGCGAGCAGGACGAAAAAGAGCTCTCGGGCGTCGCCCGGTTCATGGCGAAAGCGAGGAACAAAGCACACGAAACCGGCGACTACGTCAAGGACGAACTGCTCGAAGAGGTCGAGCACGTCGCCGAGAGAATCCGCCTCCGAGATGCTGAACATCGGGCAGATGTTCGATATCGCGGAACTCGTGAGTACCCCGCGACTCGCGGGCGTTACCAAGGCCGAGACGACCTGTAACTACTGTGCGGTCGGCTGTCGGTTCGACCTGTACGGGAAGGACGGCGAAGTGCTCGGCGTGCGACCGGCCGACGAGGACGCGACGCCGGCCAACGACTTTTCGACCTGCGTGAAGGGCAAGTTCGGTTACGACTTCGTGAACAGCCCCAACCGCTTGACGACGCCGCTCATCCGCGAGGGAGACGAGTTCCGCGAAGCGACGTGGGACGAAGCCCTCGACAAGGTGTACGAGGGGTTGTCGAAGATCCGTGAGGAGACGGGCGACGACGCCATCGCCGTCACCGCCTCCTCGAAGTGCACCAACGAGGAGACGTTCCTCGCCCAGAAGTTCGCGCGACAGGTGCTCCACACCAAGCACGTCGACAACTGCGCCCGCCTCTGTCACTCCTCGACCGTTTCCGGACTCCAGCAGACGCTCGGTTACGGCGCGATGACCAACCGAATCAACGAGGACATCGGCAAGACCGACTGCTATCTCATCACGGGGTCGAACACCACCGAGAGCCACCCCGTGCTCGCCACGCGAATCAAGCAGAACGTCAAGGACGGCGCGGACTTGTTCGTCTTCGACCCGCGTAAAATCGGGTTAGCCGGCCACGCAACCCAATATACGCAGACGAAACCCGGCGAGGACATCGCGTGGATAAACGGGATGGTGCGATACATTATCGAGAACGACCTCCACGACGAGGAGTTCATCGAGGAGCGTACCACGCAGTTCGACGAACTGAAGGAGAAAGTCCAACCGTTCACGCCCGAAAAGGTCGAGGAACTCGCGGGCGTTTCGCCGGAGGAACTGACGAACGCCGCAGAAACCATCGCCAAGGCGGACACCTGCATCTTCGGATGGGCGATGGGGATGACCCAACACGCACACGGGACGCGGAACGTCCTCGCGCTGACGAACCTCGCGCTGGTGACGGGCAACCTCGGCAAACCGCGCGCCGGAGTGTCGCCGTTCCGCGGCCAGAACAACGTGCAGGGCGGCGGCGGCGACATGGGGCCAGCACCTCACACCCTCCCGGGCTATCAGGACCTCTCGGACGACGACGTGCTCGACAAGTTCGAGGACGCGTGGGGGGTCAGACCGCCGGACGAAGTCGGCCTGCGACTTCCCGAACAGTACGAGGCTATCATGGACGGCCATCTCAAGGGTATGTTCATCATGGGCGAGAATCCGGTGCTTTCGGAACCCGACATCCGGGAGGCCGAACACGCCATCGAACAACTCGACTTCCTCGTCGTACAGGACATCTTCCTCACCGAAACGGCCGAGTTCGCCGACGTGGTGCTCCCGGCCGCGTCGAACGCCGAGAAGTCCGGTACGTTCACCAACACGGAACGGCGCGTCCAGCGCGTTCGGCCCGCGGTCGAACCGCACGGGGATTCGAGGACGGACTCGGACATCCTCGCCGACCTCGCCGGTCGGTTCGGATTCGATTGGGAGTACGACGGCCCGGCGGACGTGATGGACGAGGTCAACGACCTCGTACCGATTTACGGCGGTATCACCTACGACCGCCTCGAATCGACGCCGGAGGGGCTTCAATGGCCCTGCGAGGACGAGGACGACCCCGGAACGCCGTTCCTGTACGAGGACGAGTTCAACTTCGACGACGGCAAGGCCAGGTTCGTTCCGGCGGATTACGGCGGGCCGGTCGAACTCCCGGACGAGGAGTACCCCATCATGCTCACGTCCGGCCGAGTGCTGTACCACTGGCACACCGGCACCATGACCCGCCGCGTCGAGGCGCTGATGGACCACGTTCCGGAGAGTTTCGTCACCGTCCATCCCGACATGGCCGACCGACTCGGCGTGAAGGACGGTGAGTACGTCCGCGTCACCTCACGACGGGGGGACATCGTGACGAAGGCGAACGTCGAGGAGATGTCGGACCCCGGCGTCGTCTTTATCCCGATGCACTTCGCTCACGGTGCCATCAACGAACTCACCCAGCACGAACTCGACCCGACTTCCTACATTCCGGAGTACAAGGTGACGAGCGTCCGAATCGAACCGCTCGGTCCGGAGACGGACGAGGACCCGCTCCCCGTCCAACCGCCGACCGGAACGCTGGAAGGGCGACCCGGCGAGAAATCGACGGGAGACGACTAGCTTTTTCAGTCACCGCGTTTCCGTCCACGACCGATTCCAGTTCGAGCCGTTCGAGCAACGCGCGAGTCGGGCGTCCGTCCTGGTCCCATCCCCGCTGTTCGTAGTAAATCGAGAGCAGGTGCTCGAACTCGTCCGGGTCGAGGCGTGCGCCGTCGTTCGGACCACCATGGAGCGGTTCGGCGAGCATCGACGGAAGCGCGTCGTCCTCGCGGTCGAACCCCTCACGGACGTTGAACAGTCGCGTCAGCGTCCAAACGCGCTCACCGACCTGCTGGAGTTCGTCGCTCGAACGGTCGATTCCCGCCCCCTGTAGCCATTCGACACCGCCCTGTTTCCAGAGTGCCTCGCCCGAGAAATCGTCCACGACGAGGCTCCAGAGGAGTGCACGTAAATCCTGTTCCGCGATGACCGCCGCCGAGCGGCGCTCGTCGCTCCAGTCGTCGGTCGCAAAGACCTCTTCGAGGACGGGACGCGCCCGACGATGGCAAGCACCTCGGTCGCTGGTCGCGTAGGCGAGCGCCATCGCCGGAGCGCCGCGCGGGTCGTACGTCGGCAAATCCATCGCTTTCACCGTCGGGACGAAGGTTTCATCGCCGAATTCCCGTGCCGCCGAATCGACGCCGTCGGCGAGGATGTCGCCGAGGTCCGTCGAGCGGTAGGCGATTTCGTCCAGCAGTTCGCGCGCTGACTCGTCGTCCCCGAACTCGATGTCGCGGTCCAACACGCCCTCGTTCGCCGCGCGAATCGTCCACGCGACGGCGTTGCCCGCGCTGATGAGGTCGAGGCCCAGGTCGTCGCAGGCCGCGCCGAGAACCGCCACGGCGTCGAAGTCGTCGATTCCCAACCCCGAACCGAGCGAGATGGCCGTCGCACCGCGCGGTACCGTCTCACCCTCGTTGCTTTCGACGCGGAACCCGCCCGTTACGTCGTCGTCCGGGTTCTCCCGGCCGACGGACCGCTTTCGAGCACCCTCGATGCCGATGTCGTTCGCGCCTTCGAAGGAGCCTTCCTGCCAGCCTCTCGTCGGGAGCACGCCGACCTCGTCGGCGAAATCCACCGTTTCGAGCGTCTCGCTTGACTCCTGCCAGCGGCCGATGTCGGTGGACTCGTACCCCGCCGGCCCGTTTTTCGAGCGGGGTGGTTCACCGACCGCGACGACGGCTTTCAACCCCTTCGACCCCATGACCGCACCAGCGCCGCCGCGACCCGCGTGGTGGTCGCCGCCGTCGGATGCGATGGTCGCGTAGCGAACCCGTTTCTCGCCGGCGGGACCGATGCAAGCCGTCGGGCGGTCGAACGCGGTGCAAGTCTCCTCGACGGTCGTCCCCCACAACTCGTCGGTCGGTTCCACCGTCGCGGTTCCGTCCTCGATTCGAACGGCGACGGGGTCATCCGCTCGACCCGTAAATAGCACGCCGACATGGTCATCCAACGCGCCGGCGAGGTGGGCGGGAAACGACCCGCCGGAATACGAATCGAGAAACGTTCCTGTAAGGGGCGATTTCGTGACAACCGCGTAGCGAGATTCGCCCGGAGCGATTCCGGTCAGCGGTCCGAGCATGAACAGGAGGGCGTTTTCGGGCCCGAGTGGGTCGGTGCCCGCATCGAGTTCGTCGTAGAGATAGCGCGCCGCGAGGCCTTTTCCGCCGACGAATTTCCGCGTCCACGACGGGGGAACGGACTCGCTTTCGACCCGTCGAGCAGAGAGGTCGATCCGGAGAAGTCGGTCTGGAGATGAAACCGCCATTCGTTCGAACGGAGGGGACACATGGGCAAAACCCTCCCGGCCACAGAAACTTATCGTCCCGCCCCGTAGGAGAAACCATGCCCGCAGGAGTCGTCATCGCCGGCGGTCGCTCCACTCGGTTCGGGGACGCGGACAAAGCAGTCACACCGCTTGCAGGAGTGCCGATGATTCGTCGCGTCGCGGACCGAATCGAGGATGTCGTCGATGAACTCGTCGTTAACTGCCGCGAAGACCAACGGTCGGCCATCGCCGACGCGCTGTCCGACTACTCGCTACCCATCGGATTCGCTATCGACACCGACCCCGACACCGGACCGATGGCCGGCATCCGAACCGGACTCACAGCCTGCACCCACGAGTACGCCGTCGTCGTCGCCTGCGATATGCCCTTCGTGGATCCTCGACTCGTCAACTACCTTCTAAATCGGGCGAGGGGTCACGACGCCGCAGTCCCCAAACTCGAAGACTGGTTCCAAACGACACATGCCGTGTACCGGACGGATTCGATGGTTCGAGCGTGCAACGACGCCCTCGACCGTGGCGAGCGGCGAATCGTCGAACCGCTGTTCGAACTGGAGTACGTCGTGGTCGAAGCGGACGACCTCCGGAAGCGCGGGTCGATGACCTCGTTCGAGAACCTCAACACCCGCGAGGAGTTCGAGCGCGCTGCCGAGGCGTTCGACGGGTCCGAACCCTTATAGCGAAAGACGTGACCACACCCGCCATCCGCTGACGAACGCCGTGGAGCGACTCGCGGGAGTACGGCACACCGCTTCACGTTCGACCGTGCCGTCTGTTCGCCCTCTCGCCCCGCCCTCTTTTCGTTTCGACCGCCCCGCTTCGGGGTCACTCGACGACGGCAACGACCGGGTCGTCCGCCGTCATTCTCGTGAGGACTACGCGAGGCACGTCCGCTTCGGCGAGCACCCGCTCCGCGATGTTCCGGCCAATCGTCGCCAGGTCGTCGTCGTCCACCATGTTCACGACAGGAATCGCAGTTGCATCGTCGGGAACGTCCTTCAGACCGCCGTGCTCGCTCGCCAGCACGGTAGCCACGTCGGACGCACGGACCTCCTCGCCCACTGCTCGGTCGGTAATCGACGCCACCCGTTCGGGCCGATGGACGAACTCCTCGGTCAGCGGTTTCCCGACGACGCGAGCGCTCGCAATCGGCACCACGACGTCGGCGTTCGACGGCAGTTGTGGCTCCCGGTCGTTCGGGGCCTTCAACAGTCGCGTCCGTGCTCCGTCGGCCTTCACCAGAATCGACGCGTCGGTTCGTTTCCGCAACGACGCAACCGTCTCCGGTTCGTACCCTCGGTAGCGGTCGGGTCGCTCCTGCTCCGGCACGAGTCCGAGCGGCCACGCTTCGACTCGTTCGAGTGCCTCGCTTGGCGTCTCGGTAACGAGGACCTCGTTGACCTGGTCGTCGAAAATCGGAATTCGAACCGTCGCCGTGACGACCGCTCGGTCGAGGTGCGCGGCCAACGTGTACAGCGTCGATTTCTTTCCCCCTGCACCGACGACACAGAGCAGTCCCGACTCCGCGGAAAGTGCTCGGACGAGATTCATGCGAAAAAATCGCGGGGGAGCTATTTCGAACTACTGGATTCCGAACGCGAGGAAGCATCCAGTATGGACACGGGAATCAACACGAGCAGGAAGAATCCGAGGGTATAGCCCGCGAGAGCGACGCCGTCGGGGAGAACGTGCGCTTGCGAGATGCAGAGATAACCGAAAACGAGGAGGAGGGGTTCCGGTCGGGAAGGGACTTCGAGCATAGATTCGACCTCAAAGTATCAGGCAAGAGGACAAGAATCTTCCGTTTAGTCAATTAGTGGACCATATCACGCGAACATCTGCGAGAACATCGACCGCTCGGCGCGGTGGAGTCGCTCCAGAAACGCGGATTTACTGATTCCCAGTTCGTCCGCGACACCGCTGGCGGTCGTCTCGCGAGGGACGCTGAAATAGCCGAACTCCAGCGCGGTACGGAGCGCACGCTCTTGTGCCGGGGTCACGTCCCACTGCTGGGCGACGGCGTTCTCGTCCTCGGACCCGAGTTGGTGGACCCGCTGGAGTCGCATGCCGACCGTCTCGCCCGCCGCTTCGAGAACGCCTTGGAGTACGTCGTGGCCCACGACTGCGCCCGTGAACTTCGCGTTGCCCTCGTGGTAGCGAAGCGACTCGGCCATGAACCCGACGTTGGTGAGTTCGTGGACGACACAGGCGTGTTTCGAGAGACAGCGGAAATTCTGCCTGTCGTCCGTCGTGGTGACGTGCAGATACCTGATTCGGTCGTCTCCGTCGAGAACGTCGGCGAGACCGTCGTTCTGGGTCGGGGCGCTGAAGCGGAGAAGCGTGTAGCCGTCGTCGCGGTGTTGGGGCGGTTGACAGTCGATGCTGGTTCCCGCTTTGCGTGATGCCTCGGCGAGCGGGCAGTCATCGCCCGTCACGGCGAACTCGACGACGAGGCATTCATCGATCATGTAGCGTGTGTACGCGTGAGTAGTATTTAAAGCACGTCCATAGACGGGCGAATTGGTATGGGTCGGGGTCCATAATTATCGACTATGGACATAGAGACCGTCAAGGAGCGTGCCGGTCCTCGGCAATTCAGTCCGAAGGACGACATGCCCGAGGAGTATCGGAAGGCCGCAACCCGGATGATTCAGTTCCACGCGAACTCCGAAATCATGGGCGCGTATCTCGAACGCCCGTTCATCCGCCAGGCCCCGAGCCTCGACCGAAAACTGGCGTGTAGCGCGAAGGTGCAGGACGAAATCGGTCACGGTCAACTACTCTACCGGGCCGCCGAATCGCTCGGTATCAAGACCCGGGACCAGATGCTGGACGAGTTGGCGAACGGCGAGGGCAAGTTCCTGAACTGCTTCCACTACAAGATGGAAGACTGGTGGGAGACGCCCATGATCGCGTTCTTCGTCGACGGTGCCGCGATGCGGCGACAGGCGACCCTAAAGCGCACGAGTTGGGAACCGTACGCCCACGCGATGGACAAGGTCTGTTTCGAGGAAGGGTTCCACGTCAAACACGGCGAGGACATCATGCGCGAACTGTCGATGGGGTCGAAAAAGGAACAGGAACTCATGCAGGACGCCTTCGAGGAATGGTGGCCGCGCATCATCCAGTTCTTCGGCCCCACCAACGACAAGAGCACCCACCACGACTTCTCGGCCGAAGTCGGACTGAAGACGATGTCGAACGACGACCTCCGCAACGCCTTCCTCAACGCCTACATCCCGAAGGCCAAGAAATACGGACTGGAGATTCCGGACGAACCGCGCATCGAGCACGACGAGGAGACGGGGAAATACAAAGTGCGCGAGGACGACCTCGACTGGAGCGAGTTCTTCAAAATCGCCAAGAACGATTACGAACCCGGCATCGGGCAGATAAACGGCCGCAAGGCCGCACAGGACGCCTCCGAATGGGTTCGTGACGTGCTGGACGACTGGGAATCGAGCGGTTCGAACACGCCGGTGGCGGCTGATTAAGATGATCTGGGAAGTGTTCCGACAGGAAGAAGCAGGCAAGTATCACACCCACTGCGGAAACGTCCACGCGCCCGACCGCGACATGGCGCTCATGTTCGCCCAGATTCAACACGGGCGGCGCAAGCCGACCAACAGCATCTGGGTCGTCCCGAAGGACGAAATCGGCGAAGTCGATGCCGACGAGACGACGTTCGGCGGCACCACGAACAAATCCTACCGCTGGGTGATGGCGTACAACAACATCGACTCCAGTTTCGCCAAGGAAATCGAGGAGTCCGAGAACGAACAGGAAGACGCCGAACGACGACGAGGTGAAGCATAATGTCCGCGCGACTCGCCGGTCCCGAGGAACTGAGCGACGAGGAACGAGCGGCCGTCGAATCACTGCTTCGCCGCTTCGCGGACGACGAACTCGTGCTCGCCGAGCGGTACACCGAGTGGCAGGTTCGTTCTCCCACACTGGAATCGGACCTCGCCATCTCGAACATCGCACAGGACGAACTGGGCCACGCCCGTCTCTGGTACGACCTGCTGGAGGACTTCGGCTACACGGAAGCCGAACTCATCTTCGAGCGCGACCCCGCGGATTTCCGCCACTCGACGCTCGTAGAGCGGCCGTTCGAAACCGGCGACTGGGCCGACGCAATCGTGCGGGGCTATCTGTACGACGTGGCCGAGGAACTGCGACTTTCCGCCCTCGAAGACACGTCCTACCCGCGCATCGCGGACAGGGTTGCGAAAATCATGAGCGAGGAGAACTACCACCGGGAGCATTCCCAGAACTGGCTCGAACGGTTGACGAGCGACGACGAGGGAACCGAACGCGTGCAGGCGGCGGTTGACCGGCTATTCCCGTACGCGCTGACGCTGTTCGAGGCGGGCGACGAGAGCGAGGACATCGACGGACTCGGTATCCGCACCGACTCGCTCGACTCGATGCGCAACCAATGGCTCGACGTCGTCGTGCCGTTCTTGGCGTCGCTGGGCGTGGAACTGCCTTCGGAAGTCGAGGATGGCGACATCGACGAACTGCTCCCCGAACACCTCGGACGAGACGGAACTCACACCGACGACTGGGCCGACCTTCACGACGACATGACGCGGACGTACCGGGAACTCGGGCGAACCGAAACCCACCGAATCATGCCGGACCCAGACGATGAGTAACCAACCACAGGAGTACGATATCGACTCCGAACCGACCGCGTGTGCGTACACCGACTACTCGGAAACCGGACGCTCCCCCGAGGACCTGCCCGCTACGGGCGAGGGAGCCACGGGTCTCGAAGGGCGCGTCTGGGACGCGCTGTACGACATCCAGGACCCCGAGATGCCCATCAGCATCGTGGATTTGGGGTTGATATATGGTGTCGAAATCGAGGGCGATACAGCGACCGTCATCATGACGCTGACCTACACCGGTTGTCCGGCCCGCAAGATGCTGACCGAGGACATCGTTGACGCCGTCTCGGCGGTCGAAGGCGTCGGAGATGCCGACCTCGAACTCGTGTGGAACCCGCCGTGGTCCATCGAGATGGTGACCGAACAGGGCAAAGACGACCTCAGGGAGTTCGGATTGAGCGTATGAGACGGCTCGACCCCAGCGTGACGACGAGCGGCGAGGAGAAAGGGGCGGAGTGTCCCTACTGCGGTTCGACGGACACGCACCGCGAACACCCGAAAGGGCCGTCGCTCTGTCGGTCGATGCATTTCTGTAACGGCTGTGAACAGCCGTTCGAGAAGTTCGAGTAGGCGTCAAAAGGTGAGTAGGGGTACTGAGTGGAACTGATGCGGTTGATGGCGCCGCAACACGTGCTATGGTGCGGTTTTTCATAACTCTTTTTGCTGTGGAATAAAAATATCTGATGAGATAACATATGATCACGGTGGCCGCCACGTTTTTTTCGATGTCCGTCCAAGTCCGAGGTATGTCCGCAGAACGACCGACGCGAGACGATTTGATCCGTGGAATGACCGTCGAAATCGAGCAGACGAACGCCGAGAACGCGGACGAGGCCGAACCGCTTCGCGGCGATATCGCGAAAATACTCTCCGAGGAGCGCACCGAACCCGGCGGCGTGAAAGTCCAACTGGAGTCCGGGATTACCGGGCGTGTCAAACGCATCGCGCCGGACGAGTAGAAATCAGGCCGATTCGAGTTCGAGCAACCGCTCTTTCAGTCCGAGTCGATTTTCGTCCCCGCCGGAAAAACCACCCAAACCATCGGCTCCGACGACTGCGATGACATGGCACGACGAGTGGGACCCGATTACGACCACAGGCTTGCCCAACCGCAATCGCGGCAGTGTCGAGCACGTCGGCAATTTCGCCGTAGGTTCGCGTCTCGCCGCGTGGCACGTCCGCCATCGCATTCATGACTTGCCCGGTGAACGAGTCGGGATACGTGACTTCGAGGTCGAACTCTTCGCGCTCGCCTGCAACGTATTGTGTGGCTTGCTCCCGGATTTCGTCCTCGTCGGCCGCGACCAGCGATTCGTCGATTTCCATCTGCCAGTTCCAAACGTCGACGAACATCATTTCCTCCGGAGGACCGTCACGGGGCGGTGGAGCGTTCCCGGTTCGCAGTTCTCGACCGGTTTCGAGAGGTCGAAGCTGTCGAACCACCCGACGTGGTCGAACTCGGTCTTTTCGAGAAGCAAGCGGAGTTCTTGGGGTGCGAACGTCTTGATGACGTACTCCTCGCGGAAACGTTCGGTTCCGTCCGGCGTCTCGACCCGCGTCGTGATGGTCTGGCGGACCAACTGCTCCGTCGTATGAATCGGCTCCTGCTCGATGCCGAACCGAACCGTCGTGTCCCCGCGCGTCGTCTCCCACTCGCTCCCCGAGGACGTGCCGCCGGGGAAATCGACCGAGCCATCGATGCAGTACAGCGACCCCGGCGTCATCGCATCGGCCATCGAATCGAGATGCGACAAAAGGGCCTCGTTCGAGTCGAGATACAGCGACCCGAGCGCACAAAATGCGAAGTCAACGTCGTCGGGGAGGACGAAGTCGGCCATATCCCGCCGCAGGAACGTCGCCTCGATGTCGTGTTCGCGCGCTTTCTCGATGGAGTGGGCAATCATCTCCGAGGAGTTGTCCAATCCCGTGAAATCGTACCCTCGTGAATCGAACTCGAGCAAGTAGGGGCACGGGCCACAGGCGATTTCGAGGACGGAATCGGCCTGCGAGGAACGTTCGCCGAATCGGTCGATACAGGCTTCGAAGAAATCTACCTCCCCCGCCACATCGCGGAAATCGAAGGCAATCTCGTAGTAGTCAGGATGCGCATAGAGACCGACCATAGGTTCTCACTCCCGGGACGGGTCTTAACTACTCGTATCATGATGGCAACGGTTGAGAGAAGGGTTGTGGAGCGTTGATTTTGAGGAGAGACCGGTTTTGATTTCGATGAAACGACCGAGCAGCTACGGCGACGGCCCAGAAATCCCCCGACCGTTCGCCACAGGGAGGGGCTACCACCTAGCGACGACGAGCGAAAACCCATCACACATCCTTTACCGCAATCGTGACCCGAGAACCCGTAAACGTAGGTTTAAACGAGAAGACGCACAACCCACGGCCATGAGCGAATCGGACGGAGAAACCACGGATGAGGGATGGTTTGCGGGCGTCGAACCGGACGACGTGACGGCCGGGGCGCGCGCCATTCGGGAAGGAAGCGCCGACGAACCGGCCGACTGGCCCGAGCAGGCTATCGAGACCGGGTTCGCGGCGGACGAAGCGGGCTACTACGCTAAACTGCGGGATGCGACCATCCGGGCAACCCGTGAAGCCGTGGTGGAACGCGAGCGGGCGGACGACCGCCAACTCGTGCACGCGGTGCGCGCGATGGACGACTGTGAATCGGAGGCGAACGAACTCGCCGAACGCGTCGCCGAGTGGGCCGGGACACTGTATCCGGACGCCGGAACTGGAATCGAGTACGCCCGCGAACTCGCGGACACCGACCCCGAGACGCCTGTCGAAGAACAGGTGGTGTCGCTGGCCGAACGCGTCGCGGACCTTGCGGACGAGCGTGACGAACTCCGGTCGTTCGTGGAACGGCAGGCACCGGCAGTCGCGCCGAACCTCGCAACGCTGGCAGGACCGGTGTTGGCCGCGCGACTCGTCGCGCTGGCCGGCAGTCTGGAATCGCTGGCGAAGATGCCCGGCGGAACGGTGCAGGTGCTCGGCGCGGAGAACGCGCTGTTCGCCCATCTGCGCGGGCACGCCTCGTCGCCGAAGCACGGCATCATCTACACGCACGAAGCGGTCCGCGCGGCCCCACACGACCAGCGCGGGTCGGCGGCGCGCACGCTCTCGGGCAAACTCGTCATCGCCGCGCGGATCGACCACTACTCGGGCGATCCGAACCCCGAACTGAAGGAGGAACTCGACCGACGGATGGAAACGATTCACGCACGGGGTGACGAATGAGCCTTCCGGAGGGCGTCGAACGGCGCGAATTCGGCGGCGAGGAGCGACTGGCGACGGCGGGAGATCCCGTTTACGGCGAGCCGACGGACGGCGACTGGCGCTGTTGGGACGCCCGGCGCTCGAAGTTGGCCGCGATGTTGGAACACGGGATGGACACTGGCCTCCAAGGCAACGAGACGGTGCTCTACCTCGGCGCGGCCAGCGGGACGACCGTGAGCCACGTGGCGGACTTCTCCGGGGCGACCTACGCCGTGGAGTTCGCGCCCCGCCCGACCCGCGATTTGCTCGATGCGGTCGAAGCACGCGACAACCTTTTTCCGCTCCTGAAGGACGCACGAAAGCCCGCGACGTACGCCCACGCCGTCGAATCCGAACGTGGACGTGCTCGTCCAGGACGTTGCAACGCGCGGGCAGGCGCGCGTCGCCTGCGAGAACGCGCGGTTCCTTCGGGAGGACGGCCGACTCCTGCTGGCCGTCAAAGCGCGAAGCGAGGACGTGGCGAGCGACCCCGAAACGGTGTTCGAGGGGGAGCTCGAAACCCTCCGAGAACGGTACGAAATCCTCGAAACCCGGCGGCTCGAACCGTTCCACGTGGACCACCTCGGCGTCGTCGCAGTTCCCCGGAAGGTCTGACCGTCTCCGGAAGTATTTACGTGTGTGGTGGCTAACTCTCGAAAAATGGATTTGGGTTCGGCCGAGAATTTCACCGACATGGGTACGCTCGGCGTCGAAGAGGAATTTTATGTCGTCGACGACCGAGGCGTTCCAATCACGGGTACAGACGAACTCGTCTACGAAACCGACCCGCCGGGGATACTGGAAGGACGATTGGACCACGAACTGTTCAAATGCGTCATCGAGACACAGACGCCGAAGACGACGCCGTCCGACGTGGAGGATGATGTGCGCGCGGTTCGAGAGGCGCTCGTCGAACACGCGGGAGCACACGGCTACGGTATCGCGGCGGCGGGACTCCATCCCGGCGCGAAGTGGCGCGAACTGGACCATGCGGAAAAGCCTCGATATCGAGCACAGCTCGACCGAATTCAGTACCCGCAACACCGCAACACCACGGCGGGCATGCACGTCCACGTCGGGGTGGACGACGCGGACGCCGCCGTCTGGGTGGCGAACGAGATCCGTTGGTATCTCCCCATCATGCTTGCGCTGTCGGCCAATTCGCCGTACTGGAACGGCTACGATACGGGCCTGCAGTCGGCACGGGCGAAGATATTCGAGGGACTGCCGAACACCGGCATGCCGACAGATTTCGAGGATTACGAGGCGTTCTCGGAGTTCGAGCGAACGATGGTGGAAACCGGGTCGATAAACGACCGCGGAGAACTCTGGTACGACGTTCGCCCGCACTCCGGCCACGGTACGGTCGAAGTGCGAGCCCCGGACGGGCAGGCCGACCCGGAGCGCGTGCTCGCGTTCGTGGAGTACACCCACGCGCTCGTCACGGACCTCGTGGAACGCTACGAGGACGGCGAGTCCGGCTATCGACACCGCCGCGAACTGCTGGACGAGAACAAGTGGCGCGCAGTCCGCTACGGTCACGACGCGTCGTTCATCAACCGCGAGTGTGACGGCGAGATTTCCCTCGGTGAAGTGGTCGAGCGGGAGTGTGACCGACTCGGCGTCTCCGGAATCGGCGACATCTTCGACGGCGAAAGCGGCGCGGAATGCCAGCGCCGACTCCACGACGAGGGCGGCTTCGAGGCCCTGTGCGAGTCGCTTCTGCTGTAAGCAAGTTTTTTACCCGCGACTGACTTTTGTCCTTCTGGGAACGACATGTCTGGGGACGACGCTGACAACGAACGAAACGAGATCGAGGATACTGGCGACGAGATTCCCGTCGATACGAGCGGTGTCGACGAGATGAACGAAGACGGGATGGACGGGGAAAAGCCGCTATCACGTGGACGCAAGCGCCTGAACGAGGAGGCGGACCGAGCGGTCGAAGGGTTCGACCAAGGAATCGTGGACCTGCTCTCGTGGGTGCTCGACACGGAAACCCGCGCTCGGATTTACGTCTACCTCCGCCAGAATCCGGGGAGCACGAGCGAGGAAATCGCCGAAGGAACGGGACTGTACCCGAGCACGGTTCGCGAATCGCTCGCGGAACTCCACGAGGAGGAAAACGTCGCCCGCGAGAAGCGCGAGAGTTCGGGGGCGGGAAACAACCCCTACGAGTACACGGCTATCGCTCCGAGCGAACTCGTCGGCGGCATCGTCGACCAGGTTCAACAGGAACTCAACACGGTGTTCAACCTCGACGACCATCTGAACGACGAGGTGTCCGAAACGGAACCCGTGAGCATCGAAGTCGAAGACATCTCCGACGAACCGTCCGGCGACCACGGCGACGAAGGGATGGACGAGGAGAGCGATAACACGACGAGCCACGGGTTATCGGACGACGAGGACGACGAGTAATCCGTTCGTCGCGGAAGAGAGACGGCTTTCTCGCACGACTGTTCAGACACGATGACGGGAATGGCTTTCAAAATCTCTCCCAAACGAGGGTCGGTCGTGTCGCCCTACGCGTCGCCGACCTCGACCGGACGAGTCGATTTTACGAAACAGTAGTCGGTCTCGAACGCCAGCGGGAGAGCGACGAACGGGTCGTTCTCGGCGCGGGTGGAGTTTCACTGCTCGAACTGGTCGGCGACCCCGAGGCGCCGAAACGAACCCGAACCGAAACGGGACTGTTTCACACTGCGTTTCTCCTCCCGTCGAGGAGTGCGTTGGCCGACGCACTCGTGCGTATCGAGGACGATTGGGAGTTGGACGGCGCGTCCGACCATCGTGTGAGCGAGGCACTCTATCTCACCGACCCGGAGGGGAACGGTATCGAGATATACCGTGATACGCCCCGAGAAGGGTGGCCGTCCGACGAGGACGGGCGCGTGGAGATGGAGACGCTTCCGCTCGATGTCGACGAACTCCGGGAGGAGTCGACGGGAACGGTCGACCCGGACGCGACCGAAACGGTCCCACCGGGGACGGTCATCGGCCACGTCCATCTCGAAGTGTCCTCGATTCCTGCTGCGCGCGAGTTTTACGCAAGGACGATGGGGTTGCAGGTTCGACAGGAGTTCGGCCCGTCCGCGCTCTTTCTCGCCGCCGACGATTACCACCATCATATCGGTGTGAACACGTGGAACGGCCGGACGGAACCGGCCGAAGGACGCGGCTTGGCGTGGTTCGAACTGGTGGTTCCCGACCGAAAGCGAACTCGAAACGATACGGAAACGGTTCGCCGAACGGGGTATCGACACGGGAGTAACGGAGCAGGGACTCGATGTGTCGGATTCCGATTCAATTACCGTTCGGCTCCGAACTCGATTACCGAGATTGAACAGTTGTACAGAAAGGGTAGCTTTGCTGGCGCAGACAACGCCCAGAAATCCGTACGATACGCTTCTGGAAAGTTAGTTAATTGTCTAATTTTATTAACGTATCGCTTACTGATAGAAATTCGATAATTCTATCGGCGCATGATTTATATATCCCTTCTTGGATGTGCACAGTATGAGCGATTTCAGTAGCGGGAACGAAGTGCTCTCGCGGTCAGAGAGCGGTGTCACAATCGAAAAATCGTTTGACGGCGAGGAATTTGCCGTCCCGGCGATTCGGTTCGAACTCCAGTCGAACCACGACGACGCGGTAACCGTCCGCATCACGGATAGAATTCCGGACGAGTTCCCGATGGACAACGTCGGGTTCCACCCCGAGTACGAGAACGAAAACTGGACGGCCTACAAGGACCACCGCGTTCAGTTCGAGCGGACGCTCGAACCGAACGAGTCGTTGACGACGGTGTACGGCATTCGGCTTTCGGACTGGTCGGACGCCGAGAAGTTCCTCATCGAACCGGAACTCGAAGAAGTAACGCCAGTCGCCAACGGTGCGACGACGCCGAAGCCGACGAGGAGCGGATGGAAGAACACACCATCACGGACATCGTCTCCGAGGACAGCAGTCAGGTCGTTCGCGACGTTATCACGGGTGAGGGAGGACTGCCGGGGCTGGACGACGAGGCGGACGGAACCGGTCACCTGTCGACCCGCTCGCCGAGGCCGAAACGGACCCGCTCGCTGACGCCGAATCTGATTCGCTCGGCGAGCCGTCCGATACGAGCGCCGAGACGGAGAAGCGATATCGACGCGGACGATGCTGAAGTTTTCGACGATGGGGAGAGCGACGAATCGGACGAGTACGACGCCGAGGAGACCGACCCACTGTTCGCGGATGCGGTCGCGGCCGAGGAGTCGGATTCGGACGACGATATCCTCGAAGCACCCGTGGAGAGCACTGAAGACCGACCGGCATCGCCGCCGCGTCCCGGAAGCGTCGCCGCCGCGCTCGCCGACGAGATTCGTGCCGGCGAGGTGAACTCCGACGACCTCTCGCTCATCCAACAGGAGCTCGATTTGGATACGCCGGAGAGCGCGAACGTCCGCATTCGCCACCTGCAATCGCGCGTGGACGACCTCGCGGCCTACACCGAAGCACTGGAGGAGTTCATCGACGACAACGGGACGGCGAAAACCCTCATCGAGGACTTCGAGAACGAAGTCGAATCGGTGCGCGACGAACTCGGTCGGATGGGCACGGACATCGAGAGCGCGAAGGACGAAGGCGCACAGGCTCGCGCCCGCGTCGCCGACCTCGAAACGAACCTCGACGATTTCGAAACCAGCCTCCAGTCGGACCTCGAGGACCTCGAATCGGACGTCGACGAGCTGGGTGAACTCGGTTCGAACCTCGACGGACTCGAATCGCAACTGAACGATTTGGAGGACCTCGTCGCGACGAACACGCAGGAATCGTCCGCCTTGGACGACGAAATCGAGGACCTTCGCGACGATTTCGAAACCATCGGCTCGCTCGAAGACGAAATCGAGTCGGTTTCGGACGATGTATCCGAACTCTCCGACTCGGTTTCGGCGGCGGGAACACGAATGGACGAGAAAATCGAGACGCTTCGGGCGGACGTCGAAACCATCGAAAGCGAGCTCAACGAGCTCAACGAATGGCGGAATCAACTCGGTTCCGTCTTCGGCGGGAACTGATTTCGGTCGTCGTAACCAACCCCATTTTACCCGCTTGCTGGCGCAGGCAAGAGTCACCTCATACGGGAGACGCTCTGTTGTAGTAGAGGTGAAAGCATGAGTACGATATCGGTGGGCGAGACGCCGGGCAAGGCCGGATGTCGAACGTCGCTTGTACGGTGACCCACAGCACGAGGTCGATGCCGATGCTGACCCCGAGCAACTGTACGGTACACCACAGCACGAGAGCCGAGCGACGACGGAAACCACGGACTTCTGGCTCGACTGCCTCGCTTTCCGGAAAAGCGTCGAGGAGCGAGCCCAGTGAAAGCCCGACCACAGCGGGATGGGGACCGGGTAGAGGGGTGTAAGACCTGCGCGACGGAGACGCCCCACGACGTCAGTATCGAAATCCGAACCGAAAACGAGCAGGCCGAACACAGTTCGTTTTCACGTGAACCGTACCGCGTCAGCGTCTGTACGGTGTGTGGCGAGGAAACCGCCTGCCGGATGAACGACGCGTAGTTACTCCCGACCGTCGTTCGGCGAAACTGCGAGCGCGTTTTTCACGAGACTCCGATGACCACGGCGAAGCCGTTCTGACACCGCCTGGTGGGAGATGCTGAGGTTGCTCGCGAGGTCGTCGGCCGTCGAATCTCGGGGGACGTCGTAGTAGCCCGCTTCGAGCGCCATCATCAGCGTCTCGTGTTGTTCCTCGGTCAATCCGTACAGACCGTGGCGCGTATCGCTTATCTCGTAGATGTTTCGCACGTCGAGCGAGAGGCCCGTTTCCTGACAGAACTCGTACGTCGCCGACAGGGAATCCCGGTCGGGAAACAGGATTCGAAGCCGCCAGCGGTCCTCCTTGCCGTGTAAGTTCAGGATGGTCGCTTGCTGTTCGACGAGGATGTGGATGACGACGTGAATCTGGTCCACCCAGTGCATCCGGTACAATCGCTCGTCGCCGAGGTCTTCGATGAGGACCAGTTCATCGATGCTCTTGTCTTCTTGGAGTGC
Organism: uncultured haloarchaeon; assembly: GCA_963811185.1. Classification (GTDB taxonomy): domain Archaea; phylum Halobacteriota; class Halobacteria; order Halobacteriales; family Haladaptataceae; genus Haladaptatus. The sequence goes on from CAWEQN010000003.1 coordinate 23,142, forward strand.
AGAATCCAGCGCGTCCAAATCGTCCGCCGACACCCAGAGGTAGGGCATGACGTGGTCGTTGTCATGTGCCGCCACGCGAACCACGTCGAATTCGGCGTCCGGAACACGCTCCAGGGCAGTTCTGAGCGCGAACTCCTTCGCCGGGAGTTCGATTTCCGCTATCGTACTCATACAGAAACGATTGCCAGCAACCGTAATACGTGCTGTGGCTACGTGACCCCACCACTGCGTCGGTCGAACGACTCGTACTCCCGTGTCTCGACGATTTCGCGGAGATGGTCTCTCACCCGCCACACGTCGTGAAAACCGACGTATAGCGGTGCCGGACACACCCGAATCACGTTTGGCGGGCGAAAGTCCACGACGACGCCGCGTTCCTTCAGCGCCTCCCCGATTCGGTACGCTTCCTCGTGTTCGACGGCGACGTGGCCGCCCCGACGGTTCGGGTCGCGCGGCGTTCCAACGTCGTACTCCGGCAGGTCGTCCACCAGTTCGATGAGATAGTCGGTGAGCGACAGCGACTTCTCTCGCACCGCGTCGATGCCGACCGTCTCGAACGGTTCGAGCGACCCCCAGAGCGGCGCGGCGCTGAAGACGGGTATCGTCCCGATTTGCCACGCACCGGCGCTCTCGGCTGGCGTAAACGTCGTCTTCATCTCGAACTGCGTTTCCTTGTCGTGGCCCCACCAACCGGCCAATCCGGGTTCGGTTCCGAAATGGCGCTCGTTGACGTACAGGCCGGCAACTGCGCCCGGCCCGGCGTTCAGGTACTTGTAGCTACACCAGACGGCGAAATCCACGCCCCAGTTCGAAAGCCGGTGTGGCACGGAGCCGACCGAATGGGCGAGGTCGAACCCCGCGAGCGCGCCGTGGTCGTGTGCAGCCGCGGTCAGTCGCTCGATGTCGAACAACTGGCCGCTCCGATAGAGCACCGACGGCATGAACAGAATCGCCGTTTCGTCCGAGAGCGCGTCGATAACGTCCTCTTCCTCGATGGTGCGCCCGTCCCGGCTTTCGACCACCACGAGGTGTTCGTCCGGGTCGTGGCCCATATTCGCCATCTGTGCCCGAATGGCGTAGTGGTCGGTCGGGAAATCGAGTTCGTTGACGATAACCTCCCCGCCGTCGTAAAAGGTCGAAAACAGCGCGTGAATGTTGACCGTCGTGGAGTTACCGACGACGACTTCGGTTTCGTCCGCGCCGACGAGCGGCGCGAGTCGGTCACCCAGGCACTCGCCGTAATGAAACCAATCAGGGTCCGCATCCGTCCACCCGCGAATGCCCAGTTCCCGCCACTCTTCGACGGCATCCGTCAGTGCTTGCTCGGCGTCCTCCGAAAACACGCCGAGCGAGTTGCCGTCCATGTACAGTTCTCCGTCCGGCACCACGAACCGCTCCCGAACGTGGGAGAGCGGGTCGGCATCGTCACGTCGTTTGGCGTCGTCCGCACCCGAGTCCATACCACACGTTTCGACGGCGGCCACTTGACTGTACGTTCCGCGGTCGGTTCGTCGTTCTTCGGCTACCACCACCAACGCTGGACTTGCGGTTCGATGAAATCGAGCACGTTCTCCGGCCGCGAATCGAACCATTGAGCGTCGAGCACGTCGTCACCGGCTTCCAACTCACCGCCGACACAGACACCGGAAAAGAGGACCGTCAGCGCGAAAATCCGGTCGTCCGACTCCGTTTCGGCGGAGATTTCCTTCCGTCGGACACCGAGCACGTCCGTCAGGCGACACCGAAGGCCCGTCTCCTCGCGCACCTCGCGGTGGGCCGTCTCGGAAAGCGTTTCGTCGGGTTCGAGGCCGCCACCGGGGACGCCCCACGCGTCGGGCGCTTCCGGATGGCGAATCAGTACGACTCGGTCGTTCGCGTCGGAAACCCAAACACCGGCGGAGCCGAGCCAGCCGTCTTCGGCCTTCCTCCGTCCGTCTTCGAAGTAATCGGCGTCGTTCTCGACCCGCTCGTCGCGGACTGGAAACATCCCGTATGCGTGTCGAAGCCGACGGAGGCTATCCGTCGTGGCGTCCTGGGTTCGCACTTCGAGTGACATGGTTCCCCTATCGAAGGCTGAAAGTATAACTCCGATGCCTAGTAGTAGTTCGGTATGGACGACGAGATGAGTACGGCAGTTGACCGAATCGAAGCGACCGGCGTCCCGCCGTGGCACGCGCTGTCCGTCGAAAGCGCGCGTCGCGTCGAGGACGAGGTGTTCACCGCGGACGACCGTTCGCCCGTCGAGTTCGTACGAAACCTCGCGATTCCCGGACCGCGGGGGGAAATTCCGCTACGGGTGTATCGACCGGACGTGGAGGACGCGCCGGTCGTCGTGTTCTACCACGGCGGCGGATGGACGCTCGGAACGCTGAACTCCATCGACGGCGTCTGCCGGGAGTTGGCGAACCGGGCGAACTGCGTCGTCGTTTCCGTGGATTATCGACTCGCGCCCGAGCATCCGTTTCCGGCGGGGGTGGACGACGCCGTCGCCGCGCTCGACTGGGTCGCGGAACACGCGGCGACGTTCGGCGGCGACCCGACCCGCCTCGGTGTCGCGGGCACGAGCGCGGGCGGCAACCTCGCGGCCGTCGTCGCGCTTCACGCCCGCGAGTTCGACGGGCCGACGCTCTCGCATCAAAGTCTCCTGTATCCCATCACGAACCACGCCTTCGACACCGTCTCCTACGACGAAAACAGGGACGGACCGCTGTTGACCCGCGCGGACATGGAGTGGTTCTGGAACCATTACCTCCGCAGTCCGGTCGATGGCAGGAACCCGTTCGCATCGCCGCTGAGAGCCGAGGACCTTTCGAACTTGCCACCGGCGACGGTCGTGACCTGCGGCCACGACCCGCTTCGGGACGAGGGTATCGCCTACGCCGAGCGACTCGACGACGCCGGGGTCGAGGTCGAACACGACCACTACCCCGGAATGACACACGGATTCTTGAGCCTCACCGACGACGTGACGACGGCCGACGAGGCGATGGATTCGGTCGCCGAATCGCTTCGCACGATGTGACGGTGGAGCGGGCCGTCTACACCGAGAAGGCGACCGGAAGCGACGGATGGAGGAGCAGAACGACGAATCCGACCACGAGCGCGATGATTCCCGTCGCCGTCGAGAACTCCTTGCCCCACGACGCCGGCAGTCGTTCGACCGTCACGACCGTCGTCAGCGCGACCATCCAGAAGTAGTTCATCTCCCCGAAGAAGGGCATCAGGAGGAAGAACGGGCCGAAACAGACGAGGATGCAACTCATCCCGTGTTTCAGCCCCGTTCCGAACCCGTGGGCGACGTTCGCCTCGCGGGAGGCGACGCGAGCACAGCAGGTGCGAAGCCGCGAGCGTTTGAACTCGGTCAGCTGATAGCAACCAGTCAGCACGAGCACGCTCCCGATGACGAGCGTGGTGTGTGTCCGCGTGAACCCGTAGATGCCGCCCGGCAGGACCACCTGAAAGCCGAGCGGGACGGCCGCCGACAGCGCCCAGACGACGTTGTAAGCCGTGAGGAACGCGGCGACCGTCGCTGTGACCGTTCCCACGGAACCGTCGAGGGCGTCGGCGTAATCGCGTGTGAACCGGGTCATCGGCGGGAACATCATCGCCCACATCATCACGCCCCACATGACGACGTAGCCGAGGGTCGCGCCGAGCGTTCCGACGTGGAAGACGGCCGACTCCATCGCGCCGGGTGCGGCCATCGGAACCTCCGATTTCATCAACCACATCATCCCCGGCATGGGGACGCGGCCGGTGTAGACCAGCGCCCACCAGAGCACGTCGAGGACGACCATCGAGACGACGACGGCGGTCGTGCGGTCGAGTGACCCTTCGAGTCGGCTGACGGTCACTGATTTCGTGTCGATGCTCATCTGATCGCTCCCTGTTCGGGCCACTCGTGGCGGACGCGACCCTCGAAGTTCGGCTTCGCGGCCGCGCCGTGGCGCAGGGCCGTCCACGAGGTGCACTCGGGGCAGGCGTAGACGTTCGCATTCTCGTCGCCGAGGATACGGGCGAACTCCCGGTCGACATATTCGTTGTCACACAGCTCGTTGCGGCAGGTGACGAGCCGTGACGACGTGTTTCCACTGCTGGGGTTCCATCGGTGTTGGTGTTGCGTGTGAGTCGATACGTCCGTACTGAGTTGGTCTGCTTTCGACATTGTATGGTACCTCGTTTCGCTCGAATTCGTTCCGATTTTTCCTGTCTGAAAGCACCGAGAGCCCGGATTGTGCAAATCGAGTCGACGACAATGGTCTTCGTTCGTGGAGGGTCAGTCATCACTCATCGGCGATGTGTTTCGTTCGTCGCCGATTACGGCACGCCGACGGCGTTGTGCCGACGGTAGAGGTAGACGGCACACATCGAAGTGACGCTCCCGAGCCACGAGAGAACCGAGAGAAAGAGGTTGATTCGCGGGTCGAACAGCGCGCCGCCCGTGAAGTAACTCAGAACTGGCGTCACGCCGCCGCCGACGGCGTACAGCCACCACGTCGGCTCCCACTTCCCCGCGTTTCGTAGGAAGGTCGCATCCCGATACAGTGCGGGGAACGTTGTCAGGCTCAGCGCGCACAGCACGACGAGGATGGCGATGACGCCGACGCTGATGATGGTTAGCTTGTTCGTCATGCCGACGATGGCGAGCACGCCAGCGATGCCGAATCCGACCGCGAGGAGGTACGCCACGAGGACGTACCAATACAGTTCGCGGGTCCGTGTCCGACTCGTCGTCCGCTCGTGGGTGTGTGTCCCACTCATCGTTCGAGGATGGTTCCGCCAGCGCCTACGGCGACATCCACGTCGCCGAGCGTTACGTCCCGCAAATCGTCTTCGGAGGGTGTCGCCGTCCGCGTCCAGCCTTCGCCGGACAGTCGTTCGTAGACGCGGCCGCTCGCGCCGACGACGACGAGTTTCGATTCGCGTTCGGCGATGCCGTGAACCGCACCCTTCCCGACTTCGACTGGCGTCCAGTTACCGCAGGGGCGGTCGTAGCGATAGACGCGGCCGCCACCGCCCGTGACGAGCAGTCGGTTCTCGTCGGCGAGCACGTCGAAGAAGTTGACCTGCGCGTTCTTCACGCCGATGTCCGTCCAACCGTTGTCGGCACCGTCGTTGTTCCCATCGTCGTCGCCGTCATCATCGTCGTTTTCGACACTTCCTTCTGCGAAGACGTTTCCGCTCGTATCGATGGCATAGGCCGTTCCGTCGCCGAAATCGAGCGTGGGAATCGTCGAGCCACTTCCGGGCTTGACGACCTCGCCCCACGACGGACAGCCGTCCTCGCCGACCGTTGCGGGGAGCACTTCGCCGGAACCGTTCGCGACGCGGAATCAGTTCGCTTCCCGCCTCGCCGGAAACGGCGATGGCTTCCCACGTACTCGTCTTCTCCTTCGGCGCGCTGTAATCGTACTTCTTGCCTTCTTTTACGTCGTAACAACCGAGCGCACCCGACGACCCCGCGAACCAGACTCGCGCGCCGTCGTCGGTGACATCGATGCAGGTGAGGGTGTTTTCGCGCGTCGCCGGGCCGTCCCGTATCGCAAAGCGCCACTCGCCGTCGCGCTTCGTGAGGACGTTCCCGCCGGTTCCGACGGCGAACGGACCCTCCGTCGTCGTGGTGACGCCGATAAGCGCCTTGTCCGTCGGTGACTCCACCGCGTGCCACTCGGAGCTTCGCGTCGTCCCTTCTTCGGACGGCTTCGAGCCCGTCGCAGGGTTCGACGCGGCGGCCGGGGCCGAGGAGTGACCGTCGTTCGAATCACGTTGCAGGTCGCTGAGCAGGCTTCGTATCGTGTCGAGGAGTTGCATTCTGATCTCCAAAATCGTCGGTTCGTGGTCGTTTCGTGTGGTCGTAGCGCTACACGTTCGGTCAGGTTCGGGCTTCGAGCGCGGCGACCAGGTCCGTCACCACGTCCGCCGGAATCGTGACGTGAGTTCGGCGTTCGTTCGCCCACACGTTCCGAATCTCCAGTACGTCGCTCGTCGCGTCGTTCGCGTAGTGGCCGACCCAGACGCCACATCTCGGTCCTACTCGCTTTCGGACCAGCGTCCCCTCGTCGTAGTTGTCCCGAGCGATTTTCTCGGTGTAGGGGTCCGTGTCCGCGGTCGATTTCGGACCACCCACCGCCCCTCTACGCATCGTCGTCCCCCGACAGTTCGTCCTCGATTTCCGAGAGCACGTCGTCGAGTTTCTCGTGTGCTTCCGAAAACACGTCCCGAACCGAATCGTGGTAGTCGCTCAAGGTGTCGCCGAAATCGGTCGCAGTTCGAGGGTCAGGTTCGGCGTCGTCGGCGTTGGAAGTCGATTCTGCGGCGGTCGTGGTGTGGTCTGTGTCGGACATGGGTTCTGCATTGGCAGTCGGTCGGTCTGACTGTTCTGCGGTCGCGGTTCGGTCGATGGCATCGGACGGTGTGTCGTGAGTCATGGACCGAAGGTCAGTTTGTGTTCTTTGTACAGGACGCCGGTGAACAGCGCGAACGGCACGAGTCCGAGCACGGTGAACACCAGCGCGATTTTCAGTAGCGGTGACAACGAAAAGCTCATCGAGAGGTACGCCAGCACGGCGATTCCGGACGCGAGGAACAACGTGATACTCGACAGCGCCAGTCCGAAACTCCACTTTCGGTAGCGCCACGACAGGTTCTCCGACTGCCGAAGCATCTTGATGAGCACGGCAATCGGCGGAATTGCGAGCGCGAGCAACTGCAGGATGGCGAGTGCGACTGCTTTGCTCATGATTCGGCGGGAGTCTCCGTCACGGCGTGCAAGCACTCGTCTTCCCACTGGCGGTGAGCGCGCAGTTGTGATTCGGCGCGGTCGGTGAGTCGATAGGCGTTCGTCCGCCCGTCGAGCGGGAGTTTTTCGACGAGGTCGGCTTGAACCAGTTCCTCCAAATTCTGGTAGAGTCGACCGTGGTTGATGGGTTCGCCGTAATGGTCTTCGAGTTCCTGTTTGATGACCTTCCCGTAGGGATTGGTTCCCGACAGGCGGGCCACCGTCAACAGGAGGTCTCGTTTGAACCCCGTCATACCCGCGAGGGGTTGGGGGCAAATCTGTACGCCGGGGTTGGGGTGAGTTCCGCTGGCCTCCATAGGATTTCACTGGCGGCAGAGCCGCCAAGGGCCACGTGCGGGAGTCGAACCCGCATCCGGCCTGCTTACCGGACGTGGCTGAATCGGGACAGCAGTCGAACGAGACGCGGTTCGTGGCGCACGAACAGCGTCCCGAGGATGCTCGTCGCCAGCACGTAGCCGACGGCGAACTCGGGGACCCGTCCCGTGGCAACGCTCGCGTTCGCCGCGAGCGTCGCGATGACGAGCGAGAACTCGCCGCGGGGGATGAGGCCGACGCCGACGCGGAGCGAGCGGCGGCGGTCGAGTCCGTAGATGTGGCCGCCCACGATACCGGTCAGGAGTTTGCTCGCGATGGTGACGACCAGCGCGACGGCCAACAGGGGGAGGATGGTCGCCACCACGGACGCCCTCGTGGCGAGTCCGATGGCGAAGAAGAAGACGGCCGAAAAGAGGTCACGGGCGGGTTCGAGGGTCCGCTCGATGCGCTCCTCGTGGTCCGTCCCGCCGAGCGCCGCGCCGACGAAGAACGCCGCGATTCCCTTGCTGAGCCCGAACGTCGCGGCCGTCGCCGCGACGAGTGCCGCGACCCCGAGCAGGCGGAGCGCGAACAGTTCGTCCGAGCGCGAGGCGAACAGCCGCTCCAGCGGTTCGGTACCCACCCACCCGGTCGCGGCGACGACGCCGAGGAAGCCGAACCCCTTCCCGAGCGTGAGAACGGCTTCGGCGGGCGACCCCCCGCCGAGAACGAGCGACGAGAGCAGTGCCATGTACACCGCGATTACCACGTCCTCGAAGACGAGCACCCCGAGAATCGGGGTGCTCTCGCGGCCCGCAATCCAGCCGCTGTTCAGCAACGCCTCGGTGACGATGGCGCTGGACGAGATGTAGACGATGCCGGCGACCACGAGCGTTTGGACGAGCGAGAGACCGAACAGGGATCCCAGCGCGAGACCGGCGGCGTAGTTGAGCGCGAAGTCCACGACGCCCGCCCCGACGACACGGTCCCAGTCGTCCAGGAGACATTCGATATCGACGTGCAGGCCCAGAAAGAACAGCAGGAGGACGACGCCGAGGTCCGCGAACACGCGAACGAATTCGGTCTTCGACACCACGGCAACGGTGATTCCGGCGACGTGGGTCGGAACGCTCGGGCCGACGACGATGCCCGCGAGGATGTAGGCCGGGATGACCGACTGACCCGTCCGGGCCGCGACTGCCCCCGCAACCGCCACGACAGCGAGCATGATGCCGATTTCCGCGAACGGCGTCATCGCTCGGCGAGCTCCGCGAGCGTCGCCAGTTCGTCGCGGGTGCCGATGACGACCAAGGCGTCGTCAGCGCGGACTTCGAACTCCGGGTTCGGGGACGGGTGCGTGTCGCTCCCGCGCTGGACGGCCACGACGGTCGCACCCGTCTCGTCCCAGATGCCCGCTGCGGCGAGCGTGGAGTCGGCGATGGGCGACTCGGCCGTCACGTCCACCCACTCGATGATGGCGTCCCCGAGCGGCAGGTCCACGCTGTCGGGTTCGACGGGTTGGAAGTAGCCGCCCGCGAGTATCGTCGCCAGTTTCCGCGCGTCCTCGCCGGGCAGGTCGAGCAGTTTCTCGTGGTCGTCGCCGATTCGCCGGTACAGTTCGCGCTCGCCGTCGTGACGGAGGAGGACGACGAGGTGGTCCGTTCCACAGTCGAGTTCGTACTTCCGGCCGACGCCGGGTATCGAGGTTTCGTACACAGTCATGGTTTTTGAAATTTCGGTCAGCGGCGATGCTCCGCGAACCACTCCCACTCGGGCGAGGGAAAGTTCAGGTCGCGGCAGTTCCACGGGTCGTTGGAGGCCGGTTCGCCCCACAACAGGGAGCGGACCATGTTCCAGAGCCAAACGAGTTGGCCGACCCCGAGGACGTACGCACAGACGGTCGCGGTTATCTGGAACGGCGCGAATCGCGGCGGGTAAGTCGCCATCCGACGCGGCAGGCCGTCCATCCCGACCACGAGGAGGACGGTGAACGTGGCTGTGACACCCACCGCCGAGAGCCAGAAATGGAGCTTTGCGAGGTAGGGGTCATAGCGCCGGCCGGTTAGCAGCGGGAACCAGTAGTAACAGGCCGCAAAGAGCGCGAAGACGCTCATTCCGACGAGCATGAAGTGGAAGTGGCCGACGACGTAGTAGGTGCCGTGCAGTACCGTATCGACGGGAATCGCCGCGAGGAACACGCCGGTGACACCACCGATGACGAAGTCGGCGATGGCACCGAGACAGAACAGCATCGGCGCGTCGAGGCGGAGGTTTCCGTTCCACAGGGTCGCCATCCAGTTGAACGTCTTGACGGCGCTCGGAACGGCGATGGCGAGCGTCATGGCCATGAAACTGGCCTGCAGTCGCGGGTCCATTCCGGTCGTGAACATGTGGTGTGCCCAAACGCCGAACGAGAGGACGCCGATGGCCAGCGTCGAGTACACCACCGACCGGAAGCCGAACAGTTTCCGGCCCGCGAATCGCGGCAGAACGTAGCTCAACAGGCCCATCGGCGGAAGGACGAGGATGTACACCTCGGGATGGCCGAAGAACCAGAAGAGGTTCTGCCAGAGCAGTGGGCCGCCGCCGGGCGTCGTGAAGAACGTCGTCCCGAAGTTGCGGTCGCACAGGAGCATGATGAGGGCGCTCCCGAGCACCGGAAACGCGAAGGTCACGAGGCCACCCGTCACCAGCATCGTCCACGAGAAGATGTCCAGTTCGCCCCACGACACCTCCCGCGAGACGATGATGGTCACGACGACGTTGATTCCGGCCATGACGGTGCCGAGTCCCGAGAGGTGAAGGCCGAGAAGGACGAGGTCGATGTCCGGATTGGGCATCGCCGTCGTGAGCGGCGGATACAGCGTCCATCCGGTGGCGAGGGGACTGGCGTCGAAGACGCCGAGCATGTCGGTGATGATACCCGCCCGCATCAACAGCGCGGCGGGGGGAAGCACCCAAAACGCGACGGCGTTGATGCAGGGAAACGCCATGTCGTCCGCACCGACCAGAATCGGGACGAAGTAGTTCGCCACGCCGAAGATGACCGGGCCGGCGAACAGGAACAGCATCGTCAGGCCGTGGGTCGTGAACAGCGAGTCGTAGGTGCCCGTCTTCCAGATTCCGGGGCGCGGCGATAACGCGTCCGTCCGGAGCATCATCGCATCCAACCCGCCGAGCAGGCCCGAACAGGTTCCGAAGACGATGTAGAGGACGCCGATGTCCCGATGGTTGACCGTCGTTAGCCACCGTCGAACCCCTCCGATTCGTTCGCCCGTCATTCACGCGTCGGCCCCCCGAACCGAGTGAAGGAACTCCCAACAGCCGAGCAGGCCAACGCAGGAGGCGATTCCGAACGCGAGTTCGGGATTGAAGCCGTAAAGCAGTCCCCCGAAAAGCGGTGCGGGGACGACGGCTCCGCGCCGCGCCACGCGGTAGGTGTCGAACAGGTCGTGTGTTCGGGCAACCTCGCCCACGAGTCGTTCGCGGGCGGGACGGCACGCCAGATAGCCGCCGAGGAGCGAGAAGGAGACGAGCGCCACGCTGAACCGTGGAACGTTGATAGCCAGCAGGGGAACCAACGAAACCGAGAGCAGTCCGCCGACGACGACGGTTTTCGCGCTCGTCACTTCCGCGAGCCACGTCACCGCGGGCGTCCCAAACAGTGCGATGGTCGTTTCGACGGCGAACAGCAGTCCGAAGGTCGCTTCGGGGGAGAGGCGGACGACGAACAGGTTCGCGTGCAGTCGATGGTGATGGACGACGACGATGACGAGGAAGTACGCGACCATGCCGACCGCGAACTGTACCAACGTGTCGCCGACCAGCACCGACCGCAATCGCGGCGGAACGTCGCCAAGGGCGGAGTGAACGCCCGGGATAGACGGTGGGTCGGAGAACGTCCGGAGCCGACTCCGTCGGAATTCCCCCGTTTCGTTCCGAAGAGCGTTCGAAATCGTCGCCACCACGCCGAGGGTCGCCGTGAACGCGACGAGGACCTGATATCCCGACAGGAAATCCGGTGCACCCGCGAACAGACCGACGGCGATGCCGACTGCGACCATGAGGACGAGGCGGCGTTTCGTACCCGACCACCCCCGCTCCGTCGGGTCGCCCGGTTCGTGAAGCGATTCGACGAGACCGCTGGTGTCGGGTCGCGGTAGGCCCAAAAACAGGAGTCCGGCCAGCACCCACACCCACGGTTCGAAGACGACGACGCCGAGCGAGAACCCGCCGAAGTAGGCTGCCGACAGCCACAGGATGCCGCCGCCGACGCTCAACGACCCGACCACGAGCGAGGGGCGTGAATCGACCGCGTCGCGGACGGTTCGCCGAATCGTCGGGACGACGAACGGGAGCGCCAGTGCGGCGCTTCCGAACAGGCCGACCAGCCACGCCCGCGCGCCGAGCAGGCGGAGGTATTCGGTGACGTAGCGGAGCGCCACCGCGACGAGCGCGCTGAACGCGAGGGCGGATAGGGAGTGGTTTCGAATCATCGAAGGTTCTCGTAGGCTTCACGCAGTTTGGTTCCCGCACGCGACAACGACCCGACGAACCCGCGAATCGCCTCGCCGAACAGACCGACGGCCCGAACGAGTTGTTTTCCCGCCTTCCGGAGGGAGATTCCGGCCCGCCATAGCTCGCTTTGCAGGTCGCTCGCCGCGTCGGCGACGATGTGACCCGCATCGGTGAGGAGGTTCACGGAACGTCGAAAGGTCCGCCACTTCCGCGCGGCGATTCCCGGCAGGTCAGTCAGGAGCGTTTTGACCCGCTCCGGTCCGTAGGAGATGGACACCTGCGTGAGGAATACCGGCGTGAACAGCAGGTTGAGGACGAGCGTGTAGCCGTCCGGCGCGGTGCCGCTCACGACGCCCTGTGGCGGGACCAATCCGAGTCCGGAGAACAGGTAGTGGACGACGATTCCCGCCACGACGCTGGCGACGAACATCGAGACGAACAGCACGGCCGCGATGCGGTCGCCGTAGTAGCGACGGTAAGCGTTGACCAGCGGCGGGATGATGAGGTCGGCGAAGACGAACGCCAGCACGCTCCCGAAGGCGATTCCCTTCTGCCATAGAACGAGCGCGAACGGGATGTTCCCGACCGAACAGACGAACGTCACGACGCCGATGAGCACGGCGAGAAAGGAGTTCGATGCGACGTGGAGAAAGCCCGTCTCGCCCGTGCCGAACAGCGTCGCCCACCACGCCTTCGGGACCAGCGCCGCGATGAGGCCGGAGATGACGTATCCGATGGCGATGTCCTCCCAGAGCATGTCCCACTCCTTGACGCTACTCGTGGCGGCGCGTTTCCACGCCTCGCGGGAGGAGAGCGTCGAGGAATCGGATTCGTCGTGGTCACGGTTCTCGTACACGCGCTCACAGCCCGAACAGCAGAAGTACTTCATCCGCCCCTCGGTTTCGAGCGACACCGTCTCCTCGTCCTCGGGCGGCGCGTCCATGCCGCAGGCGGCGCAGGTCACGCCGTCGAGTTTTCGGACGTGCACGCGGGCACGCTCGAACCAGTCGTCGGGAACACGGCGATAGATGAGGACGAGGATGGCGACTGCGACGAGGCCACCGACGAAGTCGGCGGCGACGAACTGCCAGCCGAGCAGTATCCACATCACGAGGCCGAGTTCGACCACGAGGTCGGTCGCGGCGAACTGGAACGCCCCGAGGCTCGTGACGGGCGATGCACCTTTCTTGAACAGGGTCTTCGCGGTCGCCGCGGCTGAGAACGAACAACTGGAGGAAGCGATGCCGAACAGCGTTCCGAGTCCGGCCTCCCGCCAACCGTCGTCGCCGAGATAGCGCGTCATCTGTCGTTCGGTGACGAACTCCTCGACGGCACCCGTGAGCGTGAACCCGAGGACGAGTGCCCACCACGTCTCCCACGCCATGTCGGCGGCGAGCGCGATACCGTGCAGTAACGAAGTGATGAATGACATTGTGGTATGCGTGAACCGAAAGACAGAGAAGTAGCTGTCATGCCGGGAGGTCATCCGCACACAGGTGCGTCGTCCGGGCAGTGCGTTCAGTTTTACTTCGCTCCCAATAGATAAAAACCTATGGTAAATAGTTAAAAATCAAACATTTATGCAGTAAGTATCAATATGTTTGACTAGCAGTTTAATTTTACATATAGTTTCTAGACAATCATGATTTATGGTGCTCCAGTATCGTTCCGTCCTCGCCGACGGCGACGGACGGTTGTTCCGTCGTTCCCAGACACACCCCGTGGAGCGTCTCACCGGTGGACGAGCGTTCGCGTTTCCAACCGTGCGTCGTCAGGCGGAACACGCCGCCGGAATCGCCGGTCACGACTCCACGGTGGTGGTCGCGTTCGATGGCGAGTATCGCGTTTTCACCCGCACGTGAGCGCGTCCACGTGAATCCGTTGTAGTCGAATACCGACCCGCCGTCGCCGACGACGTCGATTTGGTTCGACGGGAGCGGAGCGATGTCGTGGAGGTTCACACTCCCGCGACGGATACCGATTCGCCGCCACGATTTCGCGCCATCGACGGTCTGGAACACGTTGCTCGACGTGTCCGTCACGAACCCGAAGCCCCGTCCCGTGAACTGGAGGCTACTGATGCTCGACCCGCTGCCGGGTTTCACCGGTTTTTGCCAGTCGATTCGACCGTCGGTGTGGGCCGCCCGGACGACTTCACCCGACCCGTTGGCGAAGTACACCGATTCGGCGTCGGCGAGTCCGACGACGGAGATGGCTTCCCACGTGCTCGTCAACCCGTCAGGTGCCGAATGGCTCGTCATCGACCGATTCACCACGTCGTAGACGCCGACGACGCCGCTCTCGCCCGCGAACCACAGGTGTCGCCCGTTGTCCGACGCCGCCGCCGCACGAAGGCTGTTTTGTGCACCCGAGGGGCCGTCATCGACGGCGACCGTCCACTGTTCGTTCCGACGGGCGACGACGGAGCCACCTTCACCGACGGCGTGCGGGCCTTCCTGTGTCATCACCACGTCGTACAGTTCCCCGTCGATGGGCGACTCGACGGCTATCCACTCGTCCGTTCCGTCCTTTTCGGCACAGCCACCGAGCGCGAGGACGCCCACGCCCGCCGCACGGAGGAAGTTCCGTCTCGTCGTGTTCCCCTCCATCGTTTTCTCCCTCGTCGTGTTCCCCTCCATCGTTTTCTCCCTCGTCGTGTTCCCCTTCATCGTTTCCAGAACTGCGGCGGGCGCTCGCCTTTCGGCGTGAACGCGCCCGGCGCGGAGGTGCGTTTGAGAATCGTCGCGATGCGCAGGATGTACGAGAACAGGATGGCGAACGGGCTGAACGCGATGGCCAACGAGACGGTGACGAGCAGGAGCAGTACCAATCCACCGACCGCCGGCGGGTACCCCGACGCGTAGAGCATGATGACGAGCATCGAGATGAGGAACGCCGCCCCGCCGCTGTACGCGATTTGGCGCGATAGCCGCGCGAGTTCCTGTTGCAGGTACACCGATTTGAAGTACTGCCGAGTCACGTCCACGATGGTCAACAGTTCCTGTAGCTCCGACAGCATCTCGTCGGCTTCCGGCGGCAACACGTCCCCGTAGGCGTTCTGTATCCGCCGCGCCTCGTTTTGCCGTTTCGAGTACGTGTCGTTCATCACCGGCAACAGCACGCTCCACAGATGGAGGTCGTCGTCGAGGTGTTCGGTCACCGCTTCGGTGCGGGCCGTAATCGCGGACGAATACTCCGCCACCGACTGCCGACAGGCGGCGTCCGGACATCCCGAACACGCCGCTTCGAGCGCCGTCGAGCGCTCGTTTATCGCCCGGTACGTGAGTTGCAGGAAGCCGGCCGGGTCAGTCGTGCTCACCGCAACGTCGGAAATCATCCCCTCCAGATTTCCGCGGAAGCGCTCGACGCTCTCGATGCGCTGGCGCAGTCTGTCCGGCGACCCGAGAACGCGCGACGCCGAAATCTGGTTGATGGCGATGACGAGCGGGACGAACGAGAACAGTCCCGCGATGATGGTGCTGAACATCGTCGTCACGAACCCGCTCTCACGTACGCCGATAACGTCGGTCAGTCCGAGGGCGAACGTCGTCACGAACACGCTTCCGATGAGGATGTTTACCACGGTCCAACGGTCGGCTTCCAGCAGAAACCACTGCCGAACGCGGCGCCGATTCTCCTTGCTCCGAAGCACCGAGACGAGCACGCGTGCGCCGACCGCGAGAAGCCGGAACAGCACCTTGAGGAACGCGCTCGAAACCCGGAGTAGCTGTGTCAGTGATTTGTTACCTGCGTTCGTCATAGCTGGATGGTCGAGATTTTGGTGAGGAAGGCGACGAGGCCGCCGATGAGGACGATGAGTGCGAGGATGCGCCGTAGCATCACGCTCCGCGTCCGGCGGATGTCGGATAAGTTGCCGGGATGGTAGCCGAAGTACCAGAGCGTGACGATGGCCCCGAGGTTGATGGCGAGGATGTTCACCAACACCACCGCCGCCGCCCCGAGGACGACTGTCGGATGCATCCACGCGAGGCCGACGCCCATCACGCCGATAGGCGGCATCACCGCCGCCGCAATCATCACGCCGACCAGCGAGGTCATCCCGGTCGTCGAGAGGCTGACCCCGCCCGCGACACCGGCACACAGCGCGACGGTGACGAGGAGCAGGGTCGGCGAACTGTGGATGCTGAGCTTCAAACTCTCGGCGACGTCGATGGTCCCCAACCCGATGTTCGTGTATCTGACGAACAGGGCGAACGAGAGCGCGCTGACGACGGAGACGGACGCGCCGATGAGTTGCATCCGCGCGCTCGTGACGAACAGGTCCTCGTCGTCGATGACCGTCGCCACGCTGGTCGCCATCGACGGTCCGAGCAGGGGCGCGATGACCATCGAACCGACCATCACCGACACCGAATCGAGGAGGACGCCGGCAGTCGCGACGAGGGCGCTGATGGCGGTCATGATGACGAGCACGCCGTGGTCGGGGATGAGGTCGGCCGCCTTCGAGTGGAGTTCGCTCCGGGCGACCCGCTGGTGCCCGAAGGTGCCGGTCGCTTCGTACTGTTTTTCGACGTGGTCGAACCGGGACGACACGATGGCCTCGGGTTTGGTGACGACGGTGTACACGTCGTCACCGACGCCGATATCATCGAATTCGGCGCGAAGGGGTTCGACGTATCGCGCCGGAACCGGCAGTGAAATGCACGCCGATTCGGCGGAGCCATTGGCATCGTCGGAGACGGTGTAATCGAGTTCCTCGCGGTCGAGGAACTCGACGGTGCGTTCCCGTGCTTCCTTCGACATCGCCATCACATCGACCAGTCGCATGTCTTCCTGTGCCATGGTACCTACTTGTGGGTGTGTCGAGTGCGGTGGTTGTGGGGTGATACGGATGAATCCATTACAGTTGGACGAGGTCCGTCGCGGACAGTTGCTCGCCCGTCTCCTCGAAGAACGCTCGATTGTACAGGTCCGCGACCGTTTCGCGAATCTCTTCGAGGCGGTCGCTTCGGTCGTCCGTGCAGTTCGTTCCACAGATGCCGATGATTTCGTCACACACCAGCTGTTCGTACTTCAGCCGTCCGCCACACTGTGGACAGCGCGGGTCGATGTACGCGTTCATCCACTCGGCGTCGAAGCCGAGGCGCGCGAGCCGTTCCGCCAGCGCGTACCAGACGTACATATCCCACTCTTCCCTGCCGCTCGCAGTCCGTTTGAGGCGGCCGAGTGCGATGGTACTCCGGGAGTAGAGCTTCCGGTTCGTCACGTAACGGCGCTCGTAACAGCGCCTGAAGTAGCTGAACAGCGCGATTTTCGACGACCGGAGCGAGCCGTTCGTCATCTCTCCCTCGGTTCCCATCGTCGGAGGGGAGTCGGTACTCACGACGTGTCGGCTGGAGCGACCCAACTCGTCGTAATGAACGTCGTCTGAGAGCGGTGCACCGCTTTTCGGACAGAATGCGTATTGGCCTTTCATAATGTCGAACGAGAAGCAGCAAGCTGTTCGGTGAGGTCTCATCCGCGTCCGCAGAGGAAGCGTCGCCAAACCGGACTACAGTACATAATTGCCGGTAGAGGGGCAAAAAGGTACACGATATTATAACAAACAGTATTGAATTTGTAGAAGATCAGTGTAAGGGGAGAATTTATCTAGTTGTGTTAATGTTAAAATATGTCGCAGTTTAATCTCGTTCGGGTTGTTGTCGTTCGGTTTACACTTTGGAGAGCGGACCGGGACGAGGATATCCGGGGAGACGAACTGCCGTACGTTGGAACGCTGGAATCCCGCCGTAATGCTTAGGCAAATCCCTGCCGAGGGAGTGGTGTGGGGGAACGATGTCCGAGAAGATAACGTTAGAAACGGCGAAGCAGTTGATAGATGCTGCCGAAAGAAAGGCCGACGAAATCGGCGTTCCGTCGGTTATCACCGTCGCCAATCCGGACGGGAACATGGTCGCACAACACCGGATGGACGATGCGTGGCTCGCCAGCGTGAACATTTCGCGGGACAAAGCCTACACGGCCGCCGCGCTCCAAATGCCGACGCACGAACTCGCCGAACCGTCACAGCCCGGCAGTTCGTTGTACGGACTTCAAACCGTCGACGACGACCGAATCGTCATCTTCGGCGGCGGTTTTCCGCTCGAACGGGACGGTGAAATCGTCGGCACGATAGCATCGAGCGGCGGCCAAGTGGACGAGGACATGACCGTCGCACGGGCCGGAATCGACCAGTTCCAGACGCTGACTCACTAGCTGTGCAGTCCCTACGGCAACCGGCGTACATCGGGGAAAACCGCTGTCTTCCCTGTACTGCAGTCAACCTCTTTATCGCAGTCCTCGTCAGCCTGCTGTTGGCGAGCCTCTCGTTTTTCCTCGGAGCGGCCGCACTGGCGCTGTTCCTCGTTCTCATCTACTTCCGCGGCTATCTCGTGCCCGGAACGCCGGAACTGACGGCGAGGTATCTCCCGAACGGCGTGCTCCGACTGTTCGGCAAGGAATCGGAGTCGAGGGGCACGACGGGCGAATTCGAACAGTTGTCGGCGATAAATATCGTCGTGCCCTGCGAGAGTTCGCCCGAATCGACGTGTCTCACGCCTGAATTTCGGAACGCGTGGCGAGAAGCGAATCGAATCCATCGATCCGGAACGAATCGAAGCGCGTGATATCGCGGAACTGCTCGGCGTCGATGCCGGCGAATGTGTCGTCCATCGGCGAGGGACGCGTTCGTCGTCTCCGGGAACCGCCTCGTCCACTGGCCGTCGGCGGCTGCGCTCGTCGCCGACGTAGCCGCAGGAGCCGAACTGAATGCGCGGAGCGACGGGCGGGGCGAGTGGAGTGTGAATGTCCGCCAAAGGCGCGTGAGGAGACGCTCGCGCACTTACGGACGTTTCTGTCGGACTGCCCGACCTGCGGCGACGTCGTTGACCCGCGAGGAACACCGTGTCGCGTCCTGTTGCCAACCGTCGAAAACCGATATTCACGTCCACCTGTGACGCCTGTGGCGCACACATCGTTGAACTCGACGTTTCGAAAGAAGGGTGACGTGCTATCGTTTCAGGCTGTACCCGGACGTGGTGGTCGTGCCTGAACCGCCACCGCCGCCACCGCCGCCACCGCCGCCACCGCCTTTCACGACGATTTTGCCGTGTGCCGTCGAGTAGTTCTCCGCGAAGTACGCCGACATCTTCTTCGACGCGGTGAACGTCACCGTCTGAGAGGTGTTTTTCTTCAGCAGGAAATCCGAGCGCGACAGCGCCGGACCGTTCGGGTAGTTCGTGGTGAGCACGAGGTTCGGCCGGTTCGCGGCCCGCGAGTACGAGGTCGTGTTCGTCCACTTGATGGCGTATCGCTGACCCTGCTGTAGGTTCAACGTCGGGTTGGTCTTGCCTTTGATGCCCGAGGATTGCCCCATCCACTTCCCGTTCTTGAACCCGAGTTGGAACGTCTTCGACGGGCTACCCTGCGTCGTCCCATTCGTGCTCGTCTGGCTAGTTCCCTGCTTGCTCCCGCCCGTGCTGATAGCGCCTCGCATCTCGACCGGGTGGATTTCACAGTAGTACTCGTTGGTGTCCTTCTTCGGCGTGAATCGGACGGTCTGTGTCTGGCCCTGTTGGGCCATCAGCGGGGACCGGACGACGGTACTCCCGAAGTCCGCCGTCTGCGGGTCGCCGTCCGCGCTGATGGCGAGGAAGTTGTGGTCGAAGCCATCGAGGTTTATCCAGATGACTTCGTAGGGTTGGCCCGCCTTGAGGTTCAGGGTCGGATTCAGTTGCCCCTTTATCGACTCGGGTTCCATCCCCAGCCACCCCGTGGACTGCCCGCCGAGTTTGATCTGTTTGGCGGGTTTCTTCGATTTCCGTCGCCCTGTGACCTGGACGAGGAACTGCCGGACATGTCGCCGCTACTGCCACCGCTATCATTCCGCCGCCACCGCCGCCGGTACTCACCTGTCCGACCATCGTGGTCGGGATGCACCGTACAGAGGTACTTCGTCATCTCCTTCGAAGCGATGAAGCTAACCGACTGGGTCTGCCCGCGCGAGTTCATTATCTTCGTCTTAACCAGCTGCTTCCCGCTGTCGTTCTGAATGACGAAGTCGTGCGGTTGCCCGTCGAGGTTCTTCCAGACGACGGTGTACTTCTCCCCCAGTTTCAGGTTCAACGTCGGGTTCTTCTGCCCCTTGATGGCACCCGGGGACATTCCCTGCCATCCCGACACCTTCCCGCCGAGTCGAATCGTCGTCCCGCCATCCTGTGCGAGGTTGCCGGTGAGGCCGACGAGCGTCCCGCTCGCCACGGTTCGTTTGAGGACGGTTCGACGTGAAACCGAATTCGCGGTGCTGTCGCGGTGTTCGTTCATTGTTCTCGTGTCGTTCGCGTTGTTCTGGGTGGACCACATCGGGACTCACTTCCCCTGGCCCTGCATGGCGAAGACGGCGACCGTACTGCCACGGCGTCCGTGACGGAGCCACCCGCTTCCGCCGACCTGCACGGCGATGTATTGTTTGTTCGTTCCCGGGTCGTACCAGCCGCTCGGCGAGGAACAGATGGGCGCGCCCAACTGCATCTGCCACAGCCTGTCGCCCGACTTCCCGTCGTAGGCGACGAAGTTGCCTTTCTGCGTGCCGAGGAACGTCAGTCCGCCGCCGGTGGTCATGGAACCGCCCCAGAGATAGCTGTCGTCCTCTATCCACTCCCGCCAGACGCGCTTGCCCGTCCGCGGGTTTACCGCGACGACGGCGCTCGTCTTGCCGTTCCATCCGTCCGGTTCGTTCACGTCCGGCCAGTCGTGGAACGTGCCGCCGAAGTAGCCGCCGCCGGGGCTGTACTCCTGGTGTTGCCACCAGATTTCCTGCGGCGTGTTCTGCTGTTTCATGTACACCAGCCCCGTCTTCGGGTTGTAGGACGGCGGTTGCCAGTCGTTGCCCCCTTGTGCGCCGGGGACGAACGAAATCCCTTGGTCGCCGACGTGTGGCACCTGTTTGAACGTGTTCAGGTGTTGGACCGTCGGCTCGCTCCGCTTCAGGAGCTTTCCGGATTTGGCGTCGAGCGTCTGCACCCACCCCGTCTTGCCGGGGCTGACGACGATGTCCGTCTTCTTTCCATCTACCTTCTGGTCCCGGATGAGGATTTTCGGCGACGAGGAGTCGTAGTCCCACGTGTCGTGCGGACTCTCCTGATAGTTCCACTGCGGCTTGCCGGATTTGGCGTCGAGCGCCAGCGTCCCGACGCTGAAGCGGTTCGGGCCGGGACGCACCGCGCCGTCGAAGTCCGGGCCGGGGTTGCCGACCGGCGAGAAAATCATGTCGTTGTTCCTGTCGATGGTCCGTGACATCCACGTCGTCGTCGAGCCCTGTTTCCAACTATCCCCGACCCACGCCTTCTTCGGACGCGTTTCGGTCTTCCACATCTGCTTGCCGCTCTTCGCGTCGAGCGCGGTGACGAACCCCTGTACACCGTACTCGCCGCCCGCGCTCCCCGTGATGACCATGCCGTTGTACGGCGTCGGTGCCCACGTCGCGGAGTAGCCGTCCTGCCACTTGCCGGTGGACGTGTACCACTTCTGTTCGCCAGTGTAGCGGTCGAGCGCCACGACCCCCGAGTCGAGCGTGGTCATGAACAGGGTGTCACCCAGAATCCCGAATCCGCGGTTGTTCGTGTCACAACAGAGGATGAGGCCGTCCGGGTTCGCGTACGTGTAACTCCAGAGCACTTCGCCGGTCCGGGCGTTGATGGCTTTCCCGTGGTCCGGCCCGTTAGTTTGGTACATGATGGGCGGGTCGCCCGGCACGATAAGGGGGCTTCCCTCCATGCTGTCGGCGATTCCCGTCTCGACCAGATACTCCAACTCCAGGTTTTTCACGTTGTCAGGCGTGATGACGTTCGCCGAGGAGTGGCGCTGTTGTTCGTACCCGCCCCCGTACGTCAGCCAACTGGTCTGGTCGGTCGTCGTCTTGTTCAACATCTCCTGTGTGACCGGCTTTTTCGGTATCTGGCCGATGTCGTACTGTTGGGTTATCGATTGGCTCGGCGTCCCCTGTAGCTTGTACCCCTCATCGATTTCCAGCAGTTCGTGACCGTTCGCCGCTTTCACGGCTTCGTCGTTCTTTATGTTCGTCATCCTTCAATCTCCCACGAATGCGGCGCACGCATCTCGTCGGTGATGCGGAACGCGTCGTTGGTCAAATCCTCCTGTCCGACTATCATCGCCGCCGTCCCGGTGGTCAGTGCCGCCGTCAGTTGGCTGTCGGTCAACGACCCATCGGTCACGCCGTGGGCGGCGGTTCCCAGCAGGTGGAACCCGCCGAGCATCGTCTTGATGTCCCACATCGCCGTGTCGAGAATATCGTCGGTGAGCAGGATTTCGTTCTGCCAGAGATGCGTGTCCATGTCGTCCACCCACAACAGCGACCCCTCCGCCGCGCGGTGATGAAGCGGTGCGACGTGTTCGACGTCGAACTCGACCCCTTCGGGGATGTCCTTCGTCGGCATCCACAGCGCGAGTCGGCCGGTGTTGTTCACGACGTTCATCACGAGTGCGGTCTTCTCCTGCTCGCTAAAGCCGAGGTCAGACAGCGTGTTCGTCAGCAGTTCCGTCCGAATCAGTTCGCGCGCGACGCTCTCGATGTGGTCCTCGGTGAACGCCGGGAGGTGTGATTCGACGCTCCCGTAGAAGCCGACAGCTTCGAGGTGGTCGTTTATCGTCCACGCTGGCGCGACGAGTTCCCGATACAGGCGTTCGTGCTGGTCGGGAATTCCGGCCGCGCGAACCTCTTGCAGTCGGTCCATCTGCGTACTGAGCCCCGCGAGGCCACCCGCCAACAGGTCGGCGTCGAGTTCGCCGGTCACGTCCCCGCGAATCGCGTGCCCCATCGAGGACAGTTCGTCGGCCGAGTTGCCGCGTAATTCCCCTCGAATCCCGTCGAGCGTGAGTTCGCTTCCGACGGCGGCGGCACTGGTCAACCCCAGTACTCGTAAGAACTGCCGTCGTTCCTCGTCTTCTATCTCCGGTGTGTAGTCGGTCATTTCGTTTTCTCCCCCCAGCCAGGACGGTGTGGTAGTCCCACCCACAGTTATCGATCGGGATATTTGTTAATACTTGGATGGAAACCGCGGAGAGGGGTGCGTAATATGTGACGTTCGAGACGGAATACCAATCCCAAAAACTGAGACAGTATCCCGAAAACGGTAGTTCCGACTCGGGCGATAAAAAGGGATTCGCGAATTCATTTATAAGCAAACGAGGTGAGCGTTCGTGCAATCCCGTTTCGTTCCACCCGATCGAAAAACCAGCCACCGAACGCGGTTGATTCGAAATGGTCGAGCACGATATCGGCGCGAACTAAAAAGGAAGCGGGAAACCTTTATCGGAATGTCTACCGTCCGTCACTCCTCGCATGAAGGGGGAGAAAAAAGTGAGGCGACGCCGAGCACTGCGAGCCACGGCGATAGGGATGAGTCTCGGCCTCACGGGAATGGCACACGGAAAGAGCGGTCGAACGGGCGGGAAATCGAACGCGGTCGGCGTCATGTTGAACTGGAACGCGAACGCGACGCAGGCGGGCTACTTCGTTGCCAAACGGAAGGGGTTCTACGACGAGCAGGGTGTAAGGGTGACGGAGTTCGTACCCGGACAGGGCGGCACTTTCGCGGCCAAGCAAGTCGGGTTGGGACGCCAGTCGTTCGGACTCAGTGACGCCGCGTCGGTGCTCACCGCACGAAGCAAAGGTCTCCCGGTTCGGTCGTACGGAACCAGCCAACAACGGAGCGACGGCGTCGTTTACACCGTCGAGAAGGTGTTCGGCGGGAAGTTCGACGAGCCGAAACAACTGAAGGGGAAGACGGTCGCCGCGCCGAAGGATTCGCCGATGACGACGTTGACGAAAGCGGTCCTGAAACGCGCCGGGGTGCTCGACAGCGTGACGTTCCTCGGCGTCGCGCCCGAACAGCAGACGCCGATGTTGCTGTCGGGCAACGCCGACGCCGCAATCGCCATCTTCGACTCGCCGACCGCCCTCGAGCGGAAAGGGTACGACGCGTCCGCGATTCGACTCGCCGACTACATGCCGACCGTCGGGCGAACGGTCGTCTCGCGCCCGAAGTTCGCCGAGCGGAATCCGGCGGTCGTCCGGGGCTTCCTACGCGCGACTGCCAAAGGGTGGGCGTGGGCCGCCAGCCACCCGGAGAAGGCGATGGACGTGATGGTCGAAGCCAAACCGAGTCTGGCACAATCGCGGGAGATGGGCGTCTTCAAAATCGAGTACACGACGAAGAACCTCATCACGAGCGGTAACGGTCGATGGGGCTGGCAACGACCGAAGTCGTGGAACGCGGTCAGCGAGGCGCTGTTCGAGACGGGCGTCGTGCCGAAAACCGACGTTCGGCCGGCGTGGACGAACGACTACCTCGACACGGAGTACAGGTATATCGAGGCGTACGCCGACCAAGTGGAGAGCGGTCGGTGACGGTATGGCCTACACCCCTGCCGACGAATCGGACGCGAGCGCCGACTCCGAACCGGAAGCGGGAGTTGCATCTCGCCTTCCGAGCGGTCGAGGCGCTTCGATAGCGACCCTGCTGGTCAGCGTCGTGCTCGTCCTGCTCGCGTGGCAATTCGCAGTGCAGACGCTCTCACCGCCGGTCGTCCTTCTGCCGCCCCCGAGCGCGGTCTGGGTCGCGTTCTCGACCCACACCGAGTCGATGTACCAGCAGGTCGTCTACACCGGGACTGAAATCCTGTTGGGATGGCTGGTCGGCGTAACGGGCGGAATCCTGCTCGCCGGGATAATGGCGCTTTCCGCACGGCTTCGCGCTTTGCTGTACCCGCCGATTCTCGCCGTTCGAATCGTGCCGGTCGTGGTGTTCGCGCCCCTGCTCGTCCTCGCTTTTGGCGCGACGCTGACCACCCGCGTCGGAATCGCGGCCTTGCTGACGTTCTTCCCGATGACAGTGGCGACGCTCGACGGATTTCGGTCGGTGCCGGAAACCCACCTCGACCTCGGCCGACTCGTGGACGTGCCGGCGTGGCGATTGCTGGTTTCGATTCGACTCCCGCACGCACTGCCGGAACTGTTCACTGGGCTGAAAATCGCCACGCCGCTCGCCGTCGAAGGGGTCCTCATCGCCGAATTTCTCGCCGCGACGAAGGGCATCGGGTTCGAACTGCTGGAAACCGCGCGATTGCTCCAAACCCCGCTCCTGTTCGCGTATCTCGGCGTGCTCGGCGTCGGGGCACTCGTCCTCTTCGGGACGGTTGCTCGGACCGAGCGTCGTGTCGGAACGAGCGACGGGGCCACCTCGCTCGGCGAGGCGTTCGTCGCGGGGGAGACGATGGTCGGGATGGGACGGGTCGGTAGTCGCGGGTGCGTTCGTCGCGCTCGCCGGAACGCTCGTCGTGTGGAGTATCGGTGCGCGCGTCGTCCCGAACGCCTCGGTGTTTCTTCCGCCTCCCATCGCCGTGTTCCGAACGCTGGTCGGGTCGCCGGAGTTGTTCCTCTATTCGGGCTACGCGACCGGGGCAAAGCTGCTCGCCGGGTGGCTTTTGGGCGCGGGTGTCGGAATCGCGCTCGGCGTCTGTATCCGCGTCGTTCCGGGGGGACGAGGGGTTCTGTATCCGTATCTGGTTGGTTTTCGGGTCGTGCCGCAGGTCGCAGTTGCGCCGCTCCTGCTCGTCTGGTTGGGCGTTTCTTTCGAGGCGGCGGTCGTCATGATCGGGACCTCGACGTTCTTTCCCATCACTGTCGGAACGGCGGCCGGACTCGCCGCGACGCCGGACGAACAGCAGGCACTGCTTCGGTCGGTCGAGACGCCGCTTCATCGGGAACTGCTGTTCGTCCGACTTCGGAACGCCGTCCCTTCGCTGTTCGCCGGAATCAAACTCTCCGTCGTCACGGCAATCGTCGGTACCGTCATCGCGGAGTGGTTCGTCGCCGAACGGGGTTTCGGCGTCCTCGTTTTACAGGGGATGGCGGATTTCGCGCCGGCGCTAACGTTCGCGGCGGCCGTCTGCTTGTTCGCACTCGGGGCAGGGTTGTTCACCGTGACCGCCGTCCTCCAGCGGTACGTCTCGTGGTAGACGACCGTTCGAACGGGGACGGCGTGGAATGGCCTAAAATGATTAAGCATTTCCAGTGAAAACGATTAACAGTTAGTTCGATGGAGGACGAAATCGCCTCGATAGTGGAACGGGAGTTGGGGGAGTCCCCCTTTAGCGTCGTGCAAGTAGAGGAGGGGTTGCTCCACGAGACGTACGATGTGTGTTGTGAGACTGGACGATACGTGTTGCAGTTCGACTCGGACGACAACGATGGCCGTGACGATTCCCTCCGTCGCGGACTCAACTGTTATGACATGCTGTGGGGCTCCGAAATCCCCGTCCCCGAAGTTCTGACGGAGACGGGAGTGATGGATGACGAACGGGGATACACCATCGTCGAAAAACTCCCGGGGGAGACGGGTGAAAAGGACATCTCGCCGGAACGGACCCGAAATGCGGGGCGGATTCTGGCGAGGATACACGGCGTCGAGCGCTTCGACGAAGCGGGGTGGATTCGATTCGAGGACGGGAACTCGTTCGTCGAGGAGTTCGAGGCGGCCAGCTTGCGGGGCTGGGTGCTGGAGAACGTCGAGGACAGTTCGGAACTCCTACGGGAAGGAGGGGTTGGAAACGGCCGGGAGGGAAGTGAGCGACCTGTTCGACCAGTTCGTGGAAACCCTTCCGGAGGAGTTTCGGCCCGTTTTCTGCCACAACGACTACTCGCCGGACAACGTCCTCTTCGAGGGCGAAACGGTGACTGGAATCGTCGATTTCGACCGTGCCACCGCGAACGACGGCCAACGAGCCCTCGTGAAAGCCGGCAACTGCTTCTGGATGCACGACCCGGACGCCGACTGGAACGTCAGGGAATCGTTCTACGATGGCTACCGCGAACTGCGGGAGTTGGATGGCTCCTTCGAACGGAACGAACCGTTCTACAGGGTGGAGACGCTCACCAACATCGTCGCAGGGCTCCTCGATATGGACGAACTCACGGAGCACGAGATGGAGTTCTACTCGGAGCAGATTTCGGAAGCGGTCGAACGGGCCGAACGGACGAGGCGATAACGACGGGCGTTCCGAAACGGGGGACAGAGTTTTACGGCCAGTTATTGCATCCTCTGTGAATGCGGGTTCGGGAGTTTCCGGTACTGGGGGAAGGGGACCGTCCAGTCATCGACCGACTGGCGGGGGGACTCGGGGAGCCGTCGGCGACGGTACTCGCGTATCTGCTGTGCCGGGACGCCGAGTTCTCGCCGGAGCCGGCGTCACTGCTCGCTGTCCGGGTCGGAACCGGGTTGAACCGAAAGGCGGCTCGGAACGCGCTTTCCCGGTTGGCGGAGCGAAAGCTAATCGAGACGACTACGGTTCGGGACGAAACTCCCGGCAGACCGCCGACGATGTGGCGGGCGATGGGAAGCGTCGAGGAGACGATTGATGCCGTGTACGAACGCCACGCTCGTGATTTGATTGGCCAAGCGAGGACGTTTCCCGAAGGGGACACTGCCTCCGATTTCGGTTCGGCGACGGACCCGACTCCCTCGAACGCGTCGCTCTCGCTCGCGCTGAACTGGCGACCGAACGGGCTTCACGCGCCGCTGTTCGTGGCGGACGAGATGGGCACGTACGGAAAACGGGGGCTTTCGGTTCGATTCGGAGCGAACGAGGGCTCGCGGGCCGCGCTCGATAGCGTCCGCTCCGACGAGGCGGACGTCGGCGTCAGCGGTGCGGCGACCATCATCCGAGCACGGGCGGATGGCGAAGAAATCGTCCCGGTCGCCCTGCTGTTCCAGCACGCTATGACGGCTATCTACGGCCTGGAAACGACGTTCGGTGGTCCGTTCGAGCGCGTCGAACAGCTTCGCGGCTTCCGTATCGGAATGCCGCCGACATCCGAGACGGGATTGCTCGGTCGGCTGTTCCTCTCGCAAGCGGGCGTCCTGGACGACGTGGAAATCGTGGACCTCCGCGGCGAGGAACGGACCGCGCTACTTTCCGGGGCCGTCGATGCCGTCACGGGGTCGTTCTCCGACCCACGCCGACTGCGGACGGACGGCGTTTCGGTCGAGTCCATCCAGGTCGCAGAGCAGTTCCCGCTCCCCGGTCCCGCGATAGTCACGCACGAGCGAACCCTCTCCGAACGCGAACCGGAACTGGTGGCGTTCCTCGCTTCGACGACCGCCGGATGGACGGCCGCCCGACGGAATCCCTCCCGTGTCGAGGACGCAATCGGGGCACACGACGACGTCGAAGGGGACACCCTCGCCGACCGCGAACGGCGGACGTTCGAGGCGGCCGTCGCGGAGTTCGGGACCACCGATGCGGTTCGTAAATGGGGCTGGGGACGGGGACGAACCGAGGCGTGGAATCGGCTGGCAACCGCACTCGACGGGGTCGGCTTGCTCGAACGCGAGGGAGTCGAACGATGATCGAACTCGACGATGTCGGCGTTTCGTTCGGCGGCGTGACAGCCCTCGACGGCATCGACTTGCGCGTGGACGACGGCGAGTTCGTTACCGTCATCGGCCCGTCGGGCTGCGGGAAAACCACCCTGTTACGAACCGTCGGCGGGCTTCAGCGGCCGACGGACGGACGGGTTCGACTGAACGGCCGCTCGCCGGACGATGTGCGAAGCGAGGCAAACATCGGCGTCGTCTTTCAGCGACACACGCTGTTGCCGTGGAAGACGGCCGTGGAGAACGTCGTGTTCCTGCGCCGGATGGCGGGGAAGGCTCCGAAACGCGCCGACGCGCGTGAACTGCTCTCGGCGGTGGGTCTCGGCGGGTTCGAGGGGAGTCGTCCGGCGGAACTCTCGGGCGGGATGAAACAGCGCGTGGCCATCGCGCGGGCGCTCCATCTCGGCGCGGATGTGCTGTTGATGGACGAACCGTTCGGCGAACTGGACGAACTCACCCGCGAGGAGATGGGAATCGAAGTTCGAGACCTCTGGCGTCGGGAGCGAAAGACGGTGCTGTTCGTCACCCACAGCGTTCCGGAGGCGATACTGCTCGGGGACCGCTGTGTCGTGATGGCGGACGACCCCGGACGAATCCGCACGACGTTCGACATCGACCTTCCGCGTCCTCGGGACGGGACGGTTTTCGACGCCGATGCCTATCAGAAACAGGTCGCGGCGGTTCGTTCGTCACTGCACGACGGTCAGTGAACGGAGAGGTCGCCGTTCGTCGTGGCTTCGGTGAACTCCAGTTCGATTTCGAGTTCGCTCTCCCGTCCGCCGGTGAACTCCACTTCGACCTCGATGGGTTCGTCGTAGGTAAACGGGATTTCCCAGTCGCTCGTCGAAACTGTGAGGTTCGTCCCCGTTTCGATTTGGTCGGCGAGTTCTCGGAGGAACGTGGCCGTCTGGTCGCGTGAAAGCTGGACTTCACGTTCGAAGAAGCCGTCGGTGACTGTCGATGGTTCCGAACTGTTGTCCGTTGGGAGTTCGACGTGGTCGTCCATAACGCGTGCACGACGAGGAGACAATTAAGTCATCGTGCACGATTCGTGGTGTGGTTCTTTGGGGGTCGCCGTCGTATCCGATGCGATGTCACTGCTCGACATGCTCGGGAGCAAACCCCGTCTCGAAATCCTCCGATTGCTCTCGCGTGAACCGATGTACGTCTCCGAACTCGCGGAGAAAGTGGGGATGGACGGCAAGACGGCCGTTCACCACCTGACCGCGTTGGAAGGGGCCGACCTCATCGAACCGTACAGACAAGGGAATCGAAAATACTACCGACTGACAAAGGTCGTCACCCTCCGTGCAGCACCGTACCCCGAACGAACTTTCATCGTCCAAGCGAGCGACATCGACGGAGAAACGGTCTGACCGAACGGACGTCGTCGAATCGGTGCGGCAGAGAGATTTATCAACTCGACCGTCGCAGGATGAGAAGTGACGGACGAATACGACGCGGTCGTGTACGACCTCGATGGAACGCTGGTTCGACTCGCTGTGGATTGGGCCGCCACTGCGGAAGAGATAAAGCCGATACTCCGGGAGCACGGTGCCGAAGCGACCGCCAACGACGCGCTGGACCTGTTGCCGGTGGCCGAATCGCTCGGCATCGAGGGGGAAATCGAACCGCACCTCGCGGCGGCCGAGCGCGCCGGTGCGCGTCAGTCCGAACCCCTCCCGTTGCTGAACGATTTTGCCGACGCCGACGGTCCGGTCGCCATCTGTTCGCTCAACTGCGAAGCGGCCTGTCGTCTCGCACTGGCGGAACACGGCGTCCCGAACGAACCCGAGGTCATCGTCGGCCGGGACTCAGTGGGGGAACGGAAACCGCATCCCGAACCGCTGCTCACCGCCGTGGAGCGACTCGGCGCGGTTCCGGAACAAACCCTCTTCATCGGGGATTCGGACAGCGACGCGGAGACGGCCCGGAGGGCCGGAACCGCGTTCCGTCGAGTCTGATTAAAAAGGTGATGGGAAAGGGAAAGACGAACTCGACGGCAACCGTTGATTTCCATGGCCGAAATCCCGAGGGGTCTGAAGGGGACGGCGAGACGGGAATCGGCGAGTTCCTCGCACAGTTTTATCGGATGTCGCTTCCGTATCATACCGTCGAGGAACAGTCCAATATTGTAATATTTGAACAATACAAATGGGGGAAGCGTTTCCGGGTTTCTGTCATCGATTGTCACTGTAGTATATTCGAATAGTAGCGCTGAAGGTCGGAGAGAGCTGATTTTTGAACTCGGTCGCCGAGCGAATCTCCCGTTCTTCGACCGATGAAGATGGGCGGATGAATCTCGGACTGAACGGTATCGGTCCATCTGAAAGCCGGATAGTTTATCGATTTAGATGGGATAATCGATATTAGATTGCTCCGTGCCGTCGAGCCTTTCGAGAGTAGGGGCGTGGATGGTAGTGTCTCATTTAGGAGCAAGACCATATCCGGTGAGAGAACAGTTCGAACGGCCGACCCATCGGTTTATATCAGGGCCGATTCGTCACTACCGCCGTCGGTTCCCAGTTGTCACCGACTGGCGAACGGTAGTGTTACGAACAAGCCTATGTCTGTAATGGAGGGGGTGATGAGTGACGAAGGTCGTGCTGACTGTTGGCAGGTATTTCGACAGTGGGCATCTCCCGAGTAGCGGAAGCCAGACGGAACACCCATTATAAAGTAATCTGTCTATAGTTCACCCACGTGACAGAATATCGACAAGAATGAGGTCCGTCTACGTATTACGTTTCTCGTTATCGTATGTCTGGATTTAAAAATCATAATAATTCATACTATTTCATACGAGCGATGACGCGGAATGGAGGGTTACGATGACCACTCCAATACCGAGACGCGTTCGAACGACGGGAAAATACGGTGTTTACACTCATCACTATCCGGATATGTGGGAGAACGAAACGAGTGCGTGAGAACTGTTATCGACGGAGGCGATTCAGTCCAAATGGACACGGAGTTCGTGCGCGTGCTCGGCGACGAAGAGCCGTAGTCGGCCGGTATCGCCGTAGCCGCTCGGTTCGTGCTCGAACATGCGGTCGTCCGTGGACAGCGAGAACGAAACGGTCGTTTCCTCGCCAGGGTCGAGTTCGACCCGTTCGAACCCTTTCAGTTCACGGACGGGAGTCACGACGGAACTGAACTCGTCACAGGCAAACAACTGAACGACTTCGCTTCCACGTCGGTCGCCGCTGTTCGTGAGCGAAACGTCCACGGTCACCGACTCGTCACTACGAAGTACATCAGTCGAAACGTCCACGGACTCGTACTCGATGGTCGTATAGCTCAGACCGTGGCCGAACTCGAACAGCGGGTCGTACGAGGGTGGATGTTCGTTCGCGCCGATGGGGTGTGGGTGTGGGAGATAGTTGAAATAAGTCGGGAGAGAGTCGGCCGACCGAGGTATCGAAACGGGAAGTCGGCCACCGGGTTCGCTCTCGCCGACGAGCGTCCGAGCGATACCCTCGCCGCCGACGGTTCCGGGATAGTACGCCATCAGTATCGACGGCACGGTGTCCGCGAGCCACTGCACGGCGAGCGGTCGTCCCGTGATGAGGACCGCAACGACGGGTGTTCCGGTTTCTTGGACGGCAGCGACGAGTTCGCGTTGTGCTTCGGGGAGCGACAACTGGGACCGCGTCGGGAATTCACCAGTCTCACTGTTCGTATCCGCTGTCGGGCCGAACTCGTGGAGATACCAGTCTTCCCCGAGCGCGAGGACGGCGATGTCGGCATCGGATGCCGCTTCGGCCGCCGCATCGATATCGAGCGGTTCGTTGATTCCGCTCCCCCGTTCGTACGTGACAGTGACACCCGCATCGACGGCGTCGCGGATACCGTCGAGGACGGTGATTCCCGGCACGCCCTCGGGGTCGTTGCTACTCCATCCACCGAGTTGATGAACGATTTCGTCGGCGTTCGGGCCGCCGACGAACACCTCGCCGATGTCGTCGGAAAACGGCAGCAGGTCGTCGTCGTTCTGGAGCAGTGTCAGCGACTTCTCTACTGCTTCGTGTGCGACGTTCCTGTGTTCCCGAGACCCGAGCAGTTCCTCCGCTGTCTCGCGGTCGGCATAGGGGTCTTCGAAGAGGCCGAGTTGGAACTTTGCCGTCAGTATCCGCTCGACACTGTCGTCTACCACGTCTTCCGACAGTTCTCCTCGTTCGACGAGTTCGATGACGTGCTCGGCGTGGTCGGTCCCTGCAACCGACGCGATGTCGAGTCCGGCGAGGCGCGTCTGCAGTGTCGCCTCGATGGACGACCCCGCGGTACGGTGTTCCGCGTGAAGTTGGTCGACACCGCCCCAGTCGGAGACGATGAGTCCGTCGAAACCCAGTTCCTCGCCCAGAAGTTCCGTCAGGTAACGACGGGAACTGTGTGCCGGTTCCCCGTCTATCGAGTTGTAGCACGGCATAACCGATGCGACATCTGCATCGAGTGCTTCCTCGAACGGCGGGAGAAACACGTCATGGAGGGTTCGTGCAGACGCCTCGACGGGTGCTGCGTCTTCGCCGCGAGTCGGGCTACCGTACGCCGGGAAGTGTTTCGCCGTCGCGATGACCGACTCCCGGTCCGGTCCCTCTCCCTGATAGCCACGAACCTTGCTCGAAGCGAATCTCCCGACGAGATATGGACTCTCGCCGAACGTCTCCCCGACTCGACCCCATCGCTGGTCGCGTGCCACGTCGCACGTCGGCGAGTAGTTCTGTCCCGCTCCAGTCGCCCGCATCTCCGTTCTGGTCACGTCGGCGACTCGTTCGGCGAGTTCGTCGTCCCATGTCGCCGCGAGACCGAGGTTGTTCGGAAACACCGTCGCCTCCTTGATGTAGGCGTGGCCGTGGATAGCATCGGCACCGAAGAGGAGCGGGATACCGAGCCTCGTGTTCTCTTTCGCGTGTCGTTGTAACTCGTTCGCGGCCTCGATGGCTTCCGACGCGTGTTCGTTCGGCGAGCCACCCCATCCGAACGGCGCGACGGCACCGACGTGGTGCTCGTCTATCTCGTCGATAACGTCCTCGATTCCGTGCGGACCGTCGTCGAGGACGCCGATGTACGACCCCGTCAACTGTCCGACTTTCTCTTCGAGCGTCATTCGACCGAGCAGGTCATAACCCGCTCTTCTATCGAAACCGATGTCTCTGGTGGTGACTGGCCTTCTTCTTGCTTCGCCATGCAGTACAATTTTGTGTGACCTGTTAATAACCTTTTCTTGGGGATGTTTTTCGGCCGTGTATGCTGGCTTTCGTACCGACAACCGTTCGGGAAAGGGACTACACGGTCGAAGCTCGTAATAGATATTACGCCGCATGGAAAAAGAGGGAACGGACGATTCACGGATATCGTCGGTTAGGGAGAGAGTTTTCCGTTCCAGGACGAGCCGTAGTCGATGTCTTCCAGTACTATCCGGACCGCCTCGATGTCCTCGTAAACAGCACCCCAACTCCCGATGCTGTACGTCCCCTCCTCGTTCGCCATCTGTACCCGGACGAATCCGGCGAGTTCCTCGTACGACGGACGCGTGTCGGAGAGGTGTGCGCCTGGGATATAGTATGTCCGTGACGACGCCGGTTATCTCACAGGCTTCGTTGCGTTCGATCCAAAACCCGTGGACGGTGGCGGCGATGCGTGCTCCATCGGCTTGCAGGGCGACGGCGTCACGAACGAACTCCTCCAAGGTCATATAGACGCGCGAGACGTTCGGGTCGACGTATACGGTGTCCCAAAGCGTCCATAGACAGGTCTGGAAGTACCAATGGAAGATAAAAGAGAGGATATAATCGTCGATGAGAACGCCGAACGGCCGGTTCGCCCAGTCGTTCGGCGTGAAACACGTCATCGTACGGTCAACGATAGTCAGGAACGGACCGGGGATGTGACACACTCGGAGCTCGGAAAGTGTCGTTTCGAGGTCGATATCCGAGAGCCACTCGTCGGACTCGTCGGGATAGACGGAAACCCGCACCACGACATCGCGAGCGTACGCCTCCTGTAACGCGTTAGTGAGGGCTTCGAACTGCTCGACGTTCACTGACAACTGAATGAAGCTTTCGGCATCACGAATGAGGTCCCGGGCACGGTCGATGACGGTATCTTCGTGTTTGACTACGCTCACCATGTGTGAACTGAGCGATGGACGCCGCCAGCGGTCCTCGATGGCGTCGGCCGCCTCGTCCATCATACGACCGCGAGAACGTAGCTTCTGGAGGATGGACACGGGGTCTTTCGGGCGAGCGTGAAGGGTGTCCTGTTCGAGGGTCTCGATGTATCCTTTCTGTTCCAACGCTCGAAGCACGTCGTATATCTGGGATACAGGAACCGAACACTGATGGGCCACTTCCACGGCGGATGCCATCCCTCGTTCGAGCAATGTGACGTACGCATCCGACTGATACGCGGTCAACTCCGCCTCCTCAAGCGCGTCCCGGAGCCTATCATCGTCCATGTTCAATAGACGTGCATCCCTCGTGAATAAATTTTCTCAATACTGGATGGCTGATTTTCGTGGTATTGGGTTCGTACGATACTGATATATCTTATATCTCCCTGGAGAGAATTGGTTGAACAATATCGCTTCGTTTAGAGTTATTCATCCATTAGATGGGATAGAACCAGCTAGATGTGTCCAATTGTATAGTAAAAAGTGAACGTTTAGACGATTAGAACAACGATATTTTGGTATAGAGTATTCAAACCATACATTTTATTATTAAGAAGATACTATCATCGATAGTAGTATAATGATGGACAATGGCAGAGATATCCGAAACATGATTAATCGCCGTCAATTCGTCGGACTCACCGGCACAGTGGGCGCGACCGCACTTGCGGGCTGTTCCGGTAATTCCGACGGCGGGAAATCCGATTCGGGCAACAGTTCCGGCGACAAGAACGTTCACGACGTGAAACACGTCGATATGGCGAACCAAGTGCCGACGAACATCCAATGGAACGTCAGCAACCCATCGAGCGCGGCACAGATCTCCCAGTACTTCCTCTTCGACCCGTTTGCGAAGTATAACTACGCCAAAAGTAAACTCGTTCCCTACGGAATCACCAAATGGGAGTTCGGTGACGGTACCTTCAAACTCACCCTCCGTGACGGGATGACGTGGGCGAACGGCGACAGGGTGACCGCCGACGACATCGTGACACAGCTCAAGCTCGGGATGTACACCGGGTCGGGATACGGGGATTACACGAAATCCATCGAGGCGAAGGACGACAAGACCGTCGTCTTGCACCTTGGCGGCGAGGTCAACCAGTCCATCGTCAAGTTTCAAGTCCTCGCCGGGAACCTGATTCGGCAACCGAAAAGCGAGTTCGGCAAATACGTGAACCAGATCGAGAAGAACGAGAAGGACGGAACGAGAAAGCTCCAGAACTTCGCGTGGAAGAAGCCGGTCGCGAGCGGCCCGTTCGAATTCAAGCAGGCGACGGCACAGGAGGTAGTGCTCACCCGTCGGGATGACCACCCCGACTCCAAAAACATAAACTTCAAAACCTACGCCTTCCGGTACATCAATGGGAACGAGGCGGCACACCAGTCGATGATTTCCAACGAACTCGACTCGGTGTACAGTATGTTTACGCCCCCACGTATCGTCAACCAGCTCCCGAAGAACTGGCAACAGGTCAAGACGCCGGCGAACTGGGGCTACGGGTTGGTTCCGCAGATGGACCACAAACACACCGGTGACCGCGCCGTGCGGCAAGCCATCGAGTACGTCATCAACCGCGAGGCGGTCGTCAAAAACGCCGCACCGGAATCGAAACAAGCCCCGAAGTACGCGATGGGGATTCCGTCAGGCGACCAGGAGCGAATCCTCGGGGACGAAGCGGGCAAGTTCGAAACATACGGCCAGTCGAGTTCCGAGACCGACAAAGCCGCCAAAGTGTTGAAAAAAGCAGGATACAAAAAGAAAGGCGGTACGTGGAAGGATAGCGACGGCGACACGGTCAAGCTCCCGATTCAAGTTCCCTCGGATTGGACGGATTGGGTGTCGGCCGCGAAAACCATCGTCGACCAGCTCAACAGCTTCGGGTTCAAATCGACGCTGGATTCACGCAGTTACGGGACGCTCTCGGGACAGATATGGTCGAGCGGGGAGTTCGTTCTCGCATCCGGGTCGTGGCTCCCGGGCGGTGCTCAAGCTTCGTTCCCGTACTTCTCCCTGCGCCACCAGTTGCTGGAGAACAACGGCGGGTACATGTACAACTACGCGCCGGCGAACTCCGACCGTGGCGGAAAGCACGCCGACGTGACGGTCCCGAAACGTAGCGGGTCGGGGGAGATGACTCTCAATCCGGCAAAGAGCCTGAAGAAGCTCTCCCAGACTACCGACGAAAAGAAGATCAACGAGATGATGATCGACTTGGCGTGGGTTACCAACCAGGACCTTCCGCTTCTCGCCGTCGCCGAGAAACAGGACCAGTCGTTCCTCTCACGGGATCACTGGGAGGTTCCGAAAGACGGGTCGGATATCGAGCAGGTGAAGTGGCCCGAATCGTGGGCCGTCCGCTTCGGCAAGAACAACTACAAAAAATAGTATCCGCATCGCTCGGTGCGGATCGGTTCGGTGAGCTTTCCACCCCTCGTTCCGAAAACCCCGGATTCCGATACGGTGTTTCAGCACGCCAACGGAGCGAATATCTGTGCAAACACTTATTTATGATGAATATCCAATTTCCATTGGGTATGAGAGACAAATCCATAGACAGTAGTGGCGTATTTAATTCCCGGCACGTCGTTTGGCCGGTAGGTATCGTGGGGACTGCCACACCCATTAGACGCAATTTCGCCCTCGGTTCGGAGGGCCGACACATCGGATTCGAGCGAACGAACGGGACGGAACGTTCCGATTCGGCGTGATCAGTATCCTATAGTAATAATTCATAACATGGCAAACTACTATCTGAAACGGACGGGACGGGCGCTCATCACGCTGTGGCTGGTCGTCACACTCTCGTTCGGCATGATTCGACTGCTTCCAGGTGGTCCGCTCACTCAACTGCGCGGCAAACTGATTCGCCAAGGGTATCCACCCCAGCAGATCAATTCGATCATCGAAACGTACCAAAACTTGCAACCCGACGCCCCGCTGTACGTCCAGTACGGCGATTACATCACTGCGCTCCTCCACGGCGATATGGGCAAATCGTTCACCTACCCCCGTACCGTGGCGAGCATCGTCGGTGAGGCACTCCCCTGGACGATTTTCGTCATGGTCACCGCGACGATCATCATCTTCGCCATCGCCATCGTCTGGGGCGCGCTCATGGCGTACAAGGAAGGAAGCCGATTCGACATGGCCTCCAGCGCGGTGTCGATTCTGCTCTCCTCGATACCGTTTTACGTCCTCGCCATCGGCCTCGTTATCGTCTTCGGGTACAAGTACAAAGTGCTCCCCGTGAGATATCGCTTGAGCCCCGGCGTCACTCCCGGATTTAGCATGCGCTTCGTCACCGACGCGCTGTACCACGCGTTCCTCCCAATCGTCTCGCTCGTCATCTCCGGTGCGGGACTCCAAGCACTCGCCATGCGCGGCAATAGTATTCAGGTACTCGGCGAGGATTACGTCCGTGTCGCCCGCTTCCGCGGGCTTCCCGACCGGCGCATCTCCGTCTGGTACGTCGGCCGTAACGCCATCCTCCCCATGTACACCGGCTTTCTGACCCTCATCGGCTTCAACCTCGGCGGGTCGGTCATCCTCGAACAGATTTTCACCTACCCCGGCGTCGGCTACTATCTGTTCCAAGGACTGCAGAACCGCGATTATCCGCTGATGATGGGTATCTTCCTCGTCATCACCACCGCCCTCGTCCTCTCGGTATTCATCGCCGACTTGAGTTACGGAATGGTCGATCCGCGGGTCAAATCGGGTGATTCCAGTGAAGCCTACTGAAGACGCCGAAGATCGCCACCGACGGCGGTTCCCAGTCAAAAGTCGAGGAGTTCAGTTTCGAGACGACGGGAGCCGGAACGGAAGTCACGACCCAAGAACGACTCCAGGACTTCTACCGGGAATTCATCTACAAACCCGGACTTGGTGGCGTGGGACGACCACCGCACTCGCATCGGCGGGTTCATCCTGCTCATCTACATCCTCATCGGCACGGTAGGTGCGTGGCTGTACCCGCACCCGATTTCGAATCAGGTGCCCGCGGAACCTCACGCCGTTCCAGAACTGGAACGCGCCCTTGGGCTCCACCCAATCAGGGGTGGACGTGTTGGCGATGGCGATTCACGCCACCCCGTCGATGCTCATCATGATCGCGGCCGGCGGCATATTCGCCACCGGCATCGGGCTTATTATCGGGACACTGGCGGGGTACAGCGGCGGGACCATCGACACCGTTTTGACGTCGTTTTCGGACTTCGCCATGAC
Organism: uncultured haloarchaeon; assembly: GCA_963811185.1. Classification (GTDB taxonomy): domain Archaea; phylum Halobacteriota; class Halobacteria; order Halobacteriales; family Haladaptataceae; genus Haladaptatus. The sequence continues at coordinate 61,607 of CAWEQN010000003.1, forward strand.
GATTCCGGGTCTCCCGCTCATCATGGTGTTAGGTGTCGTGTTCCGTCCCGACAACCCCGTCCTCATCGGGCTTCTCATCACCGTCAACTACTGGGCGGGCCTCGGTCGGGCGATTCGTTCGCAGGTGCTGACCCTGCGCGAGGAGTCCTACGTCGAAGCCTCACGGACGATGGGCGTGAGCACGCCACGCATCCTGTTCAAGGATATCATCCCGAACCTGATGCCGTTCGTGCTGGTCAACTTCGCCAACGCCGCCCGCTACATCGTGTTCACCTCGGTCGGGTTGTACTACTTGTCCATCCTCCCTCCGTCGGTTCCCAACTGGGGGTATCAGCTGAACAACGCCTACAAGCCAGGCCAGCGCACTCGTCGGGACGAGCGCATTGTACCAGCTAATCGTCCCGATGATGATGATTATGGGTATCGCGCTCTCGCTCATCCTGCTCGCACAAGGATTGGACCGCTTGTTCAACCCGCGCGTCAGAACACGACTGGCGGGTGAAACGAGTACACTGGAAGAATCGAGCGAAGGTACGGAGGTGCTATCGGAATGATGTCCCAACAGACACAGTCGAACGTGACGGACGTATCGGACCCCATATTGAGCATTCAGAACGCGTCAGTGACCTACGACGAGGGCGACTCGTACGTTCTCAATGACGTGAGTCTCGATATTCAGCGCGGGGAAATCGTCGGCGTGGTCGGCGAGAGCGGGTCGGGCAAATCGATGTTCGCCGAGACGATTCTCGACGCGATTCCCGACCCCGGACTCTTGCAAGGGCGAGGTCATCTACCGCCCCGAGGACGGCGAGGAAATCAACGTGCTGGAACTCTCCCAAGAGGAACTGCGCTCGCTGCGCTGGGAGCAGATTTCGATGGTGTTCCAGGGCGCGATGAGTTCGTTCAACCCAACGATGAAAATCGAGGACCACTTCTACGATACCCTCGATGCCCACGACGCCGACCGTAGCGAAGGCATGGCGCGAGCGCGTGAGCTATTGGCGGACCTGTATCTGGACGCCGACCGCGTACTGTCGTCGTACCCTCACGAACTCTCCGGCGGGATGCAACAGCGGGCATTGATTGCCTTGTCGCTCGTCCTCGACCCGGACATTCTGGTGATGGACGAACCGACGGCGGCACTCGACCTGCTGATGCAACAGTCCATCCTGATTCTGCTCAAGGAACTGCAGGCAAAGTACGACCTGACGATGGTGTTCATCACCCACGACCTGCCGCTGGTGGCGGCGCTGGCCGACCGCCTCGCCGTAATGTACGCCTTCGATATCGTGGAAGTCGGCCCCTCCGAGGACATCGTGAACGACGCCGCCCATCCGTACACGCGGGCGTTGTTGAATTCGACGCCGAGTTTGAACGCGCCGCTCGAAGAGATGCGCCCCATCGCGGGCCAGAGTCCGGCACCCATCAACGTCCCGAAGGGCTGTGCGTATCACCCGCGCTGTCCGCTGGCGACCGACGAATGCGTACAGAACGACCCGCCGTTCGACCATCCGTCGAAAGAGCACGCCGTTGCCTGTTTCCACTGGCAAGAGGCTCGGGAGAAAATCGAGTTGAACTACGAAGAGTTGTTACAGCAGAGTCCTGCGGAGAGTACGACGGAAAAAGGAGGTGGGGAACAATGAGCAAGCGTAGTGAGCAACCATTGCTCTCGCTGGAGAACGTGGAAGTACATTTCGAGAAGAAGTCCGGGCCGCTGGAGTTCAACAGCGACCCGCAAACCGTGCAAGCGGTGGACGGGGTGTCGTCTGGATATCATGGAGAACGACGTGATTTCGTTCGTCGGCGAGTCGGGATGTGGGAAAACGACACTCGGGAAAACGGCGATCGGTCTCCAGCGGCCGACGGCGGGGAGCGTGAAGTATCGCGGCCACGACATCTGGGACATCCGCGACGGGAACAGCGACAGCGAGTTGAAGTGGATGGACGTGCGCAAATCGCTCCAGATCATTCACCAGGACCCGGGGAGTTCGCTGAATCCGAACCGACGTATCATGGCGATTCTATCCGAACCGCTGCGGCAGGTGAACCCGGAGATGAGCGCGGGTGAGCGCCGGGAACGCATCTTCTCGTTGTTGGAGCGCGTGGGGATGAATCCGGCGGCGGACTTCGCCGAGCGCTACCCGCACCAATTCTCGGGCGGGGAGAAACAGCGAGTGGTGCTGTGCCGGGCGTTGTTGATGAATCCGGACGTGATTCTGGCGGACGAGGCGATCAGCGCCTTGGACGTGTCGTTGCGCGTGGAGATGATGGACTTGATGCTGGAACTGCAGGAGGTGTTCGACACCTCGTACGTGTTCATCAGCCACGACCTATCCAATGCACGATACTTCACCGAACATGGCGGCGGAAGCGTGGGCGTGATGTATCTGGGTCGGTTGGCGGAATTGGGTCCGGCCGAGCAGTTGATCCGAGACCCGAACCACCCGTACACGTCGGTGTTGCGGTGGGCGACGCCGGATTTGGGCATGGACATGAGCGTCACTGGTGATTTCCCGATGCGGAAAATCGACATTCCGGACCCGGTGAACCCGCCAGCTGGCTGTCGGTTCCACACGCGGTGTCCCGAAGCGCGCGAGGTGTGTATGCGCGAGACGCCGGAGCCGATGGCGGTCGGGCGGACGGGGTCTGTGCGTGTTTCCGCGTCGATGACCATCACGAGTACTGGAACAGCCCACCCATTGACGACGTCGAAGGGGAAGATAGTACCATAGACGGGAAGCAAGAGACCTCGGACGCCGACTGAGCGCCAAGCGTTCGGACCATGTATTCCCGATTCGTACTCCAAATCGTGCGATTGATCGGACCGGGAAGTGAGAATTTTCTTTCAAAATGTCGGTCGATAGTGTTCTTCACCCCTACCGAACAGTATAGCGACATCCGGTTTATGGGTGTGAGGTACAACACGAGAGAACGATACGGCCCAACGGGGTCGGATACCGTCGGGTGTTCGGAGGTCCTGAAAAGGGAGAGTTGAACCACCGTCGTCGAAACGCAGATGTGCGCCGGCGTTCCTCACCGAGCGAATCGGCACATCTGTATTACTAAATAGGAAGTATTGAAAGATACCGTCCACATCGAGAGTTTCGAGCAGAATCGTCGAACAAACACATACGAACTGCCACTACTCGATACGAATGGCTCTCGAAATCCATTCGGGATCATAGGACTGTCCTCGAACGTGCTGATTTACTCTGGCCGCGACAGAAAATGATTCTTATATTATATAGTATGTCTACAGGGCACCGAAATAATATCGTCCAATATATCACTGCCAGCGGTGGTTTGGCAGTACCATATTTGGTGATAAAGTACTATACGGGGCGAATAGAAGGAACTACTCAAGGAGATTAGTTCGCTTATCACCCTACATGAGACAGTTTGATATACTGGGAGCGAGATGGGAAATCATGGCCGAAGAGGGAACGGAACGAACGGTTGTCAAAACATACATTCCCAAATATCAGAAGGAGAAGTGGCAGTCCCACGCTGAGGAACTCGACATGAGTCAAAGTGAGTTCGTCAGAGCGATGGTGCAGGCCGGTCGTCGGGGATTCGAGATGGATTCCGTGGAGGCCCGTTCTAGCGACTCGACCCCTAGGGGTGACGGCCTCGAAACACGGTTGCTCGAAACCCTCGCCGAGGCGGAAAAATTGTCATGGGACGAACTGGTCGAACGGCTCGCCGGGAACTTCGAGGGCCGACTCGACGACGTCCTCAACGAACTGCAGTCCCGGAACCGCGTTCAGTACAGCGGGCGGCACGGCGGGTACGTTCTGGTCGGGGAGATGAATGGCGACGAGTAGCCCCGCCAGCCCGAATCCCGAAGACCCGGTTGGGTACTTCCTGCAGGACCTCCTCTATCACGGCAAAAGCGAGCGAACGCGCGGAGCCTACGAGCGTGTTTTGCGACGGTTCGAGGCGTTCATCACCGACCCTGAGCGGAACCCGTCTGGTCGGTCAATCGCCCCCGGGGAAGCGACACAGCGCGACTGCATGGCGTGGATACACACCCTTCGAGGGACGAACGCGGAAAGCACGATTGCGACCTATGCGTCCTATCTCCACCGATTTTACGCCTACATGACGCAGGTCGGCGCGTTCGAATCGAATCCGATGGCGCTGGTGGTCGATGAGATGAACGAGTCCATCGACAAGGACCCGACTCGACGCGAAATCTCCATCGTACAGATGCGGGAGTTCGTAGACGGAATCACCCACCCGCTGGAGCGGGCGGTCATCTGCACGCTGTTGAAGACGGGGATGCGTGTCGGCGAGGTGAGCAACCTCGATTTGCGCGATGTGAGTCTCGCCGACGAAAACGTCCAGTCGGCGTACAGCGTTGGAGAACGGCCGCATCTCGACGGCCGCCCCGACTCGATTTTCGTCGGGACGGATGCGGTTCGCGGGAGCGTGGTCAACAGCGAGGAGCGCAGTGCATCGAACAAACGGAAACGGGATACGGTCATTCCCGTGGACGACGAGCTTCGACGGGTACTCGTTCAGTGGTTGGCCATTCGACCGGATTCACAATCGCCCGCAGAGCCACTGTTCGTCAGCACGAGCGGGGATTGGGGAAAGAGGCTTACGCCGAAGATGGTTCGAAATATCGTCGAGAGACACGCCCGCGAGGCGGGATGGTATCGGACCGGCGGCGGCGCGGAGGAAAACGTTACACCCCACTACTTCCGGCACTTTTTCACGACACATCTCCGCGACCGGACCGGAGACAGGGGTATCGTGAAATACCTCCGTGGCGACGTGGCGAGCGACATCATCGACACCTACACCCACAACTGGGGTGACAGGGTGCGGGAAGTGTACGAGGAGAACATCTACTCGCTGTTGTAACCGTCGAGAGCATGTGGGTTCGAAGCAGGTCGCGAATGGTTTGGTCCGTCCATCCCGGTCAGGATGATTGCGTGGCGGTCGCTCGACGGAACGCAACCCGTCGTCTTCCTCGTTGGGTCGTTTTATAGAGTGGTTCGTTCGAGACATCCTGGGCAAATCATTAGAAATTCGAAATTTCGGATAGACGACTCGTGGCCCATCCCGAACGAATATATCGTATCTCGCTATACAGAATTGAAGAGGTATCCCACCGAAAAGATAACATAAATACATCATCTGTCGCCGAGTTTCGAGATCATATGACAGTCTATTTCCATTAGCGAGATGTATCGACGGTATGGCGAGTCTCCTGTTCAAAACGGCTTTTCTGTCGGCTCTCGTCGGCTCTCTCTTCGGGATGGTCGCTTTCGGCGGATTCGGAACTCTCGTGGGAATGATGTTCGGTGGCATTCTCGGCCTGCTGTTTGGCTCGTTTCAGAAGGAAGCGATACGGAAGAACACCCGCAAAATCACGGAGTTGGAACGAAAGGTCGAGGAGCTAGAAGAGAAGGAATAGGGACCCGTTCGTACTATTCGCGCCGGATTTCCGCACGCTGTCCTTTCTCTATCGGCGCACCGACCGTATTGCCCCACTCCACCCACGACCCGTAGTAGTTGCGCACGGCTTCGTAGCCGAGCAGTTCGTGGAGCACGAACCACGTCAGCGCGGAGCGTTCGCCGATTCGGCAATACGTGATGATTTCGTCCGGTGATTCGATGCCCGCCCCCTCGTAGATTTCGCGGAGTTCGTCCTCGGGTTTGAATCGCCCTTCGTCATCGACGACTTGGCTCCACGGGACGTTGACCGCGCCGGGGATGTGCCCGCCGCGTTGGACGCCCTCGTTCCATCCGGGCGGCGCGAGAATTTCGCCACGGTACTCTTCCGGCGTTCGAACGTCCACGAGCGACGACTCGCGCTCGATGGCGTCCATGACGTCGGGTTGGTCGGCGCGAATCGAACGGTTCGGCTCCGTCACGTGATACGACCGTGGTGTGAACTGTGGCAGTTCGTCCGTGAGCGGCACGTCGTGGCGTACCCAATGGTCGCGTCCGCCGTTCAACAACCGCACGTCGGCGTGGCCGTAGTAAGTGAGAAGCCAGTAGGCGTGAGCGGCGAACCAGTTCATCATGTCCCCGTACAGGACGACGGTCGAGTCCTCGGTGATGCCGAAATCGCCGAGCAGTTCCTCGAAGGCATCCGCCGCCGGCACGTCGAACGTCGTCGAATCCTGTAGTTGGGTCCGCCAATCGACCTTCAGCGCACCGGGGATATGTCCCTCCTCGTAATTGCTCGGGTCGATATCGACTTCCAGCAGGCGAAACGAGAGGTCGTCGCGTTGGAAGCCGTCGAGCCGGTCGACCACCCACCCGACGGAGACCAGCGCGTCGGTGGTATCGTTTGTCATTGTGGAACGTTACACCGGGAGTCGCATTAATCCCATGCCGCCGATACGTAGGGATTCATTCGAGCCACCTGTTGTCCTCGTCACCGCCGGCGTATCGGCGAACGAGTTGGGATTCGGCCTGCCGAAGGCGATAGGAGAGCGTCGAACGAGGGATTTCGAGGTCGTCGGCGATTTCGTCGAGCGTCGCAGCACGCGGCGTCTCGTAGTAGCCCGCTTCGAGCGAGGCGCGGAGCGCGACTTCCTGTTCTTCGGGGAGCGCGACGGTGAGCGAATCCTGTCGCCAACTGCTCGCATCACGGAGATGGCCCATTCGAAACGAGAGACCCGAGCCGAGTCGAGCACCGATATCATCGTAGAAGACGCCGACTTTCTCGTCCGAGCGCATCAAAACCCGCCACCAGTGAGTCGATTCGCGACGGCGGGTTTCGAATATCAATCCCGCCGGGAGGTGTTTTCCCGCGAGCGTGTGTACGGATTCACAGCGTCGGATGTCCGTCAGATACGTGTAGAGGACGAGTTCGTTCGAGGAGCGTTCGAGCACGTCGTGATAGCGGGTCGCCTCACACCGTCGTTCGGTTATCGATTCGCCACAACACGCATCGTCGAATCGAACCGCTTCGATTCGGTCGAGGGCCGACTGTGGTCCGGAGATACGTTCGATTCGCCAAAACCGGTCCTCGGTCACGAACCCATCGAGCGAGTGAGCCACGACGGTCGGATGGTCGATGAAGACATCCATGATGGGGTCCGCACCCGACTCGTACTCGATGGCAAACGTGAACTCCCGCATCTACGTCGGGAGAGTTTCCGCGCGGGCAAAAAGACTGCCGTTGGTGGTCCGTTAGAACAGCGCCCGCACCACGAACAACATGGCGGTGGCGACGACGAGCAGGGCGACGAAGACGACGAGTATCGGTCTGTACCCGGTCGAGCGAAGTTCGTCCAGCCGTGTTTCGAGACCGAGACCGGCGAACGCCAGCAGGAACGCCCAATCGGACGCGTTCGAGAGCGACGTTATCTGCTGGCCCGAGAGCAGTCCCAGATTCGCGACGACGAGGACGGCCAGAAATCCGAGCACGAATTTCGGGAACGTTCGCCAGAGGAATCGCCAGCCGCCGGGAACCCCCTCGGAGCCATCGGTCGTCTTCGGCGAGTCGTCGTCCGTTCGGTCGGGCGTAGTACACCGCGTACGCAATGGCGGCGAGTCCGATGAGGGAGTTGCGAGTGAGTTTTACCAACAGTGCCCACTGACCTGCGGTCTGCGAGAACGAGAACCCGGCGGCGGTCACCGGACCCGTACTGAACATGGTCAGTCCAGCCCAGATACCGAAGACGGTGCTCGAAAGACCGAGTGCGTGACCGACGACCGGATAGACGAAGAGCGTCGTCGAGTCGAACAGCAGTACCGTCGCGGCCGCATAGGCGATGTGGTTCTCCTCGACGCGGATGCTCTCGGCGATGGCGACGACAGCGGACACCCCGCAGATACCGGACCCGGCGGCGAGCAGTGATCCGGTTTCCTCGTGAATCGAGAAGACGAGTCGTGCGAGTAGTTCGACGAGTACGATGGTCGTCGTGACGGTTGCGACGACGAGCAGGAGAATGGTGGGACCGGCGGCGATGACGCGGTCGAGTGCGACGCTCGCGCCCATGACGACGATTCCCGCTTCGAGCCACACTTTGTGGGTTTCGACGCCGGGGCGTGCCCACTCCGGAACGCCGTACGTGTTACCGACGAGGAGACCGAGGAGAATCGTGACGATGAGATAGTTGACGCTCGGAACGACCGATGCGAGGAATCGAGCGACGAGACCGATAGCGAGGAGGACGACGACACCGGGGACGACTGTTCGTTTCATCGGCTACCACGGAATGTTGACGCCGAGGGAGACGGTAACGACGAGGAAAAGACCGAGATAGACCGCCTTCCAATCGCTTTCGAGTCTCGTCCACCAGTGCCGGAAGCGTTCGAGGATGGAGATGCTATCGCTCACTGTAGTGGATAGTCGGCACGGGACCGAGATACGAATTCGGTTGGCGCACGCCAAGGTTGTCGTGCACCAACTTCGAAGTGACACCCCCGATTTACCTCGGAGATGTCGGTTCGGGAGTCATCGGTTTCCGTTCACGTACCTCTCGATAGTTCCCGAACAATCGGATAGAGAAATCACAGCGTGCACTCGTCTCCGGACATTCAATGTCGGATTTCGGGGAGTTCGAGCGCCGTTCGTCGCCGACCGGTTCGGAACCGCCCCCGATGGAGAATCGTCGTTCCGTCCTCGGCACCGTCCGGAAACGGCCATCGCTGGCTGTCCCGCCCGATTCCGTCGTACGACATGCCGGCATAGAGCGGGTTGACCTGCCTGAGTTCCTCGAACACCGCTTTCGGGGAGTCGTATTCGAACCGAGCATCGGTGAGCAGATGCCCGAGTTCGGCGACGATGTCGAGGTCGATTCGAACATCCCCAGGCGGCGTTCGCATCGGCCGCCTTCGTTGGACCTGCCGGTCGAGGTTCGTCACCGTTCCGCCCTTCTCGGCCCAGAGACTCGCCGGGAGCACCACGTCCGCGTATGCGACCGTTTCGGTCGGGAAGACTTCCTGCACGAGCAGGAAGTCGAGCGAGTCGAGCGACCGGGCGACGGTTTGCGTCCCCACCTTGCTCACGGCGGGATTTTCGCCGATGACGTACGCGCCGTGAATCGACTCGCCGAACGCACGGACGGCATCGAGTTCCGAGAGGCCGGGCGTGGTCGGCGGGGCAGTTCCCCAAATATCCGCCACGTTCGCCCGTGCGTCGTCATCGGAGACGGGTCGGAACCCGGGAAGCGTCGAAGGGCGACAGCCGACGTCGTTCGCCCCTTGTTCGTTGGTAAGCCCTCGGAGGAGGTTCATTCCGGTTCCGGGTTTTCCGAGGTTCCCCGTTACGAGAAGGAGGTTGATGAGCGCGTCAGGTATCGTGGTTCCTCGATGGTCGTCGGCCTCGGCACCCGTCCCGACGATGACGGCGGCGCGGTCGACCTCGCCGAATTCGCGGGCGACGTGGCGGATGGTTTCGGCATCGACGCCGGTTCGTTCGGCGACCGCTTCGAGACGGAAGTCCTCCATCGATTCGGCGAAGGCGTCGAACTTCGTCGTCCGCTCGGCGATGAATTTCTCGTCTTCGAGCCCCATTTCGAGCAGTTGTGCGATTACTGCGTTCACGAACAGCGCGTCGGTTCCGATGGCCGGGGCGACGTGAACGTCCGCGACGCGTGTGGTTTCGTTGGCCTCCGGATCGGCGTGAATCAGCGTCGCACCGTCGTTGACGGCGGGTCGAACGTACGAGTTGAACGCGATGGGTTGTTGGGCCGCCGGGTTCGCGCCGACGACGAGGAACGCGTCCGCCTCGGTCAGGTCCGCCAGCGTGTTCGTCATCCCGGGCGAGCCGAGTCGTTCGACCATCGCCCTGACGACCGACCCGTGACAGATTCGGGCCCGGTTATCGACGTTGTTGGTGCCGAGGACGCGCGCGAGTTTCTGGAACAGATAGTTCTCCTCGTTCGTACACCGAGGCGCGCCGAAGAAGGCGAGCGAGTCCGGTCCGTAGCGGTCGAACAGTGTTTCGAACTCCTCCTCGATTCGTTCGAACGCGTCGTCCCACGTCGTGGGAACCAACTTCCCGTCTTTACGAATCAACGGCGTGCTGAGTCTGTTCTCGGCATCCAGTACGTCGAACGCGTGGATACCGTTCGCACAGAGCCGCCCCTGTGAGTTGACGGGGGCACCCTCACTGCCGACCGCACCGTCGCGGCGCTCGTCGTACGTGAGACGACAGCCGACCGAACAGCACGGACAGACGCTTTCGACGGCGGAGGCGCCGTTTTCGTCCCCCGTGTTATCCTTTCGGGACATCTCCTTTGATGACGTTGTAGCCAGCACCCAACCCGGCAAGCACCACGATGACGAACAGGGTGAACAGAACGTCCGGAATCACGGTTTTCGTCCGAAAGAGGTGGCTTCCGCACGCCGGACAGGTGAGTTCCAGCGTGTCGAACTGCTCGCCGCAGACGGTACATTCGTGAACGTCGTGCTGACGGTCGCTCTCGACGCCGACGAGGCCGTTGTCGATGCCGAGCAGTCGTTTGACGGCGTAGGTGCGTTTCATACGTTATCGGAGTGATGCTCGTGGATGTGTTCGCGCAGTTCGTCCTCACTGTCGAACGACTCGTGACAGAACTGGCATTCGTGGTCGGTCGCGGTTGGATTGTCTGGCATAGTTCGTATGGAGGTGAGTTGTAACGCCGTTCGGCGTCGGTTATCGGTCGGTTCCGCCGCCGTCGGTGGCTGCCTGCTCGGATTCCGGTTCGGTACCGGATTCGATGGTGGCCGGAGCCACTCGCACGTCAGTGACCTTGTACTCGGGTACGTGGGCTTGGTCGTCGAGGTGTTCCTCGTCGGTGAGTTCGTTCGCGACGCCGCCGTGGCCGAAGTAGTGCATCGGCACGAAGACGACGCCCTCACCCGGTCGCTCGGTGATTTGAGCGAGTGCCGTGATGGATCCCTTTCGGGAGGTGACCTCGACGTACTGCTCGTCGGAAATCCCGGTTTCTTCCGCAGTAGTCGGGTTGATTTCCACGAACAGTTCGTCGGTGTACGAGCGGATACCGGGTTCGCGGTTCGTCATCGTTCCGGTGTGATACTGATAGAGCACGCGACCCGTCGTCATCGCGAACGGGAACTCCTCGTCGTCCATGTCGGCTTCGACCGGGCCGGACACGTCCGTCGGGAACATATGGGCCTTGCCGTCGTCGGTGTTGAACTCCTCCATGTAGAGGTGAGGGGTTCCGGGGTGGTCTTCGTCCCAACACGGCCACGGAATGCTCCCCTCGGTTTCGAGGCGTTCGTGCGTGATGCCGCCGTAAATCGGCGTCAGGTCGTTAATCTCGTCCATTATCTCGCTCGGGTTGCGGAACCCCCAGTCATAGCCGAACCGCTCGGCGAGTTCCTGGGTGATGACCCAGTCGGGTTTCGCGTTTCCGGGCGGGTCGATGGCCCGTTTGACGAGTTGGACGTGACGCGTCGAACTCGTGAACGTCCCATTCGTCTCGACGGGCGCGTTCGCGGGCAGGACGACGTCGGCGTACTTCGCCGACTCGGTGAGGAAGATGTCCTGTACGGCGAGGAACTCCAAATTCTCGAGGATTTTCTCGGCGTGTTCGACGTTCGGTTCCGAGTACACCACGTTCTCCCCTTGGATGAACATCCCTCGGATTTCTCCGCGGTCGGCGGCGAGGAACTGTTCGGTGATGGTGTACCCTTCTTCGTCGGGAAGGTCCACACCGTAGGCGTCCTCGAACTTCCCGCGCGCGTCGTCGTTCGTTACCTTCTGGTAGCCGGGGAAGTTGCCCGGAATCGGTCCCATGTCGCCACCGCCGCCCTGCACGTTGTTCTGGCCGCGGAACGGTGCGAATCCCGAGTCTTCGGTGCCAACGTGGCCGGTGACGAGCGCCAGATTCGCCATCGAGACGATGTTCTCGGTGCCGTGACTGTGTTCGGTCAGCCCGAGCGTCCAACAGAAGACACACGAATCCGCGTTTGCGACGGTTTCCGCGGCGCGTTCGAGTTCCTCCGGCGGGACGCCAGTCTTCTCCTCGACGAACTCGGGGGTGAACTGCTCCAGTCCCTCCTTGACGTCCTCGAAGCCGACGGTTCGTTCCTCGATGAACTCCTCGTCGTGGAGGTCGTTCTCGATGATGTGGCGGGTGAGGCCGTTTATCCAAACAGTGTCGTACCCCGGTTGGATTCGCGAGTACTGCGTGGCGAACTGGGCGATTTGGACCTTCCGCGGGTCGAAGACGAACATGTCCGCGTCGTTGTCCTTGACGTTCTGTTTGATTCGCGTGGCGAGCACGGGGTGGGCCTCCGTCGTGTTCGACCCCGTGATGAGATAGCAGTCCGTGTTTTCGAGCGCCTCGGTGCCGACCGACCCGGCCCCGAAACCCACCGTTTGGGCCAGCCCCGCGACGGTCGGCGAGTGACAGAGCCGGTTGCAGTTGTCGATGTTGTTCGTGCCGAACACCTGCCGGGCGAGCTTCTGCATCAGGTAGTTCGCCTCGTTCGTCGTCTTGGACGACGAGACGAAGCTCAATCCGTCCTTTCCGTGTTCGTCCTGAATTTCCTCCAGTTCGTCAGCGACCCGGTCGAGGGCCTCGTCCCACGACGCCTCGCGGAACTCGCCGTCTTCCTTGATCAGCGGTTCGGTAAGCCTGTCGTCGCTGTTGGCGTACTTGTATCCGAACTTCCCTTTCACACAGGTCGAGATACCGTTTATCGGTGCCTTTTCGGGATTCGGCCGGACGCCGAGCACTTCGCCGTCCTTCGAGTAGACGTCGAATCGACAGCCGACGGCACAGTAACCGCACGTCGTATCCGTGATATCGACGTCGCTGAGTCGGTAGTCGCTCAGCGCGTCGGCCATGTCGAACAGTCGCCCTTCGGACATCGTGTTGGCGGCGAAACTCTCGGCAGCGTGTTCGACGGGTTGGAACGCCTCGTTTCCGTCGAGCTTTCTGCTGGCGGTTTGGGCCTGTTCTTTCGCCCGAGCCATGAATCCTGCAACGCCTTTCTTTTCGGTGTCGTCGTCAGTCATCGTCGGACTGTGCACCTCCTTTGCGGCCTTTTCGTTCCTCCTTCATCGGCGTCATCTGGCGGGGTTGGTGCTCGTAGTCCTCACCGATGGCCTTGCCGATGCTGTTGTGCTGGTTGAAACCGGGCACGGGAATCGTGGCGATGTCGGCCATCTCCTGTTCGACGAGCGACCCCGTCGGGCAAACCGTCGCGCAGTGACCACAGGAGACACACGTCGATTCCATCATCGTCTCCGCGCCGTTCTGGAAGCCGATTCGCGTCTCGTCCCCGCTCCCTTCCATCCGCAGGACACCTTCGACCTGCACGTCGTTGCAGGCTTCGACACAGCGGTTACAGAGGATGCATTTGTTGCGGTCGATTTGAATGAACGGCGAGGACTCGTCTATCGGTTCGTACTCGTCGCGGTCGTCGAACACGCCGTATCGCGGTTCTACCACGTCGTTTTCGATGGACACGTCCTGTAGTTCACAGCGGCCGTTCTTCCCGCAGGTCGTACACCGCAGGTTGTGATTCGAGAGCAGGAGGTCCAGATTCACGTCGCGTGCGTTGGCCGCCTCCTCCTCGTCCGTCCGGATGACCATCCCGTCGTCGGCCGGAAAACTGCACGACGGGACGATGCCGTGTTCCTCGGTTTCGACCATACAGGTTCGGCATTCGCTTCGCGGCCCGATTTTCTCCTCGTCGTCGTACGAACAGAGCGCCGGAACGTAACCGTCGGTATCGACCTGTTCGACCGCGTCGAGCAGTGTGTCACCTTCCTCTATCGTCACGGTTTCGCCATCGACGGTAACCGTGGCTCGGTCGGAGGACCCGACGTCGGGGTCGTTTGCGGTTCCCGTCTCGATATAGTCGTTCAGCGGAATGTCGGGGCCGTCGGTTTCGCGTGAGTTTTCCCAAATAGGGTCAGTGCTCATACGGCCTCCTCACCGCCCGTATTGTCGGATTTTGCACGATGAATCGTGTGGCAACACATTGAATAGCACACCTCATGCGGGTAACACGAGATTTTACTTAGTACTGCTGGCTAAACGACGAGCGACGAGCAACGGCGGCCGACCACGGCGTACGCGATTCGGCGTCCGGCGAGCAACAGTGGAAACGAGAAAGCGATGATGTCACGTCCAGCGGCATCGCCACGGGGAACGAAATCGTACGGGAGGGCCAGTATTTGCACGTTTAGGAACCGGACGGGACCAAACAGGGAAAGAGACCAGCACTTCGAAGGCTAGTATCCGACCCGCAGTTGACTTCCTCCCGCAGTTTTCGAATCGCGGTTTCGGTTCGACCGTCCGTCGTTCAGGGTGTCCGAAACGCCGCGTAATCTACAATATCACGCCGATAACGTAGAACGTGCCAGTGCAACGGACGGTAGGTTATACTTGGAAAACTGAAAGGTCTGTGCCCTTTATCAACGAGTCCGGCATAGACCGGAGGCGAGGTAGAGATGACCGAAAGTGAAACAAAAGAACACGTCGAATCGGAAGACCGACGCTCGTTCATGAAGAAAGGCGCACTGGCTACAGGAGCGCTCGCATTGGGATTGGGGAGTGCAGGAAGCGCTTCGGCACAGAGTCGAAACGTGCTGGTGTACACCTACGACTACCACCCGAACGTCGAGTTCCGCGTGGTAAACACGCTGGAGAAGGCCACGACGGTTCGACTGCTCGAACGCCCTGGCGGTGGCACCGTCCCCGAGATCAGCCAACCTGACAACTACAACGGCTTCATCATCCGCTACGTACTCGGCGGCGGTGGCAGTAGCCAAGGACAGATCACCACGTTCATGTTCGTGAACGGGAGTGCCTCCTTCGGCCAAGGGACGACGCATCGATTCAGCGGTGATGCGTCGATCTTCAGTAGCACGCTCAATCTGCTCAGCACGACCACCCAAAGCGGCAGTGGCGGCGGGATGACGACGACCAGTAGCGGTAACTCGTCAGCGTAATCCCCTATCCCACACATCGTCTTTTTGCGTGCGAGCGTTTCGACTATCGACCCACTTTTTTCATGAAAACGAGGACCGTTCGGTCAGTCGTCGGCAGTGACCGGTTGGCCGTGTTCGATTTCGGTTCCGAGCACGTCGAGGAACGCCGAAATCCACTCGACGTGGTCGCCCCAGTCGCGACCGGAGACGAGGTTGCCGTCCGTCGTTACGCCGTCGTAATACTCGCCACCGGCACCCTCCACGTCGGCCTCCAGTGCGGAGTACGCCGAACACGTCCGCCCCTCGATAATGTCCGCCGCCGCGAGAATCTGGGCCGCATGGCAGATGGCGGCGATGGGCTTGTCCTCGCTGTCGAAATGCTGCACCGCCTCGATGACCTCCTCGTGCGTTCTGAGGTACTCCGGTGCCCTCCCGCCGGGCAGGACGAGTCCGTCGTACTCCGTCACGTCGATGTCGTCGAACGACGCATTGAGCGCGAAGTCGTGTCCTCGATTCTCCATGTACGTCTGGTCGCCACGGAAATCGTGAATTGCCGTCTTTACCGTGTCGCCTACGTCCTTTTCGGGGCACACCGCATCGACCTCGTGGCCGACGGCTTGGAGCGCCTGAAACGGTACCATTATCTCGTAATCTTCGCCGAAATCGCCGACGATCATCAGCAGTTTTTTGCCGTCCATGCCGCAGGTAGCTACGGCAGGAAAAAGCATAACCGTGCGGGTGGGCCGTTACGAGCCGCCGATTTTGTACGCCGTCTCGAACGGATAGCGTTCGTGGCGGTAGAGTAGGTAGTGGACGAGGAGTGCGACTCCCAGCAGGCCGAAGTTCCAGATGGGCGAGTCGTAGTAGATGACGTCCACGATGATGGGTTTGGCGTACACCGGCCAGAGCGGTTTCAGCGGCGGGGCGATGTCCGGGGCCGAGAGGAGGTCGGCGAAGAGGTGGCTCATCCCACCGGTCAGGAAGCCGACGGTGGCGAAGACGAACACCGTCCGTTCGCCGATGTCGTCGCTTCGCACCCATCGACTGGCTTCGAAGTAGGACGTGAGCAACCGTGCGGCGACCGCGCCAGCCACGACGCTGAACAGGGTGACGAACAGAATCGTGTGCGTCACCCCGTGATGGTGAACGCCCGGAATGAAGTGCCGTAACAGCAAGTCGGAGTCGGGAAGCATCGCGGTCACGAGCGTGAATCCAGCGAACGCGAGGCTTCCGCGTCGTCCCCAGAGCAACCACGCCGGAGTCGCGAACAACAGTGCCATCGCAAAGTGACCGCTGACATCGACCATACGGACAACCGGGCGGTTAGCTGTTTATACTTTTTCGCCGGAACGAACGGCAAAAGCGGCGTTCGTCACCGTCTTTCCCAAACCCACTTACTCAAGTCATCCCCGCGTTTAGCCGGACGTAGATGGAACGCGAATCGCGGGACGAGTTCACCTTCGAGGACGTGAGCGTCGTCATGGGGACGTACAACGAGGAAGCCGCCGTCGGGTCGGTCCTGTCGGACGTCGAGCGGGCCACCGACGGGAAGGCGGACGTCGTCTGCGTCGATAGTTCGTCCGACCGAACGGCGGAAATCGCGGAGGGGCGCGGTGCCCGCGTGATTCGTCAGCGACCGCAGGGGTACGGAGTCGCCGTGAAAGCGGCCCTGCTCGCGGCCGACCGGCCGGTCGTCGTCACCACCGACTGTGACGGCACGTACCCGATGGAGCAGTTATCCGATTTCCTGTCGGCCATCAACGAGGGGTACGACGTGGTGAGCGGTGACCGACTCTACTACGGCGCGGAGGCCATGCCGACGGTGAACCGATGGGGCAATCGTGCGTTCGCGGCGCTCGCATCAGCTGCTAATGGGGAAGCGAGTCCACGATACGACGACGGGAATGCGGGCCTACCGCCGCGAGGTCATCGAGGACATCGAATGGACGGAAAACACGGGATTGTCGGCCGAACTGCTGGTTCGGCCGCTGCTGCGTGGCTATCGGGTGCGCGAACTGCCCATCGGCTACGGGGAGCGACTGGGCGAGACGAAACTCGACCCGCTCTCGGGCGGGGCGGAAATCGCGAAATCCATCGTCAAAGCGTGCCTCGAAGAGCGAGTTACCCGTCGCGTTTCAGACGTTCGGTGATGAACAGCGGGAGGAAAAAGCCGATGACGAGCAGGACGAGTACCGTCAACTCCATGCTGTGGGAGAACTCGTCCGTGATGATGGCGACGACGAGCGCGAGGATGACGGCAAGGACGGTGAGTTTCGTTACGATTGTCATCGTCATTCACACAGTTGTACCACCGTATAGAATATATACATTTCCAGAGATAGAGCGCGTGAACGGGAGAGTTTGCGGGTTTGACTATCCGGAACCGTGGAGACGGGTTGTGAACGAGACGCCGGAACGCGTCTCGTTCGGGAAGTAGGCCGTTCCCTCACCGCCACACGTTCGGACCGCACGACAGATTCCCTTGTACGGCGTCAGCACCCGCACCGACCCGTGTCGAGATTGGACGGGAAGTCGAAGGAGATAGGAAAACCCGGCACCGTCGTCGTTTTCGACGTACATCTCGGCCGTGACCGTGTCGCTCCGACCGACCGAAACCGAGGCGTTCGAACCTTCGGGGTGAACGTTCGGACCGACCAGACGCGCCCGGCCGTTCGAGACGACCACTCGGAACTCCGCGGTACGGTTGCCGTCCACGACGTAGTAGCTACTGCCCGAATCGGAGGCGAGGCGAACCGATGTCGAATCTATGCTCCCCGGAAGGCCGACCGACGTGGCGAGCGACACCGAATCGCTGTGAACCACCCGAACTCGGTCGAAGTCGCGGTTCGACCGTCGTTCCGCCGTACGGTTCCCACTGGCCGTGGTAAACGTATCTGTACAGCGTGCGGTTCGGATACGCGTCCACGGCGGCGAATCGGTTCGGGCCGTCGAGCGCGTAGACGACGTTGCCGTCGAAGTCGGGGTCGTTGCGGAACGACTGAAACGGGTGGTTCAGCCAGTTTCCGTACGTCGTCGGAACGAAGACGAGCGCGTCGTCGAACGAGCGACCCTCGACGGGGGAGTACGCCGTCCGATACTGGTCGGTGACGCCGGCGTTCGCGCGGAGCGGCGGTGCGAGGAGCGCCGCCGAGACGCCTGCGAAGACGACCGTCGAGCAGACGAGCAGGATGATGAAGGCGGGTTTCGCGCGTCTTTTCGGAAGGGAGGCGGTTGCCCGAGTGACGGAGCCACCGGGCGACGTGACGATGCCACCGAACGCGCCGAACGCGGCCGTCGGCAACAGCAAGTCGAAGTGATAGTACGGGCCGAAGAAGTGAATCAGGCCGTCGTTCGGGTTCGAGAGGGCGGCCAGGATGTTTCGGTTGCCCCAGAAGTAGACGTTGCCGAGCGCGATGGCGGGGAACAGACCGGCGAGCACCGCCCGCGCTTGACCGTTCGAAAACTCGCCGTTCCAGTCGACGGGGTCGGGTCCACCGAACGCCGGCGATGAGACCGACCAGCACCAGTACTGCTCCGAAGGGTCCGCCAGCGACCCAGTCGGTGAACAGGTCCGAGAGAACGGCGACGTTCGACCGAAACGCCAGCCTAACCGTGTACTGGACGCTGTAATCGAGCAGTTTCCGGCGTCCGAAGCCGAGGCCGTCGAGGGGGGCGAACGCCTCGTAGGGGAAGACGAGCGGCGACCCCGTGACGAGCGCGTTGTAGCCGAGTGCGATTCCGACGCCACAGAGGCCGACGACGGCAGTGGTCCCGAGTCGCGTCATCACGTCGCGGTCGAACCACGTCGCGCGAATCGAATAGAGTGCGTGGACGACGAACGGCAGGGCGAACAGGAACGCGGTGAACGGCCGCGAGAAAAACGCGATACCGATGGCCGCACCCGCCAGAGCGGCGTACGACGCGCGTTCCAATCGGACGGCCCGAAAGTACGCGAACGCAAAGAGGAGGTTCCAGAACGTCGTCGGCGCGTAAGGGAGGAAGACGGCCGAATCCACCAGGAACAGCGGCGAGACTGCGAATAGGATGGCCGCGAGAAGCCCTGTCCGGCGGTCGAACGCCTCGGCCGTGATGGCGGCGACGAGCGCGACGTTTCCGGCGGCGACGACGGCGAGGGCGAGGCGAGCGTTTCCGAGCAGTTCCCCGACGGCGAACATGGCCGCCGGGACGGGGGCGTATTTGGGATACAATCGGCCTCCGTCGCGGACGAAAAACCACGGGCGGAACGCCTCGGGAGCAGGCGGATGCAAGAAGAGTTTCCCGTCGAGGAGCATCGCGGCCTGCTGGAGGTAGACGCCCTCGTCGTGGTTCAGGGAGTGGTACGGAAACAGTTTCGTGGCGAGGAGAAAAGTGACGACGCCTGCGAGAATCGACAGGAGGACGAGAGCGTACTGCGTGCGCCGTCGCGCCGTCATCTCACTGGGTCGGGTACCACGCGAGCGTGTGGTCGGCCATCAGTTCGACATCGACGGGTTGCCCGATTTCGAAGTCCTTGACGTGGTTGTGCTGGCAGTAGACGAGTTCGCCGGAGCCGAGTTCGACGTGGTAGACGAACGACGGGCCGGTGTACTGGCGGTGGACGATGTGGCCGTCCGCGGCGTCGCCCTTCGTCGCCCGCGCTCGCAGGTCGTCGGGGCGGACGAGCACGTCAACGACCGCGCCGTCGTACTCCTCGGTCAAGCCTTCGAGTTGGTCGGACTCGAACGTTCTAAGCGCCGTATCGACGGTGCCATCGCCCAATCGTCCGGAGACGAAGCCGGCCTGTCCGAGGAAACTGGCCACGAAGCGCGATTCGGGGTGCTCGAAGACCATCTCGGGGCGGCCGACCTGCTCGATGTCGCCGTCGTTCATCACGGCCACCCGGTCGCTGATGGAGAGCGCTTCCTCCTGGTCGTGCGTGACGGAGACGGCGGTGACGCCGGCTTCCTTGAGAATCGAGCGGACCTCCTCGCGCATCTCGACGCGGAGTTTCACGTCGAGGTTCGAGAACGGTTCGTCGAGCAGGAGGATTTCGGGTTCGGGGGCGAGCGAGCGTGCGAGCGCGACGCGCTGTTTCTGCCCGCCGGACAGTTGGTCGGGCGTTCGGTCGCGGTGACTCGACAGGCCGACGAGTTCGAGGAGTTCGGTGACGCGTTCCTCGGTCGTGAGGTCGTCTTCCTCGGTCAGGCCGAAAGCGATGTTTTCGCCGACCGTGAGGTGGGGAAACAGCGCGAAGTCCTGAAAGACGATACCCACGTTGCGGTTCTCCGGTTCGACGAACTCGTCACCCGGAAATGCGCTCGCCACGGAGTCGAATCTCGCCGCCGTCGGGGCGTTCGAGGCCGGCCATCATCCGGAGCGTCGTCGTCTTTCCACAGCCGGAGGGGCCGAGCATGGTGAGCAGTTCGCCCTCACGAACGTCGAGCGAGAGGGAGTTCACGGCGGTTTCCGGGCCGTACTCCTTGACGACGCCGTCGAGTTCGAGCACGGGGTCGCGGTCGGCGTCGGATTGCTGGGGAGTCGTTGGCTGTTCGTCGTCGGTCGTGGGCGTGCGAAGTGAGCTATTTGACATCGTAGTCCTCCTGTTTGATGATGATGAGTAGCGACAGACCGGAGATGGCGACCAGTATCAGCGCGGGGACGGCGGCCTTGCCGTAGTGGCCCGCGCCCTGCACCGTCCAGATGTAGGTGACGAAGGTCTCGAACTCCGGCGGGCGGAGCAGGAGCGTCGCCGGGAGTTCCTTCATCGTCGTCAGGAACACGAGCGCCGCGCCCGCCGCCACGCCGGGTGCGATGAGCGGAAGCGTGACCTTGCGGAACGCCGCCCTCGGCGAGTAGCCGAGAGTCTGGGCCGCCTCCGTCAGTTTCGGGTCCACCTGTAGCACCGACGAGCGGACGGTTCCGACCGCTTGCGGGAGGAACCGGACGACGTAGGCGAAGACGAGCAGGGGAATCGTCTGGTAGAGTTGGGTGGCGTAAGCCGACCCGAACGAGACGAGCGCCAGTCCCAGCACGATGCCCGGAACCGCATAGCCGACGTAGGTCGCCCGGTCGAGGACGGTGGCCACCGTCGAACGGTGACGGGCCGAGAGGTAGCCGACCGGAATCGCGGCGATGACGCCGAAGAGCGCGGCCATACCCGAGACGCCGACGGAGTTCCACGCGTACTCCCAGTGGAAGGCGAACGAACTCGCCCCGTAGGACGAATCGGCGCGGAGCATCCAGAAGACGAGCATGCCGAGGGGGACGACGAGGCAGAGGAACGCGACGGCGCTACTGAACAACAGCGCCGGGTAGCGCCATCCGCCGAGTTCGACGAGTACCTGTGCGGTTCGACCCGCCACTGCCGCCCTTCGTTCCGGCGCTGATACGCGATTCGAGCGCGAGGATGACGACGGTGACGGCGACGAGTTGCAGGGAGAGCAGGGACGCGAAGTTTCGCCCCCACGCGTTGTACTGGACGTAAATCTGCTGGGTGAACACCTTGAAATGCATGATGGTCGGCGTCCCGAAGTCCGACAGGGCATACAGCGCGACCAGCAGCGAACCGGCGGCGACGCCGGGGAGGATCTGCGGGACGGTGACGCGTTTGAACGCCTCCCAGCGCGAGTGGTTGAGGGTGCGGGCGGCCTCGACCAGCGTGTTGTCGAACGAGAGCAGGGAGGCGCGCGTCGTCAGGAACACGTAGGGGTAGGTGAACAGCGTCAGCACGAGCACAGCGCCGAAGAAGCCGTAAATCGACGGAATCGACTCGACGCCGAGCGGCGCGAGTGCGTCGGCCAACTCGCCGTGCGGGCCGAGCGCGGAGACGAACGCGAACGCGCCGATGTAGCTCGGGATGACGAGCGGGAGCGCGCCGACGACCGTCCAGAACCGTCGGAACGGCATGTCGGTTTGGACGGTCAGCACGGCGAGCGGAACCCCGACGAGAATCGACCCGGCAGTGACGGCGACGATGAGGGCGAGGCTATTCAGCAGGACTGTCAGCGTCGCGCCCCGAGTGAGCATCGAGACGGTTTTGCCCGTGTCCATGCCGAGGACGCGGACGACCAACCAGATGACGGGGAAGAGGACGGCGGCGGCGACCGCTCCACTGACGAGCGTGAGTCCGATGGGATACGACTCATCGTCCCCGCTTCCGCTGGCCCCGGTCAGTCCTTGGAGTCGGTCGCGCGTCGCCATCCGTTACAACACTCCCGTCTCCCGCATCAGTTTGAGCGTCGGCTGAATGTTCGCGAGTTTCGAGAGGTCGATTTCCGGCGGTTGGAGTTTCTGTATCGGCGGCAGGTCGCCGACCGGTTTCACGCCGGAAATCATCGGGTAGCCGAGCGTGACCGTGGCGAAGAACTCCTGTGCTTCCGAGGAGAGCAGATGGCGGGCGAAGTTCGCCGCGAGGTCCTTCTTCTTCGTTCCCTTGATGATTTCCACGCCGGAGACGTTGACCAGTGCACCCGCGTCGTTCTTCGTGAACGCGAGGCCGATGGGGGCGTCGGGGCGCTGGGTTCGTACCCGAAGCGCGTAGTAGTGGTTCGCGAACCCGGCGTCGATTTCGCCGTCAGCGACGGCGTTCGCGACGAGGAACTCGTCTTTGTACTCCGTGACGCCCAGGTTTTGCACGTTCTTCAACCACTGTTTCGTCTTCGCCTCGCCGTTCAGTACGCGCATGGCGGTGACGAACGACTGGAACGCGCCGTAACTGGGTGCCCAGCCCAACGAATGTTCGAACTGCTGTTGGTTCGGTACCGCGAAGATGTGGTCCGGGATGTCCGACTTGGAGAGTTTGTCCGTGTTGTACGGGATGGTCCGGGCACGGCCTTCGACGCCGACCCAGTGCTTTTTCGGGCCGCGATAGTGCGGTGGAACCTTCTTCAGGATTTTCTCCGGGAGCGGGACCGTCGCTCCGCTGTCGGCCACGACGCCGAGTGACCCGGCGTCGATGGAGAAGAACACGTCGGCGGGACTGCCGCCACCGTTGGTCTCCTCGATGATGGTGTTGGCGAGGGACGCCGAACTGTCCGGTTTGACGATGGCGTGGAAGTCCGGATATCTCGCGTTCAGATAGTCGATGAGGCGCTGGTACAAGCCGCCTTCCCCGCCACCGAGGTAGACGGTGAGTTTGCCGGAGAGGTCGGGCATGTCGTCCATCGACGTGCCGCCGGGTTTCGGTCGGTT
>CAWEQN010000004.1:0-545742 GCA_963811185.1 uncultured haloarchaeon
CAGATGACTGAAATCACGGACGACATGGAAGCCATCGTCGAGGATACGGAACTCCCGCGACGGCTCAAGGACGAAGTGTACGAGACCATCGAATCACGCGATGGTATCTCGCTCGAACAGGTAACGGAACTCGCGCAAGCGGTCGAACATCGCTACCTCGACACGCGGGTCGACCCGCTCGACCCCGTTGGAACGGTGAGCGCACAGTCCATCGGCGAACCGGGAACGCAGATGACGATGAACACGTTCCACTATGCGGGTGTGGCGGAGATGGACGTGACACAGGGGCTTCCGCGCCTCATCGAACTGGTGGACGCACGGAAGACGCCCGACACGCCCATCATGACGGTGCATCTCGAAGACGAGTACGCCGAAAACCGCGAGAAGGCTCACGAAGTCGTCTGGAACATCGAGGCGACCAAAATCCTCGCGCTCGGTGACATCTCGACGAACGTCGCCGACATGATCGTGTCCATCAACCTGAACGAGGACACGCTCGAAGAGCGGATGATAACCCCGGACGAGGTCGCATCCATCATCGAGGACAGTCTGGGCGTGCAGACGACCCAGAAGGGAACGGTCATCGAGTTCGGTCCCGACAAGCCGAGTTACCGCAAACTCCTCCAGTTGGTCGAGGAACTCCGCGAAATCGTGTTCAAGGGAATCGAGGAGATCACCCGCGTCGTCATTCGTCGAGAGTCGCTCGACGACGGCGAGGAGTTCGTCCTCTACACCGAAGGGTCGGCGTTCGCCGACGCCCTCGAAATCGAGGGCGTCGATGCCTCCCGAACGACGTGTAACAACATCCACGAAATCTACCGGACGCTCGGCGTCGAGGCCGCCCGCGAGTCCATCATCGAGGAGACGATGGACACGCTGGAAGAACAGGGTCTCGACGACGTGAACGTTCGTCACCTGATGCTCGTGTCCGACATCATGACCAACCGTGGAACCATCGAATCCATCGGTCGACACGGTATCTCCGGCAGCAAGGAGTCCGTCCTCGCGCGTGCCGCGTTCGAGGTGACGGTGAACCACCTGCTCGACGCCGCCATCCACGGCGAAATCGACGACTTGAACGGCGTCATCGAGAACGTCATCGTCGGCAAGCCGATAAAGCTCGGAACCGGCGACGTGGACCTCCGGATGGGTTCGGTTAGTCGCGGCGCGGAACCCTCGGACTGATGACGGTCACACTCACCGATACGGCACGGCAGTACATCGCCCTCTTCGAGGACGAAACGGGTGCGACGGCCCGCGACTGTGTCGTACTCGGTGACGACGAGAAACGAGTCATCTTCGTCGTCAAACCGGGGGAGATGGGACAAGCTATCGGCCCGGGCGGCAAGAACGTCCGAGCAATCGAGGACGAACTCGGTGCCGATGTGGAACTCGTCGAGGACGCGGACGACCCGGGACGGTTCGTCATCAACGCCCTCGCTCCGGCGGAGGTCCGCCACGTTACCATCAGCGAAAACGACGATACGGTGGCCTATGCCGAGGTGGCACAACAGGACACCGGCGTCGCAATCGGAACGAACGGGCGCAACATCGAGGCGGCGAAACTGCTCGCGGCGCGCCACTTCGACGTGGACGACATCCAGTTGACCTGAACGACGCGTTCTCCCTTTCTCGTTAAAGATATCTAGGTTTCGTGAACGAACCCGTTGGCTCGGCCTAGAATCACTGAAACGCGCTCAAATCGCTTTATCGACCCCTTTCGAGCGGCCTGCGGTCGTATCTTCGCTTCCAAAAGGGGACGCTTAAGTACCTTCGTCGGATAGTCCACTGCATATGGCGAACGGCAAGTACGCAGCTCGTAAGCTGAAGAAGGACCGCCAGAAGCATCGGTGGTCTGACTCCGATTACGCCCGACGTGAGCGTGGTCTCGGGGAGAAATCCGATCCCCTCGAAGGCGCGCCGCAGGGCCGAGGTATCGTGCTGGAGAAAGTGGGCATCGAGGCAAAACAGCCCAACTCCGCGATTCGAAAATGTGTCCGTGTCCAACTCATCAAGAACGGAAAGCAAGTCTCCGCATTCTGTCCCGGTGACGGCGCTATTTCGTTCATCGACGAGCACGACGAGGTCACCATCGCCGGTATCGGTGGTGCGAAGGGTCGTGCGATGGGTGACATCTCCGGTGTCAACTACAAGGTCGAGAAGGTCAACGGCGTGAGCCTGAAAGAACTGGTTCGCGGAAACGCGGAGAAACCGGTCCGATAACCATGAGTGCAGACGAAGAACAACCGGAAGCGGAAGAGGAAGAGGAAGTCGCCGCCGAAGGCGAAGGCGAGCAGATGGCGGCGAAGCTGTTCGGTACGTGGGATGTCTCGAACATCGAGTTCCGCGACCCCAGCACCGAGCGCTACATCAACATCACCCCCGTCGCGCACACGATGGGCCGACACGCATCGAAGCAGTTCCAGAAGAGCGAGATCAGCATCGTCGAGCGCCTCATCAACCGTCTCATGCAGACGGAGGAGAACACGGGTAAGAAACAGCAGACGATGAAAATCGTCCGCTCTGCGTTCGACATCGTTCACGACCGCACCGAGGAGAACCCGGTTCAGGTTCTCGTCCGTGCCGTCGAGAACGCCGCCCCGCGCGAGGAGACCGTCCGCCTGAAGTACGGTGGCATCTCGGTCCCGAAGGCAGTCGACGTCGCGCCCCAGCGCCGTGTCGACCAGTCCTTGAAGTTCATCGCGGAAGGTGCCTACGGCGCATCGTTCAAGACCGCCACCGACGCTGAAGAGGCACTCGCCTCCCAGCTTATCGGTGCCGGGGACTACGATGTCCAGACCTACGCGGTCAACCAGAAAGAAGAGAAAGAGCGCGTCGCCGCCGCGGCCCGCTAAATCCTCTCTCGAATATTCTCCCGTTTATCGCTATCATCGAGTGACGACTGTCGTTTCGTGTGATTCCGGAACGCCCTCGCGCTCGGTTTTAGAACGTCTGCTTCCCACGGGGTCGATGCGAACGATACTGCCGTGAGCGTACGCTGAGCCGTCTTTCGTATCGGGAAAAGAAACGGTCGAACGACGTCGGAGCGTTAGTTCGTGGAGACGATTTCGACGACCGACCGGTGGTCCAACTCGGAACTGCTTCCGATTTGGCGCTTGCTCCGGCAGTCGATGCCGTGGAGGAAGCCGTCGCCGATGTCCGAATGGAGATGGTACGCGAAGTCCTCGGCGGTCGAACCGCCGGGGAGGAGGAAGCAGTCGCGGAAGACGCCCTTCTCGCTGGCGCTACCGTTGGCCGAACCGGGGAAGATGGCGATGAGGTCGAGTTCGTCGAACAGCGCGGCTTCGAGGGCGCGCTGGACGCCGGTGCCGTCGAACTCCGTGGTGAACTCTCGAATCTGTTCGAGGCCTTGCTCCTGTTCGTCGCTGATGTCGCCCACGATTTCGAAGTCCGAATCGCCCGCGTCGTAGTCGATGACGCCCTGTTCGGCGGCGTTCTTGAGCGCCTTCTCGGCGTGAGCGCTGGCGGGGATGATGGTCAGATGCTCGTAGTCGGGGTCGTTGGTGATGTCCTCGTAGTTCGCCTGCGCTTCGGGGGTGTCCATCTTGTTCGCCGCGATGAGCATCGGCTTGGTTCGCTTGCGGATTTCACGGGCGAGTTCCTCGCGGTCCTCGTCCTCCCACGTCTCGGGGTCCAAATCGAGACCGAGCGAGAGGATGACCTGCTTGATTTCGTCCTTGTTGGTTTTGAACGCCGACATCTGTTCGGCGAGGTCCTCCTCGACGTTCCGTTCCTCGCCCGCATACCCCGAGCGGAAGCGCTCGATACCCTTTTCGAGGATTTCGAGGTACCACATGTCGAGTTCGTTTTCGAGGAACGCGATGTCGTCGCGGGGGTCGTGACCCTCGGTCTGCTCGCCTTCGATGTCGGTCTTTCCGGAAAAGTCCACGACGTGAACCAGCACGTCGGCTTCGTTCAAGTCGCTGAGGAACTGGTTGCCGAGTCCCTTGCCCTCGTGTGCCCCGGGAATGAGTCCGGCAACGTCCACGAGTTTCGTCGGGACGTAGCGCGTCCCCTCCTCACAGAACCCGACGCTGGGGGTACAACTCTCGTCGAACTCCGGCGCGGCACAGTCCACGCGGGCGTACGCCTCGCCGATGGAGGGGTCGATGGTCGTGAAGGGATAGGCACCCTCGGGGACGTCGTTCATCGTCGCGGCGTTGAAGAAGGTCGATTTCCCCACGGAGGGTTTCCCGACCAGTCCGATTTTGTAACTCATTAGGCCGGATTGGGTGATTCGAGGCTAAAGGCGTTTTCAAACGCCGAGGCGACTGCCGAATGATACCGAATGACTCGGTTCGGACGCTACTCGGGGACCGTTGGGACGATTCCGTGTCCCGGTCCCTCTATATCGATGGTCGGCCCGCCCGTTCCCGGAATCACGTCCTCCGCGATGAGGAGGTTACCGTCCAAATCGACGTGCGAGAACGACCCGATTCCGGCGACGAGGTGTGCGCTGGTGTGAATCCCGATGGCACTTTCGAGCATACACCCGACCATCAGTTCGACGTTCGCGGCTTCCGCAATCGACGCGATGTCCCGAGCGGCGAGCAAGCCGGATTTGCCGAGTTTCACGTTTATCACGTCCGCTGCGTCCTCGCGGACGACTCGAATCGCGTCTTCCGGCGTGAACACCGCTTCGTCGGCCGCGATAGGGGCCGAAACGGCGTCCCGCGCCCGCGCCAGTCCGACCACGTCCGTGGCGGGAGTGGGTTGTTCGATGAGCGAGAGGTCGATTCCGCGTGATTCGATTTTGCGCGCGAATTCGGCCGTCTGCTTCGGTGTCCAACCTTGGTTCGCGTCCACCGTCAGTTCCGCGTCCGGTGCACCCTCGTGGACCGCGGCGACGCGGGCGACATCGTCCGCGACGGTCGTTCCCGTCTTCACCTTTAGGCAGTCGAAGCCCTGCTTTGCCGCCCTCACAGCGCCCTGCTCTGCATCCTCGGGAGGCATGATGGCGATGGTGAAATCGGTGTTTACAGTGTCCGGCGCGCCGCCGAACAGTTCCGAGAGGGCCATTCGACGCTCCCGACAGTAGGCGTCGAGAATCGCCGTTTCGACGGCGAACAGCGCCGACACCATGCCGGGAAACGTGCTCCGCACGTCGTCGATGAGGTTCCGATAGTCCGCGAGCGACTTGCCTTCCAGCAGTTCCGTCGCGGCACGAGCGGTTGCGAGCGCCGCCTCTTGGGTTTCACCCGTGACGGGTGTGAGCGGCGACCCTTCGCCGTAGCCCGTCACGTTCTCGGTTTCGACCGTCACCAAGATGTTCGTCGCGCTGTGCTGGGTCCCGAGCGAGATTTCGAACGGTTCGGACAGTGGCAAATCGAGCGGTTCGACCGACGCCCGTTCGATTCGCATCTACAGTGCCTCACGAATCATTCCGAGGAGGTCTTCTGCGCCATCTTCGTCGTACACGTTCGCGGCCGGGACGGAGTACTCGACTTCGGTAGGGTTGCCCCACGTCGAGACGCCGGCAACCGTCGCGTCCGAGAGTTCCTCCACGAGATGACGTTCGGCCTCCACGCCCGCGAGCGGCCACTGGTCGAAGTGGGTTCGCGTTTCACGCTCGGGGTCGTCTACCAGCACGACTACGTCGGGCCACGACCCGTGGAGGACGCCCAGCGTGACGCTCGAATAGGCGCGGTGGGTGAGCGACGCCTGTCCTTCCACGAAGACGATGTCGTGGTCCTCCGCGACGGCGGCCACGAGGTCCTCGACCACGCCCGCCGTGAAATCCGCCGGGACGCGGTCGATGACGACGCCGCGATGTGCACCGACCATGATGCCCGTTTGACCGGTCGCAACCCACCCCGCGTTCAACCCGGCGCGTTTTGCCGCACGGTACAGTTCGAACGTCGTCGTCCGCTTGCCGACCGCACAGTCCGTTCCGGCGGTCAACACGACCGTCGCGTCGGCGTCGTCCACCGACCCGTCGCCAACCCGAAGGTCGTGTTCTTCCGGCGGTTTTCGAACGTCGAACAGGGTAACGCTGTGTTCCTCTGCGAGGGTTTGCCAGCGTTCCTGCTCGGAGAGAAAGACGTGCAGTCCGGAGACGATGTCCAGTCCGGCGCGGATGGCTTCCTCGATGTCGTCCACCCACTCGTCAGGTAGTGCGCCCCCGGCGGGCGCGACGCCGATGACGAGCGCCTCGGCGTCGGGTGCGCGTTCGAGTGCATCGCCGGTCGAGGAGACTATCGGCACGTCGCGCGTGTCGGGGCGACCCAGTACGTCGCTCGTCGGTTCACCGGCGTGGGTCGAGTCGATGATGGCTTGTGCGTCGAACAGTTCGCTGTGCATCACGACCCCGTTGGCCGTCTTTCCATCCATCGTTCCGAACGCCCCTTCGGCGAGAACGAGCGCAGGGGCGGGGGCGTCGAACGAGTCCCGGAGGTTCATATGGTACACAGGCGCATAGCCCTTGAAAGCCTTCCCCCCTTTCATGCACGGGTACCGTTTTTTGCGGGGCACCATCTTCGTTTACCGTGACAATAACTGTCATTCTCCCTGCCATACGCTTTTGCCGGTTTCGTACCTGTATCACGATAGATGACCACATCGGAGCGCGCCGGACTCCGGGTGACACTCGACATCTGGCATCCGAACTGTTGGACGCTCGAAGTCACCGAGAGTCGGGTCGCGGGGCTACTCGGCCACGGCGTCCACGCCATCGACGGGATGGCGACCGGGCGGTTCACGGCCTACGGCAACACGCTGGATGAGGTGGACGACCTCGTCGAAGCGATTCGGGACTCCGACCTCACCGACTCGGTGTGGGAAACCGACCACCCGCACGCCACCGAGGATTCCGTCGCGTTCGGGAGCGCAAGTTGCGGCATCGTCGTGCAGTATGACCTCCACAACAGCATCAACGACGCGCTGGTCTCGCGCGGGTTCATCCCCGACGAACCTGTCCGGATGTACGGCGGGCGCGAGTACTGGACGGTCATCACCGAAGCCGACAAGGACGAACTCCACGACCGAATCGAGGACGTCTGTGCGGAGATGGGTGCCGACGTTCGCGTCCGTCACGTCGCAACCGCCGAAACCGGGGCCGGCATCCTCCGCACCGACGACCTCTCGGAGCGACAGCGCGAAGCCTTCGAACTCGCCCGACGACGCGGGTACTATCGCTGGCCGCGCCAGATTACGGCCTCGGACCTCGCCGAGGAGATGGACGTGTCGAAGACGACACTGCTGGAACATCTGCGAAAAGCAGAAGCGAAGCTCCTCGGGTAGCAGCTTGGTGGATTTCAGGAGGCTCGCGACGAGAGGAAGCTGATTTGGTCGTGAGCACAGCAAACCCAACCTCTGTTCAAAGCAAGCTGATAGGGACTTTCCGAGCTTTCATCGTCGCTGAAATCGCAAAACCGGAGTCGGCAAGCCGTCCCCACAACGCTCGCAAAAACAGTCGTCTCCGCTACTGCACGCCGGTCGCGTTCTTCAGGAGTCGCCAGCCGTCGCCCTCGGGTTCGAGCACGTCCCGGCGAACCATCTCGTCGAGGACTTCGCTCAGGCGGTCGGGTTGGGCGATTTCCATCTGGATTCGCTCCACGTCGTGGTAGTCGTTGAGGTAGTGGCGGATGTCGTCCTTCGTGAACACCTCGTCGTCGGCGCGGTCGAGCGCGCCGCTGGTGATGTCGATCATGTCCTCGATGAAGTTCCACGGGTAGACTATCCACGCCCACTCTTCGAGCCGCTCGCCGATGTAGTCGGGGTCGAACTCGCTGGTCTGGAGGAGTTGGAGGGTCGCTGTTCTGATTTCCCCGGCGTCGCGCTCGCTGACGTACTCGGCGGCGTGTTTGATTGACCCGCCGGTGTCGGCGATGTCGTCGATGATGAGCACGTCTTTGCCCTCGACGCTCCCTTCGGGCATGGGGTACCGGACTTCGGGCTCGTTGGACTTCTGGGCCGCGCCGACGTAGTGTTCCATCTTCAAACTCGTCAGGTCGTCCAAGCCGAGGAAATCACAGATGCACCGCCCCGCAAACCAGCCGCCGCGCGCGAGTGCGACGATGACATCGGGCTCGAAATCCGAGCGTTTGACCTGCTCGCTCACGTCGCGGCAGAGGCTGTAGATGTAATCCCAGTTGGTGATGGTACATTTGAAATCGTCCGGGATATCGCTCATTCTACGCGAAACTCGCGCGCCGTGGCACTTAACGGTTTACAGGTGTGCTGACGAGCCCAGCGTGCCGTCCCGAACGACGGCGATACGTCGCGTCTCCATCCGGAACGAGGAACAGTTCCCGAGAGACGCCACCAACTATATTACGATTCACGACTTAATATTCTTGAATCGTTCAGTGAAAATACAACGGGTGACATCCTGACGACCAAGTCCAAAGGCCCCATACATGACACACACACAAGAGTTCGAACACCTCCTCGATTGCAAGAACGTCCTCGGCGTCGATTACGACGAGGATACCGACACGCTCACCGTCTTCGTCTCGCAGAAACTCCCCGACACCGAACTCGCGGACGAGGACAACGTGAAAAAGCGCGTCTCCGGCGTCTCCCTCCACGTCGAAGACGCGGGCTACGGCGACGAGCGCGACGGCTTCGACGCGCTCGCGTTCCTCGAACAAATTCCCGAGGCCGAGGGCGAC
The DNA here is from genome assembly GCA_963811185.1 of uncultured haloarchaeon. GTDB lineage: Archaea > Halobacteriota > Halobacteria > Halobacteriales > Haladaptataceae > Haladaptatus. The sequence continues at coordinate 8,634 of CAWEQN010000004.1, forward strand.
CGTAAGGACCGCCATCGGCCGGTCGTCGGCGGTATCAGCGAAATCAACGCGAAATCGACGGCCGCAACCGCCGGGCCGTACCCCGCCCGTGTGACCGACACCTCGAAAGCAAACTGGGGCGACTCGGTTTCCGAGGGTGACCTCGTTCGCCTCTCGAACAACCACGTCTACGCCCGCGTCAACGAGGCCGACTTCGGCGAACCGGTCATCCAACCGTCGCCGATGGACGGCGGAAGCATGCCCGACGACGAGACCGGCGAACTGCGCGGCTACGTCACCGTCGAGGACGGCGCGTTGGTGGACGTGGCGGCGCGCTCTGTCACCCCCGAACAGGAATCAGCCGAATACTACAAACTGGACGACTCGTGGCCGACGAGCATCCGGCGCGAGGATTACCGCTCGCTCAAGGGTCAGACGGTGACGAAGACGGGCCGAACCACCGGCGTCACGCAGGGCGACGTGAAGGCCACCGGCGCGACCGTCCGCGTGAACTACGGCGACGCGGGAACCATCAAACTCCGCGACCAGTGCCTCGCGGGACCGATGTCCAAGGGTGGCGACAGCGGGTCGCCGGTCTTCCTCGACTCGTCCGGCGAACTCGTCGGCCTGCTGTTTGCGGGGTCGTCGCGCCAGACCATCTTCTGTAAAATCGGCGCCGTCGAATCCGAACTCGGCGTCGAACTGCTGACCGAAGAACCCGGGAGCGGCGGGAATGGGGGCAGTGATGGCGGCAGTGGCGGAAACGGCGGCGGCGGTCACGGCGGGAGTGGCGGCCGTGGCGGGTCCGGCGGCGGAAACGGTGGCTCTCCGACCTACCACAAGACGTTCGACACGACCGTCTCGGTTTCGACCGACGGGCCGGAACTGTCGCTCGAATCGTTTTCGGTCACCGGGGCGGCTGATTCGGAGAACCGGATGAACGCCGTCGCGACGGTGTCCGGTACCGCCACCGGAACCGGGTGGCTCTCCGCCCAGGGCGAGCGAACCACCTTCGAACTCACCGCCGAGCACGCACGCGACGGTAACTTCGTCAGGGACGTTTCCGTCACCCTCACCGTTCCCGACTCCTCGACGGATTCGTTCGACGTGCACGTCACCGGCGGCTATGTCGTCCAATCGTCGTAACGGCGTTTTCGACGGCGGATTGCGTTTTGTTTTCTCGTGGTTTTGGTTGTCGAGTGGTGGGTTTTGACCGTCACCTCACGACGAGAAAAGTCCGGTCTTGGTGACTGCAAGTACCGAGCCGCATGAATACCGCACCCGCACGGTGACACCCCACGAACCTCCCCAGCCGACTGCGTTTCTCGCTCACTCCGTTCACTGCGATACTTCGTCCTTCGCGCGCCGTGCAGTTGATTCGTCTCGCCCAACCCGTCCGGCCGGATGGCGCGCGAGAAACGCACGCGGTCTTCGTGAGCGATGGAGGAGCGAACGAACGCCTCGTCAGAGCTTTGCTCTGACGGTGGATGACTGGAACGAGGGCAACGAGTGAAGGGAATCGGCTGGCGTGGTGCGGTAGCGGAGGCGGGGCGCCTTCATGCGGCTCGGTTACTGAAGTCGTAGTAAAATCGAACACTTCCCTGTGGAGCGAGCGGCCGGGAGCTTTCTGTGTCTTCATCGCAGGTGTTGCATTCACAGATGAGCCGTTCTCTCTTCGTCGTGTCCTCGAGAACCGAGGGTTAAACACCGACCCGGACCCACGAATCGGACATGGACACCTGTCGAACCCTGTTGGTGGACGCGTTCACGGACGAACCGCTGTCCGGAAACGCGGCCGGGGTAGTCCCGGCGGCGGACGACCTGACCACTGACCAGATGCAAGCCATCGCTCGAGAACTGTCGGTCAGCGAAACTGCGTTCGTCACCGGGAGCGAGGAGGCCGACCGCAAAGTTCGGTACTTCACGCCGACGACGGAAGTCGACCTCTGTGGGCATGCGACCATCGCCTCGCACGTCCACCTGTTCGAAGCGAGTACCATCGAACCGGGGACGCACACGCTGGAGACGAACGTCGGCGTCTTGGATATCGACGTGGCGGAGGACGGTACGGTCTGGATGACCCAGGACGACCCCGAAATCGAGACCGTCGAAATCGAGTACGACCGATTGGGTGATGCGCTCGGTATCGACCCGGCGGCGCTCCGCGACGTGGGTGAGGACCTCCCGCTGGCGGTGTCTTCGACCGGTTTTCCCGTCCTCATCGTCCCGGTCAATTTCCTCTCGCACGTCGGAGATATGGACCCGGATATGGACGCCGTCGTAGCAATCTGCGAGGAAGTCGGGGCCCTGGGAGTCTACGCGTTCACCTTCGACGCCGTCGAAGCGGAGTCGACGCTCCACGGGCGGATGTTCGCGCCGGCAGTGGGAATCCCCGAGGACCCCGTCACCGGTACGGCGAGCGGGTCGGTCGGCGCATATCTAAAGGAGTTCGATGCGTTCGACAACGACGGGGAGACCGGCGGCTTCCCCGACGAACTACGACTAGAACAGGGACATTTCGTCGACCGGCCGGGCTACGTGCGGGTGCAGGTCGGCGAGAAAGTACGAGTCGGCGGACGAGCGACGACGACGTTGGACGGCGACCTGGTCGTACCTGACGCCGAGGGCGACGACATCATCGAAGCCTGAACCGCCATCGAAGCGTTCGTTTTCGACGACTTCTCACCTCCCCTGCCAGCGGCATAACTCTGCTATAAGTTATACATGAGCAGAGAAAACTATTTGTGTATCTAAAACATCTTATCTATTGAACTTATTCGGATAGCATTCCTCTTCAAATTCTCCCCTCTATCCGAGTGGTTCGGAGGAAACATGACCGCGAGAGATACGCCAAAGGAAAACGCGAACTCCCGAGAAGCATCGACCAAAAGAGACCTCTCCGTGACGTTCGACGCCTTGAGTCGACCGGAGCGCAGGGCAGTCCTGCTGTATTTCCACGTGTCGGGGACCGAAACCGCCGACGTACTCGAACTCACCGAATTCGTGTCGAATCGGGTGGAGGAACCGGACGAAACCGTCCTCCGGATTTCACTCAATCAGCACCATCTCCCGAAACTGGCCGACTATGGGTTCATCGATTACGACCGGCGGAGTGGGGTCGTCAGATGCCGAAATACTGTCACAGGGATGATCGAACTGTTCGCGGAGTAACGGGCGAATACCGCGACGTTTTGGCTATCCTCAGAAATACATATTCGATTGTGAGTTACTTCTCTCCACCGCTTTGGTCGGAACATTCTTTATGTGTCTGCTTGTTTCCCACCATACGCAATGGTTGTACTCTGGCTGGATGAAATCAGTGCAAACGACCTCGAACTGGTCGGTGGCAAGGGTGCGTCGCTCGGCGAACTCACGGGCGCGGACCTCCCCGTCCCCCCGGGATTCGTCGTGACCGCCGAAACGTACCGGCGGTTCATCGAGGATACCGGCATCGACGAAGGAGTTGTTCGAAGCCGTGGAGGTCGATACCGAGGATTCTGCGGCACTGGCAGAGGCGGAGTCACGGGCGGAGGAACTCATCCTCGAAACCGAGATTCCCGACGATATGCGCGAGGGTATCCTCGCCGCTTACGACGCTCTTGACGACGGGAAGGCGTTCGTCGCGGTTCGCTCCTCCGCGACGGCCGAAGACCTCCCGGACGCCTCGTTTGCGGGGCAACAGGAGACGTTTCTCAACATCACCCGCGACGACCTCGTCGAACGGGTGAAAGAGTGCTGGGCGTCGCTGTTCACCCAGCGCGCTATCTACTATCGACAGGAAAAGGACTTCGACCACCGCAAAGTGGACATCGCCGTCGTCGTCCAACGCATGGTTGACGCCCAAAAGAGCGGCGTCATGTTCACGAGTCACCCATCGACCGGCGACGCGAAAATCATCATCGAGGCCGCGTGGGGTCTCGGCGAGGCGGTCGTCTCGGGGTCGGTCTCCCCGGACAACTACGTCATCGACCGCGAAACCGGCGCGGCAGAAGACATCACCATCGCCGACAAGAAGGTGATGCACACGAAGGACGTGGACACCGGCGAGACGGTCGAGCGAAGCGTTCCCGACGACAAGCGCAACGCCCGCGTTCTCACGGAAGCCGACATCGCCCGCCTCGTCGAACTCGGCGAGGAGGTCGAAGAGCACTACGGAACCCCGCAGGACGTGGAGTGGGCCATCGTCGATGGGGAAGTCTTCATGCTCCAGTCGCGGCCGATAACGACCATCAACGAGAGCGGGTCCATCGAAACCGAAGGGGCCGAAGGCGTCGCCGACGGCAACGGCTCCGCCCAAGCGATGGGCTCGGAAAGCCACGAAATCATCGTGGACGGACTCGGTGCCAGCCCCGGCATCGCCAGCGGCGCGGTTCGACTCGTCTCGAAACTCGACCAGTTGGACAAGGTTCGTGACGGCGACATCATCGTCACGGAGATGACGACGCCGGACATGGTGCCCGCGATGAAGCGCGCCGCCGGCATCATCACGGACGAAGGTGGGATGACCAGTCACGCCGCCATCGTCTCGCGCGAACTCGGTGTCCCGGCGGTCGTCGGTTGTTCCAACGCGACCCACACCCTCGAAGACGGCCAGATAGTCACGCTGGACGGCGACAAGGGAACCGTCCGCGAGGGGGAACCCGAACGGGAACGCGAGACCCAACGCGAACCTATCGAAGAAGCGCGACCCAAAACGCCCGTCAAACCGATGACGGCGACGGAGGTCAAGGTGAACGTCTCCATTCCGGAGGCCGCCGAACGCGCCGCCGCCACGGGTGCCGACGGCGTCGGCCTGCTCCGGATGGAGCACATGATTCTCTCGACCAACAAGACGCCGGAGCGCTACATCGAGGACCACGGCGTCGAGGCATACGTGGACGAAATCGTGGAGGGAATCCGCGGCGTCGCCGAGGAGTTCTACCCGCGTCCCGTTCGCGTCCGCACGCTCGACGCGCCGACCGACGAGTTCAAACAGCTCCAAGGCGGCGAGAACGAGCCGAACGAGCACAACCCGATGCTCGGCTGGCGCGGCATCCGCCGGAGCCTCGACAAGCCCGGCGTGTTCCAGCACGAACTCGACGCGTTCCGCGAGTTGTACCAGATGGGCTACGACAACGTCGAAATCATGTTCCCGCTCGTCAACGACGCGGAGGACGTGTACCGCGCCCGCCGACTGATGGCGGAGTCGGGCATCGACCCCGACAAACGCTCCTGGGGCGTGATGATAGAGACGCCGGCCAGCGCGCTCCAAATCGAGGAGATGGCACAGGTAGGCATCAAGTTCGCCAGTTTCGGTACGAACGACCTCACCCAGTACACCCTCGCGGTGGACCGGAACAACGAGAACGTCGCCGACCGGTTCGACGAACTCCATCCCGCCGTCCTCGAACTCATCGGCCAGACCATCGACTGCTGTCGTGAACACGACATCAACACCAGCATCTGCGGACAGGCCGGGTCGAAACCGGAGATGGTTCGCTTCCTCGTCAACCGCGGTATCTCGTCCATCTCGGCGAACATCGACGCCGTGCGCGACGTACAACACGAGGTCAAACGCGTCGAGCAGAAACTGATGTTGGATTCGGTTCGATAATGCGAATTTCGTTTTTCGAAGGGGTTCGGAAACCGCTCCAAATCCGTACTTACTCCCGCTAAAGCACGAACCGTCAGACGAGTAGGAGGGTGTGTCGTTCACGTATCGGGAGATGTCCGATGTATTCTCCCGACTATTCGTTTGGCCAGAAACAATACCGCAGTATCTGACGCCACGAGGAGAACGATACTCACGACGATAATCACGACTTGAACAGGGGTCGAGAGCAATCCGAGGGAAACGATAAGTGTCGTTGCGCAGGCGGGAGCGTGAATCATGTTGGTTGCAATCATCACCCAACTAGTGAGCACAATCGATACGGTTGCACTTGCGACGAGATGAAATTCTGCAACCGAGTGGGCGGGGGGCTGAGTCGTGATCGCCGCACCATTTCCAAGCAAATGAAACGCAACGAACCCCGCAACAGCGCCGATGAGATGACTCCCGACAATCCGATACGCTTGTCGGCGATCACTCCGGCGCTCAACGCCAGCAGAATGCGGATGGGCCGAGACTCGGGAAAATAAACGGCTCACCACCACCCATGCAACGAACCCGAGAACACAAACAAAAATCCCGCATAGAGACCGGTTTCAACTTGCTGTCTCATACCAATTTGTCAGCCCATTTCATCCATATTTCCCTTTTTGAGACGTATCGCGGACGACTGTGGTATGTGCTTCTATTCTCTGTCGTTGCTGACCAAGGTTGCGATGAGCAAAAGCGGTTTTCAGTTCGAAGTTGGGCCGTTCGCAGTCGCCTTCGAGCGTTACGGCATCCACGGCAATTCGCTCTTGCTGTCGCTCTTCATGAACTCTCAATGGAGTATCCGTCGTGTTCGACCAGCGTCTCCGAACTATATCGAGCATAACTCTTATTGTATTCTTCCTCTTCATAACAGAATACTAACCGATGCGACGACAAATACTGGGCGTTCTGTCGATTTCCACGCTCGTCCTGATGCTGCTGTGGCCAGCAGCGGCCGTGGCGCTCGAACTCCACCTCATCGAATCGCCGCCGCTCGATAACGCTGTGTTGCTCATCACCGGAATTTTCGTCGTTCTCGGCCTTCTTTTGTACCTCTGGCGCGGTATCCACTGGCTCCAGTCCGAGTGGAACGCGCGGGTGTGAGTCCCTCGACGGTTCGATTCTCTTCCAGGAGGGGCGAAGAGGGCTTCCGGGGTTCTTTCTCCAGTTCCGAGGGCTACGTAGCGAGGAGGTCGTCCGGACCTTTGCCGCAACGCTAAGAAGCACGCGCGGCGTATTTCAGAGGGGAAACACGATGAAGGGGGAACACGGGGAACGGGGAATCAACGTTTCGCGCCGCGACGTGCTGAAAGCGGTCGGTGCGGGTGGGGCGACTGCGGCGATTGCGGGTGGGACGGCGAGCGCACAGAACGCACCGATAACGGTCCAGTGGGGTGCCGACGCTGATTTGGCGTCGGTCGCCGGACCGCTTCAGGAACTGTTGTGGAAGGCCGGCCTTCCGCGCAACATCAACATCGATGTCATCGCCGGAACGGAGGAGACGGACATCCGCGAGGAACAGTACACGCGATGGCTGTCCGGGAACCTCGCCAACCCGGACATGTTGCTTACGGACAGCGGGTGGACGCTGAACTTCGTCGTCCGCGACCAACTGCTGAACCTCGACCAGCACCTGCCGAAATCACTGGTGAATCGGGTGAAAAACGGCTACTTCGAGGCGAGCGTTTCGACCGCGACCGGACCGAACGGCGACCTGTACGCGATTCCGCTCTATCCGGATTTCGGGGTGATGTTGTACCGCAAGGATTTGGTCGAGAAGGCCGGCTACAAACCGGAGGAGGAGAACTGGGCGGAGAACCCGCTCTCGTGGAAGAAGTTCTCGCACGTGACGAAGGATGCGATGGAGAAATCCGGCGTGCCGTACGGATTCACGTTCCAGGGCGACCCCTACGAGGGATTGTCGTGCTGTGACTTCAACGAGTTCATGACCTCGTGGGGTGGCGCGTACTTCGGGGGGCGGCAGAACCTCTTCGGCCCGATCGGCGAACGCCCGGTGACCATCGACGACTCCGGCGTGATGAACTCGATTCGGATGATTCGAACGTTCATCTGGGGAGGGGGGGACCCCGCCGCGCTCGACGGCTACGCCGGGAAAATCGCTCCGAGCGGCGTTCTCCAGTGGATAGAGGACTCGTCGCTCGGACCGTTTCAGGCGGGCGACGCCGTGATGCACCGGAACTGGCCGTACGCCATCGCAAGCGCGGGAGCCAAGGGCGCGCTCGGCGACCGACTCGGCGTGATGCCGATACCGTACGCCGTCAGCGAGAAGGAGTCCGAATATCCCGGCATCGGCGGTTCGACGTCGGCCCTCGGCGGGTGGCATATGGCGGTCAATCCGAATACGGAGAAATTGGACGCGGTGCTGCAGATTCTGGAGGCGATGACCGACAAGCGGATTCAGTTGATGCTGTTTGAGAACATCGGAATCCTGCCGCCGGAAGTCAGCGTGCTGAAGTCGAAGGCGGCCCAGAAGGTGCCGATCGTCGGCGAGCACGTCGACACGCTCCGAACCGCCGGGACCAACGCGATTCCGCGGCCGGTAACGGTCGCGTGGACCCAGGAATCGACGAAGATAGCCGAACTCATCCACGAATCGTATTCGGGAAGTGTCATGCCCGACGCGGCGATGAGCCAACTTCAGTCGCAGATCAAAGAGATAGAGCAGTACAACCGCGCGGGCGGCGCATAACGGAACCGATAAACGGGCCGCGTCGAATTTTTTGGTATGCAGGTGGCCGCGAGTCAGTCGTTCCGCCGGGTCCTTTCGTCGATGTGCACCGAACCCCATCCGGCAGCGCGTGACGCCGCCGAACGATTTCTGGCGTCGAATCCGGGCGACCCGACGACGTATCCGACCGTCTCCGCGCTCGAAGACGAGGCCGTTTCTCTGCTCGGCGAGATAACCGGGTTGTCGAACCCACAGGGCTACGTCGCGAGCGGCGGAACCGAAGCCAACATTCAGGCAGTTCGCGCCGCGCGTAACCTCGCGGAGACGGACGACCCGAACGTCGTCGCTCCCGAGAGTGCCCATTTCAGTTTCCAGAAGGCGGCGGACGTGCTCGGCGTCGAACTCCGCCTCGGCGCGGTGGACGAGGACCGACGCGCCGACCCCACCGCGATGGCGGAACTGATGGACGACGATACGGTTCTCGTCGTCGGTATCGCCGGCACGACCGAATACGGACGGGTGGACCCGATTCCGACATTGTCCGAAATCGCTCACGACGCCGGGGCGTTGCTCCACGTCGATGCCGCGTGGGGTGGGTTCGTCCTCCCGTTCACGAACCACCAGTGGAACTTCGAGCACGCCGAGGTGGATACGATGGGTATCGACCCGCACAAGATGGGACAGGCGGCGGTTCCGGCGGGTGGATTTTTGGCCCGCGAAACGCGCGTCCTGGACGCGCTCGCCGTCGAAACTCCGTATCTCGAATCGACTTCACAGGCGACCCTAACCGGAACCCGAAGCGGCGCGGGCGTCGCCAGCGCGTGGGCCGCGATGGACGCGCTCTGGTCGGAGGGCTACCGCGAGCAGTACGAACGCTCCCAAGCCAACGCCGAGTGGGTCGCCGACGCCTTCGAATCGCGGGGCTACGACGTGGTGGACCCCGTGCTCCCGCTGGTCGCAATCGACGTGCCTCGCGAAACGGTCGAGGCGCTACAGGAGCGTGGTTGGCGCATCTCGCCCACCGCCTCGGGCGAACTTCGCATCGTCTGTATGCCCCACGTCACCCGCTCGATGCTGGAGGCGTTCGTCGCCGATTTGGATTCGGTAGGGAACTGATTATTTCGGCTCTTCCGTCTCCTCCATTGGCGCGCCGAGCGCGTTCCGCTTGACGCTCTTGATTCCGTTTTTCGCGGCACGCTTCGACGAGTAGCCCTCGCCCCCGTCGGCGATGATGTTGCCGTTCCGGTGGACGAGTCGCCAGCGCCACTCCCCCGCGTGGTCACGGTACACCTCGAACCTCGCCTGCGCCGGCGGGCGAAGTGCTTCCACGACGCTCCCGTCGTCCTGCGTCACCGCGACGGGCCACGTGTCCGGTTCGGAACTCGATGCATCGTCTCCGCTCGTTCTCGTTTCCGTCGCTCTCCGACCCCGGTTTCCGAGCCTCCGGGCCACCTTGGCAACCGACGAGCCGTACTCCTCTATCAACTCCGCGCTGAGGTGTTTTTCGAGCAGTGGCTCCCCGTCGCGGGTGATGGCAATCCGCCGCCCCCGGAGTTCGATGTTCCCGGTCGATTCCTCCCACTCCCCGTCGCGTCGGTATTCGACCGTCATCGTCACTGCCGAGTGGTCGTCCGTGTACGCCACCCGCGCTTGTAGCGCCGGATGAACCGTGATGCGGTATTCTCTGTCCGAGTTCACGCGTTTCGGTTCGTCTCGGGATACCATGAGTCTGTTTGCCACGACACGGGGTCGTTCCGTTGGGTGCCGTTATTTCAAGCTCAAGCTTTACGTCGGTCGATTGCGGACCTATTCGTGTGTTCGATATCCTTACTGTGCTCTCCCATTCCATCACCGGCGGCGTCGTTCTCGGAGCGTTCGGCGGGGTGGAGGACGCCGTCAAAACCGCCACCGGATGGGTTGGGGTCGTGTTCATCGCCGTCTACTCGTTTCTCATCTCGTTCGTCCTGCCGCTTCCGAGCGAAATCGTCCTCCTCGCACCCCTCGACCTCGGAATCGGCAAGATAGCGCAGTATTTCATCATCATCCTCGTCAGCGGTCTCGGCAAGGCCGCCGGAAGCGTGTTCGCGTTCCACATCGGTCAGGAGGCAAAACAGTCCGGTCCCGTGCTCCGAGCGCTCCGCCGTTCGAGAATCGACATCGTGGAGTGGTCGGAGCAGAAGACCGTCGAAATCGCCCAGCGCTGGGGCTACCTCGGTTTGGCCGGTGCGCTGTGTATTCCCGGCTTTCCCGATACGATTTCCATCTACGCCTTCTCGATTCTGGAGACGGATTATCTGAAGTTCGCGCTGGCGTCGTTTGCGGGTAGCGTCGGGCGGTTGGTGTTGGTCCTGCTCCTCACCAAAGGCGTTCTCTCGATTTGAACGGCGAGAACGGAGTGAGCGACGAACAAACGTGTTCGATTCCGATAAGATTCCAGTACCCGTGCCCATGATGACGGCGAAATTGCCGAGCAACGCCCGGCAGTCAGCCGGACGAAGTCCGGCGAAATTGCCAAGCCTTGCCTGGCGGTCAGTCCGGCGAAACTGCGAGCAAGCGGTACGGAGGCGGTGTGCATGCGGCTCGACACTCGCAGTCTCGGCAAAACCAATCGTTCCTCGTAACGAATGGCTAGAAACTCCTCCGACCACTATCGCGGAACTCCCGGTATCCTCTCTGCCAAGCGTTTATATACTATCACGAACCTATCGAGTGGTATGCGATGGACGGCCCGTCCCACCCGGATTGCTATGCGCATGCGGCGATAGCGTCGGGTGAATCCTTCTGGGCCGGATGCGTCGGTTTTCGGGGGTGAAACCCGTCGGTTCCGATTTTCGAGAGCGACCGCTCCACGACCGAAACGACTGCAATCACACTCACATCACAGATGACGAACGCGAACACACGAAATCGGCGGGTTTTACACCCGCAAGGAAGGAGTCGATAGTATGAGTCACGACGAGTATCCCACCGAGGAACCGGCGGTGGTGACGTGTGGGCTTCCCTACGCGAACGGGGAGTTACACATCGGACACCTCCGAACCTACGTCGGCGGCGACGTGTATTCACGCGCCCTCGACACGCTCGGCCAGCAAACGGCCTTCGTTTCCGGGTCGGACATGCACGGCACGCCGGTCGCCGTGAACGCCGAGAAGGAGGGCGTCTCGCCCCGCGAGTTCGCGCTCCGCCACCACGAGAAGTACGAAGCGACGTTCCCGAAGTTCAACATCGAGTTCGACAACTACGGCCACACGGACGACGAGACGAACACGGAACTCACGCAGGATATCGTCCGCAAACTGGACGAGGAAGGGTACATCTACGAGAAGGAGATCAAGGTCGCGTGGGACCCCATCGAGGACGACCCGCTCCCGGATCGCTACGTGGAGGGGACCTGCCCGTACTGTGGTGCCCACGCGCGCGGGGACGAGTGTGACGAGGGCTGTGGACGCCACCTCGAACCCGGCGAAATCGAGGACCCGACCAGCATCCGCACCGGGAACCCGGCGGAGTACCGCGAGCGGACACACAAGTTCTTCCGCGTTTCCGACCTGCAGGAGTATCTGCAGGAGTTCATCGACCGACTCGAAGGGACGAGCAACGCGAAAAATCAGCCCCGCGAATGGATAGAGGGCGAACTCCAGGACTGGTGTATCTCCCGCGATATGGACTGGGGTATCGACTACCCCGGCGAAGGAAAGGATGATTTGGTCCTCTACGTCTGGGTGGACGCCCCCATCGAGTACATCGCCAGCACGAAACAGTACACCGAGCGCGTCGGTGCCGACAGCTACGACTGGGAGGAGACGTGGAAGGACGACGGCGAAATCATCCACATCATCGGACGGGACATCATCCAGCACCACACGGTGTTCTGGCCCGCGATGCTCCACGTCGCAAGGTACAACGAACCCCGCGCCGTCATGGCGAGCGGGTTCGTCAACCTGAACGGCAAGGGTTTCTCGACCAGTCGCAACCGCGCCGTCTGGGCCGACGACTATCTCGACGAGGGCTTCGACCCGGACCTCCTGCGGTACTACCTCGCCACCAACGGTGGCTTCCAGCAGGACGTGGACTTCTCGTGGGAACGCTTCCAGGAGCGCGTCAACGGCGAACTCGTTGGCACGGTCGGCAACTTCGTCTACCGAAGCCTGCTGTTCGCGGCACGGAACTACGACGGCGCGCCGGACGCAGAGGCGAGCGACGAAGTGGCGGAGCGAATCGAGGAGGCCATCGACGACTTCACGGCGGCAGTCAACGACTACTCGCTCAAGGACCTCGGCGACGCCGCGACGGCACTGGCCGGGTTCGGCAACGAGTACATCCAGCGCAACGAACCGTGGAAACTGACCGACGAGGACCCCGAGCGGGCCGAACAGGTCATCTACGACTGCGTGCAGGTGTCCAAGGCGCTCGCCGTGCTGTTCGAGCCGATTCTGCCCGGCAAGGCCGAGGTGCTGTGGACGCAACTCGGAGAAGACGGCTCGGTTCACGACACCGAAGTCGCGGACGCGCTGGAAGCGCCGCGCGGCGATTTCGGCGAACCGACCGAACTGTTCAGCAAACTGGAAGATGAGCGCGTCGAAGAGCTGAACGAAACGCTCGATGAGCGTATCGAAGCGGCTACAACCGACGAGGAGGAAGACGAAAACGAAACCGTGAGCGATTCAGAACCCATCTCGGACGACAGAATCAGCTTCGACGAGTTCCAAAACCTCGACCTTCGAGTCGGCCGCATCGAGTCGGCGGAGGAAATCGACGGTGCCGATGCACTCCTGCGACTCGACGTCGATATCGGAAGCGAGACGCGACAGATAGTCGCCGGTCTCAAGCAACTCCACGACGTGGACGAGCTTCCGGGGACGAAAATCGTCGTCGTCGCCAACCTCGAAAAGGCCGAACTGTTCGGCGTCGAGAGCAACGGAATGATCCTGGCGGCGGGCGAGGACGCCGACCTGCTGACGACGCACGCCGACGCCGAACCGGGAACGAAAATCAAGTAGGCTTCAGAGGTCCTCGACCAATCCCGCGAACTCGTTCATCGGGATGATTTCCATCGTCTGCATGTCGAGCCCGTAACGTTCGATGCATAGCGATGCACGATACGCCGCATCGCGGTCTTCGGCGTCGATGACGAGCAGGAAGTCGTATTCGCCGAGGATGGCGTAGGTGGATTCGAGTGTCGTTTCATGGGTTTCCAGTTCGTTTCGAATATCTCCCCAGATGGACGCCAGCTCTTGGACGTTCTGATAGTTCTGCTCGACAGTAACAAGCGACGCGTACTTCGACATATTTTCCCCTTTTGCAAGCGACACAAATAGCGATTGTGGCCAGTGTTGCCACGGAATAAACTCATCTGCGAGTTAACTATGGAGGGTTTTTTTGGGACACGCACCAAAGGCCGCCCATGAGAAATGCGAAAATCGTCTGTACTCTCGGACCCGCCTCCGATTCTCGGAGCACAGTCCGGGAACTCGCGAACGCTGGGATGACCGTCGCACGGGTGAACGCGAGTCACGGGTCGCGCGAGGACCGCGCCGAAATCATCGACACGATTCGGCGGGTCGACGAAGCGACCGAGAACCCGCTTTCGGCCATGCTCGACACGCAAGGGCCGGAAATCCGAACGGCGGAAGTGGACGAACCCATCACGCTCGAAACCGGTTCGACGGTTCGATTCGTGGAGGGCGAGGATGCGACGCCGGAGGAAGTCGGCCTCTCGGTTTCCATCTCGAACGCCGAACCGGGCGACGCCATTCTGCTGGACGACGGCCGAATCGAAACCGAAGTCGAGGCTGTCGAGGACGACGCCGTCGTCGCGCACGTCATTAGCGGGGGCGACCTCAGTAGTCGGAAAGGCGTCAACGTTCCCGGTGTCGAACTGGGGTTGAGCGTCGTCACCGAAAAGGACAGAAACGACCTCCAACTCGCCGCCGAGAAGGGCGTGGACTTCGTCGCCGCGAGTTTCGTCCGCGACGCCGACGACGTGTACGAGGTCAGCAAGGTGCTGGAGGAGTTCGGTGCCGACATTCCCATCATCGCCAAAATCGAACGCCGCGGCGCGGTCGATAATCTGGAAGAGATAGTGGACGCGGCCTACGGCGTGATGGTCGCACGCGGCGACCTCGGCGTCGAGTGTCCGATGGAGGACGTGCCGATGATTCAAAAGCGTATCATCCGGACGTGCCAACGAGCAGGCGTTCCCGTCATCACCGCGACGGAGATGCTCGACTCGATGATCCACTCCCGCAGACCGACGCGGGCGGAAGCGTCCGACGTGGCGAACGCCGTCCTCGACGGTACCGACGCCGTCATGCTGTCCGGCGAGACGGCGATCGGCGAGCACCCCGTCCGCGTCGTGGAGACGATGGACAGAATCGTCCGCGAGGCCGAGGAGAGCGACGAGTACGCGGAGACCCTGGAACAGCGCGTTCCGTCGGGTGACGAGACGCGAACCGACGCCATCGCTCGCTCCGCTCGCTATCTGGCCCGCGATATCGGCGCGAGTGCCGTCGTCGCCGCCAGCGAATCCGGCTACACTGCACTGAAAGTGGCGAAATTCCGCCCCGGCGTCCCCGTCGTGGCGACGACGCCGAACGACCGTGTGCGGCGCACGCTCGCCCTGTCGTGGGGGGTCAACGCCCAGTACACCGACCTCGGCCACAGCGTGGAGAACCTCGTCGAAGACGGCGTGCAAGCCGCACTCGATTCCGGGGTCGCCGAAAGCGGCGATACCGTCGTCGTCCTCACGGGTATGATGAGCGAACTCGATGGCTCGGACACGGCGAACATGTTGAAAGTCCACGTCGCCGCCGAAACCATCGCCACCGGGCGCAGTGTCGTTCGCGGACAGATCGTCGGCACCGTTTCCCGGTCTTCGACCGGCGACCTTTCGAAGATTCCCGACGGGGGAATTCTCGTCCTCGAACCGGACTTCGACGGCGAGTTCACTGGCGACACGTCCCGTCTCGGCGGCATCGTCGATTCGCGTCCGGGGATGACCGGATATCCGGCCCTGGTCGCACGCGAACTCGACATCCCGATGATAAGTGGTGCGCCGCTCGGCCCGACCGTCGATGACGGCGACGAAATCACCCTCGACGCCGAACGCGGTGTCGTGTACGAGGGCGACGTCCGTTCCTCCGAGCGTTCGTCGTCGGTGTAGCCAGCCTTTTGGTTACCCGTCGCGTATTCTGACGTATGTCCGACTGGAAGTACGACGTGGACGATGTTGGCGAGGATGCCGACGACACGCCGCCCGACGCGTTTGCCGAGGCCGAACCCCTCGAACCGGGGTCCCCGTCGGCCGAGAACGTGCTGTTCGTTCTCCTCGGCGTCCTCACCGTAGTATTCGTTTTCCTCCACGCCGTCGGCGTCGCATAACCCACAAAACCTTAATCGCTCGACACCAACCCCCAACCATGGCATCGCCCTTCGATTCGCTCGCGCTCTTGCTCATCATCGCGGGCGCGGGGCTTACGTTCGCGGAAGCGCTCATTCCCGGCGCACATTTCATCGTCGTCGGAGTCGCGCTCCTGCTCGCCGGGTTGGTCGCGTTCCTCTTTCCACCGCTCGCCCAACCGTTCGTGCTCGCGTTCCTCGTCCTCGCGTTCGGGGCGATTTCCTTCTACGGCTATCGAAACCTCGACCTCTACGGCGGCAAGGGGTCGGGAAGAACGAAGGATTCGGACTCGTTGAAAGGCACCACCGGCCACGTAACCGAACGCGTGACGCACTCCGAAGGGCAGGTGAAACTGAAAAGCGGCGGCTTCAACCCTTATTACGCCGCCAGAACCATGGACGGCGAGATTCCCGAAGGGACGGAAGTGATGGTCATGGACCCCGGCGGCGGGAACGTCGTCACGGTCGAACCCTTGGATTTCATCGAGGACCCCATCGACCGCGAACTCGCACGCGGGCGAACTAACACCGAACGGACCGAAACGAGTCGGAGCGAACGGGAAACGGAAGAACTCTAATTATCCCCGGTTTTCGTGTCGGGTCATACAGGATGAAGTAGCAGAATACTTAACAAGTATCTAACCCAACATCCGAATGTAATGCTGCCCACAATACCCCTGCAATCCGCCGCCGCAGGTGGCCTTACGATAGTTGCACTGTTGTTGTTACTGCTCGTTATCGTCACCGTCTGGCAAGCTGTCGAAATCGTTCAGGCAACCGAAAAGCGCGCGCTGACCGTCTTCGGGGAGTACCGCAAACTCCTCGAACCGGGTATCAACTTCGTGCCGCCGTTCGTCAGCAAAACGTACCGCTTCGATATGCGGACACAGACGCTCGACGTACCACGGCAGGAAGCCATCACCCGCGACAACTCGCCCGTGACCGCCGACGCCGTCGTCTACATCAAGGTGATGGACGCGAAGAAGGCGTTCCTCGAAGTCGAGGATTACAAACGCGCCGTCTCGAACCTCGCCCAGACGACGCTCCGGGCCGTGCTCGGTGACATGGAACTCGACGACACGCTCAACAAACGCCAAGAAATCAACGCGAAGATCCGCCGCGAACTCGACGAACCCACGGACGAGTGGGGGATTCGCGTCGAGAGCGTCGAGGTCCGTGAGGTCAACCCGTCCAAGGACGTCCAGCAGGCGATGGAACAACAGACCTCCGCAGAGCGCAAACGCCGTGCCATGATTCTCGAAGCGCAAGGTGAACGCCGGAGCGCAATCGAGACGGCGGAGGGTGACAAGCAGTCCAACATCATCCGCGCACAAGGTGAGAAACAGAGCCAGATTCTCGAAGCACAGGGTGATGCGGTTTCGACCGTGCTTCGCGCGAAATCCGCCGAATCGATGGGTGAACGCGCCGTCATCGAGAAGGGGATGGAGACGCTCCAGGCCATCGGCGAGGGCGAGTCCACGACGTTCGTCCTGCCGCAGGAACTCTCCTCGCTGGTCGGCCGCTACGGCAAGCACCTGACCGGAAGCGACGTGAAGGAGGACGGCGAGCAGTTGAACAGCCTCGACTTCGACAGCGAGACTCGCGAACTGCTCGGTCTGGACGACATCGACGAAATCCTCGGTCAGATAGACGAGGAAGCCGAGATGGACGTCGAGGAGATGGAAAAACAGGCACAGGCCATCAAGGAAGGCGAGGACAAGGCGCAAATCAAGAGCGCCGACGAGGTCATCGAGGAGATGGACGCCGAGATGGGCGACGAGATGGAATCCGCCCAGACCGAAGAGGAATCCGAGGAAGAGACCGAACTCGAAACGGAAGTCGAATAAGCGTCCTCCAGCGCTCTTTTCCCCGTTCGTTCGCCGCAAGGACGCCGTTTCGTCCCGTATGACCCGACACTGACATAGTGAACTCCACCGCTCGGTCGTTCACGTACCGCTCGGCTGTTCACGTTCACGACAGACGGGAAAACGACGGACACGGTCCGGATAACGCGGGCATGATTTTGGTTACTGATGATTCGATACCTATCGTACCTTGCTCCCTGTTCGTAATCACTCGGTTGTAACTGTCTACCAAACGAAGCTGTTTTACGTTCCCCGGTTGTAACGATGTATAGATGGTTAAGCACGGGAACGTCGATGAAAATAAGCGCGCAACCCTCCGCCGTTTTGCGGTTTTAGGGGCGGCCGCGCCGTTAGCGAAGCTCGCCGACGGGGACCACTCCGGCGAGCGGAGCGAGGCCCGCGACGCGATAGCGGGTTACATCACGACGACTCCCGGCGCTCATTTTTCGAAGGTACGGGACGACCTCCAACTCGGAACCGGCGAGACACAACACCACTTGCGACAACTCGTGGAACTCGACGTCGTCGAGAGTCACCGGGACGGCGATTATCGGCGCTTCTTCCCGTCCGGGAAGTTCTCCGCGTTCGAACAGGTCTCGCTGAGCTACCTTCGACGGGATACGCCGCGCGGGATGATGATAGAACTGCTTCGCAACCCCGACGCGACCGGCGGTGACGTTGCCGCTGCACTCGACGTGTCCCGACCGACGGTGAGCAAGTACGCCGCCGATTTGGACGAGAAGGGTCTGCTCTCGCGCGAGGACGGCTACACCGTTCGACATCCGGAGACGCTCATCACCCTGCTCGTCCGCTACGCCGACTCGTTCGACGCGAACGCCGAACAGTTCGCCGGCGAGGCGGCAAATCTGATATCGTTCGACCCGTAAAATCCGCGTATCGTTCGCCGTTTTCGACGTTTTCATTCCACTTGTTCAGTAGACCACTTCGGGGGATTCGAATGGATGATAGTCCCGGGTGGTGCCGGGACGAAAAACCGCTGGGACGACGTGTTCCGATTACGCGCTGACTTTCCACGTCGTGGAGGAGGAGTATCCCCACTTCTCGACTTCCACGTCGAAGTTTCCGTCCGCGATGGCGGTCATGTTCGTGCCGACTTCCTTCGCGGTGAGGCCGAGTTCGTCGCCGATGAGTCGGGATTTGAAGTAGGTTTTTGTCGCGCCGTTTTCACGAAGATAGCGAAGAATTCGCTGTTGTTTGTCAGTAAGCGTCGTCGTGCCAGCAGTGGTGGTGCTCATACTCTTTCAGAAGCGGGAGACGACCTTAGTGGGTTTGGTACGAGCGGTTAACGCCACTCCGTCTTGTGATTTCTATGAAAATATGTATGAATATAACTCCTCCCGTGGGGGTGGTTGGTACGGTTGGTTAACGCCGCATTTCGTGACGCGTGCTGGCCCAACTCATGACAACCGTGGCCCAGAAGCTACTTACGGTGCGAGGGTGAGACAGTTTGATAATGAGCGGTGGTTCTGTAGAGGTGAGTGTCGTCCTTCCGTCCTACAACGAGGAGGCGACCATAGAGAACACCGTCGAGACGGCCCTCGACACATTGGAATCGTTTCTCCCTCCAGACAGTTTCGAAGTGATAGTCGCGGAAGATGGCTGTGACGACCGGACGCCGGAAATCGCAGACGAAATGGCCGACCGGGATAGCCGGGTTCGACACTTCCACAGCGACGAACGACTGGGGCGTGGGGGAGCATTGAATCGTGCGTTCGAAGCGTCAAACGGAGAGACGTTAGTCTACTTCGACACGGATTTGGCGACGGATATGGCACATCTGGAGGAGTTGGTCGAGAGCGTTCGCTCCGGCGAGTACGACTTCGCCACCGGGTCGCGGTGGATGCCCGAAAACGTCGCCGACCGTCCGGCGAAACGTGACGTTGCGAGCCGTGGGTTCAACGGTTTGACACGGCTGTTCCTTCGTTCGGACCTTCGTGACCACCAGTGTGGGTTCAAGGCGTTCGACCGGGCCGCCCTGATGGACGTGCTCGAAGACGTGGAGGACAACCACTGGTTCTGGGACACGGAAGTCCTCGTTCGGGCCCAACGCAAGGGGTACAAAATAAAGGAGTTCTCCGTCAACTGGACGCCGAAAGGCGACACCAAAGTGGACCTCGTCCGCGACGTGTTCGGCATGGGGAGCCAGATAGGCCGGTGCTGGTGGGAGTTTACCGTCGCACCGAGAATCACTCGCGGTGTCTCGATTACCGTGGGGATTCTGTTGACCATCATCGCCGTCGCGTTGATGGGAAGATACCTCCCGCTCGGGAAGGTGCTCAACCAGATGGAGCACGCGAACCTCGCGCTGGTCGGCCTCGCCGCCATCGTGTACGTGTTCTCGTGGCCGCTTCGCGGTGTCCGGTACAAAAACATCCTCGAAGAACTCGGTTTCACCGAGAGCGTCGGCTTCCTGACGGGAGCGATATTCATCAGCCAGACCGGGAACCTCGTGTTCCCCGCCCGACTCGGTGACGGTGTCCGTGCCTACGTGATGAAGGCCCGCCGGAACATCCCGTATCCGTCGGGATTCGCGTCGCTCGCCGTCGAACGCGTGTTCGACCTGTTGACGATAACCGTCCTCGCGGGCATCGTCCTCATCGGGCTGACCGTGACGGGACAGGCGGCGGACATCGTGCAGGCCGTTACCGGGGCGGAACACGCGGAGGCCGCACGAACGGCGGTCTACGTTGCGGCGGGTGTCGGCGGTGCCGCAATCGCCGCCGTCGCGAGTCATCATCGCCAGTGCGCGCACGGACAGCAATCTCGTCCGTTCGTTCGTCACGAAGGTCAGTTCCGACTCGTACGCCGACCACATCGCCGGAATCGTGGAACGGTTCACCGGCGACGTGCAGATGGTTGCGAGCGACCCGAAGGCTTTCGCCCGCGTCAGCGCTAGCAGTCTCGTCATCTGGTCGCTCGACGTGTTGACGGCCATCCTCGTCCTGACGGCGTTCCCGAAGGTGTCGCTCAGCCCCGTCACGCTGGTCGCCATCGGGTTCTTCGCGGTTAGCGTCGGTAACCTGGCCAAAGTGCTCCCGCTGTCGCCCGGCGGCGTCGGCCTGTACGAAGCGGCCTTCACGGTCTTCGTCGCGGGGCTCACGCCCATCTCGTGGCAAGTCGCACTCGGCGCGGCCATCGTCGACCACGGCGTCAAGAACATCATCACGCTCGTCGGCGGCGTCGGTTCGATGTTCTCGCTCAACGTCTCGTTGACCCAAGCGGTCGAGGAGGGTCGGGACGTGTCGGTCGAGGAACCAGCCTCGCTCGACGATTAATAGTAGTCGGTGACGAACGGGGCCAACGCCCCGGCAACCGCGTGTTCCAACGCTTCTTGTCGGTCGATGATTCCATCCGTGAGCGCCCCCGCCGCACCCTGTTTTTTCGCCACGTCGTCCTCGCCGAGCAGGTCGTCCATCACCGGTCCGAGCTCCTCTCCGTCCCGTATCCGGCAGGCGACCGACTCCGGAAGCTGTAGTCGCGGCCCGGCACCGTGTCCCATCGTCTCCCCGTCCGTAACGGCGGCCCACATGATGAGATACAGTCCGTCCGTTCCGGGAACGTCGGCGACGCCGCCCTCCAATCCGATGCCGAGGCCGTACTCCTCGGAACGTACGACTCGTCGGGCACGATTTTCAGCACCTTCGATGGTCTCCCCTTCTCCGAACGGTTGCTCTGCAACCCCCGACTCGACGGGGATTGACTCGACGCTCGCGTCGAATCGCCCGCCGAGGGCTTGCTCGACTGCGGCCACTTTCACCGGGTTTCCACTGCCGACTCCGATTCGCATGGTCGTCGTCTCTCCTCGTCCGACTTGGAGATTGCTATCTCAGTCGTTTCGGATGGCTCGATGGCATCCGGATGGAGCGTCCGGGCCATCGTTTCGATACCGTCGAGCAATCGCGGACTCGGTTGGTTTAGTAGGGAATCGTCGAGGACGTGGACGGCATCGTTCTCGACCGCTGGAATCGTCCAATCACGGCTGAGGACGGCCTCGGGGTCACTTCGCTCCCCTCGCCCGCAGACGTGGAGGAAAACGTGTTCCGGACCGGCCGCTTCGATTTCCGCCGAATCGACTCCGCGAGAGCGCTCTCCCGCCGGCAAAAACGGGTAGTTCCCCGCCCGCTGCTTGCACCGCTTCGGGAACCCAGTTTCCGGCGGCGGTGGGCGGTTCGGACCACTCCTCGCAGTAGACCGTCGGCCTCGGTCGTCCGCTCACCAGTCGTCGAACGCGCTCGATGCGACTCCTGGAACGACACGCGAGGTCACGTCCCGCCTCCGCTTTTCCGATTGCACTGCCGACCGTGGCGAACGAATCGACGACATCACCGAGCGTTCGCGGGTCGACGTGGACGACGCGGTAGTCGCGCTCGCGGAGGTCATCTCGCACGTCCGCCTGCAACGAGTCAGTCGTGATGACTAGGTCCGGTTCGCACGCTCGAATCGCGTCGAAATCCGGGTTCAGCCATCCGCCGATGGCGGGAGCGTCGCTCGCATCGACTCGGCAGTGATGAGTGACGCCGACGAGCAGTCCGGTCGCATCGAGTTCCCGAACGATTTCAGTCGCGCTCGGTGCCAGCGAAACGATACGGTTCGACTCCATACGTATCCGATTCGTTCGTGGATGAGTAAACAGTTCGTTACCGGTCGGAAATCCCCTCTTAAACATTTCGCTCGGCTGACGCAGAACGGCGATTTCACGGCGCGTGTGACTGTTTCACGAACTCACGCGCCATCAAAAACGAATCGCTTAAGTGTCTTTCGTCATAACCACGAGTTAAGACTGCGGTATCCGGGTTTTTCAGGATTCACCTGCCCGGTAGCCGACGCGCTCCCCTAGAGGAGGTATTGCACATGCAAAACACGACTATTCGAACGAGAAGCAACGAATCCGAAGTAGAGAAAAGCGGACAGAAGGGCCAAACCTGCCCCGAATGTAGCGGCAAGCTCATCGCCGACTCGGGTCAGGGCGAAACGATTTGTGAAGACTGTGGGCTGGTCGTCGAAGTGGATAACGTCGACCGTGGGCCGGAGTGGCGGGCGTTCGACGCCAAGGAGAAAAACGAGAAATCCCGCGTCGGTGCGCCGACGACGAACACGATGCACGACAAGGGGCTCTCGACCAACATCGACTGGCGGAACAAGGACGCCTACGGCAACTCGCTCGGCTCCCGCCAGCGCGAGAAGATGCAGCGACTCCGCAAGTGGAACGAACGCTTCCGCACCCGCGACAGCAAGGAGCGCAACCTCAAGCAGGCGCTCGGCGAAATCGACCGAATGGCGAGCGCGCTCGGCCTGCCGGACAACGTCCGCGAGATGGCCAGCGTCATCTACCGCCGGGCCTTGAACGAGGACCTTCTGCCGGGGCGTTCCATCGAGGGCGTCTCGACCTCGTGTGTCTACGCCGCCGCCCGACAGGCCGGCGTCCCGCGCAGTCTGGACGAAATCACCGAGGTCAGCCGCGTCGATAAAAGCGAAGTCGCGCGTACCTACCGCTACGTCGTGCGCGAACTCAAGCTCGAAGTCAAACCCGCCGACCCCGAAAGCTACGTTCCGCGGTTCGCCTCCGGACTCGAACTCTCGGACGAGGCCGAACACCGCGCCCGTGAACTCCTGCGCAATGCGAAGGAACAGGGCGTCCACAGCGGTAAATCCCCCGTCGGCCTCGCCGCGGCCGCCGTCTACGCCGCCGCGCTGTTGACCAACGAGAAGACCACGCAGGCCGAGGTCAGTGAGGTGGCCGACATCAGCGAAGTCACCATCCGCAACCGCTATCACGAACTGCTCGAAGCCGAGGAAGGAACCGTCGCGTTGTAGACGCGTTTGAAAAGAGATTTTTGCGCTCGGCCGATATATTGAACGAGCTACTGTAATGGAAACCGAGCACGAGATTCACGTCGGCGATGCACGCGATATCTCACTCCCCGACGATTCGGTCGAGCTCGTCGTCACGTCGCCCCCGTATCCGATGATAGAGATGTGGGACGACCTGTTCGGCGAGGCGAACCCGGCCGTCGAAACCGCACTGGAGCGTGGCGACGGCGACGCCGCGTTCGAGCTGATGCACGACGAACTCGACGCCGTCTGGGAGGAAGTCGTTCGCGTGCTGAAACCCGGCGGAATCGCGGTGATAAACGTCGGTGATGCGACTCGGAAAGTGAACGGCACCTTCCAGTCGTTCCCCAACCACGCCCGAGTGCTTCGACACCTCCGCGAACGGGGACTCAAGCCGCTTCCGGACATCCTCTGGCGCAAGCCGTCGAACCGCTTGACGAAGTTCATGGGGTCGGGGATGCTCCCGCCGAACGCGTACTCCGCGCTCGAACACGAATACCTCCTCGTCCTCCGCAACGGCGACACCCGTCGGTTCGAACCCGGCATCGACCATCGGTACGAGTCGGCGTACTTCTGGGAGGAGCGAAACGAGTGGTTCTCCGACCTCTGGACCAACGTTCGCGGCGAGGAGCAGTTGTTGGACCACGGCGACCTCCGCGAGCGCTCGGCGGCGTTCCCGTTCGAACTCCCGTACCGACTCATCTCCATGTTCTCCGTCTACGGCGACACCGTCCTCGACCCGTTCTGGGGGACGGGAACCACCTCGGTTGCAGGGATGGTCGCAGGGCGGAACTCGGTCGGTTACGAACTCGAAGCCGACTTCACGGAACTGTTCGCCGAACGGGTCGAAAGTAGTCGCGTCGCGGAGTTCTCCCGCGAGGTCATCGGCGACCGACTCGACGCCCATCGCGAGTTCGTCGCCGACCACGATGGTGCCCTGAAATACGACGCTCGTCACTACGACTTCCCGGTCAAAACCGCTCAGGAGAAGGAGATACGATTGTACGAAGTGAGCGACGTCGACCGCGACGGAACGCGATTTTTCGCCACGTACGAACCGTATTCCGGGTAGTCTTTTATCCGTCGCGCCGAATTCGGGGATATGCACTTCGAGTCCTTTTCGCTCGCCGTGAGCACGTCCGACCTCGGCGACGAACCCCCCGCCCGCGACCACGCCGACGTCGTGGAGTTTCGCATGGACCTCGCGGATGACCCGCTCGACTTCGTTGTCCGCCTACGACGGCGAACTACCGATTCTCGTCACCAACCGCGCCGCGTGGGAGGGCGGCGAGGCCACGGGTGACGAGCGGTTGGACGAACTCCACGAGGCCGTCGAACACCCATCAGTCGAGGCGGTCGATATCGAACTGGAAACCCTGTTCACCGACCGCGGTAAGGAAGTCGCGGAACACGCACGCGACAACGACGCGTTCGTCGTCGCTTCGCTCCACGATTTCGAGGAGACGCCGTCCCAAAAGCGGATGCGCGAACTGCTCGAAAACTGTACCGACCATGCCGACGTGGGCAAACTCGCCGTTACCGCCCAGTCCGAATCCGACGTGCTCGACCTGCTCCGGGTGACGAATCTCCTCACGGAACGGGGCCGAACCGTCGCCACGATGGCCATGGGCGAAGCCGGTCGCCACTCGCGGGCCGTGGCCCCCATCTACGGGTCGAAAATCGGCTACGCGCCGCTCGAACCGGAAGACGCGACTGCGCCGGGGCAGTACGATTTGGCCACTCTGTCGCGACTCGTGGACGAGCTGCAGGGGAAGTAGTCGGTCTGCGGTTTGCTCGGCATTGCTACATATTCAGTGACATCACGATGTCGGTCCCGATGGACGAACTCCCGACGATACGAACGCGAATTTCGTCGTTTTCGAAGCTATTCCCCGGAAATCACCACATCGGAAGGGTTTAACACACTCCACCAGCTATCAACGACTAGTGACTCGGAAGAAAAAACGCCCGTGGCTCGCCGCCCTCTTTGCCTTCGTCTACCCCGGATTGGGGCATATCTACCTCCGACAGTGGCTTCGCGCGATTCTCTGGTTCGGGTTCGTGATTCTCACCGCTTTTCTGTTCATTCCGCAGGACGTGATACAGTACGTCGAAGTGCACGGCTGGTCTGCGTACCTCAGCGGGAAGAAAACCATTCCCTCTCGACTCCTATCTCCCGATACTGTTCGTCTCGGTTTGTAACATCCTCGATGCGTACTGGTCGGCCATCCGGAACAACCGCGCCGTCCAAGAGACTGCGGACGGGACGAGACGCTGTCCCGACTGCGGCCGGAAGGTGGACGACGACTTGGACTTCTGTCAGTGGTGTACGTCGCCGCTCGACGCCGAAACGACCGCTCAATAACTCCGTTTCCGAAACTACTGCTCGATAATACTTTCCTCGACGCTCTCTCCGAAGTGCCGTGCCCCGCCCTCCAGGAAGAGTTTCACCTCGTCGCCGACTTCGAGGTCCGTCACGGCTTTTCGGCCGTCCGGCGTGGCGACTTTGATGGTTTCGGCGTTCTGGAGGAGCGTCTCCACCCGGTCGCCGTCCTTCGTTTCGACCTGGAGGCGGAACATGGGTCGCTTCTCGATTTTCACCCGTCCGACGACCGCTTCGCGGGTGTTCCCGTCGGTATCGACCACCTGCACCTCGTCGCCGCTCTGGAGTTCCGCGAGGTACTTCGTCCCGCCGTCTGGGACGCGAACGTAGGCGTGGACCGCACCCGCGTTCACCCGGAAGGGGCGCGAGGCGACGTAGGGCGACTCCGCGGTTTCGGCGTGAACGAAGAAGAGACCACGTGACATCGACCCGACGAGCATGCCTTCGTCGTTCTCCATCAGCGACCCGGTGTCCACACAGACGCGGTCCGCACTGCCGGTCTGTTCGATGGTGAGGACTTCGCCCCACTCCAACTCCAGCGTCTCGCGTTCGGCGGCGTCGCGCACCTCCACCGTCGAGCGAATCTCGTCCGGGTTGTCGCTGTCCAACAGGACGGCGTCCGCGCCCAACTCGAGCGTCTCGAAGGCGGTCCGTGCCTCTTCGGCGTTCGTGACGCCCGCGACGAGTTCCGTCTCCTCGCCGATACGCGCGATGAGGTTTTCGAGCGGGATGATGGTCCAGTCCTCGCCGACGATGATGGTGTAGTCGGCGTCATCGGCCGCCGCTTGGGCGAACGACTCGTACTCCTCGCCGAGAATTCGGACGTAGGCACCTTCGGCTTCGCCCTCGCGCCTGAGCGTCGAGAGGTCGGCGGACCCGGAGAAATCGGACGGGAGGTCCACCGTCCCGTCACCTTCGCCGTCCTTGCCGACGATTCTGGCGTCGGCGCGTTCGCCGTCCTCGTCTCCTTCCTCCGCGTCGAAAACGTGGATGTCTCCCTCGGTGTTGAAACGCCGCCACGTTCACGTCGCCGAGTTCCCGAACGCGCTCGACGTCGTCGTCATCGACCAAAATCCAGTCCACACCGGCCTCCAGACCGGCCGTGATTCGTTTGCGCCGGGCCTCCCAGTCACCGACGGTGTCGTCGGCTTTCAACCATACGGAACGTGTCATGCTGAATCGCTCGTAGGCACGTGGCTTGAACGTGGCGGAATCCGCAACTTCTCTCCAGCCTTCCGCTCTCGAACCCGCTCTCACTCAGCACCTTTTTGCGCCATCCCGTATCACCACTAACGAATGACCGATTTCGATGCCGTTCTCTTCGACCTGGATTCCACGCTGTGTCTCTCCGATCAAGACTACGAAGTCGTGCTCTCGGAAGCGTTCGACCGTGCTCCGGTCGAACAGTACTGTACGGGAGAGGACATGGTCGCCGCGACGAAACACATTCCCACCGCCGAAACGTCACACGAATTCTATGAATTCTGTTTCGAGGCCGCCGCCCGGAACGCGGATGTCGAGGACGCACATGCCTCGGAACTCGCCACCGCGTACGAGGAGTGTCGGGACTATTCGGCGGTTTCGTTCCGCCCCGGCGCCGAAAGCGGCGCTGGAGGCCGCCAACGATGCGAACCTCGGCCTCGTGACGAACGGCGACGAGGCGACACAGACGGTCAAACTGGAGGCGCTCGGAATCACCGACGTCTTCGACACGCTCGTCTTCGTGGACCCGAGCGGCGGCGTTCCACCGAAACCCGACTCCGCACCGTTCGAACGCGCGCTGACCGCCCTCGACGTGGAACCCGAAAACGCGGTCCACGTCGGCGACTCGCTCGGCGCGGACGTGGCCGGGGCGAACGCGATGGGAATCGACTCCGTGTGGGTGCCCCACGAGGAACGCATCGAGAACCCGACGCCCGAACCGACGTACACGCTCCCGTCGCTCGCGGAATTTCCGACCGTGCTGTAGAAATCAGACTTCGACCGACAGTCCCGCTTCGTCCAACGCGTCCTCGGCGGAGAGGTCGTCGTGGACGACGCCCGCGACCGCCCGCGCGATGGCTTCCGGGTCGTCGTGCTGGAAGACCGACCGACCGATGGAGACGCCCGCACCGCCGGCGTCCATCGCGCCGCGAACCGCTTCGAGGGTCGCCTTGTCGCCCTCGGGTGCGCCGCCGGCGATGAGGACGGGGAGGCGCGTCGATTCCACGACGTGCTCGAAGCTCTCGGGGTCGCCGCTGTAGGCCGTCTTCACCACGTCCGCGCCGAGTTCCTCCGCCAACCGCACCGCATGGCCGAGGCTTTCCGCGTCGTGTTCGTCGATTCCCGGCCCGCGGGCGTAGGACATGGCGAGGACGGGAATGCCGAACTTGCTCGCCGTGTCACAGACCTCCGCGAGGTCGGTGATCTGTTTGGGTTCGTAGTTGCTCCCGACGTTGAGATGGAGCGAGACGGCGTCGGCCCCGGCCGCGATGGCCTCCTGTACCGTCCCGGTCATCCGTTTGTCGTTCGAATCCGGACCGATGACGGTGGAGGCGTTCAGATGGACGACGTACCCCGCGTCGTTTTTGTGCGCGTGGACACGCGGTGCGATTCCCTTCTGGGTGAGGACGGCGTCGGCCCCGCCACGCGTCACCGCGTCGATAGTCGATTCGATGTCCTTCAGTCCTTTTACCGCGCCCAATGTGATGCCGTGGTCCATCGGGACGACGACGTAGCGCCCGTCGGACCCGATTCGGTCGAGTCGTGCCGTGATTCCTGTGTCCATGGTGTGTTAAACAGTCCCAATCTAGTTTGAAGTCCGTTCCGGTTCCGGTATTTCCTGTCTCCCTTCGCGTGCCCCGGATTTGAGTTCGGCGGCTTTGGCTTCGAGTCGGTCCGCGACGTTCTCCCCCGAGGAGACGATATCGACGAGCGCACTGCCGACGACGACGCCGTCCGCGCCCGCCGAGACGATTTCTTTCGCGTGTTCGCCCTCGCTCACGCCGAATCCGACCGCTTTCGGGAGGTCGGTTCCGACGAGTCGTTGGAGACTTTCGTGCGTGTCGCCGCTCACGTCCGTTTGGGCACCCGTCGTCCCCATCCGGGCCTGCACGTAGACGAAGCCGGACGCTTGCTCGGAAATCTTCCGTTTACGCCTGTCGGTGGTCGTCGGCGCGACGATGAACACCAAATCGAGTCCGTACTCGTCACACGCCAAGCGGAGCGGTCCGCTCTCCTCCACGGGTAAATCCGGAACGATAAGTCCCGCGATACCCGCATCGGCGGCGGCGGAGACGAATTCTTCGACGCCCTCGTTATTGCCATACTGGTAGATGAGGTTGTAGTAGGTCATACAGACGATGGGCACGTCCACGTCCAACTCCGAAACGAGGTTCAGATATTTTGTGGCGTCATCCCGCCGTCCAACGCGCGCTGGATGGCGTTCTGAATCGTCGGGCCGTCCGCGATGGGTTCCGAGAACGGCAGACCGAGTTCGACGACGTCCGCGCCGCCGCGGACGAGCGCCCGGACGTACTCCTTCGTCTCCTCTATTCCTGGGTCGCCGGCCACGACGTACGGAATCAGGGCCGGGTCATCCGCGAAGGCCGCCTGAAGTTCACTCATTCAAAAACCTCCATACTGGGTGCCGCATCGATACCGCGTTTCGCGCTCTCCTCGATGACCGTATCGAGGTCCTTGTCGCCGCGTCCGGAGACGTTGACGATAACGAGGTCGCCCAACAGCCCATCGCAAATCTTGCCGACTGTCCGGGGTCTAAGAACGCAACTGCGTGACTCGACTCCAGCGCAGGGATGATTCCCTCCAGTTTCGAGAGTCGGTGGAACGCTTCGAGGGCCGCGTCGTCGCCGACGCTGACGGGCGTCACCCGACCGGTTTCCACGAGGTGGGCTAACTCCGGTCCGACACCGGAGTAATCGAGCCCCGCGCTCACGCTGTGGGATTCGAGGATTTGCCCGTCTCCGCTCTGGAGCAGTTTCGTCCGGGCACCGTGAAGGACGCCGTCCTGACCGGTCGAAAGCGAAGCCGAATGCGGGGCGACGCCCTCGTCTTCGTCAATCGTCAGGCCTGAACCACCCGCTTCGACGGCGAACAACGCAACATCTTCGTCGTCAACGAAGTTGTGGAACGCGCCCATCGTGTTCGACCCGCCGCCGGCACAGGCGACGACGCTGTCGGGCAGTCGTCCGGCCTGTTCCTGAATCTGTTCGCGGGCCTCCTCGCTGATGACCGACTGGAAGTCGCGCACCATCTTCGGGAACGGGTGGGGACCGACGACGCTCCCGATGACGTAGTGGGTGTCCTCCACGTTCGTCGCCCAGTCGCGCATGGTCTCGTTGATGGCCTCTTTGAGCGTCCCCGACCCGACATCGACGGGGTTGACCTCCGCATCGTGGGTTCGCATTCGGAAGACGTTCGGGCGCTGGCGGTTGATGTCGGTGCGCCCCATGTACACCTCACAGTCGATATCGAGGTAGGCGGCGGCCATCGCGGTGGCGGTGCCGTGCTGGCCCGCGCCCGTCTCCGCGACGATTCGTTCCTTTCCCATGTACTTCGCCAACAGGACCTGTCCGAGCGCGTTGTTCAGTTTGTGCGCACCGCCGTGGACCAAATCCTCCCGCTTCAGATAGATGTCGCGGTCGTAGCGCTCGCTCAGCGCGTCGGCGCGCTGGAGCGGCGTCGGCCGCCCGCCGAAATCCCGGAGATGGCGGCGGAACTCGTCCATGAAGCCGTCCTCGTTGTCGAGGACGTAGCGTTCGTAGGCCGACTGTAGTTCCTCGATGGCGGGCATCAGCACTTCCGGGACGTACTGGCCGCCGTACTCGCCGAACTTCGTCTCGTTCATCTCGTTCGTCTCGTCGGTTTCACTCATGTTCTACCAACCTCCGTGTGTTTTCGGCCACGTCGCCGTCCATTATCGCGCTTCCGACCAACAGGGCGTCCGCGCCCGCATCCCGCATTCGGCGGGTGTCTTCGACCGTCGCGATTCCGCTTTCTGCGACGAGCGTCACGTCGTCGGGTACCGATGGTGCGACCGACTCGAAGGTGTCCAAATCGACTTCGAGTTTCGCGAGGTCGCGGTTGTTCACGCCGACGATGTCCGCCCCGGCGTCGAGCGCTTCCGTCAGTTCCTCCCCGTCGTGAACTTCGACGAGCACCTGAAAGCCCCGATCTCTGGCCGCCGACAGCAATCTTCTCAAGTCGTCCACGAATCGAACGATGAGGAGGACGAGGTCGGCTTCCACGACGTCCAGTTGTTCCTCCCGAACGATGAAATCCTTGCGGAGAACCGGAACGTCGACCGCCTCGCGGATTCGCCGTAAATTCTCGGGACTGCCGCCGAAGTGGTCCGGTTCGGTGAGCACCGACAGGGCGGACGCCCCGTTTTCGACCATCGTTTCGGCCAGTTCGACGGGGTCGTCGGTTCGTTCGCCGTCCGTCGTCGGACTGGTCGGCTTTACCTCCGCAATCAACGGCACCCGTCCGTCCGCTTCCGCATCCGCGAGCGCGTCCGGAAACGAGCGAGGGGTCACGGACACCCGTCCCGTCTCCCCGTCGGGTGTCCGTTCCCGGGCGGTCCGGAGGATGGACTCGACTTCGGGTGCGAGCGCACCATCTACGTTCATTGTAGTACATCAACGGACTAGTTTGTACATAAGACTTGCGTCCGGGGAACGAATCTTGAAGGTCGTGAGGTACGTTCGCGTCGGTATGGACGAGACTGCCGGAATCTACGCGCAGGAATCGCCGTACTTGGAGCGGGTCGTACAGGTCGGCGTCGCCAGCGGACGCGTACTGCGCGTGACGTTTCCACACGAAGCGGAGGAGGATGCGCTTCCCGACCACGACGTCCTCGACCGAATCATGGCGTATCTGGAGGGCGTGGAGGACGACTTTTCCGACGTGCAGGTCGCATTGACCGTCCCGACCGACCAACGCGGCGTGCTGGAAGTCGTTCGCAACATCCCCTACGGCGACCAGGTAAACGTCGAAACGGTCGCCCGGATGACCTCCGGTATCGACCACACCGAGGAGGCCGATTTAGAACTCGTCAGGACCGCACTCGACGCGAACCCCGCGCCGATTCTGGTCCCCGACCACCGCGTCCGCGACGGCCCGAGTGCGGCACCACCGGACGTGGAACAGAAACTACGCTCGCTGGAAGGGCTGTGAACGAGTCGGCTTCATCTGGGAGACGTACAACAGCGCACCGGTACCCTCCAGAATCTCGGCTACACCGTTCCCGAGCACCGGATTCGAGGCGAGCAGGGCGTACCCGTTCAGAACTCCGCCCGCAACCAGCAACGTCACTGTGAGCACCCCCCGCCGAGTCGTGCCGTGTTGCCGGAACGCGACGTAACCGAAGGCTATCCAGAGGACGGCAAACGCCAGTTGACCGCCGAATTCGGCGCTTTCGCTGTTCGCAATCTTGCCATACCCTTCCAGTACCAACTGCACCACCAGTATCGACAGCATGAGCGCGACGTCCCGTCGTTTTGCGGTCTTCGACCAGTCCATTGAACGGTTGGTGTTTCTCGACGGCTCCCTTGAACGTCCCGACCACGGATGACTTTTTGTCGGTTGCGAACGTACCACTCGACATGTACGTCCGGGACGCCAAAAACCGAGAGGAGGTCTGGTTACTCGACAACATCGAAGCGATGGGGTTGGACGAAACCGCTTTTCGTTCCCGGGATTACGTCGTCGTCGTGGACGAAGCGTCGGGCGATAAGGCCGGATTCGGACGGGTTCGAATTCACAAGCCCGAGGATGCCCCCGAAATCTGTGAGTTGACGAGCATCGGCGTGGTCGAATCGTGGCGCGGGCAGGGCGTCGGCGCACACGTCATCGAACGACTCATCGACAAGGCGAGCGACGACGATTTCGAACGGGTGTACGCCTTGGTCGGCGTACCCGACTTCCTCATCCAGTTCGGCTTCGAGCATATCGACGCCGAGGAACTGCCGCCGGACCTCCGCCACCGCCTCGACACGAAACGCGAGACCACCGAACCCGACGCTGTTCCGATGGTGCTCGACATCGACGCCTTCGAGGTACCGGAGCGCTCACGCGAACGATTCAAAGACGCCCGGCCACACGAAGCCCAGAGGGACCACGACGAGGACGCCGAGGAGATGGCCGAGGAGTTCGGCATCGACCCCGACGAGGCCACCTACAAGTACGACACCGGCAGGTAGGGAACACGGCGACTGAGATGCATGTCCAAAAAATCCCACGTCAAGTGACACGAGTGTGACGTTGTCGGGACTCGTTCCCGACTGAATTCGCTACGTAGAGAGCGGTCTGGTTCGGTTGTGGTTTCAGTAACCGAGCGGCGCTGAAGACCGCACCCGCACCGCCACCGCGCCGCGCCCTACCCATCCGACTCCTCGCTATCGCTCGTCGTCCACCGTCGGAGACACGCTCCGACGAGCCATTCGCTCCTCCGTCGCTCACGAAGACCTCGCACGCGTTTCTCGCGCGCGCCACTTAGACGATCAGACGATTTTAGACTATTAGACGGGGACACACTATCGGACCAACTGCACGGCACGCGAAGTCCTCGTGAACGAAGCTCTCGTGAGCTGGGCGAACGAAAGCACGAAAGAGCGAGCTCTTTCGGAGTGAGCGAGTGGCTCGTCAGAAGCTGTGCTCTGACGGTGGCGCACGGTAGTGCGCCCGCGCGAGGGATGAGTGAGGAAGCGTCAGCGACCGAGCGAATCGGTTGGGGAGGGTGTGGGCCGTTGCGGTGTGGATGCGGTAATTCATGTGGATCGGTAGTTGTAATCGTAGAAATAGCAGAATGCTCTCGGAGGGTGAAATCATTCGATTCCGGAAGCTACGCCACCCCAAATCGATTGAGTGACCGAAAACGGTCGACTCGGATCTCAAAAGATAGGAAACCGCGTTCTACGTTTTTCGCGCGAAGACGAGATACCCGGTGTGTCCGACGGGACTCGTGGACGGGCGCGTGCCGCGCTCGTCGAAATCCATCTCGCGTTGGATGGTCTCCATCGTTCGGATGTTCTCCAACCCCGCCTCGCGTGCGGCCAGTTCCGTCTCGCGGGCGCTCTCCACGAACGGCGCGTAGACGCCGAGTGACCCGCCGTCCGCGAGCAGGTCGGGGGCGTGTGCGACGACTTCCGCCCCGTCCGGCGTGTCGAGCGTGAGCACGTCGAACTCCCCGAGGTCGTCCAGATTCTCGGTGATGTCGCCCGTCCGTACGTCCACCGAATCGGCCACGTCGGCCATCTCGATGTTGTCGCGGGCCACCTCGGCGAAATCCTCCTTTCGCTCGAAGGTGACGACCTCCGCGCCGATTCGGCCGAGATAGCCGGCGAGGACGCCGGTTCCGGTTCCCGCATCGAGCACCCGGTCGCCCGCCGAGACGCCCGTCTCGCCGACGACGAGGCCGATATCCCGCGGGAGCATCGGCGCGCCGGTTCGGTCGAAGTGGTGGAACAGGTCCGGGCCGCGAAGCCGTCGCACCGTGAACTCCTCGTCCAAGTGTGTAGCGAGGACGTCGCCCGGTTTCACGTCCTCGGGAACGGTGAGGACGCCGAGGTCGGTCTGGAGTTCCTCGCCGGGGTCCCGTAGATACTCGCGGTCGCCGTGAACGAGTAAAACCGTCACTCCAGTCGCTCTATCGCCGCCGCAAGGTCGCCGTTCTCCGCGTCGAGCGCCTCTCGGGCTTCGTCCTCGGTCGCGCCCGCTCGCTGGGCGACGATTTCCACGTCGGCGTCCGGAATCGCGCTGGTGGATTCCTCGTCCGCATCGGTCGAGACGGCGGTGTCGGCCGTGTCGCTCGAACCGGACGATTCGCGCGTCTCGGCGTCGCCGACGACCTGGTAAGTGTGTTGTCCGCGGGCGTCCATTCGGGTGACATCCGGGCTGTCGAAGACGAGTTCCTCGCCGTCCGCCGTGCGGATGATCACTTCTTCGGCATCGATGTCGTCCACTTCGATACCCATCTGCTTCATCATCTGTTGCATCTTGCGTGGGTCAAGCCCACCGCCGCCGCCTCCTCCAAACATACCCGAACCGTCGGAACGAAGGGGCAAAAACGTGACGCAAACGGTCGGCTTACTCGCCCGCGCCGTCGCGGACCTTCACGGCCATCCCGGTGTCGAAATCGAACATGGCGTCGGCGTCGAGTTCGGCCCTGCCGACGGCGAGCAGGTCGCCGTTCTCGTGGGTGACGAGCACCTCGTCGCCGGCACGAACGTCGGGGTCCACGTCGGCGACGAACTTGGCGAAGACGTTCTTGCCGTCGCGGACGAACGGTTCGCTCTCGTCCCCGACGATGACGCGGCCTGCGGGTGTATCGAGTGCGTCCGCAATGCGATGTCCCCCCGCGAGACCGAGCGTAAATCTCCCGTCAGTGGCGTAGGTGACGAGTCGGTGCCCGTCGGCGTGCACCTGTTGGGGCCGTCCGGACGACGAGTGGCGAACTTCGAGGTCCTCTCCCTCCGGAAACAACGCGGTACCGGCACCCGCGCCGAACTGATAATCCGCCGTCGTGCGAAGTGCGGGCAAATCCTCTGTCATTGGGCCGGGTTTCGTGTGAGCGGGTGAAAGCCCTTCGACATGCCGTCACCCGGATTGACGTATGGTGACGGATGACACGCAGGCTACCGGTTTGAGGACGATTTATTAGGCGTCAGTCCGAAGGCGGCGTATGAACACGAAAGAAATGCTGGGCATCGCGCTCCTCGTCATCGGATGCGTCATGATTTTCGGCGTCATCTCGATGATCGGCACCTTCATCGGGAACGCGCTCGCTGGTCTCGCCACGATTGCGCTCGCCGCCGGCGCGTTGATGTACGGGACGGGCGAAGACGGCCGTCCGGTCTAAAGCAGAAACGTTTCGGTTCGTTCACTGAGGTCGATAAAACTGTCAGCGGCCGCGATGAGTTCTTCTGCGGACGATTCTTGGAATCCCATCACTTCCACCCGAACCCCTTCGTGACGGAGATGTGTTGCGAGTTGCGCGAAGTCGCCGTCGCCAGTGCAGAGAACGACGGTATCCACTTTCGGGGCGAGCGTAATCGCATCGAGACAGATGCCGACGTCCCAATCGGCCTTCTTCGACCCGTCGCCGAACGTCTTTATCGCCTTGATTTTCGCCTCGAAGCCGATTTCGGTGAGCGCATCGAAAAAGCGGTCCTCGTCCGGACTATCGGCCTGAATGACGTACGCGATGGCACGTGTCAGCTCCCGTTCCTGTGTCGCTTTCGAGAGGAGAGAGGAGTAATCGATATTTCGACTGTAGACGCTTTGAGCAGTGTGATAGAGGTTTTGCGCGTCGGCTAACACCGTAACGCGCTGAGCGGGATGAATCTCCGTCATACGTTAGTGTGATAACTACTGGCATAAAGAAGTTGCTTGTCCGATACTGTCACGATGTCGGGGTCTTGTGCCACGTGAGCGTCATCGAATCCGGATCCAAAATGTAATATCGTTCCCACGTCGGTGCCACGCTGATTACGCGCGTGTCGCCTATCGTCGTCTCCGCGTGTTGGTGGTGGTGGCCGATGAGACAGAGGTCGGGCGAGAGCGCTTCTAACAGGTCGTCGATATGCGAACAGCCGACATCGTAGTCCTCGGCGACCGGCAGGCCGTGTGGTGCTTCGTGGGTCATCAGTACGTCCACGGACCCGAGTTCCATCGCTTGCTCTACGTCCTCGTGTGTGAAATGGCGGCGGCGGTCGCCGACGAGGTTGGCACGAGGGCGGTCGTACTGCGTCGGCGCGAAGTTGCCCGACAGTCCGGCGATTCGAAGGCCGTCGAGTTCGACGGCGGTGCTGGCGAGGAGATGGGCGTTGTTGACGTTCGAGTTCGATATCAGCCCGTTCCGTAGTGCCTCGACGGTGTCGAAATCCTCGTTGTTGCCGCCGATGAACCACGTCGGGGCGGGCAAATCGTAGAACATCAGATCGCCCAACTGCAGAGTTACCTCCGGGTCCACCTCGCGGTAGGCCGCAAAAAGTGCGCGACGGCGGTCGTGGTCGTCGGCATGAGCGTCTCCGAGGACGAGCATCTCCGGAAAATATGTCTGGAGGTGTGATAAGACCGCCGGATTGTGTTTTCACGAAACTCGGATTCGAGTTATCCGGTTGCGACGAGCGTGATGGCCGCGAAGACGACCAGTCCGACGCCGTAAAAGAGGAGTTTGACGTCGCCTCCCAACGGCGTTGGTCGGTCGTCTGCGGGGTCGACGATGGTGTTCTGAAGGCCCATCGACTGTGCGTTCGTCATCGCCGTTCCCATCCGGACGCTTCCGGAGCCGCCGAGTGTGAACACCAGAACGGCGAGTCCGAGTCCGAACACACCGATGAGAACGAGTGGTGACCGGGTGAGAGCGAACACGGCTGTAACCGTGAGTCCCGCATAGACGAGCGTGTAGCGTAATCCACAGCGGCCGATGAGGGACCAGTTCATACCCGGCCATTGATGTCAACTGGTATAAAATTATTCCGTCCCATGAACGGCTGAAAAGCGACGTTTCACGCCGAGCATACCCGACGCTCGACGGACGTATGTAGTTCGAAAGGGACGTACACGGAATCGAGACGACTACCGAACAGTCTTCGAACTGAACGGTATCGGAATTCTAACTCGGCGAGCAGGGTGTTTCCCAAACGGGCCGTTAAGCGTAGTTATGGGGAGTAAAGCGAGGGGAAGGAATTCGAGGTCGAATTTCGGGTTCGTGTTTAACCGAACTCGTGTAATCACTAGATATATTAAAGAAATATTCTAGATAGCTATAACAAACAGATTTCGGCCATAATCTGTTTTAAATCAATGTGTGAATATCGGGGTGGAGCTCTACATCCATGTGGCAACCTCGCGGGACGAGAAGGAACGTTCTCAAACTGGCGGGTGCTGGTCTCGCTGGTGCGAGTGTCCTCGGTACGGGAACGTTCGCGGCCGAGACGAACGGTGGTTGGCGAACGGTCGATTCCTCGACCGGAAAAACGCTCTACGATGTCGTGCAGACGACGGAGGGTCCATACGCGGTCGGTGCGGGCGGAACCGTCCTCGCCAGACGGGCGGACGGGTGGCAACCCGTCCTCGAACACGGGCCGACGATGGAGAAGAACGCGCTCCGCGCCGCCGCCGTCACCGACGACGGCCGGAACGTCTGGTTCGCGGGCGGGAGCGGCGTCGTCGGCCAGTACGACGTGGTGGACGAACAGTTGACCGACTACTCCGCCCCATGGGAAAGACGAGCACGTGGGAGGGTATCGCCGTCGCCGGAAACGCCGGGCAGGAGTCGGTGTTTCTCGTCAACGGTTCCGGCGAGTTCCTCTCCGGAACGAAGACCCAGGAGGGCGGGATGGACTGGGGAACCGTCGTCAAACCCGGCGGTGGCTCCAGTGCGAGCGGTATCGACTTTCTCGACCCGACGACGGGGTACGTCTGTGACACCAACGCCAAGGTGTACGAGACGACCGACGGCGGGAAGACGTGGACGACCATCGGCATCGACGGCGGTACCATCAACCTGCTCGACGTCGCCGCAGTGGACCGTCAGACGATAAACACCTGTGGCGGTGGCGGCACGATTTATCGCTACAACGGAGCGGTGTGGACGCCGAACAAGTTGAGCCAGAAAACGATACACAGCATCGACCGCAATGGGAGCGACGGGCTGGCCGCAGGGTCGGGCGGGTTCGTCTACCGCCGGGGGGACTCCGGTTGGTCGAAAGTCGAGACGTCCACCACGAACATCCTCCACGGCGTCTCGCTGGATTCGTCCGGCGGCTATCCGGACGTAGCGGTCGGCGCGAACGGTACCGTCATCGAACGCGGGAAGTACACCGCCGAACCGCCGAACCGCCGAACGACACCGTCAAAGACCGTCCCGACTGGCGGGAAGTCGAGTCGCCGACCGGGAAAGGTCTGCACGACGCCGTACTGTCGAGCGAAGGTCCGTATGCGGTCGGAAACGGCGGTACCGTCCTCGCCCGACGCGGCGACGGTTGGGAAGTCGTCCTCGACCACGGGCCGACCGTCGAATCCAACACCCTGCGGAGTGCAGGGGTGTCGGACGACGGCCGGAACGTCTGGTTCGCGGGCGGAAGTGGCGTCGTCGGCCAATACGACGTGGTGGACGAACAGTTGACCGACTACTCCGCGCCGAACGGCAAGACGAGCACGTGGGAAGGCATCGCCGTCACCGGCCCCGCCGGGAGCGAAACCGTCCACCTCATCAACGGTTCCGGGGAGTACTTCTCGGGGACGAAAACCGAGGCGGGCGGGATGGAGTGGGGCACCGTCGTCAAACCCGGCGGCGGTTCCAGCGCGAAGGACATCACCTTCATCGACTCGGACACCGGCTACATCGTGGATACGAACGCCAAAGTGTACGAGACGACGGACGGCGGAAGTTCGTGGACCGTCGTCGGCATCGACGGCGGCAGCGTCGGCCTGTACGGTATTGCCGCCGTCGCTCGGGACGACATCAACGTCACCGGCGGCGATGGTTCGATATTCCGGTACAACGGCGCGGTGTGGACGAAGAACTACGCGGGCGGAGAACGCCCTGTACGGTATCGACCGTAGCGAGAACTACGGCCTCGCCGTCGGCAACGGCGGGACGGTGTATCAACTCACCACCTACGGTTGGGAGTCGGCGAAAACCCCCGTCTCGAACGGACTGCGCGGTGTCGTCATCGACGACTCGGGCGGGTATCCGAACGTGGCGGTCGGTGCCAGCGGCACCATCCTCGAACAGGGTGAGTACACCGCCGAACCGCCGAACGACGGCGTGAAAGACCGTCCCGACTGGAAGACGACGCGTTCGCCGACGAAGAAGACGCTATACGACGTCGTCCAAGCGAGCGACGGAACCTATGCGGTCGGCGGCGGCGGACGGGTTCTCGCTCGCGGTTCGTCAGGCTGGGACGTCGTCGTCCACGACGGGCCAACCGGTCAGCAGAACACCCTGCGGAACGCGGCCGTTTCGGACGACGGGACGCACGTCTGGTTCGCGGGCGGGAGCGGCGTGCTCGGCCAGTACGGCGTGGACGACGGGAAACTGACCGACTACTCCGCGCCGAAGGGCAAGACGAGTACGTGGGAAGGTATCGCCGTCACCGGCGCTGCCGGGAGCGAGACGGTCCATCTCATCAACGGTTCCGGGGAGTACTTCTCGGGCACCAAGAAGTTCGGGCGGCATGAACTGGGGCGAGGTGAGCAAGCCCGGCGGCGGGTCCAGCGCCAAGGATATCGACTTCTTCGACCCCGACCACGGCTACATCGTGGATACGAACGCCAAAGTGTACGAGACGACGGACGGCGGGAGTTCGTGGAACGTCATCGGCATCGACGGCGGCAGTGTCGGCCTCTACGGCGTTGCCGCCGTCGCCCGGGACGATATCAACGTCACCGGCGGCGATGGCTCGGTATTCCGGTACAACGGCGCGGTGTGGACGAAGAACTACGCGGGCAAAAACGCCCTGTACGGCATCGACCGGAAGGGAAGCGCCGGACTCGCCAGCGGCAACGGCGGGACGATATATCAACTCACCCGTCGGGGTTGGAAACCGGCGAAAACCCCCGTCTCGAAAACGCTCCACAACGTCGCACTCGGGAGGAACGGCGCACCGGACGTGGCGGTCGAAACGAGCGGCACCATCATCGAGCGCGGTACGAGTTCGCTCGAACCCATCGGAGATTCCTCGAATCCGCCGAACGATCTCGACGGCGACGGCCTTTACGAAGACATAACCGGCGACGGGTCCTTCGGCGAGGACGACGCACAGGCGTTGTACGACAATCTGAACAGCGGCGCGATTCAGGACAACGCCGAGTCCTTCGATTTCAACGGCGACGGCAAAGTGGACGTGACCGACGTACAGAAACTGTACGACATGGCGAAAAATCAGTGATTAGATGACCAGAGATATCGAACTCGGACGACGCGGAACGCTTGCAATCGCACTCGTGGTGCTCGTGGCCTGTTCGACGGTGGCCGCCGTGGCGGCTACCGGTGGACGGAACGATGGCCGCCGGGGGGACGACCCCTGATGGAACGACAACGGTCGGGCTTTCCCCGACGAACGCGACGACGGCGGTCGGTAACGAGACCACCATGAACGTGGTCGTCTCGGGTGTTTCCGGCGGCGTCGGTGCCTACGACATCGACGTCGCGTTGGCAAACGACGAGCGTCGGCGAGATAACCGACGTGAAACTCGGCGGCAGTCCAAAGGAGACCTACACGAACGTGACGACGGCCGAAAACGGCGCGTCCACGCGGGCCACCGTTGCGACGGCCAACACGTCCGACTCCGGCAACGTGGCGATTCTGACGGTGACGGTGCGCGGAAAGGCGGCGGGAACGAGCGACCTGAACGTGACGGTGAACGCCCTCGGTAACGAGAAGGGCAACAGCTACGACGTCGCCAGCACGACCGGCGCGTCCCTGACCGTTACCGAAGAAAATCAGGGAGACGACGGGACGAACGGCAGTGATGGCAACGACGGCAGCAATGGCGGCAACGGCGACGATGGTACTCACGCGGGCGACGGAAACGGTGGCAGCGGCGGAAGCGGCGATAACGGCGGAAACGCGGGAGACGGCGGCGACGGAAGTGGTGGTAATTCCGGCAGTGGTGGCAGTGGTAACAACGGCGGCGATGGTGGAACGGGCGACAACGGCTCAGGCGACGACTGCGGGACGAACTGAGCGCTGACCGAACCGCCGACTGATTTTCCCCACCGATTCTCGCTCG
Source organism: uncultured haloarchaeon (assembly GCA_963811185.1). Lineage (GTDB taxonomy): Archaea > Halobacteriota > Halobacteria > Halobacteriales > Haladaptataceae > Haladaptatus. Next base: position 50,162 of record CAWEQN010000004.1, read on the forward strand.
CAGAGTCTGCCGTCGGCGCAAGGCATAAGTCACCACGACACACCCAATGGGATATGCCACGTGCTGGTGCGCTCGCTCCCGTCGGGTATGGGCCGTCGAGCACCGGCACCGTCGGAAAACGCACAAAACGCGCGGCATGAGGTTCGCGGCGGGCGTGGCACCCCCGTTACGAACCATCCTCGTTTTGCACCGCGCGCCGACCGATTTCCGACACACACCGATGACAGACACAGACACACCGTTTCGCGGGGTCTACCCCGCGATGACCACGCCCTTCGCGGGCGAGAGCATAGACCACGAACTACTTTACAGCGACGCCCAGCGCCTCGAACGCGCCGGAGTCGACGGCCTCGTTCCGGTCGGTATCGACCGGCGAGAGCGCGACCCTGAGCCACGACGAACACGTCGAAGTCGTGGAAACCGTCGTGGACGCCGTCGATATCCCCGTCATCGCCGGCGCGGGGAGCAACGCGACCCACGAGGCGCTCGAACTGGCACGACGCTCCGCCGACGCCGGGGCCGACGGCCTCCTCCTCATCTCGCCGTACTACAACAAGCCCGAACCGGCGGGGATGGAAGCCCACTACCGGACGATTGCGGACGGCGTCGATCTCCCCAAATCGTCTACAACGTCCCGTCCCGAACGGGACGAAACATCGACGTCGAGACGACCGTTTCGCTGGCCGACCACGAGAACATCGTCGGCTACAAGGCCGCGAGCGGCGACCTCGGTCAAATCAGCGAAATCATCGAACGAACCCAGGACGAGGCCTTTTCAGTCCTGTCGGGCGACGATGCGCTGACGCTCCCGATGCTCTCCATCGGCGCGGCGGGAACCATCAGCGTGTCCGCGAACATCGAACCCGAGCGAACCTGTGAACTGGTCGAATCGGCGCTCTCGGGCGACTATGATCCGAGCACAGGAACTCCAGTTCGAACTCGGCCCGCTGTTCCGCGCGCTGTTTTCGGAGACGAACCCGATTCCGGTGAAGGCCGCGATGGAACACTGCGGCTACGGACCGGGCGAACTGCGGCTCCCGCTGTCCGAACTCTCCGACGCCCACCGCGAGGACCTCGCGGCAGTGCTCGACGAACTGGAGGAAACCGACATGACGCGGGTGCTCGTGTCCGGAGCGACGGGCCGAATGGGCCGTACGGTCATCGCGGAGGCGAGCGCCCGCGACGACGCGCACGTCGTCGCGGGCGTGGGCCGTGATTTCTCGGGTGAAATCGATGGCGTTCCGGTGGAACCGGCGGACGCACTCGGGAGCGTACTCGCGCGAGTACGCTCCCGACGTGCTGGTTGATTTTTCGGCCCCCGATGCGAGCGTGGAGTTCGTCGAGGAATGTGCCGACGCGGATGTCGCCTGCGTCGTCGGAACGACCGGATTCACGGACGGACGACGGGGCCGTGCTCCGCGAGGCGAGCGAACGGGTACCCAGTCCTCGTGGCGAGCAACTTCTCGCGCGGCGTGCAGGCACTGCTCCACGCCGTCGAAGGGGCCGTTACCGATTTGCCCGGGTACGACGTGGAACTGACCGAAACCCATCACAACGGCAAGCGGGACGCACCCAGCGGGACGGCGAAGACGCTCCTCGACCGCATCGCTGGCGCGGGCGGTCCCGAGAAGCGGGTTCACGGCCGCGAGGGGGACGCCCCACGCCGACCGGGCGAAATCGGCGTCCACGCTCGACGGGCGGGCGGGATTGCGGGCGAACACGAGGTGCTGCTGGCGAACGACCACGAGGAACTGCGACTCGTCCATCGGGCGGGTGACAGGGCCGTGTTCGCCGACGGGGCACTCGACGCGGCGGTATGGCTGGCCGGGCGAACGCCGGGTTGGCACGGATTCGACGAGGTGATTACGGCATGAGTGGAAGCGACATAGAACACGACGTACGGGAACTGTGGCAACGATACGATTCCGGCGAGGTAAACGCGGACAGCGCCGGAGCGAACGAACTGGAAATCCTCGAAACCTTCCTCGACACCCTCGAAGCGGGCGAGGTTCGCGCCGCCGAAAAGCGCGACGGGGAGTGGGAAGCGAACGAGTGGGTCAAACACGGCATTTTACTGAACTTCGGCCTGCGAAACATCGAAGGCCAGGAATACGGCGACGTGACCTACTACGACGTGCTTCCACTTCGCGGGACGGACGACCTCCCGGAACGGAACACCCGAAACACGCCGGACGGAACCGTCCTTCGACGGGGCGCACACGTCGGGGCGAACTGCATCCTGATGAGTCCGAGTTTCGTCAACATCGGCGTCTCCATCGGCGACGGGACGCTCGTGGACTCCTGTGATACCGTCGGTTCCTGTGCGCAAATCGGGGAAAACGTCAAACTCGGCGCGAACGCGCTCATCGGTGGCGTTCTCGAACCCGTCGAGGGGACCCCCGTCGTCATCGAGGACGACGTGACCCTCGGCGCTGGCTGTCGCGTCACGTCCGGGTTCGTCGTCGGCGAGGGGAGCATCGTCGCGGAGAACACGCTTCTCACGCCCCGAATCCCCGTCTACGACCTCGTGGACGACGAAATCGTCTACGGGCATCTCCCGCCGAACCGACGCGCGTTCACCCGGTTCGTGGAGTCGGGACTCGGCGACCACGAGTTGTTCGACGGCGGGGCGTACAAACCCGCCGTCGTCGCCCTCGACGTGGAAGACGACACGCTCGCACAGGTCGAGCGTGAGGAGGCCCTCCGATGAACCGAACGAATACGAACGTGGATGACGGCGACAACCCACCGGTGCGGCGACTCGCCGACTGGTCCGACGACCGACTCGAAGCGCTCGCGGACGAACACGCCACGCCACTGTACGTCATCGACCTTCAGCGGGTCCGCGAGAACTACCGACGACTCGCCGGGGCGTTCCCCGATGCGGACGTTCACTTCGCGGCGAAGGCCAACACCTCGAAGGCGGTGCTCGAAACGCTCGAAGCCGAAAATGCAAGCATCGAGTGTGCGTCGGCCGGCGAAACCGTCCGCGCGTTCGACGCCGGATTCGGCGGCGAGCGCGTCCACTACACCGCCGTCAACCCGCCCGGAGCGGACCTCGACAGGGTCGTCGAACTCGCCGACGAACACCCCGAACTGACGATTACGGTCGGTGCAGCGGATACTATCGACCGACTGGCCGAACGCGGCTACGACGGACGACTCTGTCTCCGCGTCAACCCCGGCGTCGGCGCGGGCCACCACGAGAAAGTGCGAACCGGCGCGGACGCGAAGTTCGGCGTCCCGTACGACCGGGCCGCTACCTTGCTCGAATCCGTCGCGGACGATTTCGACGTGGTCGGCGTCCACGCCCACGCCGGGAGCGGCATCTCCGGCGATGACCTCGGCAACCATCGCGAACTCGTCTCGCGGATGGGCGAACTCGCACGAACCATCGCCCTGCCGCTCGAATTCGTGGACGTGGGCGGCGGGTTCGGCGTTCCGTACCACCCCGACGACTCACCGCTGGACCTCGAATCCGTAGCCGAGGCCACCCGCGAGGCTCTCGGGGAGACGGACGCGACGCTCGTCGTGGAACCCGGTCGCTACCTCGTCGCCGACGCCGGCGTCCTCCTGACGCGGGTGAACACCGTCAAGGACACGCCGGAAACGACCCTCGTCGGCGTCGATGCCGGGATGACGACGCTCGTCCGTCCCGCGCTGTACGACTCGTACCATCACATCAGGACCGTCGGAAAGGACGGCCCTCCCACCGAATCGACCGTCGCCGGCCCGATTTGCGAGAGCTCGGACACCTTTGGCACCCATTCGCTTCTCGACCCGACGCGGGGCGACGTACTTGCTATCGGCAACGCCGGAGCGTACGGCTACGAAATGGCGAGCCAGTACAACTCGCGGCCGCGTCCGGCGGTCGTCGTCGTGGACGGCGACCGAACCGCAGTTTCCCATCGACGGGAGACGCTCGCGGACGTCACTGCGACCGAACAGGAGGTGACGTGGGAATGAACCTCTCGTTCGAGAAGTACCACGGCACCGGTAACGACTTCGTCATCGTGGACGCGAACGCGTGTGTTCCCCACCGGGCGCGATTTGCCCGTGGGGTTTGTGACAGAGCGGAGGGAATCGGGGCGGACGGCGTCCTCTTTCTGGCGCTCGAACCGAACTTCCGGCCGCCACGCGTCATCATGACCCTTTTGCAACCCGACGGGAGCACGGCCGAGATGTGCGGCAACGGCGCTCGCTGTGCCGCCGTCTGGGCGGCCGAGCAAACGAACGCGGACGAAGTGATGATAGACACCCTCGCCGGAACGCGTCACGCGACCATCCACGACGGGGGTGCGACCATCGAGATGGGCGCTCCCGCGTTCGGCGCGAACGCCGTCCCCCTCGAACGGGACGAACCGCTCGTCGAATCGCGTGTCGGCGACTACGACGTGACGGCGGTGAACACGGGCGTTCCACACGCCGTCGCGTTCGTGGACGACGTGAACGCCGTGGACCTCGAACGGGACGCACCGGCGATTCGACACGCCGACGTGTTCCCGGAGGGTGCAAACGTCACCTTCGCCTCACGGCGCGATGGCGGGTTCGACCAGCGAACCTTCGAGCGTGGCGTGGAAGGTGAAACCCAGTCTTGTGGAACCGGCGCGGTCGCTATCGCGGCCGCCGCACACCGTCTCGAACTCGTGGACGACGAACGGGTGTCGGTGTCACCACCCGGCGGCGAACTTCTCGTGACGGTCGGCGACAGAACCGCGACGCTCACCGGACCGGTCGAACGCGAGTTCGGCGGCGACGTGCGCGTCTCGAATGCAGGCCGCCTCGATTTGGAGGCGTGATTCGATGAGCGTGGCCGATTTCGACCCGATTTCGTTTCTCGAAACAGCGGTGAAGACTCCCTCACACGAGTCACCCGACGAGATGCGAACACTGCTCGTCGAAACCCTCGAATCGGCAGACGTCGAGGTATCCGTGGACGATGCCGGGAACGTCCTCGCGGAGCGTAACAGTGCGAGCGGCGGAGACGGTCCACACGTCGTGTTGAACACGCACATCGACACCGTCCCACCGCATGTCCCGTTTTCGCGCGACGGCGACGAAGGTGGTGCGGACGGGCGGATTTTCGGACGCGGGTCATGTGACGCGAAGGGACCACTCGCGGCGCTCCTCGGCGCGTTTCTGGCCGTTGAACCGGAACAAGGTCAGGTCACGCTCGCCGTGACGCCGGACGAGGAAACCGACTCGACGGGTGCGGCCGCACTCGAACTGCTTTCCGGCGAAACACCGTCCGACTCGCCTGATGCCGTCATCGTGGGTGAACCGACAGCCCTCGATGTGTGCAATGCCGCACGGGGGCGGTTTCAGGCGACGGTCTCCCTCCGAGGGGGGAACGCCCACGCCGCACATCCCGAAGCAGGTGTCAATGCGATACGCGGGGCGGCACCCGTTTTGTCGGCGCTTTCCACGTTCGATACGAGGGAGGCACACCCCGAACTCGGCGCGCCGACGCTCACGCCGACGACGATTTCCGGCGGGACGGCGACGAACCAGATTCCGGCCGATTGCTCGTTCGTCATCGACCGGCGAAGCGTTCCACCGGAGGGTGCCGACGAGTTTCGGGCATCGCTCGAAACGCATCTCCGGGAGGCGGCATCCGAATCGGTCGGGGTGGACGTTTCACTGGCGGAACGGAAGACGCCGTTTCTCGAAGCCTTCGAGACGCCCGCTGATTCCGCTCTCGTTCGAACCCTTCGGGAGGCGAGCGGCGGCGAGGTGCGGCCGTTCGGCGCGGCGACGGAAGCGTCCTATTTCGCGCAGATGGCACCGACGGTGGTGTTCGGACCGGGCGTGTTGTCCGACGACGAGGGTGCAGTCGCACATGGCCCACGGGAGTACGTTGATATCCACCAGGTGAACGCGGCCGCGGATGCAGTGGCGGAGACGCTTCGAACGCTCGTCCGGTAGTCGGGACACTGTTGGCACTCTCGGTTGTGAGTTGCGAACAGTCGCTTCGAGTGGATCGGGTTGGGCGGTGGTCGGTCGAGCAAGAGAATCGATGGTCGTGTGACGGCCGATTCCGATGGCAAGCGTCCCGTTCCTCTCGGAGAACGCCGCCGCTCACCCACAGTGGCGAAGAACCATCGGAACACGACGAGGGTGAGTATCGTCGCGATACGTTCGGGCCTCACGCCGTGGAGTGGTATCGTTTTTTGTCAAATATCTTCGTGGTGGTTCGAATGCGTAGAGCGGAATGTCGGGGTTGGAACTACGACGAACCGTGCGGCAAACCGTCCGTCAGTTCACTCTTTTCTCCTCGCGGAGGTACGCACCGAGATAACCGCCGAATGTGCTCAGTAAGACCGTGTAGAGTAGCGTGAATGCGCCGAACAGCGCGAGAACTCGTCGGAATTCGCTCGGGATGGCACCGAAGGAGAGGACACTGAAGAAGAAAAACACGAAGAGAAACATCGGAATCGTCGCCATCACGCCCGAAATCGCACCGATTTGAATGCCGTTGCCGGTGTTTGAATCGCTGAGATACGCCGCCACGGCACCACCGAGAATCGGCGAAAGCGGGACGAACGAGACTACAGTGGTGACGACAGCACCGATAACTGAATTGACGAACCTGTTGGAGGACATCGTTGTGGATGCTTGTTTTCTCTAAAAAATGAGTGCGTTTTCAGCCGAAGAAGACGTCCACCACGTCGCTTCCGCGATTGCGGACGTTCTTGTATAACTCGGAGTAGCCACAGTTGTCACAGGAGACGACGGTGAAACTCTTCGTCTGGATGTCGAACATCTTGCTCAGTCCGCCGCCGGTGGTGGAGATGGAGTCGGTGGAGGCTTCGGTATGACCGCACTTCGGACAACCGGCGGTGTCGTGTGTATCGGGGTCCATACAGCGGCAACTGTGTTGGGAGGGTGTAAATACTTCTTGGTCGATACGTCACTGAAACTTATTACGCTTCGATTCTCATTCGTCAGTATGGGTACAAACCGCTCCTCCTACGGAAACAAGCCGCGCACCGCCCCACTAGGAATCAAGATACTCTGCGTTCTCGGTGCACTCGGAGCCATCGGTAGCCTCTTTCGAGGTCTCGGCGCGCTGTTCACCTCCCCGCTCGGGTTCATCATCGGTACCGTCATCATCGTCCTCGCCCTCGCCAAGTTCGTCGTCGTGTGGGGGCTGTGGACGCTCAAATCGTGGGCGTGGGCGCTCACGATAGTCGTCTACGGACTTGGCCTCCTGATGAGCGTTCTCAAGCTCCTGACGGGCAACTTCTTCGCCATCGTCGGCATCATCATCGGCGGACTGTTGTTGGCCTACGTTTACAGCAAGCGCCACTACTACAAGTGACCGAACGGAACTGCCGTCAGTTCTCGTCTCGCATTGTTTCTCCCGTTCTCCCCTCCGCTCGCTCCTTGATTCCGAGCAACATCTTTCGCTCCATGACGAAATGTGCCGGTTCCCAGAACAGGTAGTCGGCGGCTTTCCCTCGGATAGCGTTCTTTCCGTGCGTTCGCATCCGAACGAGGAACCGCGTCGTCCCGTCGTTCATCGGACGGAGGACGAACGCCCACGTCCATCGTGGCGACGCTCCTGGCGGTTGCAACACTACTGCCCGCTCGACGTCGAGAACCGCTACCTCGGGAGCCGATTCGGGTGTTTGGACCGGATACTCCTCGGGTGCGAGTCGGACGATATCGCCGACGTGGAGGTCCTGGTGTTCGGGGAGAATCCGGTCGGCGTTGTGGATATCAGCGCCGACGAGATTTCGAGCCAATCGTAACTGTAGAACCCGGCACGACCCTGCCCGATTTGGGCGAGCCACGGCCACACGTCTTCGGGTCCGGCGCCGATGGTGATGGCGTGGGTGACCTGCGATTCGGGTGTTCGAAGCGACTGGTCGCCGGGAAGGATCATCTCGAGTTCCTCGTCGGTCACACCCCAGCGCAGGTGCCACGGTCGAACGAGAAACCAATACGCGAACGCCACAAGTGCGAGAAGCAGAACCGCCAAGCGACGTCGCTGGAATTTCGACGGCATGCAACCCGTGACGACGGACGAAAAGGAAACGGTTGGGTAACCTTCAATCGAGATTATCCACGAGGTCGCCGGCGATGCCGGTGTAGTCGCGGGCGTGAGCGCGCGCAATTCCTCGCGGACGTCCTCGTCCACGTCGAGGTCGTCGAAGAGGTCGCGGAAGTCGTCGAGGGTGACGCGCTCGCCCCGGGTGAGGGCCTTCACGCGCTCGTAGGCGTCGGTGTGGCCCTCGCGTCGGAGGATGGTCTGGACGGCCTCGCCGATGACTTCGGGCGTGCGCTTCAGGTCCTCGCGCATCACCGTCTCGTTCGGGACGACCTTGTCGAGGCCGTTTGCCTTCCGGTAGCCGACGAGGCAGTAGGCGAACGCGGCGCCGATGTTGCGCTTGACCGTCGAGTCCGAGAGGTCGCGCTGGAGGCGGGAGGTGGTGAGGTAGTCGGCGAGGAAGACGAGGTCCGAGTTCGCCTTCGAGAGGTTCCCCTCGGCGTTCTCGAAGTCGATGGGGTTGACCTTGTGGGGCATGGTCGAACTCCCCGTCTCGCTCGTCGTGGACGTCCTGTCCGAGGTAGCGGTCGGGAGACGTAGAGCCAGACGTCGCGGTCGAGGTCGAGGAGGACGGTCGTTGCCCCCGGAGCGCGTCGAAGAGCGCGCGAGATCGTCGCACGGGTTGACCTGCGTGCGAGTTCGACGTAGTCGAGGCCGAGCGACTCGACGAACTCCGGGAGAACGCCCGCCAGTCGACGTCGGGGTAGAGCGACGTGGTGGGCGGCGTAGGTCCCGGACGCGCCGGCGAGTTTGCCGGCGAGGCCGTCGCCGCGCGTTCGCCCGGCCGAGGGCGCGCCCGAGGCGGCCCGCGTAGACGGCCATCTCCTTGCCGAACGTCGTCGGCGTGGCGGGTTGGCCGTGCGTCCGCGCGAGCATCGCCGCGTCGGCGTACTCGTGGGCGAACTCGACCAGGTCGTCGCGCACGTCTCGGACGGCCGGGAGGAGCACCTCCTCGACGGCCCGGATGAGGAGCAGGCGGTAGGCGAGGTTGTTCACGTCCTCGCTCGTGAGACCGAAGTGGATCCACGAGTGGGCGCGTTCGGGCGCGCCCTCGCGGACGAAGTACTCGACGGCCTTCACGTCGTGGTTGGTCGCGGCGTAGCGACCGTACCCCTCCGTCTCGATGCGCTTCACCACGTCGGCGTCCTCGTCGTCGAACTCCAGGTAGCGCGCGCGGAGGGCGTCGCGTTCCTCCTATCGAGTTCGAAGGGCGTCGCGTCGAGGTCCGCGAGGGCGAGGAGGTACTCGACCTCGACTCGCACGCGGGCGCGGACGAGGGCCGCCTCGCTGACGTGTTCCGAGAGCGGCGCCGTGTACCGGGCGTAGCGTCCGTCGAGGGGCGAGACGGCGGCGAGAGGTCCGGCATACCCGAGGGAGTCGACGCGCGGCGCAAAAGCGTGTCGGTCCCGAAACCCACGAGTGTGCATACGATAGGCGTCGGAACGGGTGCACGGCCAGCAATACCCGCGTTCGTGCATACATCGCTCGCGGGAACCGCAACCCCTTTTCGCTCGCGGTCCCCGTGTCGCGCATGAAGATAGCGGGCATGGCGAGCAATCGCGGCCGGAACCTCCTGCACATCGCGGACCAGTCACCCGGCGACGCCGAGTTCGCCGTCGTGCTGGCGAACCACGCCGACGCGCCGGTCCTCGACGCCGCCGAGGAGCGCGAAATCCCCACGGAAGTCGTCGAACGAGGTGAGGACGAGTCCCGTGCGGCCCACGAAGAACGCGTCCTCGACGCGCTCTCGGGGTACGACGCGGACCTCGTCTGCCTCGACGGCTACATGCGCGTCCTCACCGAGTCGTTCCTCGCGGAGGCCCCGACCACGCTCAACGTCCACCCCTCCTTCCTCCCCCTCTTCCCGGGGATGGACGCCCACGAACAGGTGCTCGACGCCGGCGTCCGGACCACCGGCTGTACCGTCCACGTCGTCACCGAGAGGGGGAGGTGGACTCCGGCCCCATCGTCACGCAGGAGGCCGTCCCCGTCTACGAGGGCGACACGACCGACGACCTGAAGGAGCGCGTCCTCTACGACGCCGAGTTCGCCGCCTACCCGCGCGCCGTCAAGTGGTTCGCCGAGGGGAACGTCGACGTGACCGACGACGGCGTCACCGTCGACGCCGACGAGGCCGGCGACCTGCCCGCCCGCCGCGTCGCCTCGGACGACCGCTCCGCCGAACTCCGGTACGGCGAGAACCCCCACCAGGACGCCGCCGTCTACCGCGACAACACCTGCGAGGAGGCGAGCGTCGTCGGCGCGCCCCAGTTGAACGAGGGGGCGAAGGCCCTCTCGTACAACAACTACAACGACGCCGACGGCGCGCTCGACATCGTCAAGGAGTTCGAGGAACCCGCCGCGGCCGTCATCAAGCACACCAACCCGGCCGGCTGTGCCACCGCCGATTCGGTGAGCGAGGCCTACGAACGCGCGCTCTCCACCGACCCGAAGAGCGCCTTCGGTGGCATCGTCGCCCTCAATCGCACCTGCGACGAGGCGACCGCACCGAATAATCGACTCGTTCAAGGAAGTCGTCGTCGCCCCGGGCTACACCGACGACGCCCTCGACACCCTCCGCGAGAAGAAGAATCTCCGCGTCCTCGACGTGGGCGAGTCGGCGAAACCACCGAGCGCTTCACCGAGAAGGCCCTCACCGGCGGCCGACTCGTCCAGGAGCGCGACCTGCAAGCGCCGTCCCGCGACGACCTGGAGATCGTCACCGAGCGCGAACCCACGGACGAACAATCGGTCCTGCTCTTCGCGTCGCACACCATCAAGCACGTGAAGTCGAACGCCATCCTGTTCGCCGAGGGGACCGAGACGGTGGCGTCGGCGCGGGTCAGGTCAGCCGCGTGGACGCCGTCCGCCTCGCCGCGATGAAGGCCGACAGCACGCCGAGGGCAAGGACTCCGAGGGCGCGGTCATGGCCTCCGACGCGTTCTTCCCGTTCCCGGACGGCATCGAGGAGGCCGCCGAGGCGGCATCGAGGCCGTCATCCAGCCCGGCGGCTCGGTCAACGACGACGACGTCATCGAGGCCGCGAACGAACACGGCATGGCGATGGTCTTCACCGGGAACCGGTGTTTCCGGCACTACTTAGCCGGGAGCGAAGGAGGGCCTAAAGCCAGCAAGACGCAGCGCCGAAGGCGACCGTCTCGCGCGGCTTTCGCCAAGAACGAACGGAGTGAGTGAATGGCGAACGTTTTCTTTTATCCGATTCTTGACGAAATCCTTCTCGGAAGAGTAGCAAACCCCAAAGCGAGCGAGACGCAGCACCCGACGGGTGACCGTCTCGCGCGGTTTCCAGCACGACTGAAATGGGTGCTGAAAAAAAGAGAAAAAAAAAAAAAAAAAAAAAAAAAAAAAAAAAAAAAAAAAAAAAAAAAAAAAAAAAAAAAAAATGAGACTGGCGCGTCTTTTTGATGCGGTCTAAATGCGGGAGAAAACTTATGGCTCTAGCCCGATCGTTCTGGGACCATGAATTTCCGGACGGAGCACGGCGTCTATCTGGCGCTCGCCTTTGTCGGTGTTGTATTCTTCATCCTACTCTCCTTCATGGGTCCGGTGGGGGGGATTCTCGACGTGCTGTTCGTCCTTGCAGTCATCAAATTAGCGGAGTGGAGCGGCTTCTTCCGGGCCGCACCGTCGGAGCCGAAATGTAACTGTCCGGAGTGCGGCGCGCGGAACTCCGTGGATGACGCGGAATGTACGTACTGCGGAGAAACACTTACCGACGTTCGATGACCGATGGCCGCGAGCGACGGAAGACGATTTTAAACCGGTAGCCGCGTAACGTTCACGTGATGAACGCGTTCGCCAGCACCAAGGTCAAACGGCTGTTCGCAGCGTTCGTGGTGTCCCTCCTGACCCTCCTCGCAATCGTGGTGTTCGGGGTGTTCGGTACGCTCGCCGCGCTCGGCAGCCCCGCATATGCGAACACGCCGTTCGCCTTCGCGTTCTTCCACACCGCGTTCCCGTACATCGTCGCGTTCTTTTTCGACGGGGTGCTCGCCTGCGTCTTTTTCGTCTGGCTGGTCGCCGAAGTGGTTCGACAGGCGTCGGTCCCGCGAAGCGAGCGACTCGGGCGGGCGGCCCGCGTCGCCGAAGTGGTTTCCCCCCGGGCACGCGAGTTCGGCCTCTCCCGGCGCGTCGAACCGACGAGGGAGGACCGGATGAACGAACTGAAGCGGCGGTACGTCGCGGACGAAATCGACGAACACGAGTTCGAACGACGGATGATGCGGCTGTTGGACGAAAATCGGGAGGACGGCGGTCGACGCTACACGAGACGGGGCTCTACAAACAGGGGTGGACCAGACGGGAATCCGAGCGGGAATTCGAACGACCCCTAGGCGCATCTGAAAATACGTCGGCAGAGAGCGGGACGACCGGAGTCGCAACTCCGACAATCTAAAGCGTGTCTTGGCTTCCGTCCTCACAGCTATGGACTACCACGAGGCGGCGAACTTTCTTTTTCCACCTGCGGCGGTTCCGTCCGAAGCCGGGGACGGACTCAACCGCAAACCTCCTCGCACACCTCGGCAACCCGCACGACGGGACGCGATTCGTGCAAGTCGCCGGGTCGAACGGGAAGGGCAGTACGGCTCGGATGACCGAGCAGGTGCTCCGCAAACAGGGTTGTCGGTCGGTCTCTACACCTCGCCGCATTTCGACGACGTTCGTGAACGAATCACGGTCGATGGCCGGAAAATCACGGAGCGGGCAATCGTCGAGTACGTCGACTCCGTCTACGATTACGTGACCGACAAGGCGACACGCGGCGACTCACCGACCTTTTTCGAGGGGATGACCGCGATGGCGCTGTGGTATTTCGCCCGCGAAAACGTGGACGTGGCCGTCCTCGAAGTCGGTATCGGCGGCCGCTACGACGCGACCAGCGTGGTCGACCCCGTTGCCTCGGCCGTCACCAGCGTCACGCTCGAACACACGGGGATCATCGGTGAAACCGTCGAGGAAATCGCCACCGACAAGGCACACGTGGCACCGGAAAACGCGCCGCTCGTCACCGGCACGTCCGGCGACGCCCTCGATGCGGTTCGAAAACAAGCGGGCGACGTTCTCGTCGTCGGCGACGGCGAAGACGACGCGGATGCCGACGTGCGAGCGACCTACGGCGGACGGACCAATCACACCGAGGCCGGAATCAGGCTGTCGGGTCCGGATTGGACGGTCGAAACGTCGATTCCACTGCTCGGTGAGTATCAGGCCCAAAACGCGGGGATCGCCGCCGTGCTCGCTCGGCAAGTCGCGAACGTGACGGAGAATGAACTCGCTCGGGGTCTGCGGAAGGGATTCTGGCCCGGTCGGTTCGAAGTGATGGGGTCGGACCCACTCGTCGCGCTCGACGGGGCGCACAACCCCGGTGCGTGTGCGGCCCTCGCCAACACCATCGCGGAGTTCGACTACGACGACCTTCACCTCGTCTTCGGCGCGATGCACGACAAGGACGTTCAGGGAATGGTCGATGCGCTTCCGACGCCGGACCACGTCGTCGCCACCCACGCGAACATCGGCCGCGCGGAGGATGAGGAGGTCGTCGCGCGCGTCTTCGAAGCGGAGGGTGTCGAGCGAGTGGAACGTGTGGAATCGGTCGAGAGCGCGCTCGATACGGCGCTCGGGGCGGCCGACGAGAACGACTTCGTCCTCGTCGTCGGGTCGCTGTTCGCCGTGGCGGAGGCGCGAACGCGCTGGACCCGAGCGGAGATTCCGAAGCGAATCGCCTCGCTGGAGGACGCACAGAACGCGCTGGAAACCACGCACGTCACACGAACGGAGGGTCGTCATGCGCGTGGGAAAGCCGTCCATCGCGTGGTGAAAACCCGCGTGCAAACACGGCAGGCCCAGTACATCAAAGCGGAGATGCTCTCCCTCGGCGGCGACTGTGCCTTGTCCGGCCTGCACGACCGGGACGACGAAAACATCGACGTGCTGTTGATGGGGACGCTGGCACAGTACCGGCGACTCGTGGAGCGATTGGACGACTCCCCGTACGGCCTGTCGATGCTCGCCGATGACCTCCGGGAGACGCTCGGTATCCGGGAAGCGGACGACGGCCACGGCTACCCGTGGGAAGGTCGGACGGCCGTGATGGGCATCCTCAACGTGACGCCCGACAGCTTTCACGACGGCGGGGAGTTCGAGGCACACGAGGACGCCATCGACCGGGCGGAGCGGATGGTGGAAGCGGGCGTGGACATCATCGATATCGGCGGCGAGAGCACGCGTCCCGGCGCGGACGAAGTTTCGGACGACGAGGAAATCGGGCGCATCGTCCCCGTCATCGAAGCGATTCGTGACCTCGACGCCATGATTTCGGTCGATACGCGGAAGGCCGCCGTGGGCCGAACTGCCCTAAAGGCGGGAGCGGACATCCTGAACGACGTGTCGGGGCTCGAAGACCCGGAAATGCGGTTCGTCGCCGCCGAACACGACGCGCCACTGGTCGTCATGCACAGCCTCGATGCGCCCGTCGTTCCCGAACACACAGTGGAGTACGACGACGTGGTCGAGGACGTCATCGCGGAACTGGAGGAACGCGTTCTGCTCGCCCAGAAAGCGGGTCTCGATAGGGACAGGATAATCGTGGACCCCGGACTCGGGTTCGGAAAGGGCCCAGCGGAGAGCTTCGAACTGCTCGGACGGGCCGGCGAACTCCACGCGCTCGACTGCCCCGTACTCATCGGCCATTCGCACAAGTCCATGTTCGATCTATCTCTGCGACGAGGATAGAACCGCCGCGACGGTCGCCGGAACGACCATCGCGGCCGAGCGCGGCGCGGACATCGTTCGGGTGCACGATGTCGAGGAGAACGTCGCGGCGGTGCGGGCCGTCGAGGCGGCGAACGACAGCAAATCCGGCAACGAGCGTCGATAACCCATAGCGTAATATCGGCGTGACGAGGTACGTCCCGCATGGACGCTCGCCCGTTTGAACTGGACGATATCTACGACGTTCGACACGTTTCTCACCTGTTCTCTCTCCCCTGACGGCGAGCGTATCGCGTTCATCGTGAAGGAAGCCGACGAGGCAACCGATGAGAACCATCGGTCGTTGTTCGTCGTCCCGACCGATGGGGCCGACGACCCATATCGTCTCACTCGTGTTTCCGGTGTCGATGCTCCGAAATGGTCGCCGGGCGGTTCGAAACTCGCGTTTCTCGCAAGCCGTGAGCGTGACGTCTCGCTTCGCGTCGGTCGCGAGGCCGATACCGAGAGGACGGAGGAGTCCGGCGACGCGGACGAATCGGATGGCGTGGTGGACGACCCGAAGACGCAAGTCTGGCTGTTCGACCTCGAACGTGGTGGCGACGCTCGTCAAATCACCGACCGTGACGAGGGTGTTCGGGAGTTCGACTGGGGGCCGGACGGCGAGCGACTCGTCGTCTCCGCCCGCGACCCGACCGACGAGGAGGGCGATTATCTGAACGCCCGCCGGAACGAGAACGCACCGATCGAGACCGAACGTCTTCAGCACAAGCACGATGGAACCGGCTTTCTGGACGAGGTGACGACGTATCTGTTCGTCGTGGACGTACGGAGTCAGGGCTATCCATCGACTCGACGACACGGAGGGCGGCGGCGCGTACGAATCTAACACCGGGATGCAACCCGCATGGGGACGGGACCGAATCGCGTTCATCTCGAATCAGCGGGGAGCACCCGGACGAAACCTCGATGATGGACGTGTTCACCATCGACCCATCCGGAAGCGACCTGCGACGAATCATGGACGGGGAACTGACCGCGTCGAAACCACATTGGAGTCCGGACGGACGTCGACTGTCCTTTGTGGGGAGCGACCCGGAGAACTGGTACGTGCCGAGTCAGGTGTTCGTGACCGATGACGGGACGTATCAGTCGGTGTCGGCGTCGCTCGACCGGTCGGTATCGCGGGTCGGGGGGCCGAGGTGGACGGACGACGAAACGCTCCTCAGCTCCTTCGGCGACGAAGCACGGACGCGATTGGTTCGATTGGCGGCGAGACAGGGACGACCCGGAACGGGTGTACGAGACACAGGACGAATATCGGACCATCACCTCCTTCGACGCGACGGAATCGACCGTCGCACTCTGTCTCACGGGACCGAGCGAACCGGACGACGTGTATGCGATGCCGATAGACGGAATCGATGGGGACGAAACCCCGACGCGACTCACCGCGATGAACGCCGACCTCAGGATGAGGTGGCGATGCCGGACTGTCGAGCGCGTTACGTTCGAGAACGGTGACGGCGGGACGGTCGAAGCCATCGCGTATTTGCCCCGGGAGTTCGACTTTGACGACCCGGAACCACGGCCACTCATCGCCGCGATTCACGGCGGGCCGATGTGGTACGACGCCCCTCATTCGACGCCGATAACTGCTACTGGACGGGGAAGGGATACATCGTCCTTCGGGTCAACTACCGCGGAAGCATCTCCTACGGCCGGGAGTTCAGCGAATCGATCCGTGGCGAGTGGGGACCGCGTGAAAGCGACGACATCGTTTCGGGCGTGGAGTGGGCGGTTCGACGCGGGATGGGCCGACGAGGATAGGCTGTTCATCACCGGATTCTCACAAGGCGGTGTCAACACCGCTTACGTCATCGCGCGAACGGACATGTTCGCGGCGGCCGCGCCCGAACACGGAATCTACGATTTCTATTCCCTGTTCGGAACCGGGGACCATTTCCAGTGGTACGAAAACGACCTCGGTCTCCCGTGGGAAGAACCCGACGCCTACCACGCCATGTCGAGCATCACCGAGGTCGGAAACGTCGACACGCCCACACTCATCACGGCCGGGGAGAACGATTGGCGCTGTCCGCCGTCACAGGCCGAACAGCTCTTCGTGAGCCTGAAGAAACAAGGGGTGCCGACGAAACTCGTCATCTATCCGGACGAACACCACAATATCGGCGCGCCGAAACGAGCACGCCACCGATTGGAAACGCTCACGGAGTGGTTCGAGCGTCACGATTCGAAGAGTGAGTGAAACGGACATGGAAAGCCCCGTAGAAATTGTGAATGACAACGTAGCACTGAAGGAAGACAGACTTCGAAAGCCCCCGTCCGCTCGCGGTTGCTGTGCGGGATATCTGCGCTCTCCGCAATGCCCGCGCAGATAGTGGCCCACACAGCAACCACAGCAAACGCGAGCGGGCGGCCCCTTTCAACCCACCCAAACAACCGCAACCACCGCCTCCGCACCGCCCCACGCCTCCCCAGCGATTCTCGCTCCCGCTGGTCGCTCACTCATCCCTCGCGCGATACCAGCAGAACCTCGGATGAACACTATCCTGGTCCTCCTGGCCCGCACGCCACCCGGCCAGCCGATCTGGCCGATACGTGACAAGCGTGTTGGGGTTGTTTGGCTCGGTACTTGCGGTCACACAAAACCAATAGACAACTCGCAGCGGCATAGGTGCTAAAATCACAACAAAACCAACAACGTGATGTACGATACCGAGTCGTTTTGAGACCGACCGTATTGGCCGAACAGAGATCTCCTCATCCACTCTCGTCGCCGACCCGTCGAACCGTTTCAACTGCTCGGCCTCGGTAAACGCGTAGCGGCCGACGAGCAGGGTGCTCGCCATGCTCGTTAATCCACCACCGGCGAACAGCATCGCCATGATGACGAACTGGTATTCGGCCGCATAGATGGGGTTCGCCCCGGCGAGAATCATCCCCGACATCATGCCGGGGATGTACACCAACCCGAGACTCTTCAGCGACTCGACCATCGGAATCAGCGACGCCCTGACGCTCGTCGTCACGTACTCCGAGACGACGGCTTCGGGTGCGACACCCAACGCGAGGACGGCCTCGATTTCCGCCCGGTTCGATTCGATTTCCCCTTTGAATCGGTCGAGCGCGAGCGAGTTGGTCTTCATCGCGTTCGCGATAATCATCCCGCCGACGGGGATGAGGTTCCGAACCGACGACTGTATCGCCCCGGCGGCGACCATGGTGGCGATGACGAGGCCCGCCCCGAACGCAATTCCGACGAGCGACACGCGGAAGACCCCGGGGACGCCCTCACCGCGGTCCTTCGAAATCCACGCCGCGATGGCTATCATCGCCAGCAACACCAGTCCGCTCCACGCCAGACTCACCGAGAACAGCACGCCGATGACCGACCCCATCGCGACCACCTGTACGAAGCCTCGGACGAACGACCGACCGAGTTCCGTTTCCAAATCGAGGTTGCGGACGGCCGAAACGCCGAGGACGATGAGCGCCAACACCGACGCGACGGCGACCTGTGTCAGTCCTCGGAGAACGTCGGGATTGCCGAACTGGTCGAAGAACGTCACGCCATCACCTCGGAAACCGGCCCGATGGATTCGAGACGACCGTCTTCGAGCAGTGCCACGCGGTCCGCCAGTCGCCGCGCTTGCTGGTCATCGTGAGTAACGAGCACAGTCGTGAGGTCGGTTTCGCGGATGAGTCCTTCGAGGAGCGTCTCGACCTGCGCCTGCGAGCGCGAGTCGAGACTCGACGTGGGTTCGTCGAGGAGGAGGACCTCGGGTTCGGTGATGAGCGTCCGGGCGATGGCGACGCGTTGCGCCTCGCCTCCCGAAAGGTCGGAAACGTCCCGGTCGGCGTACCCCCCGAGGTCCATCCGCGCTAGCAAGTCCTCGACGGAGTCCGCCGAAACGGACTCGCCGCGAAGTCGCGGACCGATGGTCACGTTCCCGAAGACGGTTCCGGGCCGGAGGGCGGGCGACTGTGGCACCGAACCGATACGGCGGCGAACTTCCTGTGGCGGGAGCGTTCGGTAATCCGTTCCGTCGAGAAAAACGGTCCCCTCGGTCGGTTCGTCGAGGCGATTGAGGAGCCGAAGCAGGGACGATTTTCCGGACCCCGACGGACCGAGCACCGCGAGCACGTCCCGTTCGGGGACGGCGAACGAAACTCCGTCGACGATTCGGTCGCCATCCGCCACGCGAACGAGACCGCTGGCTTCGAGTTTCGCATCCATGCGTGTCACTGGGCGGTACGGCGGACACCGCTTTGTACTCTTCTCCGTCGCGCCGATGCCCGATGGACCTCAGAAAAAGCCGAACGAATCCTGCACGTCCCGGTAGCAGTCGAGATACTGTTCCAGTACGGGGTCGTCGTCGTACCGTTCGAACTCCTCGTTTATCGTCATGTGTGGGAGTTCGGCGGCCGAACGAAGCGCTTCGGTGAGTTCCTGTTCGCTCGTCGTCCGGAACGTGCGCTCTTCCTGTTCGACCAGTTCGTGCGCGCTCGATTCGACGTGGTACTCCACGACGCCCGAACAGCCACAGGCCAACGCACGGAGGAGGTCGGTGGGGAACGCCTCCCTGCGCGCCGTCTGGACGTAGACGTGTGCGCCGCGAAATACCGGAATCCGTTTTTCCACGGGTTGTGCGCCCGTGAACTCCACGCGGTCGTCGATGCGAAGGTCGGCGGCCTGTCGTTCGTACCCCTCGCGCTCGGGACCGTCGCCGATGATGACGGCGTTCCACCCCATCCCGCGGAGTTCCGCCAGTGCCAAAAACAGGCTCTCCACGTTGGCATCCTCGTCCAACCGGCGCGAGTAGACGATGTCGGCACCCTCTACGACTTTTGCCTCCCGAATCGCGTCCATGTCGATGCTGTTCGGAATCACGCGCACGTCCGCTTCGTTCGCGCCGAGTTCCCGGACGCGTGTTTTCACCGTCTCCGAGGGGGTGATAACTTCGTCCGGCGCGCGTGCGGCCATCCGAAGGGATTTCGAGGCGTTTCGGGCGGTTTCCGGCGGCGACTCGTACCAATCCACGACGAGCGGAGTTCGGGAGAGTTTGCTCGCCGTCTTCGCCGCGAGCACGTGTTTGGGAACCGCAGTCGCGTGAATCACGTCCGGTTTCGCGCGGCGAAGTGCGCCGGGGAGGGAAAGCGTAAATCGGCGCGACGGGGCGTCGCCGGGGGGGTCGGTCGTCACCGCGTGATACGTCACGTCGTCCTGTTCGAACGTGTCGTGGTCGCCGTCCCACCACTGAGAACAGAAGATAGTGGTCTCGTGGCCGCGATTCGCGAGCAGTTCCGCAATACGTCGAAGTCGGCGGGTTCTCCCCGTGTCCTCGTGCTGGGCCGTCACTTCTGCGACGAACGCGACGCGCATACTCGCCGCGACGAAACGAGAAAGTAAAAGTCTTCTTTCATTGGAACCATCGACTGTCGCCGAACTCTACGGCGAGGTCGGGAGTCGCACCCTGGAACCGTCGTTGCCAACAGTGGCGGTCGTAAAAATGTGCGAGCGCTGTCACCGCGAACACTCCGAGAACGACGACCGCGAGTTGGAACCCCGACGCGGGAACGAGACCGAACCACCCGAGCGCGACGAGTATCGCGCCGAACGCCGACAGCGTGACGTACAGTTTGTGCCACGGAATCGTCGTCTGCGCGTCGGTGGCCAGATACAACTCGAAGTCCTGTGCGCCGTCGGTAAACGATACCCGTTTCGAGTCGCGGTCGTAGCTGACGATACCGATGTTCTCCAATTTCGGCAGATGAGTCTGATACAGCGCGCTGTACACCGACTTGCGCTGTTCGGGAGAGACGGCATCCCGAGAGATGTTGTTCTCCCACGCCGCGATTTGCTCGGCGAGTTCCCCCAGTTCGACGGACTCCTGTGACCGATTGAGCGAGTAGAGAACGTACCGCCGTCGCAAATTCTTTACCGCATCGTACACCTCCTGTTCTGAAAACGCGCGTGACCGTGTCGAGTCCGTGCGCTCCCGTGACTGTGTCGTATTCATTCCTCCCACCCTGTCGATGCGTAGACGCCGAGATACCGCATAAATCAGCAACTCCGTTTACCCCGTATCCTGCGATGTCCCGACGACGTGAACAGTTTATCGACTGACAAACGTGTCGCGGAACGCGCCACGTCGAATGCGACGCTGAAGATGCGTTTTCAGCACTTCCAGGGGCGCAATCGACTGTTACTCGCTCGTTCGTGGCAAAAAACATCGCCATTCTATCGACGGTCCCACACGACTCGATTTCCGCACGTTCGGTTTCGCTCGCTCACGTCGTCTACACCGATGAGGCGGTGTCGTCTCCGGTCGCCCCGAGGCGGCAACTGGACGAGTTCGCTAGGTTCGCGGACGCCCTGGTCGGATTTTCGACCGTCAGAATCGGCGTCATGTTTCCGCCGCTGTAGACGGTGACGTAGGTGATCGCCGTTTGCTTTCCCTCTTTAGGCACGTCGAGGCGCGTCGTCCCGTTCACCGGGCCGGACTCGAAGTACGACGTTGCTGCACCGTCCGGCGCGTTCCACGTCGTTCCGATGCCCACGCGTTCTGCGCTCCCGTGAATCACGACCGTGGAGTCGTTGGCGAACTCGACGCGAACCGTCTGGTGTGTCGTTATCGTCGGTTGACTCCGGCTAGGCTGGTCGTACTTCGTAGCGGTGACGCCACCGCTCCCCGCGATGAGTAGGCAAACGACGGCGAGGGTCAGGATGTATTGTCTCTTGCGTTGCATGGCGTCCGGGCCTCACACGCAGGGGTTTTTGTTATTCGCCAACTACCGGGCGGAAACGACGGATTTACCCGCCGAACGGTGCCGTTACCGTTCGGGCCGATTCGAGGAAGCCTTCTGTAGTCGCGTGATTTCGACCATCACGTCCGGAACACTGTCGCCCGGGAGGCGGAACGTCCACGACCTGTCGAAATCGATTCCGTTCAGCGCACTCACTTCGAGTAGGTGGCCGAGTTGGTCTTCGAACTCGTCTACCGAGAGGAGTTCAAGTTCACGAGACACGCTATTAGCACCTTGAACTGTCGGCGGTAAATCGACGGTTCCCGTCGTACACTTGGACGGTCCCCGACGTATCGATTCGTACCGTACACCCGCAGAACGTAAACCCGACTTGGCCAACTCCTGACATGTCTTCTATATTAAAAGAACTGAAAAGTGATTCGAGGGAGTCACAATCGAGCGTCTCCTGAAGTGGCGGCATCTCTTCTATGGGTGTTCCGGTCACGTCGGAAACTGCACTACTCACCGTGACGACGATACTATCCGTCTCATCACGGTCGAACGAGTATTGATGTATCAAATCAGAGCCAGTATGTGTCTTTTGAGATGTCGCATCCATGCTATATCACTCACCGTATCTCAAATCAAGCTATCGGTCATACAAAGTCTGTGCCTTTGCATCTCCATTCTTTAAATATGATGAGATGTATTTCATCTGTCTATTTTGGGCCTGATACTCCGTGACGGACTACCGACTACCAAAGCACTATGATGGCCGAATGAAAAGAAACGGGCGATGAGTACCTACGATTTCGAGCGATATTTGAACGTCCGAAGCGCCTACGGCGCGTCGTTCGATTTCGCCGGCGAGCGACTGTGTTTTTTGCTGAACACGACCGGCGTTCCACAAGTGTGGCAGTTGGACGAGGCGGGCGCGTGGCCTCGGGAGTTGACCTTCGACGACGAGCGTGTGACGTTCATCTCCCAGTCGCCGGAGCGTGATGAATTCGTCTTCGGCATGGACGATGGGGGGAACGAGCGCCAGCAACTGTTTCGACTGGACGGTGACGGCGAAACCATCGTCCCGCTCACGGCGATGCCGGACGCGAAACATCGGTGGGGCGGATGGAACTCCGACGGGTCGCAGTTCGCGTTCACGTCGAATCGACGCGACAACGCCGTCTTCGACGTGTACGTGCAGGACCGAGATACGACCGGCGAGGACGCCGAACTGGTGTACGAGGGGGACGGGTGGCTCTCGCTCGCGGGATGGAGTCCCGACGACGGGAAACTCGTCGTCGTCGAATCCCACTCCTCGTTCGACCAGGACCTCTACGTCCTCGACATCGACTCCGGCGAGGCCGAACACGTCACGCCGCACGAAGGGAACGTGCGCTATCAGGGAACCAACTGGGGGCCGGACGGGAACGCGCTCTATCTCGTCACGGACGACGGCGCGGACACGATGTACCTCGCCCGTCTGGACCTCGATTCGCTCGACATCGAACTCGTGGAGGAGGGCGGCGAGTGGAACGTCGATGGCCTCGCGCTTCACGAGGATACGGGCCGTCTCGTCTACTCGCGCAACGTGGACGGCTACACGGAACTCACCGTCGGGGAACTGACCGGCGAGACGACCATCCGCGAATTCCCGACGCCCAACCTCCCCCGCGGTATCGCGGGCGGCGTCAGTTTCGACCCCGACGCGGAGCGGTTCGCCGTCTCCGCCACCGGCAGTACGGACAACACCAACGTGTACGTGGTCGACGTCGAAACCGGCGAGGCCGAGCGTTGGACGGACGCATCGACTGCCGGATTGCCGACGGAGTCGTTCGCTCGCCCGAAACTCGTCCACTTCGAGAGCTTCGACGGGAAGAAGATTCCCGCGTTCTTCTCCGTGCCCGACGGCGCGACGGCGGGTGAGACGCCCGTCATCGTGGACATCCACGGCGGGCCGGAGAGCCAGCGCCGCCCGTCGTTCAGCCCAGTCAAACAGTACTTCCTGAACCGCGGCTACGCCTACTTCGAACCCAACGTCCGCGGTTCGTCGGGCTACGGGAAGGAGTACACGCACCTCGACGACGTGGAAAAGCGGATGGATTCGGTCGCGGACATCGAGGCGGGCGTCGAGTGGCTTCACGACCAACGCGCCGTGGACCCCGACCGAATCGTCGCCATGGGCGGTTCGTACGGCGGGTTCATGGTCCTCGCGGCGGTCACGGAGTACCCCGACCTCTGGGCCGCCGGGGTGGACATCGTCGGCATCGCCAACTTCGTCACGTTCCTCGAAAACACGGGCGACTGGCGGCGCGAGTTGCGAGAAGCCGAGTACGGGTCGCTCGACGACGACCGGTACTTTTTGGAGTCCATCAGCCCCATCAACAATATCCGGAACATCGAAGCGCCGCTGCTCGTCCTCCACGGGGAGAACGACCCGCGCGTGCCCGTCGGCGAAGCCGAGCAGATAGCCGAGGAAGCAGCGGAACAGGGTGTGCCCGTCGAAAAACTCGTCTTCCCCGACGAGGGACACGGCTTCACGAAACTGGAAAACCGCATCGAGGCGTACACGAAAACCGCTGAGTTCCTGGAAAAGTACGTCTAGCAGGAAGGCCCAGAAAGCCCCCGACCGTTCGCCACGAACGGACGTGAACTCTCGCTTTTCACGATTCGAACCGACGATGAGTACAGTAGCTCTTTGATATTACCTAAGTACTATCACCGAAACAGTGAATCGTCACATATGACCGAATCGTTCAGACGGCGGTCGGTACTCGGTGCGATTTGTGGAGCCTTCACGGGGGCCAGCGCAGGATGTACGAGTCGCTCGTTCGGTGGCCAACCGACCACGACTACCACCGACCAGAACCGCGACTGTACTCCGGTACCGCACTCCGACGGTGGTCCCGCGCCGTGGTACGAACCCGATAGCCCGGACGACATCGTGGTTGACAACGGTACGCGGTCGGCTATCGACGTGACGCTGACCATTGACGACGACCAGCGAGCGCTCTCGATAGCCGCCCGAGATTACTGGCGTTCTGGGAACGTAATCGCCGACGGGGAGCGCCCGAAGATTACGGCCGCCACGCAAAATCGAACAGCGCAAGTGGAGTGGAAAAGCGAACAGAACAATATGGGAATCGCGGTGGTCGTATTTCATGAAAATTACACCGACGCGGGCTTTCGCTACAAATTCTGCTCGCATTTCGAACCTCCCAGCGGCTGAAGCTCCCACTCTTCACAATCTCTTCTCGTACACGTACTCTCCCACGCCGAGCACCGCATCCTCGCGCTCCTCGATTCGCTCGAAGCCACGAGATTCGTAGAATCCCACGCCTCGCTCGTTGTCGGCGACGACGGTCAACCGCAACCACTCCGCTCCCTGTTCACGAATCCGCCCTTCGGCCCGTTCGAGCAGTCGAGTGCCCAGACCATTTCCCCACGCATCCGAAACGAGATAGATTCGGGAGAGGTCGAACAGTCCTTCCTCGTCCGGAACCGGCGCGACGTGGACGAATCCGATGACTTCCCCGCGCTCGACAACGTAGAACACGTCGCTCTCCCGCGTCGTGCACTCGCGGAGGCCTCCGTCGTCGTACCACTTGTCCACGATATCGTCCACCAGCATCGGGTCCACGACGTCGTCGTACGCGGCGTGCCACGACTCGCGGGCAACGCGTTGGATGGCAGTCGCGTCGTCCGGTTCGGCGGCGCGGATGGTCACGTCGTCCATATCGTGAGGGCTGCCGCTCGATTCAAGAGCGTTCCCCAAATACGTCAATTGATAACACTCATCTCTATCCTATCTGTCAACCAACGGAAAGCATTTGTAGATGGCATTAAAATTTCCGGCCATGCCCGCCATCGAAACCAAGTCCCTCACGAAACAGTTCGGCGACGTCGTCGCGGTTGACGGCCTCGATTTGACCGTCGAAGAGGGCGAAATCTTCGGCTTTCTCGGTCCCAACGGGGCGGGAAAGTCCACCACCATCAACATGCTGTTGGACTTCATGCGCCCCACGGACGGGACGGCGACAGTCCTCGGCTACGACGCCCAGACGGACTCCCGAGCCATCCGCGACAGCATCGGAATCCTCCCCGACGGGTATCACCTGTACGACCGACTGACCGCGCGCGAACACCTCGAATTCGCCATCGATGCGAAGGATGCGGACAACGACCCGGCGGAACTCATCGACCGCGTCGGGTTGTCACAGGAGGCGGCCGACCGGAAGGTGGGCGGCTACTCCAAAGGGATGACACAGCGCCTCGCGCTCGCCGCCGCGCTCGTCGGCGACCCCGACCTCCTGATTCTGGACGAACCGTCCTCGGGCCTCGACCCCCACGGTATCGTCGAAATGCGGGAACTCATCCAAGCGGAGGCCGACACCGGTACGGCCGTGTTCTTCTCCAGTCACATCCTCTCGGAAGTGGATGCCGTCTGTGACCGCGTCGGAATCATGAACGGCGGACAGCTCGTCGCACAGAACACGGTCGAACGACTTCGGGAGCTCACCGGTTCTCGCTCGCAACTCCTCCTGTCCGTCGAGCGGATGCCGACCGGTCTCGACCTGACCGGCATCGAGGGTGTCGCCGACGTTTCGGTCGAAGGGTCGGTGCTCCGCGTGTCGTTCACCGACGCCGTGGCGAAACCGAAGGTCGTCAAACGCGTGGACGCCACGACGACCATCACGGACATCAAATCCGAGGAAGCGTCGCTCGAAGAGCTGTTCACCAGCTACACGACGGGCGACGAGCCGAAGGAAGCCGAAGAGCCACGCGTGGAGATTCCCGCATGAGCTGGGTGTCCGTCGCGCGAAAGGATTTCATCGACTCCAGACGCTCGAAAGGGCTGTGGGCGCTCATCGCCGTCTACGTCGGACTGCTCGTGCTCTCGGTGTACGCCGCGCCGTCGAACGTCACGATGAAGAACATCCTCCAACTGCTGACCTTCGTCGGCATCTTCATCATCCCCATCAGCGCGCTGGTCGTCGCCTATCTCGCCATCGCGGGCGAGCGTGAATCCGGGAGCATCAAGTTCCTCCTCGGCCTGCCGAACACGCGCCTCGACCTCGTCGTCGGGAAGTTCGTCGGCCGGTCCGCGGTCGTCGCCGTCGGCCTCCTCTTGGCGTTCGGTATCGCGGCCATCGAAGGTTCGTTCATGCTCAGTTCCATCGATTTCACCGTCTTCGTGGAGTTCTTCCTGCTCTTTCTGTTCTTCGCCATGACGTACGTCGCCATCGCGGTCGGTCTCTCCGCGGCCTGTGCATCGCGGTCGCGCGCGATGGTGAGTTCGGTCGGCATCTTCTTCGTCTTCAACGTGCTCTGGACGATTCCGCCCATCTCGCCGTCGGCGGCGCTCCGCTTCGTCGTGCACGACCAACTCGGGATGCACCTCTCGTCACAGATTTACGAGTTCGTGTATCTCGTCAGCCCATCGTACGCCTTTCAGCGCGCTTCGGGTCTGGTGTTCCCCCACAGGATGATGTACTCCTTCCACGTGCTGAAACCCAACGCGGTGATTCCGTTCTATCTGGAGCAGTGGTTCATGCTCGTCATCCTCGGCGCGTGGCTGGTCGTCCCGCTCGTTCTCGGCTATCTGTCGTTCGAACGCGCCGACCTCGGATGAGAAATCGTGCAGTGAAATATCATAGCAACATAGTTTTAACACCTCCAAGGGATATATGCCCGTTATGGCCGCTATACAAACAACTGGCCTCACCAAGCGTTTCGGTGAGGTGGTCGCAGTCCGTGACCTGAACCTCCAAGTCAAGGAAGGCGAAGTGTTCGGCTTCCTCGGTCCGAACGGGTCCGGGAAATCGACGACTATCAACATGCTGATGGATTACATCCGTCCGACCGACGGAACCGCAACGGTACTCGGCTACGACGCACAGGCGGAGACACAGTCGATTCACGAACGGATCGGTATCCTTCCCGACGCGACCGACCTGTACGGTCGGCTCTCCGGACGAAAACACATCCAGTTCGCCATCGACTCGAAGGGAACCAACGACGATGCGGACGAGATTCTCGACCGCGTCGGTCTCTCGGCGGACGACGCCGCGCGGGCGGCAGGCGGCTACTCGAAAGGGATGCGCCAGCGAGTGACGCTCGGAATGGCGCTCGTCGGCAATCCCGACCTCCTGATTCTGGACGAACCCTCCTCCGGTCTCGACCCCCACGGCGTCAAGGAGATGCGCGAAATCATCCAAGCGGAGGCGAACCGTGGCACGGCCGTGTTCTTCTCCAGCCACATCTTGAGTCAGGTCGAGGCGGTCTGTGACCGCGTCGCCATCATGAACAAGGGCGAACTCATCACGGTCGATACCATCGACGGTCTCCGGAACGCGGCCGGAACCGGCGCGACGATGGTGCTGACGGTGGACACGGATTCCGAACGTCGAGCTGAAGCGAATCGACGGCGTCACCGACGTGAGAACCGAAGGCGAAGAACTGTTCGTCACGTACACCGACGCGAGCGCGAAGGCGAAAGTCATCAACGCCGTCGAGGAGACGGGTTCGACCGTCACCGACATCCGGACGAAGGAATCGTCACTGGAAGACCTCTTCGAGGCCTACACGACCGGCTCTGAGAGTCAGCGGATGGAATCGGAGGTCCGGCCATGAGCTGGGCCGTCGTCGCACGCAAGGACTTCGAGGACGCCGCTCGCTCGAAAGGGCTGTGGGCAATCACGGTGCTGTTCGTGCTGGCAACGGCTGGCGGAATGTACGCTGTCAGCTCCTTCAACGAGGGTTCGACGGCGAAGGATACCATCCAGTTCCTCAGTTCGCCCGCAACCCTCCTCGTCCCGCTCGCGGCGCTCGTCGTCGCATACCTCGCCATCGCGGGTGAACGCGAATCGGGAAGCATCAAACTGCTGCTCGGCTTGCCACACACCCGCCGAGACGTGTTGTTGGGCAAACTCATCGGACGGTCCTGCGTCGTCGGCGTTGCGACCATCATCGCGTTCATCGCCGGTGCGCTCGTGCTCCTCGTCCAGTTCGGCTCGTTCCCGATAACGAGTTTCCTCGTCCAAGGAGTCACGACGTTCATCTTCGGTCTCGTCTTCGTCGGTATCGCCGTTGGTTTCTCGGCGATGATGTCCACGCGGTCGAAGGCCATGGCCGCCGCTATCGGTCTGTTCTTCGTCTTCGAACTCATCTGGAGCATCGTTCCGTTGGGTATCTACTACGTGGTCAACGGAGGACTGTCGGGGATGGAAAACGGACTACCGGCGTGGTACTTCTTCCTGAACATCCTCAACCCGACGAACGCCTATGGCGTCGCGACGAGTTATCTGACCCACCCGAACGCCGGAAGCCCGTACGCGGCCGCTCTCAACGGAAGCGCTCCGTTCTACCTCCAAGGCTGGTTCGCACTCGTCATCCTCGCGCTCTGGCTGGTCGTTCCAGTTACCCTCGGCTACTGGCGGTTCAAAAACGCGGACATCAGCTAACGAAACAGCAAAGACCTCTACTACTGACTTTCGGAGACAGCAGTTCCCGCCAATTCCTTTCCTAATTCTCCGTCGTTCATTCCGTCGAGCGTCGTCGAAAGCGACCCCTTCAGCGTCCGTATCTCCGAGATGAGCTCCTGATACTCCTCGCTGCCGTCCAGTTCCGACTGGTCGATGCGTGCTTCGAGGGTGGCCTGCTTCGACGAGAGCGAGAGCAACTCCTGAATGCTGGTGGAGTAGGTGGACCGGCGAAGCAAACTCTCGACGATGTCGTGTAACTCGTCGCGGTTCGTTATCGGTTTGACGACGTAGGAGTCATACCCCATCTCGAGAACGTCGAAGTCCGGTTCGACCGCCGTCACCATGCCGACGCGGCAGTCGAACTCCTCGTTTCGAATCGTCTCGAGGACGTCATCGCCGCTCATCTCGGGCATATCCCTGTCGAGAAGAACCACATCGTGTGAGCTGTCAAGCGTGGCTAAAGCTTCCGTACCGTCGTATGCGATATGAACATCGTATCGGTCTTCGAGCCAGTGGGCAAACAAATCTGCAATCGGCTGTTCGTCATCGACGACCAGTATTCGGTGGTTACTCATTCATAATCTCCGAGTCGATGGACATGCGGATTTCGGGTCGGAAGCGGTTGACAGTGAACGATTTCTACCTCCTGAACACGGAGTGGTCCGTCCGGAGTCGGTACGAGTGAGGGGACGTGAGATGTATCGTTCGCGTTCTAATCGGAGCGAACGTCGCACAGTCGAAACGGTTAGTCACCGCCGACCAAATTTCCGAGCATCCAATCACATAGAGAAATATGCGGCCCGAGATAGTTCAGACCACATGTTTCCCACGAAACACACTTAAGTGCGTTTCTAGTTCAACGAGCTATACATTCATCGGACGTAGTAACCCGGCGATGAGATTCGCATATCCGCGTCGAAGGCGGCCACCGACGGCCTGCGGTGATATCCCCAGTTCGTCGGCTAATTCTTCGCGCGTGATTCCGCGCGGTCGTTCGAAATATCCCTCCTCGTAGGCAGTGACGAGCGTCTCACGCTGTGCAGGCGTGACGCCCGCGGAGTTGTGAATCGCTCGCTCCTGCATGGAGTACACTCGTTCGACCTGCATCGGAATTCCCTCGTGTTGACAGAACGACTGGAACGTCGACATCTCCTCTTGCGCCGGGAACCGGAGATGAAACGCCCAATCGTCGGCCGTCCCGTTCGCTTCCACGATAGTCGCGTTGGCTTCCTCGACTCCGTGGACGAGATTCGTGATACCATCGTTCCATTCGATGTGGAACAGCGTATCATCAGTCAGGGTGTCGATTCTCGTGAGCTCTTTTACAGCTGGTTCATCGCGTGCGGCAACTTCAAACTGACAGACATCGTCGCCGCGAGCCCAGAAGAATGGAAACAAAGACGTTCCCACAGGGACGACTCGTTCGAGTTCTATCTGCACCTGAGAGTCCGCTTGTAACGCACGGCCAAGTGCAAACTCATCGGCGGATATCGAAATCTCCACGATGGAACTCATCTGTTTTCGATACCACCACGCGGAAATCTGTTACGCGAAGGTATTCAATGTTGTTGCCAAATTTGCTCAAACTCCGCTGAAAATAATCGTCAAATCCAACACAAAGGAGGGGTGTGCCATCCCTGAACAAAATCCCAATCAATTCCCAATCAACACCAGATTGATTCCATGAGCCTCTCAAACCCGATAGAAATCTACTTCGTGGTTGTTCCGAACCCAATCGAAATCGTTCAGATAACTTTTGTCGTCTCCACCGCTTCGAACGCCGCCGCTCTGTTCATGCCGTTGCCGAGAATGGTGTAGCGGTCACGGATTTCGTGGGCCGTCGTGAGCGCTTCGACCACCGTCTCGGCGTCGATACCCAACCCGTCGGCCGTCGTCGGCGCTCCGATGGTCGAGAGCGCGTCGCGGATTCCCTGCCAGTCGCCGCCGTGAAGATACTCCGTGATGATGGACCCGACGCCGACTTGATGGCCGTGCAGGGCCGCACCCGGTGCGATTCTGTCGAGTTGATGCGAGAAGAGGTGTTCGGCCCCGCTCGCCGGGCGCGAGGAGTCGGCGATGCTCATGGCCACCCCCGAGGAGACGAGCGCCTTGACGACCACCCACGCCGACTCCTCAAGTCCGGGTTTGATGCTTCCTGCATTACCCACCAACATCTCCGCCGTCATCTCCGCCAGCGTCGCCGAGTACTCGTGGAACTCGACGTTCTGAAGCCGCTGTGCGAGTCGCCAGTCCTCGACGGCCGTGTAGTTGCTGATGATGTCGGCACACCCCGCCGTGGTGAGTTTCCACGGCGCGTCCGCGATGATTTCCGTATCCGCCACGACCGCCAGCGGTGGTTCGGCCGCCACGCTGTGGCGCGTGTCCTTCTCCGGCACCGACCCCCGCCCGCTCACGATGCCGTCGTGGCTCGCCGCCGTCGGAATCGAGACGAACCTTCGACCCACCTCGTCGCTCGCCATCTTGGCGATGTCGATGGCTTTGCCGCCGCCGACCCCCACGAGATATCCCGGTTTCACCTCGTTCGCGATGTCGATGACGCGCTGGATGGCCGCGAAACTCGCTTCCTCGATGACGACCGTTTCGACGTCGAGTCCCGCCTCCTCGAACTGTGCCACGACGCGCTTTCCCGCCACCTCGTTCGGCGTCGGACTCGTCACCAACAGTGGCGTTCCCTGTAAATGTAACTCGTCAATCGCGGCAACCGTCTCCGAGAGCACGCCATGACCCACCAGAACGTTTCTCGGCAGCCGAATCCACGACGATTTTTCGAACATATCAGTGGGTCTTTTCTGCGCAGTCAAACAGTTTCCCCTCCGACGACGACTGCGACTGCGTTGATTGTGGCGAGATGATGTTAGAGAGGTTTCTGATAGTTTGGTTCCAGCAACTACGATGACGACCCAGAAAACCCCCGACCGTTTGCGGTTGCTGTGTAGAATATCCGCGCTCTCCGCAACACCCGCACGGATAGGGCCTCATTTCAGCAGCCACTCGAAACCATCCTGAACGGCTTCTTTCCCATCGGACTCGATGATATCGCCGTGGCCGGGAATCACGCGGTCGAAGTCCCAAGCGAGGACGTTCCGCACTGACTGGTTGAGTGTTTCCTCGTTTTTAATGGGGAGTTTGAATTCCGGTAGCTGTCCGAGTCGATTGTAGATGCCGCCGAGTCGGCCAAAAAGTCGCATCTCTACAGAGCTGTTCTCGGTGATGTGAAAGCCCATATCACCGAGAATGACCGTTTTACTTGGTCGATGAAAGAACGCGAGTTCGGTGATCCACCAATTGCCCATCAGCGCGGTCTGGTCGATGTCGGTACTCCAGCGAGGGTCCGGCGTACTCCCGAGGAGGCCGTCGAATCGGAGGTCCGGTCGTCGAGCGGGTAATCCCGGTGCGGCGAACAGTTCGACGTCAGGATAGGCCGCTCGATACTGTTCCATGTACAAGTGACCGTGGAGTTTACTCGTCGGTACGACGAACCGAACGTCACCAAGTGCATCGAGCGCGGTTTTCACCTTGGATGTCAATTTCGCAGGTGACTGAATGAAGAGACTCCCGTCCGAGAGACGGATGACGGCCATGATGCGATTGGTCCGAATCCCATGAAATCGGAGGGAGTCCTCGTACACCCAAAGGTTCGTCGAGAGATTTGTGAGGACGCTATCGTGTGACTGTTGAAACGGCATACGAACGCTGGAGCTAGGGAGATGAGTAATCTAAAGTTTTTCTGGAGACCTCACTTCTAAGCGGAGTAGGACCTTCGTCCCGTCTTCAGATGGTATCCAAGACGCCCAGAACGCTCTCCTCGTTTTCCCTGCCGGGGTCGTGGTCGCTCCCGTCACGGTCGCTCTCCACGTGTTCCTCGACGGTTCGTTCCATCGCTGTATCGAGGGGCGTGGATTCCCAGCCGAGGGATTCGAGTTTGTTTGTGTCGAGGACGTGCGGGTAGTCGCGGTAGAGGATGTAATCGTCGGTGGCGAGGTCCACCGTCGAGAGTTCGCGGTCGCTGGCGTGGACGAGTTCGATATCGGTATCGAGCGCGTCGGCGATGAGCGAGAGCATCTCGTCCATCGTGACCAACTGCTGGTCGCCGACGTTGTAGGATTCGCCGGGTTCGCCCTCCTCGGCGGCGATGCGGAGCGCGCTGGCTACGTCCTCGGCGTACGCGCGGTGCCAGAGGTTCTGGCCGTCGCCGGGAACGACGAGGCGGTCGTACTCCTGAACCCTGTTTATCCAGAAGTCCAGTCGCTCGGTGTAGTCGTGGGGGCCGTAGACGATGCACGGCCGGATGCTGGTGGCGTTGACGCCGCGCTCGGCGGCCTCGAAGATGGCGCGGTCCCCTTCCGCCTTCCGAGGCCCGTAGCTTTCCATCGACTCGTCCGTCGCTTGCTCGGCGGTGCAGTCACAGAGTTCGGTGTCGTTCTCGCGCTTGGGAATCACTTCTTCGCCATAGGCGCTCCCGCTGGAGATGTAGACGTAGCCGTCCACGTCCGCGAAGATTTCCGTCGCCGACCGAACCTCGCGGGGTTTGTAGGCCACGCAGTCGATGACGATGTCGGGGTCAACCTCGTCGCGTGCCGTTTCGAGCGCGGTGTCGTTGGTCCGGTCGCCCTCGAAGTGGCTCACGCCGTCGGTGTCCGAAAACGGGTTGTCGTGGTTCCCGCGGTTGAAGATAGTCACGTCATAATCGTTGTCGAGCAGGTCGGTGACGAGGTGCCGACCGATGAATCGAGTCCCCCCGATAACGAGTGCTGTGTCCATGCCGATTCGATTGCATGGCTGGCGGAAAACGATACCGAAGGCGGTGAAGTGGGTGGGTGGTGGGTGGATAAGTGGACGAGCAACTCACGGGAGTGGGTCCGCCCAGTCGAAATTGGACGGTTGGTCGAGAAAGGGGGCGATAACACGGCGAGAATTTTCATATCGAATGACTATGTGTGCCGATACGGACCATAGTAGAACAATGTCGACATGAAACGGTAGATGTGCGAACGATGCGGCCGGTAGAATGTTTATTGTTCATCCCCGAGTAGGCCAAGTATGCAAGTACGCGAAGCGCGAACCGAGGACATCGCTGGAATCCAAGACGTTGCCGAGAAGTCGTTGACTGCCTCGTACTCGCACTTTTTGGACGACGAAATAATCGACCACGCCATCGACGAATGGTACGACGACGAAAATCTGGAGGGCGAGTTCCAAAGCCGGGGCACACTGTACCTCGTCGCGCTCGACGGTGGCGATGTGGTCGGATTTACCCAGAGCGAGGTGCTGGCCGACATGCCCGAGGGGAACATCCTCTGGCTTCACGTCGACCCCGACCGACGCGGTGAGGGTATCGGCACCGAACTCCTCGGCCAGACGAAGGAGAAACTCGAAGACAAGGGTGTCGAATCGCTCTCGGGACTCGTCCTCGCCGACAACGAGGACGGCAACGAGTTCTACCGCGAACACGACTTCACCAAGGTCGGCGAGCGCACGGCCGAAATCGGTGAGGCGACCTACACGGAGAACGTCTACGCGGAGAGCGAGAAACCGGTCCTCGAAGCCCACGAGTTCGACGGCGAGACCCGATACATCAACCACTCGGAGAGCAGTCGTGGCTCGAAGGGGCCGTTCTTCACCGTGTTCAACGACGAAGCCTGCGAGGAGCGCTACGGCTACTACTGTTCGAACTGCGAGACGCTCGACAACGCGATGGACAGCATGGAGCGCATCGAATGTAACGAGTGTGGCAACAAACGAAAAGCGGCGCGGTGGGACTCGGCGTACCTCTAAAAGTTCACTTTTTCAGTCGTCGGACGGCACTCGAAACCCCGACGACTGACGAACCGTCGGCACCGGGCGGGGTGGTGACGTGCGAACGTCCTCTTTCCCCTCCTCGATGGCCTGCTGATACGCGTCCGGCATGACTTTCACGAACGAGACGGCGTCCCATTCTTCGAGGACTTCCCACGCCGTTTCGCTCCCCGTCGCGGCGACGTGGTTTTCGACCAACCGTCGAATCACCGCCTCGTCGCGCTGGTCCAACTCCGTCGAGAGCGTGACGGTTTCGCCGTTGACCCGCTCGCGGAACCCGTCACGCTCGCCATCTTCGCCGTCGTCCAGTACGTACGCCACGCCGCCGGTCATTCCGGCGGCGAAGTTCTCGCCCGTCTCGCCGAGCACGACGGCGACGCCGCCGGTCATGTACTCACAGCCGTGGTCGCCGACGCCTTCGACGACTGCCTTCGCGCCGCTATTCCGGACGGCGAACCGCTCGCCTGCGACGCCGTTGACGTACAGTTCGCCCTCCGTCGCGCCGTAGAGTGCGACGTTACCGACGACGACGTCGCTCGGGTCGTAGGCGGCTTCCGCCGGCGTTTCGACCGCGATTCGACCGCCGGAGAGACCTTTTCCGACGTAGTCGTTTGCCGCGCCGGTCAGGAACAGGTCCAATCCGGATTGGGCGAACGCGCCGAAGCTCTGTCCGGCGTAGCCGTCGAACCGGCAGGTGATACTCCCCTCGGGGAGCCCCGATTCGCCGTGAACGGCCGAAATGCGCCCCGAAAGCATCGCGCCGATGGTTCGGTCCTGGTTCGAAATCGTGCGTTCGAGTTCGACCGTTTCGACGCCTTCGATGGCCGGTCGCGCCGCTTCTAGCAGTTCGTGGCCGATGTGGTCGTCCAACTCGTGGTCCTGCTCCTGCGTCTTGGTTCGGCCGCCCTCGCCCGCCGGTTCGGCGAGCACCCGCGAGAGGTCGAGACGGCGCGCTTTCGGGTGGTCGGTGTCGCGCTGGCTGAGCAGTTCGACGTGCCCTACCATCTCCTCTATGGTGCTGAAGCCGAGTTCGGCCATGATTTCCCGCAGTTCCTCGGCGATGAACGCCATGTAGTTGATGACATGTTCGGGTTCGCCGGGGAACCGCGCCCGGAGGTCCTCGTTCTGCGTGGCGATGCCGACCGGACAGGTGTTCTCGTGGCAGTTGCGCGCCATCACGCAGCCGCTCGTCACCAGACTCCCCGTCCCGAATGCGTACTCCTCCGCGCCGAGCAGGGCCGCGACGGCCACGTCACGGCCGGTCTTCAGGCCCCCATCGACGCTGACGCGGATGCGCGAACGCAGTCCGGTCTGTCGGAGCATCTGATTCGCCTCGGCGAGGCCGAGTTCCCACGGCAGGCCGGCGTTCTTGATGGACGTTCGGGGACTCGCACCCGTCCCGCCGGAGTGTCCCGAGATGTGGACCACGTCGGCCTTGGCTTTCGCAACCCCGGCCGCGATGGTGCCGACGCCGGCCTCCGAGACGAGTTTCACGTTGACCTCCGACCCGTCGCTTCCCGCCTTCAGGTCGTAGATGAGCTGTTTCAGGTCCTCGATGCTGTAGATGTCGTGCTGTGGCGGCGGCGAGATGAGCCCGACGCCCGCCGTCGCGTGACGGACGTGGGCTATCATCTCGTTCACCTTCTTGCCGGGGAGGTGGCCACCCTCTCCGGGTTTCGACCCTTGGGCCATCTTGATTTGGACCTCGTCGGCCGACTGCAGGTAGCGACTCGTGACGCCGAACCGTGCGCTCGCGACCTGTTTCACCGAGCATTCGCGCTCGGTGTCGAACCTCTCGGGCGGTTCGCCGCCCTCGCCGGTGTTCGATTTCCCACCGATCCGGCGCATCGCGATGGCGTTGTTCTCGTGCATCTCCGGCGAGAGCGACCCGAGGCTCATCGCCGCCGTCGAGAAGCGGGTGACGATGTCCTCGACGGGTTCGACTTCCTCGACCGGAATCGACTCGCGCGCTTCGGCGTCGAATTCGAGCAGGCCGCGGAGCGTCTGGAGCGTCTCGCCTTGGTCGTTTACCTCCTCGGCGAACGCCTCGTACTCCTCGACATCGTTCCCCCGCACGGCGCGCTGGAGCGCGCCGACGGTCTTCGGGTTCCACTGGTGGTGAATCCCGTTCGAACGGTGTTCGTACTCGCCCTTCCGTGGGATATCGGGGTCGTCGCCGAACCCTGCCTCGTGGCGCTCACGCACGTCGTCCTCGATTTCCGCGACGCCGATACCTTCGGTGCGGTTCTCCGTCCCGGTGAAGTACTCCGCGACGAACTCGCCGTTCAGGCCGACCGCTTCGAAGATTTGGGCACCGCGGTAGCTCTCGACCGTCGAGATTCCCATCTTCGCCATCGTCTTCAGTAGGCCGGCTTCGAGGGCCGAGACGTACTTCCCGATGGCTTCCTCCTCGTCCGCGCCGTCCGGGCCGGCCACCAAGTCCGCGATGGTCCGGTAGGCCAAATATGGGTTCACCGCGCCCGCGCCGTAGCCGACGAGCGTGGCGAGGTGATGGACGGTTCGCGGTTCGCCGGACTCCACGACGAGGCCGGTTCTGGTTCGCAGGCCCTCGCGCACGAGATGGTGATGGACCGCACCCGTGGCGAGCAGTGAGGGAATCGGTATCCTGTCTTCCGCCACTGTCCTGTCCGAGAGGACGACGATTTCGGCACCCGATTCGACTGCGTCTTTCGCTTCCTCACGCACCCGCGAAACCGCCGTTTCGAGGCCTTCATCGGCGTCGAAGGTGATGTCCACGACTTCGGTCGGGAAGTCGGCCTCGTCGACCCCCGCGAGTTCCCCGTCGGTCAGTACTGGCGAATCCAACACGAGTTGCCGCGCGTGGGCGGGCGACTCGTCGAGGAGGTTTCGCTGACGGCCGAGGCGAGTTTCGAGACTCGTCACCAGTTCCTCGCGGATGTAGTCGATGGGCGGGTTCGTCACCTGCGCGAACAACTGTTTGAAGTACGAGAACAGCGGGCGGTCGAACTCCGACAGCACGGACAGCGGCGTGTCGTCGCCCATGGACCCGACGGGGTCCTTGCCGGAACCGGCCATCGGTTCGAGGAGTTCGCTCAGTTCGTCGTGGGTGTACCCCCAGACGGCCTGTTGGGTGCGAAGCGACGAGGTTCCCTCCGAATCGTTCGCGTTCGCATCGAGGAAGTCGTCCAACTCTCCCGAATCGCCCCAGTTCGAGTTCGATACCTCGTCCAGTCGAACTTGTTCTTCGGCGACCCAGTCGGCGTACTTCCCGTCGGTCAGGTCGTCGAACACGTCCTCGTCCGAGACGAGACCGCCCTGCTCGGGGTCCGCGAGGAACAACTGTCCCGGCTGAAGGCGGCCTCGTTCGACGACTTCGTCCGGTTCGAGGTCGAGGGCACCGGCCTCGCTCGCCATCACGAGACGGTTGTCGGCCGTCACGTCGTAGCGGCAGGGGCGCAGGCCGTTCCGGTCGAGCACGGCACCCACGCGGTCACCGTCCGTCGCGGCGAAGAGCGCCGGACCGTCCCACGGTTCGATGAGGGAGGCGTGAAAGTCGTACCACGCGTTCCGCTCGCCGTCGGTCCTGTCGCGCCACGCTTCGGGGACGAACATGCGGAGGGCGTGGGGCAGTTCCCGTCCGTCCTGCATGAGCAGTTCGAGGACGTTGTCCACGACCGCCGTGTCGCTCTGGTCGAGCGTCGTCACGGGCGTGATTCGGTCGATATCGTCGCCGAGCACGTCGCTTTCGAGGTCCGTCTCGCGGGCCGTCATCCAGTTGCCGTTCCCGCGAATCGTGTTGATTTCGCCGTTGTGGACGACGCGACGGTAAGGGTGGGCGAGTCGCCACGCGCCGAGCGTGTTCGTGGAAAAGCGCGCGTGGACCATCGCGAGCGACGACTCGAACAGTTCGTCGCGTAGGTCGGGGAAGTAGCCCCCGAGTTGGTCGCCTTTGAGCAGTCCCTTGTAAACGACCGTCTTCCGGTCCAGCGAACAGACGTAGAACTCCTCGGCGTCGTAGCGCGCTTCGGCGGTCTTCTCCAGTTCGCGCCGGGCGACGTACAGCGTTCGGTCGAACTCCTCGACTCCCATTCCTTCCTCGGGCGCGGACGAAACACTGGGCGATGACGGGTTCCGAATCGAGCGCCGTCTCGCCCAAATCCTCGTTCTCCGTCGGCACCGTCCGCCAGTCGAAGACGGCCACTCCTTCCGCGCGGAGTACCTCCTCGACCGTCTCCTTCAGTTCGGCGCGAACGTCGTCGTCCTGCGGGAGGAATAACTGGCCGACGGCGTACGTTTCCGGCAGGTCGGTACCGAGTTCGACGGCGAAGAACGAGTCCGGCCGTTGGACGAGGATACCGGCCCCGTCCCCGGTGTTCGATTCCGCGCCCGTCGTCCCGCGATGTTCGAGGTTGGCGAGCAGTGACAGGCCGTCGGTTACGATGTCGTGGTCGGCGTGGGCGTCGAGGTCCATTACGACACCGACGCCGCAGTTCGACCGTTGGTCGGTCGGGTCGGCGAGGAAGTCAGTCATATGCGAGCGCATGACAAACTCGCATAAGAGGTTTCTCCTGAAGGGGAAAGGGTGTGGTATTGTCAATATGTGTTCCTTATATATTGGACATTTGTCTGAAAAAGGCACGAATAAGAATGAATTCTCTGAACCTCTGCCCGAGATAGAAACGAAACCTCTCCTTCTTGGCCCTGTCACTAAAAATAATAAATGCGCCTGCCGTGTTACTCGCTGTCGATGAGCTCCGCCAAATCCTCGTCGTCGTAGTTGACGAGAAGTCTGGATTCGTCTTTGAACGTCTGGAGTGCTATCTGTGTGGAGGAGTGTTCGACCCCGTCAGTGTGGATGATGTCGTCGATGTACTCCTGGAGATGGTCGTGGTCACGCAGATGGGCGATGACGGTGAACGATTTGTCCCCCAGCATGAAATACACCGTCTGGACACCCGAGATGTTGCACAGTTCATCACCGATTTCCTCGTATCCCGGCCCGTACGTGCTTCGAATCTCCGAGATGGCCGTCAGTTCGAGGCCGAGTTCCCGTGCGTCGAGTTTCGAGACGGTTCCCGTGAGGATTCCCTGCTTTCGATATTTGTCCAGTCGGTAGTACACCGTCGAAGTGCTGATACCGAGTTCTTCGCTCACTTCGTCGACGTCGATATCCCCCTCTCTGTCGAGCCATTGTAGGATTTTAAAGTCCTTTTCGTCTAGATTGATTTCGGCCATGTCTAACCGATTGTAGCCGGGTTTCTAAAACTTTGCTAACGATTCCTGAGTTGGTTGAATGGTACCCCTACGGATTGAAACATGTGATGTTTGATAATATTATCACAAAAAACGCAATTTCTCACGTACAAACTGCCTCCTGGCAGTATGTTATCTACTTTTCACATATTTTTATAGACTAGTCACATATACTATTTGTACTACTGGTGGGGTCGTATGTGTGCGCGAGAATCAAATATCGGCTCGATTTACGAGTTGGTCGTCCCGTTCACTCGCCGCATCAGAACTTCGTGTGTATCCACCGTCGGTTCGTCCCCGTCCGGTCGTCGCTGGTGATACCCGCCATCCGATTCCATCTCCCAACGGCGCCGATTGTCGGCCAGCATGGTTTCGAGGATGGTCGATAGCTCCGTCCGAAGCGCCGGGTCCGTCACCGGCGCGATGGTTTCGACACGATTGTCGAGGTTTCTGGTCATCCAGTCGGCGGAGCCGACGAAGTACTTCGGGTCGCCGCCGTTGCCGAAGTAGAAGATGCGGGAGTGTTCGAGAAACCGGCCGACGACGCTGTAAACGCTGACCGTTTCGCTCAACCCCTCCACCCCGGGTCGGAGCCGACAGATGTCCCGAACGATGAGGTCGATATCGACGCCGTCCATCGACGCACGGTACAGTTCCGCGACGATTTTCGGGTCTTCGAGCGAATTCATCTTGGCGACGATTCGACCCTCCTCACCCTCACGGGCCAGCGCCGCCTCGTTCCGAATCGTGTCGGTGAATCGCTCGCGCATGTTGCCCGGCGCGATGAGCAGTTTTCGGTACTCCTCGTGACGGGTGTGCCCGGTGAAGAAGTTGAACAGGGCGCTCAGGTCCTGTCCGATTTCGTGGTCGGCGGTCAGCAATCCGAGGTCGGTGTACGTCTTTGCCGTTTCGGAGTGGTAGTTCCCGGTCGCAATGTGTGAGTACAACCGAACGCCGTCCTCCTCCTCGCGGACGACGAGAGCGGTCTTACAGTGTGTTTTGTAGCCGATGGTTCCGTACGCGACGTGGATTCCTTCCTCCTCCAGTTTCTTCCCCCACTCGATGTTGTTCTCCTCGTCGAACCGGGCCTTGAGTTCGACCATCACGGCCACTTGCTTGCCGTTCCGCGCCGCCTCAATGAGGCTTTGGACCACCTTCGAATCGCTCGCGGTTCGGTAGATGGAGAGCTTGATGGCGAGCACGTCGGAGTCGGCGGCCGCGTGGCTCAGGAACTTCTGGACGGTGTCCTCGAAGGAGTGATACGGGTGGTGGACGAGCACGTCGTTTCGGCGAATCTCCTCGAAGATGTCCGTCGGTTCGTCGGGCATGCCGGTGGTGAGTCGAGGATGCGGTTGTGGCGTCCACGGCGCGGATTTCAACTCGGGGCGGTCGAGGTCGGCCAAATCCATGAAATCGCGGAAATCCAGCGGTGCGGGGAGGCAGAACACTTCGCGCTCGTCCACGTCGAGTTGTTCCATCGAGCAGGTCCCGAACCGCGTCGGGCATCCCCTCCTCGATTTCGAGACGGACGACGGTGGCAAACCGTCGTTCCCGCAGTACCGTCTCTATCATGTCGATGAGGTCCTCCGCGACCTCCTCGTCCTTCCCCACCTCCGCGTTCCGGGTGACGCGGAACGTCGAATGGTCGATGATTTCGGTGCTCGGAAACAGCAAGTCGAGGTTCGACCTGATGACGTCCTCCAGCAGCACGAACCGCGTTTCGTCCCCGATTCGCACGAGACGCGGGCGGTTCCTCGGAATCTTCACCCGCGAAAACGTCGGCTCCGAATCCTCGTCCCGGCGAGTCAACACCGCGATCGAGAGGCTCAAGTTGGAGATGAACGGGAACGGGTGGGCCGGGTCGAACGTCAGCGGCGTGAGTGTCGGTAACACCGACTGCTCGAAGTACTCCCGCAGGTCCTCGCGTTCCGCCGACGAGAGCGAGTCGTAGGTGACGATGTCGATGCCCGCCGCTGTGAGTTCGTCGTGAATCACGTCCCGGTAGCAGGCCGACTGTCGGCGGAACATGTCGTGTGTCACGTCGAGGATTTCTTCTATCTGCTCTTCCGGCGTCCGTCCGTCGGGGGAGAGTTCGGTGACGTCCGCCGCCATCTGCTGTTTCAGGCCGCCGACTCGCTTGCGGAAGAACTCGTCCATGTTCGTCGTGAAGATTGCGAGAAACTTCACGCGCTCCAACAGCGGGTTGCGTTCGTCCATCGCCTCGTGGAGCACCCGCTTCTGGAATTCGAGTTGGCTCAGTTCCCGATTGAGGTAGTACTGCGGGTCGCTGAGGTCGATATCCGCGCGTTCGGCACCCGATTCCTCGTCGCCGTCGTCCGGTAACTCGTGTTGTGACATGACTGCTTACGGAGGGCGGTGGAGGGGAGGATTACTGGGACTGTGGGGTGACGATGGAGTCGTCGCTCCTGTCCGCATCAGTCCGAAGCGATTCCTGTGTCACGAACTCGTCGCGGCGATAATCGTACGCGGTGAGTTCGCCGCCGTAGACACATCCCGTATCGAGGCCGACGGCCCATTCGCGTTCGACCGGCCGTTCGAGCACGGTGTGGCCGAAGAAGACCCGTCGCGGCCCGTCGTACTGTTCGAACCAGAACGGTCGGTCGTAGCTTCCGTCCGGGTCCATCGAGCGCGTCGTTTCCAGGTCGTCGATGGAGTGGTCCGAAAGCGGTTTCCGCGGGTCCACGCCGCCGTGGACGACGAGGGTGTCCTCCCACGAAATCGCCGCGGGAAACTCCCGAACGGACTCGATTTCGTCCTCGCCGAACTCGTCGAGTTCGACGTCCCCGTCGAGGAGTTTCTGTTCGTTGTTCCCGCGAACCGACCGGAAGTTGTCGTGTTCCAGAACCAACTCGACCACGCCGAGGCTGTCGGGACCCTTTCGAATCAGGTCGCCGACGAACACCACGAGGTCGTCGTCGGTCAGGCGAGAGCGCTTCGAGAAGCGATTCGAGTTCCGGCAGACAGCCGTGAACGTCGCCGACGACGTAGATGTCCTCCCATTCGTCGGCGTCGATTCGCTCGTGTGGCACCCCATCGTCGAACGTCGGACTCGAAACCATTGTTGTAGTCGTGGCCGCTCACTGCAACGATAAACGGCCGCTTGACGGGGAAAATCCGGTCTGCGGTATAAACGGTTTATAATTCCCGTCCGTAGCTATCCGAGCAATATGTGTGTGAATGAATATCAATGGTGACGAAAACCGGTCTATTTCTCGGTCGCCCGCTCCCGCAAATCGGTGCGTTGAATCTTTCCGGTCGTGGTTTGAGGGAGTTCGTCGACGAACTCGATTCGACGGGGATACTCGTACTCGGCGAGTTGTTCGCGCACGAGGGTACGTATCTCCTCCCGGAGCGACTCGCTCCCGTCGATGTTCGACACGGGTTGGACGAACGCGGTGATGATTTCGCCGCGCGTCCCGTCCGGGACGCCGACGACGCCGACCTGTTCGACGGACGGGTGTTCGAGGAATGCCGTCTCGATTTCGCCGGGACCGACCCGGTAACCGCTGGTGATGATAACGTCGTCGTCGCGCGATTTGAACCAGATGTAGTCGTCCTCGTCCTGCACCGCGAGGTCCCCCGTGAGGTGCCAGTCGCCGACGCGAACCGATTCGGTCTTTTCCGGATTCGTTCCAGTACTCCTCGAATATCGCCGGTTCGGTCGGATTTCGAACCGCTATTTGTCCGACTTCGCCGCGCGGGTAGTTCGGTCCCCGTCTCGGGGTCCACGATGGCGACGTCGTGGCCCGGCACCGGTTTCCCCATGCTCCCCGGTTTCGCCTCGAACCAGTCGTGGCAGTTGGCGACGAGCAGGTTCGCCTCCGTCTGGCCGTACAGTTCGTTGACCGTGACGCCCGCCAGTTCCTCCTCGGCCCACGCGAGGATCTCGGGGGTCAGCGGTTCGCCGCCGGTGCTGATGGCATCGAGGTCGAGGTCGTAGGTCTCGGTGGGGTCGGGGACCTCCATCATCATGCGGATGGCCGTCGGCGGGATGAACGCGTCCGTGACGCCGAACTCCTCGACGATTTCGAACGCTTCCTCGGCGTCGAACTTCCCCATCGGATAGCCGACGACGGGGCGGCCGTAGTGCCACGACGGATACAGCAGGTCGCCGAGCGCGCCGATCCACGCCCAGTCGGCGGGCGTCCACGCGACCGTTTTGCCGACGACGTTCCGTTCGAACACCATCGAATACGTCGGGC
Organism: uncultured haloarchaeon; assembly: GCA_963811185.1. Classification (GTDB taxonomy): domain Archaea; phylum Halobacteriota; class Halobacteria; order Halobacteriales; family Haladaptataceae; genus Haladaptatus. The sequence continues at coordinate 94,471 of CAWEQN010000004.1, forward strand.
AGTGGCCGACCCAGACGTGATGTCCGTGAAGTGCGCCTTTCGGCGGGCCGGTGCTCCCGCTCGTGTACATGACGATTGCGGGCGTTTTCGGCGTCGTCTCCGCGAGTTCGAACGAGCGCGCTCCATCCCGGAGCAGTTCATCGAAACTCCGCGCATCGCCCTCGGCGTCGCCGTCCACTTCGACGACGTGGTCGAGGTTCGGACAGTCGTCCCGAACGTCCGCCAGCGTGGGTCGAACCGACGCGTCCACGACGGCGACCATCGCACCGCTGTCGTCGAGTCGATAGCCGAGCGACTCGGACCCGAACAGCACCGACAGCGGTATCGAAATCGCGCCGAGTTTCCAGCATGCCAGATGGGTGATGGGATTCGCGGGTTTCTGCGGAACGGCGACCGCGACCCTATCCCCGAATCCGACGCCGAGGTTCGACAGGGCGTTTGCGACCCGATTCGATAGCACGTCGATGTCGTGAAACGTGTACGTTTCCCGTCGGCCGTCCGGGTACGCTTGAAACAGCGCCACGGACCCCTTCGGGTCGTCGTGTTTGCGGAGCAGGTCATGAGCGATGTTGAACGACTCGGGGAGGTCCCACGAGAAGTTCTCGCGGGCGGTTTCGTACGTGTCGTCGAGCGTGACGTACTTCGGCATGGGATGCTAGTTACACGCACAGGATTATCTAAGCCAAGGTTCACATGTCACGGTTGCTGTGTCGAGTCGCCGAAAAAGCAGCGCCCAGTTCAGTACGACTTCGCGAAGTACGCCGTCTCCTCGGCCTCGTCGCCGCAGATGGAACACTCGTCGCCGCAGGGTTCCTCGTCGCGGTCGAGGGGCACCATGACGATTTCCGCCGAAATCTGGTCCTTGATTTCCGCCTCACAGTCCTCGTCGCCACACCACGCGGTCTTCACGTAGCCGCCGTGCTGGCCGATGGTGCCGAGGATGTCGGCGCGGGAGTCGGCCTCGCGGACGTTCTCCTCCAAATTCTCCTCGGCCGCTTCGTACATCTTGTCGAAGACGACGTCGAAGTGGTCTTCGATGGTCTCGGCGATATCCGCGCGGTCCTCCACGACGTTCTCGCCGTCTGGGCGGTGAACGACCGTGATTTCGTCGTCCTCGACCTCGTGCGGGCCGATTTCGAAGCGAACGGGGACGCCCTTCAGCTCCCACTCGTTGAACTTGAAGCCGGGGTTGCGCTCGTCGCGGTCGTCGAGTTCGACGCGGACGCCCGCGTCTTCGAGGTCCTCCGCGATATCCTTCCGCGTAGGAGAGCACTTCCTCGCGGTTCTCCTCCTGCCAGATGGGGACGATGACGACCTGTTCGGGCGCGAGCGTGGGCGGGCAGACGAACCCTGCTCGTCGCTGTGGGTCATGATGAGCGCGCCGAGCGCGCGCCACGACAGCCCCCACGAAGTGGTGTGGGCCACGCGCTCGTTCTCGTTCTCGTCGGTGAAGTAGAGGTCGTAGGCCTCCGCGAAGCCCTGTCCGAGGTAGTGGCTTGTCGCGCCCTGCACCGACTTCCCGTCGGGCATGAGCGCCTCGACGGTCGTCGTGGTGTCCGCGCCGGGGAACTTGTCGTGTTCGGGTTTGCGGCCGGGCATGACCGGAATCGCCAGCACCTCCTCGAAGACGCGCTGGTACTGGTCGAGTCGGGTCATCGTCTCGTCCCACGCCTCGTCGCGGGTCTCGTGGGCCGTGTGGCCTTCCTGCCAGAGGAACTCCTTCGTGCGGAAGAACGGCTTCGTGTCCGTCGCTTCCCAGCGAATCACGCTACACCACTGGTTGAGTCGGAGCGGCAGGTCGCGGTGGCTTCGGACCCACTGGCTCATGAACGGCGTGATGATGCTCTCGCTGGTGGGGCGGAAGGCGAGGCGCTCTTCGAGTTCGTCGTGGCCGCCGTGGGTCACCCACGCGACTTCCGGGTCGAACCCTTCCACGATGTCGCTCTCGCGTTCGAGGTAGCTCTCGGGGATGAGCGCGGGGAAGTAGGCGTTCTGCGCGCCCGTCTCCTTGAACCAGCCGTCGAGGTGGTCCTGCAGGCCCTCCCAGAGGGCGTAGCCGCGCGGTCGCGTGACGATGAACCCGCCCATGGGGGCGTAGTCGGCGAGACCCGCCTTCAGAACCACTTCGGCGTACCAGTCGCCGGGACTGTACGATTTGGACTCGGTGATGCCGAGTTCCTGGTCGTCGTTGCTCATTACTTCTATCCAGTTCGGATGCCGCCTTAAAGGTCCTGAAGCGACGACAAAGGGAGATGAGTCGGGGGTCTTTATCGACCGAGTTCCCACGAGTTGTTGGAGCGATTTTGGTTTCGTCGTGACTACAGTCACTGAGAAGACTTCCTCAAACGCCCCCGCCTGCTTCGAACAGAGGTGTTTGGTTCTGTTGTGATTGCAGGCGCGGTGCGGAGGCGGGGCGGTTTCATTGCCGCTCGGCAGTTGCAACCACTGCAGAACGGATCATTTCGTAGCGAGCAAGTCCTTTCGAGCTTTCTCTTGTCGTTGTACGTAGTAAAACCGATATTCAAACCCGCCTCCCTATGCAAAAACGTCGATTCCGTCTCAAAACTCCACGCCGATTTCCAACTCGTGTTCGAGCATCTCCTCCCCGTCCTCATCGAACCGGAACCAACCGGCAAACGTTTCTCCTGAAACCAAATACGGCATCCAGAGTTCGTCGTCCTGCCACATCTCGTCGTACGGCATCTCCTCCACGTCGAACCACCGCGGCTTTGCCTCCTCGGTCTCCGCTGGGTCCCCGGAAAACTCCTCGGCGCGGAAGACGTGGACGAACATTTTCGATTCCGTTCCAAACACGAATTCGAACTCGCCGACCTTCCTTTGTTCCTCGATAGACACGCGAATCTCCTCCTCGACTTCCCGAATCGCGGCTTCGTGGGGCGTCTCGCCGTCCTCGATTTTCCCGCCGGGTCCGACGAGTTTCCCCTCGCCGAGGCCGCGCTTCTTGCGGATGAGGAGGACTTCGTCGCCCCGAACGAGATAACAGAGCGTCGCGGGTTGCATGCCCATCTGCTGTCACCGAATCGTAATGGTGGTTCCGAACTGACGATCGGCGCGCGAACGTTTTTACGTTCAGTAATCCAACAAGAAGCTATGGGGATTCCAGTTGGGGGCGCATCGGCCGGCAACATGAGACGCTGGTACAAGTGGCTCGGGGCGTTCGTGCTGGCCACAAATCTCGGCTTGGTCGCCGTGTTCGGACTCCAGGAACTATCGACGGCGGATCAACTTTTGCAGTTCTGTGTCAGCATCGCCGCCGGCGTGCTGTTGATTCTGTCGAGTTTCGACCTGCCGTGGGACGTCGAATGGTATCGTCTCGCGGGCGTGGGATACATCTGTCTCGGGTCGTTGTTCCTGTTCAGCAACCTCGATGAGGGCCTGTGGCTGTTGTTCGCCAGTATCGTGGGCGCATTCTCGATAGCCCTGTTCGGCTTCGACCTCGCACTCGGCGGGCGTTTTTTCCGGGTCAACGGCGTCGATTCTCCACTGAAACGCCGGATTCGTTTCCACAGGAGCTGATTCCTTACTTCACCGAAAACGGGCTCTCCCCCTCCGTCCAGTCCCACCCCGGCAGTCGGGACTGGAATCCGGCGGCGAGGGCGGCGTCCAAGTCGTCCACGCCCGCCGGTTCGTCATCCAGATGGTGCATGATATCCGCGTAGTGGAACGTGGCTTCGCCGAGTAGTCGGAAGGGTTGGTTGCCCGCAATCATCCCGGCGAGTTCCCGGCCAAGGAGTTCGTCCACGACGAATCCCGGGTAGTCCTCCTGTACGTCGAGGTCGCGGAGCAGGGCGACGAGCGCGGCGACGTTCACGGCGAGGTCCCCATCGGCGAAGATGTGGTCTACCTCGTTTTTGTACCTCGATTCGGACACCGAATCGACGTCCGTTCCGAACGCTTCGCCGAGGTTCGTTCGAACGTCGTTGATGAGCGTCACGACTTCGGTCCGTTCGCGGACCCATTCGCGTTCGTCGGCGACCGTGGCGGGTGAGAGGCGCATGGAATACGTGTCGTGCAGGAAAGGTTTAGGAGTTTTGAGAAGGCTTTTATAACCGCACCGTTTACTGGGTGATAAGCGGGTTTTCCTGTGTCATCCATGAGCAGATTGCTTTCGGAGACCGGGACCACATTGTGCGCTTTCATGCGTATCCTAAAATCCCGCAGAACAAGCGAGACAATCTATGCTGTGCTGTATACGTCGTAGTGAACACGGTGGTTTTCCCCACCGTCTGCGGCAATCCAAAATACGCCGGACCGACAGCATTCGCTCTCCAAACGGACGAAGCGGACTGTTTTCACCATGAGTAAAGTAGAGCAACAACTCGAAGACCTCAAAGCAACGATTACGAGCGAACTACCGAGCGACATTTCGGTATCTGACGTCAAATACGAGGGGCCGGAGCTCGTCGTTTACACGCGCGACCCGAAGAAGTTCGCGCGCAACGGCGACCTCATTCGAAAACTGGCAAGCCAACTGCGAAAGCGCATTACGGTTCGCCCCGACCCCGACGTTCTCTCACGCCCCGATACGGCCCGTGAGGACATCCTCGGCGTCATTCCGGAGGAGGCGGGCGTCACCGACCTCGATTTCCACGCCGACACCGGCGAAGTCGTCATTCAGGCCGAAAAGCCGGGAATGGTCATCGGTAAACACGGCAGTACGCTCCGAGAGATAACCCAAGAAGTCGGCTGGACGCCCGAAGTCGTCCGGACGCCGCCCATCGAATCCTCGACGGTCTCCAACGTCAGGAACTTCCTGAAACAGGAGCGCGACGACCGCCGCAACATCCTTGAGAAGGTCGGTCGCCAGATTCACCGCGAGGAGATGAGCAACGAGGAGTGGGTCCGCGTCACGACCCTCGGCTGTTGCCGTGAGGTCGGACGTGCGAGCTTCATCCTCTCGACGCCGGAGACTCGCATCCTCATCGACTGCGGCGACAAACCCGGTTCCGACGACGTGCCGTATCTCCAAGTCGAGGAAGCCCTCGGCGCGGGCGCGGCCACCATCGACGCGGTGGTTCTTACCCACGCTCACTTGGACCACAGCGCGCTCGTTCCGCTCCTGTTCAAATACGGCTACGACGGCCCGATTTACACGACGGAACCGAGCCGTGACCTGATGGGCCTGCTTCAACTCGACTACCTCGATGTGGCCGCCAAGGAAGGGCGCGTCCCACCGTACGAGAGCGAGATGGTTCGGGAAGCGCTCAAACACACCATTCCGCTCGAATACGGCGACGTGACCGACATCGCCCCCGACGTGAAACTGACGTTCCACAATGCGGGTCACATTCTCGGCTCCTCGGTCACTCACTTCCACATCGGCGACGGCCTGTACAACGTCGCCTTCTCGGGCGACATCCATTACGACGACACGCGCCTGTTCAACGGCGCGGTCAACGACTTCCCGCGCGTCGAGACGCTCATCCTCGAATCGACGTACGGTGGTCGCAACGACTACCAGACCGACCAGGCCGACTCCGAGGAGAAACTCAAGGAAGTCATCAACGAGACGTACGAGAAAGGTGGCAAAGTCGTCATCCCGGCGTTCGCGGTCGGTCGGTCCCAAGAGATGATGCTCGTCATCGAGGAGGCGATGCGAAACGGCGACATCCCGGAGATGCCCGTCCACCTCGACGGGATGATTTGGGAGGCGACTGCCATCCACACGACGTATCCCGAATACCTGCGTGACGACCTCAGGGATAGGATTTTCCACGAGAACGAGAACCCGTTCCTCGCACCGCAGTTCAACCACATCGACGGCGGCGAGGAGGAACGACAGGACGTGGCGGACGGCGACCAGTGTATCATCCTCTCGACGTCCGGGATGGTCACCGGCGGCCCCATCATGTCTTGGCTCGAACATGTCGGCGGCGACGAGCGCAACACGATGGTGTTCGTCGGCTACCAGGCACAGGGAACCCTCGGACGCCGCATCCAGAGTGGCTGGGACGAAATCCCGCTCAACGGACGCGGCGGTCGGAACAAAACGCTCAACCTCGAACTCGACGTGGAAACGGTGGACGGTTTCTCCGGTCACGCCGACCGTGCCGGCTTGATGAACTTCGTCAAGACGATGAATCCCCGCCCCGAGAAGGTGCTTTGTGTCCACGGTGACGAGAGTTCGACGCAGGACCTCTCCTCGTCGCTCTATCACGAGTTCAACATCCGGACCTTCGCGCCGAAGAATCTGGAAACGTTCCGCTTCAAGTAGAACCGTTCCCTTCCGCTTCGTTTCAGTGTTCGACGTACTCCACGAGCACGCCGCCCGTCGACTTCGGGTGGAGAAACGCCACGTCGTGGCCCCACGCGCCGGGTCGCGGTTCCTCGTCGATGAGCGAAACGCCGTGGTCGCGGGCCGTTTCGAGTGCGCCCTCGATGTCGTCGGTTTCGAGCGCGACGTGGTGGATTCCCGCGCCGTTTTTATCGAGATACCGCGCAATCGTTCCCTCTTCGAGCGGTTCGAGCAGTTCGAAGTAGCTCCCGTCGAAATCGAGGAAGACGACCCGCAGACCGTCGAACTCCTCCTCGTGGACGACGGCGGAATCGAACAGCGCTTCGTAGGTTTCCGCGAGTTCCAGCGCGTCTTCGGTTGCGATGCCGATGTGGTCGATTTGCATACCGTCTCCTTATCGCGGGGGAGGATAACTTCCCTGAAATCAGCGTTCGGGCTGTGCTCGAAAAATCGAGTTCGAAAGCGGTTTCCGATGGTTTTCCGCCAACAGAGACACTATCACGCTCCGCTCCGTGAATCATCCCATCGATGACGCCGACGGAACTTCGCGCCGACATTCCGGTATTGAACCGCACGACCTACATGAACACGGGCGCGAGCGGCCCCAGTCCGACCCGTGTCGTGGACGCAGTCGAATCCTGTTTGGAACGCCACGAGTACGAGGCGTCGGCCGAGGAGGGGATGTACCCGATGGCGTTCGACGTTCTCGATGAGACGCGGGAGACGGTCGGCGAGCCACCTCGGCGCGTCGGGGGACGAAATCGCGCTCACCCAGAGCACGACCGACGGTATCAACCGCATCGCCGCCGCACTCGACTGGGAAGATGGGGATACGGTCGTTCGAACCGACCTCGAACACTCGGCGGGAATCCTCCCGTGGAAGCGGTTGGAAGGGCGCGGCGTCGAGACGCACACGCTCGAAAGCGAGGGCGGCCGACTCGACACAGATGCCGTGAAAGACGCGGTCGCGGACGCGAAACTCCTCTGTTTCAGCGCGCTGACGTGGACACACGGGACGATGCTTCCGGTCGAAGAACTCACGTCGATAGCGCACGACGCGGGGGCGCTCGTCCTCGTGGACGCGGTGCAGTGTCCGGGGCAGATGGCCACGGACGTGACGGAGTGGGGTGCGGATTTCGTCGCCGGTGCGGGGCACAAGTGGTTGTTGGGGCCGTTCGGTGCGGGATTTTGTTCGTTCGGGACGGCGCGGAAACCGACCTCGACCCCGCACACATCGGCTATCGGAGCGTCGAGGACCCCGACGCGGAGGAGTTCACGTACAACTCCGGTGCACGCCGACTCGAAGTCGGCACCGTCTCACCCGCGCCGTACGCCGGACTCGGGGAAGCGATTTCGGTTATCGAGGAACTCGGCTACGGAACCATCGAGGGACGAATCCGCGAACTGACCGACCGACTGAAGGACGGCCTCGTCGCCGCTGACGACGCTCGGTTGCTCAGCCCACGCGAGTACGAATCAGGACTGGTGACGTTCGCAGTGGACGACCCCGACGGATTCGTGGAACGACTCTCCGGCGAGAATATCCGAATTCGGTCGCTTCCCTACCCCGAAAATTCGGTTCGGGCCTCGGTCCACGCTTTCAACACCGAGGGCGATATCGACGCATTGCTGGAACACGTCTGAAGCGCAGGTAGAAAAGCGAAAGGAATCGTCTCAGACTGCGGTTCCGGGTCGATACTCCCCGAACACGTCCCGAAGCACGTTACAAATCTCGCCGACGGTGGCGTAGGCTTTCACCGCGTCCACGATGTACGGCAGGAGGTTGTCGTCTCCCTCCGCGGCGTCGCGGAGTGCGGTCAGCGTCTCCTCGACCGTTTCCTCGTCGCGTTCGTCTCGAACTTCGTTCAGGTTCTCGATTTGACGGCGCTCGTCCTCGGCGGTGACTTCCTGAACGTCCATCTCGGCTTCCTCGTCCACCTGGAACTCGTTGACGCCGACGATGGTTCGCTCGCCCGCCTCGATTTCCTGCTGCCGGTCGTAGGCAACGTCCTGAATCTGTCGCTGGACCCACTGGCTCTCGATGGCCGAGCGCATGCCCCCCTTCTCGTCGATGGAGTCGAGCAGGCCGAACGCCTCTTCCTCCAAGTCGTCGGTCAGCGCCTCGACGTAGTAACTCCCCGCCAGCGGGTCGATGGTGTCCGCCGCCCCGCTCTCGTGGGCGAGAATCTGCTGGGTGCGGAGCGCGGTTCGCACGCTCTCTTCCGTAGGGAGCGCCAGCGCCTCGTCCTTCCCGTTCGTGTGCAGGCTCTGCGTGCCGCCGAGTACCGCCGCGAGCGCTTGGTACGCCACGCGGACGACGTTGTTCTCGATTTGCTGGGCGGCGAGCGTCGACCCCGCCGTCTGGGTGTGGAATTTCAATTGTTTCGACTTCGGGTTCTCGGCACCGAAACGCTCCTCCATGATTTTCGCCCACATGCGACGGGCGGCGCGGAACTTCGACACCTCCTCCAAAATGTCGTTGTGCGCGTTGAAGAAGAAGGAAAGCTGTGGCGCGAACTCGTCCACGTCCAACCCGGCGTCGAGCGCGGCCTCGACGTACTCGATACCGTCGCCGAGCGTGAACGCGAGTTCCTGTGCCGCCGTCGCGCCCGCCTCGCGGACGTGGTAGCCCGAAATCGAGATGGTGTTGAACTTCGGTACCTCCTCCGAACAGAACTCGAAGATGTCCGTGATGATGCGCATCGACGGTTCGGGCGGGTAGATGTACGTGTTCCGCGCGATGTACTCCTTGAGCAGGTCGTTCTGGATGGTTCCTCTGAGCTTTTCGCGTGGAACCCCCTGTTCGTCACCCACCGCGATGTACATCGCCAACAGCACCGACGCGGGCGCGTTGATGGTCATCGACGTGCTCACCTCGTCCAGCGGAATGCCGTCGAACAGCGCCTCCATGTCCGCCAGCGAGTCGATGGCCACGCCGGACTTCCCGACTTCCCCGGCCGACATCTCGTCGTCGGAGGTGTACCCCATCTGGGTCGGCAGGTCGAACGCCACCGACAACCCCGTCTGGCCGTTGTCGATGAGGTAGTGATAGCGTTCGTTCGTCTCCTCGGCCGTCCCGAACCCGGCGTACTGGCGCATCGTCCACAGTCGCCCCCGGTACATCGTCGGATAGACGCCGCGCGTGTAGGGGTCCTCACCCGGATAGCCGATGTCCGCTTCGTACTCCGCATCGCCGATGTCGTTCGGCGTATAGAGGCGCTCTACCCGCTGGCCGTCCGTATCGGTCGTGAACTCCTCCTTTCGCTCGCCGAAGCGCTCCAGCGTCGGGTCGAGCGTCTCTGCTTCCCACTCGTCTTTCCCCCGGCGGATTTGCTCCAAGTCGTCCGCGTCAAACATTGCCTGAACCTTCTCGGGGATGCGTCTTAAGGATTGACGGACGCTCTCGATAGGGCCGAGAATCGTTTCGAACTGCCGCTGTTCGATTTCGACGGAATTCGGTTGAATGGCTGTGGTTAGTTGCTGTGTGCGGTCGCAGCCGTACCGGCCATGGTTCATGGTGAACGGTGATTTCCGAGGGTTACCACGTCGGCTCCCCAACTCGCTTTATCCCCCACTGATGGGACGTAGTTTCGGAACGCTCTCGGTCATGTCGAAACCGTGGGAGAGAACCGACTCCCGAAAATCGCGGCCGTTAGTGGTCGTCTTCGCGCCACTTGTGTTCACATTCGGTACAGACGAAGAATCGGGTTTCGCTCTCGTCGGCCGAACGAATCTGCTGGAGATACCAGTAGGCTTCGTCGTTCTCGCAGTTGGGACACCGCGCGCTGGTTTTGGGAAGGCCGTTGCTCCCGCCGCCGCTCTCGATAATCTCGCTGGCTTCCTGGTCCTCGGTGATGACGTACTCGGATGAGTCGCCACGCGGCGTTTCGTGACCACAGCTTCCACAGACCCAGAACCCGTCGTTGGCTTTCATCATGGAACCGCACTCGTCACAGAACTCCATTGTTGTCCCGGACTAACAAACGCGGCCATTTAAGTCGCGTGCTTCTTCCATCCCGGTGAATTATCCCTCGCCCTCGGATTGATACGGTTCGCCCACCGCCCCCCGCGGCAGGACGTTGTTGATCTCGGATTCGAGGTCACGGGCGGAATCGTACTCCTCCTGGTCGGTCTGGGCGACGAGTCCGCCGAGGTTCTCCTCGCCGTCGGCGAGAACGAGCGTGACTTCGTCCAACTCGATTGCGGCATCGTCGCGTGGAATCGGATAGGATAGCTCCCCGAGCACCGTCTCGACGCGGTTGTACTTCACTCGCTGTGCCATGGTCGCCCAGACGGGAGGCGGGCCCTTAGGTGTTATCACGGACCATGGTTTTACCGTCTCATAACGAAACCCCATTCCCGAATAGAACTCCGTCTCAGCCCCGAATACGTCGGTACAACGGAACATGTCAGGACGGCCGCCATCACAACTGTCTTCAATGTGCGGTCGGTATCTTGAACCGAATGTTCAGTGTCGACAGACGAGTCCTAGCGCTGGCGATAGCGCGCATGGCCGACTCGGTCGGAAACTCGTTTCTCATCGTCGTTCTGCCGCTCTACATTACCAGCGGCGTGATTACCGGCGACGCGTTCGGGTTGACCGCGACGGCCATCACCGGCATCGTCCTTTCGCTGTTCGGATTTTTAAACAGCTTCACACAACCCTTCGCGGGCTATCTCTCGGACAAATCCGAGCGCCGGAAAGTGTTCATTCTCCTCGGACTGGCGATTCTGGCGATAACGAACTTCTCGTACTCCTTGGCGAGTACCTACCCGATGCTCATCGGCATCCGAGCGGTGCAGGGTATCGGCGTCGCGTTCACCATCCCGTGTACCATCGCGCTCGTCAACGACCTCGCGTCGAAGGAGAACCGCGGCGGGAACATGGGTCTCTTCAACACGCTTTCGCCTGCTCGGATTCGGTGCCGGGCCCATCGCGGCCGGTGCAGTTGTCAACCAAGGTCCCTACACTCTCGCAGGCCTCCAGATGACCGGTTTCGAAGCCGCGTTCTACATCGCCTCCGTCGGGGCAGTCATCAGTTTCCTGCTCGTGACCATCCTCGTGAGCGACCCCGAATCGACCGACGCCGAGGCGGCCGACGATTTCTCCATCACGATTCTCGGGTCGCGCGGCGGCCTCGACCCCATCTTCACGCTCGCACTCGCCTCGCTGTTCATGGCCATCAGCATCGCCCTGCTCTCGACGCTGGAGACGACCATCAACAAACGACTCGACCAGAGTTCGTTCTGGTTCGGTGTCGAGTTCGCGGCGTTCGTCCTCGCGCAGGTCGCCCTCCAGACCCCCATCGGACACGCGAGCGACCGGTACGGCCGACGCCAGTTCATCATCGCCGGACTCGTCCTGCTCATCCCTGCGACGGTCGCACAGGGGTTCGTCGATACCACGGTTCAGATGCTCATCGCCCGCCTCGTCCAAGGTATCGCGGGCGCACTGGTGTTCGCTCCCGCGCTCGCGCTGGCGGGTGACATCGCACGGAAAGGCCAGTCGGGCACGCAACTCTCACTGCTCACGATGGCGTTCGGTCTCGGCACCGCCATCGGCCCGCTCTCGTCGGGCTTCCTCGTCAAATTCGGGTTTCCCCATTCCGTTCGAGATGGGTGGCATTCTCGCGGCAGTCGGTGCCGTCCTCGTGTACACGCAGGTCGAACAGGTGCAACCGTCCTCGGACGCCCAGCCAGCGCCACAGGACTGAAAACAGTCTTTTCTCCCCTCTATTCGAAGTCCGCGTCCCTGTCCTCGACGAACGCCGCCATCCCTTCCCGCTGGTCGTGCGTGCCGAACAACGAACTCCAGAGCCGACGCTCGTAGCGCAGTCCCGCCGACTGGGTTCCTTCCTGCACCTGGTTCAGCGCCTCCTTCGCGGCTTGCAGGGCGTACGCCGGACGTTCCGCGAGGTCCGTCGCCATCTCCTCGATGCGCTCGTCGAGTTCGTCGGGGGCGACGACTTCGCCGACCAGTCCCATCTCGCGGGCGTCCTGGGCGTCGATTCGCTCGCCGAAGAAGATCAGCCGGCGCGCCAATTCGTCGCCGACCAACCGCGAGAGACGCTGTGTGCCGCCCCACCCGGGGATGATGCCGAGATCGATTTCCGTCTGGCCGATGACCGCGTTCGTGCTCGCCACCCGCAGGTCACACGCCAGCGCGAGTTCACACCCGCCGCCGAACGTGTAGCCGTTTATCGCGGCGATGACCGGCGCGGGGAACGATTCCAGCGAATCCGCGATTTCGTGGCCCAACTCCGCGTACTCCTGTGCCTCGGTCACCGAGAGGTCCTGCATGTAGCTGATGTCGGCCCCCGCGATGAACGCCTTCTCGCCCGCTCCCGTGAGGACGACGGCACGAGCACCGTCGGCCTCCGCCTCCGAAATCGCCTCCCGGAGCGCGTGGAGCGTCTCGACGTTCAGCGCGTTGAGTCGGTCGGGTCGGTCCACCGTGACCGTCGCCACGTCGTCCGAAACGTCGTATCGTACCGTGTCCCATTCGGGCATGCGTGAACCGTCTCGGGGTGTTCGGTTAATCATTACGGACGGATGGCGGGGCTTTCGGGGGCTTCATCGTAGCTGCTGAAATCACAAAATCACCAAACCCCTCTGTTCGTAGCGAGTTCAGCCCGAACCGAGTTCCGACGATGTCACCCTCGTTTGCTGCAACTCCTCGTCGTCTTCGGAAGTTGGAAATAACCCCCCATCATAATCACGCGACAATGACGTTGTCCGAGGAGGCCCGCGACCGACTCGCGGACTTGGTCGAACTCCAACCCACGAAAAACAGCGAACTACAGGACCGCTGGGGGTTGGAGAGTGGGAGCGAAGTGCATCAGTATCTCGAAAACGAACTCAAGGAGTACTACTACCGCGACGAGAACAGCTACATCCGCGCGACGACCGAGGCGAACGACCTCGTGGACGTGGAACCCGGCGTCGTCGCCGACGAGGAGGACGACGTGCCGAGCGTCGTCCGCGTCCCGAAACTCCAATACCAAGCGTTCCAGGTTGTCCCCGAACCGGACGAGCGGTCGGCGAGCGTCGTCGCCGTCCTCCACAGCCTCCGCGAGGAGTTCGATATCGACCCCGAGGTCGACGACGTGCGCTCGGCACTCCAGAGCTTGAAACGAAAAGGCGTCGTGGACGTCGTCTACCGAACCGTCCCGACGTTCAAACTGACCGTGGCGCGCGACGAAATCACGGTCGAAGAGTCAGGCTGAATCCCGACTTTCCGTCCCGGCCGGCCGGAACCGTTCCCGCCGCGATTCGAGCAATCGTTTGCTCGCCTTCCCCGGCCCGCCTTCGATGGGCCATCCCTTCTGCCGCCACCCCGGCGGCTCCGGTTCGAACGACGGACAGCGACCGGAACACTCCCGCGCCGTCTGGTGACAGGATTTTGCGGGACAGTACGGTAACACCAACGCGTCCTCGCGCCGGAGTTCGAAATGGCGACAGTCGGGGCGCATGGTTCGCGTGTAGGTCCGCCAGCCGCGTTCGTACGCCCGCTCCGCGATTTGGAGTCGCTTTCGTCGTTTTTCGTCCGGGGACACGTACTCGAATCGCGCGGCCGACTGGTCGTACTTGCCACCACCGGGTCGTTCGAGGATGCGCGTCCCCGGAGCGTCCACGTCGAGCGTTCGGGGGTACCACGCCACCTCGGCATCGTGGCCGTCGAACGTCAGAATCCCGGCTTCGACCGGGATGGATTCGAGCAGTGCGGGTTCGACCGACTCGCCCGTCTCGTTCGTCGCCACCCACACCTCGTCGGCAAGCGAGAGGGCGACGTCCCGTTCCAACTGCGGACGCAGACTGCGCGCCGCGCTGGCGTCCAAGTCGGGTTTGTTCTCGATGGCGACGATGCGCCGAACCCAGTCCGGATACGCGTACCGCCGTCGGATTTCGAGGCGATTGCCCCGCTTTCGAACGTCCAAAATTCCCCGCTCGTCGGCCTCGTGAATCGTCTCTCGCACATAGCGCCACGGATAGCCGGGGTCGGGGAGGGCATCGCGGTACCACTCCCACTCCTCGGGAGCGTGCTTCACGAGGGGGAGCATGTCGCCGTCCAACCGTCGGCGGCCGAAGTTCGCACGGCGAGCGAACGCGTCGGCATCGACTTCGATGACGACGGTGTCCCACCGCCGACGCTTCGTGCCGAGTTGCCGGGCCACGAGGATTGCACGCTCGCCGTCGCCGGGCGGCCACCGTCGCTCGACCCATCGGCACGTACGCAGTTCGAAGACGAACTCCGATTCGTCCATACCGTCCCCTCTCCTTCGATGCTGGTAAGCGATTCGACTGGGGCGTATCAAAAAACATTAGTTGGAGATGAGAAAGATACGCCACTCTCGTCAGCTGACGAGCAAAACCGGACGTTTACCGGTATTCAACACACATGAACCTACGAAACCTCCTCACGACTCTCGTGGTCGTTTCGCTTCTCGCAGGCGGCGCAGTTACCGGAGCTGTGGCCACGACACCTGCCGGAAACGCGGCGAGTTCGAGTGCAACACAGTCACCTCACCCCTTCAAGAACGATGCGAACAGCACGGTCACGTTGAACCGCTCCATGTACGAAGTGCAGAAGGGCGAAACGGTCTCGATGAGCTTCAGTCTGAAGGACGCCGACGCTATAACCGTCCAGATCGGCGGCGGTGCAGAAGAAGTACAAACTGAACGCGTCCGTCGACGGCAACGGTGACGGCAACGGTGACGGCACCGTCGTCCTGATGCTCGACACGTCGAAAGCCGGAAGCGGCGACGGCTCGGCGCTGACCGTGAAAGGCGACGACAAACTCACCGTCAAAAACGAGACGAAGGCCGAACTCTCCCCGGACATGTACGGAATCACCGTCTACGCCGGAACCGGGAAGAACGTCCCGAAAATCGGCTACGGCGGTCTCGAAGTGAACGGTGACTCGACGAGCACCCGCGAGACCACGAGCGACGGTTCGTCCACGACAGCGACGACGTACGACGAATCCGGTATGACGACCACCACGACCGCCAACGATTCCACCACTTCGACCACGGACAGCAGTGGTCAACCCGGCTTCGGACTCGGCGTTTCGGTCGTCGCACTCGCGGCGGTCGCACTGCTCGCTCGGCGGCAGTAAGCTCCAAAAAAATCCGATTTTTACCTTTTCAGTCGTCCTCGAACTCGTCGAGGAACTCGTGTGCATCGCGGAGGATGTCACGCGGTCCGTCCTGCGTGATGGTGTTTATCGCCTGTTCGTAATCACGCCACTGTAGGTCCCGGTGTTCGTTCGAGAGTTCCGCACTGGCCTCGTACGATTTGGCGATGAACAGATGGACGGTCTTGTGGATCGTCGTCCCGTTCGCCTCGAAGACGTAACTGTAGTCGTCGCGGAACCCGTCGAGGAGTCGAAAATCCTCGATTCCGGCTTCCTCCTTGACTTCGCGTATCGCCGTTTGCTGTAGCTCTTCGTCGCCCTCCACGCCGCCTTTCGGGAACTCCCAATCGCCCGGGCGGCTTTTGAGGAGGAGGTATTCTCGTCGACCACGGGTATCCCTGAACAGGATCGCACCCGCGCTCGTAGCGTTGACTGCCATTGGGTCCATGTACGGGGGTAGCCATTAAAGGAATGTCGAAGCAATACAGCCGTTTTTCGCGTCTGCTCCGTCCTGCACTTTGAATTCATAATCGAAATTGGATTATTATATTGATATTTAATGTCGATTCTAAATGGCAAACCGGAAGCAGACGTTTTACGTAGCAGGATTGTGTACTGCCTACAGAGCTAGCCATGACCTTCATCACAAAAGTACTCCTTCAGAGCGGTAACCGGCCCGTTCTCGACAATGTCGTCTCCGACATTCGAAATCTCGCCGGACGAAAAGGCGCAGACCTACGCGGCCCGCATTCGGACCCACCGGAGCACCATCGCGTACCGCAGTATAAAACGCTCTCGGGTGACGAGGGTCGACAGTTCCGAAGTTGGGACTACACCGTCTACACCCGACGGCTGGAAATCGTCGGTCACAACGACGTTTCCCGCCGCGTCGCCCAGATGGACTTCCCGCCCGGAATCCGCGTCGAGGTCGAACTCGAACAGATTCAGGGCATGGGCAAAGCCTGATTTTCGTTCCTTTCTCTCCCGTTCGGCGACGCCGAACGCGCTTTTCATCTCGAACTCGCATTTTCAGCGATGACTCGGTTCCTCGATACCCCTGTCTCAACTTCGGCTGACCGTGGTGTCGAGGAGCCCGAGACGGCTACTGAAAACCGACGCCTGGTTCGAGAACCGATACTTCGTTCGCTCCTGTAGCGTTCCCTTCGTGAACACGTAGGAGGAACCCGCGACGTTGGTTCCCCGCACGTATCGAATCGCGTAGCCGTTGTAGTCGTCCGGTTGCGAGATTTCGGGTGCCTCGCCCCCGCCGGGTAGCGTCAACATTCGAACCGTAATCGTCGCCGGAAGTATCGAGACGACGCGGAACTCCGAGTCCGCTACGTAATCGTCGAAGTACACCAGCACGTCCCTGTCTCCCTGTGCCGCGACAGTGCCGACCCCGGCGATTCCGAGTCCGAGCGCGCCCGCCGCGAGCAGTCCCTTCTTCATGAACTCCCGGCGCGAGTCGTCCGCGCTCGGCAGTTCGGTCGAGTCGTTCGCTTCCATCGTTCCGCACCCCCCGCATGGTACGTAATCGTAGAAAGGTCGCTCGAACGCATAAACTGGCCGTGAGCGGTGAGTTACGGGGTAACCGCCGGGTGACCGATACCGGCGAGGCGCGCTACTCGCCGTCCGCCGTCTCGATTACCGTCGCCTCACCGGTGTGGTCGCTCGTGTCGAACGCATCGATCCGGACTCGAACCCTGTCGTCCACCGTACTCCCCGATACGCCATCGACGTGGAGAACGGTATCTCCGATACGGGCGACCGCAGTTCCGTTCCGCTGGCCGGTGAGGTACGCGTCTATCTCCTCTCCGACCTCGAACGACGGCGTGTTCGTCCGGAACGACCATCCCGCGAGGTACTTGTCGAGGAGGCTCATACCCGCGCCACCTCCTCGGAACGGCGGTCGGAGACGTATTCGAGACCGAAGCCGGTCAGCGCGGAAACGAGGAACACGCCGAACAGGAACCAGCCGTGGAAGACGAACGGCCAGACCTGTACGGGGCTGACGACCATCGAGCGGGTGAACCAACCGAACTGGTCGCTGCCCACGAGTTGAATCATGGTCGCGTAGCCGACCAGCACGCCGCCTCCCCACGGGAAGATGTAGCCCATCGCGGAACTGTTCGCGTCGAGGATGTTGGCGCGGCGGTAGCCGTTGACGTTGAACCGCTGACCGATGCGAGCGACGTACGGCGCGATGGCGATTTCGGCGGCAGTGTTGATCGTTATCATCGCGTTGACGCCCGCAGTGCCGAGCACCATGGTCGTCTCCGCACGCCGAACGTTCGTGGCGACGACGTTCAACAGGAAGTTCTGGAGCGCCTCGAACCCGCCGCCGCGGATCATTATCTGTGCCCCGGCGACGATGAGCAAGGTCAACACGATGAGCGGGAAGAATCCCGACGCGCCGCTGTAGAGACTTCCGCCGACCGTGCCCGCGTTGTCGGCGTTCACGGCGACGACCTGAACGAACGGCAGGAACCCGAAAGTATGAGCGAGCGGACCGTTGGTCGGCGCGTAGAAGACCAACATCTTCTGAATCGGCGCGAGGCCGGTGACGACGTTGACGATGACCGCGAACACGAGCCCCCACGAAATCGCCTCGACGATGTGACGGCCGGAGATGGCCATCACGATGACGATACCCATCGAGACGAGGTGAACGAGACCGATGGGATTGCTGTTCAACGAGACGTCCGCGGAGACGTTCGACCCCTCCATCACCATCCCGGCGACGATGTATCCGACGAGCGCGAACAGCGCCGCGGTGAGCGCGTATTTGAATCGGGAGGCGACGACGCCGCCGATGTCCGAATCCTGCGTCACCGCGCTGACGATGGTCGTGTCGCTGACCGGGGCGAGGTTGTCGCCGAACACCGCGCCGGAGAGAATCGCGCCGAACAGCAACACCGGATTGGCACCGACGACCAGTCCCGCTGGGAAGAACAATCCCGAGAACGCGATGGTCGTCCCGTATCCGGTTCCAATGCCCGTCGCCAACAGCGCCGCGAGGATGAACGTCGCCGCCGGAAACAGCGACGCACCGATATGCACCGTCTCTGCCGCCCAGACGAGTCCTTGGACGAACTTGCCGTCCTGTAGCACTTGGGCGAACATTCCGGCCCAGAGCCACGCGACGATCGCCGTCGCGGCCACGCGCTGGGTCATCCCCTCGAAGATGGTGTTGGCGTAGGTTTTCCAATCGCCCTTCGCAAAGAACATGCCGACGATGAGCGAGAGGAGCATCCCGATGACGAGTCCCGAGGTATCCCCGATACCCAGAAACCCGCTCTGAAACACGGCCCAGAGGATGAACAACCCGATGGGAAGGGCGCTCATCGCCTCCCCACCGTAAAAATCGATGCGGGATTCGCGTCGTGCGTGCTCTGCTTGCGCTAACTCTTCTTGGACCTCTTCGTCGCGCTCGTCGCTTGGCGTACTCATTCGTATTTCCCTCTGACATCCTGGGACAAGCGACCGGGGTAGTATAAAAGTAGTCCGCGAAAATTGACAGACGGAGGCTCCGTCAGACTGTAATCGTGAACGGTCGTGCGATTCGGGAAGCGATTTTTCGGAGGAATGCCGACGGGCCGAGACGGGTTTCGTTCACGTGGTAGGCACCGCCGCGTTTCGTGACGGTTCCCATCCGAACGAGGCGGTCGAGGACGCGGTCTATCTCGTCGTTGTTTGCGTCCAATGCAGCGTGGAGTTCCGCGTTCGATTTCGCGTATTCGCGGAGTTCGGCCAGTATCGGCTGAGCCGTTTCCGAGAAGTCTCGCATTTCGTGGAGGCTCATGTTCGTCCTCGTGCTTCCGTGCCGTTCGATACCCCGTCGGTAATCGTACACCGTATCGAGGACGAGCCAGCAGCCACCGACGAGAAATGCGATTGCGGGCCACGTGCCGTCTTGGACCGACGCGACCCCTGCGGCGAGAATGATGAGGCCGAACATGAGTTTGAAGATTCGACGGTCGATGTCGTAGCTGTCGATGACGACACCGAGCGCGCCCGCGAGGACGATTCCGACACCGCCGATAAGTACCGCTCCGATGTCACCGCCGTCGAGATACCACAGAACGGCCAGCGCGGGGAGGACGGAGAGGAAACTACCGAGTGTGAGCCGCTTTCGAACGGCTTCGGGGAACCGTTGCATACGGTGTGATTCGTGATGATTGTATTTACTATTTACTCTCCTAACACGTCCCCATGGCCGGTTTTCGAGTATTTATGGTCCCGGCAGTCGTTCATCCTGTCATGAGTCAACAAGACCACCGAGACCGACTGGTCGAACTCCGACGGGACCTGCACCGCCATCCCGAACCGGCGTGGCGCGAGTTCTACACGACCGCCCGAATCGTCGAGGAGTTAGAATCAATCGGCGTGGACGAACTGTTCGTCGGCCCCGAGGTGCTCGCCGAGGAAGAGCGCATGGCCGTTCCGGACGAGGACGAACTCGAAACGTGGTACGAACAGGCCCGCGAAGCAGGTGCGCGCGAGGACATCCTCGAACGACTCGACGGCGGCTATACGGGTGCGATTGCGGTGCTCGAACGCGGCGAGGGGCCGACGGTCGCCCTGCGCGTGGACATCGACGGACTGGTTCGGGAAGAATCGACCGACGACGAGCACGTTCCTGCCATGGAAGGCTTCCGCTCCGAACACGCGGGCGCGATGCACGCCTGCGGGCACGATTCGCATATCACGATGGGAATCGGCGTGTTGGAAGCCATCAAGGATAGCGACTTCGGGGGGACGTTCAAGGTCATCTTCCAACCCGGCGAGGAGATGGTTGCCGGGGCGAAACCGATGGCGAAGAGCGGGCACCTGGACGACGTGGATTACCTGCTGGCGGTTCACATCGGTCTCGACCACCCGACCGGCGAAGTCGTCGCGGGCGTCGGCGGCTTCCTCGCGGTGGACCATTTCCGCGCGGAGTTCACCGGCCAACCGGCCCACGCAGGCGGCCAACCGAACGCGGGCGAAAACGCGATTCAGGCGATGGCGACGGCGGTCCAGAACCTGTACGCCATTCCGCGCCACGAGGACGGCCCGACGCGAATCAACGCGGGGCAGGTCGGCGGCGGAACCGCGACGAACATCATTCCGGAGGGGGCGTTCATCGACGGCGAGGTTCGGGGCGAGACGACCGAACTCAAGGATTACATGAAAGAGCGCGCCGTCCGCGTTCTCGAAAACGCGGCGGCGATGCACGGCTGTTCGGTCGAACTGAGCGCGGAGGGTGAAGCGCCGAGCGCCGTGAGCGACGACGGGTTGGTGGATATCATTCACGACGTGTCCGTGACCACTGACGGCGTCGATAACCCGATTCGGCGCGACACGCTCGGCGGGAGCGAGGACGCGACGTACCTGATGCAGGAAGTGCAGGATAACGGCGGGCTCGCGGCCTACGTCGGCGTCGGAACCGACCATCCCGGTGGTCACCACACGGCGACGTTCGACGTGGACGAAGACAGTCTCCCGATTGGCGTCGACCTGCTTTCGACATCAATCCTCGAAATCGCACGCCAACGACCATAGTTGTCCAACGGTGGGGGAGTTCACCACGGTCGTGTATGCTCCCGGGAACCGTAGGACAGCGATTGATTATAGAACGCCAACAGTTTCAACGAAACACGGTAATTTTTATAAGCACCCAACACAACCCTCTGAATGATTCGAACGAGTGTTGCAGTGTTCGAGAGGTACACACCTATGAACGGGAACATCAACGACAGTAACGACGGTGCGGTCATCACGAGTACAACACAGCCGAATCGATACACGAGTTATGCAGACGAGGAGCAACTAAGTACGGCCGTGGTCATGGCCCTCGCCGATATCTCCGGCGACGACCCAGCGGAAATCGGCGTACCGCTATACGACGTAATCGATCCGGATGCGCTCGACAATCTATTTAGTGACAAGCACGACGGTTCCCCACGCATGGGTGGTAAAGTCGTCTTCACCATCCTCGACTACGAAGTGACCGTCCAGAGTTACGGGGAAATCAGTATTCGAGAGATAGAGTAACTCCGTTCCTCTTTTTTTGCCCGTTGATTCTCGTTCCCTTTCTCCACCGTCCTACTGCATGCTATGTTTTCACGTAGCATACTCTCCGTTCGACTCGCACCCGTCGAATCGCGTTGACCGCAAGAAAAACCCCTTCGTCCGGAGTCAGTACTTCGGCACCGCACCGGTCGTCGCGTACACGTCGTCCATCAGGTCGTCGCGAACGTCCTGCCACGCCGTGAGTCCGCGTGGGTCGGTCGGGTAGTGTTCGTAGTGGTCGAGGAGTTTGTCGGCCAGTCGTTTCGTCTTGTAGAGGTCGTAAACGAGTCGCCAGTGGTTGCGCGCGTCGAGCGCGGTCTGGAGTTTGAGCTTCGTGCCGATGCTGGCACTGCCCGAGTACAGCGCCTCCGAGAGTTTTTCGGCGGGGAGCGCGCCGAGCATCCCCATCAGGTCGTCCACGTCCACGGCAGTCGTGAAGATGTTGTAGATGTCGAGACCGGCGTAGCGTGCGCCGAAGTGGTCCATGACCTTTCGGTTGTACTCCCAGAGCATCTGCTCGGTCGTGTCGCCGGTTTCGATGGCCTCGATGGCCTGCTCACCCGCGTACTTGCCCGCGTAGGCCGCGCCCGCGATGCCGCCACCCGTGGTCGGGTTGACGTGCCCTGCGGCGTCGCCGACCGCCATGTAGCCGTGTGCGGTTGCCGAATCGTACGGTCGCCGGGTCGGCAGCGCCGCCCCGAGTTTGTCCGTGACGGTCGCGCCCTCGAACTCCGGCCGGTTGCGGAGGTCGTATTTCAGGTCCTCCACGAGTTCCATCGGCTCTTCGTTCATCTGGAAGCCGAGGCCCGCGTTGATTTCGGTGCTGGTGCGCGGGAAGTACCAGAGATACCCCGCAGCGCGGTCGGTCGGTTTGAACACGAGCGCGTCGTCCCATTCGACCGGTTCCTTGACGTGCACGATTTCTCGGTAGGCAGAACAGAACTGCGAGTAGGTGACGTTCGTGTCGAACGTCGCGTCCGAGAAGTCGGTTTTGTCCTGCAACAGCGACATCGACCCGGCGGCGTCGATGAGCAGGTCGGATTCGTACTCGACGACTTCGCCGTCCTTCTTGGCACGAACGCCGGTGACGCGTCCGTCTGCTTCCTGTGTCACGTCCTGCACGACCGTGTCGTAGTGGAACTCGGCACCGGCCTCCTTCGCCCCCTCGATGATGAGTCGTCCGTACTCCCAGCGGTCGATGACGGCGAGTTCGCCGGGGACGGGGATTTCGAGTATCGTATCCTCCTGTGGAATCTCGAACCGCCCGTGGTCGACGCCCGTGTTGGTGAACGCCGGTTGGATCTTCTCTTTCGGAATCGCTTCGGGGAACGCGTCCGCACCCTTCAGCGCGTCACCACACGCGATGTGTCCCGCTTGCTCCTCCGATTTCCGCTCGACGACGGCTACATCGTACCCCTCGCGAGCCACGGTCGCCGCAGCGTAACACCCCGACGTTCCCGCACCGACGACCACCATATCAAACTGTTCGCTCATGTGTTTCGCTACGAGAGGGCAACGAGAAAACTCTTTATCCCCTATTGTGTCGCATCGAACCCAACTAAAATCTCCGACGGCGTGCATAAAGAGTTTTGCCGAGTTGTTTCGTACGCCGAGGTATGACCGACTACACCGTCGAGTTCGTCGGGACCGGCGACTCCATCGAGGTTTCGGACAAACAAACCATCCTCAACGCCTGCATCGAGGCGGGCATCGCACAGGAGTACTCCTGCCGCGTCGGCATGTGTCTCGCCTGTTCGGCGGAAATCATCGAGGGGGACGTTTTACAACCCGCCGCCCGCGGCCTGACCGAGGAGGAAGCCGAAAACTACGCGCTCACCTGTATGGCCCGCCCGCAGAGCGATTTGAAACTCGACCGCGGAAAGTATCCGCCGAGCATCGAGGCCGACGCCGACGCGATGGACGAGGCCGCCGCGGCGGACGACTAAGTCATCCGTTTTCGGCCATCTGTTTCACCTGTTTTTCGACAGCCATTCCGTCCCGAAGTCCACCAGTTCCCGCCGTGAGAGGAGCGTTGCATCGGCCTCGCCGACGCGTCCGCGACGAACCCGATGGTCCTCCTCGAACGCCGCTTCGACCTCCCGAAAGTCGTCCGCGCTTTCGGGTTCCTCGTACGTCACCCATCGGCGCTCGCCGTTTTCCAACACCGGTCCGCCGTTCTGCTCGAAGGATTTGTCGTCGTACTCCGCGCGATACTCCGCCAGGTGGAGCGACGTGTTCGCGTCCACGCCGAGACGGAGAACCTCGCGCATCGAGGTCGTAGAGGCGCGCGAGCGGTGACTCCTCGCCGAGCGACGAATCGTATTCGTGGTTTTCGACCACGAACTCGGTATCCGCGCCCCACGCCGCGAACGACGAGGTGGGATGGGCGCTCCGAACGACGCCGGGATAGTCACGGAAGCAGTCCGCAATCGCGCCGATACCACGCGTCGGCGTGAGTTCCGGGCGGAACGGTGGCGACGTCTCCTTGATGGTTTCCACCCAGTCGTCCGGAACAGGCGGGTTTTCCCAGTGGGTCGGGTCCGAGAGCTGCGAGGAGTGGGCGGGCATGGCGAGCGTTCCCGTCGCCGTGACGACGCCCATCAGCGCGTCCACGACTGCGGGCGCGCCGCCGGGAACCCACCCGAGCGCCGAGAGCGACGCGTGGACGAGCACCGTATCACCCGCCGACAGGCCGAGTTCCCGCAGGTCTGATTCCAGCCGTTCGACCGTCACCGGTTCGTCGGTTCGCTCGACCGTATCGCCCTCGGTCATTCCGGCCGCTCCATCGCAAACCGGTCGTCCGTGTGGGTGTAGAGGCTTCCCGAGAGGCGACCGACGGCGTCGATTTTGTCCACGTCGAGTTTCCCGTCGGTCGTCACGTCGTCGTCCACGTGCACCCATTCGACCTTCCCGAGCACCATCGTGGACGCGCCGATGTCCACCATTTCGTACAGCGAACACTCGAACGAGACCGGCGATTCAGCGACGCGTGGTGCGTTCACCGTCTTCGACTCGCCCCGAGTGAGTCCGACGTGGTCGAACTCGTTTTCCCCGTGCGGAAGCGTCGCGCTCGTTTCGTTCATCGCCTCGGCGACCGATTCGGTGACGATGTTGACGACGAACTCCTCGGTCTCCCGGATGTTCGTCGGCGTGTCCTTCAGGCCGTCCTCCGTATCCCCTGCCGAGAACATCAACACCGGCGGCGCGACGCTCGCGACGTTGAAGAAACTGTACGGCGCGAGGTTCTCCACGCCGTCGGCGCTCCGCGAACTCACCCACGCGATGGGCCGCGGAATCACCGCTCCCGCCAACGTCCGATACAGCGAACCACCCGCGTTCGGGTCGATTTCCATACGGATGGAACGAAACGCGATGACAAACGGATTTCGGGTGCGGTCGGTTCTGCCGGGATGGGTTCGACCCCCGCCTGTCATTCCTACAGCCGAATCACACATTACGTAAGAAACCAATTGCCCTGTATGAGCGTCACCGAGTCGGTACGATCTGTCGTCGATGTCGTTCAGGAACGAAACGTCACGTTCCTCGCGGCGAGCTTCGCCTACTACGCGTTCGTTTCGATATTCCCGCTCCTCCTCCTCGTCTTGGCGGTCGGGACACTCATGGGGGGCCAGCAGTTCTCGACCATGCTCATCGACGCCGCCAAACAGTTCCTCTCCAGCGAAGGGGCGAAAATCGTCAATCAGACGCTGAGGAACACCTCCGGTAGCGCCGGGGCGTCCATCGTGAGCATCGTCATCCTCCTCTGGAGTGCCCTGAAACTGTTCCGTGGGTTGGTCATCGCCTTCGAGGAAGTGTATCAGCGGTTCCCGGACGCGGGTATCGTCGAGCAGGTGAAAAAGGGTCTTGCGACGCTCGTTGCGGTGGTCCTCGGCGTCGCACTGATGATCGCCGTCGGGGCCGTCATCGGGTCGTCGCTGTTGGCGGGCATTCCGTACATCGGTGCCATCGCCAGCGTCGTCCTCCTGCTCGGTCTCGCGTTCGTCTTCCTCCCGCTGTACTACGTCCTCCCGCCGGTGGAGATGTCCGTCCGCGAGGCCCTACCGGGAACCGTCTTCGCTACCCTCGGTTGGGTGGTACTGCAGGTCGGATTCCAACTCTTTCTCGGCAGTTCGGGGAAGTACGGACTCACCGGTATTCTCGGGATGATCCTCGTCTTCCTCACGTGGCTCTACTTCGCAGGCATCATCCTGCTCGTCGGTG
This sequence comes from uncultured haloarchaeon, assembly GCA_963811185.1. Taxonomy (GTDB): domain Archaea; phylum Halobacteriota; class Halobacteria; order Halobacteriales; family Haladaptataceae; genus Haladaptatus. The sequence continues at coordinate 120,139 of CAWEQN010000004.1, forward strand.
CCGTCGTCAACCTCGTCGTCGCAAATCGAAGTGCGGCGACCATCTGATTTTCCCACCGACGGCCGTCACACAAAAGAATCGTATCGATGTAGTCAGCGTCGCGATGGCTGAAGACAACCGCGACCGGGAGCGAGAGATGCAACGGGAGCGAAAACAGGAAATCGAGGAGGAACTCGACCGCGTGGACGAGGACGGCGACGAGCGCCTCGACTCGGACCTCGACGAGCCACAGGTCGAAGTGAACGAGGAAGCCGACCGCGCATAAAGCAAACCGCGTCCGGTTTTGCCGTTACACCGCACAGTTGTTCGGGCCGAGTTCGAGTTCGAACGCGGTTTCCGAATCGACCGTTTCTCGACCGAGATTCACCGAGACGATTTCCTCGTAGTTGGCTGGCCGTGGCGGCAACTCCTCCGCGACGCGTGCCACGAACGCATCCCTGTCGAGCGACAGGAGCGAAACCGAATCGCGGACGTTCGACAGGGTGCCAGTAAACGTCCCGTCGTTCGCTCGGGGAGCCCCCGAGCGAACGTGTCCGGGTGCGACGACCGTCTCTCCCGAAAGCGACCCCACACGGTCGTGGAGCGTCGTGTAGAGCGAGTCGGCGAGCGAGCGCGCACCGTCGTTCCCCGCCTCCAAGTCGGGACGACCGATACCGTCCAGAAACAGCGTGTCGGCGCTGAACAGGACGCCGTCGAACTCGAACAGGGTCATCTCGCTGGTGTGGCCCGGCGCGTGGAGCGCGGTCAGCGTTCCGTCCCCGAGTTCGAGTTCGTCACCGTCCCCGATGAGCATCGCGTCGAACGCCAATCCGCGTTCTTCTGCTCCCTTCGGAAGCACCGCCGTCGCGCCGCTTCGCTCCGCAATCGTCCGAACCCCGCTGATGTGGTCGGCGTGAACGTGCGTGTCGATTGCGTAGCGGAGGTCCACATCGTACCCCTCCACATCCTCGACGTATCGGTCGGCGAACGTCCGCAACGGGTCGATGACGGCGGCTTCGTCGCCCGAAATCACGAGATACGACAAACAGCCACTGGACGGGCGTTCGTACTGGACGACGGTTTCCGGGTCGGTGTCGATTTCACGAGCGACGTACACCGTCGCCCAGCCATCCATCCCGTCTTCGAGGTTCCATACGTCCAGTCCCTCCTCGCGGAGCAGTTCGGCGACGCGCGCGCTGGCCTCACCTTGCGGGCATACCGCGACGATTGGTTCCTCGGCAGAATCGAGTCCAAGCGATTCGACGAGGTCCGGAATCTCGTCCCGTACCTTCGCACCCATGAAATCCACGTAGGGGCGCTGTATCGTTCGAACCCCGTCGATGTGCCACGCTTCGAACTCGTCGCGGTTACGAACGTCGAGTATCGAGAGCGACTCATCCTCGCTGGAGTCGGTCGTACAGTTCGGTCGGTGAGAGGGCGTCGGCCATAGCCAGGGTACGTCGCGCAAGCGCAAAAGGAATCGCGCGACTCGCACGCCGCCCAAACGTTATACTCGGCGTCGTCGTGTGGCGGGTATGAACCCGGACGACTTCGCCGACAGGGTGAACGAGGAGAAATCGACCGAACTCGACCGCCTCGGGTCACAACAACTGCTGGTCGCGCTGACGGGTGCCGACCTCGAACCTGAGGTGGTGCTCACGGCGTCCGCGAACAGCGAACGCGCCGCCGCCGAGACGTTTTCCGAGTGGGCCGACGAGAGCGACGACGTGCGGGAGACGTTCGAACGACTGGCGGACCAAGAGCGGGATCACTACGAGCGCGTCGTCGCGGAGTTGGACGAGTTCGAACCCATCGACGCCATCGACTCGATGCAGGTGTACCTCCGCGGATTGAACGACGACGTATCGCGGGCGGGTGGTCTCGTCGGCCGGTCGCTCGTCGGGAGTCGAACCCTCCTACAGGTCGTGAACTTCTTCGTCAACGACGCCGACGAGCGCCGGGCGGACGTCTTCCGTGACTTGCGTGCCGACACGCGGGAAAACGTCGCTGACGGCGTGAGGGTGCTCGCCGACTGCTGTGAGGGCGAGGACGACTGGAACCGAGCGTTCGACGTCGCGACCGAAACCGTCCAAATCGCCTACGACGACTACGCCGACACGCTGACCGGGATGGGACTCGACCCGAAGCCCATCTGCTGAGCTTTCGTGCACTGTTCGATGTAGCTACACTTATACGCCGCCTCCGGCAAAACGCGCCATGGTCGATAGCTCTCGAATACTGAGCGTCACGTTCGCACTGAGTTTGGCGTTCGTCACACTCGCCGGTCCGTTGGCGACCGCGCTTGACTTCGGAACCCAGCAACTGTGGGCGGTCGGCGTGCTGGTCTCGCGCTCGTCATCGCCTACGCCGCGCTCTCGTACAACCCCGACCTCTACGTCGATGGCGTCTGGCACTTCGCTTTCCTCGTCTTTCTGCTCTCGGTCGGCGTCCACTTCCTGCTCGGAACGGGACTGACGGACGGGAACGCGACTCCGTCCCAAATCGTCTTGGTATGGTTGTTTTCCGTCGGTGCGGTCGCCGTCGCGTTCAAAACGACCGTCATCGAACAGTTGCGGGTGTAAAATACCCTTCCTCCTCGGCTCGACTCCCTACGCGGGTCGGTGACGTGGACCCTTCCGCTTCGCAAGTTTGCTCCCGACTATCGCGCCCAACTCGCCAACCAGCGCGGCCAGACCGAAGGAGAGCACGGCGAGCGCAAGTGTCATGAGTACGGCGATGACCGAGAACCACAGCGGGTTGGACGATTCGAACGCGATCCGTAGCATGTCGAACACCATTACCAGTATCGGAAGCCGGCCGATCAGTCCGGCACGCGCTCCGACGTGATCACGCGTTCCCGTATTCCGGGTTCGAAAGTAGCCGGCGAGAAGGCCGCCGCCGAGCACCGATACGAGTGATACCTTCGACCCGGTCTGCCAGTAGCTCGCGGCGGTAAACGGGAGCGAGGCAGCCCCTCCGAGGATGGCGTACTTCCACGTGTCGTCCAACTCCCGAATGGAGGGTGTCATGAGATACAGGAGAGATTACTCCTCACCAGGATATAAATTATTTGAATACTACAAGAATGATGGGAATCCATCTCTCCCCCGACTCGGGTTCACAGATACCCTCGAAGCAACTCCCCGTCGTGTAGGTTCTCGGGAACCGTTTCGAACCACCCTGCCGCCGAAATCTCGTCCTCGGTCACACCCAGTCGTGACGCGTCGGGAATCTCGCCGTCCGCACGAGCATCATACACGACGTATTCCGCGGTAAACCACTCCTCGCCGTCTTCCTCGCGACGTACGACTGTTCCAAAACGACAAGCGGTGCCTCGATGGTCGCATCCAACCCCGTCTCCTCCCGTACTTCCCGTCTCGCCGCCTCGGTCGGCGTTTCCCCGCTTTCGACACCGCCACCGGGCAAAATCCAGCCGTCCGACCAGCCGTTTTTCACGAGGGCGATTCGTCCGTCGTCGTCCCGCACCCGCGCGGCGGCGGTCAGTCCGGTGCCGTCGATTGCCCACTCCCGAAGCGACGCCAGTTTCGACTCCGGAAGGCGAAGCGTTTGTTGTTCGCGCGGTGCGTCGCGCGCGATATCGTGAGGCATGTTCGTCGGTTCGCTCTCCCGAACAAAAATCGGTCGGACGAGATCACTCCTCGTCGCCGAATTTGGCACGGAGCGCCGCTCCCAGACCGGCGAGGCCGCCGACCCCGGTGAGGATTCCGAATCCGGGTTGTCCGTCCGAAGTGGTCGTGCTCGTCGCCGCGCTGGTATTCGTCCCACTGCCCGCGGCGTCAGTCGTGTTCGTCATCCCCGTGCCGGGGCTTCCCTCCGTGGTCGTCCCGGTCGCCGTCCCCGTTCCGGTCGTGGTCGTTCCGGTTTCCGTCGCGGATGTCGTCGTCTCGGTCGTCGAATCCGCAGTCGTCGTGGTCGCCGTATCCGTGGTGGTTTCCGTGGTCCCGGTCGTCGTACTGGTTTCGGTCGTCGTATCTTCGGTGGTCGTCGTGTCCGAGGTCGTTTCCTCGGCGGTCGTCGTTTCCTCCGTCGTCGTGGTCGTCGGTTCGCCGTCGCTTCCCAACACGTAGAAATCGCCGTACTGCGTGTACGCTCCCTCCTCCGTCGACCCCATCGGGAACGTCGATGTGTACGCCTTTCCATCGACGATGACGGGTGAGTTGGCCGCCGGGCCGGTCTCTGCGTCCCACCCGCCGAACTCGTGTCGCCACTGCTCGTCGCCCGACGCCGCGTCGATGGCGAGGAGGACGGCATCCCCCGCCTCACTGCCGGCCCGTCCGCCAGCGTAGAGCGTTCCGTCGGCGACCGTCACCGCTCCGGCGAGCGTCGCGTTTGCCTCGTGCGTCCACATCGTCTCCCCGCTCTTCGCGTCGAGTGCCAGTAGCGTGTCGCCGGCGTGGAAGTAGACGCGTCCGTCCGCGACCGTGAGCTGGTCCCCTACCCAGTAATCCGAGAGCTCGATCGGCGTTTGCCACTGAACCGTCCCGTCATCGACCGACCGCGCTGTAACGGCGTGGTTCGTCTTCCCCGTGTTGACGACGCCGTACACCGTTCCATCGGCCACCGTTTGCAGTTCGTCGTCGTCCGCCGACGTGTCCCAATGAACCGAGCCATCACCCGTATCGACTGCCATTCCGGTCCCGACAAACAGCGTTCCGTCGGCGTAACACGCGCTCCCGTGAACGCCGTCGGTTTTCCACAGTTGGTCGCCGGTGTCGGGGTCGAGTTGAGCGACCCCGTCCGCCACATCGGCGAACAGCGTCCCGTCCACGACCATCGGATTCGTGAACCCGAGCGATTTCTCCTTGTGCCATTTCGTCTCGCCGGTGTTGCTGTCGAGGGCGTAAAACCCGGTCGCCTCCGCGTCCTCGGAACCGTACGTGTCGAAGTAGATGGTTCCATCGCCCAGCGTCGGCGTCCCCGGACGCGAGATGTCGTCCCGTTTCCACACTACCGCTCCCTCCCGCTGGTCGTACGCGGCGACGTATCCCTCGCTGGACGACGCCGAGTTCTTCGTCGTCACGGCCAGATATATCGTCCCGTCCGCGACGAGCGGTTCGACGGTGGCCATCCCACCGTTCAAATCGAACGACCATTCCGTGTGTACGTTCGAGTCCGGCCCGCTGTCCGTCGTCGCCCCGGTTCGCCCCGCATTACCCCGGAACGTCGTCCACGAACCACTCGGTTCGCCGGTGCCTTTTGCCTGTACCGCGAACTCCGCACCGACTGCAAGGGTCGCGCCGAGGACGGTCGTCGCCTTGAGGAAATCACGCCGATTCGTTGCGCGCATAGGATATTCGAAAGTATTGAATTTGGTTATAGTTTGCGCCTATTAATACGTGAAAACAGTTGTGGATGATAACAATACGTGGATATGTATCCAGCGTTTGTCCATATCCTTTGTTTTCCGACTCGAATCGCTCTCTGCGGGCGGTCTCTCTCGCCGCAGAACTATTTCGCGTCGGGAAGGTCCGTTTTGGTCGCTCACATGCCAGCCGCCGAATGTAACCCGTCCCGAATACGTTGGGAATTTTATATCATCGGTTCGCTGACTCGGTGAGGTTACTGCCTCGTCGAACAACTCAAATCGGAGATTCGCTGGCTCGACGAAGCTTACGCTTCGTCGAACAACTCCTCGCCCTCGACCATGTGCTCCTCGACGGCGTCCATGTCGAGCGTCAGGCCGAGACCGGGCTTCTCCGGAATCGTGATGTAACCGTCCTCGATGACGTCCTCCTCCACGAGGTCCTCCCACCAGCCGAGTTGGTAGGAGTGGTATTCGACCGCCAGCGAGTTCGGGATGGCCGTACCGACGTGCGCGCTCGCCATCGTCGCGATGGGCGAGGAGACGTTGTGCATGGCGACGGGGACGTAGTACTGGTTTGCGACGTCCGCGATTTTGCGGGTTTCGCGCATGCCGCCGACTTTCGGCAGGTCGGGCGCGATGATGTCCACGGCGAGGTTCTCGATGAGGCGGCGCTCCTCGGTGACGCGGTAGCGGTTCTCACCGACGGTGATGGGCGTCGAGGTGGACTTCGTGACCTCCTCCTGCACCTTGAGGTTCTCCGGCGGCACGGGGTCTTCGAGCCACCACACGTCGTACTCTTCGAGGGCCTTGGCGAGACGTTTTGCACTTCCGGCCGAGAACGTCCAGTGGCAGTCGAACGCGACGTCTGCACGGTCTTTGACGCGCTCGGTGACCCGCTCCACGATTTCGGCTTTGTGTCGGATTTCGCCGGGGCGGAGGTGGCGGTTCGCGCGGTCCTTTTCGAATCCGGACGGCACGTCGAGGTCGAACTTGAGCGCGTCGTAGCCCAGTTCCTCGACGACGCGTTCGGCTTCGTCGGCACACGCTTCGGGGTCGGCCTCGTTCGCGGTGTGACAGTCACAGTAGACGCGAACCTTGTCGCGGTACTTGCCTCCGAGCAGTTGGTAGGCAGGAATGTCGAGAATCTTGCCCGCGAGGTCGTGGAGCGCGATTTCGATGCCGGAGATGGCGGTGACGGTGATTCCCTCGACGGACCCTTCACCGGACATCTTCTGGATGAGGTGTTCGAACAGTCGGTCGATATCGAGCGGGTTCTCGCCGATGACGAACGGCTTCATTCGCTCGATGAGTTCGGGGACACCCGCACCCCAGTAAGCCTCACCCGTTCCGACGATTCCGGCATCGGTGTACAGGCGGACGAGCGTCCACGGGAAGTTCCCGTCGATCATCGTGGTCTGTACGTCCGTTATCTCGATGTCGCGTCGTTCCCCGCGGGATGCCGTCGCACCCATGGTCTCGTTGGAGAGGTTGCGCATCGTGTACTCTGCGTTGGGGTCGTGCAGCGTCGCGTAATCGCGTCCCATACCGGCGGGTACTTCGCCCGCAATAAAAGTTCACGTGGTATCGTCCGTTATTACTGAATCACGTTGGCGCGAATCACTGGAGCACGTCCACGGGAGTTTCCGCGCTCATCCACGCGTGGACCGAATCTTCCGCGCGAAGTTCGTATCTTCCACGTCGATAGTAACCGACGACCTGCGGTGCGGTCTGCTGTTTAGGCATCTCGATTATCCCCTCGTGACCGGTGACCCTTACTATTGACCAGTTAACCCATTCCGCCCCCTGATAGGCCCACCGTTCCTGTCTGTTGGGACACCAATGATGACGCACTCGGACCACGATAACCTCGACGCTTGCGTGCGGTTATACGTCGGCTAATCCGGAGATGGTGCCCGAAACACTCAGATATATGATCGTATCTCACGGCCGGAGTGCTGTATCGAGGACGTTCCGGGACCGCTCGCACGATGGCGATGGCGGTCGAACCTCCACGAAACGGCGACCGCATGAAATGTCAACCAAAAGGCTACTACTTTCAGGTGCTCGGCCGTTGTCGGCGGTTTCATGACATATCGGTGCACGAGACGGGGGTTCCTCGCCGCCGGTGTCGCGTCTGCGGTCTCGCTTTCCGGATGCGTCGCCGACATCGGGAGCCCCCCTGTTGACATCCGTGGTGCGATGTATCTCCCCGCCCGCGCGATGAACTCGTTTCAAATGTGGAACACCTACGACCGCGGCGTCACGGAGCGCGACATGGGGTTCGCCGACCGACTGGACCTGAACGCGATTCGAACGTGGTTGAGTTACGAGGCGTGGAAACGGGACCCCGACTCGTTCGGCCGGGCGCTCGACCACTTTCTGGCGACGACGCACGAACACGATATCCGCGTCCTCCTCGGCATCTTCGAAGGTGTGGGGCGTCCGCCGGTCCCGAAGAACCTCTACGACACCGACCCGTGGACGGGGACGTCGGTCTGGTCGCCCGGAAAGCACGTCATGCGGAACCCGAACCTGTGGGACGGACCGAAGCGGTTCGCCGAGTGGGTGACGAACCGCTACCGCGACGACGAGCGACTGCTCGCCATCGAGGTGATGAACGAACCCGGTTGGCGACCGTGGAAGAAGCGGTTCGCCCGCTCGATGTTCGAATACGTTCGCGAACGACGCGGGGACGTGCCGTTGACTATCGGCGCGACGAGTTTCGCGAACGCCACCGACTACTACGATTGGGGTATCGACGTGATTCAATTTCACTACAACTACCCGAACACGACAGGACATCTATCGCGGCGTCCTCCAGCAAGCGAACGAACTCCGCAGCAGCATCAATATGCCCGTCTGGCTGACCGAGTGGCAACGGCTCGCGGATTTCGGGTGGGGGCAAACGGAAGTCTCCGTGGCCCAGCGCGGGCCGGATTACGCCTCGCTCGCACCCATCATCCGGAACTCCGGCGTCGGCAACTTCTTCTGGTCGCTCATGCTCAAACCTGCCTACATGCTCAGCCAGCGCAAACGCGGCATTCTCAACGGCGTCTTCCACGAGGACGGCGCGGTCTGGAGCAAGGAGGACGCGAGCGCGCTCAAAGCGATGTCCGGGAATTCTACGTTTCACGGAAAAGAACGCAAGGAGTGGCCGGACTGGGCGAAGGAAGTCATCCGGAAGGCGTGAGTCCGGCGTAGGCCAGCACGTCCGTCCCGTCGAAGTTCCCGTCGCCGTCGAAATCGAGCGCGGACCGTTGTTGTGCCGGCATATGTGCGAGTCCGACCGTGTCGGCCGCGGCGACGACCGGGAACGCCACCGCGTCCCAGACGCCGATTTCCCCGTTTCCGGTCACATCCTCGTATCGACCGTCTTCGTCGGGGTCGAGTGGCGGGCCGACGTTCAACTGCAGGCCGAAACCGTGCACCAACGCCACCGGCGCGTAAATGTCGATGGCGCGATTGTGATGGATTCGATTCCCGACCAGCGTATCGTCCCACGAATCCGCGAGGACGACGCCGCGAAGGTTACCTCGAACCGTATTGTTGTCCAGTCGAGTGTTCGACCCGCTCACCTCGATTCCGATGGCGTTGTTCACGGTAACGACGTCGCGCACCGTCACGCCCGAGGCGTCTTCCACGTACACGCCATGGTCCCAGTCGTTCGTTCGGAAGTTCCGAACCGTCACGTTCGACGCGCCGTCGACGTTGACGCCGCTCGTGTCGCTGACGCCGTATCCATCCAAGGTGTGACCCTGACCGTCGAACACCACGTCGTTCGCGCGGATTTTGACACAACCGGTCGAGATGGCCGCTTTCCCGTTGTGGATGTCGTGCGTCAAAACGTAGCGGCCGGGTTTCGTGATTTTCGTACAGGAATCGACCGTGGTGGCCGTTTGTGCGGTGCAGGTTGCTGGGCGAAGGCGGAGGACGGCCCGGCGAAGCCACTGGCACCCGACGACACAGAGGAGAACCAACCCGACGACGAAAATGCGCGACCGAATCATGGTTCCACGCACGACGGCCCCCCTGTTATACGCTCTCCCGGTAAGGGTCCGCCTACTCTCGGAAATCCGTGTTTAAAAGGGAATCGGAACGGAAAATCAGATCACGTCGAGCGAGCGGAGGTCCGATTCGAGCGACGCACGGTCGGCGTCGTTCATCTTCCGGAGCGGACTTCGGAGCGGACCGGGAGAGAAGTCCACATCGAGCAGGTCGAGGGTCGTCTTCACGCCGGCCATGTACGAGCCACCTTTCAGCGCGCTCCGTATCGTCGTACACCCGACTCTGGAGTTCGCGGGCGCGCTCCTCGTCGCCCTCGTCGTAGGCGTCGTAGAGCGAAACGATGAGTTCCGGGAACGCGTTCGCGACCGCGCTCACCGTTCCGGTACAGCCGAGTTGGAGTCCGGGGAGGATGAGCGAGTCGGACCCCGAGAGGAACGTGAGGTCCGGATTGCCGTCGATGGCCTGTCCGAGCCACGGCACGTCCTTGCTCGAATCCTTGAGTCCGGCGAGGTTCGGAATCTCGGCGAGGTCAGAAAGCGTGTCGAGCGACAGCGAGTTGCCGGTCTTGCTCGGGATGTGGTAGATGTATACCGGCAAATCGACGGCCTCACAGACGCGACGATAGTGTTCGACCGCCGCGTCGTGGTCGAGCGGATAGTAGTACGGCGTGATGACGACGAGGCCGTCCGCGCCGACCGATTCGGCGTGCTCGGCGTTCTGGATGGTTTCGTACGTGCTCGGCGCGCCGACGCCCGCGATGACCGGAGCGTCATCCACGGTATCAGTAACCGCCTCAACGACGCTGCGTTTCTCCTCGCCGGTCAACAGCGGGAACTCGCCGTTCGTTCCGAGCGGGAAGACGCCGTGTGCTCCGCCGTCCACGACGTACTGTGCGTGGGCCGCCGTGGCTTCGTAGTTCACCGACTCGTCCTCGTTAAACGCCGTAATCGTGGGCGGAACGACGCCGTGTAGCGAAAGCGGGTCGTCCGTTCCCGGTTCTGGTGCGTGCGACATACTCGGACGCTTGTCCCCCGCCCAGATAAGCGGTTTCGTCTCGGCAGAGGTTCCTCCGGAGAACGAGTAAATTCGTCCCGACAACAGTTTTTCGAGAGTGAGTAAACTTTTTGTTGCAGGGGGGACAATGTGTGAGTATGAACGTCACAGTTAAGCTTACCGGCCCGATGGTCGCGCGCACCGGAACCCGCGACGCACGTGTGGCAGTTCCCGACGAGGCAACCGTCGCGGACGTCGTCGATAAACTCGGCGAACGCTACGGCTCGCAGGTCCGTGCCGGAATCGTGGATGGATTCGGCCTTCGCTCGGACACGAGCCTCTTCCGAGAATCCGACCACGAACCGCTCTCGGTTCACAGTCCCGTCGACGCGGGCGAAACCGTTCGCGTACAGGTTCACGCCTGACGACGTTCCGGAAAACCTCGACTCCTTCCGTTTTTCCCAACGGAACTCTTCTATTTCTCGCTCTTTACGCCCTTCAGTCGCATCTCACCGAGCCTCCGCTTTTCCGAGAAAGGGACGACGTCAGACCGGGGGGGGGGGGGGTAAATCAGCTCGGAAGTGGTTTTTCGAGAGTGAGTAAACTTTTTGTTACAGGGGGGACAATGTGTGAGTATGAACGTCACAGTTAAGCTTACCGGCCCGATGGTCGCGCGCACCGGAACCCGCGACGCACGCGTGGCAGTCCCCGACGAGGCAACCGTCGCGGACGTCGTCGATAAACTCGGCGAACGCTACGGTTCGCAGGTCCGTGCCGGAATCGTGGATGGATTCGGCCTTCGCTCGGATACCAGCCTCTTCCGAGAATCCGACCACGAACCGCTCTCGGTTCACAGTCCCGTCGAAGCGGGCGAAACCGTCCGCGTACAGGTTCACGCCTGACGACGCTCCGGAAAACCTCGACCGTCCGTTTTTCCCGAACGGAACTCTTCTCATCTCTCGCTCTTCACGCTCCCCAGTCGCGACTCTCCCGTTCTGCCTTCTCCGTGGCGAAAAACAGTGGACGGTATCAGACGTACTGTCCCGGCGCTTCCTCGAACTCCACCCGATGTTCGTCCGAGCAGAACCGATACTGCTGGCCGAGATGGCGCGCAACGAACTCGTTCTCCTGATTCACGTACAGTTCCGTCCCGCAGACTGGGCATTCTTCCATGAATTGGATTTCGGACGCCGAACGAAAACGCGCTGCGCTTGCAAATGCAACCGTCAGTTATCCCAACCGAGCGAGACGGTTCAGCGCGTACACCGTTCGGAGCACGTCGCCCGCCTTCCCTCGGTCGAACACGAGTTCGTCCGTTTGCATCACGTGATTCAACACGTCACGAGAGGCGTGTTCCGGCGCGGCACCGATACCACAGTCGTTCTCCTCGGCCCACTGCATCACGCGGAGGTCACTTTTGCTGTCGCCCATCACGAGCGTGAACGGGTCATCCACGCCGAGGACGCCCAACGCGGCCTCCACGCCGACCACTTTGTTCAACTCCCGACTGCCGATTTCGGCGGCGTCACCCTCGTAGTAGGCCACGTCGATTCGGTCGAAGGTGTCCCGCACGTCCGCCGGAATCGCCGACACGTCCGCGTCGGGCATCCCGCCCGCCGCTTCGAGGACGCCGCGGATTTCGGGGTCGCTGTCGGCGTAGTACGCCCGTGCCCACTCGCTCCCGTCGCCGCTCCCGTCCGTGACCACCGTCTCGCCGAGCAAGTCGAGTTGGTAGACGATGGCGTGGTCGATGACCTCCACGGCCCGCGCACTCCCCGTCTCGAAGTTCGGCTTCATCGTGATGTTGAACTCGTTCCCCTGCAAGTGGGTACACCGCCGGAGTTCGTCCGGTGCCGAGGAGAGCACTTCCGAGCGGACCGTGTCGAAGACGGTCCGGATTTCGTCGTCCAACTCCTCGAACAGCAGTCGCTTCGTCTCCGCGCCGTGGCCCGGCGTGAACACGCCGGTTCCCGCCTCGTAGACGATGCTTACCGTGCCGGAATGGACGATTTCGTTGCCGAGTCCCTGAATGGTGAACCCCTTCACGTTCTCCAACGTCTGGCCCGTACAGACGACGATGGGCACACCTTTCTCGTGGAACTCGGTGAGTAGGTTGAGCGTTTCGCGCGGAATCTCGTTGTCCGTCCCGCCCGCCGAGCGGAGCGTCTCGTCCACGTCCAGCACCAAGGCGTTCACCGACCGGCCGTACTTCGAGTAGAGGTCAAGCGCGGTGAACGACTGGTCGCGCGTGGCGTGGGCCGCCACGTCGGCGTACGTTTCACCCGCGTCGAACTCCCCCCGTATTTCGTCCTTCCGCCGCTCCAGCTCGTCGCTCGCGGACTGCCAGTGTTCCAGCGCGACCCGGGAATCGACCGGTGGAAACACGTCCACGAAATCCTGATACGCTCGAAGGGTCTTCGCGTCGAACTCGTCGTAAAGCCGATAGAGGACGTCGTAGCGTTCCATACTGGATGTGGGTCGTTTTCCGGGATAAAGGTCGGGGAGGGAGGCGGTATTTGGGGGGTTCGAACTATCGGGAGCTAACGGGTCCGACCGAAGCCGCTCACATCGCTGTTCGGACTCCTTCGATGGTTCTCGACGGTGTCGCGTTTCACTCCTCGACGCTGGCTCCCTCCGTTTCGTCCACCCGTTTGCTGATGTCCACCTGGTAGTGTTCGAGGATGTCGCGGCCGAGGAGGACGGGGTTGCTCATGTGGCTCCTGTCCTCGACGTTCGCGGAAACCGTGTAATGGTTTCCTGCGATGCCGACGACCACGTCCACGACTGGCCGGGTTCGGCTCGATTTCGAACTGCCGGACCGGACCCGCGAGATTCGCCGAATCGGCCCCGCACCCACGTCGGCCGCGATGCCGGTGTCGATGCTCGTCCGACTCGCACCCGTGTCGGATTTGGCGACGACGGTGCGCGACCCCGTCGTCCCGCTGATGACGACTTCGGTGGTGTAGCCGATGGTGGGTTGTTCGTCCAGTCGTTGATGGCCCGTCGCGGGCTTGCAGTCCGGGACGGAGTCGTCGAGCGTCGTCGTCAGTTCGCCGACGCGGTTCTCGTCCACGCTCCCGCCACCCGCTTCGATGGCGGCACGGGCGATGTACGGGGCCGGACTGTGACCCGTGGCTTCGAAGAACCCCTTGAACCCCGCAGTCGGATTGACTTCGAGGACGTACCAGTCGTCCTGGTCCCGGATGAGGTCCACCCCAGCGTAGTCGAGCCCGATGGCGTGTGCCGAATCGAGCGCGATTCGTGCGACTTCGTCCGTGAGGACGTCTCCCGCCGCTTTCACGCTCCCGCCGAGCGCGACGTTCGTCCGCCACTCCTCGTCGGGGGCCGAGCGAATCATCCCTCCGACGACGGAATCGCCGACGACGTACACCCGCAGATCGCTGTGCGGTCCATCCCCGTCCTGTTCGACGAGTTGTTGGATGAACGCCTGTCGCTTCCCGACGCGCGAACTGATGGGCGTGCTCAGGTCCACTTTCCACGTCCCACCGCCGTGTGTCCCGATGGCAGTCTTGTACACGGCCTCGGAACCGTACGATTCCACGGTTTCGTTGAGTCGGTCCGTGGAAAGCGCGAAGATGGCGTCCGGGACCGGAATCCCCTCCTCGGCCAACCGAACCGCCGCCGAGAACTTATGCGTCGCTCGTAAGACCGACATCGGCGGGTTCAGGGTCGGAACGAGGCTTTCGTACAGGTTCGCGAGCCCGAGGAGTTCCTCGGGGTTTTCCGTCTTCGACAGCAACAGCCGATTCGCGATGACGTCCACGTCGGGTTCGAGAACGACGTTCCCGTCCTGTATTTCGATCGATGTGTTCTCCCGCCGGAGCCAGATGGGGTCGTGGCCCAACGCTTCGACGGCGTTCAAAATTGCTTTCGTCTCCTTGCTGTTGTGGAGACTGAGTACACCCACTGACACTGCTGTTTCTCTCGGCATCAGTATGCTATTCGATAACTTCTTGCAAAACAGTTATTGCTCTGTGGCCTACTATTTCGGCGATGCGTTCCGGGTAACTACCGACGGCTACCGAATCTTGTCGAAGACGGTGTTTTGACATCGGCGGCACTGCCGAGGGTTGCGCCAGTACTTTTTCCCGCACGAGTGACATTGCCAGTTCGGCGTGAGGAAATCGGGTTTGAGCGATTCCAAATTCATAGGGGCGTATAGGACCCCGACGAATAAACGCCTCTCGCCGGGGTGGAGTCCCGTCGCCCCCCAACTATTACTGCCGTGGCGTCGTGTCGGTGTCTATGACTGGGGGGAACCAACCAGCGGAGCGGTTCGGCTACGTCACGCCCGAAAACCTGGGATTGTTCACCGACCTCTACGAGTTGACGATGTTACAGGGGTATCACGCCGCCGACCACGACCCGCAAGCGACGTTCAGCCTCTTCTTCCGGCGACTACCGCCGGAAAGGGGGTACATCCTCGCGGCCGGACTCGAACAGGCGATGGCCTACATCGACAGCATCTCGTTCGGTGAGCGGGCGATTTCCTATCTCGCCGGTCGGGGGTTCGAAGAGGACTTCCTCTCCCGACTCGCGGAGTTCGAGTTCACGGGTACCGTGCGGGCGCTCCCGGAGGGGACTCCAGTGTTCCCGGACGAACCCATCGTGGAGGTGACCGCGCCCATCTTCCAAGCGCAACTGTTCGAGACGCTGTTGTTGAACCAAATCGGCTTTCAAAGCCTCGTGGCGACGAAAGCCGCCCGGATGCGCGAGGCGGTCGAACGCCACGGCGACGGTCAGTCGCTCGTGGATTTCGGTGCCCGACGCGCCCACGGCACCGACGCCGGAATGAAAGCCGCCCGTGCCGCCGCGGTCGGAGGCTTCGACGGAACGTCGCTCGTCTCGGCCGGGGAAGCGTTTTCGCTCCCGGTGTACGGGACGATGGCCCACTCGTGGGTTCAGAGTTTCGAGAGCGAACACGATGCCTTCGAGGCGTTTCTGGACCAGTATCACGAGGACACGATTCTGCTCGTGGACACCTACGACACCGTGGACGGCGCGAAACTGGCGATGGAGATGGCGGACGACCACGACGCCGAGGTCGGCGTGCGACTCGACTCCGGCGACCTCGTTTCCCTTTCGAAGGAAGTCGCCGAAATCGTCGGCGACAGACCCATCTTCGTCTCCTCCAGCATGGACGAGTACAAAATCGCGGAGTTCCTTGAGGCGGGCGGTGTCGCAACCGGGTTCGGTCCCGGCACCGAACTGACGACGAGCGGTGACGCCCCGTCGCTCGACCTCGTCTACAAACTCACCGAAATCGAGCGCGACGGCGAGATGCGACCGAGCATGAAACTGTCGTCGGGAAAGGTCACGTATCCCGGCGCGAAGAGCGTTCACAGGGTCACGGACGATGGGGACGGAACGCACCAAAAAGACGTACTCGCGCTCCGTGGCGAGGAGGTACCCGGCGAGGACAAACTGGTGTTCGTCTACGAGAACGGGGAACGCGTCGCCGACTCCTCCGGACTCGGTGCAATCGCCGAGCGGGCGGGAAAGCGACGGCGAAGCCTCCCCGACGATTGCCGTGATTTGCGCTCCCCTGGGTCCTATCCCGTCGAAATCAGCGACGGCCTCCGTCGGCTAACCGAGGACTGTCGGGCTGACTTGCTCGCTCGGTAAGCGACTCGACCCCGAAATCACGGAGCCACGCGAGCAGTCGGGACGTCGCGGATATATCGGGTAGTCGATACGATGCGCTCGTTTCCCCTCCCGTCTCCGTATCCCTTGCTTGCCCCACTTTGATTCCGAGGTCCCCCTCTTCCAGCGAGGTGAACGCGTCTTCGTCGGTTTCGTCGTCCCCGACGTACAGCGAGCATACTTCGTTCTCGTCCCACTCGCATCGGTCGTGGAACCATTCGAGCGCCATTCCCTTGTCCCATTCGACGTCCGGCCGAACCTCCACCACCTGCTTGCCGTTCATCGTCTTGACGTCGCCGTCCTCCGCCACGTCGGCGACGATACTCTTGACTTCTTCCTCGGTGTCCTCCGAGACCTGCCGGTAGTGGACCGTCGCCGTCACCCCTTTGTCCTCCACGAACGCGTCGTCGATATCGTCCAGTCGGTCTTCGAGCGTCCCGACTATCTCCTGTATCGTCCCCCGTGAGGATTCCGCACCCGATTCGACGTGTCGTTCCCCCTTCCACGAACAACTGGAGGCCGTGATTGCCAGCGTAGCCGATTCCGTCCACGCCGACGTGGTCACGAACGTCCGAGAGCGAGCGCCCGCTGATGATGGCGACGTGTATCTCCGCCGTGCTCGCCAGCCGTTGCAGGCGAATCTTCGTCCATTCGGGGAGTTCCACCTCGTCCGGGTCGTCCGCTATCGGCGCGAGCGTGCCGTCGAAATCGAGGAAGACGAACAAGTTATCCGCCGTTCGCAGTCGGGAACGCAGTACGTCGAGATGTGTCCCGATTCGCGGGAGCCGATTCGGTTCGTCGCTCATTCGTCGGTTCGTTCCGTCGTCGCGTCCGATTCGTCGCACTGGCCCCTCCGTCTCCTTCCGACTCAGAACCTCGCTCGCACTCCGAAGCACGTTGTTTTTCCACGTCTCGATGTCGTTTTTCTCGACCGACGCTTGCAGTCGGCTCATCCGGTTCGCACGCTCCGGCTCCTCCATCTCCAAGGCTCGCTTGATGCTGTCCGCGAACGCCTCGGTGTCGTTCGGGTGGACGGTCAGCGACCACTCGCCGAGTTCCTCGTGTGCGCCGACGAGTTCGCTGAGAACCAACACGCCGGGTTCGTCCACCTGCGAGGCGACGAACTCCTTGGCAACGAGGTTCATCCCGTCACGGAGCGAACTCACGAGAACCATGTCCGATTCCCGATACAGCGCCGCCAGCGCCGCCAACGGCAGTTGGTCGTCGATGTAAACTATCGGCGTCCACGTCTCCGTCCCGAACCGCTCGTTGATGCGCTCGACTTCCCCCGTCACGTTCTCCTTGACGCGCTGATAATCCTCGATTTGGCTCCGGCTCTCGCTCGCCTTCTGGACGTAGGTGAACGTTTCGCGCCACTCGGGATATTTTTCCCACAGCCGTTCGAGTGCGGTGAGCCGTTGTTCGATTCCTTTCGTGTAGTCGAGTCGGTCCACTCCGACGGCCAATCGGTCGGCGGTGAGGGGGTACGATTCGCGGAGCGACTCCCACGCTTCGTCGGCCTCCGACGACCCCGCGAGTCGACGCCGTTCGACGGCGTCGATGCCGAGCGGGAACGCTTCGACCCGAATCGTGCGCCCCTCGTAGCGAATCAACCCGGTCTCGTGGTTTACCTCGGCGTCGAACGCCTGTGAGACGCAGTCGAGGAAGTTCCGACAGTAGCGGTCGGTGTGGAAGCCGAGCAGGTCGTTTGCCAGCAGTCCATCGAGGAGTTCGTCGTGTTCCGGACAGCTTCGGAACACGTCCCACGACGGCCACGGGATGTGCCAGAACTGCATACAGAACGCCTCGGGGCAGCTCCTCCCGGATTCGTCGCGGTGCGAGCGCGAAGTGGTAATCCTGGAACCAGATGACGGCTTCCGACGGGTCCACCTGGTCCTGTATCGCGTTCGCAAAGCGTTCGTTTGCGTCCTGATAATGTTCCCAGAACTCCGGTTTCGGCGTCATCTTGGCCGTATCGGAGTGACACAACGGCCAGAGCACCTGGTTGCTGTAGCCGTAGTAGTAGTTCTCCACCTGTTCGTCCGTGAGGGAGACCCGCTTCAAATCGTACGACGGGGACTCCGGTGGGACCCGAACACAGCCGTTCTCGTCGCTCATCTCGTCGTCACCGTCACCGCTTCCCCACGCGACCCACGTTCCGCCGGTGCTCGCCATCATGGGGTCGAGGGCCGACGTGAGACCGCCAGTCGGTCGAACAACCTGAATCTCGCCGTCCCG
Source organism: uncultured haloarchaeon (assembly GCA_963811185.1). Taxonomy (GTDB): domain Archaea; phylum Halobacteriota; class Halobacteria; order Halobacteriales; family Haladaptataceae; genus Haladaptatus. The sequence goes on from CAWEQN010000004.1 coordinate 138,344, forward strand.
CCGCTCGTGGACATACGGTTCCCGGTTCGACACGAGGACCAATTCGCGGTTTCCAAACTGGAGCGGGGTATCGGACGCCGCGTCCCCCCTCCCGGATTTGGCAGCAAATCCTTCAGCTGTTTTGTTCATTAGTTTCGTCGCTCATCACTCATATTCGAGACTCTCCTCAATCACTGCACGGGTTGCGTTTGCAAGTACGTTTATTAGCCTGTTTCGCCCCTACTCGAACAACCCCTCGTGACGCTCGGCGAGCCCCGTGTATTCGCCGGACGAGTACGACTCGAAGATGTCCACCGCGTCGATGGTCGTCTCCGCGAGCGGCGTCACCTGCGCGGGGACTCCCCGAACGAACGACTCCGGCGGGATGTCCGCCGCTTCGAGCGTGACGGTTCCCGCCGCGACGATGCTCCGCTCGCCGACGTGCACGTCCGTGTTTATCGTCGCGTTAAACCCGACGAGGGAACCGTCCCCGATTTCGGCTTCGTTCAGCACCGCGCCGTGGCCGACCATCACCCGGTCGCCGACGGTCGATGCGTGGAGCACCGCGTTGTCCCCGATGTGTGATTCCCGGCCGATTCGCACCGGTGCAACGTCCCCTCGTAGAATCGCACCGGGCCAGACGCTCGCGTCGGCCTCGACCGCCACGTCCCCGACCAACGTCGCCTCCCGGCAGACGTGGGCATCCTCGTGCACCGACGGTTCACCCCCTTCGAACTCGTACGTTCGACCCATACACTTGACACGACGTTCGCCCTCAAAACGTTGCTGGGGATGTGGGCCGGCTATTCGGTCCACTCGTGGTCGCGCAGATACTCCTCGAACAGCGTGAACGCCACGTCGTGGTCCGACCGCAACCCGGCGAGGTCGATGGGTGCATCTCCGCGATTGAACCAGCGATACATCGCCGCGTACCCCTCGCCCGCCCGCTTTTCGAAGGCATCGATGGGAACGTGGTCGGCGGTCACGTCGATGCCGATTCCTCTCGATAGCCGAACCGCCATCGCCGACAGGGTGAGTTCGTCGCCCGCGAGGTCGATACGCTTCCCGACGTACTCCGCTCGGTTCTCGAAGGCCTCGGCGACGATTGCGCCGATGTCGTCCACGTCCACCATGTACAGCGGGACGCGCGGTTCGAGCGCCATCGAAAGCGTCTCGTTCATGATGTCGTCGCGCATACCCTCCAAATTCTGCATGAAGAAGGCCGGTCGGACGACCGTCAGCGGCACGTCGAGGTCCGCCAGTCGGCGCTCGATGGTGGCTTTCGTGTCGAAGAAGGGAACGCCCGAATCCTCGTTCGCACCCCACACCGAACTGAACACGAAGTGGTCCACGCCGTGGTCGGCGGCGACCTCCCCGAGGTTCGTCCCCTGTTCGATTTCCGCGTCCAATCCAGTCGTCGATGTGGTGACGCCGTAGACCCCGTCCACGTCGCGCACGGCGTCCACGAGCGACGCTTTCTCCCCGAGGTCGCCCTCCACGACGACCGCACCGCGTTCGTCCAGTTCTCGGGCCGCGTCGCTTCCCACGTCCCTGGTCAGCGCGTGGACTTCGACCCCCGTTCCATGAGATGGCGCGCGACGGCCCCGCCCTGCTGTCCCGTTGCTCCCGCCACGAGTACGCGTTCCGGTGGCATAACGGTAGGGAGACGCCGCCGAGTCGCTTAGCCGTTGTCGCCGCCCGTCGAATCTCCCCGAATCCTCGCCGAAGTCCGCGCGTTTATTTTCGTTCGGTACGTATCGCTCCCCATGCCTGCGACGCTTGAGGTCAAGTGTACGGACGACGATTGTGAGATGGACATGTTCGAGATGCACTACACCTACGACATGCCGGACGATGTGAGTGTGGCGGATTTCCAGTGCCCGTACTGTGGCGAAACCGATCCGCTCGAAGCTATCGAACTATGACGCTCCGCGACCTCGGGCGCTCGACCGTAACGGCCGTCGCATCGAAGGTCGGCCGTGCCGCGAGCAAGGTACAGGAATCACGCCCCATCCCCGCCGACTTGCTCGAAAGCGAGGACGCCTACCTCGTCGTGTTCGACGCGGCGGGAGCGACCGGTAGCGACGTGCAAGTCCGGTTCGTCACGGACGCCGTCCTCGTGCGAATCGACCGCTTCCGCGACTTCCACGACGGGTTCGACATGGTGTTCCCCGGTCGAGGGATGTCGCTCGACGGGAAGGTCGAACTGCCGTCGGATGCGAAGGTGGAGGCGAACGAAGCGACGGCGACGTTGACCGATTCCGGAACGCTCCGGGTGACGGTGCCGAAGTCGAACTGAGCTACTCGACGGCCATTCCTTCGACGATTTCGAACTCCTCGTCGCCAGTGAAACGTGTGGGGTCGAACTCCGGAATTTCACCCTCGCCGAGCACGTCCTTCGCAATTGCCTCCCCGAGCGCCGGGGAGCGCATGAAGCCGTGACCTTGCCAGCCAGCGGCGACGTAACAGTTCGGGCGCAGTTCGCCGAGCAGGGGGTCGTAATCGGGCGTTGCAGTACACAGCCCCGCCCACGCGCGTTCGATTTGGGGGTTCACCGTCCGATTCGGTTTCCCGCCGCCCGGAAATCGAGTCGGTGGGCGAGGCGTTCTTCCATCGCGGCGACGAACGCGTCGTCGCCCGCGTGTTTCCAGTCGGTCGGGTCGCTTTCGAATTCCTCCGTGCCGTCCCCGGCGAGGAGCCCTTCGGGATGTGGCCGCAGATAGTAGCCGTCGGTGGCGTCGTACACCATCGGCGCGTCGGCGTCGAACTCGCAGGTGAGCGCCTGCACCCGGTAGGGTTTGAGCGCGACGGGGATTCCAGCCTCCGCGAACACGCGCTTCGTGTGTGACCCGGCCGCGACGACGATGGCGTCGAACGGTTCGCCGGAACCGTCGCTCGCCCCCCGTGAAGATTCGGGGCGTGTCGTCCGATTCGCCCTCCTCGCCCAGTCGAATCCGGACCGGGGTTTCGGTTCGAATCTCCGCGCCTTCCTCCTCGGCTTTCGCCGCCATCATCCGGGCGTAGCTTCCGGGGTCGGTACGGCCGGTGTTGCGAGCGATCGCGGCGACACCGATATCCTCGACGTTCAACGCCGGGAACCGCTCTTTCAGCTCCGAAGCGTGGATGAACGCCACGTCTCGCCCCTGTTCGCGCATCCGGGGCACCTGTTCGCGGATGGCCGCCGCGCGTTTCTCGTCGCCCGTTCGGGCGAACCAGACGTAGGGCGTCTCCACGAACTCGAACCCGCCGGTTCCGGAAAACTCGCGGAACCGCTCGATTGCGCGGCTTCCCGACGTGGGCATCCTCGGGGGCGGCGAAGGCGTCGTAGAGCACGCCCGCCGCTCGTGGCGTGCTCTCGCCCTCGTTCGGAATCTCCCCCTTCTCGAACAGCGTCACGTCCGCCCCCCGGACCGCGAGGTCGTGGGCGGCCGTCAGGCCGACCGCACCGCCGCCGACGATACCGACCTTCATCGGTGTGCCTCGGGCCAGAGGTCGGAGATGTTCCGCTCGGCGAGCCATTCGACCAGCGCGGCGAGTTCGTCACTGGCGGTCGAGAGCAGTCGTTCGCCCGCCTCGCGCGACCCTCGCGTCGGCGTGCCGACGACGCCGCTCTCGGAGAAGTCGGCCGTGTCGAACCCGATGTTCGCGCCGTGAACGTTCTCGCCCCACGCGTCGTTCGCGCCCGCTTCGGCCTCCTCCAACGCGGCCTCGCGGACGAGTTCTTCGGCGACTTCGAGGAGCATGCTCGTCTCGATTTCGTCGGCGTGCGTGATGCCCATCCCGAACTCGTCTTCGAGCACGTCGCCGATGCCGCTCCACCAGTTCCACGGGACGGCGTAAGCGACTTCCTCGCGCCGGACGCGCCGTGCGACGCGTCGGAGCGCGCCGTCGTTGCCCCCGTGTCCGTTCACGATGACGACTTTCCGTACTCCGTGGCTGGCGATGCTGGAGACGATATCCGAGACGTAGTTCTCGAACGTCGTCGGGTCGGTCCACAGGGTGCCGTCGAACTGGCGGTGGTGTTCGCTGACCCCGACCGGAACCGTCGGAAGGACGACGACGTTCTCGCGCTCGTCGAGATTCTCCCGCAACTGCCTGTGCCGCCATGAAATCGGTGCCGAGCGGCAGGGCAGGCCCGTGTTGCTCGACGCTCCCCGTCGGAAGTAGTGCGACGTCCACGTCGGCGAGCGCCTCGCCCGCCGTGGTCGTCGTGTGTTCTGCAAGTCGACTCATGACGGGTTGGTTGCATCCGGAGTATTTGAAACTGGGTGTCGCGGCGATGGGCGAAAAAAACGGGTGGACGATCGTTATCGACCGAGGAACGAATCGAGGCCGCGGGCGGGATAGCCGACCACGAGGTCCACGCCGGCCGTTTTCAGTTCCTCTACCTGCTCGCCGATTTCGGTCTCGGTCCCGACGAGGGCGAAATCACGGCTCGCCGCCGACAGGACGCGCCGCGCGCGTCCGTCGGCGCTGGCGTCCGCGTTCGTTCCGTCGGGGAGCGCTCTCGCCACGGGCCGTCGTCGGGCGACGTACGCGCCGACCGAGTCGAGAATCGTGTCCTCGTCGTCCGTGAGGACGGTCGGTGCGTACACCGCAACCGTCCCGTCGAACCCGGCCGAGCGAAGCGCTCGAACGTCCCGCTCGGTGGAACGCGACAGCAGTTCGAACTGCGTCGCGCCCGTCGCGGTGGCGATTCGCTCGATTCCTTCAGTCCCGACCCACGCATCCGGTGCACGCTCCAGCGCCGCGCCGAGACGCGGCGCGACCGCACGGCGTTTTTCCTCGTCGTCGAGGTACGCCGAATGCCCGGCGACGAACACCGTTCCGACCGCTTCCGGTAGTCGGTCGAACAGCGAATCGTCGCCGAGCGGGTCGAACCCGTCGGCCCGAATCGGCACCGTCATCAGCACGTCTTTTTCCGCCGCCAGTTCGCGGAGCACCGTCTTCTCGGGGAGGTGCTCGCGCCCCTCGTAGTCGATGGTAATCGTTTCGAACGGGAGGGCGTGTGCGCGCTGTACGTCACACTCGGCGGGCTTCAACGCGGCGGCGTCGAGCCCCGTTCGGGCGAGGGCGTGGCTACTGGCTAGCATGTGGTACCTCCATTAGTCAGAATGAGTTGGCTACTGTTCTCGCGGAACGCGATCAATCGTCTGTGCGACCATGCATCTCGTAACGTCACGGAGCTAAAAAGCCTGTCGGCAGTGGCAACGATTCGACGCGATATCAGGAGACGTAGCGCCCGACCGCGGGCAACTCGACTCCGAGTGCGCTCTCGACGTATTCGATGAGCGCGCCGTCTTCCGGTTGGAGACCACCCGCGACGGCGACGGCGACGAGGCCGAGGAGTCCCGTGCAGACCAAAAAGACCGGAAGCACCACGACTGTCAGCGTCAGCCAACGGGCGGCGACGAACGAGACTGGAAAGAGGACGAGCGGTAAGACGACGTACGTCCGGTTCGTGTGCGAGGCGAACGGCGTGATTTCACACCGCCACCAGAGCACGAGATTGAGCGCGAGATTGCGGACGACGTACGCCCCGGAGGAGGCGAGAGCGGCACCGACGATGCCGTACGTCGGAATCAGGAGGAGGTTCGCGACGAAGTTGAGCGCGAGCGTCAAAATATCGACCCCCAGAATCGCTTTGGTGTGGCCGAGCGCGGCGAGCGTCGTCCGGTTCCGTCCCGCCGCCGCGCTGGTGAAGAAGCCGACCGAGAGGATTGCGAGGGCGATGGCACCGCCCGTGTATCCCGACCCGAAGAAAATCGAGAGGACGTCGTCCGGGAAGACGGTGAACACCAGAAACGCGGGGAAGGTGAGGACGTAAATCCACTTCGTCGTGATGCGGTAGATGCCCGTCACTTCGTCGCGCTCGCCGTCGGCGTCGAGTCTGGACGTGAGCGGCAGGTAGAGGTAGCCGAACGAGGAGATAACCATGAGCAGGCTGTTCGCCAGCGGATAGGCGGCGTTGTAGACCCCGACTTCGTTCGAGGTGCGAAACTCGGCGAGCATGATGGTGTCCATCCGCGTGAGCAGGATGGAGAGCACCATCGTCACGATGAGTGGGGCCGAGTAGGAGAGTAGTTCGCGGGTGTGGGTTCGCACGGGACCGACGAGTGACACGAGGCGGTTCGAGAGGAGATAGACCACGACGAGCGTGCAGAGCGTGGCGGCGAGATACGCGTAGCCGACCGAAGCGAGGTCGAACCCCCCCGCGACCAGCGCGACGAGGAGGAGGATGCGGAGACAGGGGTACAGCAAATCCTTCGTGTACAGTTTGTAGCGCGTGTTCTCCATGCCGCGGAGCGCGCTCACGCCGACGGTCACACCGACGCTGACCGGAATCGTCAGGACGAACAAGCGGAGCAGGTCGGTCGCGGTGCTCGTCTCGAACAGCGCGACCGTGATGCGGTCGATGTTCAGGTAGAGGACGAGGGAGACGACGACACTGACCAGGAGCGAGAATCCCAGTCCGAACAGCCACACACCGCGTACGTCCCGGTCGTCGTCGTAGCGGGAGACGAATCGCGGGATGCCGTCGTTCAGACCGACGAGCGAGACGGTTGCTCCGATGGTCATAACGGCGAGTGCGATGGTCATCTCGCCGTACAGTTGAGGTGAGAACCAACGGGCGACGAGCATCCGCTCGATTAACCGGCCAACTGACGCGACGACGACACCGACGACGATGAGGACCGAACTCGACAGCAGTTTCGAGAGGTGATTCTCACTCGTCGCCATACGGGAAAGGACTGGATGCGTTCTGCAGGCGAGCGAACCGCTCGCGGCTTCGTTGCGTTCTCGGGGTCACGGTGAGAGAATCAAACGGGCCGAGTGGCTTTGTTATGGACGCCGTACGCCGGAGTAATCACTCTCATCCCGCTGGTCCGGTTTTCCAACGGCCGAGGCGTGTGAACAACGGTCATTATATTTTCAGTCGATAGTGGATTTCGTTGTGACCTTCACGACGATTGAGGTGTGTACGGTAACACCGAAAGAATATTAATCAATCTCTTTGCATTGAAGACCGCATGGCACGCGATTGCAGCACGACAAACGACGATAGCGAAGCGGCCGGCGGTTCGTTCGACCGCCGTTCGTATCTGAAACTGACCGGTACCGCCGCGGTTGCGGCCACTGGTGCTGGCGCGGCAACCGGTCTCGGCACGGCAAAAGAGTACGAGACGGTTACGATTCCCGCGAACACGGCAAAGCAGTTCACCGTCGGGAGCGGCGAGACGTTCGAAAACAAACTCATCGACATCAGCGCACCGGGCGCGGACGTCCGTATCATCGCGAGCGGGTCCGACTGGACGATTCGCAACGTCGGGTTCAGCGGCGCGTCCGACGTGAGCGGTCCCCACCCGCCGGGGAAGAACCTCGGCGGCTATCCGAACCTCATCACGGCGTCGGGAACCGGGACCATCGAGCACGTCTATATGGGTGACGGCGTCTCCGGTGACATGGTTCGGAAGGGCGCTATCGGGATTCCGATGTCCTTTGCGGGCCACATCGACATCACCGGCGTCACGATGAACGGTTGGACCGGCAACGCGATTTACGCGGGCGGTGCGGCCAAATCCGGCGGCGGCGGCGGGACGTTGGCGTTCGATGGCTGTCTCCTGAAGAACAACAACATCAGCCACCTCCGCGTCGCGACGGACGGCACGACGGTGAAAAACACGGTCATTTACAACACGAACGACGTGCCGCTCCATCCCATCAACGGCGGCGTCGTGAACTCCCGCGGCGTCTACGACGGCTACGGGACGACGAGCGACGTGGTCACCTTCGAGAACTGCGACATCGACTGCACCGAAGCGGACACGAACGGTGCTGCCTCCGCGCTCGTCGCGGCGCACACGACGTTCAAGGTCAAGGATTCGCAGGTCAAAGGCGGCCTCATCGGTAACGTCGAGACGACGAACGTCGGCAGCAACCCGTCGCACGAAGCGCCGAAGGCCGCACCGACGACCGCAAAGCAGGCTGTAACCGGCTCGTCGTCGACCGGAAACTCGAAAAAGGGCGGCAAATCGAAGAAGGCAAAGAAGCAAAAGAAGAGCAAGAAAGGCAAGAAGTCGAAAAAGTCAAAGAAGGCCAAGAAAGGCATGAAGGCCAAGAAACAAAAGAGGAGCAAGAAGGCCAAAAAGTCGAAGCCGAGCGACCCGACGATGAAGAAGGGAACGAAGAACGCAGCCGCACCCGGTTCGAACGACTACTGTTTCACCTACAACGGTAAACGGTACTGCGTCGATTTCAGCAGGCTTCAGACGCTGTTTGCGGGCTACTGAGCACTGAATTCGAGAACGTATTTTCGAGTGTAGGGGGGACGTACCACGACGACACGGTGTTCCTGTTGATATCGTAGCGGTCGCCGTCCGGATTTTGTGGTACCAGTTGATTGCCTGAACGCCGTCTCGTGGTTGGTTCCGACGACGCATAACAAAGTGCAACGACGCCCTCGTACCGGGAAATGAGCAGTGGCAATCGACCGTCCCAGCGTGTCGTCGGATATCCCGAAACGGAAACGACCGCAGACCACAGCGGCGCACGGCAGGAAACCGACGCGCGAGCGACGGAGTTGACTATCGGGATGTACTACCGGAAGGCTGGAACGCGGGACGCTGGTGGCATCGTGATGTACGTTCAGGAACTCCTCGACGCGCTGGCCGCCCATCAGTCGGCCTACCTCTACACCGAGTCCGGGGAGTTGACCCCGAAGATGCGCTCGACGGACGCGGAAATCGTCCAGTTGGGGGACGTCCCGTTCGAGTCCGTCTCGAACCACGTGCTCCCGAGTCTCTCCGAGAAACTCATCCCCCTGCTCGGCGCGGCACGGGACGGGACGATACGACGGATGAACGACACGCTCGACGTGCTCGTGACCCACGATTTTCTGGAGGACATCGTACTCTCGAACCTCCTCGACATCCCGGTGGTTCGCGTGTACCACGGCTTCGAACGAACCGGCCTCGGAACGACGGCCCACGGACTCCTGTCGGAGAGCCACTCGGTCGTGAACTCGGTGCAGACGAGCGCGGAGTTCGTCGAGCAGATCGGTCACGAACCGGACGGCATCGTCTACCCCGGTGTCGATACCGACCTGTTTCATCCCGACGCGCCGCCCGCCTTCGAGCGCGAGGAACCGACGGCCCTGTTCGTTGGTCGGTTCGTGGAATCGAAAGGCGTCTTCGACCTCATCGACGCCGTCGCGGCGGCACGCGACGCCGGAACCGACGTTCACCTGGCGGTCGTCGGCCGTGGGGACGAGGAGGCGCTGGAACGGTGCATCGCGGAACGCGGGTTGGAATCGTCGGTATCCATCGTCGGAGAAGTCGCCCACAACGAGTTGCCGGGGTTCTACACCGCTGTGGACGCCGTCTGTTCGCCCTCTCACTACGAGAGTTTCGGCATGGTCAACATGGAGGCGCTGGCCTGTGGCACGCCCGTTGTCACCACGTCGGTCGATGGTGTTACGGAGTACGCCATCGACCGCCAGACCGCACTGCTCGTCCCGCCGAAAAATCCCGAGGAACTGGCGACTGCGATAGCGACGGCGGTCACGTCGCCGGAGCTACGGACGCGGCTCTCGAAGCAAGGACGGGCCGTCGCGGAACGGTACTCGTGGAACCAATCGGCGAAGCGTCTCGTGGACGTGTGTGCCGAGGTAGTCGAAAGCGAATAGTTACGGACTGCTCTCGGAGTCCGCTGGAACCGCCCGCGTCGTCGTCGCCTTGAACGAAGCCACGACCGGCCGACCGGGTTCCAACTCCAATCGCTCGACGCTGGTCATCGTGACGAGCGCGAGCAACGGCGTCTCGGCCCCGACATCGACGGTGATGCGGGCGATTCGTTCCCCTTCCTCGACCGTTCGAACCGTCCCCGAAAACTGGTTTCGAGCGCTCGTGTCGTCGCCCTGCGGGGCGGCGTCCGGACTGTAGAGGGTTATCACGTCGGAGCGAAGGCAAACCTCTACCGCGTCGGTGTCCGTCGGAACGAGCGCCCGCACGACGCCGACGTCGGTGTCCACGAGGCCGAACTCGCCGTCCCGCTCGATGACGGTGCCGACCAGAACCGTCTCGTCGACTTCGGCGAGGCCGGACGATTCCGCCGTGAGTCGGCGGAATCGTTGGAGAAGTCGGCGTGCCTCGTCGGTCAACGTACTGCCGCCGCCGCTCGTGCCGCCGCGTTCGCGGCGAACGAGCGGCCCGAATCCGTCCTCCAACGTCACGACTCGGCGCTGTGCGTGCGCGTACGACCGCCCGAGAGCGGTCGCCGCCGCGTTGAGCGACCCGTGTTCGTCTATCGCCCGGAGCAGACGCACGTCCCGTGCGTCGAACGCGACATCGCCGGAAACGAGTTGTGCGTCGAACGTCGCCCGTGGCGTCCCGTCGTCCATCGTCATTCCCGTCGCACCCCTCGGTACATCAGTTCTCCGAACTGCCGACGAACGACCCCGCCGTTTCGAACCCCGTTTCGGCCTCGCGCAGTCGCTCCAACCGCGTTTCGAGCCACGGGTGGGTTTCGCGCCACGGCGTGTCGGCGTCCCCCGACTCCGATACGTCCACGTCGGCCGCCATGGAGGGCGGGACGATGGCGCGCTCCGGCGGGATTTCGTATGCGTCCCGCGTGTCCGTCGGCGGGATGACCTTTTCCAGTGACGAAGAAAGTTCGATTCGGTATCGCGTGAATCCGTGAACTCAGTCCGAGCGCCGGTGGACCGTCATCGGGATTTCCTTCTTCGGTCGGGCCGTAATCGTCGCCATCAGGTCCAGTTCGGCACCGGGCGTGAGTTCGATATGATACTGCTGATAGATGGTGGCGAGCAGGAGTCGCGCCTCCAGCATGGCGAAGCGGTCGCCGATACAGCGCCGCGGACCGGCCGCGAACGGGAAGTACGCGAGTTTCGGGAGCGACTTTTCGAACTCCTTCGTCCAGCGTTCGGGTTGGAACGCGAGGGGGTCGTCGTACCAGCGCTGGTCGCGGTGGACGACCCACTGGTTCATCTGCACCGTCGCACCCGCCGGAATCTCGTAGCCGCCGATGATATCGGGTTTGACGGGTTCGCGGACGATGCCGGGTACGGGCGGGTAGAGTCGCATCGACTCCTTGACGACTTGCTCGGTGTAGGTCAACTCGGAAAGGTCGGCCATCGTCGGCGTCTCGCCGTCGAGCACCTCGTCCAGTTCGGCGACGAGCCGTTTCTCCACGTCGGGGTACTGGGCGAGGGCGTACATCGTGAGCGTCAGCGAGAGCGCCGTCGTCTCGTGTCCCGCGAGCAGGAGCGTGACGACTTCGTCCCGGATCTGTTCGTCGCTCATGTGGTTGTCGTGCTCGTCCGTCGCATCGAGGAGCGTCGAGATGACGCCCTCTCCGGTCGGGTCGTTTCGGCGTTCCCGAATCATTCGATACACGACGGAATCGAGTCGTTCCCGTGCGTCCTTGATTCGCATTCTGGACGGCGTCGGAATCCCCGGCGGCAGGATGAAGTTGGTGAGGTTTTCGGTGCCGACCATGAACTCCTCCAGCGCCGACCCGATGGTGGCGACTTCGTCGTCGATATCGACGCCGAACAGCGCCCGCGCGACGATTTTGAGTGTCACCTCCATCATGTCCTCGTGGACGAGTCGCGTCTCGCCGTCCTCCCACGTGGCGAGTTCCTCCTCGGTGAAATCCGTCATCATGGTGGAGTATCGCTGGATTTCCGAGGGGTGAAAGGCCGGTTGGATGAGGTGACGGTTGCGCCGCCAGACCGCACCTTCGCTGTTCAGGATACCCTCTCCGAGCACCGGTCCGAGGATGTGTTGGAACCCTTCGCCCTTGATGTAGTTCTGGTTGTTCTGGACCAACACCTGCTCGATGTAGTCGGGGTGGTTGAGCTGATACATCGGCCCGTCGAGCTCCTCCCAGTGAACGATATCGCCGTACTTGCTGGCGTTTTCGGTCATGAAGCCGAACGGGTCGCGGATGAAATCCAGTCGCGTCCCGACGATGGGCAGTCCGTCCGGTCCCGGTGGCGTGTCCCCGGTTTCGGGGGGTGTGTCGCTACTCATGCTTGTCCTCCAGTAATCGTTCCGTCGGCCTATGTCTATATCCCATCATCCTAGGTGATTTATATACTACCGCGTTCTATCGCGTCGTATGCGGTACGCGACCATCGTCCTAACGTGGGGGAACGGCGTGCACGTTCACCCCGTCGACGACCTCTTTTCGGGAACCGACGACCTGACCGTCGAGACCATCCGGTACGTCGGGCCGGTGTACGAGGGGCGATACGTCGAATTCGCGGAACTTCACGGTGACCTCGATACGGCACGGGAACTGTTGTCCGATTCTCCGGAGGTCATCGAATACGACATCGCGGGCGGGGACGGTCACGGCGTCCTGTACCTCCAGCGTCGAACCGCCGGGTTGGTCGACGACCTGCTCACCATCCTCCGCGAACACGAAATCGTCCTCGACTGGCCGATGCAGTACATCGACACCGGCGACGAACGCGGCCTCCAACTCACCGTACTCGGGACGAGCGAGGCGATTCGGCGCGCGGCGGGCGACGTTCCCGACGGCATCACCCTGAAACTCGAACGGATGGGCGAGTACGAACCCGACATGGGAAAACTGTCGTCCATCCTTACGGAGCGACAGGAGACGCTCTTCGACCTCGCCGTCCGCGAGGGGTACTACGAGATTCCCCGGAAGACGACCCATCGGGAACTCGCCGAGCGACTCGACCTTTCGACGGGAACCGTCAGCGAGCGCCTCCAGCGAATCGAGGCGAAGTTGGTCGGCGCGTACGTCGACTGAGTTTCGACGTTTCGATTTTCAGGGGTGCGGTTATCCACGTACCTGTTCTCCCCTCGAGTGTGGTATAGATTGCCACATGGGTTGGGAGCCATGTCATCACCATCATCGTCGTCACCATCGCCATCATCAGCACCGTCGTCCTCGTCCGGTTCGGAGGATAATCCATGAACGCCGACGAGACCACGTCGCCGTGGAAATCTTCCACGGTGCAAATCGTCCTCGCCGCGACGCTCCTCGCGCCGCTCGGCGTGCCGCTCATCAGTCCGACCCTGCCCGCGTTCCGGGACGCGTTCGGAATCACGGATGCACAGGCTAGCCTGCTGATCAGCACCTACTTCCTGACCGGAATCGTGTTGTCGCCGTTCATCGGCATGCTCGCCGACCGAATCGGCAGGCGGGCCGTTCTCATCTGGGGGCGGTCGCGTTCAGCATCTCGGGCGGCGCTATCTCCGTCGCGCCGAGTTACGAGGCCGTGTTGGTACTGCGAACCATCGGCGGCACCGCCGCCGCCGGCATCTTCATCACCACCGTCACGCTCATCGGGGATTCGTTCGAGGGGACCCAACGGAACGCCGTCCTCGGAATGAACAACGCGGTGCTGTTCGCCGGGGCCGGTATCTTCCCTATCGTGGGTGGGGCGCTGGCGACCTTCGGATGGAACGTCCCTTACCTCGCCTACCTGCTCCGCCTACCGCTCGCGCTGTACGCGGTTCGGCATCTGGAGGAACCGGCCCACGAACGCGACTCGCAGGGACTCGCCTACCTGCGCCGCGCCGCAAGCGTCCGCAGGGCCCGATGTGCTCGTCTGCTACGGTGCGGCGGTATGACACAATTGCTGTTGTTCGGCACGGTGCTCACGATTCTGCCGTTCCTGCTGGCCGGGGATTTCGGCATGTCGGCCTTCGCCATCGGACTCCTGCTCTCCGTGGCGGGCTTCGTCGGTCATCGTCTCCGCAAAAAACGGTTCGTTCGCCCGCTACACGTCGAACACGGTCTCGATCGCCGCCGGGTTCGCCTGTTACGCCGTCGGCCTGTTCGGCGCGTGGTTGGCACCCTCGCCGGTTTTCATCGGCGTGACGATGCTCGTCCTCGGCGCGGGTCTCGGCCTGTCGATGCCCGCCGTGGACGCCGCCATCAGCCGCGCCGCCTCCACGGGACTGCGCGGCGGGGAACCCAGCCTGCGCAACAGCACGCCCTCCCTGGGACGCGCCGCCGGACCAATCCTGTTCGCGGGTCTCACCGAGATAACGGGGTACTACCCGCTGTTCATCTCTTGCAAGCGCCGTCGTCGCGCTCGTCATCGCCTTCTCGGTCGCCTCGATGAGCGTCTACCGAACCCGCCGTCATCCCGTCACCAAGGCCTGAGTCGGCACTGTCCTGCATGCAGGACCCTTCTTTCGGCTTCGTCCCGAGCCTCGTCCACTGCAAACTGTTCTTGGAATCCGACCCGCCGATTGGGCCGTCCTCGCGGGCGACCGGCGAGCCACGGGAGACGATACCGTCTCCTCGGACGAGGTACGACTACGTGTTCGATTACGAGGATGCGGCCACGGCCGCCCCTGCGATGTTGCCGAATTGGAGGAGTTCGACCGCCGAATTCGGGACCGAAATAGAGGACGACGGAACCGACCCCGACCGCCCCGAGGTACCCCTCCACATCGACCGAATCGCACGCATCGCGAGCGATTTACGGGCGAACTCGGGCTCGACGGACTGGTCGTGGGCCGTGATTCGGACGGGGAGGTCGGCCTCCGCGAGGTGGGAAGCGACGGTCTCGTGCTCGCTTCCGACGTAACCGCGCTCGGAACCGGGGCTTCCGTCGCCTTCGGTCCCCTCGAAGGGGTCGACGTCGACGCAGACCGCGGATTGGACGACGTGGAAACCCTCGCCCGCGAGACGCTCTCCATCGTCGCCCAGCGCGACCCCGATACCGGCACCGACATCGACGTGATACGGTTCGAGAACGACGACTGAACTCGCGACGGTCGGATTTTCCCGAGATTGTACTCCGCCGTACATCGCAGCCATCCAAATAAATGTAAAAATATAAATTGCAAATACAATATCCACTACCTAATGAATTATATACCTCTCGTGTCCGTATGGCAACCAACGATATGACGAAAATGTTTGAAAATACGAAACATGTATCCAATCATATTGGTATTTTCTAACGTTATCTGGAAAGGAACCGAACGAACTTTACATTGATTCCGAAAAGTACTCGAAACGTATGGAAGGAATTGTACGACAGACATGGCGACGCTATCGGTCGATACCGATCATCTATCGTATCGCGACGGCGTTCGTCCTCGGTTCCATCGTCGGACTCATCGTCGGGCCACCGGCGAAGAACCTCCAACCGCTCGGCGACCTCTTCGTTCGATTGCTGAAGATGGTTATCGTCCCCATCGTCGTGTTCACGCTCGTGATGGCGGCACGACACCTCTCACCGAAGAACCTCGGGAAGATAGGCGGGGAAGTCGTCGTGATATATCTGCTCACGACGATGATAGCCATCGCCATCGGTCTCGGCGTGGCCAACCTCATCGACCCCGGCGTCGGCATCGAACTGCCCCAAAACGCACACGTCGACCCCGGCAAAGCCCCGCCGCTGATGAACGTCCTTCTCAACATCGTCCCCGAGAATCCGATTCACGCGATGGCCGAAGGACAGATGCTCGGTATCATCTTCTTCGCCCTCCTCTTCGGCGTCGGGTTGACGGTGGTTCGTGACGAGGCGGAACCGGGGTCGACCATGGCGGACGGTGTCGAATCCATCTTCGACGCCGTCGAGGTGTGTACCGAGGTGATGTTCAAAATCGTCTGGGGCGTGATGGAGTACGGCGTCATCGGCGTGTTCGCGCTGATGGCCGCCCTTTTCGGCGAGATCGGTATCGACGCCATCGTCTCGCTGTTCAAACTCTGTGCCGCACTCGCCATCGCCATCGCCATCCAGATGTCCGTCGTCTACTTCCTCGTCATCCTGGTCGGACTCGTTCGGAAGTCGCCCTTCGACTTCGTGGAAGGAAGCCGTGACGCGATGATGACGGCACTGAGCATTCGTTCGTCGAGCGGTACCCTCCCGGTGACGATGTCCAACGCGGACGAAAACCTCGGCATCGACGAGGAAGTGTACAGCTTTTCGCTCCCGCTCGGCGCGACCATCAACATGGACGGGACCGCGATGTACCTCGGTATCGCCGCCGTTTTCGCGGCGAACGTGGTCGGTCAACCGCTGACGCTCACCCAGCAACTGAGCGTCCTGCTCACCGCGCTCCTCGCCAGCATCGGCACCGCAGGCGTCCCCAGCGCGAGTCTCATCATGATGACCGTCGTGTTCCAGCAGGTCGGACTGCCGCTGGCACCCATCGCAATGGTCGCGGGGGTCGACCCGCTTCTCGACCGCCTCCGAACGATGAACAACATCACCGGCGACCTCGCGGTGACGACGCTCGTCGCGAAGTGGAACGGTGCCATCGACTTCGGCACCGGCGTCTGGACGGATGGCGACGCCGGAACGGCCGACGTGCCGGGCGCGGCGAAGACGGACGACTGAGACGAACCTCCACCGTCGATTCGTCTCGCGGAGTTGCCCGCTCGACGGTCGCTGTTTCTTCGAAACCCCTCTTACACCGTCTCCGTCGGGCGAAGCCTCCGGTTTATGAAAATCGGTCAACGGCCGATTTCACATAGCACCGCCCATGCCGCCCATCCCTCCCATGCCGCCCATCTCCGGCGCTTCCGACTCTCCGTCGCCGCCGAGGTCGCCGGCCGAAATCACGTCGTCGATGCGGAGGAGGAGTTCGGCCACGTCCGTCGCGCTCTGGATGGCTTGGGTTTTGACGCGAAGCGGTTCGACCACGCCCGCGTCGAGCATGTCCACGGCCTCGCCGGTTTCCGCGTCGAGGCCGACGGTTTCCTCGCCCGCGTCGTGACGACTGCGGAGGTCGGTCACGCCGTCGATGGGGCTGATTCCCGCGTTCTCCGCGAGGGTTCGGGGAACCGCCTCCATCGCGTCGGCGAACGCCTCGACGGCGAGTTGCTCCCGACCGCCGACGCCGTCCGCGTAATCCCGCAGACCGAGCGCGAGCGCGGTTTCGGGTGCGCCGCCGCCCGGTAGGACCTGTCCGTCCAACAGGGTGACGCGGACGACGCCCAGACTGTCGTGAACCGCGCGTTCGACCTCCGCGACGACGTGTTCGGTGCCGCCGCGCAGGAGCAGGGTGACGCTTTGCGGGTTGTCACACTCCTCCACGAAAATCCGGGTGTCGCCGGCCACGTCGCGCTCCTCCACGATTCCAGCGTGTCCGAGGTCATCGGGGTCGATGTCACCGAGACTCGAGACGACGCGCCCGCCCGTCGCCCGTGCGAGGTGTTGCATGTCGCCTTTCTTGGTCCGGCGGACGGCGAGGACTCCTTCCCGTGCGAGGAAATGTTGTGCCATGTCGTCGATGCCCTTCCCACAGAAGACGACGTTCGCGCCAGCCTCCGTGATGCGTTCGACCATCTCGCGCAGTTGGGCCTCCTCGCGGTCGAGGAACCCCTGTAACTGGTCGGGGTCAGTGATGCTGACCGCCGTGTCCGACTCGGTTTCCTGTACCTCGATGGGCGTATCGACCAAGGCGATGGTGGCGTCTTCTACCCGCCACGGCATGTCGTCGTTCACCCGTTCCTTGTCCACGACGACGCCCTCCACGAGGTCCGAGTCCGAGATACCGCCCCCGACCACCGTCTCCACGGTAACGTTCGAGAGGTCGATGTTTGCGCCACTACCGTCTCCCTCGCCTTCGTCGTCCTTCACGGCACGAACCGCCGTCACGACGAGTTCGGAAAGCGCTTCTCTGGCCGCTTCCGCACCCTTCCCGGTCATCGCGGTCTGGGCGATCTCCGTGAGGAGGTCGCGCTCCTCGACGGGATGGGATGCCGCTTCGAGCAGTCGATACGACTCCTCGCTGGCGAGGCGATACCCCCGTGCGACCGTCGTCGGATGGACGCCCTGTTCGAGCAGGTCCTCCGCCCGTCGCAGGAGGTCGCCGGCGAGGATGACCGCCGTGGTCGTCCCGTCGCCGGTTTCGTCCTCCTGCGTCTCCGCGACTTCGACCATCATCGTCGCCGCCGGATGCTCTATCTCCATCTCCTTGAGAATCGTCACCCCGTCGTTCGTGACGACCACGTCGCCCATCGAATCGACGAGCATCTTGTCCATCCCGCGCGGGCCGAGCGTGGTGCGTACCGCCTCGGCAACCGCCCGTCCGGCGGTGACGTTCATCTCGCGGGCGTCGCGCCCGCTGGTTCGCTGTGCGTCCTCCCCGAGTATCAGAATCGGTCCTGTCTGCATTCTGTCTGCCATGATTCCCCCGAACGAGGTACGACAGCGAGCGGCAAAAGGACTAGTGCGGAAACGGACCGGTGTGGAGTGGAATCGGTACGGAACGGGACCGGTGCGGCCGACGACGAAACGCACATTGTGGCTCCCTCGAAAGTTCGGGCCATGATCGGCAAACTCGACCCGGACGACCTCGCGCTCGTCGTCTCGCGCACGGGTGCACAGGACGACGACGTGCTGGTCGGTCCCGGTTACGGCGAGGACGCCGCCGCCATCGAAATCGGCGACCAAACCCTCGTCGTCAGTTCCGACCCGCTCTCGTTGGCACGCGAACGACTCGGCACCCTGGCGGTGAACGTCGCCTGCAACGACGTAGCCTGCTCCGGTGCCGACCCGCGATGGCTGACGAACGTGGTGTTTCTCCCCGACGACGACCCCGAAACGCTGGACATCGTCACCCGACAGATAGACGAGGCGGCGACGAACCTCGGCGTCGCCATCGTCGGCGGTCACTCCGAGTACGCCCCCGACCTCTCGCGGCCCACGGTCACGATGACCGCGATGGGCCTCGCGGACGAGTTCGTCCCGACCGGCGGGGTGGAACCGGGCGACCGACTCGTGTTGACGAAGGGTGCGGGAATCGAGGGGACGGCCATCCTCGCCACTGACTTCCGCGACGAAGTCGGGGTGGATTCGGCGGCCGAAGAGGGAGAATCGTTCTTCGAGGAAATCAGCGTGGCCGAGGATGCCCGCGTCCTCCGCGAGTACGCTCACGCCATGCACGACCCGACGGAGGGCGGCGTCGTCACCGGACTGTTGGAGATGGCGGACGCATCCGGCGTCCGTCTGGCGGTCGAACGCGACGACGTTCCGGTCCGGGACGTGACGCGAACGCTCTGTGAGAGGATGTCCGTAGACCCGCTCGAAATCTTCGGCTCGGGGGCGCTCCTCGCGGCGGTTCCCGAGGAGTCGGTCGATGACGCACTCGATGCGGTTCGAGACGGTTGGGATTTCGGCCGCCGTCATCGGCCGCGCCGTCGAAGCGGACGGAAACGGCGAACTCGTGTTGGACGGCGAGAGATCACCATGACCCGCCGCGCGACGATTTGTATCCGCTCTGGGAGTAGGGTTCGGGTTACGATACTGCTCCCGTTCCAGTCATCAATCGAAGATGAAATGTTTCCCAACTGAACCGCGTTTCAGCGAGTGCTTTAGTGGCTCTCTCCGGTAGATGATGCATGGAACTCGATATTCACGTCGTGGGATTGTGCGGTAGCCTGCGCGCCGGAAGCGAAACACGAGTTGCCCTCCGGTCCGCGCTCGACGCGACGGAGTCGATGGGCGCGACGACGACGCTCGTCGATTTGCGAACGTACGACCTCCCCTTGGTCGACACGGACGAGGCGACGCCCCCCGACGCCGAGGCGCTTCGGGAGACAGTTCGTGACGCCGACGCGGTGCTCCTCGCCACGCCGATGTACCACGGGTCGTACTCCTCGCCGCTGAAGACGGCCCTCGATTACTGCGGCTTCGAGGAGTTCGAGGGGAAGACGGTCGGTCTGCTCGCCGTCTCCGGGTGTGGCTTTCCGACGCCGGCGCTCGAACATCTGCGGTCGGTCTGTCGCGCGCTGAACGCGTGGACGCTCCCCGTGGAAGTCGGCATCCCGGACGCCCGTTCGACCATCGAGAACGGGGAAATCACCGACGACGATACGGAGGAACGCGTTCAACGACTCGGCGAGCGGCTCGTTCTGTTCGCCGGCGTCGAGGAGTATCCCGAAGTCGCCAGCACGACGCTCGAATCCGTCACCGGGTTCTGAGAGTGATTCTCGCGACGAAACGACTCAAAAATTGGTTTTACGACAACGGCAGTTGCGATGAAGGGCCAGATAACTCACAGCACTATCAAACACCCTTGTTCGTCACAGACACGACCCCAAACGCTAACCAACTGACCGTCGTTCCGTTCGGGAATGGAACTCGCAGAGCACCTCGGGGATTTTACCCGCCGCGATTGGCAGACGATAACAGAACCGGAGGAAAAGTCCGCTTCGCGCTGGTCGGTCTCGGTTGGTTCACGACGGAAGCCGTCGTTCCCGCCCTACGTGAAAGTGCGCTCTGTGAGGTGGGTGCACTCGTCAGCGGGTCGCTCGGAAAAGCCGCTCGACTCCGCGAGGAGACGGGTGCCCGCCGTGCGCTGAGCTACGAGGAGTTCCACGCCGGCGAGGGGGCCGAGAGCTACGATGCGGTGTACATCGCCACGCCGAACGCGACCCATCTGGAGTTCGTGGAGACGGCCGCGAACCTCGGCAAACCCGTCCTCTGTGAGAAACCGATGGAAGTCTCGGCGGCGCGTGCCGAGCGGTCGGTCGAGGTCGTGCGAGGAGGCTG
Source organism: uncultured haloarchaeon (assembly GCA_963811185.1). Taxonomy (GTDB): domain Archaea; phylum Halobacteriota; class Halobacteria; order Halobacteriales; family Haladaptataceae; genus Haladaptatus. The sequence goes on from CAWEQN010000004.1 coordinate 158,847, forward strand.
GCGTTCCGCTTGATGGTCGGCTATCGGATGCACACGAACCCGGCCGTCCGCCGGATGCGTGAACTCGTTCGAGAGGGGTTCATCGGCACGCCCGCGTTGGTCGAGGGGTCGATGTGCCAGAACGTCTTCGAGATGATTTCGCCCGACCCGAACCAGTGGCGACTCGACGCCGACCTCGCGGGCGGGTCGGCGCTCATCGACCTCGGTATATACCCGCTGAACACGGCCAGATTCGTCCTCGATTCGGACCCCGCGAGCGCGCAGGGGACGACGAAAAGCCCACACGAACACTTTTCGGAGGTGGACCAACACGTCTCGTTCGAAGTCGCGTTCGAAAACGGCGTCACGGCGGCCTGCATCGCCAGCCAGTACGCCCAGCAAGGGAGTCGAGTTCAGCGTGGTGGGAACCGAGGGGAAACTCACGCTCTCCCCGGCGTTCTTCGGGGAAGCCCAGTTGACGGTCGAACAGGGCGACGCGGAGGCGGCGTTCTCGGTCGCACCCGTGAACGAGGAATCGCGGAGGAGTTCGACTACTTCGCCGACTGCCTGCTGTCGGACCGGGACCCGGAACCCGACGGCCGACACGGACTGGTCGATATGCGAACCATCGAAGCGATTTACGAGTCGGCGGAAACCGGCGAACGGGTTGCTGTCGGCGAAGTAAGGGTCAGGGAACGATGACGGCCCGTCCTTCGATTTCCCCGTGTTCCAGCTTTTCGGCGACCTCGTTGATTTCCTCCAACGCGTACCGCGAGGTGCGAAGACTCACGTCGCCGCGCGCGACGAGCGCCATGAGTTCCTGGAGTTCGGGATAGGTGCCGACGAGCGTTCCCCGGTAGGCGAAGTCGCCGTTCACGAGCGCTTGGGCCGGTTCGTGGATGTGGCCGCCGTAGCCGACGACGTGGTGGTCGCCGCCGCCCGCGAGCACGTTCGGGGCGTAATCGAGCGTCTCGTCGGCACCGACGAAGTCGATGACCTGCTGGACGCCCGCGCCGTCGGTGAGGGCGTCCATCCGTTCGGCGACGTCCTCCTCGCTGGAGTTGACGGTGTGGTGTGCGCCGAGGTCGGTGGCGAGCGAGAGCGCCTCTTCCTTCACGTCGATGGCCGTGATTTCGGCGGCGCTCATCGATCGGAACGCTTGCAGTCCGATATGGCCGAGTCCGCCGACGCCGACGACGACGGCGGGTTCGCCGGGGTTCAGTTCGCGGGCCGCCTTTTTCACCGCGTGGTAGGCCGTGATTCCGGCGTCCGCGTGCGGTGCGATTTCCGCGGGGTCGACCCCCTCCGGAAGGGGAATCACGGCGCGCTCGTTCGTCAGGAGGTATTCCGCGAACCCGCCGTCAGTCGAGAGGCCGGGGAAGGCGAGGTTCTCACAGTGCATGTCCTGCCCCAGACGGCAGGCGCGACAGATGCCGCAGGTCATCGCCGGATGGCAAACCACGGCGTCTCCTTCCGACACCAACGTCACGTCGTCACCCGTCTCCGCGACGGTTCCGGCGTTCTCGTGGCCGAGCGTCATCGGAAGGGTTTGGCCCATCTGTTCCTCCCACATACCCTCGATGGCGTGGTTGTCCGTTCGACACCAGCCAGCACCTTCGATTTCCACGACGACGTGGTTCGGTTCGGTCGCCGACGGGCGGTCCACATCCTCTATGGTGAGCGCATCGTCCATCGCTTCGGTGTACTCGTGGAGTCGTGCAGCGCGCATGCTCACGAATCACGAGGTGCAGGACAACAGGTGTTGTGGCGACTCGTCGATTCGAAAAAGCGGGATGACCGAAAGCGACGTATCGGACAGGTGTTCAGGTTCGATGTGAGCGGAAACGCCGTGCTCGCGGCCATCCTCCTGCACTCGAACTTTTTACTCGGAAAAGAATAAATGTTTTGAATACCTAGTGATAAGGGAGCAGTATGCATGCAATCGCACTCAGGCGCGGGGCACGCGCGCCAGAAGTAATCGAAACACCTCGACCGGAACCGGACTCGGGGGAGGTTCTGGTACGGACGCTTCAGGTCGGCGTCGATGGAACGGACCACGAAGTCATCGCCGGGCATCACGGTGGTTTTCCCGCAGACGACGACCATCTCGTCCTCGGTCACGAGGCCGTCGGCGTCGTGGAAGACCCGAACGGCACCGCGTTCAAGCGGGGCGACGTCGTCGTCCCGACCGTTCGCCGCCCGCTTCCGGACGGACCGACCGAGTACTTCGAGCGCGGCGAACCGGACATGGCCCCCCCGGAGGACGTCATCGAGCGCGGCATCACCGGCGGCCACGGCTTCATGAGCGAGTACTTCACCAGTCCCGAGGAGTTCCTGTTACCCATCCCCGACGAACTCGCCGAATGGGGATTTCTGGTCGAACCCATCAGCATCGCGGAGAAGGCCATCGAACACGCCTACGCTTCGCGCTCGGCGTTCGACTGGCAACCGGAAACCGCGCTCGTCCTCGGCAACGGGTCGCTCGGCCTGCTCACGCTGGCGATGCTCGGCGAATCGTTCGACCGGGTGTACTGTCTGGGTCGCCGCGACAGGCCCGACGCGACCATCGACATCATCGAGGAACTGGGTGCGACGTACGTCGATTCGCGGAAGACACCCGTCTCCGAGGTTCCGGACGCCTACGAACCGATGGACTTCATCTTCGAGGCGACGGGCTATGCGCCCCACGCCTTCGAGAGCATCGAGGCGCTCGCGCCGAACGGCGTCGCCGCCCTGCTCGGCGTGCCGGACGAATGGACGTTCGAGGTGGACGGAGGGACCCTCCATCGGGAACTCGTGATGCACAACAAGGCGCTGGTCGGGAGCGTCAACTCCGGCTATCGGCATTTCGAGGCGGCAGTCGGGACGCTTTCGGGCCTCCCGGAGTGGCTGTTGGACGATATCGTTACGGGAATACACGACATGTCAAGCGCAGAGGATGCTTTTGCGAACGACGAAACGACAATAAAGACGGCGGTAAAATTGTACGACAATGAAGAACGTTGACGACCTCATCGAGAGTGCGGCCGAACTCGCGGAGCGTGGCCTCTCGAAGGGAGAAATCGCTGACGAACTGAACGTGTCGCGCGAGACGGCCAGTTGGCTGGTCGAACGGAGCGGCAGTACACCGACCCACGAACCCGCGGGCGGCCCGCAGGACATCCACGTCGATTGGAGCGCCATCGGCCGCGACAGCGTCCGGCTCTCCCACGTCGGCGCGGCGATGGCCGATATGCTGTCGAAACACGGCGAGGAAGTCGATCTGACCATCGGTATCGAGAAAGCGGGCGCGCCGCTCGCGACCACCGTGGCCCGCGAACTCGACACCGACCTCGGGACCTACGCGCCGCGCAAACACCAGTGGGACGAGGGCGACATCGACGAGTACGGCGGCAGTTTCTCGCGCAACTTCGCCCAGATTCGGAACCGCGAGTGCTACGTCGTGGACGACACCATCACCAGCGGGACGACGATGACCGAGACCATCGAGGCCATCCAGGACCGCGGCGGTGACCCGGTCGCTTGCATCGTCCTCGCCGACAAACGCGGCATCGAGGAACTGAACGGCGTCCCCGTCTACTCGCTGGTGCAGGTCATCGGCGTCGGTAGCGACGAGTAATCGGCTGAACCCGTCCAGTCGCCAGCGTGCCACTTTTTGGACCGTACACGGGTGACGGCCATCGAAAACGTCGAGCCTCCTTCGCTCGTTACCGCGCCGTGAACGGCACGTCGTGACGCGGGCGCAACTTCTTTGCGGCGTGGGTACCTACGCAAGCGTATGACCTTCACACCCGGCGAAGAGCTATCCGCCGAGGAAGTCGAGGAACGGGTCGATTCGGCTATCGAGGAGGAGGACGTCGTTCTCTTCATGAAAGGAACGCGTCTCATGCCCCAGTGTGGGTTCTCCATGCGCGCAGTCGAACTCCTCGACAAGCACCGTGGCGACGACTTCGAGACGGTGAACGCGCTCGACAATTTGGACGCCTACCGCGAGGCGCTCTCGCGCCACAGCGGTTGGGAAACGATTCCGCAGACGTACGTCGATGGCGAATTCATCGGCGGGAGCGATATCCTCGCCGAGATGGAAGAACGAGATGAACTCGAATCGACACTTCGAACGGAGTAAGGTCTTTCCACAGGTTGCATATGCAACCGAAAGAGTAGACCCTATAAGCACGGGGCGCGTAGACATATACGTATTGCCGACGGGAGACGGAACCCACGACTACAAATGAGCCAGGTATACCGACTACATTCGACGCTCGAATTGCCGCTTGAAACCGTTTACGACTACTTCGAAAGCGACCCCGAACTACCGGATGGAATCGACAGCGTCGATATCACCCGCCGGAACAACACACTCATCATCAGTGCGGTCTCGACGGACGAAAGTATCAGCAAGTACACGCCCACCGCCCAACTCAAAGCCAGCGTCTCGGAAACGCGCGTCTTCACCGAGGAGGAGGAAGCGCGGCGCAACGCACCCCGATGGGGGACGCCGGAGGAAGAGGAGGAGGAGGAACCGACGGGCGAACTCATCGAGATGGCCGCGTTCAAAGGGGACCGCGAGACGGTGCTCCAGAACACCGCGGTACAGTACCCGATGTTCAAAGTACTCTGTACTATCGCTCGAAAGGCCGAAAAGGGTACGCTGACCGCCATCGCCGAAGTCGGTGGCGAACTCGAAGCCACCCGCATCGTCGATGGTGACGACCGACCGGCGTCCATCGAAGTCGTCGAAGGGCCGCGCAAGGAAAATTCGTCGTCCAGTGGCGTGAACTGGCGCGACAACAAGTTCATCAGCTAATCCGACCGACCCGATTTCTCCGTTTCTTCGTACCGTTCACAAGCAACTGGTTTTTTGGTTCCTCGCCCAGTGTATCGTTTCACGATTCGTTCGAATTTGCCCCGTTCATTTCCTAAACGATTCCTCATTCCGAGCCGAAAAGCACTTTAGCGACCTAATTATATGTAATTACACGCCATGCCAAACGAGTTCCCCGACTATCTCGACGTAGACTACACGGACGGCGAAGGAGAGAATCCCGAGGATTACCCTTCGCTCGAAGACAAGATCGAGAAAGCCATCGACGTGACCCGCAAGGGTCTCGAAGAGTACGAAAACCCCGCCGTCATGTGGACCGGCGGGAAGGACTCGACGCTCACGCTGTACTTCATCAAGGAAGTCGCGGAGCGCTATGACTTGGAAGTCCCGCCGGCGGTGTTCATCGACCACTACCAGCACTTCCAGGAGATCCACGACTTCGTGGAGCACTGGGCCGACGAGTGGGACCTCGACGTCATCTACGCCCGCAACGAGGACGTCGGCGGCTACGTGGACGAACACGGGCTCGAACCGGGCGACGACATCGAAATCGGCGAGCTCTCGGAGCACAACCAGCACCACGTTCGTGACCTCCTCGAATACGAGGACGACACGTTCCCGTTCCTGCTCGACACCTACGTCGGCAACCACCTGCTGAAGACCGTCGCGCTCAACGACGCGCTCGAAGAGTACGACGTGGACGGCGTCATCTCCGGCGTCCGCTGGGACGAACAGGAGGCCCGCGCCGACGAGACGTTCTTCAGCCCGCGTCACGACCCCGAAATCTACCCGCCGCACGACCGCATTCAACCCATTCTCCACTTCGACGAACCCGCCGTCTGGGACGCCTTCTGGTACTTCGTCGTCCCGGACACCGTCGAGGGTTACCCGGACGACGGCTACGTCCCGCAGGGATTCGACGACCTGCCGGAGGGAATCGAACAGGACGACATCCCCGTCTCGCCCAAGTACTTCGAAGGATTCCGCTCGCTCGGCAGCGAAGTCAGCACCCAGAAGAGCGACCAGGAACCGGCTTGGTTGCAGGACATGGAGAACACCACCGAGCGCGCAGGCCGCGCACAGGACAAAGAGGACCTGATGGAACGCCTGCGTGACCTCGGTTACATGTAAAAGAACCTTTTACGACGGTCGCGGTCAGGAACGACGCCGGTCGGCGTCGTTCGCGAACTGGCTGTCTTCCTGTAAAAGGTTCATCAAAAGCGCTCCTCCTTCATTTCGACGAGCTGACTCGCGGCGCGAGTCGTCGTCTCCATTCAGTCGTCGGCCCGGAAAATCGGAGATTTTCCGGAGAGTGATGCTGGTTTTCGCGGTTGTGTCACTGGTCGTTTCTGGCGTTTGTGTAGAATGCCGACCTCCTGTGGTCGTGTCGTCGCCAATTCGCCCCCGTCGGCGGTGCGTGGTACCAATACACAACAACCCCTTTATATCAATTCACTCAATCGACACCTCGAATGACGAACAACCCTCGGGACCGAATCGACCCCGCGAACTACTACGACCGGCTCGGCGAGGATGAGTGGGAGCGTCTCGGCGAATCGTTCAAAAACTCCCTCGAATTCGAGAACACCATCGACTATCTCGAACGACACCTTCCCGAATCCGGGCACATCCTCGACGCCGGCGGGGCCGCGGGACGGTATTCGATTTGGTTGGCCGAGCGCGGATACGACGTGACCCTGTTGGACCTCTCGGCGGAACAGGTCGCCATCGCAAAACGGCGCATCGCGGAGCGTGACCTCGGTGGACGGGTGACGGTCCAGCGAGGCGACATTCGCGAGTTGCCCTTCCCCGACGACGCGTTCGACGCGACGCTCTGTCTCGGCGGACCGCTGTCGCACGTCATCGACGCCAACGAACGGAACGCGACGGTTCGGGAACTCCGACGCGTTTCGCGACCCGACGCGCCCGTTTTCGTCTCCGTGATGGGATTCGTCGCCGTCGTCCAGAACCTCATCAAGAGCGCCCCGCACTTCGAAGCGGGCGTTCGGCAACTCCCCGAACTCATCGAGACGGCGACGTACTCGCCCGAACTCGCCGAAAAGTACGAGGGCGAGGACCCGTCCTTCGTGGAGTGTTATTTCTTCCGCGCCGACGAACTCCGCCGACTTGCTGGAACGCCACGGAATCGCCGTCGAAACCGTCGCCGGACTCGAAGGGCCGGCGTCGAACTTCGGGGCGAACCTGGAAGAAATCGACGCGGACGCACAGGAAACCGTGGCACACGCCGTTCGAACGCTTCGGGAAGACCCGACCATCGCGGACCTCTCGAATCACATCCTCGCCGTCGGGCACGCGGAGTGAGTCCCGAAATTATCGTGTCGCACGGTATTCGCCGTGTTTCACGCCGAGTGCGAGCGTCAGGACGCCGAAAACGGCCAAACCCCCGAGCACCATCGTCACCGTTCCTGTGGACATCGGACTCATGAACGTTCCGACTGCGATGATGAGGAACAGGACGAGAAAGCCGATTGCCGTCGTGGTTGTGTCGAACTCCATACCGAACCGTTCGGCGAGCGGACGAAAAGCGTTATGTCGATTTCGGGCGCATGAGATTCGCCAGCGAGACTAAGAACCCGAGTATCCAACCGATCGGCACGGCGATACCGAACCACATGCCGACGTAGGCGAGTCCTTCGAGGTCGAATCGTTCCCGTAGCACCTCGTTGATGCCGTGATAGGTGAGGACGTTGTCGAGCAACCACACCGCGAGATTCGTGCTGTTCGGGAATATCACGTTCGAGAGCGTCGGCGAGTACAGTGCGGCGACGACTGGCGGCAGGAAGATTGCCGTCATGCCGAACGGGTAGGCGAACAGCACCGTCGTTATCCGACCGCCGTATCGGCTGGTGAGATACGCCAGCACTGCCGCGACGGTTGCGACGCCACCGGCGGCCGCGACGGCGTAGAACCCCTCCGTCGAGAAACGATATCTCGCGAGTGCCGCCAGTCCGCCCCAGACGACCACCGAGAGCAGGATGACGCCCAACACACCCAAACTCGCCGCCGTGCGGTCGATGCGGCTCGTGTAGTACCGTGCCGCGAAGCCGAACAGGACGAACGGGTACAACACCGCGACGATTATCGCCCCGACGACGCTCCATCCGCTGTAGGCTACTTTGCCGGACGTGCTCTGTGGCTGCCATTTTCCGAGAACCGAATGAGCCTGCTGTCTCTGTCGCGGGAAAAACAGCGCCATCCATCCGGTGTGTAACTGTGCGATATCGTACCGTATTGCGTCGGTGAGCCCTCCCTGACTCGTCCCGCGTGCCATATCGTGACTCCATTCGGCCAGCCGATATGAATGTTATCCTTATGAGTCGGAAAAAAGACCCGTCACAAATTTCACTCGGCGCGTCGGCCGGCGTGACCCGGATAATCACGCTCGAATCGGTCCTCGATTTCCCCCCGGTTCAATTCGATGACGACGGGCCGTCCGTGCGGACAGGCGTAGGGGTTTTCACAGTCGTCTAGTGCAGTAAGCAGACTCACCACGTCCCCCTCCCGAAGCGACGTGTTGCCGGTTATCGACGGGTAACACGCCAAATCCGAGATGAGTTCGTCGGCGACCGCTTCCGCCGAGTTCCCGTCTCGTTCGTCGGATTCCGTCGCGATGAACTCGCTCAACACGTCCCGGAGCAGGTCGGGGGAAAGCGTCTTCTCGAAGACGGCGGGAACCGTCGTCACTTCCACCGTCCTCTCGTCCACGAGCGCGGCGTGAAAGCCCAACCGCGCCAGCGCTTCCTGATACTCCTCGAACAGCGCCGCCTCCGCCGCTGTCAGTTCGAGTTCGACCGATGAGGCGAGGACCTGTGTCGTCGTGTCACCCGCGAACTGCCGACAGAGTCGTTCGTAGTTGACGCGTTCGTCGGCGGCGTGCTGGTCGATGAGTATCAGTCCGTCCGCCGATTCGGCGATGACGTACGTCTCGTGTAGTTGGCCGAGAATTCGCATGCTCGGCAGTCGTTCGAACTCGCGTTGGTTTCCGTCCTCGCTGGTCGAACTGGAAAGCGTCGCCGCCTCCGTCGCTGTGCGGAACTTCCGTTCCGCTTCGGGTTTCGGGGACGTGTCCGTGTGCTTCGGTCGGGAGTCGGTGTCGGTTCCGTCGGCGGTTGCGGTTCGGTTGCTAACTGCTGATTCGGTTCCGCTCGATTTCGAATCACTGCTTTCGAAATCCGATTCGGCGTTCGCTGCGGATGCGGAGCGAACGGAGTCCGACCGGTCGGACTCCGTTCGCCTTGTTCGTCCCGCTCCGGTCGGCGGCGAGGAACTCGCCGCCGACCGGTTAGCCGCCGGACGGGAGGATGTCGAACCGGATGCCGTCGAACGAGAGGATTCTGTACTGCTCGTTTCCCGGTCTCCTTGCGCCGTGGAACCGGCGTCTGCCGATTCCACGGTTTCCTCCTCCAAGTTCGACTGCACGGATTCGGGCGTCACGTCCGCCTCGTCGGGAGCGGAGCGCCCGCGTGGGGCGGACGAACGAATCAATCCCTCCCCGAGGAGGGCGTCCTCCACTGCGTCACGAACCGCCGTTTTGACGCGTCCCTCGTCGCCGAACCGAACCTCCATTTTCCGGGGGTGGACGTTTACGTCCACGGCGTCGCCCGGCACGTCGAGAAACAGGACGGCGAACGGGTAGCGGTCCGGCGCGAGTTGGTTGCCGTACGCGTCGAGGATGGCTTCCCGGACGACTGCGGAGCGGACGTACCGCCCGTTGACGTACGTTGCGACGTACTCGCGGGTGCTCCGGGTGGTTTCGGGATGGCTGACGTGTCCCGACACGCCGACGTCGCCGTCCCCCTCCACCGATATCATGGCGGTGGCAACCTCCCGTCCGTACACCGAGAGAATCGTGGACTGGAGGTTCCCTTGCCCGGTCGTGGAGAACACGTCCCTGCCGTCGTGTTCCAGCGAGAACGCCACGTCGGGGTTCGCCAACGCGTACTGCGTGACGACGCGGTTGACGTGTGCGAACTCGGTAGAATCGGTCTTCAGGTACTTCCGGCGCGCCGGGGTGTTGAAGAAGAGGTCCGCCACTTCGATGGTCGTCCCCTCGGGACAACCGGCGGGACCGACCGCTTCGACATCGCCACCGACGAGACGGAGTTCGGCGCCCGTGTCCCCGCCTCTGGGTTTCGTCCGGATTTTGGTGCGGGAGACCCCGCCGATGGTGTACAACGCCTCGCCGCGAAAGCCGAGGGTGGCGACGCCCGCTTCGAGGTCGTCGATGTCCCGAATCTTGCTCGTCGTGTGCTCCTCGACGGCGACCTGCACGTCTTCCCTGCTCATTCCGGTGCCGTCGTCCGTGATGACGATTCCGTCCGTTCCCCCGCCATCGACCCGCACGGAAATCCGCGAAGCGTCCGCGTCGAGGCTGTTCTCGACCAACTCCTTCACCACCGAGGCCGGTCGCTCGACCACTTCCCCCGCCGCGATGCGCTGAATCGTCGTTTCGGAAAGCGCCCGGATGTTCGTCTCCCCGTCGCTCATTTCCCGAACCTGTTCGTCCCGGCGTAATCAAGGTTCGTATGTCACCCCACGACAAATATAATGAATAATAGGGATAAAATCGCAACGTTTACTCGCGTCCGTCGCATGTACGCGCTTGCGATGGAATCGTTCACCGAAACACTGGAAATCGTGACGCTGGGGAACCACGTCCGAATCGAACTCACCGACGGGGAGGCGTTCGAAGGCCCGGCCAGCCCCATCGACTACATGCCCGACGACCGCTTCCGACTCGAAATCGAACCGAGACACGAGCGGATTCGCCGGTGTGAAATCAGTGCCGTCTGTGTGGACGGGTCGTGGACGACGCCCGAAGTCCGCCACTACAGCCTCGGGGACGAGGATTGGACGGTCGCCGGGGAAGCACTGGGGATGGAAATCACGCGATAGCGGTCCGTCATCCGGCATTCGATTTTTACCCGGATTTAAAATCAGAAAGTATTCATAAGGCGTCGAATAATTCCGGTCATGCGACGATTGTTTTCCGTCCTCCTCATCGTGGTTGCCTCGCTCGCGGGCTGTTTTCTCCCGATGGAGACAGGGTCCCTCGACATGCGGTCGATGACCGACGAACGACTGGCTCATCAAATGAGCAGGAACATCTCGGATGCTGGCGGTTCGACGTTCGAGGGGGTTGCCCACGAAGCGATAGAAAACGGCTCCGTTACTGCAGACGGGGCACCACCTGCGGTCGATGCTGGTTACCCGTTCGTGTATCACGGCCGCTACTACAACCTCAGCCGGTCGACGGTCGGCCAGCACACGGAGACGGCCGTCGCCATCGAAATCGACTACAACGCCTCCGACACGAACGGAACCGCCATCGAGTACGACAGACTGCCCACTCCCGACCAGCATGCGCTCGCACCGTTGTTTCCGACGGCGACTTCCCGACGTGTCGATGGAAACGACATCGGAATCGACGCCCATTACTCCACCACGAACCGCTCGAAGTCCGCACTCCTCGGGGGCCAACAGTACGACATCGTCGTCTACGACGGAACGCGATACCCACTCACGGTGAAAAAATCACGACCCGTGACGGTGTTCACCTTCCGTTACACGGCGAGGAAAATCGCGGACAGTTCGGCGGAGTACGCACAGCAACTCGAACGGTCACAGTCGTTCACACTCTCGAACCTGCCCGACGACGAACGGGATATCGTGAAAAAAGCGATCGACAGTCGCGGTTATCTCACCGAGGATGGTGCCAACGACGCGTTCGAGTCCCTCAGTGACCGCTTCCGCACGCATTCCCCTATCGAGCGGAGGGACTCGGGTGGGATGTGGCTCGTCCGCTACCACGGGACGGTCTACCTCGCAACGCTCGATTACAGCGGGTTCGTCACGACGACGACGGATTCCGGGACGCCTACGTCGACCGGTCTGCCACGAACTCACTGGTGAGCGCGGCGAGTTGCGAACGAAACTCCCCGACGTCGAAACTCCCCCTCCCCTGAAACAGACGGTCGTTTTCCTCCCGGGCGATATCCTCGAACACGCGCTCGTAGAGGGTATCGACGGTAACGGGTCGTCCCTGTGATTCGAGTCGAGTTGCAACGCGTCGAAATCGCCGGTCGGTTCCGAGTTCGTCGGCCAACTCGGCGGACCCCTCAACGGGAGTCGCCTCGTCTTCCGCTTCGAACTCCCGGCTCAGTTCCGCCCTGTCGCCGGTTTTGTTCCGAAGGACGACGCCCGCCGCCGGGCCGTCGTACCAGTTCGACGCCGGGATTTCGTAGGAATCCGGGTCGAAATCGACCGCCCGGAGTTCCTTCTGGAAGGCGTTCACGGGGTGTAATCCCAGCATCTCGTACACCTTTTCGACGGCGTCCGGCGGGAGAAATCGTTCCTCGTCGGCGAACCACACGTCGTACCCGAGAAATGAAGGCGTGCGCTCCCAATCGTAGTCGATGGTCCGTTTGACCGTCGCGTCCCCGAAGAAGACGACGGACTCGACATCCCCGACGGCGGCGTGCAGTGCCTCTCGGTTGAGCTTTTCGCGGAGGTGGCGCAGTATATGGTGATAGGACGGTGGCACGTCGTCGGCTTTGAACACCCGTTCGCTGTCGCCGAGTCGAATCATGCCTGAATCTTGCAGTTGGAAGCGAACACCGACCCCGTCGATTTTTTCCTGAATCCAGAGGTGGCCGCGTTCGAGTAGGGAATCGGGTGCCGTATCGACGGTCGGAACGGATGGGTACTGTTTCATCGTTGAGTGGGAGGGGTCTTCGAACGACAGGGTGTTACCAACTGATAGCCGTGCGTATCACTCGTAGTTTTTCATGTAGTCCTTTTCCGTAGTAGGCTCCGAAGAAAACCGCCGCCAATCCGAGCCAATAGCGGTGTCTGCTCGTGGGTAAGGGGGAGACACAGGAGGACGGCGACGACCAGTCGGTTACGCGCCGTCGGTGGCCCGCGATTGGCGCGTCGATGTCTCTCCACAGCTATCGACGGATGTCGAGTGTCCGCGTGACGCCTGTTTCGGTGGCGTTGCATGTCAGAGGACACTGTCCGCGTTTCGTGTCCCCCATCCACACAAGAACCGTCTCGGCGTAAACAAATGTCGACAAATTGATTGTTTGTGGGTCCCTCGTTGATGGGCGTAAGCGGAGTGTTTATTGTATTCAACACCACAGTACCACACAGCTTCATGTGTGCAGATCAGTTCAGTCCGGGACAGTCACGGGTGCTCGGGTCCGAAGCGCGATGTGACCTCCTCGCTGTCCTCGCCGAGCGCAGGGACGAATGGCTCACCGCCGCCGAGTTGTGTGAACAGGCGGGGATTTCCCGGTCGGGTTTCCACCGCGACCACAAACCACTCCTCCTCAGTTTCGACATCCTGGACCGACGCGACGAGGACGCCGACGGCCACACCTTCCCGACCTACCGACTCGCGGATACGGAACAGGCCGACCTGCTCGCCGAACTCCACGGCGTGTTGGAGGAAAAACTCGAAAACACGGACTCGCTTCTCGCCGACACCCTCACCGGATTCGTCCAGTAGTTCGCTCGGACAGGGGGATCGGAATTCCTATCGGTCCGATTACGACTGAGCACGGCGGGTTTGTCACGATTCGTGCCCGAAGTAGGGACGAACCGGCATAATAATGAATCATTTAACAACAACTCGGGAGAGATCACGTTTCAACCCGACTCCCTTTATCGATTCGTTCGATACCTGCCTCGAAAGTTTTGCATTCTGTCGTGTCCTCAGTCTTTTATTTCTATATTACAACAGTTCGTAGTATTAAGAAAACTCTTCGTTCAGCTCCCTCGTGTCTCTTAATGCATGTCAGAGGATAACCTGAAAGCGTACTTGGCGGAGCACCCACGAATGATCGGCGTACTGTTCACGATTTGTCATGTTGTTGTTACAGGCAGGGAACGTCGTAGCGGCATCAGGTGCACAGGCGATAAATGGACCATAGGAATTACAAATCAGTTGTTGACAGCTTCGTCACTCCAGTGAAATCTATCATCAATTCTTACTGGAAGTAGTTCCAGTTCTTAGTGCTTCATCAAATTCGGACTAGGCGACAATCTGGAATCGTGCAAATGATCTCCGAAGCAAGATAGCGTGTTCCAGCTGATTCTTCAATTTTCGGATGACATGAGTCGTGCCCAGACCATAATTTAAGGTCGGAAAAGCACAGTGTTTAACGATGAACTCGTCTCCATCACGCTTGAACTCGAAACATCATCGGTGTCCCGCTCTCGCTCTGACATAGCGTCACCCCTCCGTCTCCAATCGTGATGTACTCCACGCCGACGACCAACTCCTCCTTTGCGACGCTGAGCGCGCTCCGGAGCGAGAACCCGCAGTTCAGCAGTCGAGCGAGCGAGCGACCGATTTTCGTCGCCGAGGAGTTGATGACTTCGGCGAGGGTGACGACGCCGCCCTTGCTCCCCTTCTCGACCAGCGTTTTGCCCTGCCGGTAGGACCGACAGGCGTTCAGCAGGAAGGCATCGACGTTGACCTCGGCGAGCGAGTTCGCGTCGAGGAACCCGTCCGAACAGCGGAATCCGGCGTCATCGACGTGACCGATGTAGTGCAGGAAGTCGGCATCGGATTCGAAGAGGGCCGCCAGTTCGTCCGTCGCGATTTCCTCGTGAATGGAGACGTCGAACGCCACGAAGTCGCGCAGTCCGTAGAATCGGCTGACGACGTTCTCCTCGTCCATCGCCACGTCGTTGCAGACGACGTGGACCTTGAGCGCCGAATCGTCCGGTTCGGTGTAATCGATCGTCTGGCGGAGCGATTCGATGGGAACCTTGTTCGCCCCGATGGGGTAGCCGTTGCCGACCCACGCGTGTTCGATGGTGTCGGCCGATTCGATCTGGAACAGTTCGTCGTCGCCCCACTCCCACGCCTCGTCGGTGCTCCGCGTGAAGTCGCCCGCCGGAACCGCCGTCCGCGTGAATTCATCGAGCATCTTCGGTTTGGACGCGATGGAGTGTGACTCGGGATTGTGCGGCGTCCGGAGCAACGACAACTCCTTCGCGAAGTACGGGAGCGCGGGAATCGTCTCCGCCGTCGGCACCACGTCGGTCGTGAGATGCCAGTCGAGGATGTGCGGTTCCAGCGTTTCGAACGGAACCGAGAGATACTCCGGAAGCTGTTCGGCGAGCGGGCGGTCGTACAATTCCGCGAAATCGAGGTCCACCAGCGGTTCTACCTGCGTGCGCTCGTGCAGTTCGACCTGATAGTACCCCTCCGTCCGCGTGAGGCAGTCGAGGAAGAACATCTGCCTCAGGATTCGGTTGACGGTGGCTTCGTACCCGCCCTCTCCCGCGAGCGGATACTCGAAATCACCCGCCACCAGTCGGGGCGCACTTCCAGCCACGACTTCCGCGCCGAGATAGTACGCCAGCGACGCGGCAGGATACACGTACCGCCGCTCGGGTGGCAGTACGAGTCGAACACCCGTCTTCGGGCGTTCGATACCGTCGGGAACGTTGAACGTTTCGCCGCGCTCGATGAGCGGTGGATGTCCCCGAAGCGTCGGAAACGACCGCTCGCAACTGGTGGTCTTCAGCGCCGACCCGAGATACGAGAGAGCAGCCATCGTGTCCTCCACGTCGTCGGTGACCGTAATCGTCCCCGCCGGGCGGTCGTGAAACGAGCGGGCACCGACGCGTGCCCGGCGACGCCCGCCGAATGCTATCATCGCCGACGTCTCACCGTGATTCAGCGTCAACTCGCTTTCGACGGCGATGTAGAGTTTCATCGGCGTGCTCTGTACTTCGAGCAGATAGCTATCGAAGTCGAGCGACAAATCGTCGAACGTCGTCGCATCGGTGGTAATTTCGCCGTCCTGTGCTCGCACGACGACCGAGAGATGGTTCGGAATCTCGATACAGGTCGATTCGAAGCCCACTGCTGCGTCGATGGGGAAGTAAAATCCCTCCGACGCGGCGGGCTCTATCGTGAGGGGTTCGCGGGTGTAGAGTTCAAACCTGACGTTCTCGACCGGGTCGAAGATGGTGAGACCGGAACGCCTGTCCAGTGTGTCGAACTCCATATGTATTCGTTGTGAGCGGTATTCCTCGGAGCGGTTATAGTTCTATCCACACCGTCGTTTTGTCCAGTTCCGGGACGTGCCACCGCTGTTCGGGTTGCATGCCCGGATTTCGCCGCAGTTCGATACGGGCGTCGAACAGCGGTGTCAACTCGTCCACGATGGCCTCGTCGTCGGGGACTCGCAAGTGGTAGTGTGCCATCCCGCGAACGCCGCGGACGGTCGCACCGAGGGTCCGTAGTGACTGTTTCGTCGCCGCACCGTCCCGTTGAAGGAGGGGAAAGAGCGAGTCGATACCGACCCGTAGTTCCGCCGGGTCAAGCCCCTCCGAGCGCTCATCGTAAAAGCTGATGGCGGTCTGGATTTCGCCACGGAGTTGTCGAACGTTGTCCTTCTCCGGTGGGCGGAGGTGGGACGCCGCCGACGTTGCGGCGACCGGAATCGAGCGCTCGCCGTTTCGCTGGTCGATCAGCCACGTCGTCGAATCGGTGGCCGACGCGCCCTCTGGCAGTCGGGATTCGGGACTGTCGATGGTTCGGTCCACGAGTGCGAGGATTCGATACCGTCGCTGGCCGTACCCGAACAGGGTACGGGCCGCCTTCGCGGATAGCCAATCCGGCACGTTTCCGGTGATGAGGATGTTACTCCCACGCTTTTTCAATCGCTGTAACCACGTTTGAAAGTTCGCGTCGTCGCCGTCCCCGCGAAACCGGAGTTCCACAGTCATATATTATAGAGTGATTTTCTTTCAGATAAATATACTGGGTTACACAAATATCCCCTCCGGAGTTCGACGAAATTCATTTGCGCTCCACGGCGGCTCGGAGCCGATGACGCGACCATCCTGCGCGAGACGAAACCGACGCCACCATCGACCCGAGCACGACCGATTCGTCAGTCGGCGAGCGTATCACGTTCTCCGTCGAAGACACGTCTGGCGACGACCGCTGGATTCAGTCGTTCGACTGGACGTTCGGTGACGCACGACCGGCACCGGGTAGTGGAACGCTCATCGCTACGATTCGACCGGCACGTACACCGTGACGCTGACCACCATCGACAACACCGGTCATTCGACCACGTTCGACGTCGCCGTCACGGTCGCCTGAGGATTCGACACGACACCGAAGCAACTCACTTTTTGATGAATAGGCGACAGTTATGCCATCCACGGCTCGCGGCTCACCGCTTATACACAAATACTAACACGAACGCTGCGAAGATATAATCTGCCCACATGTCAGATGTGTCTTCCACGAATATCCGTCTTTAGCACATGCATAAATATCACGATATCGGACACGTGAGGCTTGCACGCGTACGGACCGCAGTATCGAACCTGTCTCTTGATTTTCCGACGTGTGTTTCCTCTCAACAACCGTGGAACTAACGAAACGATGTCGCAAAGTTATGCGGCAATACGTGAATTTTCGACCGAGGATGTCTAAATACATGAAGCGAACGAGTATCACACTTCTATTGGTCGTCTGCCTGCTGGTTGCCGGCTGTTCATCCCTCGGCGGCAACTCGGCGAGCACGACCAGCAAAACATCGGTCAGCCAAACCTCCACGAAGATGACCGACTCGACGAGTGCCTCGACGGGCAGTTCGGACGGCGACGGGTCGTCCACGTCCACGTCGGAAACGACGCAAGCGACGACGACTGCTGGAACCACGACAGCGACCACCTCCACAACCACGATGACGCAATCCACGACGACGTCCGTGGATTCGTGGACGGCACCGAAGCAACCGAACACGCCGCTCCAGAACAAGATGGAGGAAGACGATGGCCAGAACCGAATCTCTGACATCTCGATCATCCACAAGGAGGAGGCGAGCGACGGCGGCTACTCCAACTTCGACGTGGCGCTTACCGCCAACACGCAGATGGGCCACGTTGACCCCGCGAGCCACGGTACCGTGAAAGGCGAGCCATACTTCCTCGTCTACGCCGACGGGTCGCTCGACAACGGGTCGCGTTTCAGCTACACCAACGGCACGCTCATCGAGCGAACGCCGATCATGGGTCAGAAGAAGGACGGCGATTTCGCCATCCAGATCCACCCTGAAGCGCTGAATCAGGCTGGTGCGGACGGCAAAGTCAAGCTCATGGTCCTGCTGATGGACCGCGACTCCGACTGGGACGACATCTACGGTGTCGCATGGGTCACCGTCGATTACTCGCCGGAGAAGTAACGCCCGACGAACGACGTTCGACTTCCCGTTTTTATCGGCCCGACCTGACCGAGGACTCGTGAGTATCGAACCCGGTGGCCGACCCACTCTCCCAGCTTATTTCGGATGCAGAGAACTCAAATATAACTCGTTTCGGTGTGATTCGTTCTCATGGATGGACGAAACAACGAGCGGACACACGACGAACGGTGGACTGCTTCCCGACGAACGGTTCTGAAGACGGTGGGGACGACCGGACTGCTGGCCGGCGTGACCGGCGTCGGTTCCGCCCGCGAGCATGAAACGCAGACGGAACGCATCGACCTTCACCGCTGGCGGTCGTGTTCTGCGTTCGCCGCTGGTCGCTTCGAGGGGGTCGAAACGAGAGACGGGTCGCTCGTCGTCACTGAACCGGTCGGTCGGCGCGAGTACACCGACCCGTTCGGCGACAAGACGAGGAAGTGGGAGTACGGCCGTTGGACGTCACCACGATACGACGGTGGGTTCGGCGCGAAGCAACTCATCGCGTCGTGGACGGCGGACGCTCCGCAGGGAACGTGGATACAGGTCGAGATGAGCGGCACGACGACGAACGGCGTGGACACGGGGTGGTACGTCATGGGTCGTTGGGCGGCGACGGACGTGGACATCCATCGCACGTCAGTCCCATCCCAAGGCAACGACTTCGGGCGAATCGCGGTCGATACGTTCAAGGCCGCCAGCGGCGTCGCGCTTCGCTCGTATCGGCTTCGCGTGACGCTGTACCGACTGCCGGACGGGGATGCCTCCCCGGCGGTTCGGTCGGTCAGCGCCATGACTTCCCACCTCCTCGAGGAGGAACACGTCGATGCCAGTCCGCTCGGGGGTGCGGAGGGTATCACGCTGGACGTTCCGGAGTTCTCCCAGAGTATCCACGACGGTGAGTATCCGAAATGGGACGGCGGCGGCGAAGCGTGGTGTAGCCCCACCTCCACGTCGATGGTCGTCGCCTACTGGGGGCGCGGCCCGACCGAAGAGCAGACGAGTTGGGTGAATCCCGACTACGAGGACCCACAGGTCGATTTTGCCGCTCGTGGAACCTTCGACTACAGCTACGACGGCGCGGGTAATTGGCCGTTCAACACCGCGTACGCCGGACGATTCGGCCTCGACGGCTACATCACCCGACTGCGTTCGCTGAACGAGTTAGAACAATACATCAAAGCGGGAATTCCGGTCGTCACGTCCCAGTCGTTCGATGAAGAGGAGCTACCGGGTGCAGGCTACGGAACGAACGGCCACCTCATGGTCGTCGTCGGGTTCACCGAGGACGGCGACGTGGTCGCCAACGACCCCGTCGCGTCGAGCGACGACGAGGTCCGGACCGTCTATCCGCGGGCGAACTTCGAGAACGTCTGGCAGCGAACGACGGGCACCGGCGGTATCGCGTACATCATCCACCCGCCGGAACATCCGCTACCGGCCGATGGACACGGACATGGCCACCGACACAGCCATCATCACCGGCATGGCCATCGACATCGGCACCGACACCATCGGCACGACCATCATCACCGCCACGACCATCGACACGACCGCCCCTGAGAACATCCGTACTTACCGCTCTTCGACCTTCTTTTGCCACTCCTGCACCTTCGACATCAGCTCGATGGGCGAGATGTCGGCCACTTCGACCCCCGCGAGTTCCGAGAGTACGGCTTCCGTTTCGGGGTCGAGCGCTTCGGGTTCGTCGTCCGGTTTCCCGTCGTCGCCGTCTTCCCCGTCGCTCGCACCGTTCGACTGGAACTGGCCCGCCCCGAGGTCGAAGACGGCTTGCACCGTCTCGTCGCTCCCCGACCCGCGTGCCTCGATGGCCTTCTCCTGTCGGAGTTTGTCGAGCACGTCGCGCGACCGTTCGACGACGGGCATCGGCACTCCCGCCAAACCAGCGACGTGAATCCCGTAGGAGCGGTTCGTCGGGCCGTCGCGGACGGTTCTGAGGAACGTCACGTCGCCGTCCCGTTCGTCCGCGGCCACGTGGACGTTCTCGACGCGGTCCAGATGGTCGGCCAACGTCGTCAGTTCGTGATAGTGGGTCGCGAACAGCGTCTTCGACCGGACCTCGTTGTGCAGGTACTCCGTCGCGGCCCACGCGATGGAGATACCGTCGTAGGTCGCGGTGCCGCGGCCGACCTCGTCCAGAATCACCAGCGAATCCTCGCTGGCGGAGTGGAGGATGTTGCTCAACTCCTGCATCTCGACCATGAACGTGGAGCGACCCTGTGCCAACTCGTCCAGCGCCCCGACGCGGGTGAAGATGCCGTCCACCAACCCCACGCGGGCCTCCCTCGCGGGGACGAAACTGCCGACCTGCGCGAGGAGGGTGATGAGCGCGACCTGTCGCATGTAGGTGGATTTCCCGCTCATGTTCGGCCCGGTGACGATGAGGAACTCACGGTCGTCGTCCATTCGCACGTCGTTCGGGACGAACTCGGTCGTCCCCTCCACGACGGGGTGGCGACCCTGCTTGATGTCGAGCCCATCCTCGGCGAGTTCCGGACGTACCCACCCGTTTTCGACGGCGTGGACGGCCAGACTCGCCACCACGTCGAGTTCGGCCAGCGTCCGCCCCACGTCTTGCAGCAGTTCGGCGTGTTCGGCCACTCGTGCCCTGAGTTCCTTGAACAGGCCGTACTCCAGTTCGCCGCGTCGTTCTTCGAGTCGCAGAATCTCGCGCTCGCGCTCCCGGAGTTCGTCGGTGACGTACCGCTCGGAGTTCTTCAGCGTCTTGACGGCCTCGTACTCCTCGGGGACTTTGCCCGTATCCGACTTCCCGACTTGGAGGTAGTAGCCGTCCGTTTTGTTGCGGTCCACCTGCAGGTGGGAGATGCCGGTTCGGGACTTTTCCCGTCCGGCCAGCGTGTCGAACCACTCCAGGTTCTCCTCGTGCTGCTCGATGATGTCGTCCAGTTCCTCGTCGTAGCCTCGGCACAGCAGGCCACCCTGCGTCACCGTGTTCGGGGGGTCCTCGGCCAGCGCCTCGGCCAACTCCTCCCGGAGTCGTTCTACCCTCTCGCGGTCGGGCCGCGAGACGAGTTCCGACAGCGGCGAACTCGAAAGCGAGGGTGCGTTCGAAATCCCGTCCGCGACTGTCGGCAAAACGGCCAAACTGTCGCGAACCCGCAGTAGGTCGCCCGCGTCGGCGCTCCCCGACACCGCCTTGCTCGCCAACCGTTCGAGGTCGTAGGCGTCGGCGAGCGTCTCGCGGATATCCTCGCGGGCCAGTGCCGATTCGGCGAACGCCCCGACGCTCGATTGGCGTTCCCGAAGCACCGCCTGCGACCGACGGGGGCGTTGGAGCCACTCCTTCAACAGTCGTCGCCCGGCGCTCGTCTTCGTGTGGTCGAGCGTCTCGAACAGCGACCCCTTCCGGTCGCCGTGCATCGTCTCCGTGAGTTCGAGGTTGCGCTGGGTGGTCGCGTCGAGTTCGACGTGGTCGTCGGCGTGGTACGACTGCAGGCGCGTCATCGACCCGAGGACGCCCGCGCCGGTTTCCGCGACGTACGAGAGCACCGCGCCCGCCGCCCGCACCTCCGCTTCCTCGTCGGAGTCCAATCCGAGACTGGACAGCGTCTCCTTGCCGAACTGCTCGCGGGTGAGATGGGCCGCTTTGCCGGGTGCGAACGCGTTCGCGTCGTGAACGGAGAGGGACGCGTCGGTTCGGTCGCGTACCTGTTCGAGGAACGAATCGTCGTTCCGTATCTCCGGGCCGGGCAGCACCTCGGCGGGCGCAAAGCGGTACAGTTCCGTCAGCGCCTTCGAATCCGCGTCGGGGCCGGAGACGGCCGTGACGAGGAATCTGCCCGTCGTGATGTCCGCGAAGGCCAACCCGTAGCCGTCGTCCACGCGGACGATTCCCGCGAGGTACTGGGCGTCCGCCGAGGACGTTTCGAGGAGCGTGCCGGGCGTCACGACCCGCGTTATCTTCCGGGCGTGGCCGCTGTCCGTCTCGTACTGGTCGGCCACGGCCACGCGGTAGCCGCGTTCGACCAACCCTTTCATATACGGCGTGAGTTCCGAGAGCGGAACTCCGGCCATCGGATAACTGCTGCCGTGGCTCGACTTCTTCGAGACGTTCAGGTCGAGCACGTCCCCGACGAACTCCGCGTCGTCCGCGAAGAACTCGTAGAAGTCGCCGACCTGCATCGTCAGCACGTCCGCGTCCGTCTCGGCTTTGAGCGAGAGGAACTCCCCGACGATGCCGCCGTCACTCACGGCGGACACTCCCGGAAGCGAGAACCGAAATCATGTGCGAACGTGGGCGGGACGGCGACTAAAACGGTGTGGATTCGGCGCGGAACCGACCGCGATTTTCCGTCCGTTTCGACGGGAGCGCCGGTACGGTTTTGACGGTTCGCGTCGTCGTCCTTTCCTCTCGTGGTCGCTACCGTTTCCGCACGTCGATTCGGTGCGGTGCTGATGGGGGTTGCCGTCGTCGGGTTCGTCCTCACGCTCGTCGTCAGCGCCGCCGTCGCGCCGCCGATTTCGAACGTCCCATCGTCAAAACTGTCCGGCCGAACCGTCGTCGGCGTTCAGTCGACCTCGACCGACGGCAAGGTCGTCATGCTCGATTCCAATGGGAAGAAGCTGTGGCAGTACGGCCACGCGAACGGCTATCACGACGTGTCCTGGCTCCCGAACGGAACGATCCTCGCGTCGTTCATCGACGACGGCTATCGGAACTGCGGTCCCTACGAGTCGCCCTGCGCCCGGACAGGCGTGCGCGTCATCGACCCGAAACCGTCGCCGCACGTCGTCTATCAGTGGACGTTTCCGGTTCGGTCCGGGTTGAACAGCGAGGTTCACGACGCCGAACTGCTTCCCTCGGGCGAACTGCTCATCGCGGATATGGACCGAGAGCGTGTGTTCACGCTCGCGCCGAACGGAACGATAACGTGGCAGTGGAACGCGAGCGAGCGCTACGATTCGCCCGCCGACCCGACCAAAACCGACTGGCTCCACATCAACGACGTGGACCGCATCGGACCGGGTCGCTATTTGGTCAGCGTCAGAAATGCAAACCAACTCGTCGTCCTCCAGCGCGGGAAGGGCGTGGTCGATGTCATCAACAAAAACGGTGACTGGAAACTGCTGAACAAACAACACAATCCCCAGTACCTCTCGAAGAACGCGGTCCTCGTCGCCGACAGCGAGAACGACCGGGTTGTCGAACTGCATCGGAGAGGATGGGAAATGGAAAATCGCGTGGCAGGTGCACGGCGCGGACGGCATCGGATTCGACTGGCCGCGCGATGCGGACCGACTGCCGAACGGCCACACGCTCGTCACCGACAGCCGAAACAACCGCGTCGTTGAACTGAACCGGTCGGGAAAGATGGTGTGGAGCACTCGCATCGACTCGCTCCCATACGAGGCCGACCGCTATCCCGGCGAGTACCCGGCCGGACCGCCCGTGAATTCGAGCGCCGACATCGGTCCGACGACGACGAAACTCCCCGTCTTCGGCTACCTGCTCGCCAGCGCCCGCTCCGTCGTGGCGCTTCCATACTGGGTCTCCGGATGGCATCTCGCAGTCGGCGGCGTCGCGCTCGTGGTGTTTTCGGTCGGACTGTGGCTGTTCGTCCGGGGAACAAAAAAGCCCGTTGCGTGAGCAACCAGAATCGACACCCGCGATTCGGCCGTCCACTCCTCCATGGCGCTCACCCGAATCGACCACCTCGACGCCGAGAAAGACGAATGTATCAACGACTGCTTCGCCGCCGCCCAAGCCTGCGAGTGGTGTGCCGACCAGTGTGCCGAAAAAGGCGAGGGGATGGCCGAGTGCATTCGACTCTGTCGTGACGTGGCGGACCTCGCGACCATGCACGCCCGGTTCATGGCCCGCAACTCGAACTTCGACAGCGAACTCGCGGAAGCCTGTGCGGGTGCCTGCGAGGAGTGTGCCGAAGAGTGTTCACAGCACGACCACGACCACTGTCAGCTCTGTGCCGACGTGCTGTCGGACTGTGCGGAGAGCTGTCGGAACATGATGGCGTAGACGGCGAATCGACCGTCAACCCATCACGTCGGCGAGCAGTTCCAAGCTATCGTCTTTTCTCGCGTCCGGCACGCTCAGCATGAACGCCTCGATTCCCACGTCCTCGTAGCGCTCCAGTTCCGCCCGAACCTCGTCCGGAGTCCCGACCAACGCCGTCTCCAGATAGCCCGCGAGGAAGAACTCCCGCGGTTCGCTCGGTTCATCCGGAGAGGTGGCGCTCGGCGAACCGGTCTCGCTTCGCCTCGGCGTCGTCCCGCGAGTCGGCGACGAACGCGAACGACTCGGCGGATTTCGTGATTTTTTCATACTGCTCCTCGCTCCCGCAGTGCTCCCGGAGCACGGCCAACTTCTCCGCGAATCCCTCGGGGTCGAGGGTGCCGTAGTTCCATCCGTCGGCGAGTTCGGCCGTGTACCGGAGCGTGAACTTCTCCCCGCCGCCGCCAACCCAGATGGGCGGGTGCGGGTCCTGTACCGGTTTCGGACGGCAGAACGCGTCTTCGAGGTCGAAGTGTTCGCCGTGGTGGGTGAACCGCTCGTTCGTCCAGAGGCCCCGCAAGGACTTCGACGGTTTCGCGCAGTCGCTCGATACGCACTGCGGGCGGTTCGCGGAACTCGTAACCGAAGCGCTCGAACTCGTCTTCGTACCAGCCAGCGCCGAGACCGAGGTCGAGGCGGCCGTCGCTCACGCGGTCAACCGTCGCGGCCATCTTCGCCAGCAAGCGACGGATGGCGATACGCTTGACAACTCACCAGCGTCCCGAGGCGAATTTCGTCAGTCGCCTCCGCGAGCGCCGCGAGCGTCGTCCAGCACTCGTAGGTGTCCCGTTCGATATCGCCCATCCACGACTGGAAGTGGTCTTCGAGCCATACGCCGTCGAAACCGCACTCCTCGGCGTCGCGGGTTACGTCCCGAATCGTTCCGTAGTCGCGGCCGTACTGCGGCAGGATGATACCGATGTCGGCGTTCACGCCGAATCGCCTCCATCAGCTTTCTCCCGCTTTCAATGCCGAGAGGAGCGCCAGCGTCCGTCGTTGGAGTTCGTCCGCATCCACTGCGAGCAGTTTCACGATGGCCTCCTTCCCGACTTCGCCGCGGTCGATTATCGCCACCGGGGTTCCCTCGGCCGACTCGAACGCTTGCCGAGCACCCCACCCCATCGTACTCCCCTCTCTTGTCTTCACGTCCTCCGGTTCGGCTTCGCGGTCGAACTCCGCGACCTCACCGCTGAGCGTCGAGAGCGCGTTTTCCACGTCGCTATCGAATCGGCAGTTGACTGCGAACCGCAGGTCGGGGTCTTCCTCCCGAGCCGAGAGCAGGAACCGGGCGACGTGGCTCGACGCCCCGAAGCGCACGCCGCGATTCGGTTTGACGCCCGCCATGGTTCGCGTGATTCGCCCCTCGACGGCGGCGGTTTCACCGACTTCCTCGGCGTACGGCGTCGCCCCGACGACGTTCATGCCGACTTCGGGCACGAGCGCGCTCACGTCCCGCTCGACGAACGATTCCACGACGCCTTCGACTGCCTCGGCCGTGTCGTTCCGCGCCGCCCGATTCCGGAGTTCGACGAGGTGGTGAACCCCGCCCGGCCCTTCGCCGACATCGATGGCGTAGCGAACCGCCCGCTCCATGAAGTCCGTCGCACCCTCGACAGCGGTCCGGAGGTCGTCTCCGAGCGCGATTCGTGCGGTAATCGCGCTGGCGAGCGCACATCCCGAGCCATGAGTCGCATCCGTATCGACTCGCGGGTGTTCGAAGATATCCGTACCGTCGGCCGTCACGAGCACGTCCCGAACCGTCTCGCCGGGGACATGTCCACCCTTCATGAGCGCGGCGTCCGCACCCATCTCGCGGAGCGCGTCTTCCTGCCGACTCGGCGCTCCCGTCGTCCGTTATGCTCGATACCCGTCAGGACTTCGGCCTCGTCCGCGTTAGGCGTGACGAGCGTCGCGTGCTCGAACAGGGATTCGTACGCCTCCTCGCCCGCCGAATCGAGCAGTCGGTCGCCCGAGGCCGCGACCATCACGGGGTCCACTACGACGGGGATTTCCACGATCGGCGACCTGCTTCGCGACGCTTCGGACGACCGGTGCTTCCGCGAGCATGCCCGTTTTAACCGCTCGCACGTCGAAATCCGAGAGGACGGCCTCACATTGGGCTTCGATGTCCTCGACCGGGAGCGTGAACGCTCCTTCGACGCCGCGCGTGTTCTGTGCCGTGACGCTCGTGACGGCGCTGGTGCCGAACACGCCGTGGGCTTCCATCGTCTTCAGGTCGGCCTGAATCCCCGCGCCGCCGCCGGAGTCGCTTCCGGCGATGGTCAGCGCGACGGGGAGGGGAGACGGTGCTGGTTCTCTGGTCATGTCGATTTCTCCATGAACGCCTCGAAGGCGGCCCAGAACGGGTCGACTTCGGGGTGCTCGATCTTCCTCGCCGTCCACCGTGACGCCGTGTTCCTTCCCGGACTTCACCGATGTCCCCGACCGGAATCCCGGCGTCGGAGAGCGCCGAGCGGACGCCGTCCGCGTCCTCCGGCGCGACTGCCAGCAGGAGGGTTCCTTCGCTGATGGAGGCCCACGGGTCGATGTCGAAGAACTCGCAGGTCTCCAGCACGCCGGGCAGAATCGGCACGTCGTCGTGGCTCACGTCGAGGCGGACCCCGCTCGCGGCCGCCATCTCGGTCAGCGCGCCGTGCACGCCGCCCTCCGTCGCGTCGTGCATGGCCGACACGTCGCCCGCTTCCGCCGCGATTCTGAGCGTCCTCGACCGGACTCATGTCGTAAAATCGGTCTCTTGGCGTCTTCGACCGTCTTCTCCTGGAGGTCCATCAGGTCCTCGAACTGGTTGCTCAAGAGACCGGTCGCCTCGACCGCCGGGCCTTTCGTGAGCAGGACGCGGTCACCGGGACGCGCGCCGTTCGGTCGGACCACGTCGTCCGGGTCGCCGACGGCCATCGCGGTGGCCCCGCCGACCATCGGGTAGTTACAGCCCGCGTATCTGGCGGTGTGGCCCGTGACGACGCTGACGCCCAACTTCTTCGCTTCGCGGTCGAAGGTCTCGCCAAACCGTAGCGAACTGCTCGTCGGTGATTTCCGGCGGCAGGTTGAAATCCACCGCGAGGTGGGTGGGTCGCAGGCCGCTCACCGCCACGTCGCTCATCACGATGTGGAAGGCGAACCACGCCGCCCGCTCGAAACCGAGCGAGGGCATGACGAAGATGGGGTCCGTGGCGATGGCAATCGCGTCGTCGCCGACTCGAAAAACATCGTCAGACGCCGTCTGACTGGCCATCGAGCCAAGCTCGATGACCCCGAAATCGACGCCGTGCTGTGGTCCCAGCGTCACGTCGTCGCGCTCCGCGCCGAGGTGCGGGAAGATGTACTCCTCGAAGAACTCGCCGTCTACTTTGCCGAGGTCGGTCATCACGTCGTGATATTACTTGGTTGTATTTAGCGGTGGTGTTCAGTCCCTCCCGTCCGACAACTCGGCGAACACCTGCCACGAGGGGTCCACGTCGGGATGCTCGATTCGGTCTCCATCGACGTAGACGCCATCGCCCTCGCTCACCTTCCCCATTTCGGCCGCCGGAATTCCGTCGGCTTCGAACGCGGCGAGGACGGTTTCGGCGGCCTCGGCTTCGACCGTCAGGACGAGCGTTCCTTCGGTCGTGGATGCCCACGGGTCGATGCCGAAACAGTCACACGCTTCCAGTACGCCGGGCAGAATCGGTACGCCGTCGTGGCTCACGTCGAACCTGACGCCCGCCGAGCGCGCCATCTCGACCAGCGCGCCGTGAATCCCGCATTCGGTGGCGTCGTGCATGGCCGTCACGCCGCCAGCCTCGGCGGCCACCAGCGCGTCTTTTACCGGACTCATGTCGTAGAATCGGTTCTTGGCGTCCGCGATGGCGGCATCGGGGAGGTCGATTTCGTCCTCGAACAGCGTCACCAGAAACCCCGCCGTCTCGACGCCCGGCCCCTTCGTCACCAGCACGCTGTCGCCCGCTTTCGCCCTGTCGGGGCGGACGAGATTTGCTTTTTCCCCCACCGCCAGCGTCGTCGCCCCGCCGACCCACGGATACTGACAACCCGGAGTATCTGGCGGTGTGGCCCGTGACGACGCTGACGCCCAACTTCTTCGCTTCCCGGTCGAAGGTTCGCCAAACCGTGGCGAACTCCTCGTCGGTGATTTCGGGCGGCAGGTTGAAATCCACCGCGAGGTGGGTGGGTCGCAGGCCGCTCACCGCCACGTCGCTCATCACGACGTGGAAGGCGAACCAGCCCGCCTTCTCGAAGCCGAGTTCCGGAAGGAGCGAAAGCGGGTCCGTGGCGAGCGCGATGACGTGGTCGCCCGCTACATCGCCAGACTCCGTCTGACTGGCCATCGAGTCAAGCTCGATGACCCCGAAGTCCACGCCGTGTTTCGGGCCGAGGAGTTCGTCCTCGCGCTCCGCGCCGAGATAGGGGTAGATATGTTCGTCGAAGAAATCGCGGTCGATCTTCCCGAGGTCGGTCATACGGTGGGTATTCCCGCGTTGCACAAATCCGTGGTGATTCGCACGACGGTCTTACACTCCCCGTTTCCCATAGTAGTCACCGTTTTACCTATCGAGTCGCAAAGGCGAGTAATGACTGACCCCGCGACTCTCGACGTGACGCTCGTGGACGGCTACGTCGACGAACCGGCTCATTTCGGCGTGCCGCCGTACATTTCGACGTACCCGCGCTACACCGCCGGAGCGCTCGTGGACGCAGGGGTTCCGGAGGAACGGATTACGTACCATACCATCGACGAACTCCGGGAGGAGAATTCGAAATGGGCCGACGTGGCCGACGCCGACCTGTTCGTCTACATCGGCGGGATGACGGTGCCCGGGAAGTACGTCGGCGGGACGCCCGCCGAACCGGACGAGGTGCGGAAGATGGCGTGGACCGCAGACGGAACGAGTCTGATGGGCGGCCCCGTCAAGTTCGGCGTCGGCGACGAGAACGCTGGCGGAACCCAAACGGAGCGCGACGACCTCGACTTCGATTTCGTGGCGAAAGGCGACGTGGAAGCCGCCGCCGCGGACCTCGTGGAGAGCGGGTTGGAAGGGTTCAATAATCGGATGCGGGACAACGAGGAAATCGACCGCTGGGCGGAAGCGGGCGCGTTCGTTGTCGAACAGCATCCGAACCACCCTGACTACCTCATCTGCGAGATGGAAACCTCGCGGGGCTGTCCGTACCGATGCTCGTTCTGCACGGAACCGCTGTACGGCAACCCGTCGTTCCGCGCACCCGACTCCGTCGTCGCGGAAGTGGACGGCCTCTCGAACCGCGGCGTCCGACACTTCCGACTGGGCCGGCAGGCCGACATCCTCGCCTACGGCGGAAACGGCGAGAAGCCGAACCCCGACGCGCTTCGGGAGTTGTACGGTGGTATCCGCGAAGTGGCACCCGACCTCGGGACGCTCCATCTCGACAACATGAACCCCATCACCATCGTGGAGTGGCCCGAACTGTCCCGCGAGGGAATTCGGGTCATCGCCGAGCACAACACGCCGGGCGACACCGCCGCGTTCGGGTTGGAGTCGGCCGACCCCGTGGTGCAGGAGCAGAACAACCTGAACGTCTCCGCCGAGGAGTGTTTCGAGGCGGTGAAAATCGTCAACGAGGAAGCGGGATGGCGCCCCGGCGAGGACGCGAAGCGACGCCCCGACACACGGTCCGGACGCGACGAACCGCCTGCCGAAACTCCTGCCGGGAATCAACCTGCTCCATGGGTTGAAGGGCGAGCGCAAGGAGACGTTCGACCACAACCGCGAGTTCCTCCAGCGGGTGTACGACGAGGACCTGATGCTCCGCCGGGTGAACATCCGGCAGGTGATGGCGTTCTCCGGAACCGAAATGAACTCGGTCGGAACCCAAATCGCAGACGACCACAAGCGACTGTTCAAGCAGTACAAGAGCGAGGTCAGGGAGGAAATCGACAATCCGATGCTCCAGCGGGTCGCCCCGCCGGGAACCGTCCTTCCTAACGTCCACCTCGAATACCATCAGGACGGCCGGACCTTCGGCCGACAACTCGGCACCTACCCGCTCCTCGTCGGGATTCCGGGCGAGCGCGAACTCGGTCGGACGATGGACGTGGCCGTCGTGGACCACGGTTATCGCTCCGTCACGGGCGTTCCGTACCCGCTCGACGTGAACAGCGCGTCGATGGACGAACTCACCGCGATTCCCGGCCTCGGCAAACAGCGCGCCGGAAACGTCATCGTCAACCGCCCCTACGAAACGTCCGACGACCTCGCCGAAACCGTGGACGTGGACCTGAGCAAGTTCGCTGGCGGACCGGTTTCCAGAAACGCCGACTGAGAGTACACGATTTTTCACAGCGAGTTGACGGCGCGAGCGCCGTCCACGAGCGGTAGGCCGGTGACACAACCGCCAGAACCGGAATTGTCACAACCGCCAGAATCGGCCAGTGACACAACCGCTAGTGTCTGTCAACTCACCCGAAAATCGAAGATTTTCCGGGCCAAGGAACCCCGAATGGGGGTGACGTGTGTCTTCGTGAACAGTGCGAACGAAGGCCGGGAAGTCGCATGCCTGCGAAGCGTACGCGAGCAGGAACGTCTTCCGATGGCTTTCGGTTCAGATTTTCATCGAGGGTTGCGAAGCAGCCCTCGCAATAAAACGGTGGTTCTCTAGAACTCTTCTTCGATGATTTCGCCGACGGCGAAGTTCGATTTCACTTCCGTGATTTCGACTTTCACGCGTTCGCCGATTTCCGCGCCGGGGACGATGATGACGTAGCCGCGTTCGACGCGAGCGATACCGTCCCCTTGCTTGCCGATATCTTCGACTTCGACGTAGCGAATTTCGCCGGCTTCGACGGGTGGCTGTGGTTCCGACGAGACGGCTCCACCGGTGTTCGACTGCGTACTCGCCGTCGTCGTCGTCGTTGTCGAGGCCGTCGTTTCTTGTTCTTCGTTCGATTCCTCTTCCGTTTCCCGCGAGATAAGCGCGACACGGTAGGTTTCTCCCGGTTCGACCGAACCCGTGTCGATTTCACGACGTGGTATCGAGACAACGTATTCGTCGCCGTTGAGAGTAACATCAGCGCTGAACAGACACAGGAGTTTATCAGAGATTTCCAAGGGTCGTAGACCTCCACATGAATCCAAGTAGTCAACCATTAAAGAATTATCGAACACCACCTTTTTCTGTCGTTCGAAAGAGCGGAGCTCTTTCGTGATGACGAGAGAGCTTTGCTCTCTCGAACCACGTTCGCGCGGCGAAGCCGCGCTCTCTGGGAAAATCTGGACCAAAAACCTCCTCACCCCACTTCGGGGGTTCGTCAGCCCGGAAAATCGGAGATTTTCCGGTGTCTCAAAATCGCGGCGCGATTTTGATGGCTCGAAAGACAGGAGGTCTTTCGGTGGAGTTACTAGCGACTGGTGGGTGTGTCGCCGGCCGTTTCTGGCGGTTGCACCGGTTGCTGTCTCTAGCGGCTGTGCCACCGGCCTATCGCTCGGGGACGGCGCTCGCGCCGTCCACCCGCTATAAGACGGTTATCGGTCGTACACCGTTCCGTCGGGGTTTTTCGCCCCTTCGGAGTCGTGGACGACGATTTCGCCGGGGTCAGGGTTCGCGGGTTCGTAATTTTCGCGCACCGCGATGGCTTCCTTCAGTTCGCGGACGGCGCGGGTTTTGAGCGCTTCCGCGAGTTCTTCTGCGTCCTCTCGGTCGATGTCCCGGCCGAGTCCCTCGCATTCGTGGGCGCGGACCATGCCGGATTCGTCCACGGGGTCGCCCATCGGTTGGCTCGTCCCGCCGAGCGCCACGCTGAAGGGGTACGTTTGACAGATGAGCGGGCGGTCGGGATGAACCGAACACGCGCCCATCCCCGACTCGTAAAAGCGGCAGTCGCCACAGTCGTCGGTTTGGAGCGCCCACTCGAACGTCTCGCCGTCACCGTCATCGGTCAACCCGAACGGCATGGGGCGGGCCACGTCACGGAAGTCGTACTCCGTCGCTTCCTGTAGCTCGCGCACCTCGTCGGGAAAGACCGTGGCGGTGTGGGGGTCGTCGGCTTCGCTCGTGCAGCAACCGCCACAGCGCGTGCACTCGAATCCGATGTCCTCGATTGCATCGGCGAGGTCGGCTGTGTCGAGCGAGTTCGCTCGTTCCAGTTCGGCTTCGAGAGTTTCCACGGGGAACGGTTCGTGTGCGGAGGGAAAATCGTTGCGGGAGTTCCCCCAAACTCAGTTCGACGCGTTCGGTCCGGCGCGTTCGCCATCCCACTCGACCGTTCCTTCGACCGCCAGTTTCTCCAGGTGGGCCGCCACGGTTCGCTCCGCGAACTCCCGTACCGCGGAGATGTCCTTGTCGTAGGCGGAATCCGTGACCTCGGGGAGGGTTCGGGCACCGCCACGTACCGCGTCGAGCACGCGTCTTTCACGGTGCAGTCGATGGTCGATGATCCGTCGAATCGTCGCTCGCGGATTTTCGATGACCGGCCCGTGGCCCGGATACAGCGCCGTCGGGTTCTTGGCGTACAGTCGCCGGAGCGACGTGAGGTAGGCGCGCAGGTCGCCTTCCCCGGCGGCGACGACGACGCTTCCTTCCGCGACGGCGAGGTCGCCCGAGACGATTCCCTCGTCGGTTGCGAACGCGACGTGGTCGGGGGCGTGGCCCGGCGTCTCGATGACGGTCAGCGAACCGATTTTCGTCCCTTCCCGAAACGTCCGGTCGGGTTCGATTCCCGTCGCGTCCGTGAATCGCGGTTCGCGGCCTCGTCGTGCCCACACCGTCGCATCGCAGGTCTCGGCGTACCGAGCGACGCCACCGACGTGGTCGGGGTGGGTGTGCGTGAGGACGATATGTTCGATGCCATCGCCGTGATTCGCTTCGTTCACTGCTCGGTCGAGTTCCTCGGTCCGTCCCGCCGGGTCGACGAGGACGGTTCCGACGACGTAGGCGTTCGTCTCCCCGTGTGGTGCCAGCGTCTCCGTCGGTACGGGAATCGAGTCCATGGGGAGGTGATAGTACGCAACCAGCAAAGGTTCCCCGTTTGCTGTCAGCGCTCGTCGGGGAGAAAACGCGGTCCGAAAACGCGGCGAAAAAGCCGGGAGGCGTGAGAAGCTTCAGTCGTTGAGGAGGTAGACCTGCTTTCGCGCGTCGCGGAAACTGTGGCGCGAGACGATGAGGTCCTGCTCTTCGAGACGGGTGAGGGCGTAGCGGACGGTTCGGTCCGGGAGGAGCGATTCTTCCGCGAGTTCGCCCTGCGTCAGCGGTTCGTCGGACTCCAGCACCTTGGCCACGAGTTTGGCGCTGGGGGGTAGTTCGCGGAGCCGTTCACGGAAATCGCCTGCTGGTTCTGCTACAGTCGTGCTCATATATAGCATGCGACCACGGCAAGGTGGTAAACGTTGGCTATAGGTGTGTTCATACAATATCGAATCCTTAAACGCCATTATATCACATTTAAATATCGTGATACGTTGGGGGAAAGTACACGGTTCTTCATCCCGTGAAACCCGTATGGAACCGATACCCGAGGCGTTTCGAGACCTGTTCGAGAAAAAAGCGTTCGCCAACTTCGCCACCGTCATGCCGGACGGAACGCCGCAGGTGACACCCGTCTGGGTGAGCTATGACGGCGACTACCTCCTCGTGAACACCGCCGAAGGCCGACAGAAGGAACGAAACGTCGGAAGGAATCCGAAAGTCGGCGTTTCCATCCTCGACCCGGACGACCCGTATCGGTTCATTTCGGTTCGCGGCGAAGTCGAAGAAGTCACGGAAGACGGTGCGGTCGAACACGCCAACGAACTCACCAAACGGTACATGGGCCAGGACGAATATCCGAACCTCGGACAGGAGGACGGTGCCAGAGTCATCATCCGAATCCGCCCCGACCGCGTGGTGACGGGCGGATAACTGACCACCCGCTACCGTCGGCGGTCGGTTTTCGGCGGCCCGCCGTGACGGTTGTACTGGCCGAGAACACAGCCACAGTCGGGACAGTGAACGATGATAATCGTCTCGTATTCGTGGCGTACGAGGTCCGATGCGGTGAAGTCACCGCCACAGTGGTTACAGGTCGGCATTGGAATCCCGAACGGTGTACGGTGGCGACGCGCAAAGCCGTTCGCCCGCCGGTCGGCCCCTTATTCGCTAGCGTTGTCACCTTCTCCGTCGCCAAACCGGCGCTTCGAGAGTGCGAACCGCCTTGCTCTATCCACATCCAGTACCGTTTTATCCCTCGGGTGAGGTTGTTCGGACGAAGAAAGTGTGAAGGGACAGGAGTGGTATCAGGCTACGGAGGTGGCCGAGGAATACGAAGAGAAGCGATTCTCCCGTGGTGGCCGACTCATCGACCGCCGCGAGAAGCAAGCAGTTCTCAACGCTATCGGCTCGGTCGAGGGAAAGCGCGTCCTCGAGATAGCCTGCGGTACCGGCCGGTTTACCGTCATGCTCGCCGAGCGCGGCGCGGACATCGTCGGACTCGACATTTCGGCCGCGATGCTCCAGCAGGGGCGTCACAAAGCGCGGAACGCCGGCGTCTCCGACCATCTGGAGTTCATGCGCGGCGACGCCGCCAGGCTTCCGTTCCCGGACGACCACTTCGACACCGTGTTCGCCATGCGCTTTTTCCACTTGGCGAACACGCCGGCCTCGTTTTTGAGCGAGATGTGTCGGGTCTCGAAAAATCAGGTCTTTTTCGATACGTTTGCCGGACCGAGCACCCGAAGCCTCTACAACTGGCTCCTGCCGATGGGTTCGCGGTTGTACTCGCTGGAGGACGTGGAGAAACTCCTCGGGGAGACTGGCCTCTCGTTGGTCGGTTCCGAGCACGATTGGATTCTCCCCTACGGGTTCTACCGAAAAATCCCCGACGCTATCGCGACACGAATCCGAAACATGGACGCTACCCTCGGGGAGACGGCGCTCGGAAACCAACTCGCGTCGGTTTCCTACTGGAACGCGAGCGTCGAATAACTGTCATCAAATTTTTATCTTCTGACGTGTGATGACAGCTGTGTGCCGAATTGCTTTTACGTACTCGGTATCTGAAAAGCGGGTATGGAGTTATCCGTGGTGGTTCCGACGCTCAACGGTCGAGAGCCCCTGAGCGACGCCCTCGATGCGGTCGCCCAGTACATCCCCGACGCCGAGATCGTCGTGGTCAACGGACCCTCCACGGACGGAACCTCGGGAATGGTGTGTGACCGCGACGACGTGAGCGCGCTCGTTGAAATATCCGACCGAAACTTGAACGTCGCGCGCAACGCCGGCCTCGCCGAAGCCACCGGCGAAGTCGTCGCCTTCCTCGGGGAGGAAGTCGCCGTCGAGGAGTCGTGGTACGACGGCCTCCGGGACGCCATCGCGGACGGCGCGGACGTGGTCACGGGACCCGTCCATCGCATGGTTCGAGCGGGTATGACGACCGAGACGGTCGAAACCCGCACGATTGCGGGCCGCGATGTCACCTACTTTTCCGGGGTGAACGTCGCGTTCACCCGGGACGGTATCGAGGCGGTGGACGGCTTCGACGAGAACTTGGAAACTGGCGGCGCGCGCGACTGCGCCCACCGCCTCGCGAGACTGGGACGCCCCGTCACGTGGATTCCCGAGGTATCCGTGCGTCGGGAAGACACCGACGAGAAGGGCGTCGAACGCGACTGGGCGACGAAATACCACTCCCTTTCCTATCGCATGGTGAAAAACTACGGCCCGCGACTGACCGTGTTCAGACGGACCTTCCACGACGCCGTCCGTGACGCCCGAACGGCCGGCGTGGACGTCGCTTCCGGCGACACTCGCCCTTCCCTCTGGGCCAGTTGCGGCAAACAGGTCGCCAAGGGTATCGCCGACGGAACCAAAGACGGTCTCGTCGCCCGCCTCCGCGACCGAAGCGATTCCCGCAACCCGAACGGACTGTCCGCCCGCGCCGACCGCGCCGTCGAACGCTACGATTGGCGCGAAATCGAGAAAGAAATGGAGTAGGACACAGTTCGATTTCGAGAAGACGAGTTCGCCAGTAACGACTCCATCGAATCGGGAATATGCATCTTCTATGGAGGCTGACTTTATATACTCCGTTCCGCTCTTACAACTGCATACTGTCGAACTTGGGACCCAGTTTTACAGCGATTCGACTCCCTACTCGTCCGGCGCGAGCGCTTCGACGACGCGGCACGGATTGTTCGTAAACACCTTGCGCATCGCGTCCTCGGGCACGTCGAGGGTGAGGATTTCCATGACGGCGACGTTCGGGTGGGCGTTGGGGGAACCGCTCCCGAACAGGACGCGGTCGGGGTGTTCCATGATGGCTCGCTCCATCTGCTCGCGGTAGCGGACGAAACTCGTGTCCAGATAGCAATCGTCGTGAGAACCGAGCAGGTCGATAGCGTTTTCCATCAAGTCGCGGTTCAGCGGGAAGCCGCCGAAATGCGAGAGGATGACGGGGAACGAGCGGTCGAGGAGGGTTTTCGCGGCGGTTTCGGGGCTAAAGCCGTCGCCCGCGTGAACGAGGACGGGGAGGTTCACGTCTTCGAGTTGGTCGAGCACGTGGTCGTCCGGCAGGCCGTCGTGGGTCGGGTCGAGTTTGAACCCGTGGAATCGGTCGTCGTAGGCGTACTGCTCGATATCCTCGGGGGAGGTGTGCCACTCCTTCCGGCGCGTACGGAAGTTACGGAGGCGTGCGGTGGCGCTGTCGTCGGGGTCGCGAGGACCATTGATTCGTGCGAACGCGAAGAACGGGCGTTCGACGCTCCGTCGGGCGATGGCGTTGTTCGACCGGAGGTAGCTTTTCCCCGCAGGATTCGGACCAGGGAAGACGACGGCACTCACGACGCCTGCCTGATGGAGTTCGCGCTCTAGCTTTTCGGGCGAGATGGCCCGACCACGTGCCGTGACCGACTCCTCGACGGGAAGTCGGGCGTGAACGTCCACCACTCGAAACCGATGCTCCAGTTCCAGCATCTTGGATTTTTCTCGACGGCAATCGGGTTTGTATCTATCGGTCGGTGTGTGCAAGGGTCTCCCGTCGGCCGAACCGAGTGAAAAAATTTATATAGAACATCAATCATTCGTTATACGTATGTCAGAATCAGGATTTGGACAGCGACGCATGGGCGGACGACCGATGTTCATTCTCAGCGAGGGCACGGAGCGAACACAGGGTCGGGACGCTCAATCCTCCAACATCGCCGCCGGTAAAGCGGTCAGCGAGGCCGTACGGACCACGCTCGGCCCGCGTGGGATGGACAAAATGCTCGTCTCCGATGACGGCGACGTCGTCATCACGAACGACGGGGTAACGATTCTCGACTCGATGGACATCGAACACCCCGCCGCACAGATGATCGTCGAAGTCTCCCAGACACAGGAGGACGAAGTCGGCGACGGGACGACCACGGCGGCGGTGCTCGCCGGGGAACTCCTCGCGAAGGCCGAGAACCTCCTCGAACAGGACGTCCACGCCACGACCATCGTGGAAGGGTACGCCCGCGCTCGGGACATCGCCGTCGAGGCCATCGAGGACCTCTCGCTCGACGTCGACATCGACGACGACCTGCTCAAACAGGTCGCCGAATCCAGCATGACCGGCAAGGGAACCGGCGACATCACGACGGAACGACTCGCGAAAGTCGTCGTGGACGCCGTTCGCGGCGTCGAAGGCGACGACGGCCTCGCCCGCGACGAGATTCGCGTCCTCACGCAGGTCGGCGGCAGTTCCAGCGGCACAGAACTCGTCGAAGGCATCGTCACCGACGCCGAACCCGCACACAAGAACATGCCGCGTTCGGTCGAAGACGCGACCATCCTCGCCACCGACGGCACCTTCGGTGTCCGCGAGACCGAACTCGACGCCGAGTACTCCGTCGACAACGTCGAACAGCTCACCGCCGCGATGGACGCCGAGGACAACCAGCTCCGTGACCTCGCCGACGCCATCGCCGACGCCGGCGTCGACGTCGTCTTCTCCCACTCCTCCATCGACGACCGCACCGCCTCGTACCTCGCCGACCACGGCATCCTCGCCTTCGAGGACGTGGACGACGACATGACGAGCGCCATCGCCCAGTCCACGGGCGGAAAGCGCACCAGCAAACCGGACGACATCGACGACGACGAACTCGGTCACGCCGACTCCATCCGCGTCGAGAAGTACGGCGACGAGGACCTCGTGTTCGTCGAGGGTGCCGACAACGCACAGTCCGTCACCGTCTTCGTTCGCGGCGGAACGGAACACGTCGTGGACGAAGTCGAGCGCGCCATCGAGGACGCCCTCGACGTCGTCGCCAACGCCGTCGAAACCGAGAGCGTCGTTCCCGGTGCCGGCGCGATCGAAATCAACATCGCGAGCCACGTCCGTGACGACGCCGCAGGCATCGAAGGCCGTCAGCAACTCGCCGTCGAAGCCTTCGCCGACGCCATCGAAGTGCTCCCGCGAACCCTCGCGGAGAACACGGGCATGGACCCCATCGACGCGCTCGTCGACCTCCGTTCGGCGAACGACGCCGAGGAGGGCCGTGCAGGCATCATCGCCTCCGGCGAGACCGGCGAAATCGCCGACCCCGTCGAGAAAGGCGTCATCGACCCCGCCGCCGTCAAGCGCGAGGCAGTCGAGAGCGCCACCGAATCCGCGACGATGATCGTCCGCATCGACGACGTCATCGCCGCCGAATAACGGGAAAGCGACCGTCGAACCTCGACATTCTTTTGCCGTCGTGGATATCGAAGATGGACGGGCCTCAACGACCGTAGAACCTGTTTCCGACCGCTCGAAGTAGCAAACCCTAACCCCACCGAGTGTCAACTCCCGTCGATGAGCGACCGTATCATCTCAAGCCGCCCCATCTTCCTCGCTACTGCCGTGTTCGTCGTCATCGCCGCAGGCGGTATCGGACTCACGGTCGGCGCGACCGGTCAAAACCGACACAAAACGCTGTCGTTGCTCGGTGTTTCGCTGTTCAAGATGAGTCCCGCTTCGATGGCCCTGTTCGGCATGGCGCTCACGGCGACCCTCCTTGTCGTGCTGTTCGTGTTGGTTTCGTACGTCTCGCGGTACGATACCGACCGGGTGACATGAGAGGAAAAGGATTATTCCAATCGAACGATTCTCGTTGGACATGGCAACTGAAACTCGCTCGCGCTCGTCCTACGACGGGACGACCGGCGAACTGCTGGCCGTCGCGGTAACTCTCGTGCTGGCGAACGCTCCCGCCCTGTTCGCGCTGTACGTCATCTTCGACACCTTCTCGGCGACGACACAAACACCCACGCTTTTCGACTATGCGACGACGACGATGAGCGGCGCTATCGTTTTTGCCATCCTCTGGATAGGACTCGTCCTCTTCGCCTACTGGCCGTCGATGGCCAAAGTGTGGAACAGCCGTTAAGACCGGTCCCGACAGTCAGCGGCCGGACAAAACACGAAAATCGATGTTCTCCCGGCGATTCACGGCGCGATGGTTCCTTCCTCGGCGTCGAGCAGTTCGTGGTAGCGATTTCGGATGGTGACTTCGCTGATGTTCGCGACGTCGCTGACTTCCGACTGGGTCACCTTCTCGTTGGTCAACAGCGCGGCGGCGTAGACGGACGCCGCGGCGAGTCCGACGGGTGACTTCCCGCTGTGAAGTCCCTTCTTCGTCGCCGTGTCGAGCAGGGAGCGCGCGCGTCGTTCGGTTTCGTCCGAGAGGTCGAGTTCGGACGCGAAGCGCGGGACGTAGCTCTTCGGGTCGGCGGGTTCGATTTCGAGGCCGAGTTCGCGGGCGATGTATCGGTACGTTCGGGCGATTTCGTCCTTTTCGACGCGTGAGACGGCGGTCAACTCGTCCAAACTGCGCGGGGTACGCGCCTGTCGGGCGGCGGCGTACAGCGCGCCGGTCGCGACACCCTCGATGGACCGCCCCGGCAGGAGGTCCTCGTCCAGCGCGCGGCGGTAGATGACGCTCGCGGTCTCCCGAACGGTGTCGGGGAGGCCGAGCGAACTCGCCATTCGGTCGATTTCGCCGAGCGCCTGCTTGAGGTTGCGCTCCTTGCTGTCGCGGGTGCGGAAGCGTTCGTTCCACTTGCGGAGTCGCTGCATCTTCTCGCGCTGGCGGGAGCCGAGCGAGTTGCCGTAGGCGTCCCGGTCGCGCCAGTCGATGTTGGTCGAGAGCCCCTTGTCGTGCATCATGTTCGTCGTCGGCGCGCCGACGCGGGATTTCTGCTCGCGTTCGCTCGCATCGAAGGCGCGCCACTCCGGCCCACGGTCGACGGCGTCTTCCTCGACGACGAGACCGCAATCGTCACACACCCGCTCACCACGCTCCTCGTCGGTGATAAGCTGGCCACCACACTCGGGACATCGTTGTTGCTCGTCGGCTCGCGTTTCGGTTCGCTCACCAGTGGTTTCCGTTTCTTCGGTCGGTCGGGTACGTGTATCAGTCATGGCGTGCTATCAGGAGAAGATAGAGGGTCGATAGTGCACTACGAGAGTGGGAGAATCGATAGACATATCTTATAGAACCTACACCATCTTAACTCCAGTGGCAATGCGGGCTATTTTCTCGGTGCGTAAAACGGGGTATTCATCCGGATTCGAGCGGGAAGAATGCAGTATTCGATTTCTTCGCACGACTCCGTTTGACCCCGTCTTTATCACCTGTTCGGCAGTGAGTATCGAAACTCTTACCGCTCGTCCGAGGGTTCATGAACACATGAGCGATACGCCTCCCGGACCGGACGAGGTTCGGTACGTCGCACGGTTGGCCCGCGTCGGTGTTTCCGACGAGGAAGCCGAGCGATTCGCCGAACAGTTCGCGGATATTCTGGGTTACTTCGAAACGCTGGACGAGGTACCGGAGGTCGAACGTGAGGACGACCTGGTGAACGTCATGCGAGAGGACGAGGTTCGGACCAGCCTCGACCAAGCCGACGCAGTGGAAAACGCGCCGGAAACCGAGGACGGCTACTTCAAAGGACCCAACGTCTCATGAGCGACGACACCGAATCACGAGAACGCATCGCGCTTCGAGCTCACACTCGACACCGGAGGTGTCTCGCGTGACTATATTCATCACTGAGGAAACCGTCGAGGGTGCGGACGACGGCCCGCTCGCCGGAACGACGGTCGCCGTCAAGGACAACATCAGTACGAAAGGAGTCCGGACGACCTGCGGGTCGGCCATGCTGGAGGAGTACGTTCCGCCCTACGACGCCACGGTCGTCACGCGGCTGAAGGAAGCAGGAGCGACCATCGTCGGTAAGGCCAACATGGACGAGTTCGGGATGGGAACTACGACCGAAACGTCGGCGTTCGGCCCGACGGAAAACCCCGTCGCGGAAGGTCACGTCGCGGGTGGCTCCTCCGGTGGCAGTGCGGCCGCCGTCGCCGCCGAGGAATCGACGCTCGCGCTCGGAACCGACACAGGTGGCTCGATTCGCTGTCCCGCCGCGTTCTGTGGCGTGGTCGGTATCAAACCCACCTACGGTCTCGTCTCGCGTTACGGTCTCGTCGCCTACGCCAACAGTTTGGAGCAGATAGGACCCATCGCGCCGACCGTCGAGGAGGCTGCTTCCCTGCTCGACGTCATCGCCGGGCCGGACGACCACGACGCGACGACCCGCGAGGAAGGTGCGGACGCCGACTACGCGAGCGCCGCTGACGGCGACGTGGACGGCCTCGATATCGGCGTCCCGACCGAACTCGTGGAGGGTGCCGACGAGGGCGTCGTGGAACGCTTCCGGGACGCCATGGACGAACTCGAATCGCAGGGTGCAACGGTCCACGAGGTGTCGCTTCCGTCGGTCGAACACGCCGTCGAAGCGTACTACGTCATCGCTATGTCCGAGGCGTCCTCGAACCTCGCACGCTACGACGGCGTTCGCTACGGCGAATCCGGCGGCTACGACGGCAACTGGAACGAGACCTTCGCCGAAACGCGCGAGGAGTCCTTCGGCGACGAGGTAAAACGGCGCATCCTGCTCGGCACCTACGCCCTCTCGGCGGGGTATCACGACAAGTACTACAAGAAAGCACAGGACGCCCGTTCGTGG
Source organism: uncultured haloarchaeon (assembly GCA_963811185.1). Taxonomy (GTDB): domain Archaea; phylum Halobacteriota; class Halobacteria; order Halobacteriales; family Haladaptataceae; genus Haladaptatus. The sequence goes on from CAWEQN010000004.1 coordinate 200,947, forward strand.
CTCAAGGGCGACTTCGATGACGCCTTCGAGGACGTGGACGTGCTCGCCAGTCCGACGATGCCCACGCCGCCGTTCGAACTCGGCGAGAGTCTGGACGACCCGCTCCAGATGTACCTCGCCGACGCGAACACCGTCCCCGTCAACCTCGCCAACCTCCCCGCGATTTCGGTTCCGGCGGGCGAAACCGACGGCCTCCCCGTCGGCGTGCAGTTCATCGGACCGAAATTCGGCGAGAAGCGCGTGATTCGGGCCGGAAGCGCGCTGGAGTGAACCGGGACACCGCTTTATTTCTCGATTCGAATATTGTCTCAAACCATCCGCTAAACGGACGTGCCAACGCTTATTTCCCCCCGGCGACCCGATTACGAGTATGGTAGGTACCGTCGTCGAAGTCGAGATTCCAGCCGACGAGTTCGCGCTTTGGGAAACGTTGACTGAGCACGAAAACCTCGAATTCGAAATCGAGCGAGTCGTCGCACACGAGAGCGACCGAGTGATGCCGTTCGTCTGGGTGAGCGGTGGGGGTCCGGACACGGAATCGATTTTAGAGAACGACACGAGCGTCGAGAACCTACAACTGCTCGCCGACTTGGAGGACGAACAACTGTACCAGATGGAGTGGACCGACCACATCCAGACGCTCATTCACATCCTCGTGGACGAGGAAGCCACCGTCCTTTCGGCGTCCGGAAACAGCAAACATTGGCACCTTCGCATCCTGTTTCCCGACCGCGACGCGCTGTCGGAGACGTACGAGTACTGCCGTGAAAACGACCTTTCCCTCGATATTCGCAACATCTACGAGTTAGAACAGGGACGAAAGGGACGATTCGGTCTCACGGACGAACAACAGGACACGCTCATGCTGGCGTTCGAACGTGGCTACTACGACATCCCACGGGAAGCGTCGGCCGAAAACCTCGCCGACGACCTCGATGTATCACATCAAGCCATCTCCGAGCGACTGCGACGTGGCCATCGAAGCCTCGTGAAAAACACGCTGGTTATCGGTCGAAACGCCGACGGACCGGAATAACTCTACTCTTCGTACGCGAGGTTCATTATCCACTGCGAGAAGGCGTCGCTCTCGGGGTCGATCTCCTCCTCACCGATGAACGGCGAGAGCATGTCGCCGGCCATCAACAACGAGAAATCGAGGTCCTTCGCGGCGGGCGTGATGAAGTAGGTGTTGTGTCCCTCGTAGACGGTGTCGATTCGTTGGACGAATCCCTGTCGCTCCAGCGATTCGACGATTCTGCTTCCCTTGCGCGACGAGACATCGAGCTGTTTCCAGAAATCGCTCTGGTGGATGCCGCCCGTCTCGCGGACGAGTTCGAGTCCGTTGTACTCGTCCTCGGTGAGGTCTTCCTCGGACGTTGCCGTGCTCATGTTCAATACAGGGACGGGCGGGCGTTTAAATGTGACCTTCCGCGTTATCGTAGGGGGTTTCACAGGGCGGCCCGTCGGCGAACTCGTAGCTCCCGGTTCCGTCCTCGAACACGGTCACGATGGACGACGAGCGGGTGCCGTAGCCGTCGCCGTGGACACAGACGCCGATGTCGTGATTTTTGAGCACGTCCTTCGCCGATGCCCGCCACTCGGCGAGCGTCGGCGGGACGTCCACGTTCACACCGATACGCGACAAAATCCGCTCGGATTTCGGCGCGTCTCGGTCGAATCCGCGATTCACGACGACGTGAACGCCGGGGTCGAGTCGCGTCGTTTCGAGCGTTCCGTTCCACTCCAGAACGCTCGCTTCCGTCGAATCCGCGAGCAGGAGGTTGAACCCGGCGTACTGCCGTCCAGCGATTTCTCCGATGACGAACTCGCGGGCGGATGCCGCCGACTCGTGGGCCAATGCATCCCGTACCAGCAAGCCACGGGAGCGTTCGCCCTCCAGTTCGACCCAGCGATTCGTCACGCCGACGAACAGCCCCGAATCGTTGTAGCCTATCCACGTGCCGCCGGCCTCCTCGTCCTGCGGGGCGACGACCGTCGGGTTTCGGTCGAGCACCCTAGGAGGGAGGGAGGGCCGACCGAACGCTTCGTCACGGTTCGCGGCGGCGACGACCGGCGCGTCCTCGAAAACCTGCCACGCGACGATGAGTGTACACACGGCGGGAGGTTGGTCTCGATTCGATAAAAGGCTTCGTCGGCCCCGCCGCTTATGCGATTCCTCGTCGTGGCTTCTCCGGGGAGTTTCAAACATGACACAGAGACGTGATGTACTGAAGACCGGCGCGACGCTGGGGGTCGGGATGGGAGTGCTCGGTACCGGCGTCGGGTCCGCACAGATGAGTGGCAGTCCGTCGTTCAGCACGGGCCAGATGACGGGGGAGAGCCAACCGAAAAACGTCAAAACGAACGCCAACGGGGTAGCGATGTTCATGCAGGCGGGGGAGAACGTCCGCTACGTCCTGCTCGTCACCAAACTGGACGATGTCACGGAAGCACACATCCACATGGGGAAGAAAGGGCAGAGTGGGTCCGTCGTCGTCTGGCTGTATCCGAGTCCGAAAGCGACCAAGGGCCAGCAGTTCTCCGGCGAGTTCAACGGCGTGCTCGCGTCGGGTACGTTCAACTCGGGGGACCTCGTCGGTCCCCTGAAAGGAACGTCGCTGAGCCAACTGGCGAGCGTCATCGAGAACGGGGAGGCGTACGTCAACGTCCACACGAAGCAGTACCCCGAGGGTGAGATTCGGGGGCAGATTTCGCCGGTCTCGAACGCGCAAGTGCGATTCAAGGAGAACCTCGACGTGAGCACCGGCAACAACCTGAGCCTCCAGCGCTCCGTGAGCTTGGGGATACAGCAGTCCTAACGCGTATCGATAGCAATCCAATCGCACCCAGCGACTACCGGAACCGTTCCCGGACCGCCTCGCGGTCGATGGTTCCGGAGGTCGTCCGGGGCAGTTCGGCGGCGGTGTCGAGGAGTCGCGGGTGTTTGTACCCGGCGAGGCGGCCACCACAGAACGCCCGTACCGAGTCGAGCGTTATCGACGTTTCATCGACGGGCACGACGAGCGCGGCGATTCGTTCGCCCCACTCCTCGTCCGCCACGCCGACGACGGCGACTTCCGCCACGTCGGGGTGGTCGCGGAGCACGTCCACGACTTCGCCGGGGTGGACGTTCTCCCCGCCGGTGACGATGCGGTCGGAGCGGCGGTTCAACACCCAGAGATAGCCGCCCTCGTCGCGGTAGCCCACGTCACCCGTCCGCAGACCGTGCTCGCAGAACGCTTCCGCCGTCGCGTCGGGATTGCCGTAGTAGCCGGCCATCACGGTCGGCCCGGAGACGACGAGTTCCCCGTGTTCCCCGGTCGATGCGAGCGTCCCGTCGTCGCGGACGACGGAAACGTCCGTGAACATGAGCGGTCGTCCGACCGTTCCGAGGTGCGAAACCGCTTCGTCCGGCCTCGCGGTCGCGACCTGTGAGGCGGTTTCAGTCATGCCGTACGTCGGACAGACCGGCACGTCGCGCTCGGCACACTCCGCGATGAGGTCGTCGTGGGCGGGGGCACCGCCGAGCAGGATGAACCGAAGCGTATCGGAGAGGTTTCCTTCGTCCAACAACCGGCGGAGCATCGTCGGAACGAGCGAAACCCCGGTCGCCCTGTACGTCCGGAGAAACGAACGAGTCTCCTCGGCGTCGAAACCCTCCTGGACGACGACCGTCGTCCCGTACAGCGCGGAACGCAGGAGGGGGGCGAGTCCGCCCATATGGTACGTCGAAAGGCAGAGATGCCAGCGGTCGCCGGGGAGGACGCCGAGGCGGAACGCCGAGGCGGTCGCGCTGGCGTACAGGTTGCCCATCGTGAGCGTGACGGCCTTCGGGTTGCCGGTGGTCCCCGACGTGAACAGAAGGACCTGCGGGTCTTCACGCGACCATTCCGCGCGTTCGAACTCCGCTTCCTCGCACTCGGCGAGCGTGGTGTCCGTCGATGCATCGACGGACACCACGGGAACGTTTCGAGAGTTCTCGTCGTCCGTACCTCCCTCGGCGACTTCGTGAGCGACCGCTTCCGTGTCGGACTCGCAGACGAGTGCGGACAGGTCGGTGACGCCGACCTGTCGGCGGAGTTCGGGCGTGGCGAGGCGGACGTTCAGTCCCACGAGCACACAGCCCAACCGCATCGCAGCGTGAACGAGCAGTACGCCGTCCATTCGAGTCTCCATCAGCATCCCGAGATGGTCCCCGTTTCCGAGTCCCAGTTCGGCGAGCATTCCGGCGGTTTCCTCGACCGCAGCGTCGAGTTCCGCGTACGTCCACTCGCTACCGTCCGCCGCTTCGACGATGGCAGTTTGGTCGGGGGACACGTCCGCTCGGTGGGAAAGCCAGTCGTTCACCGGCGGTTCGTTTCCGTGTCGTTCGCTCGTCCCCGTTCGTTCGTCCCTCGCTCGTTCATAGTTCTCCCCACGTGTCCGCCACGCCGTTGCCGGAGTCCTGCGGGACGCTGACCGCCCCGTCCACGAGTCGCGTTCGGTCGGGACCCAAATCCCGACCCAACAGCGTTCCGGTCGCCAACCCGCACGCCGGGCGGTCCGGAATCGACGCCGCGGCATGAATCGCGGCCGTTCTGGCGACGACACCGTCGATGGTGGTCGTGACGACCGGCATAACTCCCTCACCGCGGGCGCGTTCCGCGATATCCACGACCCTGTCCACCCCACCGAGGACCATCGGTTTGCAGACCAGCACGTCGGCGGCACCCGCATCGAGGACCGTCTCGACCGACGTTTCCGCGATGGATTCATCGACCGCGACGCCGACCGACCTGCCGCGCAACTCCGCGAGTCCCTCGATATCGTCCGCCGGAAGGGGTTGTTCGACGTAGGCGATTCTCAACGAGTCGAGTTTGTGAAACGCTTCGCGTGCCTCCGCACGCGACCACCCGCCGTTCGCATCGACGCGGAGTTCCACGTCCGCGCCGACCGAGATCCGAACTGCCCGAAGACGGGCCACGTCGTCCGTGACCGAGCGTGCGCCGACCTTCACCTTCACGCACTCGAACCCGTATCGACCGCGTCCTTCACCGCAGTCACGGTTTCGATGCGTGAACAGTCGCCGACGGTGGCATTGGCCGGAACCACTTCGACGTGGTCCGGACCGCCGAGATACCGGTACAGTGGTTGCTCGGCACGCTTCGCTTCCATGTCCGCCAGCGCGAGCGCGAAGCCGTGTCTGGCCGCCGGCGTCGATTCGAGGGACGGGAGCCCACTCTCGGGGTCATCGACGTGCGCGATAGCCGCCCGACAGGCGGGGAGCGACTCCGTCCATCCGGGAAGCGGCGTCGCCTCACCGATGCCGACATCGTCGCCGTCCTCGATGCGAATGAGGATTCCCTTCCGATGTTCGATGGGTCCGTGTGCCGTGTCGAGTGCCGACTCCAGCGGAAGCGAGAATTCGTGCGTTTCGACCTTCATACCATCATTCCAAGGGCAAAGCAGACCGAGTAGGCCGCCAACAGCTTTCCGGTCTGTTCGAGCGCGGGATTGAGCGCTTCGCCGGACGTTTTCGTGATGACCGTCCGCGCAACCATCGCGGCGTACGGAACCGTAACGAGCGGCAGGAGGACGGCGAGGCCGAACGCCGACGTGGTCGCGAAGTAGACGGGAACGAGGTACGCGAGCACGAGCATGGCGACGTACTCGCCGCGACTCGCGCCGTAGCCGATGAGCACCGCGAGGGTCTTCTTCCCGCCCTTCCGGTCGTTTTCCAAGTCGCGGACGTTGTTCACGACGAGGATGTTCGTCGAGATAGCCGCGACCGGGAGGCTCGCCAGAAACGCCGTCATCGTGACCGTTCCACCCGGAATTCCGAGCGGAAACGGCGGGGAAAGGACGCTCGCCGCCTGCACGTAGAACGTTCCCATCACGGCGATGACGCCGAAGAACACGAAGACGAACAGGTCGCCCAACCCGTGGGACCCGAGCGGGAACGGCCCGCCCGCGTAGGCGATGCCGCTGACGACGCTCGCGAGGCCGATGACGAGAATCGGAAGCCCGCCGACGTACACGAGGTAGACGCCGACGACGATGGCGAGCAGGAACGTCCCGTACATCGCCCGCTTGACCTCGTTCGGCGGAATGAGGCCGGATTGGGTCACACGGGTGAACCCGGTCCGTTCGTCGGTATCGACGCCCTTCACGGCGTCGTAGTAGTCGTTGGCGAAGTTCGTGCCGATTTGGATGAGCGCCGCGCCGATGAAAGCCGCGAGCGCCGGAAGGGCGGCGAACTTCGTCTCGTGAAGCGCGAGCCCGATGCCGGCGATGACGGGCGCGGCGGCCGCCGGAAGGGTGTGTGGCCGGGCCGCCATCAGCCACGCTTTCCTCCGAGAGACCTCGGTGGCCGTATCGTTCATTATCGAGATAGTTCCGGCGAGAGGTGTATAGCATCTACGGTTTCACGGAACCCGTACCGGTCTCCCGCGCCGAGCGGATGGAATGGACGGATTGGGGGAACGCGAATCTCATTTAAGTAGTTCTCGTGATAAGGTGGAGATATGGACGGAAGACGGCTCGTTATACTGGTGTAGATTGGCTCGTTTTGAGTGATGATGTTCGTCACGGATTGGGTTTGATTGTCGTTCTCGTACGATTTCTAGCGCTGGGTGAGAGGCTTCGAAAGCCTCTGTCCGGTCACGACGAATAGACGTGTTCGGTTTGTCCGTGATTGCAAGGGATGAAAAACAGATGACAGAACTGGAAACGCCGGTCAGTCCGTTTCCGGAATCGCGTAGGACCCGGCGACGAAGAACAGGACGGCGAGCACGGCGAGGATGACCAGGTCGCCGCCGACCGCCCCGTGGGAGTACGTGAGGGTTCGGACGCCGCGTGCGAAGTACGTCAGCGGTGAGATGTTCATCACGGGACGGAACCACGACGGCAGGAGGTCCGGCGTGACGAACGTGTCCGAGAGGAAGAGCAGGGGCAGGGCGATGGCGTTGCTGGCGGCGATGACGCCGTCGGACGACCCGGCGAAGCTCCCGAGGAGGGAGCCGAGGCCGCAGAACAGCGCGACCGCGAGCGCGATGAAGACGGCGACTGCCGGGAGCACGGCGAAGGAGACGCCCGTGCTCGTCACGAGTAGCATCAGCACGAGGATGATGACTCCCGCGAGACCGATGATGACGACGTTGACGAGCGTGTGTGCGAGCAACCATTCGGCTCTGGTGAGCGGCGTGGTCGCCAGTTTCTCGAAACGGTTCGATTCGCGGTGGCGGGAGACCGAACTCCCGACGCGCGAGAGCGGCGTGAACAGCACGACGACGGCGAGGTAGCCCGGCAGATAGTACGCCGGGGGTTTCGAGAACAATCCACCGGAACCACCCGAACCGGGGTTCGTCTGCACCAGCACCGCGAAGATGAGAATGAGGATGACCGGGAAGAAGAACGTGAAGAACACCGCAGTTCGGCGGCGGAGGAACGACCGCCACGCCGCACCGGCCTCCGACCGAACGCGACCGAACGAGCTCATTGGTCACCTCCGGCGATGGCGGCCTCCCCGGCATGCCGCGTGGCTTCCGCCCCGAGCGACGCGCCGGTCAGTCGGAGATACACGTCCTCCAAGTCCGGTTCGGTCCACGTCAGCGCTTCGTACTCGACGCCGCGGTCGTTCAGGTCCGTGACGACCTCGCCGATGTCGGCGGGCGTGACGCCCTCGAACACCAATCCGGATTCGGTCTCCTCGACGGTGAAACCCATCTCGACGGAGGTTCGCGGGGTCGCGGTTTCCACGACGAGGCGGCTTTCGCCGCCGTACTCGCCGATGAGCGAGTCGGGGGTGCCGACGGCGACGATATCGCCGTCAGCGAGGAGTCCGACCCGGTCGGCCAGTTGTTCGGCCTCGGCCATGTAGTGGGTCGTGAGAAACACCGTCGTTCCCCCCTCCGCGAGGTCCTCGACGAGCGACCAAAGCGCGCGGCGTCCGGCCGGGTCGATACCCGTCGTCGGTTCGTCCAGAAACAGGATGTCGGGGTCGTTGACCAGCGTCGCGGCCACACAGACCCGGCGTTGTTGCCCGCCGGAGAGGTTTTCGTACCACGTGTCGCCGGTGTCGGTGAGTCCCACGTCGGCGAGCGCGTCGTCGGGGTCGCGGGCACCGTCGTACAGTCCCGCGTAGTAGGCGACGAGTTCCCGAGCGGAAAGCCGGGCCGGCGGGTCGAACGACTGCGGAAGCAGGCCGACCCGCGATTTGTCCACGTTACCGGGCGGCGCTCCGAGGATGGAAACGCTCCCACCGTCGGGAGCCATCGTCCCGGTCAGTGACCGGATGAGTGTTGTCTTGCCCGCCCCGTTCGGCCCGATGAGCGCGAACACTTCGCCCGCGCCGACCGAGAGGGAAACACCGTCCAGTGCGACGGTGTCGCCGTATTCTTTCCGAACGTTCTCGGCGACGAGTGCGTCGGACATGCCCGAAACTTCTTCCTGTGTCTAGGTAAGGGGTTCGATTCGACCACCAGATGATGGTCCGTCTGAAATTAATACAAATTGGTACTATCCCGCTCGAAAACGGCTCGGTCCCGGAACGAGGATACACAGCGCAGTCGAAACGATGTTCCCACGCTCGCCGTGAACGACGGACGCTCACCGTCGTTCGACCAGCGTTGCGAGAACCGAATCGGCGTGCTGCAGCACGCTGGCGATGTGGCCGGTGGCGGGGAGCGCGTGAAGGGTAACGTTCGGAAGCCGAGTTGCCATCAGTTTTGCGTGGTACGGCGACAGAAACCAGTCCGACGTACCGTACCAGATGTCGGTGCCGAGCGGCACCGCTTCGAGGTCAAACCCCCACGCGTCGCCGAGGATTCGATACTCTTCCGCCGCGTTTCCGAGGAGTTTTCGGGCGAACACAGGTCGGCGATTGCTCAGCCGAATCAGCGACCGCTCGACAACGTTCACCTCTTTTCGTGCCCGTGGGTCGTCCATCGGCGCGATTCCGGAGAGGACCGCACACCCGGTCAATCGGTTGGGAATCGCAAACGCACACGCGAGAGCGTACGGGCCGCCGCCCGAAGCGCCGACGACGGCGAACCGGTCGATTCCGAGCGCGTCGGCGAGTTCCACCACGTCGCTCGGCCAGTCCAGCAAGCGTCGTCCGGCGACCGGAGTGGAGCGACCGGACCCCGGTCTATTGGGTGTAATCAGTCGGACGCCGAGGGATTCGGGGGAAGTGAACTCCGCTTCACGATGATTGCTCGGGGTCCCGTGAAAATAGAATATTGGCACTCCATCCGGGTCGCCACAGTCCACGTACTCGATTGTCCGGCCGTCGGAGAGCCGTTGTAACTGCGTGTCTCGTGGTTCCGAGCTATCGAATCGTTTCGCGGTTTCCCATATCGACATCGTCGTCTGTATGCCATCACGGACCGAGAAAACAGTGGTGATGTCCGGCGAAACCGCCAGCCGAATTGGAAGCGGTTCAGGAAAATGTTATGAACTCTGTCGCCGTCCCCATCCGAATCGTCGGCCGCCAGTACAGCAGGAGGACGGTGACGACGAAGACGACCGTGGAGATGTCGTACGAGCCGGACGAAACGGTCGCGGCGAGTCCCGACCCTGCACCCGCGACGCCCGTGACGAGCGAGGCCACGATGGGCCACGAACAGCTCACACAGGAGAACAGGCCAAGGACCCCGGAAATCGCCGACCCCGCCGCATCGAGGATAGTGGCGTAGACGAGATATGCGAGCGAGAGATAGCCGACCAGTTTGAACGGCAGAATCTCGACGCGAAACACGTCGTTGTGATACAGCAGTGCGGGACCCCATCCCGGCGGGAGCCACGCGATACGAAACCCGTTCGCCAGCGTTCCGGGGAGCGAACCGCTGAGGCCGAACAGCCCCCCGAAGTACGCGACGAGGAAGAAATAGCCGACGCCGATGGCGAGCGCGACCCGTCGGTCGCGCTCGTTTTTCGGGATGGGGTCGGTTTTCCACACCGCGAACAGCGCGACGTTCACCCAGACGAACGGGTAGAGCAGGTAGCGGAGGCCGTAACCGCCGGAGAAGCCCTTCACGGCGAAATACGACAACAGGACGACGAACTCGGCGTTCAGAACGACGGCTCCCCACAGCAACGATTCACGTTTCGGTCGGTAGCGTGCGAATTCGGTGCTCATAGTACGAGTGCATCGACGACGATGGCGATGAGGAGCGCCCCGAGGTAGGCGTTCGACGCGTGGAACGAGCGGAACGCCGCCCTGTCGTCGCGTTCCCGGTGGAGTCGGACGACCGCCACCAGGAAAATCGCGCCGAACACGATGGTCGTGAGCGCGTACAGCCAGCCGAGGGTCGTCACCGTGGCGAGGACGCCCGACGCGAGTAGCGTCGCACCGAGCCACAGCAGGATGTGTTTTCGCGTCTCCGCCTCGCCACGAACCACGGGCATCATCGGGAAGCCGCCGCGGGCATAGTCGTCCTTGTACGCCAGCGCGAGGTTGTAGAAGTGGGCGGGTGTCCACAGGAAGATGACGCCGGCCAACACCAGCGCGGGCAGGCCGACGTCGTTGGAGACGGCGGCCCAACCGATGAGCGCCGGAAGCGACCCCGCCAAGCCGCCGATGACCGTGTTCTGGACCGTGTTCGGCTTCAGGATGAGCGTGTAGACCACGCTGTAGAACACGATGGCGAACAGGCCGAAGACCGCGACGAGCAGGTTCACCGAGAGGAAAACCGCCAGCGACGCGACGGCCAGCAGGAGGCCGAAGGCGATGGCGTTTCGAATCGGAATCTGTGCCGTCGCAGCGGGGCGGTCGGCGGTTCGGTTCATCCGCTTGTCCACGTCACGTTCGAGGACGTGATTGAACGTCCCGCTCGCGCCGATGGAGAGGACGCCGCCGGCAAGCGTCGCGACGATGGTGCTCACCGGTAGTCCGTCCGGTCCCGCTGCGAGCGCCATGCCGGCGGAGGCGACGAGACAGAGCAACCACATCAAACGCGGTTTCATCAGGCGGAAGTAGGCGTATGCGGTCGCCGTGATGCCGACGAGGTCGCCGGTTTCGGTCGGCGCGTCGGCGGGTTCGGGGTCGGTGAACGTCATACCGACGGGGCCGTCCGAGTCTTCGGGTTCGAGCGTCCACGCGAGCGCGAGGACGATACCGATGAAAATCGCCATACCGACCACGAGATGGACGTCCGCGAACGACGTCGTCGTAGCGGAGGTCGCCGCGTAGGCACCCAACACGACCTGTACCGGGTAGAGTACTGCGGCGAATCCGAGGCTGCCCTTCACGCGCGGTCGTGCATTGCCACGGAACGCGAGCGCAGTCGTGGCGAGCAACAGCAGGCCGACGGCGAGTGCGATGACCCGATGGGTCCACGCGATGATGAGTTTCGAATGGTAGAACGGGATGAACCAATGACCGTTGCAGGCGGGCCACGTCGGGCACGCGGAGACGGCGTTGACGAGCGACGTCGTGGCACCGACGACGACCAACAGGTAGACACCGACTGCGGTCACTGTCAGTGCACGTTCGAACCGTCCAGATGAGGAATTCTGCAATGGCACCGTTGGTTGACGATTTACATCCCCGCGTACTTAGGCCATCCGACTTTCGGCGACGGTGAAGACAGCACATATTTATGGGTCACTTCCGAAGCCTAGGGCAGTATGGATTCCAAGCGGATAGCGTTCGTCGCGACGCTCGGCGCGATGTTCCTCGCGGTCGCTGTCGACCCTGTGGCGGCCTACAACTCGACGACCGATAGCCTCATTCGGACGCTCAACAAGCAGTTGTTGTACGCGGCGATTCCCATCACGGTGCTCGTTGAGGGTATCCTCTTTTACGCCGTGCTGAAGTTCCGCAACAACGACGAGCCGAAACCGACGAAGGAGAACCGGCGTCTCGAAATCACGTGGACGGTCGCAACCGCAATCGTCCTCCTCTTTGTTGGCTATGCCTCCTACGGTGTCATGGCGAACCAGTACGTTACGACGACGCCCCAAGACACGATGCACAAGGAAGCGAACGCGGTCAATGTCGACGTTGTCGGCCAGCGCTACGTCTGGACCTACAACTACCCCGACCACAACATCTCGGGTGCATCGACACTCGTCATCCCGAAAGGCAGGCCGGTGTATTTCAACGTCACGTCGACGGACTGGATACACTCGTTCCACGTTCCCAAACTCGGCTTGAAACAGGACGCGATTCCGGGCCAAAACAACACCATCAAGACGAAAGTCACGAAGACGGGCACGTATCAAGTGTACTGTGCGGAATACTGTGGTGTCGGCCACTCCAACATGCTGAGCAAGGTCAAAGTCGTCTCGAACAGCGAGTACAAAAAGTGGCTGAAACAACAGGAAAAGGAGAACTCGGGCGGAAGTTCGAGCGGTTCGAGCGGTAACAGTAGCTCGGGCGGCAACAACAGTTCCGGTGGCAACAGCAGTTCAGGCGGTAACAAGACCGCAGGCGGTAACAACAGTTCGAGCGGCAACAGCTCGTCTGCCTGAGACCGATTCTTCTTTCATTTTTGACGATTCCACGTTAGTGAACTCTCTTTCGCTACTTCGTTTGACGAACGACTTTGGGTGCATTTTTAGTAGTCGGGCCGCAACCGTCTCTGTATGACGGTAACGGACGATTCGAAAGAGGAGCACGGCCATCATCTTCCGGCCGTCGAAGACTGGCCGCATGGCTTCGGCGAGGCGTCGTGGTGGCCCATCGTCACGGCACTCGGCGCTGCGGGGTTCTACGTCGGTGCTTCGTTGTACGTTCTGGGGCACGGTGGAGACACCATGGTTGGACCGAACATCGGTCCCATAGTGTTCATCCTGTCCGCCGCAGTCTTCCTCTCCGGACTGTACGGCTGGGTGTATCAAGCATTCGTCAAACACTTCTGGAGTAAGGACACGAAGGAATCCGGGTCGGGAGCGCTCCGCTTGGGGATGATACTGTTCCTCTGTACCGAAATCGCGACGTTCGGTGGCGGGTTCGTCTACTACTTCTTCATCCGAGCGGGGACGTGGCCCCCGAAGATAGGAGAGGTTCCCGACGTCGTCAGTTCGATAGTGTTCATCAACACGCTACTGCTGGTCGCCAGCAGTGTCACGATTCACTGGGCACACATCGAACTCAGAAAGAACAACAGAAGTCGGTTCATCGCCGGCCTCGCAGCGACGCTCGCCCTCTGGTGTCGATATTCCTCGGCGGGCAGGTGTACGAGTACTACGAGTTCATCATCAAAGAGGGATTCACCTTCACCGGCGGCGTGTTCAACAGCGCGTTCTTCGGCCTGACCGGTCTCCACGGCCTGCACGTCACCATGGGTGCGGTACTGTTGAGTATTCTCTTGGTTCGCTCGCTCGCCGGACAGTATTCGGCCGACCGACACGTCTCGATAACGACGGTCTCGATGTACTGGCACTTCGTGGACGTGGTGTGGATATTCCTCGTCGTCGTGATCTACTTCGGTTCGCAGATCCACCTGTAACCGCACCCCGTTTTACATTTTTCCGCTTCCCGAGTGCCGACGCCGTCGAGTCGTTCGAGCCTCCAAAAGTCGGTTCGGATATCCGTGAACACCGAAACACGGTGTTCGCGGGTTACCGCGAACACGAAAACACGCGTTCGCAAGATTGAAACGCGAGAATGGAGAATTCCGTGGTATGGAACTGCGGGTTATCGAGAAGAGCGACACGGAACTCCTGATCGAAATCGGGGGCGAGGACCACACCTTCATGAACGTGCTGAAGGGCGCACTCCTCGAAACCGAGGGCGTCGCGGCGGCGACCTACGACTTGAACCCCGAGCAGTCGGGTGGCCAGACCGACCCACTCCTCACCGTCAAGACGGAGGACGGGGTCGACCCCATCGACGCTTTGGAGGCCGGAGCACAGAACGTCAAAGACAAAACGAGCGCGTTCCGCGAAGCGTTCACGAGCGCCTGAGTTTTCGGTTTCAGTTTTCGTTTTCGTTCCCCGACTCACGGCGAGTCGCGCGAACGTCACAACCGAACCGGGACGTCACGGTCCGCGAGGTACTCCTTTACCTCACGAATCGAGTACTCGCCGAAGTGGAAGATGGACGCCGCGAGCGCCGCGTCCGCGTTCGCGTCGGCGAACACCTCGTAGGCGTCCTCCGGACCGCCACATCCCGACGAGGCGATGACGGGCGTCGAAACCGAATCGCAGACGGCCTTCGTCAGCGGTACGTCGTAGCCGTCCTTCGTCCCGTCCGCGTCGATGGAGTTGACGAACAACTCGCCCGCGCCGCGCGATTCGGCCTCCTTCGCCCATTCGACCACGTCGATGCCGGTTCCCTCGCGGCCGCCCTTGACCGTGCACTCGAACCAGCAGGATTCGCCGTCCACCTGCTCGTAGTGTTCGCCCTCCTCGTCGAAGCGCCTGCGGGCGTCCACGCTGATGACGATACACTGACTGCCGAACGCCGTCGCGCCCTCCGTGACGAGTTCCGGGCGCTCCAGCGCGGCGGTGTTGATGGACACCTTGTCCGCCCCGGCGCGCAGGGTCTCTTTGATGTCCTCTCGGGTTCGAATCCCGCCGCCGACGGTCAGCGGGATGAACACCTCGTCGGCCACCGAGGAGACTACGTTCAACATCGTCTCGCGACCGTCCGCGCTGGCCGTGATGTCGAGGAAGACGAACTCGTCCGCCCCCGCCTCGTTGTACTGGCGCGCCATCTCGACGGGGTCGCCCGTGTACTGCAAATCCTCGAAGTTGACGCCGGTGTACACGGCCGGGTTTCCGTCATCGTCCAAATCCACGTCGATGCACGGGATGATTCGCTTCGTGAGAGTCATTGTGAGATGGTTAGGAATCGGTCGGCAAAAGGAGACGGGTTACGGGAAACGGTTGCGACGAGAGAATGGGGGAGGAGCGGTGGTGGTTCCCTTCGACTCTCGACTGCCGGATACGGACAACAGAAGGTACGTAAGCCTCGGCCCGATACCACGGGTATGGCCGAAATCGACGTGGAACCCGTCGAGCGAATCGAGGAGGACGTCGTTCCTGCGGGCATCGACGCGCCGGAGTACGTGCTGTACGGCGGCAAGGGCGGTGTCGGAAAGACGACGATGGCCGCCGCGACGGCGCTGGCGAGCGCGCGCGACGGCACGCGGACGCTGGTGGTCTCGACCGACCCGGCACACTCGCTGTCGGACACGTTCGAATGTGACATCCCGGCGGATGCGACGCGCATTCGGGACGAAATTCCGCTCTTCGCGGCGGAAATCGACCCCGACGCCGCGCTGGAGGAACAGGCCGACATGCTGGGCGGTGATGGCTCCCTCGGCGGAATGATGGGCGGGGAGGAGGACGGGCCGATGGCGTCGTTACTCGGCGGGGCGATGCCCGGTGCGGACGAAGCCGCCGCGATGCAGAAACTGCTCGAATTCATGGACGACGAGCGCTTCGACCGCGTGGTGGTGGACACCGCGCCGACGGGCCACACCCTCCGACTGCTGGAACTCCCCGAACTGATGGACACGATGGTCGGCCGGATGATGAGTCTCCGCCAGCGATTGAGCGGGATGATGGACGGCGTGAAGGACATGTTCGGTGGCGGTGCCGACCCCGAGGAGGGAATGGGCGACCTCGACGAACTCAAAGAGCGGATTCGGCAACTCCGGACGACACTGCGCGACCCGTCGCGAACGGATTTCCGCGTCGTCATGATTCCCGAGGAGATGAGCGTCTTCGAGTCCAAGCGCCTGCTCGCACAACTGGAGGAGTTCGAGATTCCGGTCGGCACGGTGGTCGTCAACCGCGTGATGGAGAACCTGGCGGACGTGACCGATTCCGTCGATTCGAGTCGGTTCGCCACGCCGAACCTCGACGACTGTGAGTTCTGCCAACAGCGCTGGGAGGTCCAACAGGGCGCACTGCGGGAAGCACAGGACGTGTTCCGCGGGCACACCATCAAGCGCGTTCCGCTGTTCGCCGACGAAGTCCGCGGCGAGGAGATGCTCCGCGTCGTCGCCGCCTGTCTGGACTGATTCTTCGACTTTGTCGTGCCTACCCGTCGCTCCGAGAAGTGGTTGGTTTTGTTATGGTTTCGGTATCCAAGCGGTGAACCGTAAGGGAGTTTCACTTTTGCCGTGATTTCGGCAACCGAGGCGCATGGACACCGCACTGCCGTGCGCCTTCGCACGCCCCGGTCAGTAACTTCCTCGTAGCGGGTAGGGGCATTTCGAGTCGTCTTCTCGGTAATCACTCTTTAGAAAAACCGGAACTGCCCTTTACGCCGTCCCCGAATCAGTCGAGGAACTTCTTCACCCAGTCGTTCGTCGAGAGTTCGGCGAACGTCCCGTACAGTTTGTCGAGCCATTCGGCGGGCAGGATACGCGCGTACTCGGTCACCCGGGCCACGGTGCCGACCTGATAGCGGGCGTTCGGGTGCTGGAGGTTCGCCGCGTCGAGGATGGTGTCGGCGACTTCCTTGGGGTGGACCGCACCGGGCATGCCGCCGTCGATGGCCTGCCGGTCGCCGTACATCTCGTAGAAGCTCTCGTAGCCGCCGGAGCGCTCGACGCCTTCGATTTCGTCGCTCGCTCGGTTGTAAAAGGCGGTATCGACCGGGCCGGGTTCGACCAGCACGACGTCCACGTCGTGTTCGCTCACCTCGCCCCGGAGCGAATCCGAGATGCCTTCGAGCGCGAACTTCGACCCGCTGTAGATTCCCATGCCGGGCACCGCCACGCGGCCGACCGCGCTGGAGACGTTGATGATGGTTCCCTTCCCACGCTCGCGCATGTGCGGCAGTGCGGCGCGCATCAGTCGAAGCGGGCCGTAGACGTTCACGTCGAACTGCGCGTGGACTTGGGCCATCGGCACGTCCTCGACGGGACCGGGTTGGGCGTAGCCCGCGTTGTTGACGAGGCAGTCGAGATGTCCGTGCTCGTCGATGATTTCGTCGATGACGCGCTCTACGTCGTCGTCATCGGTGACGTCGAGCGTCGAAATGGTACAGCCTTTCTCCCCGAGCGTCTCGATGTCGGCGGGGTTGCGGGCGGTCGCGTACACTTCCCAACCGTCCGCGAGAAACGAGAGAGCGGCCTCCCGACCGATTCCCGACGAACAGCCAGTTATCAGCACAGTCTCAGCCATGGGGTTTCCTTCGGACGGGGGTGGCTAAGTATCAACGGTTTCCTTCACGTCGTCGGCGTAAGCGTCCGCCCGCCGCGTCGGTTCGGGAAGTTTGTAGCCGGCACAGAGTTGCCAGACCAAGTCCGCGGTCGTTTCGGCGCTCACGCGATGGCCGGAACTGACGTACAGCGGGTTGATGTGGCGCTTCTCGGGATTGGGATACTGGCGCGACTGGAGCGCGTAGCCGATGACCGTCCCGTCGGGGGCGCTGACCCGCGAGTTCGCCACGACGGGGACGCGTTCGCCCGCGTCCATGTGCCCCCCCGGCGGGTCGCGCAGGTCGCCACAGAGCAGGTTCTTGGCGACGCCGATGGCGGGCAAATCGAGCATCACGCCGATGTGCGTGGCGATACCGGCCTGTCGGAAGTGGATGCGACCGCTCCCGTCCACGACGGCGAGGTCGGGCGAGACGGTCAGTTTCTCGAAGGCGCGCAAAATTGCGGTTCCCTCCCGAAACGACAGCAGTCCGGGGATGTACGGAATCTCGGTTTCGACGACGGCGTGGACGCGTTCGACGACTTCGCCGTCCCGCGACGCGACGAGCGCGCTCACCGCGAAGTCGTCCACGAACGCTTGGTCCACGCCGACGACGATAGGGGAGTCTTCAGCGGTCGAGTCGTCGTCGTCGTGGGGAGATGTGTCTGTTTCTCGTCCGTCGCTTCCGCACGAACGCTACTCACGTCGAACTCGAAATCGTCCTCGAAAACGGCCGTCTCCGCCACTTCGTACTGAAGCGCTTCCATCTCCTCGCGCGAGAGCGAGGCGTCCGGTGCGAATTCTGGGTGGGCAAGGTCAGTCATTTCATCAGAATCGGCGGCGGCCACCGCCCATGCCGCCGCGTCCGCCGCCCCCGCCGATGTCCAGTTCGGAGGGGCCGCGGCCTCCCTGTTTTTTCACCCACACGCCGTACAGCAGGCCGATTCCCAGTCCGGTGAGGTGGGCCAGTTGGGCGACGTTGCCCGCACCGGGTCCGGCGGCCACGCTCACGAAGCCGGAGTAGAGGGCGAAGGCGATGGTCGCCACCCAGAGCGGCAGTGGGAGGATGAAGTAGATGTATATCTTCATGTTCGGGTTCAGCACCGTGAGGATGCCCATGACGGCCATGATTGCGCCGCTCGCTCCGAGAACGGCGCTGTTCGCGCCGGTCGTTAGGCCGACGATACCGACCTGTGCCAGTCCGGCGAGGATGCCGCTAACGAGGAACAACGCGGCGAATTTTCCGCTCCCGATGCGCCGTTCCAGTACTGGCCCGAAGAAGTACAGCACGATACCGTTGAACAGGATATGCGTGAAACTGTACGGGTCGTGTGCGAAGATGGATGTAACCCACGTCCAGACGCGTGCGATGTGGTTCGGTCTGCAGGAGGAACAGACTTGTCGAACAGTGCCCCGTCCCCCATCACGTTGAGAATGATAATCTCCGCGACGAACGTCAGCACCATCAAGCCGAGGAACACGAACGTCATGTTCCCGCGGAAATAGCTCAGCGGGCCGCCGGTGCGGGTGGCGGCGCTCAAACGGCCGCCGTTACTGTTCGCGCTGTCGTCGAAGCCGCTGTCGAACACTCCTTCCGGGTCGTTCCACTGATTCAACCCCGGACAGGAGTGATTCTCCGGGAGTCGGTGTTCGGCACAGAACGTCCCGCCGCACATCCGACACTGGTACGGCATGTTCTCGTTCTGCCCACACACGTCGCATTGCGCCATTGTTCCATGATTTGAACCGACAGGGCAAATGGGTTTGGGTGCGCGGCGGGCGTGAAAAATAAGGATAAAATCGCCGACCGAGAAACGGTCGGATTATTCGGGTTTCCGTGCGCCGTAGACCGCGAAGTTGTAGTACTGCCAGATGGATGTCACCGACTCGAAACCGGACTCACGAAGCCACAGCAGTTGGTCGGTCAGCGTATCGGGGTCGTCGTGTTCGTCGCTGGCCTGCCAGCGGTTCATGAACTCGTCTTCCTCCCATCCCTTCGAGCGCACCCAGTTTTTGATCATCTCCGACGAGAGCGTTTCGAGGTGCGGCGCATCGAAGCGAATCACGTCGCCGTTGACGAACCAGCCGCCGGGGACGAGCGCCTCGGTGAGCGCAGTCGAATAGCTGGCGTTTCTCCGCCGAGGTGAGGTGGTGTACCGCCAGCGAGGAGATGACGAGGTCGTACTCGTCGGCGGAATTCGGATAGTCGGTCGGGAAGGCACCCTGTGCGATTTCGGCGCGGTCGCCGAACGTCTCCAGTTTGCGTTCGGCCTCGCTCAGCATCCCCTCGCTGTGGTCCACCGCGAGGACGGAGCTCTCGGGAAAGCGGGTCAGCAGTTTCGTCGTGAGTTCCCCCGTCCCTGCCCCGAGTTCGAGGACGCGGATTTCGTCCGTTCGGCTCTGTGGTGGGGAGTTCAAAATCGCGTCGTGAAGTTCGTCGTATCGCGGGACGATGGCTTCGATTCCTGGGTCGTAAAGTCGAGAATCCGCAAACACTTCTCCGGGTTTCTTCATGCCCCCTCTAATCAGCGGAGGCAGTAATGCTTTTTCCGGCCTCATTCTCCCCTGCGAATTATGCCCGAAGTGCATAGGGCAGGAAGCTTTTGGTTTCAGGCCGAGGAGTATGAGTGTGAAGGAGTACGAACGCAAGGGACTGCTCGAACGGGTCGAACGTGAGGGCGCGACCCTCGGCACGTCGATTCCCGAAACGATTTCGGTGCAGGGCGAGGATATCGACCTCCGCGAGTTCGTCTTCGAAATCAAACGCCGGGAGACGGTTCCGGCGGGCGAACGCGAGCGCGTGGAGCAGGCAAAGCGGAACCTGCGCCGCGAGCGAATCCAGCGCAAAAAGCGACTGGAAGAGGCCGACATCACCAAGGAGGAGGGCGAACGGTTGGTCGAGAGCATCATCGGCATCGACCGCGCGCTGAACGCGCTCGAAAGTCTGGGCCGACGGACCTCGAAGCCGAAGAACAGGCGAAGGAGGCCGCCGACCAGAAACGGTGGATGTCGTTCCTCCAGCAAGCGCTCGGTAACGAAAACAGCGGAAGACGGTCACGATTATGAGTCGAAACGAAGAAGTCGCGGCGTTGTTCGAGGAGTACGCCGACTTGGTCGAAGCACAGGACGTCCAGTACAAACCACAGGCCTACCGCCGGGCGGCGGACAACATCCGCGAGTATCCGGAAGATATCGAGGAGTTCGCCGCGATGGACCCGACGCAGTCGGGCAAATCCCACAGGTGGGTGACTCGATTGCGAGTAAGGTCATCGAATACTTCGAGACGGGCGAAATCGAGGAACTCGAAGAAGAGCGCGAAAAGCTACCCGTTCAAATGGTGGAACTGACGCGCGTCGAAGGCGTCGGCCCGAAAACGGTCGGCGACCTCTACGAGGAACTCGGCATCCAGACGTTGGATGATTTAGAGGAGGCCGCCCGCGAGGAACAGATTCGGGAACTCAAGGGGTACGGACCCAAAACGGAGCAGAACATCCTCGACGGCATCGAGTTCGCCCGAACGGTTCGCGGGCGGGAATTGCTCGGCGACGCCCGACCAGTTGGTGACCAAATGCTCGCTTTCTTCGACGAGATTCCTGCCGCCGGGCGACACGAACTCGCCGGGTCGCTGCGGCGCTGGCGCGAAACCATCGGCGATATCGACATTCTCGCCGAAAGCGAGGAAGACGAGAAAGAAGCGGTTATCGAGGCGTTCACGGAGTGGGAGCGAGCGACCGAAATCATCGAGTCGGGCACCGACAAAGCGTCCATCCGCGTCTCGGACATGCGCATCGACCTGCGAGTCGTCGTCCCAGAGGAGTTCGGCAGCGCGCTTCAGTATTTCACCGGAAGCAAGAACCACAACATCACCCTGCGGAACTACGCCATCGAACAGGGATACAAGGTGAACGAGTACGGCGTGTTCGATATAAGCGACGTGGACGACCCGGATGCGGGCCAGCGAGTCGGCGAGAAAGTCGCCGGCGAGACGGAAGCCAGCATGTACGAAGCGCTCGGCCTGCCGCTCGTCGCGCCGGAGATGCGCGAGGACAACGGCGAAATCGACGCCGCCCTCGACGGGAATCTCCCCGACCTCATCGAGGAGGGCGACGTTCGCGGCGACCTCCACTTGCACACGAACTGGTCGGACGGCAACAACACCATCGCGGAGATGGTCGGAGGGCGCGGCCGATTTCGGTCACGACTACATCGTCATCTCCGACCACGCGACCGGGTCCGGAATGGTCGGCGGCGTCGGGTTGGAGGACGACGAACTCGAAGCACAGATGGAGGAAGTTCGCGCCGTTGCGGAGGACGCTCCCATCGACGTGTTCACCGGCGTCGAGGCGAACATCGACCCCGACGGCGGAATCAGCGTCGGGGACGACGTGCTCGCCGAACTGGACATCGTCGTCGCATCCCCACACAGCAGTCTGGACGGGGACGCCACCGAGCGCCTGATTCGAGCCATCGAACATCCGAGCGTCGATATTCTGGGCCACCCGAGCGGTCGCCTCATCAACCAGCGACCCGGCCACGATTTCGACGTACGCGAGGTGGCGAAAGCCGCCGTCGACAACGGCGTTGCGCTGGAAATCAACAGTAGCCCGTACCGCCTCGACCTCTGGGGAGCGGCGGTGCAGGTCGCAATCGAGGAGGGTGCGACCATCGCCATCGACACCGACGCTCACAGCCCCGGCGAGTACGGTAACGTCAGATACGGGATTCATACCGCACGACGCGGGTGGGCCGAAGCCGTGGATGTGCTCAACACACGCGACGCGGATGACGTCCGTGAGTTCCTCCACTGATGGCGATGGCGCGCCGCCTCTTTCTCGACGTAATGTTGGGAAAACTCGCGACGTATCTCCGGATGTGTGGCTACGATACTGCGTATGCACTCGACAGGAATGTCGAGGACGACGATAGGATTCTCGAACTGACCGAAGCCGAGGGGAGGAACGCTACTCACGCGGGACGTGGAACTCGCGGGGCGTGCCGAGGACGCAATCCTCATCGAATCGCTCGACGTGGAAGACCAGTTGGGAGAGCTCAAAAATCGCGGGTTCGACCTCTCGCTCTCCGACCCCGCCCGTTGTTCGGACTGCAACGGACCGCTGGTTCGGGAGCGAGGGGAGATGCCAGAACACGCCCCGGACAAAAAACCGGTGTGGCGCTGTCGGGACTGCGGAAAACTGTTCTGGAAAGGGAGCCACTGGGAGTCGGTCGAAAAGACGCTGTCGGAACGTTAGCGGTTGAGGACTGCCAGCGCTCGCAGGCGTCCATATCCGCCATCTGCCTCTCGTGGAGTCCGCAGTAGGGTGTCATGCCGGAATCGGTGCGGACGTAATCGAAGTGAATGCAGTTGCCGCAGTAGACGTCCGTCGGGTTCGTCCGGGGCGAAGTGGTCCGTTCTCGCCCGGTACCCATCGGCGAAGAGATGTCCTCGCTGGACGCGCCGCCGTCGCTGACGGGGTTGGTGACTGCTTCAGCGCCGGCCGGTGCGTCGCCGAAGACGCCGATACCGCCCAGACCGCTCGGTTTTTCGACTTCGACGATTTTCGTCTCGCCCTTGCGCGTGACCTCCATCGTGATCTTGCCGCCGGGGTCGTTTCGCGTCTTGAAGTTGACCACGGCGGCGAACAGACACCAGAACGTCGTCATGAGGCCGACGAAGTAGACGGCGACGACCGGGAGCGTGAGGTGTTGGCCATATCCGGCCGGTGGTTGGGGATATGCGTACCAGAACATGGGTGACGCCGAGGATGGTGATCCTAGAACCGATGGCCGCCGCCGCCCGCACCCGGTCGCTCGTCGCCGGGAGGACGACGAACACGCCGACGAAGACGGCAGGAACACCCAATCCGGCGGTGATGCCTGCGAGCTTTCGTGCGCCGTACACGTCCAATCCGAGGGCACCGAATAGGTCCGTCGTCGCCGCGAGGATTCCCACGACGACGAGCAGCGACCCGGCGAGAAACAGACCGACGCCGAGATAGAGGCGTCGGGGGCGTTTTTTCACGCCGCCGTGCCCTTCGTACGTTTCCCCGAGGCTTGTCATGTGTCTGCCATTGAAGCCCTGGTACTAAACTACTGCGTCAGACAGCCATCAGAATTATTATGTATGGCCGTCGATAGGGTGAAAAATCGGGGACTGAACCGAGTTATCAGATGATCAAAGTTCGGACTGTTTGAAGGTTTCCGAAAATCAGTCCGGCTCACGGGTTTCCCTCGGTACGAAGTGGGGAGGGACCGGATTTCTCGTGAGCGGGGGGCAGATTTTGCCGGCTGGAGCGCGGCTTTGTCGCGCTGGTGACAAAGCGAGGGGGATCACGAAAGTCTCAAGGTCATCTCCGGTGGGACGCCTTTGGCTTCCGGTTCGAGTCAGTTTGACGCGACGAAAGCGGGATGATGTTGGCTTTTGGTCCAGATTTGCCAGCGAAAGATGCGGTTTAGCCGCATTTCCGACGACAGCAAAAGGTGGGTTCGAAAAACCTAATCCGCACCCACTCAAAGCCAGGGTATGGCCGACGATAACGAAGACGAAGGACCCGCCGTCGAACTCGGCGACGGTGAACCCGTCGATGGCGCACCGGTCGCCCGGATTTCCTCACGGCTGTTTTGGCCCATTCAGAAGAGCGAAATCGTACGCCGAGAAGGAGCGGAGACGATTCGAACGCCGGACGGACCCCAGCGACTCGACGCAATATTGGAGGACGTGGAGATGACGTACTTCCAGACCGAACAGGCGTTCACCGGCGCAGTTCGGAACGTTATCGGTACCGGTCCGATTCCGACCGCCGACGATTCGTGAACTTCTCCCGAAAGGTCGAGGACGGGTCGTTCGGTCTCACGTGGGTGCAGTTGACGTTCCTCGTCGGCGCGATCATCACGGTTTCGTGGTCGTACCTGCCGAGTACGGGTGGCAGTCTGAACCTGCGCGTCGTCCGCGACACGACGCTGTACATCCTCATTCCCGGCTCTGCTCGCGGTGACGCACGGTCGCCACCTCGGCTATCGAGTCGACCGGAAGGCGATACGCAACACACTGATTCTCTCGGCGTTCGTGCTTCCGATCTACGTCGTCGGGTCGTCGCTCCCGACCATCCGGGCGTACTATCCGATGTGGCAGACCAGCGCCGCGCTCGGAAGCTTCATCCCCCACTCGATAAAGCAGTTCATCGTCGTGCTCGCGGCCGAAACGTACTACCGCGGCTTTCTCTGTGTCGGCCTCCGGAAAGTCGGGTACAAGAGCGCCTTTGTGAGTCCGATAATCTATGCGTTCCATCACCTCGGCAAACCACCAGTCGAAGTCGTGCTTTCTGGGCCGACGGACGTGCTGTTCGGCATCGTGGATTTC
The DNA here is from genome assembly GCA_963811185.1 of uncultured haloarchaeon. Taxonomy (GTDB): domain Archaea; phylum Halobacteriota; class Halobacteria; order Halobacteriales; family Haladaptataceae; genus Haladaptatus. The sequence goes on from CAWEQN010000004.1 coordinate 225,386, forward strand.
AACTGTGAGTCGTTACTCCCCTCCGTCATGGCACACGGTTTCGGTCTCATGCTCCTCGACTGGTTGGTGCTCCACAAGCCGCTCATCCCGCCGGAGACGGTCGTTCACCTGCTATCGTGGATTCCGGTGCATATGTGATGGCGGCCGTCGATTTCCTCGTTCGGAACGTTCAATCGACCTGCCCCGGTAGCCCCAACACGTGATGTTCGGGATGGTCGAGCGAGTCGAAGACGAGGTATCCCCGATGACTGCCCTCGTGGTTGCCATCGTCGCGGTCAGCACGAGCGCCATCCTCATCGAACTCAGCCACGCGCCGAGCATCATCAAGGCGTTTTACCGGTCGCTGTTCACGACGCTCCTGCTCGCGCCGCTCGCAGTCACGCGGTATCGGGACGACCTCCGGACGTTCTCGCGGCGGGATCTGCTCATCGCGATAATCACGGGATGTGCTCTCGCCGGACATTTCATCGCGTGGTTCGCGAGTCTGGACTGGACGACGGTCGCAGCGTCCGTGACGCTCGTCCAATCCCAACCCCTGTTCGTCGCGTTCGGCGCGTGGGCACTGCTCGACGAGCGCGTTTCCCGTCGAACCATGGTCGGCATCTTCATCGCACTGGTCGGAATGGTTGGAATGTCGCTGAGCGGCCTCCTCTCGAACGCCGTCGTCGCCGGACAGCGCCCGTTGTACGGAAACGCGCTCGCAATCGTCGGTGCCATTGCGGCGGCGGGGTACGTCCTCGCCGGACGGTCGCTCCGCCAACGCGTCTCCCTGATTCCGTACGTGACGGTCGTTTACGGCGTCGCCACGGTCGTGTTGTTCGGTGCCGCACTGACCAGCGACGCGACGGTTGCCCTCACGGCGTACCGACCGACGGAGTGGTTTCTGTTTCTTGGAATGGCCGTCGGTCCGGGAATCTTCGGCCATACGATAATCAACTGGGCGCTGAAGTACGTCGAGTCGAGCGTCGTGAGCGTTACGCTCCTCGGCGAACCCGTCGGAAGCACGATTCTCGCCGTGTTCATCCTCGGACAGGTTCCGGGCGTCGCAACCGTCATCGGTGGAATCGTCGTCCTCGCCGGGATTTACGTCGCCTCGACCGGGGGAAAAAGCGGGCAGTCCCAGTAGTCAGTACGCCGGTCGCTCCTCGTATTCGATGGGGTCGCGCACGCCGACGTTTCGGAACGCTTGCAGGCGAAGCGCACACGAATCACAGGTTCCGCAAGCGGGTTCCTCAGCGCGATAGCAACTCCACGTCAGTTCGTACGGCACGTCGAGTTCGACGCCGCGTTCGGCGATATCCGTCTTCCGGAACTCGACGAACGGCGCGACGAGTTCGATGGTCGTCTCCTCTTTCGTTCCGGTATCGACCACGCCCTGAAACGCCTCGAAGAACTCGGGACGGCAGTCCGGATACCCCGAAAAGTCCTCGCTGTGTGCGCCGATGAAGACGGCCTCACAGTCGTTCGCTTCCGCACAGGAAACCGCCATCGAGAGCAGGTTCGCGTTTCTGAACGGGACGTAGGTGTCGGGCACTTCGTCGCTCTCCAAATCGGCGTCCTCGACGTCCATCTCGTCGTCGGTGAGACTCGACCCACCGATGGTGGCGAGGTGACTCGTCTCGACGTGGAGGAACCCGGCGTCGAGTTCCTCGGCCTGTTCCTTTGCACAGTCGAACTCCTTCGTCTCGGTTCGCTGGCCGTAGGACGTGTGCAGGAAGAACGGTTCGTACCCCTGCTCGCGTGCTTCGTAGGCGGCCGTCGCACTGTCCATCCCTCCGGAAGCGAGGATGACGGCGCGTTTTTCGGTCTGTTCGTCCGTTACAGTCGAGTCGTCGGATGAATCGCTTCGTGTCATGAATATCGTCTTTCGTGTTCAGGTTCCGGGGGCGTCGTTCCACAGGTCCACGTGCAGGCGGGGCGTGTATCGGTAGCCGTACTGCATCGCCAGTTCGGCCACCCGTTCCCGGTTTTCGTCCAGTCCTTCGCGGGTCACTCCTTCGGGCATCAAGAGCACGTCCGTGTCGGCCAGCGGTTCGTCGGCAGTGTTACGAATCGCCGAAACCAGCGCCTCTATCTCTTCGAGGTCGGCGTCGTCGGTGACGACGAACTTCAGTTGGGTTTCGTAGGCATCCACGAGCGCCGCGAGCGTTGCCACGTCGATTCGTCGCTCCTCGTGGCGTTCCTCCCACTCGCCGTCACCCTTCGGGTCGTTCTCCGGCGTCGGCGTGGAGGAGGCGAGTTTCGGGCTAACGCTCGCCAAATCGATGGGTGCGTCCGGGAGAATCGTCCCGTTCGTCTCCACCGTGGTGTGGTAGCCCAACTTCGAGAGTCGGTCGAGCAGCGTCACGGACTCCTCGTGAATCAACGGTTCGCCGCCCGTGAGGACGACGTGGTTCGCGTCGTAGGATTCGACTTCCGCGACGATTTCGTCCACGGTCATCCTCGCGTGTGTCGGTTCCCACGAGGTGTGATACGAATCACAGAACCAGCACCGGAGGTTACAGCCGCTCGTCCGGACGAACACGCTCGGCGTTCCCGCGAGTTTGCCCTCCCCCTGCAACGAGTAGAACAACTCGTTGATGGGGAGGGACGCTTCGTCCGACCCCGTTTTCCCATCGCGTTCGGTTTCCTGCCCTCCGGTCGCGTTCACGGGCATGGTCAGACCTGCCCGCCACAGAGTTCGGCCGTCTCGCTCACCTGTACCGCGACCTCCGAAACGTTGTCCGGCAGCTCCGCCATGAACCGCCGTTCCAGTTCGAGGCTCATTACCTCGGCCGTCGGCGGGTCCTCGAAGAGGACAACGGCTGACCCGTCGCCGCTCTCCTCGAACGCCTCCACGAGCGGGTCGCCGTCCTCCAACAGGAACATGTGGTCCCACTCGGAGAGTATCGAAGTAATATCTCCTTTGTCCACGACCCACCCCTCCTCGGTGAGTTCGCCGACGACAGTCACCTCGATTTCGTAGTTGTGGCCGTGCGGTCGGCTACATTTGCCGTCGTGGTGCTGTAGCCGATGTCCGGCGCTGATGCGAATCGGACGGTCCCGTCCGATGTGCAGCGTCCGTTCCGGGGATGATTCGAGTAGCGAGTCAGTCATATTCGAAGATTATCGAGAGAATACTTAAAGGGCATCACTCCGAGTCGGAGGGACGGATGGAGAACGCCGCGGATGAACGGTGCCGTCCCGAACTCATCGTATAGGGGAGAGCAACCGTGAGAGAATTATTTCATCACGACACGAATCTCCGTGGGTTCCGGGACTGCTGGCCAATCTCGTGTCCAATACAGGAGTCGCCGGTGGTACGCGAGTTCGTTGTCTTCCACTTCTGTACTCACCCGACTCCGGACGTTCACCGATACCGTTCATCGTGAATATCCAACGAATCAATGAGGATTTGACTCCTGTTGGGGAGTACCACAACGACCACCGTGAGAAATTCGACATCCTGTTTGTCAGTGTACTGTCGAAGAATCGGCGAACCGTTTTTACCGTGTGACCGAAGCTCCGAGCGGGAGTTCGCTATGAACGCTGCTGTACTACCCCGAACAAGCGGAAGTTCCTCTTCGATATCAAAAATAGGGTCACGAGTTGGAAGCTCATCGCTCGAATAGCGCGCGGAGAATGCTTCTCGGTCGAGGACGTCGGAACACATCGGGATGCTCGCCGCCGCGAGAAAACTTGCACCGAGGAGGAGGTCCCTTCGCTTTATCATTGACTCATGACTACACTCCGGCCCTCGCATGCATCGCTTATAAACTGCCTGTTCGATGCCATTTGGCCGACCTCGATTCGTCGGATTATCGCAGGATCGTCCCTCTTTCTAGACACCCCCGTACTATCCAGATTTGACTTCGGTAATCTATCGTTTGTTTGTCGAATACGGACCAATCATCTGATGGATATGTAACAAATGATTCATTCTGGGTGACGATGTGGGGACAAAGGCGTCCGAAGCGGACGACAGCGACCGAATCCGTTTTATTCATTCCTTGATTTGTCTGGTATGATGAAACAACCGCACGTGTCTTCCCCCCTTCGTGCCGCGGCGCGGGTCAGCCTCAACCGCCCCCGTGTCGTCGGCCTCGTGCTCGCCGTCGTCGTCGCCGAAACCGCCCTCCGACTTGCTCTCGGCGTAGCCGAACCGCTCGCGGTTGTCCTCTGCCCACCCGTCGTCCCCGTCCCGCTTCTCGGTGCGGCGGCCCCGGCGGTCCGCGCCGCCGTCCGTGACCCGACGACTGCGCCCGACTGGCACCTCACCGCCCGTCTCCGTGCCGTCGGTCCACGCCTCTTTACCGCCACCCTCGGACATATCGCCGCCGTCGCGCTCGGGGCGGTGCTGTTCATCCTCATCGATACGCCGGTTCGCTTTGCCATCTACGCATTCGGTGGGTCGGTCCCGGGCGGCGTCGTCGTCTTCTCGCCACTCGTCGGCGTCGCCCTCGGTACCTTGCTCGCGTGGGGCGCGCTCGCGCCCGGCCTCGCTCGCGTCGCCGCAGGTGATTGCCTCCGCGACGCGGTCCGAACGCCCGTTGAAACTGCGTTTTCCAACCCGCGCCGAACCGGCACCCTCGTTGGCGTCGTCCTTGCCGGTGAGGCCATCGTGACCGTCGCTGGCGTCGTGAGCCTCGTCTACATCATCGGGACCCCGCTCGTCGTTTTCCTCTCCGTCGTCGTCGGCCTATTCCTCCTCGCCAGCGTGCTCGTCGCACCGTGCTGCTATGTAGCAGTCGTGGCCGTCGTCGATGATGCGACGACGGGAGTGAGGGAAACGGACGGCGGACGGTCGAGTTCGCCTCGCATCCCAGTTCGACGAGCGGTCGCCGCCTGCCTGATTATCCTCGGCCTCGTCACCGGTGCGAGCGCGATGCGGGTGACCGAGACGCGGCCGATGTCGAACGCGACGACGCCGCTGCCGAGCGACCCCACGGCGGCGTACGCGACGGCCGTCTCGAACACCGTCGCGTCGAACAACCGTATCGAGTACCAGGCCGTCAACCGGAACCACGAACAGAATGTCACGCGGACGCTTGATGTTACACGCGTCCTCGACCGCACGGACCGGAGCCTCCGCATTTCGTACCGGAGCGGGAAGGAAAACACCACCGCCTACTACGACGCGGGCGTCAAGTACGGCGGAGAGGGCACCCGTTTTATCGCGCTCAGTACCCGACGTATCGACCGCTACGGCGAGGCATGGGCGTACCCGGGCTACTGGTTCTTCAGCAAAAACTACAACCCGACAGGGTCGTTTGGCATCCCGACGCCGAACACCGGAACGTGGAAAGTAGTCTCGCGCGGCAGCGGCACCGAGACGCTCGAAATCGACGGTCCCGAGGCATTCCGCGCCGCCCGCGTGGGCTCGCCGGAGAACGCCACGTACCACTCCGCGTGGATTCGGATGCGCATCGATACCGACCGGGGAGTCCTCCTCGGCGGGCGCGCCCGTCTGAACGCGACATCTCCCAACTTGGATTTCCACCCCGACGTCTCGGCCCGCTACGACGTGAAGACAGGGCCTGACGTGACCGCCCACCGACCGGCCAAACTCGGCCCACGGACGCCCGGTGAATGGCTCTGGAAACTGTTCGCGTACTGATTCTGACTGGTGGCCGAGTTCGTGGTTGCTCTTTAGCGAAGCTTGGTGATACATCTCCGGCTACAGCTCAAAAATGGAGAACATCGGAGGAAATACTCGGTGGGATTCGAACTCGCCGAGACGGTCCGGGCGTGTGACTCGTCTGCTCGAATCCTTGAGCAGACGCTCCTTCTCGTTGTCTTCGAAAAATGCTCCGTCAGGGATTCGAACCCTGGTCCTTGCCGTGAGAGGGCAAGATGATTGGCCGGACTACACCAACGGAGCGTGTACTCTTTCGTAATCGCACGGACTGTTTAACAGTTGCGTTTTAGTACCGCCGTGGCGCTGTCTGTCACATTTAGGAGTGCAAACACGCGTCGCTCACGATACAGCTATCAGCGAAAGAATCGAGGGTCGTCAGCGGTCGAGCGGCGACCCGGCGGCGTCAGGTTCGTGGCCGTCGAGGCTGATGATATTCTCGCGGCCGACGCGGAGTTTGCTGATCTCACCCTCGTCTTCCATCTCCGAGAGGAGCATGCTGACTTTGGATTTCGACCAGCCGGTTTCGTCCACGATGTTGACCTGTTTCATCCGGCCGCCGTTCTCGCGGAGGAGTTTCTTCACCCGTGCTTCGTCGGTCAGCAGTTCCTCGTCGCTGACTGCCGGTCTGGCCGGATTCGCGCTCGACTCGGTGGTCGCTGTTCCGCTGGTAGCGTCCCACCGGCACTGCCGACCGCCACCACCCGGCGTGCTTCGACCGGATGATAGTGAACCGAGGCCACCCTGCCGCCACATGAACACCGCGACCAACCCGATGAGGAGGAGGAGGATCGCGATGAACCACATCATCGGCGAACTCGATTTGGATTGCTGGTTACCATCGCTCGGCGGGGCACCACTGTCGTTCGTGGTCGTCGTTGACGTGGCCGTCGTACTACTCGACTGGGGTGGTGAGGAGAACTTCACCATCGGGTGCTGGTCGGTGAACTCCAGCGGCCCCGTCCACGAAACCGAACTGCTCTCGGCCAACGTATCGCCGGACATGTTCACCCCGTTCATCGGCTGTACCTTCTTGAAGGTCATTCCGTCGGCATGCTCGATGACGAGCGTTTGGTCCTTTCCGAGGTAGAGACCACCTTTGAACACGTCCCCGATGTTGGTGACGTTCCCGCTCCCGTACTCGAACGACGACCAGGTGAACGACATTTCGACGACGCCCCGGTCGGTATCCCCGTTGAATCCCTCCTGCTGGATGGACGCGTTCTTCGAAAAGTTGCTCGCGGCCATCTTTCGCTTGGTTTGGTTGTTCGCTGCCGACGTCAGGTTGATGGCGTTCGACCTGAAGTTCTTGTACAACTCAGTGTCCGAACTGTTGAACGTTCTTGCAAATTCCTTGAACTGCTTGTGCTCTTGTTTGTTGTCCAACGTTTTCTCGTAGCGAAACGTCCAACGAGCATCGGCACTATTCTTATAGACGAGAATATGAAACTCGACATCATCGAACTCCTGGGAGGTAGTGATCTTCTGCGGAGTCGTCGGGGCATTGCTCTGGGCCATTCCCGCGGTGGGAAATAGCGCGACGAGCAGCACCGTGATGAGGCCGACAGCCAGGAGCCGTCTCATGTACCTTATCGTCCATGGCCGGATATAAAAGACCTTGTGACGTGAGGGCGTCAACGAACTATGCTACCATTGGACACGATTTTTTGCGGGGATTGCCACGTTCGTTCGTCCTCTCGGGGGTCGGAATCGAGGACGAGGAGGTCCGCACGATATCCCTCTTCGACCAGTCCGACGTTCGACAGGCCGAGGAGGTCGGCCGCGTTGACCGTCGCTGCCTCCAATGCCGCTTCAGGTGACATTCCGTATTCGACCATCAGTTCGAGTTCCTCGGGGATGTCGGCGTGGAAATTGAACGGCGTCCCCGCGTCGGTTCCCATGGCAATCGGCACGTCCGCGTCCATCGCGTACTCGAAGGCGTCCGCAACTGAACCGATGGCGTCTTCGGCTTTTTCCACCGCGTACTCGGGGATGCCCGCTTCCGTTCCGTGTTCGACGATTCCGTCGGACGCCTTCGCGGTCGGAACCCAGTAGGTTCCCCTGTCGGCCATCATCTCGGCCGCTTCGCGGTCCATGAACGTTCCGTGTTCGATGCTCGAAATCCCGGCGCGAACGGCGTTCTTGATGCCTTCGGTTCCGTGTGCATGGGCCGCCGTCGGCACGTGTTTCGCGGCGGCGGTTTCCACGAGCGTCGTCAACTCGGATTCGTCCAGTTCGGGCGACCCGGTGATCGCCCCGTCCGTCAGCACGCCGCCGGTCGCCATACATTTCACCACGTCCGCACCCCGCTTGAGTTGTTCTCGAACCGCCTTCTTCACCTCCGCCTCGCCGTCGGCTTCGCGTCCGTTCCAGTGGCCGTGACCGCCGGTCATCACGACGTTTTGGCCGCAGGCGACGATTCGGGGTCCCTCGATGAGTCCGGCTTCGACCGCGTCCGCGGCGTCGAGCGCGAGCGTCGTCGGCGAGCCGAGGTCACGAACCGTCGTCACACCTGAATGAAGGGCGTCGCGGAGGTTCGATACCGCACGATAGGACAGCATCATCTCGCTGTCGCTGTTCAGCGACGTCACGTCCGGTCGGCCGTCCATCGACGAGTGGATGTGCGAGTCGATGAGGCCCGGCGCGACGAACTTCCCGCTCACGTCGAGTTCCTCATCGGCGTCCGATACGTCCCCCACCGAAACGATTTCGCCGTCCTCGATGGCGACGTCCGCCTCCCTGATTCCGTTCGCGTCCACGACATCCGCACCCCGAAGTACCAGCATGGCAAGGTGTGAGACGCCCTGCCGTGATAACCGTCCGGGTCGCGGCAGGGTGAACCAGAGCTCTCAGCTCGCTGGGGAAAAGAGCGAATTTGCTCGCCCCTGAACGGGGACGTATGACGGAAACTGAATCCACGAGAAACGCGCTGGTAACTGGAGCGAGTTCGGGAATCGGGCAAGCGACGGCCCACGCCCTCGCCAATGACGGCACGAACGTCGCGCTCGCGGCGAGACGCGAGTCGGAACTGGACGATATCGCGGAGGAAGTGGAGTCGGAATACGATGTGGAGACGGCAGTGTTCCCGACCGACGTGCGCGACGAGGAGGCCGTCGAATCGATGGTCGAGGGAGCGGTCTCCGCGTTCGGCGGTCTCGACGTGCTCGTGAACAACGCCGGACTCGGACGAGGTGGGGAGGTCGAGGACCTTTCGACCGAGGAATTCCGTGCCATGCAGGAGACGAACGTCGATGGCGTCTTCTTCACCGCACGGGCCGCGCTCCCGCACCTCCGGGCGTCGTCCGGCAACCTGATTTTCGTCGGTAGTTTCGCAGGGCAGTTCCCTCGTCCCTCGAACCCAGTCTACGCCGCGACGAAGTGGTGGGTTCGCGGGTTCGCACACAGTCTCGAAGGACAGGTCGGCGACGACGGCGTGGCCGTCACGGTCATCAACCCCTCGGAAGTCCGGACGGAGTTCGGGTCCGAATCGGGAGAGTCGTTCGCGGAGCGATTCGAACCCGGAAGCGTCACCGAACCCGAGGAAATCGCCGACGCTATCGCGTTCGCGGCAGGACAGAAAAATTCGACCGTCAGCGAAATCGACGTGTACCGCCGGGACAAGCTCTCGGACTTCTGACTATCCGTACCCTTCGTACTGGAGATGGTCCTCGGGAACGCCGAGGTCCTTCGCCGCGCTGGCGAGCATCGACACCATCGCATTGACGCCGCAGGCGTACACTTCGAGGTTGTCGGGGTCGATTTCGGCGTCGATGTCGTTGGCCGGTTCGGTTACGTACTCGGCGAGGTCGTCCGAGAGGTTCTCCTCCGCTCCATCGACGAGGTACTTCACGAGCGTCTGTTGGACGTAGTCCGTCTCGCCGTCCCAGTCGGTGAGATACTCCTCGCGCGAACAGGTCGGGATGAAGTGGAAGTTCTCGTGTTCGTCGTCCAACTGCTGGAACTCGTCGAAGTGCGCCAGGTCGTCCTTCCACGAAGAGCCGAGGAACAGCCACAGGTCCCGTTTCTCTCCCTCGTACTCGTCGCGACCCTCCTCGAAGGTGTACTTTATCATGCTCCGGAGCGGTGCAACGCCGGTTCCGGTGGCGAGAAACGCCATATCCCGACCGGACGGTTCTTCGAGGACGAAATCGCCGTGCGGCCCGCGAACCGTCACCGTCTCGCCTTCCTCGATATCCTCGAACAACTTCGACGTGAGATGTCCGTGCGGAACCCGTCGAATGCAGAGTTCGAAACCGTCGTCGTTCGGGGAACTGGCGATGGAGTAGACACGAGGCGTATGTTCGTACCGCATCGTGGCGTACTGGCCGGGAACGAAGTCGAACTCCTCGTCCATCTCGATGCGGAGGCTCATCAGGGACGGGTAGGGGCGCTGATAGCGCTCCTTCAGCGACGAGAGTTCCGTCAGCAAGTTCTCGTGCCGTTCGTACTCGTCCTCCAGCGACGATATCATCCCGTCCCAATCCAAGTCGCCGGATTCGACGTCGTCCGCCCAGTCGTCGTGTCCGTCCACCCGAAGCAGTTCGGCGGTGCGTTCGACGACACGTTCGGTGCGGTCCTCGTCGAGGTGCGTCCGCTTCGCGATTCTCGCCGAGTCCGTCACCAGCGGAAGCTCTTCGGCCCGTCTATGTTGTGAATGCTGTGATGGAATCTCCATGGCCGCGCTGCCTACGAAGATGAGTGCGAGCGATAAAACGCTTCTCGCTATCTCCCAGTGCGGTAATCCTATCCGACGATTCCCCGGACGTTATTCGAGCGCATCGGCGACCTTCTGGATGGGATGTGGCGGTTCGTCCCCCTGCCAGTCGCCGAGTTGCGTCCGGCAGGACGCACCCGGCGCGACGACTTCGTCCCCGTCGCTTCCCTCGACCTGCTCGAACAGTATCGATCCGACCGCTTTGCTCATCGAGTAATGTTCGGCTTCGTAGCCGAAACTGCCCGCCATGCCACAACACCCGCTGTCGAGGGCGTCCACATCGTAGCCCGCATCGCGGAGAACAGCCACGGCGTGGCCATCCTTCTTCGTCGCCTTCTGGTGACAGTGGCCGTGGTAGGTCAGCGACCCGTCGCCGGACAGCGGCAGGTCGAACTCGAACGTGTCGAGATACTCACAGACGCCGTAGGAGTTCGCCGCGAGTCGTTCGGCCGCCGACCGGAGGCCACCGGCCTCGGGGTCGGCGGAGCGCGGTTCGGTGTACTGCCCGCTCGACGACCCGGATTCTTCGGTCGCCGGGAGCAAGTCGAGGTAGTCCGACTGGAACATCACCGCGTCGGACGGTTCGACGACGACCACGTCCCAACCATCACGGACGAACGGGGAGAGCGCCTCGACGTTCGTCTCGGCCTGTTTCCGCGCCGTATCGAGCATTCCCTTCGAGTGTGCCGGTCTGCCCGCTCCCGGCGACATCGTTCGGGATTCTGACGTGGACTCCCGCCGCTTCGAGCACTCGAACCGCCGCTTTTCCGGCCGCCGGATGGTTGTAGTTCGTGTAGGTGTCCGGAAAGAGCAGGACGCGGCGGACGGCGTCGTCCTCCGGAACGCGCGTTCCGCGCTCGGCGAACCAGTCTTCGAGCGTTTCGCGGTGGAACGTCGGGAGGGTCCGGTCGCTGGCGATACCGAGCAGTTCCTCGGCGAAGAACCGCGCACCCGGTAGTTCCGTCGCCCAGTTCGAGACGGGCGCGAGCGCGCTCCCGAGCGCGGAGAGTCGACCGATGTTGCCGAACATGCGGTCCCGCAGGCTCGTTCCGTGCCGCTCGTGGTACTCGTGTTCGACTTCGGCTTTCAGTTTCGCCATGTCGACGCCGGACGGGCAGTCGCGGGCACAGCCCTTACAGCCGATACAGAGGTCCATCACCTCGTGCATGAACTCCACGTCGAACTGCGGTTCGTCCGTCTCCGCGGGCTTCGCCCGCTCCGAGGAGGCGGCATTCGTCGCCTCCAAGTTCCCGCTCATCGCCTGTCGGAGCATGTTCGCCCGGCCGCGCGTGCTCGTGATTTCCTCGTCCGCCGCGCGGTAGGTCGGGCACATCACGCCGCCGGTGACCTCCTGTCCGCCGCGACAGCCACCACAGCCGTGACAGAGTTCGACCATCCCCTGAAAGCCGTTCTCGTTCTCCCAGTCGAGCACGGGGTCGAAGCCGGAATCGAACTCGTAGCTGGGGTCGAATCGCAGGTTCTCGGTCATATCCACGTCGCCACAGACCTGTCCGGGGTTGAGCAACCAGTCGGGGTCGAAAGCGGTCTTCAGGTCGCGGAACACGTTCCAGACGTGCTCGCCGTACAGCTTTCGGTTCCACTGCGTGCGGGCGCGGCCGTCGCCGTGCTCGCCCGAGACGCTGCCGCCGTACTCGACAATGAGGTCGGTGACGGCGTCCGCGATGGACTCCATCTGGTTCACCCCCGCCGGACTCTTCGTGTCGATGAGCGGGCGGATGTGTAGACAACCCGGTCCGGCGTGAGCGTAGATGCTGGCGAACGTGTCGTTGTCCGCGAGCACCTGTTGGAAATCGGCGACGTACTCGGGCAGGTTCTCCGGCGGAACGGCCGCATCCTCGATGAACGAGATGTGTTTCGCGTCAGTCGTGCGCGAGAGGAGAATCGGCATGCCGGATTTCCGCAGTTTCCAGAACCGCGCGCGTTCCTCCTCGTCGTGGGCCTCCATCGCCGTCGATGCGCGCTTTCCCTCTCGGTCGTCCCGAAGCTTCGAGACTTTCTCGCGGCCGTCCTCGTCGTCGGTCGCGTAGAACTCCACGAGCAGGACCGAGTCGGTTCCCTCCGGCAACATCTCCACCACGTCGTGGAACTCCTCGGTGTCGCCCGCGAGCGCGATGAGCACGTCGTCCAGCACTTCGACGGCCGCCGGACCGTGGTCCAGAATCGGCGCAACGTCCTCCATCGCGTCGTTCAGGGACTCATAAGTCAACAGCGCCATCGCCTTCGTTTCCGGCACGGGTTCGAGACTCACCGTCGCTTCCGTCACGATGGCCAACGTGCCCTCGCTCCCGGCGAGCAGGCGCGCGAGGTTGACGTGGCCCTCCTCGGCTTCCTCGGTCAGCCTGTCGAGGTTGTAGCCGGACACATTACGTTTGAGCTGTGGGAACACCTCCTCGACGGCGTCCCCTTCTTCCTCCACGATTCGCAGGACTTCGGCGTAGATTCGCCCTTCGAGCGATTCGTCCTCGGCACCCTCCCGGAGTTCGGAGAGCGACACGTCGCCGAAGCGGGTCACGGTGCCGTCAGCGAGAACGACTTCACACTCCTCGACGTAGGCGTCCGTCTTTCCGTACTTCAGCGAGTGGGCACCGGTGGAGTTGTTGCCGATGGCTCCTCCGAGCGCGCTTTTGTCCCCCCACGCCGGGTCGGGCGCGAACTTCAGGTCGTGCTCGGCGAGTTCCGCGTTCAGTTCCCCCAGAATGATGCCCGGTTGTGCGCTGGCGGTCCGCGCGTCCGCATCGAACTCCAGCAGGTCTCCCATGTGCCGAGTGAAATCCAGCACGACGGCCTCGTTGACCGACTGGCCGGCGAGGCTCGTCCCTCCGCCGCGCGGCAGTACCGGAATCTCGCGCTCGGCGCAGTACTCCATCACCGCCGCTACGTCGTCCGTCGACGTCGGGAAGACGACGCCGATGGGCGTCACCTCGTATGCGCTCGCGTCAGTCGCGTACAATTGTCGGGAGTACTCGTCGAATCGAACCTCCCCGTCCACCAGTGTCACGAGGTCCGCGACCAATCCAGTGCGCGCGACCGAATCCGAACGATAATCGTAGTTCGCGCGCTCGTCGCGGGCGGGCTCGCCCGCGTCACGTGTTGCCATACTAAACCGTATGGAAGGCGAACCGAAAAGTCATGCGGGCCTCGGCAACGACGGCGGGGAACGCGCGTTCAGTGTCGTGGCTCGGAGAGTTTCGGTCGGGTTGCGTCCAGAACGTCCGACGGTGAAATCGCCACCTCGTCCCACGCCGGGAGCACACCGTCCGCGTCGGACCGACGCGGCGAGTCGATGGCGTCCGCGTACGTTTCGACCTGTGTGCGTTCGGCCGTCGAATCGTACGTCAGTCCGTTGAATTCGGCGTCGGCCGCGTACTGCCGGACGAACTCGCGGGCGGTTTCGCGGTAGCGGGTCGGGAGCGTGTCGTACTCCGGGACGAGGCCGTGATTCTCACAGGCTCGGAAGAGGGCGTCCCCGACGCCCTCGCTCATCGTGGAGAGCCCTCTCGGGCCGGCCACGCCACGATGGGCGTGCTCGTAGCGCCCCAAATCCACCTGCGCGCTTCCCTCGAACCCGGCGTGTTCGAAGGCACTTCCCAGAGTGCCGACTTCCAATCCCCAATCGCGCTCGATTCGCATTCCGGTGGCGAGGTCAGCGGTCATCCCGAACTCGCCAGCCAGCGCGTAGCGGAACGCGCCGAGATAGTCGAGGACCGCCCCGTCGTTCGTCCGCTGTAGGGTTCGAATCAGCGGCGCGTAGAAGAGTCGGAACAGTCTGCCGTAGAGGCGGTTCTCCTCGACGCGGGCGTAGTATCCCTTCGTGAACGAAAATCCGGAATCGAGCGGGGCGAGCAAGCGAGGAACGATGGACGCGTCGTACGTTTTCGTGTCCGCGTCGTGGCAGACGACGAAGTCGGAATCGGCCGCCGCGACGCCGAGGGCAAGCCACACGTCCCGACCTTTCCCGGCAGTACCCGCCAACCCGTGGTCGTCGAGTAGCCTCGTGACTCGGGGGTTCGAACACCAGAGCAGGGTGAGCGGCACGTCGAACGACGAGAGCCAGTCGTGAATCCGCCCGACGGAATCGGCGGGGGCACGGAGCGGGACGACGACGCGATTCGGGGAGACCGTTTCGAGCGCCGAGAAGACGCGTTCGGTCGTCCGGGATTCGTACTCCCGGTCGGTCAGCGGGACCACGACCGACGTGCGGTCGGTCGGCGCGTCGGGAATCCGCCCGGTCAGGTCGTGGAGCGTCGTCACCCGCTCCTGCACGTACTCCATTGGAGGTGGCTTAGGACAGGGAGATGAAAAAGGGCGTGGAGTCGGCAGAACCGTATCGTTTAACGTCCGTACGGTTCGTATCGTGCGGAAAATGGACACCGAACGGCTCACCCACGACCTCCAAGAGGAAGTAGGAGACGGACTGCGAACCGTCGCAACCGGAAACACGGTGGCGGAATCCTTCGACATCGCCTACATGCGCGAGGACATCGACGCGCTGTATTCGCCGGAAGAACGCGACGAAATCCTCCACGACCTCGTGCTGGAAAACCTCGTCGAGGTCAGGCAGGAGGACCTTTTCGCGCCGCTCGGGGGTCTCGAATTCACGAGCCGTGATCTTCGAATACGGCATCAACGTCGTCGGATGGGACGGGGAGGAGGGCGTGTTCGTCGGTCTCGACCCCGACACGTCGCTGATTCCGACGACGATGGAAACCTGCCGGGCCGTCTTCGAGTGAGTTAGCTCGTCGCGGCCGCCGTCGGCAGTCGGTCGGCGCGGTGGAGCGCGACGAGGACGACGAGGATGGCGAGCAGACCGATGCAAAACGTCCGAAACACGGTGTCGAACACGAACCCGGCGTCCAACAGCGCGCCGACGATAGAACTGCCTGCGGCCTGCCCTATCATGGCGAGACCGCTGTACACCGCGTAGGCGCTGGCGCGATTTTCGTCCGGCAGGGAGTCGAGCAGGTAGGTGTCGAGTGCCGGAAACAGGCTGTGGATGACGTAACCGAGGACGAGAGAAACGCCGACGATGGCGGCGAGTCCCTGCACCGCCGTCAAGGTGACCAAACAGACGATGAACCCGCCGAGGATGGACAGCATGAGCGGGATGTGTGGCACCCTGTCGGCCAGTCGGCCGGTGAGCCAGAACGCCGGGACACCCGCCGCGAAGACGACCGTCAGGAGCGTCCGCCCGGTTTCCAGCGAGAGCCCTTTCGTCTCATAAAGGTAGCGCGGATACCAGTTGAACAAGCCGTTCCAAACGAGTCCCGTCGCGCCGACGATGGCCACGCCGCTGAGGATGATGGGCCACTGGCGACGGAACGCCGTCAGGAGGTGTCGGTCGGTGGCACCCGCATCCGGAAGTTCGGTTCGGCCGACGACCACCAAGTAGACGACTGTCACGACGGCGGCGACGACCATGAGTAGTTTCAGCACGTCGCGCCACCCGACCATCGTCAGCATCACGCCGACGAAGACGGGCGCGATGGCGGCGGCGAGTTGGCTGGCCATCCCGTGGATACCGATGGCCCGTCCCACTCTGTCGGGGTACAGTTCGCTCACGAGCGGGTTCGCGGCGATGAAGTAGACGGCACTCGACGTCCCCATGGCGAACGCGCCGATAGCGAGCAGGCTGATGGACGGCGCGAACGCGGTGAGTCCGGTGGAAACGGTCAGGACGATACCCGCACCGAGCACGACGCGATGGCGTGCGACACGCGTGAGGAGGTACCCCGTCGGGATTCGCGGGAGCGCGCTCCCGAGCCAAACGAGCGACGCGATGAGTCCGATCGTCGTGTCGGTGACGACGAAGTGATGTTTGAGCGGTTCGAGCAACGGCGCGAACACCACGCGGGCGAAGTTGACCAGAAAGACCATCGAGCTGAGTGATGCAAAGAGACGACCCCGGGACACGCGAGTGGATTTCGTGAGGGGGTAGTCAAACCTTCCGGAATGGGCAAGGGGGAATGTCGAGGTGCGGTATTCGTTCTCGTTCGACAGCCGCGAGTGGTGTCGTTCGATACTGAACGAGGACTGTAAACTGAACGCCAGTTCTGTCGATGCCTATATGTCATTTGGTGGTGTATGAAAGCTCAATGCAATCAGTTCGAAGCGGTCTACGAAAGGGAGAGGTCGAGAAAGACACGTACGGCCGATTATCGTGCTCTGGATGCAGAGAATCGTTAAAAACGCAAAACGACCCATCCGAGATTTTCTCGGTTCGGTTATGTCCGAATTGTGGAAATAGGTGGAAAGTACTATAGAAGTTGATTTTGTATGGGGCGGCCATCCGGCGTGATGCTCGCAGAGCGACGCTTCGATAGTGTCTCAGGTTTTAGGTCCATCCGTCGGAACTCGACCTGACCGGCGAACTCGCGGGCGTCGATTTCGCTGGTTCCTGTAGGTTTATCGGGTGGTCTCCCGCATCGAACCGTATGACTCGCGCACTGCTCGTCGGCGGCACACGGTTCATGGGACGACACACGGTGGAGGAACTGCTCGCACACGAGTACGAGGTGACGACGTTCACGCGCGGCGAATCCGGAAACCCGTTCGCCGACCGGGACGGCGTGTCCCACGTTCAGGGAAATCGAAACGACCGCGAGGCGCTCGAAGCCGTACGGGACGAGGTGGACCCGGACATCGTCATCGACTTCTGCGTGATGCATCCGCGGCAAATCGAAGCCGCAACGGACATCTTCGCGGACGTGGATGCCTACGTCTACATTTCCAGCGGGAGCGCGTACGCCGAATCTCCGGTACCCATCCGGGAGGACACAGCGCTCCACGACTGCACCGACGAACAGGCCGACGACGAGTCGATGGAGAGTTACGGCCCGCGAAAAGCCGAATGTGACCGCGTCTGTTTCGCCGCCACCGAAGAGAAGAACGTGAACGCTATCACCGTCCGACCGATGCTCATCTACGGCCCATACGACTACACGGAGCGCTTCGACTACTGGCTCCATCGGGTCGCCGAGTACGACCGCGTTCTCGTTCCGGGCGACGGCGGGAGCCTGCTTCACCGGGCCTACGCTATCGACGGTGCTCGTGCCCTGCGAATCGTGGCCGAGCGCGGAACGCCGGGCGAGGCGTACAACCTCGCCGACCGCGAGACGATGTCGCTCGACCGGTCGCTGGAACTCGCGGCCGATGCACTCGACACGGACGTCGAACTCGTCCACGCGAGCGAGCGCGAACTGAAAACACACGGTCTCTCGTCGGCGGATTTCCCGTTGTACACGCCGACGCCGTTCCTGGTCTCGACCGAAAAACTCGCCGCGCTCGGGTGGGAGTCCACGCCGCTGTCGGAAACCGTCGCCCGAACCGTCGAAGAAAACCTCGAATCCGGCCGCACCGGCGATGATATCGGTCCGGACCGCGAGGACGAGAAAACCGCACTCGACGCGCTGGCCGACTGAATTCAGTATCGTTCGGAACGTCCGTTATCGAACCCGGAACTCGAACCCGTTCGCGTCCCCAGTTTCGTCGCCCAGCACGCTCGCCACGCCCGCACCGAACGAGTAGGCGATGCCCCGCGCGCCGAGGTTCAACCGACGCCGCAGTGGCTGTATGGGTTCGAACTCCTGTACCGACACGTCGCTCATGCCGAGTCGCTCGGCCAATCGCTCCTCGACGTCCTCCCGCGTCCCGAGTTCGTCCACGAGACCGAGTTGGTCGGGCTTCGTCGCCGAGGTACACTCGGGCTTCCGTCTCCCGAACCGTCTCGGGGTCGAAGTCGCGTCCGGCGACCACGCGCTCCACGAAGTCGTCGTACAGGCCGTCGATGATGCTCTGTAAATATTGGCGCTCGTCCCCGTCCAACTCCTTGAGCGGGATACCCGCGTCCTTGTACTTGCCCGCCGCCAACCGCTCGTACGAGAGGCCGACCTTGTCGGCCAACTCGGACGCGTTCACCCGCGACCCGATGACGCCGATGCTCCCGACGATGCTCGCATCGCGGGCGAACAGTTCGTCACACCCGCTCGCTATCCAGTAGCCGCCGCTGGCGCACGTATCCGTTGCGTAGGCTATCGTGGGTCCGTCGAACCGCTCCGCCGCGAGGCGGATGTCCTCGCTCGGGATGACCTCGCCGCCCGGCGTGTTTAACCGCAGTAACAGCCCCTTCGCGTTCGTATCGTCGTTCGCGCGGTCGATTTGCTCCACGATGTCGTCGGCCGGCGTCCCCCCTCTGGAGGGGAGTCCCCCGCCGCCACCGCTTCGACTTATCGGCCCTTCGACGGCGACTTCCGCTACGTCGTACGACGGAAATCGCTGGGCGGCGAATCGGGTGGCGAACCGTGCCCCCATGAGTCCCGCAACCAACACGAGCAGGATTCCCACCATTCTCGTGAGCGTGTTCGCATACTCGAAGAACAACCACCACGCAACGACGACTGTCAGCACTGTGCCGATGAGAACGACCGCGAGCCGTTGCCCGCGACCCCTATCGTCGGACGAGCGTCCGCTTGCCATACCGATAGGTGGGCGGGCGACGGCGTTAAAAGTTCGCTAGTAGAGAGTTCGCAGATTACAGCAGGCCGGTCTTCTGGAGCTTCATGAGGTCCTCGGTGTCGAGGGTCTCTCCTTCCTTGAACTGCTGGTAGATTTCCTCGGCTTCCGCTTTGGCCTCTTCTCGCTCCTTGGCCTTCTCGGATTTGCGCTCCTTTTCCTCTTTCTTGTCGAGTTCGCGCAGGCGCTTCTGGACGCGGACGAAGTCCTCGTGGTGCTGGTCGGCCGCTTCCTGTGCTTCCACGAAGTTCTCGTGCATCGCGTCGGCGTCGTCACGGATGTCGTCGGCTTCGCGGTAGGCCTCGATCATCTTGTTGTGATGTTGCTGGGCCTGGTCCGCGAGTTCCGTCACTTTCTCGTGGTGCGTGCTCGCTTCCGCACGAACCTCTTCTGCCTCTTCGACGAGTCCTTCGAGGTCGTCGCTCTGGTCGAGCTTTTCCTTTCGGCTCGTGTACTCGTCGCGCTTGGCCTCGATCTTCTCGATGAGTTCGCGCTCGTCCTCGGTGGAGAGGACTTCCGTCTGCTGTTTGAACTCAAGCTCTTCGATTTCCTTCTTGAGTTGCTCCAGATCTTTTCCCTCGTCCAGTTCGAGGTCTGATTTGCGCTCCTCGACGCGGTCGAACAGTTCGTTCGCCTCGGCGTTGAGTTCGTTGCGCTTCTTTTTGTGTTCCTGAACCTGCTCGTTCAGTTCGTCACGTTTCTCTCGGTGTTCCTGGGCTTCGTCCACCTTCTCGCGTGTCTTCGCGTTTAGATCGTCACGCTTGGACGCGCGTTTGCTCGCTTTCTGATTCAGCTCGTTCCGTCGGTCTCGGAGCTGTCCTGCGAGTTTAATGAGTTCACCTTTCGACTTGTTCTGAAGATCCTCTTCTGTTACGCTTACCATTCTTAGTTAAACCTCGGTTCCTTCCGCTCCGGCCGTCGGTAGCATCGCTACTCTCTTACGAGTTCCAACCATCCGATGACAATATTCCCATATCATTGGTTGACGCGCGGTGCTACCGTGACGCCGGAAGCGTTCAGGTATTACGAAGTATTCGGTATAGCTATTTAAAAGTTGTGCCCTCGAAACCTGTGGAAACGCCTAGCACACGCCCCGTACCCTGTGGAAACGGTTGACACACGTGTTCGATGGTATTTATAAAGGCGAGTTGGCGCATGCAAGCGCCGACAGTGACACAATCGAAGCCACATCGCTTCGATTGGAGAAAACTTCCTGCAGAAGCGCTCTATCTCATAATTTCACTTTCACTCCGGATACGGGTCGATTTAACGTAGGTGGCGCACCGAAATCGAAGTATGATAGAAGCGCTCCGATGTGCGTGTGAAGCGACGGGATGTGACCGCGAACTCGCCGAGCGACACCTCATACTCGCGATGGAGATGGGCGCTGGCACGCGCCGTGCGTACGAATGTGATTGTGGCGCGGTCACGGTGACGGTTACACGCTGACCACCAGCCAACGGTCACACGCCACTCGAAATGGCGACGCTGAAGTGTTCCCCGTCGAAAGCCGGCGGCATGAAAGAGACGATTCACGCCCGCGGCCACGAGAACGTATCCGCTCGACACGCGAGCACGTTCGAAATCACGACAGACGACTTCCTCACGCCCGCCGGCGACTGCATTCTCGCCGTCGAGGCCGACCGCGCGCCGGCAGACTTCGACCCCGACTTCGTGGACGCCTGTCGGGACGAGGGCGCCACGATCACCGTGACCGTCGAGGCGGGCGACCACTCCGAGACCGTCACCGGCCACGGCCATCCCGACCTGTCCTTCGACAGCGACCGAAGCATGGTCGGCCGCACCAGCGACTACGTGGACGAGCGAACGTTCGTCCTCGGTTGTGAGTTCGCCGCCGAGGGGTTCAACCGTGACCTCGTGAACGCGCTGGAGAACGGATTGGAAACCGTCGTCACCGTCGAAGTGGAGTAGCTATTGCAGTCGCCCGATGGTTTTTATCCGATAGCGACCCGAAAGAGGGACATGAGTGACGACCCGGAACCCGGCGAAAACATCAGCGGCGGGGCCGACGGCGGCGGCATGGCCACCGAGTTTCGACCCGCCGACGCCGAAACCCGCGCTGAGGAAGTCGTGGACAGACTCGGCGAACTGTACTGGCAAAAAAGCTACGGTGGACAGGACGCCTTCACCTGCCTCGTCCGGACCATCCTCAGCCAGAACACCAGCGACGTGGCCAGCCAACCCGCTCACGACGACCTCGTGGCGCGCTACGACAGCGGCGATTTGGCCGAAAGCCTCGCCAAAGCCGAGCACGGCGAACTCGCGGACACGATTCATTCCGCTGGTCTCTACAACCAGAAGGCCGACGTGATAATCGAATCCGCGGAACACGTGCTCGCCGAGTACGGAAGCGCGGACGCGTTCGACGAGTTCGTCAGGGAGGAAGAACCGAACGAGGTTCGGAACGCCCTGCTGGAGATGAACGGCGTCGGGCCGAAAACGGCGGACTGCGTCCTGCTCTTTTCCGGTGGACAAGCAGGAGTGTTCCCCGTGGACACGCACGTCCACCGTATCTATCGACGGATGGGTATCGCCCCGGCGGACGCCGACCACGAGGAGGTTCGGGAAGTGCTGGAGGACGAAGTTCCGGCGGAAAAGTGCGGGTTCGGGCACACGGCGAGCATTCAGTTCGGGCGTGAGTACTGCTCGGCGAGAAAACCAGCGTGCTTGGACGGAGCGGAGGCGTGTCCGATGGCGGATTTGTGTGAACAGGTTGGGGTAGATGTGGAGAGCGGTGAGGTCGTTGACCCGTCGGACGCCGACTGATTACTCCACGCTGCCGTCCGAATGCGACACGTCTGACAGCCACATCGTCTTCTTGTTGACGAACTCGTGGATGCCGTGCTCGGAGAGTTCGCGGCCGTAGCCCGAATCCTTCACGCCGCCGAACGGGAGGCGGGGGTCGGATTTGACGAGTTCGTTGACGAACACCATGCCCGACTCGATTTCGGCCGCGACCTCCTTCGCCTGCCGTTTGTCCTGCGTCCAGAGGCTCGCGCCGAGTCCGAAGGTGGTGTCGTTGGCGCGGCGGACCGCTTCCTCGATGCTGGACACTTTGAAAACGGACGCGACGGGACCGAACAGCTCCTCGTCCTCGGCCGGAGTGCCCTCGGGGATGTCGGTGAGCACTGTCGGTGGGTAGAACGGTCCCTCCCTGTCGAGCAGTTCGCCGCCGAGTTCGACGGTCGCACCCGCCTCCACGCTCTCTTCGACTTGCTCGTGGAGGTCCTCCATCAGGTCCTCGCGGGCCTGCGGGCCGATGTCGGTATCCTCGTCCATCGGGTCGCCGATGGTCAGCGACTCCATCTCGTTCGTGAACGTTTCGAGGAACTCGTCGTACACGTCCTCGTGGACGACGAACCGTTTCGCGGCGATACAGGACTGCCCGTTGTTGATACAGCGGGCCTGCGCGCCCGTCGTGGCCGCATCCTCGACGTCGGCGTCCGGGAGGACGACGAACGGGTCGCTCCCGCCGAGTTCGAGGACGGTCTTCTTGAGGTTCTTCCCGGCTGTCTCAGCGACAGCGCGTCCGGCGGGTTCGCTGCCGGTGAGCGTCACCGCTTTGAGTCGTTCGTCGCCGATGATGTCCTCCACCGTATCCGACCCGACGAGCAGGCTGGTGAACGCGCCGTCGGGGAAGCCCGCCTCCTCGAACACTTCCTGAATCGCCATCGCACACCCCGGCACGTTCGAGGCGTGCTTGAGCAGGCCGACGTTCCCGGCCGCGAGGTTCGGGCCGGCGAAGCGGAACACCTGCCAGAACGGGAAGTTCCACGGCATCACCGCGAGAACCGGCCCGATGGGTTCGTAGGAGACGTACGATTCCACGTCCGCCTCCGTCCCGATGTGTTCGTCCTGCAGGAACTCCCCAGCGTGTTCGGCGTAGTAATCACACACCCACGCGCATTTCTCGACCTCTGAAATCGCGGCGTCGAGGGGTTTTCCCATCTCCTTCGTCATCAACTCGCCGTACTCCTCCTTGTTGTCCCGGAGCACGTCACCCGCTTTTCCGATGAGTCGCTGGCGCTCCTCTATCGGCGTGTGCCGCCATTCGTCGTACGTCTCCGTCGCGCGCTGAAGTTTCTCATCGACCGAACTCTCGTCGTCATCGTCGTACGTCTCTATCACGTCGCCCGTCGCGGGGTTGAGACTCTCCATACGTCACGTAACAGTCTCCACGGCCATGTACGCTATGGCGGACCACGCAAGCCGGTGGTAATCGACGGACGGGACGGTTCGGCTCGATTTCGCGGACGATATTCCTTGGAAACCGGTCGTTTCCGTCCATACGCGCCGCATACTTATGCGAATCCCAACCGACCAGTGTTCTCACATGAACCGTCCGAGAGACAGGAGGAGTCGGCCGTAGATGGCGTCGCTCGAAATCTTTCTCATCATCGGGGTGAGCCTGTTGCTCTCGCTCGTTTTGAGCGAAGTCATCGAACGACTCGGGGAACCGGGCTTTCTCGGCGAAATCCTCGCGGGTGTCGTCCTCGGCCCCTCGGTCGCCATGCTCATCAGCAGCACGGCCCAAAACAGCCCGTTCATCCTCATCTCGACCATCGGCGGCCTCCTGCTGTTCTTCGACGTCGGCTACCAACAGATCGACTTGAGCGACCTGCTCGCGGCGTTTAGGCCGGTGTTGATAATCGGGTTGTCGGGCGTTTTCCTCCCTTTTCTCGTCGGCTACGTCATCGGGAGCTACTTCGGGCAAGGGTTGGAGTCGAGCCTCTATCTCGGCCTCATCCTCTCGGTAACGTCGGTTTCCATCGTCGTCCGAACCCTGCTGTCGCTGAACAAACTCGACACGCAGTACGGGCGTTGGATTCTCGGTGCGTCGGTCGTGGACGACGTGGTTGGCCTGCTGGGAATCTCGATTCTCCCGCTCTTTTTCGTCGCCGGAGGGACGATGGGTACCATCTCGGCGCTCGGCTTGGCCGCGCTGTTTTTCGTCGCCGCGGCGATATTCTACCGCTTCCTGCTCGACCCGGTTTCCGATTTACTGTCGAAATCCCGAGTCGGCATGTCGGACTTCATCGGCATTTTGGGGCTCCTCTTCATCTTCGGCTATGCCTCCGACGCGGTGGACCTCTCGTACTTCATCGGCGCACTCACCATCGGCTTGGTCGTCTCCACGAACAAACGATTGGAAGGCAAGAGTCTCCAGTCGGACGTGTACGGCATCGCATACGGCGTTTTCATCCCGCTCTACTTCGTCGCCATCGGGGCACGAATGAACCTCGGGGAACTGACGCTCAACACGTTCATCATCGTCTTCGCGGTGTTCGGTCTCCTCTCGAACTTCGTCGCGGGGTACGTCGGCAACATCATCGCTGGCGGGCCTCGGGAGCATTCGCTCATCCTGGGCTTCGCGCTGTTGCCGCGCTCGGAATCCGGCATCGCCATCGTCTCGCTCGGAGTGGCACAGCATATCGTCGGCAACCAGATTTTCGTCGCCTATCTGGTCGTGTTCGTCATCTCGGTGTTGCTGACCCCGTCCCTGCTGAAGCGGGCGGTCGAACGTGCCGAGGCGAAGAAGGGAAAGACGGAGAACGGCAAGGAGAAGACAGGGACGGGAACGTCCAAGCAATCGAGCGACACGAGCGGTTAGTCGCCCGAAATCGCTACTCGTCCTCGCACTCGTATCGTTCGGCCGCGGTCTCGAACGCCGTCTCGACCTGTTCCTTGCTCCGTCGTCCTTCTGCCTCCGCGATGGCTTCCGGGTCGGGATTCACGTCGTCGTCGATGCGCGCCCACGACTTGTGGACCTTCGCGTGACACCAGCGACAGAGGTACACCGTGATTTCGTGCGTGAGCGTCTCGCCGCCTCCCGCGTACGAGAGATGATGTTCTTCGAGCAGCGGTCGCTCGTCGGAGTGGGCCATCCGCCGCTCTTCGAGACCACAGCGGATGCACTCCCGGTCGCGGTTACGACAGCGGTAGTGCGGGCAATCGCCCCACTCCCAGTCGCCGTCCGGGTCCGCGACCGGACAGCGAAAGTCGTCTTCCCGGCGTTCGCGGGCGAATTCGGGGTCGTGTTCCGGGTGTTCGAACGCGTAGCGGCAGTTCCCCTCGTCGGTCAGATGGTCACAGAGTCCGGCGTGTTCGTAGGGGTCGTCCACGCCGACGGCGGTCCCCGACGGGGTTTTCTCCATGTCAGTTGCTGGCGGCGCTCTCGCACAAAAGTTTTGTCTCCTGCCTGAGGAGTGGCCGATGTGCGCGTAGTACACGAATCTGACGAACGGTCGGAGACGCTAGCGAACGATGTCGAGACGGCGGATTCGTTTCTCTCACAGGCGAAGGGATTGATGTTCCGACGGTCGATTCCGGACGACTACGCGCTGGCGTTTCGGTTCGACGACGTGGACGCTCGGGACGTGCACATGGTGTTCGTCCCGTTTGCACTCGACGCCGTGTGGGCAACGGACGGGGAAGTCCAACAGGTAAAACGACTGTCGGCGTGGACCGGACTCGGAAAAGCGGAGGCGGACACGCTGTTCGAACTCCCCGCCGGCAGTGCCGACGGCGTTTCGGTCGGGGATTCGGTTCGATTGGTCGAGTGAGCGTTACTCCGCTTCGTGGAACGGCGAAAAGCCGTCCACGGGCGTCACCGAATAATCGACGGTCAGGGTGTCCTTCGTGGCGCGAATCCTGCCGACGAAGGCCGAAATCTCTTCCAGCGTGCCTTCGAGCACGAACAGTTCCATACAGTGGTGGTCGCCGATGTGGCTGTGGAAGTTCGAGGCGACGAGGCCTTCGTGTTCGTGGCGCAGGTGCATCATCCGCTCCTCGACGGTGGTCGTCTCGTAATCGAAGAGCACCGTGACGATGCTCATCAGTTCGCGGTTTTCGAGTCTCCGGTCCTCGAACTCGCCGAGCAGGTTTCGACTGGCTTCGCGGACGACTTCGCTCCGTCCGGTGTAGCCGTGTTCGTCGGCGAATTGGTCGATTCTGGAGAGCAGTTCGTCGGGCATGGAGACGCTCACGACGGTCATGTATTAATCCAGAACCGGATCGCTATTAGAATCTTATTATCAGTATTCGAACGTGATTCGCTTCGACTCCGGCGATTTCGTCGCCGTCGGGAACTCGACGGGGTTCACATCGAATTCGGATTCGAGGCGGTCGAGTCCCAACTCGTAGGCGTGCGGGAACAGCGTCGCGTGACTGGTTCCGGGGGCGACGATAGCTACATCGTCACCCGGTTCGAGTGCCGGCGGAAGGACGAAATCACTCATGGCGGACATGTCGTCGAAGATAATAAAATCGCTTCCGCCCTCCCGTATCCGTCCCGATAACCGCTTGTTAACCGAAAATTTCCTCCACAGTGGTTGCCTAATTCGAACTTAACCGTGCCATAACAAAGAACCATACCGGCGTGAGTGAGTGTATGTCAAACCGCTCCGTGGATGGGTTCGAGACCCGTCAGGCGTGGCCGGCGCTCGCTCCGAGCCGAGCGTGGCTGTTGGCGGCGCTCATCGGCGGGAAGATGCTCGATGCCGTGAGCACTGTTACCGTCCTCCAGCTCCGAACAGACGTGTTCGAATCGGTGTGGCTCACCCGAACGCTCATGGGTCACTTCGGCATGGTCGCTGGGTCGCTCTTCACCCTCGTGTTCGCCGTCGTCGGCGTCATCCTCCTCGCCGAGAGCGGACTTCTCATCGAACGGGTGTTTCCGGATTCGTGGATACCGGCCGGCTACCCGGCCGCCTTCAGAACCACTATCTATCTCTCCGCAGGTGCCTGGTATGCCTTCCTCGGCGTGCACAACTTTCTGTTCCTGTTCTAACACCCACCGCCGCGCCCGACGACGCTCACGGAAACGAAATCGAATCACTGGAGCGGAGCGAGTTCTTTTTTCTCCTCGGGTTCCACGTCGGCAAAAACGGAGTGCGCACCCTCGCGCTCGCGGGCGCTCGGGGCGACTTGGATGAACTCGGCGTTCTCCCGCGCGGCCGAAATATCGTGGCCGCCACAGTAGCTCAGTCCCGACCGGATTCCGGCGAGGAAGGTGGCGGCTTCGTCGGCCAGCGGGCCTTTGTACTCGGTCAGACCGGCGATGCCCTCGTCGGCATCGGGGGTGAGGGTTTTGTCGGTACGGTTCTCGTTCGCGGCGGTGGAAGCCATACCGCGCGAGCGTTTGAACGTCCGTCCATCGACGGTGACGGTTTCGCCGGGTGCCTCCTCGGTTCCGGCGAAGAAACTGCCCATCATGACGGTGTCCGCGCCGGCCATGAGCGCCTTCACGGCGTCACCGGAGGTTCGGATACCGCCGTCGGCAACGATCGGAACGCCCAGTTCTTCCGCCCGCTCCGCACAGTCGTCCACGGCGGTGAGTTGCGGGACGCCCGCACCCGCCACCTTTCGAGTCGTGCAGTGAGAACCCGGTCCGACGCCGACTTTGACGCCGTCCGCGCCCGCGGAGTAGAGGTCCGAGACGGCCTCGGGGGTGACGACGTTCCCGGCGACGAGTTCCGCGTCCGGGAACTCGCGTTTGATTTCGCTCACGGCGTTTAGACAGCGTTCCATGTGGCCGTGTGCGACATCGACCATGATGCAATCCACGCCCGCTTCGAGGGTGGCTTCCGCCCTGTCGAGGAACTCCTCGTTGATGCCGACGGCGGCACCGACGAGGCCGCCGACGTCCTTCACGGTCCGGACTTGCTCGGCCTGTTCCTCGATGCTCAGGAATCGATGAATCGTGCCGAACCCACCCATCTCCGAGAGGGCGATAGCGACGTCCGTCTCGGTGACGGTGTCCATCGGCGCGCTCAACAGCGGCGTGTCGAGTTCGAGATTCGGCGTGAGATTTGTCGCCAGGGAGATATCGCTCCGGCTATCGACCGGGGAACGGTGCGGCACCAGCAGCACGTCGCCATACGAAAGACCAGTCCTGATGTCCATCGGTAACCTTCACTTCGGAGTTGCCGACTACACTTAACTCTACTGAAACGACGCGGTTTCGCCGGAAGAGCCCCTCACCGGGAACCTATTTGGTCCGAAACGACGAACGATAGCCGACTCCCGGCCGAGATTCCGGTGGCTTATTGCCGTGCGGGCACTGGGTTTCTCGCATGGACGCGGCGTTGGGGGCACCCGAGCAGATGGCCGAACACAGCGACGAGCTGACGCCGATGATGCGCCAGTACTTCGAACTGTGTGGCCGGTACGACGATTCGATGGTACTGTTTCAGGTCGGCGACTTCTACGAGACGTTCTGCGAAGCGGCCGAGCAGTGCTCCAGAATCCTCGAAATCACGCTCACACAACGCGAGGATAACACCGGAACGTACCCGATGGCCGGGATTCCCATCGACAATGCCGAATCGTACATCGAAGCCCTCCTCGATGCGGGCTATCGCGTCGCCGTCGCGGACCAAGTGCAGGACCCGGCGGACGCCTCCGGCGTGGTCGAACGCGCCGTCACCCGCGTCGTCACGCCCGGCACGCTGACCGAAGACGAACTGCTCCACGGCGACGACAACAACTTCGTCGCCTGTCTCACCCGCGACGAGGGGTACGGTCTCGCCATCCTCGACGTTTCGACGGGGGATTTCTACGCGACGACGGTCGAAACCACCGACGAAGTCCGGAGCGAAGTGGAGCGGTTCGCACCCACGGAAGCCATCGTCGCCCCGTCACTCGCCGACGAAACCACCGAATCCGGTGTCTTCGACGCCGACTGCATGGTGACGACCTACGAGGAAGCCACGTTCGACATCGACGGGGCGACCGACCTCGTCGCGGACTACTTCGGCCCGCCGGAGCGACTGCTCGCCACCGACGCCGAAGTCCGTGCCTGCGGTGCACTGCTCTCGTACGCCGAGTACGTCCGCGGCGGGGAAAGGGCCGGTGTCGGCGCCGACGAGAAGGATGTCGAATCGGTCGACGATTCCACCCATCTCGACTACCTCAACCATCTGACGCGCTATGACCCACGGTCGTACATGCTCCTCGACGCCGTGGCACTCACGAGCCTCGAATTGTTCTCCCCCCGTGCGGTTCACGGGCAGGACGAGGCCACGCTCGTCGGCGTGCTCGATGAAACCGCGTGCGCGCTCGGCAGTCGAAAACTCACGGACTGGCTTCGCCGACCGCTTCTGGAGCGGGACCGAATCGAGGAGCGACTCGATGCAGTCGAGGAGTGGACGACGAAGGTTCGAGCGCGGGAGGCCGTTCACGAACTCCTCCGGAACGTCTACGACATCGAACGCCTCATCTCACGCGTCTCGCGCGGCCGAGCCAACGCCCGCGATTTGCGGTCACTCAAAGCCACGCTCGACGTGGTGCCCGACATCGAGAGGGCGATGGAGGGCGTCGAATCGGCGAAACTCCGAACCCTCCACGGGAATCTGGACGAGATGGTCGACGTCCGCGACCGAATCGGTCGCGCCATCCCCGAGGAGCCGCCCATCGAAATCACGGAGGGTGGCGTCATCAAATCGGGCTACGACGACGAACTGGACGACCTCCGCGAAACCGAACGCTCGGGCAAAGCGTGGATAGACGACCTCGAAGCGAGCGAGCGCGAGCGAACCGGCATCGGCTCTTCTGAAGGTCGGCTACAATCAGGTTCATGGGTATTACATCGAGGTCACCGACCCGAACCTCGACAAGGTGCCCGACGACTACACCCGGCGACAGACGCTGAAAAACTCCGAGCGCTTCTACACGCCGGAACTCAAGGAACGCGAGGACGAAATCATCCGCGCCGAAGGGCGCGCCGACGAGTTGGAGTACGACCTCTTCCGCGAGGTACGCGAGGCCGTCGCCGAGGAATCCGAACGCGTGCAGTCCCTCGCCGAAACGCTGGCCGAACTCGACGTGCTCGTCGGGTTGGCGGAAGTCGCGGCCAAACACGGCTACTCGCGGCCCGAAATCGTTTCGGAGGGAATCGAGATTCGAAACGGCCGCCACCCCGTCGTGGAGCGAACCCAATCCTCGTTCGTGCCGAACCATACCCACCTCGGCCACGACACGCTGGCAGTCATCACGGGGCCAAACATGGCCGGAAAATCCACGTACATGCGGCAGGTTGCGCTCATCACCATTCTGGCGCAGGTCGGCAGTTTCGTCCCCGCCGACGAAGCCCATCTCGAACTGGTGGACCGCGTGTTCACCCGCGTCGGCGCGAGCGACGACATCGCGGGCGGCCGTTCGACGTTCATGGTCGAGATGACCGAACTCGCGGACATCCTGCAGAACGCCACCGACCGCTCGCTGATTCTGCTGGACGAAGTCGGCCGGGGAACCAGCACGACGGACGGCTTCGCCATCGCCCGTTCCGTGACCGAACACGTCCACGACGAAATCGGCGCGAAAACGCTGTTCGCCACGCACCACCACGACCTCACTCACGTCGCCGCCGACCTTCCGAACGCCATCAATCTCCACTTCGCCGCGACGGAACGGGACGGCGAGGTCGTCTTCGAACACCACATCTCGGAGGGGGCGACGATGGCTTCTTACGGTGTCGAAGTCGCCCAATTGGCGGGCGTTCCGGACTCCGTCATCCAGCGGTCGAAGGACCTGCTGGTCGAGGATGACGTGACGGAAGAAACGGACACGGCGGTGACCGAATCGGCGGCCTCCGTGGAGGCCGCCGGGTCTACCACACCGCCCGGTTCGGACGACGTGCTGTCCGAACTCCGGCGAACCAACATCGCGGCCACGACGCCGCTGGAGGCGTTGCAACTGCTCGACAGGCTGAAATCGCAGTTGGACTGATTTTCAGGGTGCCAACGAGACGAACTCCAACCCGCTTTCGGCGAGCATGTTGCGGGCGCGTTCGGTGACCGACGGTGCGACCAACACGCCGCGAACTTCGGCCCCGGCGTGGAGGTCGCGGTGGAGCGCGTTCACGTAGCGACGAAGTTGGCCGACGGCGTCCGGGCCGACACGCCTGCGCTTGAGTTCGACCACCATCGTGATTCCGTCGGCGTCCTTGCCGTAGATGTCGATGGCCCCGGCGGCCGTCTGGCGTTCCGTCGCCAACGGGGTAAATCCGGCTTCCACGAGGTCCGGGTCGTCCAGAATCCGTTGGCGGAGGTCCTCTTCGGTTCCTTCCACGGTCAACTCCTTCGCGTCCGTCACGTCGAACGCCGAAACCTGTGTGAGTTCCTCGAACTGAACGTTCAGCGATTCGGAGGGGTTGTCCCGTCGACTGCCGACGCGGAGGCACCCGTCCGCGAGTTCGACGGCGAACGTCCCACCAGGCGGTTGCCAGTTGACGGGTTTCTGCCCTTCTTCCGTGTGAACCAGCGCGGTGCCGTCGGGTTTGAGGACGACGAGACGGTCGCCCGGACCCAGATAGCTCTCGGCACGACCGTCGTACTCCACGGTACAGCGGCCGAACAGGGTGAGAAGGTTGCCGTTTCCGATGGCGGTTTCGACGTGGACCAACGCCGTCTCGTGTGTCGGTGTCAGGAGCGTGTCGGGTGCGGCCCCCTCGTTCGTTTGCGTCACTGGCCGATGGTAGACGACAGGCGGATAAAAGACGATTGCCATCAGCGCGCGAGTATCACCTCCCTCCGATGTCCCGCCCACTCGGTGACGCGGGATGCGAGGTAATCGATGGCGTCGTCGGCGTCGAGCACCCCTTTCTCGACCATATCCCGGACGACCGCCCGCGTCGCGCGAAACCACCGGCGAACGCGTTTCGCGTCGGCCTCGGTGTGAACTTCGACGAGCGCGCCCGTATCGGACTCCGCGTCGATGGTCGTGCCGAACCAGAGCGGGAGGTAGGCGGTGACGGTCCACGAGAGCGAGACGACGAAAAACGCCTCGAATATTTGATAGTCGAATCGAACGACGTCCTCGAATGTCAGTGCAGTGGCTTGCGAGGTCGGGTCGATTGCAGGCGTCCAACGCGTTCCATCCCTCCCGTCTTTCCCTATACCGCCCGCGAACGGGGTTTCCGCGGTGATTCGATACCGGAGCGTGAGGTCGGTTGCGCCCCACTGTGCGTACTGCCGGTCGTAGCGGCCGTCGGGTCGCTCGTAGGCGACGAGTGCTCGGTGTCCCACTGGGCCGTTGTGCTCCCGTCATCGTATAAAAATGTATATCATTCTCCCTCCGAACCAATGTATCCCTGCCCAAAGGTTCAATTCCGTTGTACGTAGAGTTATGGATATGATGCGGTTTTCCACGGGGAGACGAATATGACTCGCTACTTTCCCATCGAACAGTATGGTATCATCGGTAATCTGGAGACCTGCGCGCTGATCAACGACGAGGGCGGTATCGAATGGCTTCCCATGCCGCACGTCGAATCGCCGAGCGTGTTCGCCAGCATACTGGACGCCGAAAAGGGCGGCCAGTGGCGAATCCAACCCATAATCGCGTTCGAGACGGAACGGTCGTATCTCGACTCGACGAACGTCCTGCAGACGACGTTCGAAACCGAATCCGGTCGGGTCCGCGTCTCGGACTTCATGCCCGTCCGTAACGACGGCATGGAGCGAGCAGTGTACCGCAAAGTCGAGGGTATCGAGGGCGACGTCGAACTCGAACTGACGTTCGACCCCAAACTCGACTACGCACAGGCCGAGACGAAGCTGACATCCGTCGATGGCGGGCTTCGAATCACGAACGCGGATGAGGAAGATAACGGCGACGGTGACGACAACGGCGAAATCATGTTCCTCGACGGCGATACCGAATTCGACGTCGATGGCGGCTCTGCAAGCGCGAAATGGTCGGTAGCCGAGGACGAATCGACGTGGTTCGTGCTGGCACACGAGGAACGGAGCGCGGCCGCCGACGAGGACTGTGAGGACGAACTGGAGCGGACGGCCGACTTCTGGCGCGACTGGGCACACGACTGCCCGGACGGTTGTGTGTTCGGCGATGGTTCTCACGACCTCGCGGTGCGGTCCGGATTGGTGCTCAAACTGCTCACGCACCGCGAGACGGGCGCGATTTGTGCCGCGCCGACGACTTCGCTCCCGGAGAACATCGGCGGCGTTCGAAACTGGGATTATCGATACAACTGGATTCGCGACGCCGCGTTCACGATTCAGGCGCTGGCGAACCTCGGGCACACCGACGAAGCCGAAGCGTACTTCGATTGGTTCCTCGACCTGAGTCAGACCGAACATCCGACCAAACTGCAACCGCTGTACGGTCTCCACGGGAACTCCGAGTTGACGGAGAAGACGCTCGATAACCTCTCCGGCTATCGCGGTTCCGCGCCGGTTCGCGTCGGCAACGGGGCCAAGGACCAGCAACAACTCGACATCTTCGGCGAACTCCTCTTGGCGATATTCGAAACGTCGGACGGCGACGATTTCGACGCCGGCGACTGGGAGGCGATTCGAGGTATCGTCGAACACGTCCGTAAGGTATGGGACGAACCGGACGCGGGTATTTGGGAGGTTCGTGGCGGCCCGGACCAGTTCGTTCACTCCAAGGTGATGTGCTGGGTCGCACTGGACCGCGGACTGCGAATCGCCGACGAATGGGGATACGACGCACCCACCGAAAAGTGGCAGGAGACACGCGACATGATTCGAGGAGACGTTCTCGAACACGGGTACGACGAGGATATCGGGAAGCTTCACCCAGTCCTACGACAACGACGCGCTCGATGCGACGGCCCTGTTGATTCCCGCCGTCGGCTTCCTCCCGTTCGACGACGAGAAGGTCCAGAACACCATCGACGCCATCCGCGACCGACTCGAAACCGACGGTCTCGTGAAGCGCTACGACGCCGAGGACGGCCTGCCGGGCGAGGAAGGCGCGTTCGTCATCTGCTCGTTCTGGCTGTCGTCCGCGCTGGCACAATCCGGGCGCGTCGATGAAGCCCGCGAAGTGTTCGAGGCGGTCTGTTCGTACGCGAGTCCGCTCGGCCTGCTCGCCGAGGAAATCGACCCCGAGACGGGCCAGCAGTTGGGCAACTACCCGCAGGCGTTCAGCCACGTCGGACTGGTCAACTCCGCGCTGTATCTCGGCATGGCCGAGGACGAAAACGAACCGCACCCGAAGACGGTCGGGATGGAAGGCGGGTGAAAACTCTCAGCCGAGGACTTCGGTCACGTCGTCCCGCGGTCGGATGAACCGTCACGACGGACGGTCGTTGAGCAGTGACGATTCGACGATTCGGATCTCATCGTCGGACAGGCCGTAGCAGTCGTAGACGATGGTGTCGATGGCGGTGGTCACTCGTCCCAATCGTTCGGTCAACGCTTCGGCCTGTCGTTTCCGCTCGACGTATCGCTGAAGGTCGTCGTCCATGGCGTCGATGTCCGGCAGTCGGATGGCTCCGAGGCGGTCCACGAGCGAGTTGGTTTTCGTCGCGTTCGACCGAAACCCGGCGAAGCCGTCGTTCCGCTCGACGGCGTAGGGGACGAACTCGGCGACGAGCGTTCGTTCGCTGTCGGTGAGTCCCACGAACTCGACGGCGGGAAGAACGTCGGTCTCCGTGAATCCCCATCTGTCGGTCACGTGGTTGGGGTCCGCAGTAGCGCTCGTGTTCGGGACGGCGCTCGTGCTCGGGGTAGGTTTATAGCGCCCCGTCGCCCAAACCGTGGCCGCGTCGGGGTGCTCCTCGATTCGTACCGTCCCCAATCGAAGCTTCTCGTGTGTCCGCGTCGTTGCCGAAAGCACGCCGCTCTCCGCGTCGGCAACCCGCCGGGCGGCCGGGTGGT
Organism: uncultured haloarchaeon; assembly: GCA_963811185.1. Taxonomy (GTDB): domain Archaea; phylum Halobacteriota; class Halobacteria; order Halobacteriales; family Haladaptataceae; genus Haladaptatus. The sequence goes on from CAWEQN010000004.1 coordinate 259,911, forward strand.
CATCGACGGAGGGTCCGTCGAACTCGGTGTCGAGAAAGTCGAACGAGGGGGTCACGTCCCGCCGTTCGCGTCGCAGTTCGGCGCTGGCGTCCGCGAGTCGAGCGAGGACGTGATAGACGGGTTCGAGACCGTCATCGGCCCGCAACAACGACGCCACCGAATCGCGGAGTGCCGCTGAACCCGTTCCGTCCACGACGACCGATTCGGCCGTCCGGACCGCCTCTTCGGCCCGCCTCTCCCTCGTCCTCCACATCCGTCGAAAACGCCACCAACGGGAGCGGAACGTCCTCGATGAACCGCTTTTCGTAGGAGAAGTAGTTCCCGCGCATCGGCGTGCTCGTTCGCTCCACGAAAAACTGCGCCAGCGTCGAGTTCAGTATCGCCGTCAGCGCCCCGCGGAAGTCGTCGTCGGATTCGCTGGGCACCGTTCCGTACCCACCCGAAAATCCGGTGGTGAAGAAAAACCCCCCATCGTCGTTCACGAACGCCGGGAAAAACGAGTTGTAGGGCGAACAGAGTTTGGGCGTCCGATAGCGGTGGAGGTTCCGCGGATTGGTGTACCGATACCACTCGTCGTCGTCGTACGCGCCGTCCTGTCTCGCCCGAAGGGTGGATTCGTGAGCCGTCAGATACCGATAGGCGTTCGGATACGACGCCGCTATTTCGGCTTCGTCGAGCAGTCGGTGGCCCGTTTCGTGCGTTCGATACGGGAAAAACAACAGCCGGTTTCGGTACTCCGGCGCGTACGGTTCGATGTCCTTTCCCTTCAAAAGCGGGACGAGCAGTTCCGCTTCGATTTCGACGCTCCCGTCCGATAGGGGGGAGCGAACGGTGACCGTCTCCCCGTTCTCGGCCACCTTCCTCATCCGATAGAAATCCGCCAGTCCGGTGTCGAACCCCTTGAAAATACGGTCGGTGGCGTCGCCGAGCGTTTCGGTCGTTTCGTCGGTCAGTCGTTCGATGACCCGTCCGGGTTCCCCAGCGGCGAAGGTCCAGCGCTCGCCCAGTTCCGCGCGGTCGTACGTCCGAACCTCCCCGTCGAACCGTTCCGCGACGAACGCCGTCATATCGGAGACGGTGCGGTAGTTCCATCGTCTCGCAGTTCTCCGCGAGAAACAACAGGCAAGTGTACGTGCTCGCCCCGTCGAACACCTGCGTCTCGCCGAAATCCACGATACCGGAAAGGCATCGTTCTTCGACCAGATACCGCCGGAGCGCGGTGCCGTAGTTCGCCTCGAAAAACCGGTTCGGGACGACGTAGCCGACGCGCCCCGCCGGTGACCGCAGTCGGTTCGCCAGTTCGACGAACGGAACGTAGCAGTCGTAAGCCCCGCCGTCCACGGTTTCGTACTCGCGGCAGAGTGCGGCGTCGAGGGTCGCGTCGATGTGCTCGGATTTCAGATACGGCGGGTTACCGACGACGGCGTCGAAACCCGAAGGTCCGTCGCTATCCGAATCAGCGAAAATCTCGGGAAACAAGCGTTTCCAGCGTCCCTCCGCGTTGCCTGCCTCGTTTCCCACCAGCGCGTCGCCGACTCGAAACCCGTCTCCCAGCGATGCGGTCGTGTCCGCTCCTTTCAACGTCCGCAACCGGAGCGATACGCGTGCCAACTCGACCGCGAAGGGGTTCACGTCCACCCCGTGGAGACAGCGCGCGGCGACCTGTCGCCGCGCCCAGTCGATATCGTGGTTCGGATTCAGCGTACTCACGCCGTGTCGTTCGGCCTGCCGTTCCCGTGCCCCGACGAGTTCCCACGCGAGGTACTCGACCACGCTCGTCAGGAAGTTTCCGCATCCCATCGCCGGGTCGAGCACGTCCAGTTCGAAGACGCGCTCGGCGACCGTCCCTGCGAATTCCGCCCCCGCAGTTTCCTTCTCAACCTCCGCCGTGATTTCCGACACCAGCGGCCCCAACGTCGTTTCGACCACGTGCTCGACGACCGACTCGGGGGTGTAGAACGTCCCGGTGGCGTTCCGCCCATCGCCATCGCTCGTGAGCGTCAGTTCTCCCGCCGAATCCCAGTCGAGTTGACACACCAACAGTCGCTCGTACAGCGCCCCGAGATGCCGGCCGTCGAACGCGTCGTAGTCGATACGTTTCCACCGCCCATCCGTCCCCAGTCGATACGTCAACAGGTCGATGACCGCCGCGAGGCAGTCGTCGTCAACCCGATACCGGGCGAGAAATCGAGTCCCCGGACCGCCGGTTTCACCCGAAGTCGGACGAAAGGGGTCGCCTCCGTCGGAAGCCGTCGGCGAAAACGCTGGAACCGAATTCAGTTTTTCGAGGGGCGTATCCGCTGTCGAACCGCACCCGACGCGATGAAATAGGTCGTTCAGTCGGTCCCAGCGCGGGCCGTCGTCGCCGACGACGGCCCGCTCCCATTCTTCCTCGCTCATCGCGAAGCGAAGGACGAGGAGACGATACACGTAGACCAGCGCGCCGTCGAACACGAGGTCGAGACGGTCGCGCGCGACCGTCTCGGAATCGGGCGGGAGCAACCCGGAATCGACCAGCGTTTCCTCCCGGAGGTCGTTTTCCGCGCGCTCGAAGAACCCCTCCGCGAGAACGGAAAGCGCATCGCGGAGGTTCCCGCTCATCCGCTCACAGCGATTCCGCAGGAACGCTCGACTCCCGTCGTGAAGTTCGTCCAGCAGACACTCGCCACTCGCGTTCTCCGCGAACGCGTCGCGGCCGAAGAGGCGATAAAATCGACAAAACGCGTCGGAATCCCGTTCCTCCAGCACCCTCGGCAGGTCGATTTCGTAGGCGGAATCGAGCCGATGGCACGTCCGGGCCGAGTAGAGTCGCCACCGCCGCCCGTTCGTCAGCAGTCCCCAGCGCGCCGACGTCTCCCGAAGCGCGACGGACAGTCGGTACGCGGGATGTTCGGCGTTCCGTCCGTCGTCGCTCGTTTCGCCCCCGTCATCCACTCGCCCGTCGAGCGGTCGCCCCCATGGCCGCACGTCCGCGATTCCGACACCGTCCGAATCGACCGCGACGGTGCCTCTCCCGTCGTCGCACGGCAGTTCGAGGACGCGACAGACGGTCCGGACGAATCCCGCTCGCTGGTCGTCCCCCGCCCGTTCGTCCAGTTCGTCTATTGCATCTGGTTCGTCCATTCGTCCAATTCATCCAGTTCGTCCCACGCCGTCGCGAGTTCGTCGGCGCGCCGTCGAAGTTCCGCGTTGGCCGGGTCGTCCCACGCGGTATCCCCGACCAGTCGTTCGTCCAGATATTCGTCCGAAAACACGCCTGTGGTCGTCTCCATCGCCGACTCCCGCTTGGACCATCGTCTGTCTCATCGTCTCGTCTCCCTCTCCCGAGCGTCGGTCGAGAACCACGGCACGAATCCGTCACCGGGTTTTCCACTCGATTCGTGACGAACACGCATAAAGTGTCAGTACAGTTGTCGGAGAAACCGTCCGAATCGGAGCGGACGAATCAGAACGGACGCGCGTCGGCGAGGTCGAACAGGTGTAACACGTCCTCCCGACTGTAGTGGGTCAACAGTTCGTGTAGCGACCGGAAGGTCAGCGTCCCCGTCGCGTCGACCTCCGCGAGCGCGAGATACCGCTCGCCGAACACCGGGACGTCCTTGTTGATGACCTTCCCGAAGCCCCGGAACTTCTCGGGTCGACAGTTCGTCGAGGTCGATGCCGTGGTCGTACTCGTTCCAGCGGGTGTCGCTCGGTTTCACGCCGACGTTCCGACAGGCGTCTTCGAGTCGCGTGTAGTCGCCGAAAGCGTCCCACGCTGGCCGACGCAAATCGACGTGTGCGAGTTCGGATTCGAGCAAGGCCCGGAGTCGTTCCGCGAGGCCGTTCCGTTCCGACCCTGTCGCCGATTCCGCCTCCTTCGCCCTCCCCACCAACTGCGGCACGTCGAACGTTTCGCCGCCGTAGGTGACGAGTTCCGTTCCCTCTCGCTGGTCGAACCAGTCGAGCGTTCGCGCCACCAACGCCAGTTCGCTGGCCGGCGTCTCTCCCTCCCGAAACAACACCTCGGATTCCACCTCGCCCTCGGGGGATTCGTGGCCGAGCGCGACCGCGAGCAGTTCGAAATACCGTGGGTCATCGAACTCCGGCGGCGTTTCGTACTGTCCGAGCGTCGGACTCACCGTCTCGATGTCGAGTGCGAACCGTCCTGCCATCTACCGTTCACGAGGCGGGGCGGGACAGGTAAACCTGCTGTAATCGCGGTGCGGGGCGGTTGGTTTATTCGACGCCTTCGACGAGTCGTTCGAGTTGTTCCGGCGGCACCGCCCCGCGGGCGGCGTAGCCGTCGTAGGCGAACGTCGGGACGCCCGTGATGCCCCGTTGCTGTGCGTCCGCGAACAGTTCGCCGAGTTTCTCGCGGAGTTCGTCGTCCTCGATTGCGTCCCGAATCTCGTCGCCGTCGAGTCCGGCATCCTCGGCGAGGTCAGCGATGACCGCCGCATCCCCGATGTCGCGTCCGTCCTGCCAGAGCGCGTCGAAAATCGCCTCGTCGAAGTCGAGCCATCGGTCGGGATGTTCGGATTTGACGTAGTAGGAGGCGACTTGCGCGGGGAGCGAATCGACGTCCGTCGCTATCTCTTGGGCCATCTCGACCCCGTACTTCTCCTGTAACCGTCGAACGTTCTCCCGCGCTTGTTCCGTAGTACTCGTCGCCTTTCCCGTCGTCCGCGGCCGTGTCGATGGACCCGTCGGGGTTCCGCTTCCCGCTGCGGAGGTCGAACGGGTGCCAATCGAGCGAGACCGGTTCCTCCCGAGTCTCCTGATACCGTTCGAGCGACCGTCGGCCCAGATAACAGAACGGACAGACGTAATCGGAGTAGACGACGAGTTGCTCGGCTGTTTGCGGTTCGCTCATGCTGTGCTGGGCCGTTGGGCGGTGAAACGCTAAAAGTCGGATGGCCCCGGAAGCGGTTGCCCCTTCGTCCGGGAACCGAACCCCTCAGGTACGTCGAGCACGAACACGGTGTCAGATGGTGTTCCCGCCGTACCTGCTTCATCTCGTCGCCCAACGGGGAAGCTTCGCGCTCCACGTCGTGCTGGCAGTCGCGGCGTTCGGGTCGGCGGCCATCTTTCTGCTGGCGCTCGCGGCGTTTCGCCAACGTCGCTCGCTCCCGTATCTGCTGATAGCACTCGCGTTCGCGGCCCTCGCGGGCCGCGAACTCGTCGGTGGACTGACGATGGCGAACTATCTCACCGCGAACGCTCACCACCTGTTCGAACACGGGTTGGACATCGTGATGATGATGCTGTTCATCGGTGCGGTGTACTATACCAGAACTGTCGAAAAAAGCAATTACGATGACTGAAACACGAACACGGATACGCCGATGCGTCGAATCCCGTCCGGGTATTCACTTCAACGACCTCGTCCGGGAGTCCGACATCGCGCCGGGGCAGGTCCAATATCACCTCCGAGGGCTGTTGACCGACGACCGACTCGTGAGCGAACAGCTCTACGGGAAGACCCACTACTACGCCCCGGAGTACGACGAGTGGGAGCGGGCCGCGCTCGCACTGCTCCGTCGGGAAACCGCCCGCGACGTGCTCGTCACGCTGTTGGAGCGGGACACCGCCCGTCCCGCGGCACTCGCCGACGACCTCGGAATCGCCCGTAGCACGCTCGAATGGCACGTCTCCCACCTCGAAGAACAGGACCTCGTGGAGAAACGCCGCGACGTGCGAAATCGCGTGACGCTCGCGCCGACGCGCCCGGAGGAGACCGCCCATCTGTTGGCGGCCGTCTCGCCGTCGTTCCCCGAACGGATGATGGACCGATTCACCCGACTCGTGGATAGTTTGCTGGCCGAGTAGGATTTTTCCCCCCGGTCGTCGTATCCGGGACGATATGCGACGCCGGAAGAACATCGCCGTCGTCGGCGGTGCGGTCGGCGGCCTCTCGACCGCAACTGCCTTCCGCCGACTCGGCGACGACGTGATACTGTACGAGCGCCAGCGCTACGACGAAAAGCGGGTCAACTGCGGCGAGGCGATGACGTCAGCATCGGATATTCCGCTGGAAAAGACGGTCGAAAACGGCTTTCTGAACCCCGTTCCCTCGTTCGAGGTCGCGGTTCGTCGCGGACGGAACATCGTCGGTGGCGGTCGATTTCCGGCCAGCGACGCCTACATCACCGACCGAAATACGGTCGAGCGGAGGTGGGCGGAGCGGTTGGACGGTCGGGGCGTCGAAGTGAGGGAGAATACCGGCGTGAGCAAGGCGGAGTTCCGCGAGTTGGCGGACGAACACGACCTGTTGGTGGACGCCACGGGCCAGCCATCGCTCGCGAGCAAAGTCGGGGGGACGACCGGCGAGTATTCGGGGCGGATGGTCGCGCTCAACGCCGACGTGACCGGGGATTTCTCGGCCGTCTATCCCCACTCGCGCATCGTCTTCGAGGAGTATCTCGGCTACGGGTGGCTGTTCCCGAAAACGAAAACACGGGCCAACGTCGGCGTCGGCTGGCACGAACGCGACGTGCCGGACGATTACCTCGCGGGGTTTCACGACGCATGCGACCGGAACGGCTGGCCGAAACCGGGGAGGGCGGAGACGAACGTCGCAATCATTCCACGCGGGCCGAGTCTCGACCCCGACCGAATCCGCCCCGCGAAGAACGTGGTTCGCGTCGGCGACGCCGCCGGAATCGCCAACCGATTCACCGGAAAGGGTATCTCACAGGCGGTTCACTCGGCCTCCCTGCTCGCCGACTGCGTCGCGGCGGGGGAACTGGCGAAGTACCCCGACCGACTCCATCGCGGGATGCGGGCCGAATACCTCCTCGCGTCGCTCGCCACGACCGTACTGGACGAGGGACGAACCGACTTGCTGGCGGACCTGCTTTCGGTCGCATCTGGTATCGACATCGAGGACATCGACCGACACCCTCGCGGGCGTTGGTTCGACTGCTCTCCCGTCCGTCGCTGTCGGTTCGGCTGCTGTCGATTCCCGCCGTCCGGCGCTCGGTGTGGCGAGCGCTCCGCGACGAGTGGGAGTACGACGACGCCTCCCCCACTCACCCCGCAATCGTCACGCCGATGAGCCGCCCCACGCCGAACGTCAGGAGGGCCGCCGCGAGGCCGATGAGTACCTGTCGCCCGCCGGAGTAGCAGGACGCTCCGTCCGGTCAGGAGCGTGATTCCCGCTCCGATGGCGAACAGCGCGACCGCGCTGGCGAGCAGACTGGTCCCCACCGCCGTGAGTCCCGAAAAGAGGGCGAACGGCGCGACGGGAACGATTGCGCCGAGCGCGAACAGCACGAACGACGACCCCGCCGCTTCCCACGCCGACCCGCCGAGGCCTTCCGGGTCGATGCCGAGTTCCTCCCGCGCGAGCGTGTCGAGCGCCGTCTCTCGGTCGGCGACGATTTGGGCGGCGAGTTCGTCCGCCTGTTCCTGCGACAGCCCCTTCGCCCGATAAATCAGCGCGAGTTCGGCTTCCTCCTCTTCGGGTACTTCCGCGAGTTCGTCGGCCTCGACCGAAATCTGGCGCTGGTACAGTTCGCGCGAACTCGTCACGGAGAGCCACTCGCCCATCGCCATCGAGCCAGCGCCCGCCAGCAGGCCCGCGAGTCCGGTGATGAGAATCGCGTTCGCCGCCAGCGACGCCCCGGCGACGCCCATCACCAGACTGAGATTCGAGACCAACCCGTCGTTCGCGCCGAGGACGGCAGCTCGCAGTGCGTTCCCGCTGGTCGCCCGATGCCTGCCTTCGAGTCGCGCCAGCGTCCCGCCTTCCACGCCGTTCGACGTATCCAGATTCGCGAGGAGACGCGCGTGTGAGCGCTCGTCCTCCGCGAGCGACGGGTCCGCGTCGGGTTGTCGAGTGATACTCTACGCCCCCGCCGATTTCGCTCCCGCGAACGGCCGGGAGGACGAACTGTGCGCCGAACCGCCGAGCCAGCCACGAGAGGGTTCGTGCGCGACGACTCGGTGCGGGCAAACCGACGGGCTTCCCCGCTTCGTCGAGCTTCGTTGCCCAGAAATCGGCGTGCTCTCCCTCCGTCCGCGCCAAGTTTTCGTACAGCTTCGCGAGCTCGGGGTTCGATTCCCCTTCGGCCATCGCTCGGTACAGCGCTGCGCCGTCCACCTCGTCCTGCCAGTTGGCCCGCCAGCGTTCCACGTCGTCCGATTTCATGGCTACTGTATCGACATACGCCGCAAAAAAAGTCACTCAGCCGAGGATGTACTGGAGGGCGGGGTACTTCTCGGCCAACGGTTCGCCGCCGACCATGTAGCGCTCGATGCGCGCATCCAACCCGAGGATGTGGCCCGCGCCGAACGCCGCGACGGCGAGGAAGACGAGCATGTACGCGAAGTCGCCGTTGATGATTCCGTGTTCGACGGTCCAGTTGCCGAAGTAGAACATCAGCATCATGAACGCGCCGAAGAACGCCGCGAGGCGGACGAACGCGCCGACGATGAGGGCGAGACCGATGAACAGTTCACCCCACGGGACCGCGACGTTTACGAAGTCCACGAACCACGGCGTGGTGCCCATCCAGTGGAACACGCCGAGCATGGGGCTGGCCTTCGGAACCGCGTTCGTCAGGTAGCCCGCCGCGTCGAAGGACTGCGCCGCCGTGAGTTTCGCCCATCCGGCGGCGAGGAACGCATAGCCCATCATGAGACGGAGCGCCAACACGAACCACGCGCTCAGGCTGTGTGCCTGTCCACGCACGGTCACGCGGCCGATTCTGCTCTCGAACGTGTTTACTCCAGTGTTCAGTTGTTTAGTTGCCATCGTAATAACCTACGATTGTAGAAACGACGGCTAAGGAGATAAAGTGATATTACGGTTTTCGTGGCATATGGGTCTGTATGTGTACGTTTAGCAATATGATGCGTGCTGTCAGTCACCCCGCACTGCACACGAGGATTCGGTGTACTCGACTTCCTCGATGGAGTCGATGGGGTCGTCGCCGCAGACCGGACAGCCCGGATTCTTCCGGTATTCGACCTCCTCGAAACTCATGTCCATCGCGTCGTAAAACACCATCCGCCCCTCCAACACCTCGCCGACTCCCATGATGGCTTTCACCGTCTCGGTCGCCTGAATACAGCCGATGGTTCCGGGGAGGACGCCGAGCACGCCCGTCGTCGCACAGTCGGCGACCATACCCTCCGGCGGTGCTTCCGGAAAGAGACAACGATAACACGGACCGTCGGTCGTGAACGTCGTCACCTGCCCCTCGAACTTGTATATCGCACCGTGGGAGAACGGGGTATTGGAAAGCGTACACACGTCGTTGACCAGGTAGCGCGTCCGGAAGTTGTCGCTGGCGTCCACGACGAAATCGTACTCCGCGACGAGCGCGGGGGCGTTGTCCGGTTCGACGCGAACTTCGTGCGTTTCGACGGTGATATCCGGATTGAGGTTTCGAACGAAGTCGGCCGCGCTCTCGACTTTCGGGCGGCCGACGTCGTCGTCCCCGTGAATCACCTGTCGCTGGAGGTTGCTCCGCTCCACGGCGTCGTCGTCTGCGATACCGATGGTACCGACGCCCGCCGCCGCGAGATATTCGATGGCCGGTGCGCCGAGACCACCAGCGCCAATCACGAGAACGCGGGCGTCGAGAAGCGCCTGTTGGCCCTCGGACCCCACCTCGTCCATGATGATATGCCGGGAGTAGCGGTCGAGTTGTGTCGCGTCAAGCGAGAGGCCGCTCATGGTTCGACGTAAGCGTATCGAGCTATAAATCCGTGGTTCGGTCGGAACCCTTCCGGCACAAACTGGGTCGCCCTGTCGGTTACGGATCAGCCGACTTCCGACATCTCAATCGGCCGAACTCCTGCATCGTCACTCGAATCCTTTTTTGCGCTCGGGTGCGCGCCAGACCATATGCAAACCCCCTTGGCAACGAAACGGGCACGCCAAAGTTCGTTCGTCAAAGGGGTCGTGACGATGTTCGTGCTCGGACTGCCCGGTGTCGTGGTGGTCGGTGTGTCGTTACTCGGCCAACTGCGCACCCTTCCACAGTTCGCCGCGACATCGACTCTCTACCTTGTTCTTGCTCATCGTCACGCAACCCCTTCTCCTTCTCGCGCTCGCTTGCCTCGTCGGAACGGCTCTCGCGCCGCGCGTCCGACTCGATTCACATATCCTCTATCGACTCTTCGGGACCACCCAACCGCCGGTTCTCTTCGGCGAGGAGTTCCCCGCCGCCGTCGCCGTCGGAGCGGGAATCGCCGTCGTCGTTGTCGTCCTCGACGGCCTGTTCACGGTGCTCGTGCCCGGTCCCTCGCCACTCGTCGCCACGAAGATGACCGACCCGACCGTCCTTTCGGTCTCGGAAAACATCTTCTCCCGGTTCTTCTACGGCGGTATCACGGAGGAACTGCTCCTCCGGTACGGGTTCATGACGCTCGTCGTGTGGGCCTGCTGGAAGCTCGTCGGTGGAAAACGACCATCGGAGCGCGTCATGTGGACGGCAATCGGCGTTTCCGCGCTGGTCTTCGGTCTGGGTCATCTCCCGGCCGTGGCCGCGTTTTCGTCGGTGACGCCCGCACTCCTCGTGCGGGTCGTCCTCCTCAATACCCTCGTCGGCGTCGGTCTGGGGTGGCTCTACTGGCGGGAGAGCCTCGAATCGGCGATGCTCGGCCACATTACGTTCCACGTCGTTGTTCTGGTCGTCTCGCTCGTTCTCGCTGTGTAAAACGGCTGTTTCACTCTTCCATACGCTCTTGGTGTCTCACGGTGAGATTCCCGTATGAAACGCCGGACCGTCCTCCTCGGCGCAACCACGGCCCTGTCCGGCGGTTCGGGCTGTCTCGGACGGGCGAACGATTCCGCACCCCGTTCGACCGAGATGGGCGATTTTTCCAGAACCGTTTCCATCGCACGGACCGATTCGGTTCCGGCACGATTCCCGGTGAACCTCACCCTCGACGTCGCCCAGCCGAACATCACGAGCAGTCAAACCGCCCGGCTTACGGCAACCGTGACGAACACGGGGACGAGCGACGGGGAGTTCGACGTGCCGTACTACAAAGGAGCGAGTTCGGACGCCGGTGACCCCGGCATCCTGCTCTACGCACACAGCGCGCCGGACAGCCCATCCACGGACGACGCACCGGACTGCATCGCCACCGACGGGAAATCGGAGAACGAACTGGGATGGTCCAACGAGGCGGCGAAGACGGTTTCGCTCGACCCGGACGAAACGGCGAGCGAGAAACTCCTCGTCGCGGACGACCCGACGACGGACGGCTGTTTCCCGACCGGGACGTACGGATTCGAAACCCGGTTCGGCGGGAGTAGTTCGGGCCATGACTGGAAGTTCGACTGGGGATTCACGCTGCGGGTCGAAGCGAACGACCTGTAGTCGCTTCGAACGTCCGCGACCCGTTATTTGAGCACCACCCGCATACCGGCAAGGGCGGCTTCCGCCACAGCCCCCTTATCCGTGTATCCTGTATATCGTTGCATGGCGACAAATCGAAAATTCCTGCTGTCACAACGTCCGACTGGAACGCCCGACGACGACACGTTCGAACTGGTCGAAGAGGACGTACCGGAACCCGGCCCGGGCGAGGCGCTCGTCCGGACGCTGTATCTCTCGGTGGACCCGTACATGCGTGGCCGGATGGACGCCGGGGAATCCTACGCCGAACCGTGGGATGTCGGCGAACCCTTGGAGGGCGGCGTCGTCGGCGAAGTCGTCGAATCCAACGGCACGGAGTTCGAGGAGGGCGACATCGTGACCGGCAACCTCGAATGGGCCGACTACGTCACCGCTCTCGGACCCGAACTCCAGCAGGTCAATCCCGACCTCGCGCCCATCTCCACCGCGCTCGGCGTCCTCGGCATGCCCGGTCTGACGGGCTACTTCGGCACCCGCGAAGTGCTCCAACCCAGAGCGGGTGACACGGTGGTCGTGACGGGCGCGGCCGGTGCCGTCGGCTCGACGGTCGGCCAGATTTCGAAACTCACGGGCGCAAAAGTTATCGGCTTCGCCGGGTCCGACGAGAAGGTCTCCTTCCTCGAAGACGACCTCGGCTTCGACGTGGGAATCAACTACAAGGATGTGGACGACTACGGCGAAGCGCTGGACGAGGCCGCACCCGAAGGTGTGGACCGCTACTTCGACAACGTCGGCGGCGAGATTACGGATTCCGTCTTCGCCCGCCTCAACGTCGATGCGCGGGTCGCCGTCTGCGGCCAAATCGCGCTGTACAACGCCACCTCCATGCCGACCGGGCCGCGCAAACTCGGCAAACTCATCGAGACGCGCGCGACGGTCGAAGGCCTCCTCGTCGGCGACTTCGCGCCGCGCTATGCGGAGGGCGCAAAACAGCTCGGGCAGTGGATCTCCGAGGGCAAAATCGAGTACCGCGAGACGGTCACCGAAGGCTTGGAGAACGCTCCCGACGCCTTCCTCGGCCTCTTCGAGGGCGACAACATCGGCAAACAGTTGGTGAAAGTCGGCGAGCGAGGACGAATAATCGACATCCACCGACAGTCGGCACACAGCGAACTTCGGTTTTCTCACGACATCACGAATGAACGACGTGATGATTCGCCCCTCGGCGCGGTTCAACACGTCTCCGGCGGTCGAACGATGCACGTCGAGCGCATCCGCGAGGTCCTCCAGCGTGCACCCCCGCGGCGTCTCGTAGTAGCCCTGCTCCACTGCCGTCTCGACCACGGCTTGTTGGCGCTCGGTCAGGAGGGTTCCGTCCTCGTCCGAGTGAGTGAGCGAGACGACTTCGTGTCGAACCCCCGCTTCGCGGAGCGCCGAGACGAACTCCCGTATGCGCTCCATCGAGGTGGTCATCTCGCCGTGTATCCAGCCGTTGCGGACGGTCAGCGCCGCGTGGGGGACGCTTCCGGACGAGATTCCTGCACGGTGGGGGGCTGGCAATGGGATTCGAATTCTGACGAACGTCGCTTGTTCGGCGTCGTGAATCACTTCGTGCTCGATGATGTCGGAATCGTCCTCCAAGTACTCGATTACGTCCTCGGTCGCAACGTTTGGCGCTTCGAGGAGGACGAAAACGGTGCCGTCATCGACCGGATGATTGCCAAGCAGTCGAAACGTCGTCTTCGGATGGTCCCGCGAGATGCGGGCGACGGCCTCGATTTGTGGCTTCACCTTCGTGTGCACGGTCGGCATATCCGACCTCGGGATGGAACACGCATACCACTTATGAATACGGGGAGATATCTGGGGAAGGTATTTGCTCGTCCTCTCGGTAGCTTCCCACGATGAATTCGGATTTGACTTCTCGATTCGATATCCTCCCTGATAGTTGTCCGCTCCCGAATGTTCGGTCGGGGGTGTGTCGCTGATGTCGTCGGTGAACTCCACCGCACGGACTCCATCCGCCAGTACGACTGGCGTTTCGTGGAACAAGCAGACGCTCACGTTCGCCAAACTCACGGTACGGAGTCAACTGCAGAACCGGCGGACGTTGCTGTTCGGTATCGCCTTCCCGGTGATCCTCTATCTCCTCGAATCACGGATGTTCATTCCCGACACCGGTCCCGGATCGGTCGGCGTCGGCAAAGCCCTCATGGCCGTCGCGTTCGGGATATTCGGCGCGTTCTCGGTCGCACTGGTCGGCTTCGCACGGCAGTTGAGCGAGGATATATCGACCAAACGCTACCGCAAGTTCCGCTCGCTCCCGATATCGCCGTCGGCGGACTTCACTGGCCGGTTCCTGGGATGTTACGTCTCCGCCGTCTTCACGGACGTGCTCATCCTCGTCGTCGCCGCATTCGACGGCGCTCGGTTCGACGCGTTCGGTCCCGTTTCCGTGCTCGTCGTCCTCGTGACCCTGTTCTCGTTCTGCCTGGTGGCGATGGCGGCCGCGACGCTCATCGCCATCCTGCTCACGGGCGACAGCGTCCCGCAGATTTCGAGCTTCGTGATGCTGATAGTGTTCTTCGTCACCGGATTCAACGGGATGAGCGTCTCGTTGCTCCCGTCGAACCTTCAGGGCATCGTCAACTACGTTCCGAACTCGCTCGCCGCACGCTTCCAGATGGCGTATCTCGTCGGCGACGCGGCGAAGATATCTTCGACGCCGCTTCCGAGGGGTATCGAGTACGTGGGACTGCTCGTCCTGTACACCGTTATCGGCGCGGCGGTTGCGACGGTCCTGCTTCGTCGTTTCATCTACGCTGGGGAGGTGGGTGAGTGATGTCCGAACACGCCATCTCGGTTCGGAACTTGACAAAGTCGTTCGACGGGAAGACGGTCCTCGACGGTATCGACCTCGATATTCCCGCCGGTGAGGTGACGCTCCTGATGGGGGAGAACGGGTCCGGTAAAACCATCCTGCTCTCGTGTCTCGCCGACGGTCTTCACCCGACGGGCGGGTCCATCTCCGTGTTCGGGTCGTCCGCGGACGACGCCCGCTCGAACATGAGCTTCATGCTTCAGGGAGGGCTCCTGTTCTCGGATCTTTCCGGGCGAGCGAACGGCGAGTTCTACGCCGACCTCCACCCGCACGGAACCGACGACTGGGAGGAAATCGCCGAGCGGTTCGACATCGTCGGACAGCCTCGACGACCCTGTCAACGACTACTCGGGCGGGATGGTACGCAAACTCGAACTCGCCATCACCTTCGGCGTGGACGTGCCGTTGTATCTCCTCGACGAACCGACGGCGGAACTCGACCTTTCGGCCATCGACCTCGTCCACGCGCTCATCGAGGAACGCCGCCGTGAAGGATGTACGATAGTCCTGTCGAGTCACACGCCGGCCGACATTCAAATCGCCGACCGAATCGCGTTCGTCCGGGACGGAAACATCGCGGCGACTGGCGCACCCGAAGACCTCCTCGAAACGGTGCCCCCGTCGCCCTCGCACGAACGCGTTCGGTGGCCGAATCCCTCCGCGAGCACGTCGTCGAAAATCGGCTGTTCCAGAGCCACGAGGGACGGCGCGGCTTCATCGACGCCGGAACGGACGAACGGGCGTTACCCGACGACGTCTCCATCGCCGAACCGTCGTGGACGGACCTGTTCAACTACTACGCGCATATCGACGGGTCGGTCGCTAAGCACGCCGAAACGGTGCATAAAGCGCGTCAATAGCTGTTCGTCCGTTCCTGTTCTCGATTCGATTATCCCTCGTACCCGAAAACCCCGTCGAGCCAGTCGAACGTGCGTTGGTGATAGAGTTTGCGTCCGTGCATTTCACAGTGGTCGTCGGCACCCTCCGCGGCCGTGAACCGTTGCAGTTCCTTCGGGCAGTCGAGGGCGTCGTACAGTTCCCCGGCGGCGGCTGACAACTGGTCGTTTTCAGCTTGGGTAACGAGGGTCGGGCATTGGATTCGGTCGACGCGGTCTTCGAGCGTGTACTCCGCCGTCGCTCGAAGGTAGTCCATAACGGAATCGACCCCGTGCACCCACAGACCGCGCTGCTCGATGGTCCACGTGAGTTCCGGCGACGCCTCGATAGCGTCGAACATCGGCTCCAACTCGTCGGAATCGACGTCGGGCAATCGGTCGGCCACGTCTTGCGGTACCCCGACGCTGACGGCCATCCCCTTCATCATTTCGAGCAGGTCCCACAGCCCGGGGTCGGCGATACACGCCGCCAGTCGGTGCTCGCTCGCGGCTGCTCGCGGGGCGAGATAGCCACCGAAACTCCAGCCGGTGAGTGCGATTCGCTCCGAATCGACCGCCGGACGGGAAACCGCGTAATCGACGACCGGCGTGACCACGTGTTCCCAATCCGGACGCATGGTGAGCCCCTCCTCGATGAGCGGCCCACCCTGTCCGGGCCCATCGAAAGTGAGACAGTTGTACCCGCGACGGACGGCCGCGACGGCGTGGGCGAAGTGCATCTCCTGAATCGTCGAATCGTATCCGTTGGTGGCGACGACGGTCGGTCGGGGCTCATCCGAATCATCGACGCGGTAGAAGTAGCCGGGAAGCGTCGTCCCCTCGTACGGGATTTCGACCGGTTCGACCGGCGGGTCGAACAGCGGGGCGGCGCTCCGAAACGCCGCCGTCTCCTTCTCGAACGCTTCGACGAGACGCTCGTCGGTGGGTGCGCCGTAGCGGAACGGATAGGCCGTTCGATAGTAGTTCGACGCTCGGAGATACGACTCTCGTGCGCTGACCGCGTGGCCACCGTCCTCACTTTCTCGGGCGATAGCGGCGATGCGGTCGGCGGTTTCGGTCCATTCGTCGTACCAACTCGTCCGATCCCCGTCGGTGATTCGTTCGGCGGTCGTCAGGCACTCGCCGAAATCAGCACCGCCGTACACGGCGTGCAACAGCGCTCGTTCGGTCCATTCCTCGAACATGGTGTCGTCGAACTCGATCTTCATAGCTCCCCCCGAACCACTCGGTATAACAGGACGTACGGGCGCATAACGTTGCGGGCGATACCGAGAGGGTGGATGGCTTGTAACGCTCGAACAGGCCGCTTCGTCTCACTCCTCGCGCGTGGCTTCGAAACAGTACTCGATTGGATACACCGACAGGTCCGGATGGTCCGGAAGGTATTGTGCACGGAGGTGACGTAGCTGTGCGAGCGCGGTGAGTTCGAAGTCGTGACCGGAGAGTACGTTCGAGAGTTTACCCGACTCGACCATCCAGTGCCACGGTTCGCCGAGTCGGTGGAGGAACTTCGGACTACGGCGGGAGTTCGCGTCCCCCATCCAGTCGGGACCGTCGGTCACCGCACTGGGGTTGACTGCCGTCCCTACTAACCGACTTCCCCCACCTGTGTTCCCACGAACGGCGTCGAACAACCGTTTCACCTCCGCCTCGGAGAGATACATCAACAATCCCTCCGCGACGACGACCGTACTCCCGTCCGAATCGTAGTCGGGGTCAGCGTCGAGGGAACTCATCGGCGCTCGTTCGGTGAAATCCTCCGAGCAAAGGGTGAAGTTCGACCCCTGTTCGACGACGCGCCGCTTTACTCCCTGCGTCGCCGGGTGGTCTATCTCCCAAAATCGGACGTCCGGGTACTCCCGTCGCAGACGCGGCGCGAGCGTGTCGAATCCTGCCCCGAGCACGACCACCTGCGAACAGTCCGAGAGATTCGCCCGAACCGTGTCCTCTATCCACCGTTTTCGGAGAGCAGGATGGGCAATCGTTCCTGCAGGGATTCGTGCGACGAGCCGTCTGAGGACGAATTTCGGCAGACGACGAAACAGACGAGCGCTGGTCCCCGTCCAACTATCGAGGGTTCGGAAATAGCGGGACGTTTCCGCACCGGCTTCCGGCGGTAACACCCCGCACAGAGCCGGATGCAGGGTCGAAAGGGCGACGTTGGCGGCGACGAACTGGGCAGTCTTACTCGGCTGGCCGTCCTTCATTGTCCGTACGACCGACCCACGAACTATGAACCTTGTACTCCGACGTTCGTCCAGCACCCGGATTTGATATCGCAATATGGGATTTATTACCTCGACACGGCCAGTGACAACCACCTACGAATACACCGTCGAAATCGTGCGTGTCGGCCGGAATCGGGTGTTCCTGCCGGTGCTCGGTCGAATCGACGCGCCGATTCAGCCGACCGATCGGTCAGCCGGTCTACTCGACCAAGCGATTCCGAATCGGGTCTGCCAAGAAGAGGAGCATCCACGAGTACATCGCCAGCTGTGCGCTCACGAACGACACCAGAATCGACCCGGCGAAGATGCCCGACGGAATGAGGATTCGATAGGAGATATCGCGTACTTTCGCGTTATCGACGGTGTCGTCCAGTAAATCGTGTAACCACGCATATCGCCACAGAATGGCGAGAACGACGCCTGTCAGGGTGAGCGTCCCGGCGTAGACGATAACGGGCACACTTCCCGGAAAGTCACCGATGAGCGAGGTCGAATACGGGATAAACGCGATGAACATAAGATAGACGACGTTTATCCAGAGAGTCCCCGATTGTACCGCTCGACGTCCTCGAACATGCTGTGATGGACTATCCAGTAGTTGCCGATGACGAGAAAGCTGATGACGTAGCTCAAGAAGTCCGGCCACTCCGCGAGCACCTGGTGGGCACCGAGCGTCGCCGACCCCGTCTCTTTGGGTAGTTCGATGTTCAGTATCAGCAGCGTGATGGCGATGGCGAAGACGCCGTCGCTGAATCCCACGAGTCGAGCCATCCCCTCCATCCGCTTCTGTCGTTCCACCCCTGCATCCACTTCCCCCTCCACCCCCGCCTCCGAGTCCCCCATTGTGTGCGATGCACGACTGCCGACGTGATAGTCCTTGAGATGGTTTCGACGAGGCTCGGGTCCCCACAGTGAGAAGACAGCGACCGCTGTCGGGTTACTGAAAAATTGAGAAGTGGAAACGTCGAACGTGTTACTTGCCGCGGCCTTTGCCGCTGTTGTTACTCGGGCGGGTGTGTTCGGTACCTTTCCCGCGCTGTTGGAGACCACGGTTGCGCTGTCCTGCACTCGTGAGACCACGGTGGGCGCGGCCACGGTGGGAGTCGTCACAGATCCAGTTCAGGTCCTTGTCGTTCTGGATGGCGGGGTGTTCGGGATCCACTAGAATCACTTCGTGCCACTTCTGGCTTCCGTCCTCGCCAACCCAGTAGGAGTTGAGGACGCGAAGGTTCGGGTACTTCTTGCTGACGCGCTCCTCGGCGATGCGCTGGATGTTCTTGCGCCGTCCGAGGCGGTTGACACCCTGTCGCTTGGAACGGCGTCCGGCCTTGTGTCGCTGTTTCCGCGCGCCACCTTTGCGGACACTTGCGCGAGCGACGACGATGCCCTGCTTGGCCTTGTAGCCGAGCGAGCGGGCGCGGTCGAGGCGGGTCGGGTGGTCGACTCGCTCGATGGCACCTTCCTTGCGCCAGTCCTGTTTTCGTTGCCACTGGAGTTCGGCGAGCTTGCCGTCGTCCGGGTCCTTCCATGCGTCCCGAATGTGGGAGTAGAAACTTTTTGCCATAGTCTATCACCACGGGCGTTGAGTGGTTCAGCGTGGCGACGATCCGATATCGACCACGCCACATTCCGTCCTGCAGTCGCAGGTGCCCACTGGTGCCCGTCTTCCAGCGAGTTATCGAACGTTCCCGGTTGGCGGGTTTAAGGGCTTCGTCTTGTCCGTCAACCAGAGCAGTTTTATCAAATTACGGGAAAACTACGTAAGATGAACGACTGTCGGCCGTTATTCCGGGACGAGGATGACGTGTATGCGTTCCGGGGATACCTCGAAAGGCTTCGACAGCACGGAAGAATCTCCTCGTCACCGGTGAAGTACCCCAACGCGTCACGAACCGAGCGTCGCGAACCCTCTTCGGTGACGATATTCACGACCGAAAACGCGTCCTCGCGCTCACCGACGCGGGAATCAGCACCGCGGACGAACATTTCCCGGCCGACGTTACACCGATGACTCCTCCGTTTGGCTCATCGACCGCGGGAACAGCCGCCGTGCCCTTCCAGGCAGCCGCCAGTATCGGCGAGAACTCCCGCCGTTGGATGGGAAGAACGGCCTTCACGAACTTCGCGAGGAGATAGTGACCGCCATCGGGTATTACGACGACGCGACCGATGGCGTCTCCCCGGCGGAGCTTCGGGTCTGTGTCGATTCGTTGAACTACCTCGTCGACGAGCAGGACCTTCTCGCGCTCAAGCGCTTTCTCCGTTCCATCTGTGCCATCACCAAAGGCGTGCGTGGAATGGCCCACTATCACCTCACCATGCCGGACGATGCGACCACGTCGCGGAGTTGTCCCCCCTCTTCGACGCGCGCATCGAACTCCGGCAACGAAACGGCGACCATCCCGACCACCGGTGGCACGTTCCGTCCCTCGGTATGACGACCGCGTGGGTGGACCTATAAATGTACGGAGTCTGAAACACACGAAATCGTGGACCCACAGTTCGAGTCGTTGGAGCGAGACACCGGTATCGAGATTCATGACCCCATCGAAAAGGTTCGTTTCGAGTTGCACACGTCGCATGTCGTCGAACCGACGCCAGCGGACGCCGATTCGTTTTACTACCCGATCGATTCAGCCGTAACCATCGAGACGGACGAAATCGTCTTCCCGACATTGGCGAGCGTATTCGTCTATTCGGCGGACGGGGAGTTTGAGGGATTTCACGCCGAACAGCGACACCGAGTTAGACTCGATTCCGGAGACACGATACCTCCAAATCAACGGGACGCCGATAGTCATCTATCTTTCTTTCTCCTCGGCGGTCACGATTCGAAAGGCGCAGATCGATACGATTCTCGTTCGACGAGACAGCTTCATTCGGGTCGGTTCACGCTCGTATCACGAATCGCCGGAGGGGACAGTCACCGTCAGCGGGAACGTTCGGGACACGATGCGCGCGCTCTCGACGTTCGGGTCGGCGCTCAAGATGACGACTCCGGACCGCGCCCATCCGACACTCCGAGGACATCCGCCGCTCGTGGAACTGGGCGACGAATTTCACGTTCCGGACCACATCAACCCCCAGACACCGATGTACATCTCGAACTCCCACTAACGAACAAGAAGGTGTTTCCGGCGGCTACATTTGCATATTATCTCGGTGCAGAAGTCATTCCGACGGGTGGTACACCGAAATTGGTTGCAGGGAATTTCGAGTATTCATTACTATCTGACTGCACATACGAGGAAACACTTCATCGTGTCCTCCGACAAGCCGTATTTCTCGACTGTATTGTCCACACAAAAGGGATTATAAAATCAAATCTTAAGGAGGGTGATAAAGCAAGGGATGTGCTAGATTTTGACCTCTCGGATGTTTATGAGCGCTCACTACCAAACCAACTAGAGACGTATCTTTCGGTTCCATACGATACTATTTCGGAATATGTCCCTACATGGACGCTCACAACGGATGTCACACCAGTCAGTCAACACGCAGCAGTGCTCCCGTTTCTTGCCTATGACCTTTCGCAAATTCGGAGTGCTCCTGTTCGCTCCTAGAGCAGACGATTTCACAACCACAGATGCTTGAAGATTTCTACCGAACGGGATCTTCGCAACACAGACAATCCGAGGTTGAAACCGATTTTTTCCGTAGCAGTGGTAGCCAAGCCAGCACCGAAAAAATAGTACATCCAAATCCGGTAGAAACGAGGGAACAAGCATGGGTAGGTGACGGGTTTCCATTAGGAGCGAACAAATTAACGGTTGAAACCCTCAAGCGACGGTTCAACTACACAATGCTAAATGAACCCGGGATCAGCATCCGTGTCGTCTGTAACGATGCAGGAATGTCCAACGAAATTGTCGAGAAATTGTATGAATTCGGAGAATTAGTCGAATACGATGTGATTATCGAATCCAATCGACTGTATCCGAACTCCGCGAAATCCTCAAAACGCCTGCTGATCTATTTCATTATATCGGTCATGTAGATGAAAATGGTTTCCTTTGTGTCGATGGAAGTTTGGACGTACAAGTGCTCGATAACGTTTCGATCAAGGCATTCTTTTTGAATGCATGTTCCTCATACGGGCAAGGAATGTCATTGATGAGAAGGGGAAGTATTGGCGGGGTAGTCACCTAGCAGATGTTGCCAATAAAACGGCTACCCGGATCGGAAGAACGTTCGCCGGCTTATTGAATAGCTGGGTTTCCAGTTCGAACAGCATTATCGATTGCTCGTAGAGAGACCATTTCTGGCTACCGTTACATTACACTCGGTAATGGAAATTGCTCATTGGTACAATCTGACGGTGGGTTTCCAAGCTGGACAGTTATTTCAACAAGAGACAATGATATATATGATGTGAAAATAGAGACGTATTTGGATAATCGATCTCGACTTGGAGCAACATATACTATAAATAGTCTTAGGTGATGCGAATCAAGACTAATCTCTAATAATTCCTGGTTTAAAGACGTAGATTCTGATGAATTAATTGCCTATTTAAAATTAGAACAACAGCCCGCTCATATTGCAGGTCAACTTCAGTGGAACCCAATCGAATTTTTGGACTGAGGTTTTTACGGTCCAGCATTCGAAGCTGTGCCGCCTCCTGCCAGCACAGGAGCGGTCTGCATCAACAATAGACTCACCATGAACAAAACGCCGATCATTCGTGGGTGCTGTTCGAGGTACTTCGCGACATCCTGTCGTGCCATACACATACAATATATCCCACAATAAATTAATTTATTTAATCTATTTTAACAAGAAATCAATTATCGGAACTCGCTTTCCTGTGATAAAATCTACGTGTGGCCGAAAATAACATACTACCTTGCTAATTCAGCCCGTGCCGTCATATAACTAGCCGGGTAACCATGGGCCATGTATCTCGCACATGGATACGTCAGCGGGGTGAGCCACTGATGGCGATCCTCGGACTCGCGGTTGCATTCGTTGTCCTCGCCATCATTGCCGCCGTACTCGGCGCAGGTGGTATCGCTGGCATGTCGATGAACATCGCCAAGTGGCTGGTGATTATCTTCTTGGTACTGGCGGTGCTATCGTACGTCATTTAGCCGTCGTACGTAATTGCGGACCGATTCGAACTCATTTTTGGCGATCGCGTCGGCGACTGACGAGACGTCCACACCACTGACGAGCCGTGGGTATTTTCGCTCGAAATAGCCGACCACGTTCCGAACGTCGCGTTCGAGGAACTCCTCTGTATTCTGGTGGTCGGTCGGGATGGCCTGTGGCCAGTCGAAGACCGTGATGCCCTCGCTGTTGACGAACACGTTGTACTCACTCATATCCGCGTGTACGTAGCCCGCTTCGTAGGCGTCGCTCACTTCGCGGAGCACGAGGTCGAGCACGGGGACGACCTGTGCGTCCTCGAACTTCGAGCGCGCGAGTTCGACGCCGTCTATCTTCTCCATGATGATCGCGTGGCGGTTGTGGTCGATGGGGCGCGGGACGCTCACGTCCGGGATACAGCGCTTCGAGGATATCGTACTCCCGCTCGGCGGCTTTCCGCGCCGTGTAGAGCCACGAGACGTGCTCTTTGTCGGAGGTGTAATCGCGCTCCTTCATCACTTCCCCAAAGTTGGTGTACCCCTCGCGGTGGTACTTCAGCGCGAGCGGCCGAAACGACTGCACTTCGTACACGTCGCTTTCCTTCCCGACGCCGAGCGGTGAGCCCACGCCCTGAATCGTATCGCGTTCGGAAAACGTCCGAAGCGCGAGCGCGTCGTACCCTTCGAACGTGAGGGTGTAACCTTCGTACTGAATGGTCTTGCGCTGGAGCAACTCGCGGTCGAGACAGCGGTCGATTCGATACTCGACCTCCTCGGCGGTCAGCCGTGAGAAGTTTGGAATCTTTTCCTTTTGCACCCATTCGCTGAAGCGCATCCCCTGCTCGACGCCGGAGAGGAGATAGAAATCCTCCGGCTCCAACTCGGCCATCTCGGGTGCGACGTTCCGAACCATCGCGTTCGCCTACTCGTCCGGCGCGTAAGGGCGTTGCGCCAGGCGCGAGCGCCGGGACACAAGACTCAAGAGAACGAATCCCCAAAAAGAACTCCAGTCGAGTCAGCGCGCCGTAGGCTCGGGCGGCTTGACGCCCCGCTTCTGCCGGGAGCCTTTCAGCCATCCGCCGAGCGCGCCCGCGATTCCGCTCGGAATGGCGAACAGGAGCGCGACGACGATACCGGCGAGCAGGACGCCCGTCCCGGCGAGAACGCTCCCGACTGGTCCCGCGAGACTTCCGACGAGCGCACCACCGAACGCGAGCAGTAGCGCGCCCACGATACCGCCGAACGCACCGGCCAGCAGTCCGTTCCACGTTCCGTTCCCGATTCCGTCCCCCGCGACGTATCCGGCGATGAACCCCCCGATTACGCCGCCGCCGATGGTTCCAACGACGGGGATGACGACCCCGCCGAACGTGCCGACGATGACCATGACGATGAACCCGAGCACCACCGCTCTCCAATTCGTTGCCATGGGTTGGTGTATGCTAGCTGATGATATAGCCGAATCGCCCCTCTCGAACCCGACAGAACCCGTCAAACCGTAACAGCCGTTTCCGTCGAAAACTCCGTCACCAAAAAACCTACAAACTACTGAATGAATGTTCAATCAATGGCGTCCGACCAACCCGCGGCGGTCCTCCGCCCTCCAAGAGCACTGCGCGACAGGGAACGACAGCTCGAACCGTTCGACTGGTACGAGGAGATGCGGCGAGAATCCCCGTTCGGTACGACGAAAACCGGAACATGTGGGACGTGTTCAGCTACGAGGACGTCGACCGCGTCCTCTCCGACTACGAGGCCTTTCAGTCCAACATCCGGGATGCCAGCTGTGTCACCGTTCGACGACGAAGGTGGGTTCAACCGGACGATGATAAACGCGGAACCGCCCGAACACGACCGACTTCGCGGCTTCGTGAACGAACGGTTCAGGCCCGGAACGATACGCGAACTCCAACCGCGACTCGAAGAACTGGCCGACGAGTTTTTGGATGGAATTGCGGACGAAGACCGAATCGACATCGTCGGCGACTTCGCGTATCCGTTCCCCGTGACGGTCATCGCGGAACTGCTCGGCATCCCCGCCGACCGCCGTGACGAGTTCAAAGCGTGGTCCGACGCGCTCGTCGCCAGCCCGCGCGAAGAGACGGAAGCGGCGATCGAAGAAAACCAACGGGAACGTGAACGCGCCCGCCGGGAGATGGGCGAGTACTTCGCCGATTTGCTCGACGAACGGGCCGACGGGGACGGCGATGACCTCGTGACGCTCGCCGCGACGAGCGACGAACTCGAACGCGAGGAACAGGTCGGCTTCTGTATGCTGCTCCTCATCGCGGGCAACATCACGACGACGAACCTCATCACGAACGCGATTTGGTGTTTCCACGAACAGGGCGTTATGGACGGGGTCCGGTCGGGCGACATCGACCGCAAGCAGGCCATCGAGGAAGTGCTTCGATACCGTTCCCCCGTGCAGTCGCTCCGCCGTGTCGCCACGCGCGATATCGAACTCGGTGGAAAACCCATCGAGAAAGGCGATGTGGTCACGACGTGGATGGGGTCGGCGAACCGCGACCCGGACGTGTTCGATGCGCCCACCGAGTTCCGCCCCGAGCGCAGTCCGAACCGGCACATCGCGTTCGGCAAGGGTATCCACTACTGTCTGGGTGCCCCGCTCGCCCGCGTCGAGGCCGATGTCG
Source organism: uncultured haloarchaeon (assembly GCA_963811185.1). Taxonomy (GTDB): domain Archaea; phylum Halobacteriota; class Halobacteria; order Halobacteriales; family Haladaptataceae; genus Haladaptatus. The sequence goes on from CAWEQN010000004.1 coordinate 284,957, forward strand.
CTCTCAAGGCGTTGCTGGAGCAGTTCGACACCATCGAACCGATGGAGATGGACAAAAAGCCGGTACCGAGTCAAGTCCTGTACGGACTCGAAACGTTGCCGTGCCGCGTCCAGTAAAAGAGGAACTACCGCGCTACGGCGCTACAGCTTTTCCAGCGAGTCGATTTCGTCCCGGTTCCAGTCGTAGAACGTCGTGTCGATTCGCCTGAGCGTCTCGACACACTCGTTGTATCGCGCCCGGGCTTCCGCCGCGTGCTTGTCGCCGGGGTTCGCCCGTATCCACTCCCGGAGTTCGGTCAGCGAGCGCGGCGAGTAGGTGTCGATTTCGCCCTGTTCGTCCAGCAGTTCGAGCTTTTCGTCCTCGTCACGCAGGGAGCGGAACAGCGCCCACACCGCGGTTCCCCAGAGGACGACGATCGCTCCGAGCATGACGACCCACGTAATCATCAGAGCGCCATCTCAGTCACCCCCTCCCGCCGCGGTTTCCGGCGCTTCTTGCGTGCCACCACGGCCGCGAAGTGCGCCCATGATGAGGACGGAACCGACGAGCAGGATGGCCATCAGCACGACGCCACCTACCGTCTGGGCCAGCGATTTGCTCACGTTCGTCACGACGTAATCGGCCATTATCAACACCATCACTATCGGGATGAGGTACTTGATGATGCCGACCCACCATCTGCCGACGTGGATGTCCGAATTGCGGTTGAGCGCGATGACGCGCATGGGTTCGGCTTCGAGTTTCCACCCGACAGTCAGGATGATGAGCAGGGTCGCGAGCGGCAGGCCCCAGTTCCCGAACATGAAGTCCATCGTGTTGAGGAAGTCCCCGGAATAGGCGCTCGGTAGGCTGAGCAGCCATATGAAACCGACGACGGCGAGCACGGTGCTCTTCCGGCTCAATCTCGTCTCCTCGGAAATCGTCGTCACCGCGACTTCCGTGATGGCGAGTCCGGACGAAAACGTGGCGAACAGGAAGCCGACGAAGAACAGGATGGCCCAGATCTCCCCGCCCGTCATCTGTAGGAAGACTTTGGGCAGTGCGACGAACGCTCGTTGGGACCCGGCACTCGGTTCGAGACCGAACGCGAACACCGCCGGGAAGGTGGCGAAGATGGCGAGCAGTCCGACGCTCGTGTTACCGATGGCGGTGAAGACGCCACCGCCGAGTGGCACGTCGTCGTTCTTGCTGAGGTAGCTCCCGAAGGTGAGTGCGATACCCCAACCGAGCCCGGTGGAGAACAGCGCCTGTCCGAGCGCGGCGATCCACGTGGACGATTTACTGAGGTACTCCCATTTCGGGGTGAACGCGAACGCGAGTCCGTCCATCGCGCCGGGAGCGTGAGTCCCTTGATTCCGATCGCGATGAGTGCGAGGACGAGGAACGGGATCATCCATTTGACGACGCGTTCGATGCCGTCCTTGATACCGAACAGGAGCACACCCGCCGTCGCCGCCATCGCGATGGTGTCCATTCCGATGGTGAGCAACGGGGACCCGGAAAACGAGTTCCAGAACGGCTCCGACGCGAAACTGGGTTGCGAAAAGGTCAGAAGGAGCGAGTGGGCCGCGTAGTACAGCGTCCACCCGATGATGGGCGCGTAGTACGACATCAACGCGATGTTCACGAGAACGACGACCAAGCCGAGTCCTTCCGCCCGACCTTCGCCGAAGGCGGATTTGAACGCCCCGATGACGCCGCGGTCCGTGTACGACCCGAACACCGTCTCGGCCATCAGGCCCGGGACAGCGATGACGAACAGGAGGATTATGTACGCGACGAGGAACGCACCAGCCCCGTTCTCGCCCGTCGTAAACGGCATTCGCCATATGTTTCCCGCGCCGACCATCGCTCCGAGCATCGCCATGAGGAAGCCGAATCGGCTTCCCCACTGCTCCCGTACCGTCCGTGCGCTGGCATCTGACATGGTTACGCCCTTGCCATCGTCCGGCATAAGCTTATAATCTCGGTAAGGCAGCGTCCATCTCGAATATATTCCGGATCGCCCTTACCCGATACGGTAGGGACCTGCCCGATGTTTCGAGATACTTCATTTTGCTATACTGAATCCCATGGCTGATTGGTATAGTTCGGACGGGAACAATAGCTACGGTTCTCGTTCTGTATGGACACGATACGAGTGGATGGTACACGGGTCACCGCCATCATTTCGGAAGCACTTTCCGGAATTCAAAATGTCGTCGGGGTCGATGGCGTCCTTGAGTTCACGCATCGAATCGACGGCGGCGACGTGCTCCTCGCGCATGAACTTTCGTTTGCCGATGCCGACACCGTGTTCACCCGATTCGCCGTCCCACCCATCGAAATCGCGGTACGAACCATTCAGTCGTTGAGTTCCGTCGCACGCTCGACCTCGTTTCCGTTGTCAGGTCGGCGACCGGCAGAAAGTGGAGGTTTCCATCGCCTGCATGCCCCACGCACGGGACGGTCAGATCGAGTTCCGCCGATAGATCGGCGGCCTTCTCGACGATTTCGGGATATTTGGAGACGGGAACGACCACGTCGCCGATGAACGCGACGGTGGCGTCGTCCCGATACTCACAGGCCGCCGGATAGACGTTCCGCCGTGCCGCCCACAGCCGCTCCATCGCGGTTTCGTCGGCGGTTTCGAACGATTCACGCCCGGCGTCTCGGCAGGCGTCGTGGACGACGTCGAGGTCGGCATCCACCCCGTCGTTGGTCCCATGAAGTTCGACGAGGAGTTGTGGCGATTCCGGGAGTCCGGCGTCGTCGGTTTCGTTGAGGAGTGCGGCCGCACTGCTGTCGAGGATTCTATTGCACCGGGGGTGAGCCTTCCCGCCATGATGTTCGCGACGGCCTCGGCGGCGGCACTTCGGGTGGGAAACGTTGCGAGCGCGGCACGGCGTTCGGCGGGGAGCGGTTCGAGCGCGAGCGCTATCTCCGTCACCACGGTAGCGTCCCCTCGCTTCCGACGAGCAGGTCCTTGAGTTGATAGCCCGACGAGGACTTTGCGACGTCCCGACCACACTGAACGACCTCGCCGTTCGCGAGAACCGCGGTGAGACGTCGGACGTGGTCACCGGTCACCCCGTATTTCACCGCGTTCAATCCGCTCGCGTTGTTGGCGACCATCCCACCGACGGTGCGAGGTCACCGGCGGCGATTCCCGGTGCGAATCGCAGTCCGTACGGTTTCAACCCCTCGTTGAGGTTGTCGTAGACGACCCCCGGTCCGACGACCGCGAGACGGTCGGCGGGTCGCGTTTCGATATCGTCCATCGGGAGCGTATCGAGAACCACGCCACCCGCAACGGGAATGGGATCGCCCTCGATGCTCGACCCACCGCTCCGTGGCGTTACCGCCACACCACGATTCCGACAGGCTTCGAGAACCGCCGCGACGTCCGCCGTGGATTCCGCATGAACGACCGCGTCGGGACGGTGGGCCGCATGTGGACCTTCGTCGTGGCTGTAGACCTGTAGCGTCTCCGTGTCCGTCGATACGCGACCGTCCAGACCGAGTCCGTCGAGGAAGTCGATGTCGAACTCGGTATCGTTTATCACCATCGTTGGACGTTGGATGCATGTCCCAAAAAAGTGTCCGGGCAGAACGGGCCGACGAACGCGTCGTCGGGTCGAGGTTCGCCGTGGATGTCGACGGATCATTCGTTTACGACCACCCAGACCGGGAAGTGGTCCGACGCCCTCTCGGCCACCTTTCGGTTCGGTTCGTCCGTTGCAGGCCACCCGACTCCGGAACTCGTGACGGCGAACTCGTTCGACGGGAGGACGTAATCCACCCGGGAAGGACCGCGTGAGAGGTCACCCGTCGCGCACGGGACACCGCGTTCACGCCCGCCCGGACTCGACGGTGTCGTCGGGAGGACTCGCGGGTTGTCGAGGAGATATCGCGTGATTGCGTCGTCGGTCACTTCCTCATCCGGTTCGGCGTTCAGATCGCCGAGCAGGACGAACCGGTCGTCGTCCGACAGACCGCCGGCACGACCACCGTCATCGTAGGGGTACTCGGCACCGGAGAGGTACTCCCCGAGAAAGCGAATCTCGTCGTGACAGCGCGGAGCGTTGAGGGTGTCCATCCCGTCCGCGAGCGGCGGCGAGGGATGGGCAATCAGGGCGTGAAGTTCGCCGTCTGGCAACGCTATCGGCACGTCCGCCACCGTCTTCGCCGGGAGTCGGAACCGTTCGCGCTCGTCGCCGGTGAGGTACAGGTCGCGGCCGGAATCGGTCGGGATTCGGTCGTCCGGCAGGTCGTTCCAGAGGAACTTCCGAAACGTCCGGATTCCCCCGTAATCGATCGGAAAACGGCTGTACAGCGCCATCGCGTACCGTCCCGGATACGGGGCGTAGCTGAAACAGTCCCGGGCGTACGCGTCCGTCCCGGGTTCGACGCCGGGACCGTCCTTGCCGATATCCATCCCGCTCGGGATGCCGGTGTTACAGCGCGGGGCAACCCACTCCTCGAAGTCGATACCCTCGACGTCCTCCGACTGGGGTTCGCGCAGATAGTTCTCCAGAAACGCCGTCGCGTTGTGTCTCCCTTCCCACCCTTGAACGACGTTATCGTCCATCTCGTTTATCAGGAGCACGTCGGGCGTCGGCAACCGCTGAATCGTCTCGGCGGCCGCCTCCAGTTGGCGTGTTCCGGGTTGCTGTACTTTCTCCGTCGTCAGTCGTTCGACGTTGTACTGGGCAAAGACGTACTCCCCCATCCTTCCCGCCTCACTCCACTTTCTGTCCATTCTCCCGACTGGGTTGTGACCAGCCGTGTTCCCTGACGATATCCGGAGCACAGTCCTCACAGAACGTGAACTCCCGGTCCTGTTCCGTCCCGCTGGGACCGAAGCGGAACAGCGAGTGGGGTTTGACCATCAGAAAATCCCCGCATTCGTCGCAGATATATCCTTCCGGCATGGTAGACAATAACATACTCGGAGATATAGGCCTTTTCCGGGGACTTCTACCCCCGTCCGAACGCCGTCGTATCCGAGGTTCGATGCGTTCCCCAACTCACTCCGCCGCGCTGTACGTGACGAAACCGGGATCGGAAACGAGCGTGACCCGCTGGTGGTAACTCACTTGCCGGTGACGATGTTCGCCAACTTCTTCCGGTCGAACAGCCGTTCGTCCTCGGGAATTTTCGGGTACGGTTTCTTCTTCTCGTAGCCCGGCCACTCGCCGAACTGGTCGGGGTACAACTGCTTGGCGGTCATCTCCAACTGGAAGAGGTTCATTATCGGCCCCTGATATCGCATCCCGGACGCGTAGAAGCGGTCGTTCTGGATGGCCGAGAGCTTCTCGCCGGCGGGATGGTTCTCGATTTTCTTCTGCATGTCCTGGACGTAGTACCCCGGCGAGATGCCCCACAGGTGGAGGATGACGTCCGGGTCCACTTCGAGCATCGTCTCGAAATCGACGGTGCCCCAGAGACTGCCCCACTCCTTCCGTTCGAACGCGTCCTTCGCGCCGAGCGGTCGGGTGTCGGCCAGCCAGTACCCGGGTTTGTTGAGGTGGTACGTGTAGAACTTCCCGTCGCTGTAGGTGACGCGGACGGCGGTCGGTCGGTCCTTTTTCGCCGGGAGCTTCTTTTCGATGGTCGACATCATCCCGTCGTGAATCCCCTTGAGCGCGTGGTAGCGCTCCTTCTCTTGGAACACGTCGGCGACTTTGCCGAACATATCCCAGAGTTTGTAGTACTGATACCCGTCACTGTACTCCTTCGGCGGGTCGCCGTTCGTGCCGCTGTAGAAGTTGCCGAACCACGGCGCGACGTTGTTGCCGATTTTCTCCACGTCCGATTTCGACCAGTTCTTCTGGGTCGTGACGTACGCGGGTCCACGAAGTGAACGTCGCTGTCGAGTTGGTAGAGTTGTTCCTTGCTGAACGTGCTCCCCAGCGCGTTCGGCAGGTCCTTCCAGTCGAACGAGACGCCATCGAGTCGGTCGTAGTACGTGTTCATCGTCTTGCCCGACATCTCGGGGACGTAGATGGCGTTGACGGCGTCACCGTGGCCGAGCGCGACGGCCATGTCGGCGTACTGTGGGAAGACCACGAAGGCGCTTTCGGGGACGCTATCGAATTCGACGTTCCCCATTGGGGACATCGAAACCGAGTACGAACCACCGTCCTTCGTGCCCGTTTTCCCGCCGTCCGTGGACGTCTTTCCGGCGTCCGAGGTCCCGGTGGTCGTTTTTCCGTCCGCCGACTTCGAACCGTTGTCGCTACAACCGGCGAGCAAACCGCCGACGACGAGCGCACCGCCGCCCCGGAGATAGTCGCGTCGGGACGGGTTCGGTGGTGTTCCAGACATACGTTTTTAGGCATGCCTAAACAGGCTTTATGTTTTTTGGTTTGCCTAAAATCCGGTCAACCGAGGAACTTTTCCATCACGTCTTGTTAAAAGATCGACGGCGCATCCGTCGTACGTGTCCGCTCGGGCAGGTCGAACCGTATCCGGAATCACATGGCAACAATTAGCACACACGACCAAACTACTTGTATCCGCGTCCGGAACGGGGTTCCATGGAATCGAAACGGGAACTGCTCGAACTGCTTCTGTCGAACGCCAGGGAAAGCACCGCCGACCTCGCACGACAGACCGGTCTGTCGGAGTCGGAAGTGGAGTCGCTGGTCGCGGAACTCGAAGCCGACGGGGTCGTTCGCGGCTATCAAGCGGTCGTGGACTGGCACAACCTGGACGACGAACACGTCCAAGGGGAGGTTGAACTCAACGTCGAACTCGACCGGGAAACCGGCTACGAGGAGATCGCCCGCCGAATCGCCAAATTCCCGCAAGTCGTCTCGCTTCGACTGGTCAGCGGCGACTACGACTTCGCCATCGACGTCGAAGGCGAGTCGATGCACGACGTGTCGAACTTCGTCTCCGAACAGATCGCACCCATCCCGGAGGTCACCCAGACGGTCACCCACTTCGTGATGGAGACATACAAGGAGCGCGGCATCGAGTTCGACGACCGCGACGAGGACGACCGCCTCTCTATTTCGCCATGAAACCGGCCGACCGAGTCCAACAGGTTCCGCCGTCGGGAATCCGTCGGTTCTTCGAACTCGCGGAGGAACGCGACGACGTGATCTCCTTGGGTGTCGGCGAACCGGATTTCTCCGCGCCGTGGGCCGCCCGAACCGCCGCCATCGACGCGCTGGAGCGCGGGAAAACGTCCTACACTGCGAACCGTGGCCGTCGGGACCTTCGGGAGAGCATCGCCGGTCACGTCGAACGATACGACCTCGATTACGACCCGGACGAGGAGATCTGGTGACGGCGGGCGCGAGCGAAGCCATCGACGTGGCGATGCGAGCGCTGGTGAACCCGGGGGACACCGTCGCAGTTCACCAACCCTCGTACATCTCGTACGTCCCCGGCGTCGTCTTCGCGGGCGGCGAACCGCTGTCGGTTCCGACGCGAGCGGAGAACGGGTTCGCCCTGACCTACGACGCCCTCGAACGTGCCGGAGCGGCCGACGCCGAGGCGCTGATGCTGTGTTATCCCAACAACCCGACCGGCGCGACGATGAGCCGTGACGAACTCGCGGAAGTCGCGGAGTTCGCCCGCGAACACGACCTGTTCGTCCTCTCGGACGAGATTTACGCCGCGCTGACCTACGGCGGCGAGCACACCTCCATCGCCACGTTCCCCGGCATGCGCGAGCGAACGGTCGTGTTCAACGGCTTCTCGAAGGCCTATGCGATGACCGGCCTTCGCTAGGCTACGCGCTCGGTCCGTCCGAAGCCATCGCCGCGATGAACCGGATTCACCAGTATTCGATGCTGTCGGCACCCGTTACCGCCCAGTACGCCGCGCTGGAAGCGCTCCGGAGTTGCGAGGACAGCGTGGCCGAGATGCACGACGAGTACAACCGCCGCCGCCGGTTCGTCCTCTCGCGGTTCGATGAGATGGGTCTCGACTGCTTCGAAGCCAGCGGGGCGTTCTACGCGTTCCCCGCCTGCGGCGGCGACGACGAGGCGTTCGCCGAGGAACTCCTCAAAGAACAGGGCGTCGCCGTCGTCCCCGGAAGCGCGTTCGGTGACGGCGGCGAGGGTCATTTCCGCGCCTCCTACGCGACGAGCATGGCCGACCTGCGGAAGGCCACGAACCGCATCGAGGCGTTCGTTCGCGGGCGGTAGCCCCTCTTATCTCTCGCCGGGTTCGCTCTCCGGTTCCGGCGGTGCGGTGACACAGACGACCTGTGACGGTTCGTCACCCAGAACTTTCCACCCGTGCGGGCACGTCCGCCGGCGTGACGACCGTGTCGCCCGGTCCGGTTTCGTGTGCTTCGCCGTCAACGCTCCACTCCATCCGCCCCGCCCGGATGAAGATGATGTGTTCCTCGCCGTGGGTGTGTTCTTCCCGCTCGGTGCCGGGGTCGTGGTGGACGACGTGGACGTCACAGCCGTCGAACCCCATTCGCTCGCCCGGACTCTCCGGCGTGACGAACGGACTGTACTCCGGTGTCGATGAATCGCTCATGCGTGTTCCCCCGGCGGATGGACCACGCCAATCGTGTTAACAGTTGTCAGTATTCTCCCGCTCCGAAACGGTCTGACGAATTCGTACTCCGGTTATGCCCCTCCGCGTCGCCCGTCCTGTGATGAAAACCGTCATCCACGTTTCCAGTGCCGACCCGAACGCCCAGCGGGAAGCCATCGCGAACACGTTGAACCTCGTGGGCGACGAGAGCGTCTCCACACCGGGCGACGACGTGGTCGTCCTCGCCAACAGCGCGGGCGTCCGAATGTTCGTCGAAGCGACCACCGCACTGGAAGGGTTGGTCGAAGAGATGAGTGACCGCGACATCACGCTCCGCGCCTGTCGGAACGCACTCCATGGGATGGGCGCGACGGACGACGATTTGCTTCCCGGTGTCGAGGGCGTTCCGTCGGGGTCCGGTGAACTCGCCAGATTGCAGGACGAAGGGTACGGCTACATCAAAGCGCCGTGAGTCGTTCGACCGTCATTCCGGCGCGACGAGTTCGACTTTGACTCGTTCGGGGTCCTCGAAGTACACTGCGTAGTGGTCGTCGCCGCCCGCGTAGGGGTGGGCGTCCTCGTACAGAATCGTGACGCCCCGTGCTCGCAACTCCTCCGTCACCTCGTCCACGTGGTCGCGCGACTCGGCGTGAAACGCGAGGTGGTTCAACCCCGGCCGACGGCGGTGGTACGGTTCGTCGAGGAATTCTTCGTCCGCCTGCACGAGGACGATGTATGTCCTCCCTCGCTTCCACGATTTTCCGCCGTCCCAGTCCTGATAGGTCGCGTAGCCGAGTTCGGAGAGCAACCATCCCCAGAACGATTTTGACAAATGGAAATCGCTCGCGTACAGTTCGACGTGGTGTAACAGTCCGGTCTGCGGGGACCCGTTCTCCATGGGCGAAGTCACGACGCTATCGTGAAAATTCCTCCCGATGATTCAGGACGATTCCTGCGACCGAACGAAGACGACTTCGACGGTCGTCTTCTGTCCCGTTCGCTCCGTGATTTTGCGGTCGAGTTGCCGTGCGAGGTCGTTCGGTGGCTCGCCTTTCGGGTCGGTGACGATTCTGACGTGGGCGGGTTTCCCCTCGTAGAAATCCAGCGGCCGATACGTGACCGTGGTGTCCACGAGTTGGTAGCCTGCGTACTCCGCGTTCGGGCCGACGAACGTGTTCTGTATCTCGTCTTTCGCCTGCGTCTGGTACACGGTGGTTCGGTTCGTGCCGTAGGTGACGAGTCCCAAGCCGAGCGAGAGGACTGCGATGGCGACGAGGATGACCGCGATTCGTGCGAGGGTCCTCGAACGCGCTTCGCCGACCGAACGGGTGCGTTCCGGTCGATAACCCGATATCCACAGCAGAATCAGCGCGGTGAGGTTTATCGACAGCAGGTTCACGAGGACGTTCACGCTCGCGCCCAGTGCGACGCCGAAATCGAGCCACGCGAGTCCGAGACCGACGGTGGCGGCCGGGGGAACCAGCGCGACGGCTATCATCACGCCGACGATGACCGACCCGGCACCGCGCATGAGGCTGATGACGCCCGCCGCCCCCGCGCCGAGTGCCAGCAGCAACGAGAGGAAGTTCGGCGTGAACCGCTCGGTAATGGCCGGAACGGTTCGGATGTCGAGACCCGGCGGGACGAGCACCGTCCCCCGGACGAGGTAGCCGAACAGGGCCGCACTCGCGATGGCGACCAGCAGGCCGGTTATCTGGTACTGCACACCCCGCTCCGCCAGTTTCGGTTCGTCCACGACCGTTCCCACGCTGGCGGCCATCGCCGGACCCATCAGCGGCGCGATGACCATCGCGCCGATGATGACCGCCGACGAATCGAGCAACAGGCCCGTCGCCGCGATGATGGTACTGATGACGGTCATCGAGAAGAACGTCGAACTCTCCGGGGCCATCTCGGCCGCCCGCTCGCGGAGTTCCTCGCGGGCGATGTTGAACCCCGAGTATCGGCGCTTGAGTTCGCCGATTCGCTTCGAGACGACGGTTTCCGGTTGGAGAACGATGGTGAACGCATCCTCCTCCACCCCTGCTCTTCGTAGTTTTTCGAGAATCGGTTCGACGGCGCTCGGTGGCACCGGAAACGTGACCAGTGCGGAGAACTCCGTCCGTCCGGTTTCGTCGAACACCGCATAGTCCACCCCCTCCTCGTCCAGCGCGCCGAGAACGGCGTCTCGCTTGCCGCGCGGAACGAGCACCTGTACGAGGCGCATGAACCTGTTACGACGGCAGAATATTTAGCTGGTTGTGTGGTTCGCGGTTCGGCTACACCTCGACGACGACGGTTTTCGCTACTTCTGTACGCCCATTCGGTAAACCAACGTCGTCAATGGTCCGTCGAAACACCGGTGGCCGTCATCGCTAATCGACTGGCGGTTGGGACGCTCGTATGGCGACCGAAACTCGTCCGTGGTTCGACCGTTCCTCCGCGCTGGTGTCGCTCGATTACGTCGGTATCCTGCTGGCGGCGATTACCGGTATGATCCACATCTACGAAGGGATAGCGGACCTCGCGAGGGATTTATCGGCGTGTTGTTCATCCTCGCCGGACTCGGCTTTTTCGGGGCGATCGTCCTCCTCTGGCTGGGGTTCGACCGGGAAACCCTGTATTCGATCGGCATCGCTTACACCGGCATCCAGTTCGCCGCCTACTTCGGCCTCCGGTGGCCGAACGTCTACCACCCGCTCGGACTCGCGGACAAACTGGTTCAACTCCTGCTCATCGTCGTGTTGTTCCTGTTGTGGCAGGGTGTGAGCGAGTAGGAGAATTTTCGGGTCGTCCGCGGTCCGTAACCGATTTCGTCCAGCCATGCGAACGCTCTGGCATGACGCTGGCGGATAGGGAGTGGCGACTCGTTCGAGAAGAATCGTGGGACGGCCCGCAGAACATGGCGCTTGACGAAATCGCGGCCGAGACTGCCGCGAACGGCGGCCCACGAACCCTCCGTGTGTATCGGTGGGACCCGAGCACCCTGTCGCTCGGCTACCGCCAAGAACCCGAGACGGTGGGGTGGGAGTTCTGTGCCGACGAAGGAATCACCGTCACGCGACGGCCGACGGGCGGCGGCGGGATTTACCACGACAACTACGGGGACATCTCGTACTCCATCATCGCGCCCGCCGACGAACTGCCGGGGAACCTGATGGAAACCTACGAACTGCTCTGTGAACCGATATTCGACGCCTTCGAGCGGATGGGCGTCGATGCGAGGTTCACCGAGGAGAAACTCCCCGTCATCCACGAACCGGCGTGTTACCTCCGGGAACTCCACCCCGCCCACGACATCGTGGCGAACGGGCGGAAAATCAGCGGCAACGCCCAGTATCGGCGCAAGGACGCCGTCATCCAACACGGTTCGCTGAAGTTCGCGCTCGACGCGAAACGACATCTCTCCACGTTGCGCCGGACACGACGCCTGCGGAGTTCCACGAGCGCGTGACGACCATCAACGAGGAAGCCAGCATCGACCGCAACGACGCCGTGACCGCCGTCGAGGAGGCGCTTCACGATGGGCGGACGCGACCGAGGGTGAATGGACGGACGACGAAGTGGCCCGCGCACGCGAGCACGCGAAGGCGAAGTTCGAGAGCGAAGCGTGGACACAACGCCACGAGGACCCGACCGTATAAATCGCCCGTACGAACTCTACTCGGTAAACAGCCCCGTCTCCGCACCGCAGACGGCACATTCGGCGACGATGGCGTTTTCCTCCCGCGATAGCTGTGCCTCGGTTCGCTCCTCTCAGTTCGGGCAGTCGCGTGCGAGGTCCACCTCCTCGTTTTCCGGGCGCGGCGCGCCCAACGCGAGCGCGACGACGCGTTCGGTTCCGCGGTTCGTCCCGCGTTGGAACTCGCCCGGACCGAACCGGACGAGTTCCCCGGTGGAGACGGGGACGTCGCCGTCCTCCGTCTCGAAGGTCACGGTGCCGGATCGGATATAGAAAACTTCTTCCTGGTCGTGATGGCGATGATAGCAGAAGCCGAAACTGTCGCCCGGCGCGAGTTCGTAGTGGTTGATGGAGACATCCTCGGTTCCGAGCGCGGACGAAAGCGGCCGGAAGCAATCGGCCGCGCTGACGAACGATTCCGTGTCCTCGACGGATACTTTTCGCATACGGGCGGTACGGTTCGCGACGTTTAGAAACCGAACGTCTCGGGTTCCGACCCGAACGAATCCACGATGGCCTCGTGAATCTCGCCGAGCGGCGGTTGTCCCATCGTCGGGTCGATTGGATGGTCGCTGACCCACGCGTACCGGACGACGCCGGATTGGTCGATGAGAAAACACGAGCGTTTCGCCCGGTGCACCATCTTGAAAACGCGATATTTCACGCCGTAATTGCTCTGCGACGTCGAGGTCGCTGTCGGTGTACAGCGGAAACTGGATGTCGAGATAGTCGATGAACCGGCGGTGTGTCGAGGGACGGGATTTGCTCACCCCGACGACCTGCACCTCTCCGCCGCTCGCGAACCAGTCGTAATCGCGGAACGAACACCACTCCTCGATGCAGTCGGGCGTGAAGTCGTTCGGGTAGAACGAAAGGAGCACCGGTCCGTCCGACAGGAGCGCCGACAGCTCGCGGTTCTCCACTTCCCCACCCGCTGTCACGAGCGGTGCGCTGAACTCGGGTGCGTCGTCCCCAACCGACAGGACACCTGAATCGGGCATACGGATTGCTCCCAGCCGACCGATTTAACGGTTCGGTTCGCGGAAATGTCGGCATCGGTATGAATTCGTCCCGGCGACGCTTCGAAGTGCATTTGACCCCCGAACGGAAGGCTGTGTGTATGCAAGTCGGCGCACACGTTTCCATCTCCAGTTCGAAGGTCACAAGCGACGAGACGAAACCACCGCACGGCAACATCGCGAACGCCGTCTGCCGGCAGGTCACGTTCGGCGGCAACTGCGGGCAGATATTCACCACGTCCCCGCAGGTCTGGCAGGACCCGGACCTCAGCGACGAGGAGACGGACCTCTTCGTGAACGAAACCGACGAGAAACTCGACGGCCCGTGGGTCATCCACTCGTCGTACCTCGTCAACCTCTGCACGCCGAAGGACGACCTTCGCGCGAAATCCATCGCCAGCATGCAGACCGAAGTCGACGCGGCCGACCAACTCGGCGTCGAATACGTCAACGTCCACCTCGGCGCCCACACCGGCGCGGGCGTCGAAGGCGGCCTCGACAACGCCGCCAGCGCGCTGGACGAACTCGACATCCCGGACGGCGTCACCGTCCTCATCGAGAGCGACGCCGGGAAGCGGAACGAAACTCGGCGGCGACTTCGAACACCTCGCCACGGTGCTCGAGGAGTCCGAACAGGACCTCGACGTCTGTGTCGACACCGCCCACGCCTTCGCCGCGGGTTACGACCTCTCCACGGAGGAGGGCGTCGAGGAGACGGTCGAGGAGTTCGACGACGTCGTCGGCCTCGAACACCTCAAATGCATCCACCTCAACGACTCGAAACACGAGTGTGGAACCAACAAGGACGAACACGCCCTCATCGGCGAGGGCTACATCGGCGAGGAGGGCATGTCCGCCATCATCAACCACCCCGAACTCGAAGACGTTCCGTTGGTCCTTGAGACGCCTACCGAGGACGGCAAGGGCTTCTCGTGGAACATCGCCCGCGTGAAAGAATTGCGCGAGGAGTAAGACGAGGGTAATCGAGTTTTTCTTGGCGTCTCTTTTTCCTTGGTCGTTCGGGCCGGAACGACTTTTCTGGACCCAAGAGTGCAGCAACTACGATGACGACCCGGAAAGCCCCCGTTCGCTCGGGAAGACAACCCGCGTCCTTCCCTGCCCTCGTTCGCATTGTTCACGAGGACTTCGCTCACGGGAACACCCACACCACCGTACCCGCCACACCCTCCCCCAACCGATTCACTCAACGCTCCTTCCAGTCGCGTCGTCGTTCATCCCTCGCGCGGGCGCACTGCCGTGCGTCGTCGCGCGCCGTGTGGTTTCTGTCTCGCGACTAACAGTACGACTCTTTCATCGTGGTATTCGCGGCTCGATAGTTGCAATCTCGAAGGTGGTGGAAGTCACACCGGACACGATTCGTGACGAGTATGACGAAGGCACCCGACTACTACTTGTCCCCTCGCTATCCGAATACGTAGCTCAGGAGCCAGAGCGCGCCCATCCCGGCGACGATGGTGGCCAAGATATTTTCGGAGTACCACGCGACGGCGACGGCCAGCGCGCCCGCGAAGAGGCGCAGGTTGTCGGGCGAGAGCGCGAGCGACCCGTCCATGTAGACGAACTTGGGGAGGACGAGCGCCGAGAGGACGGCAGCGGGGACGAAACGGAGCGCGCGCTCGACGCCGTCGGGCACGTCGTCCAGTCGGCCGAACAGCGCGATGAACGACACGCGAATCAGGTACGTTCCGAGACCGGCGACGAGGATGACGAACCAGAGGGTTCCGTCGCTGAACGTGGTGGCCATTCAGGCTACCTCCTCGGTCTGTAGTCCCTCGGTCAACAGTCCGGCACCGATGCCGACGATTGCTCCGATGATGAGACCGAGGTCGAAGGGGAGGCCGTTGGCCGCGACTGCAGTGACTCCGCCGACGATTGCGGCGACCAGCGTCGGTCGGTCGGTGACGGCCGGAATCAGGACGGCGAGGAACACCAGCGGGACCGTGAAGCCGAGATGCCAACTTCCCGGAACTTTCGCCCCGAGCAGGATACCGGCGACCGTCGAAACCTGCCACGCGAACCAGAGCGACAGCGCGACGCCGAGATAGTACCATTTCTTGCCGACATCCTCGTCGGCCCGGAACTTCATGAGGGAGACGGCGTAGGCCTGGTCGGTCAGGGGATACGCGAGCGCCGCCTTCCACCGCGCCGACTCGCGTTCGAAGTACGGCGCGATGGACGCGCTGTACATCATCATCCGCAGGTTGACGACGAGGACGGTCAGAACGACGACGGCGATTGGCGCGTCTCGGCCGATGAGTTCCGTGGCCGCGAGTTGCGATGCCCCGGCGAAGATGAAAACCGACATCGCGAGCGCGTGTATCGCGGGAATACCGACGCTGACCGCGGCGACGCCTGCGACCATCCCGAACGGGACGATACCGAGCAGAATCGGAAGGGAGACACGAACGCCGGAGAGAAAATCACCACGGAATGACACTGTTTACTCGTAGGTGATGGGGATGGTATCAACGTTGGTATCTCGGTGATGTACGATTCGCTTCCATACTCGCCCGATAAACCACCCCGCTTTTGACGCCGCCCGCGAAAATCCACGACAACACTATGCGCGAGTTCTCCGCCGACTATCTCCGACGAACGCGGGAGGGGATGTGGGAGTCCCGCGACGCGCTCGCCGACCTCGAACTCGACTCCCGGGAGCGCGTGTTGGACGTCGGCTGTGGCACCGGTGAACTGGCCCGCGTTCTGGCCGAGGAGACGCCGGGTGAGGTGGTCGGAACGGACGCCGACCCGCGACTCCTCTCGGTCGCGCGGGAGTTCGTCCCCTGTGTCGCGGGCGATGCCTACCGACTGCCGTTTCCCGAGGACAGCTTCGACCTCGTCGTCTGTCAAGCCTTGCTCATCAACCTCCCCGACCCGGTTCGCGCGGCACGCGAATTCGCCCGCGTCTCCTCGGACCTCGTGGCGGCTATCGAACCCGATAACGCCTCGGTGTCCGTCGAATCGACGGTTCCCGAGGAAGTGACCCTCTCCCGAAGAGCACGCGAGGCGTACGTCGCGGGGACTGCCACCGACATCACCCTCGGCGGGGAGGGAACGCGTCAGTTGTTCCGGACGGCCGGTCTCCACGACCCCTCGACCCGGATACACCACCACGCGAAAACGGTCGAACCGCCGTATGCCGAACGCGACATCGAAGCGGCAAAACGAAAGGCGACTGCGAGCGCGTTGACGGACCGACGGGACACGCTGGTCGGGCCGTTATCACCGGACGAGTACGACGACCTGCGCGCCGACTGGCGCGAGATGGGACGAAGTGCCATCAGGCAGATGCGTGACGAGTCGTATCGGCGTGCGGAGGTCGTTCCCTTCTACGTCACGACCGCCCATATCTAAACTGAAACGGTTTTCATGTTGATTGTTCTCCTCAGCGTATGGACCCACGAATTCGTGAACACGCGGACGTCATCGTCAATCATTCCGTGAGTATCGAAAAAGGAGATACCGTTACGGTGATGGCACCGACCGTCGCCGAGGACCTCGTCGTCGCGCTGTACGAGAAACTCGGCGAGCGCGGCGCGAAACCATCACTGTCGATGCGGAGTTCGCGAGCGAACCGAGCGTTCCTTCGTGCCTGTGATGTGGACGATTTCGACCTCCCCGAACACGACCTCGCGGCGATGGAGGAGACGGATGCCATCATCATCGTTCTGGGCGACGAGAACACGGCCGAAACGAGCGACGTTCCGGCCGAAAAGTCCGCCGCGAAGGCCCGCGCCAACGCCCCCCTTCAGCAGGAACGCATGGGAAAGCGCTGGGTCGGCACACAGTTCCCCGCTCCGGGAAACGCCCAGTTGGCCGAGATGAGCACGGAGCGTTACGAGGAGTTCGTCTACAACGCGGTGAACAAGGATTGGGACAAACAGCGCGAATTCCAAGCGGGGATGGTCGAAATCCTCGACCCCGCCGACGAAGTCCACATCGTTTCCGGTGACACCACCGACCTCACGATGTCCGTGAAGGGGATGAAAACCATCAACGATTTCGGCGAGAAGAACCTCCCCGGCGGCGAGGTGTTCACCGCACCGGTTCCCGATTCGGTCGAGGGCGAAGTGCTGTTCGACAAACCCCTCGTCCGACACGGCCGGGAAATCGAAGGCGCGTGGCTCCGCTTCGAGGACGGCGAAGTCGTCGAGTTCAGCGCCGACAAAAACGAGAACGTTCTCGAAGGAACCCTCGACACCGATGAGGGAGCGCGCAGGCTCGGCGAACTCGGCATCGGCATGAACCGTGATATCGACGAGTTCACCTACAACATGCTGTTCGACGAGAAGATGGGTGATACCATCCACCTCGCTATCGGGAAAGCCATCGGCGAGACGGTTCCCGAGGGGCAACCGCTCAACGAGAGCGCCACGCACCTTGACATGATAGTCGATATGAGCGAGAATTCGTTCATGGAAGTAGACGGCGAAATCGTCCAGCGAGACGGCGTCTTCCGGTTCGAGGACGGATTCGAGGGATAACCGCGAAGGATGTCAGGCGCGGAGCGCCTCGAACGATGAACGGCGAACGGAGTTCTCGTGAGCCGTGAGTGATGCGACTGAGCGGGAAGTTTTTGGTCCAGCTTTTTGCGAGGAGTGGTCAGCATTGCTGACCCGACGACGTAAAAAGGTGGGACGTGGGTCCTCCGGTTCGAGGACGGATTCGAGGGATAACCGCGAGAGTTCATATACGATGCCGGAACCAAGGCCGACGTGACCTGAACTCTCGTCGCGCGAGCGGTCGAGGCGGGTGTGTAGTGCTCCCTCGTGCGAAAATCAGCGTACTGCCTGTTCGCCACCTGCGTTAAACGACGTCGCCACGAATCGTCGTTCCGTCCTGCCGACGGCGATAGGACTCGACGGCACCCGCCGCTTCGTCACTTTTCGCTTCGTCCATGCCGAGCATCTCCAGTGCAGTCGGCAGCGTCGGGAACGCGAACTCTCCCTCCCGCAATTTCCGGAACGCCTCTTCGCTTCGTTGCCCATCGACCCAAAGGCAGACCCCTCGTGGGTCGAGGATTTGTTCGTAGGCATTCCGGGCCATCGCGCCGCGTAGGCGTTGGGTGACGTTATCCTCGAAACTCGAATTACAGACTTCGAGGTGGACGGGTTCGTTTTCGGGAAGTAGATGGGCCGCGAGACATTTCTCGGGTGCGGTGTAGCCGTTCTCGCTCGCTCGAATCAGGTCTGAATGCGCATCGGCCCACGCCGTTCGAACCGTCTTCCCGACTCCCTTCACGCCGTGTGATTCGACGAACTCCTCCTCCCGGTCGGCGTCGTCACCTCGAAGCAGGATGTCCTTGGTTACGTACACGTCCAGTCGGTCGATGGGGTCGAGACCGAGAGCGATATCCCCGTACACCCAGACCTCTCGCACCGGAACGGGCATGGTGTCGTTCTCGACCGTATCGACGATTTCTTCGACGCGCTCTATCGCCACGCTTCGCTCCATCGGTGATGGATTGGCGATTGGCGAGGATAAGTCCGATGGAACGGACAGTCGAATCCTATCGGAACGCGTAGACGGCATCGCTCGTCGCGTAAACGCGCTCGTCGTCCACCGCGACGGATTCGACTTCGCCGCCGGTTTCGAACCGTCGTTGTTGGCGTCCGTCGCTCGCCGAGAGCGCGTACACCCGACGGTCGCTCGCACCGATGTACACCGTTCCGTCCGCGACGGCGGGTTCACAGAGCGACCCGAACGGGAGGAATTTCGGGTGGAACGTCCACGAAACGTCGCCACCGTCGAGTGAAACCAACCAGTCGCGGCTGTCGGTTCCGGTGCTCGTCACGTCGCTCGTCACGACGTAGAGACCATCATCGGTGACGAGACTCGTCACTGTGCCTCCGTTTTCGAGGCCGACACGCCACCGTTCGGTACCGTCGAAATCGTAGGCGACGACTTCGTTCCCTGTGGTGCCGGTGTACACCGCATCGTCGACTGCGACGACCTGAACGCCGTCCCCGGCGGACCACTGCTGCCCGTCACGGTCGAGTGCGACGACCCGACCGTCCACGAGCGCGAACGCCGTTCCATCACGGGTAGAAACCGCATCGACCGACCCGAGTCCGCCACAGTCGCCGCTGGTCAGTCCACTTCCGTATGCCTGTTTTTGCGTCGAACGCGCTTACCCAACCATCCCCGCCGACGACGACGTGTCCGTCCGCGACTGCCGGAACGGTCGTGATACCGCCATCACATTCGGAACGCCACTGTTGGGAGCCGTCCGGCGAGTAGGCGACGACCGCCGACCAATCCGTCTCGTACACCAACCCGTTCGCCGGAACTGGCGGCGTATCTCCTTCGTTCCGCCACTGTTTCTCCCCGGTTTCCGTGTCGAGTGCACTCAGTGCGCCGTTCTGGAGGTAGACGTTTTCGCCAACGTCTATCGACCCGATTCCTTTGGCTCGCCAGTCGAGCCATTCCGGGTCCGCAATGGAGTAGAGGAACCCCTCCCGGTCGGCGACGTAGATGGCATCCTCGATTGCCGGCGGTAACGACGAGGTGCCGAGGTCGCGTATCGGTACTCGCCACTTCTGGTCGCCCGTCAGGAGGTCGAGCGCGACGAGTCCGTCGTCGTCTCCTTGCACGATGGGAACGTAGGTAGTTCCGTCGGCAATCGACGGCGTCCCGGCGGAGCCATCGAGACCCTCGACCGACCACTGGACGGTCCCGTCGTCGGTGGCCAGCGCCCAAATCCGTGCCTGAGAGCCGTCTGTGACGACTACCACGTCGTCGGTAACTGCGGGGGACTGGCTGAGCCGTGCCGATTCGCCGAGGTCAGTTGTCCATCGTGTGTCCCCGTCTTCAGTCGAGAGTGCGAACGTCTGTCGTCCGGAAACGTAGACGGTATCGTTTGCGACGGTCGGCGCGTGGTCGATGCTTCCATCGGTGCTGGCCTGCCACTGCGGTCGTCCATCGGTTGCATCGAGAGCGTACACGTTCTCCTTGTCGGCGAAGTACGCCGTTCCGTCGACGACCGCTGGTGGCACGTTCTCGGCGCTCGGCGTCTCGCTATCCTTTCCGGTCGGGAGACCGATCTCCCACTGTTTCGTCCCTGTTTCGGTATCGACCGCCCAGCAGGTACCTTGTCCGTTCGCATCGCTCGTTTTGAAGAAGGCGGTTCCGTCGGCGACGGTGACGGGAGAGGATTCGACGATACCGATTTCGAATCGCCAACATTGGCTCCCGTCGTGAGCGGAGAGGGCGACGAGGTCGGTTCCTGTGATGTAAACGGTGTCACCGACGACGGTCGGTGCGTAATCCAGCCCTCGGATATGGGTCGTCCAAGACGCTTCGCGCGAACCGGTGTCGAACGCCGTTACTTTGCCGGAGGTATCGGAAACGTAAGCGACACCGTCAACGACGGTCGGGGTGTAGAGACCCCGGTCGCTCAGTTGGTCGCTCCAGTCGACCCAGGCGTCGGGACCAGGGTCGGTCCCGCTCGTCGTTCCAGTGTTTCCAGTATCGTTTTGAAACGACGCCCATGCAGGATGTATGGCCGTTCCGGTATCGGAAGCTACAGTCCCTGAGAACCCCGTCGTCCCAATAGCAACGCCAGTTAGCTTGAGAAAATTCCGTCGTGTCTCATCAGAGGGGTCAACCATGGCCTGGATACACGCTTTCCCCTACGATTATTATTCAGCAATTAAATTCACCGAAATCGACCACTGCCACGGACGGAACAACAGTTGCAGTCGGAGATATATCGACCTCTTCGGCCGTTTAGGTACCGTTTATTTCGAACCCGGGCGGGGTCAGTGGTCCGACGGTCGGTCGTGTTCGTCGTCGAGTATGGCATCCGCGTTCGAAGCTTTGTCGTACCGTCCCGTTTTCCGGTCGTAGACCGAAAACAGATACACGCTCGTCAGCGAGAAGATGCTGAAACCGCCCCAGAACAGGCCTGGTGGTCCACCGTGGCCCTTATTAGGGATGTACGGGTACGAGAGGGATTTCTTCTTCATAATGTCTTTCGATGGTGGGATTACCCCGCCGCTTGGCTTGTCCGGAATCTCCTGTTTCTCCGCCGGGCCGCCCGGTTCACCGCAGACGATTCGTCCCACCATCCCGAGGGTCTTGTGCGGGATACAATAGTAATCGTAGGTTCCCTTCGTCTTGAACGTGTAGGAGAAGGATCCACTGTCGATTACCCCGCTGTCCCACGGTTTCGCACCCTTCGGAATGAGCGTGTTGCTGGCGCTGGGGTTCCCCTTACTGTAGGACGTGGCTGAGTGGGGGGTGTTTCCTTCGATGACCCACTTCACCGTATCTCCCGGTTCGACATACAAGCCGATCGGGTCGAAGATGAAGTCACTTCCAGCACTCGTCATCTTGACGGTGTGGGTCTTTCCACCACCCTTCTGACCGCTAACGATTGCAGTACTGCCCACCGTGGTGGCCGCTACTCCTGTCAGAAATGATCTCCTATGCATCGAATTTCCCTCAATCTAGCCAGTTGCTTCCGTTTTCGTGGTCCGGGGTACTGTACTTTCCGACATCGGTTCGTCCATTTTGTCAATCCTCTGTTAAACGTTGCCTGAACTCGTCCTCGCCGACACGGTATTTGAACCGTGGATGCCCATCGACCAACACGTACGGAACACGCTCACCGTAGCGTTCCCGGAGCTCCGGTTCCGTATCCACGTCGATGATGTCGAGTTGTACATCCTCGTTGACCGAGTCGGAGACCCGGCGAACGGTTTCGATGGCATCTCCACAGAGGTGACATCCTTCACGCGTGTAGACGGTGACCGTCCGTTCTCGGCCCATCTCAGTAAAGCCTTGGACTGGGGGCATTTACTCGTTTCCGTTCATTATACGACCGTAATCGTGTTATCGGCTCCCTCCGTAGTCGACTGCAAATGCCTGCTGATGTGACTTCCGTGGAATCGGCTCCGGATTCGTTTTTAGATCGGTTCGTCCATCCCCGAATCGCCCTGATAACTATCGGCGGTATTGCGCTCTGGGGGGTTGCGTTTTTCATCGCCGCATCGGGCGTCATTATCGGATACACCGGACGAGGAATCCTCAGCGCACAGTTACTCTTTCTGTCGAGCCTCGTCGGCATCCTCGGTATCTTCATTCTCGGTTGCTGTGTGCTGTGGCTCGTCGGGGTGCGAATTCGACAAGTAATATCCGTTTCCGGAAACAGCTGAGTGGTTACGCGTTATCGACGTCGATGAAGACGGTGCTGATACCGATGATGAGACCCAATACCGCGATCGGTATCGAAAGCGACCCGAAGAAATGTTCCAATCCTGCCGCGATGGCGAAGATGCCGACCAGTTTCGACCCCCAATCGACCACGAGATACTGCTGTGGTGAGAGAGCGACTGTCATCGGCTTAATCTCCGGGCTGTGCCTGTGCTCTGGTCGTCTTCCCCTTCCGCTCTAACCGCCGACGGAGCATGAAGTAGACGATGAGTCCGTACAGTATCGGCACTACGACTACCAGTATGAGGAGCGGCGTTCCGAGTGCCCCGGCGGTAGTGCCGAACGCCTCCGCGATTTGCGAGTTCATCCCGGCCAACGACGTCATGTTGATGAACGTGATCGACGCGACACCGACTGCCGTCACTCCCGGTCTATTGAGCGGGTTCACCGCGAAGGTGATCGGTTCGTCGCTCCGGTCGATGAACGGCCAGAGCACCAGGATGCCGATGATGATGGTCGGGAGGATAACGCCACCGATGAACCGACCGTATGGCAGACTGCTGGGCATGACCTTCAGTATTCCGTACACCCACATCAGGAACCAAGCCGGAACGACGCCTGGCGGGGTGGAGAGGAGGTCCGCCGGGCCGGTGATGGCGATTCGTTGGATGGGGAACAGCGCCGCCATGAACGAGATGATCGCCGTGGTGAACGAGAAGACGATCACTGTCATCGCGGCCTGATTCGGAACGAGCGGAACGCCGGCGACGATGCTCTTGTCGTCTTTATCCTCTATCTGGTCGACTTCGTCCCTCGCACTGCGTTGTTCCGTGTGCTTCTGGCGAACCAACAGCCCCATGTGGACTGCGATGAGAGCGGCGATGACCGCCGGGAGCAAGAACACGTGCAGGAAGAATATCCGCGGTAACACGACTTGCGCGTTGGTCGGGAAGTTACCACCGAACAGTAACTTCGTCAACTGTCCACCGATAACCGGTATGGTGTTGGTAATCTCGAACCCGATGGAGGTCGCTGTCTTACTGAAGTTGTCGTACGGGAGCGAGTAACCGAGGAACCCTTCGCCCAACGCTAACAGGAGCAGGACGCTTCCGACCATCCAGTTCAGTTCGCGTGGGTTGCGGTAGACGCCGCTGAAGAAGACCCGGAACATGTGAAGCGCGATGGCCGCGATGAAGAAGTATGCGGCCCAGTGGTGCATCATCCGGAAATACATCCCGAGACGGATGTCGTAGGTGATTCGGAGAACGGATGCGAACGCTCCGGGTAGGGTCTTTCCGGTATATGACGATACTTGCCCCGAGTACTCCCAGCCCTTCGTTGCGACGGGTGCGTACAGGAGTCCGAGGAAGGTTCCGGTCAGTGAGAGAAGAACGAACGAGAACAACGCGACTTCGCCGAGGAGGAACGACCCGTACTTGTCCTCGGGGAAGGCCTTGCCCAACATGCCGTCCTGCAGGTCGAGTCGGTCGTCTAACCAGGTGTAGACGCGGCTACCCGCATACTGGTTACTAGCTGATTTTCGGTCTCGTTTTTTCCATGGATCAATCATTGCTTTCTCCGTTACTGTGGTCCGATTGGGCCGTCGAACGGCCCGGTGGCGACGAGTAGCTTTCCGTCTTTACTGACACCGAGGGGGAGTTGTGGTAGCGCGCGTGGGGCAGGTCCGCCGACCACTTCCGCACCCTTGAGTGGGTTGTATTCGCTGTTGTGGCACGGGCATTTGAAGTTGTCACCCTCTCGTTGCGTGACGGAACATCCCTCGTGGGTACAGATCAACGAATACGCGGCGTATCCCTTGACCGTCCCGTCGACGTTGGTCGGCTTTTTGTAATCCGACTCGCCGAAACGGACCAACAGCGTCCCTGAATCCCCGGAAAGGAGCGGTTCGCCCTTCTTGGCCTCTGGCAGCACGACCTTTTCCTTCCCTTTTCCTGCCGGGAGGGTGTCGATGCTTATTCGTTTGCCTTGTTCGTCCACGAGGTGGGTTCCTTTCACGTACACGTTCTCACGTGTGGTACCGACACCGGCACTCGACAGTGCTGCGACGGCACTCACGGCGATGCTACCGACCGCGGCCGCCCCGCCGATGCCTGCGAGCCACGTCGCGACTGCTCGTCGAGACATCTCGGGTGGTTGGTATTCGTACCCCCCTTCCTCGCGCTCGACGAGTTTCCCTTGTCGCTCGTCGGGCACTCCGTTTTCTTCGTTCGATCCGTCCGTCGATTCGTTGGAGTCGTCGTTGGTCATTGTTCAGATTTCTGTTTTATTTCGTTCAGTGGCTTCGGTCCTCGACCACAACCATATCCGGAATGAACCACGTCGTGTAGATCGCAGTCATTGCGCCGATCGAGAGAAACATCATACCAGCGTAGATGCCGAGGAACTGCGTCCGTGCGTATCCAAACGTTTCCAATCCGAATAGCGCGGCGAACACAACTGTGGACCATGCCGTGAGCGCCATCCCGACGATTCCGGGGGTGCTGTATTCCGCTGGCCAGTAGTCCGCAATCTGTCGGCCATCACTCGTCAAGTACGACGGGAGATTGAGATTCACTCCCCCATCGGTCGCTATCGAACCGCTCGACCGACCGATGACCCGTACGAACTGATTGGTGTAATATAACATTCCGACGAGGACGAACAGTGCGGCCCACGTGACCACACCGGCCGCGAACTCGCTGACCTCCACCGGTGTCGGAAGGAACGTCTCGTTCGGTGCAATACCTCCTTTGCCACTCTTAAGCACAACTGGACTTTTCTCCTCACCCGATGCGAGCGAGAAATACCACACTGGTGCAAGCACGAGGGCTATTAGTAGCAGGATGATTATCGTTTCGCGTTCAATTTTCATGGTTTACTGTCAGCAAATGGCTATGGGATGACACGTACCGAACGGTGCCATTCGAGCCCTTTCTCTGTGCCGATTCTATGACGTTAGCTAAGCCTATTGGTCGCATTTACTTGCCTGTTTTGCCATGGAGCCGCTTTCGAATCGAAAAATACTTGGCTTAGCGACTGTCCGAGCGGAAAATGAAGTATCGGTTGCAGGAGTTCAGTTCGGCGTATCAATCGTCGTCTTACTCGACGAACTCGCCGTTGCGCTGACATTACACTGCGCGTTCGAGTTGACGATACCCTGCCAGTCGACTGTGACTCCCTGTCCCGCGAAGTTCTCGAAGTTCTGTTGATAGAACGTGGTGTACCCCGGAAGTTGGTCACAACGACCCCAGTTGTACCCCGCGACTTCGAGCGTCGTGAACGCGTGTGTGAAGTCGAGCGAGAGGTAATCCGAGTAAACGCTGGACGACGTTCCTTTCGTCAGGTTCTGCATCTCGATATACCACTGACCGCCGTTCGAACTGTCGACGTTCATGTAGCCAAAGAGCGTGTCCCCGGGGTCGGCCGCCTTGACCGGTCCGTGGTGGTACGCGCCGCTGCTGTCCGGGCCCCACCACGCCGAGTACGTCCAGCGGTCGGTATAGGAACCCCAGTCCCACTGGAGGACGGGTTGAACGATGGTCGTGTAGTCCGCGTCCTCGAACGCCGGGAAGAGGAAGTTCACGTCGCCCGACGTGGGCGGCGACGTGGGTGCGACGAAGTAGCCTTGGTATCGTTTGAACCCGTTTCCGCCGTTGGCTTGTACGTTCCGAGCGTGTACGCGAGCCACTGGTGTACGTCGGGAACTTCGGGGTTCCGTTGTGAGGTAACCTCCGGCTCCGATTGCATCGTCGCGAAGTCCGCCGGGGACACCTCTCGATTCGTTCCGTCGTGAGCGACCACGTTCTCCTTCCGCACTTTCTTCCCGTGCGAAACGAAATACGTACTCGGTCGATGACGACATCGCACCGGCCACTCCACTTCCGAACGTGAGAGCGCCCGTTGCTCCGATCGCCTTCAGATACGAACGTCGATTGAAGTTCGATTGTCGGTCGGTACGGTTGGTTTCCGTCATCAGTAGTTTGACCCAAATCCCCTCCACGAGATATGAATTTAAATATATTCTCTAGGAATAAATTGGTGGTGGGGTACTTAATTCCGAATTGATATTATGGTTTGCAATGCGTTCAAATATCAGTAGAACCGCACGAAAATCGGCAATCGATACTGATTCTCCGTGCGTACGTGACCAACAGACCCTCCTATCGCATCAGTTCGGCTTCATCATCGAGGATATCAGCGACGCATACGTTGATTTGCTATCGCAGTATCCGATTTATACCGGAGCGAAACCGTGAAACGCCCCGCGACGAAAACGACACGTAATGGACTGCGATAAATGCGACCGGGAGGCGGTGATGCACGCCGCATATTCGGGGCTTCACCTCTGTGACGACCATTTCTGTCGGTCCGTCGAGAAACGGCTTCGACGCCGAATTCGTGACGACGACCTACTGCCCGCATCGGCGACGCCCGACGACCCACAGGTGTGGCTCGTCGGCCTGTCCGGCGGGAAGGACAGCGTCGTTCTCACCAAAATCCTCCACGACACGTTCGCCGACGACCCGCGAATCGAACTCGTGGCGCTGACGATTCACGAAGGTATCGAGGGGTATCGGGACAAGAGTTTGGACGCCTGCCGGGAACTCACCGACGACCTCGATATTCGCCACGAGGTCGTCACCTACGAGGAGGAGTTCGACCTTCGGATGGACGACGTGGTCGATAAGGACCCCGAGAACATGGCTCCTTGTGCGTACTGCGGCGTGTTCCGCCGCGACCTGCTCTCGAAGTACGCCGAGGAGTACGGCGCGGACAAACTCCTCACCGGACACAACCTGGACGACGAGGCCGAAACCGCGCTAATGAACTTCCTCGAAGGTGACGTCGCCCAAGTCGCGAAACACTTCGACGCGAGTCTGGCTGGATTCGACGAACGGAGCGACCAAGACGAGTTCGTCCCCCGAGCGAAACCGCTCCGCGACGTTCCCGAAAAGGAAGTAGCGCTGTACGCACACCTCGAAAACCTCCCGGCCCACATCACCGAGTGCCCACACTCCAGCGAGGCGTATCGCGGCGAGATTCAGCAGTTGATGCTCTCGCTCGAAGAGAATCACCCCGGAACGCGTCACTCCATCATGGCCGGTTACGAGGAACTCGCCAAACTCGCGGCGGGCGAGTTCGGCGCTGGGGAAGGGAAGCGCGAACTCAACGAGTGTGAACGCTGTGGCGCGGCTACGACGCGGGACGTTTGTCGAAAGTGTGCGCTGGTAGACGCGATTCACGCGGTGTAACCGACCAGCACGAGTCGCGGTTGTCATCCCACGTTCTCGCTTCGTCTTCCATGTGTCGTACACTCGTCGGCTTCCAGTCGCCGCCTTTCTTCCGAACAGAAGCCTCGAATATCTGTCCCTAACATCACTGGAAAACGAGAGATAAATTCCATTACTCGGTGTCCCATCTCTTCCATTAATGACAGTTGAGAAAACCTATTGTATCATTATAAGAAACAATTCTCATGCCCTCTCAGCGTGCGTGTCTTGCCTCGATGTTTACCGAATGTATGACGAACGCCGACGACCCGCCGAAAGCAGGTGTGGACGAACACCCCGACCCCGAGAGACAGATCTATAGACAAACGGTGAGTGGTCGAGTTTCGGATGCAACGCAAGCAATATCCGATCGTCAGCGACGGGAAGATGTATGCGGATTTACGGCCGAGAACAAACGACTGAACGTCGATTGGCACATCGTCCCGGTCCTGTGCTGAACGACGGTGTTCTCTACGTCGTCGCACGGACTGGCGAAGAATAGCACCATCTGCTGGCTCTGAATCGAGACCCGAAGAAAACGAGGATAAATAAGACGAGACGGTTATCGGATAACGTCGAGGCCGTTGTTTTTCTCCAGTTCGCTTCGGCCACCGTCGCTCTGGGCACCGAAGGTACTTTTGCGCTGTTTTGGCCGTTCGCGTTCGCCCCTGTCGTAGGACTGTGCATCGACGTCGCGCATCTTCTGTCGGGAGCGGTCGGCCTGTTTCTGTGTCGTCGGGCCGAGCACCTGTGCGCTCTGGACGCCGGTCATGATAGCCATGACGCGAACCTTGTTCTTGTAGTTCTCCTGAATGCGAGCGCCCCAGATGACGTTGGCGTCCGCTTCGAGGCGTTCGGTGATGTTGGCCGCGATGCCTTCCGCCTCTTTCAAGGTTAGGTCGGGGCCACCCGTGATGTGGACGAGACCGCCGGATGCGCCGCGATAGTCCACGTCGAGAAGCGGGTGGTTCATCGCATCGCGCACCACTTCGTCGCTCTTGTTCTTGTCCTGTGTCTCACCGACGAGCATCACGGCGACGCCGCCCTGATTCATGATGGTGGACATGTCCGCATAGTCGAGGTTGATGAGCGACGGTTGGGTAATCGTCTCCGAGATACCCTTGACGGTCTCGGCGATGATCTGGTCCATGACCGAGAACGCCTTGCCGATGGGTAGGTTCGGGACGTAATCGAGCAGTCGGTTGTTGTCGAGGACGATGATGGAGTCGGCTTCGTTGCGAAGCTTTTCCAGTCCTTCCTCGGCTTTTACCGTGCGGGCACGCTCGACGTTGAACGGCGTGGAGACCATTCCGACGACGATTGCGCCCTGCTCTTTGGCGATTTTCGCGACGACCGGTGCTGCACCGGTGCCGGTACCGCCGCCCATGCCTGCGGTCACGAAGACGAGGTCGGCGTCGCCGAGCACTTCCTTGACCGTTCCCTGCGCCATCTCGGTCGCGCGCTCGCCCATCGAGGGGTCGCCACCCGCACCGAGACCGGACGTGAGGGATTTGCCGACGAGGATCTTCGTGTCGGCTTCGATCATCTTCAAGTGCTGTTTGTCGGTGTTGATGGCAACCGTGTCAGCGCCATCGACACCGATGTTGTACAGTCGGTTGATGGTGTTGTTGCCCGCACCACCACAGCCGACGATGACGATTCGTGGGTCGCCAAACTCTTCACTCGTGGTCGCTGCTTCCATCTCGCGCTGTTCGCTCTCTGCGTTTTCCAGCGCTTCTTGAACGATATCTTGCATCGTTTACACCTTTGCCCACGTGCGCTTGTTCGTGGTCTCGGTTCCGGCGTTGTCATGCTCGTTGAGCATGTCCCGTACTGCGGCTCGAATCGCTTCACTGCGGTTCGGGAATTCGCCGGTTTCGACCATCTGTTCGACTTCTTCGATTTGTTGCTTTGGGATTCGTAGTGTCACGCGCTCCATAGTAGGTTCCCCTTGTTTGGTAAGACGACACGCGGATATTGTTTCGTTCGTCTTACGCCGTTTTATCGGTCGAGACACCCGGCTTCGACCGTCTTCGAATGGCGTAAGACAATCGTCTTACGTAGAAGTATCCACAAAGCCATTGCATATATAATTAACGGCGATTGTAAAACAATCGTTTTACGACGAGTCCAAAACGTCCGCTGACGGAGTTCGTCGGCCACAGCCGGGGCAGAACGCCCAGTCGGAGCGCAGTTCGTCGCCGCAGTCACAGAACACGCGATGTGTGGCTTTCTCGCCACAGTTCGGGCAGTAGACGTGACCCCCGTCCAGCGATTCACCGCACTGGTGACAGGTGTTTTCGGCGTGTCCCGCGTCCGCAGGAGTCGGCTGTGTGCGTTCTTCCGTTCCAGCCGTCGACGGTTCTTCCCGTGCGCGCGTCGTTCCGGCACCTTCGAGTGTGACGTTGACGTTGATGTCCCGTCCGCCGTCGCGGCCCGTCACGTCCGTGGCGAGCCGCTGGTCGACGAGTTCGTCGACGCGGTTGGCGACGACTGCATCGAGCGTCGGCTCCTCGTCCGTGCTTTCGGACCCGTCGAGATACTGGCGGAGCGCCTCGCGCATCACTTCGCTCTTCGAGGCATCAAGCGATTCGATTCGCTTGACCAGGTCGTCGTCCGCGCGAAATGTAATTTTACTCATCTCGATCTCTCGTATAGATCCGTTTCCGGATATACTGAGTTTATGCTACTTGAACCTTCCGTCCGTCCGACGCCCGGGACCGAATAATAATTCTTAAGTCCGAGACGGGGATAGGTGAAAGTGCGTGCCCGCCCTTAGCTCAGATTGGTAGAGCAGTCGACTGTAGATCGACTTGTCCCCCGTTCAAATCGGGGAGGGCGGACTTTTACTGCGAACGACGTGGAGCAGTGAAACGTCCCAACCCGACACGATTTGGGCCAGCGAGTCGTATGCCCGCGAGCGGAGCGAGCGAGACAACGACGCGTGTCGACGGTAGTGAGATAACCAGCGGTAATAGGAAAATCGGCGGAATACGTCGGCATTTGCTCAGGTCTGAAAACGGACTCTTATTGTAATACG
Source organism: uncultured haloarchaeon (assembly GCA_963811185.1). Classification (GTDB taxonomy): domain Archaea; phylum Halobacteriota; class Halobacteria; order Halobacteriales; family Haladaptataceae; genus Haladaptatus. The sequence continues at coordinate 315,632 of CAWEQN010000004.1, forward strand.
TTTCGTTAATCGCTCGTCTATCCGGCATCAATCGCGCCGAAGACGGTGATAGTGCCGTTTACTCCCGTCGCCTTCCCATCCACTTCCTCGCCAACCGGCGAACCGTCGAGCGTGCGGGCGAGTGTTTTTTCACCATGACCGTGCGTCCGTCGAACCGCTTGCCGACGCGTTCGGGGATATCGCCGAAGATGACTCGGCGGAGGATTCCTTCCCGGGCCGCGCCCATGACGAGGGTGTCTATTCCCTCCTCGCCGGCGTATTCGAGAACCGATTCCGTTACGTCACCGCCGGAAACGATGACCGTCGAAACGTCCAATCCTTCGTCGGCGAGTTCCTGCTGGTGGGTGGTCATGACGTTTTCCAATCCTGTATCGTCGGATTTGAGCACGTGCAGGAGCGTCACGTCGGCGTCCCACGCGTGTGCGAACGCGGCCGCGATGTCGACTCCAAATACCGAGTGTGGCCCGGCAGTCATCGGCACCAGAATCTCGCCGGGTTCCCTGTCCGGTGCCATCTTGGCAACCGCCACGTCGCAAGGTGGGTTCTCGACGACGTAGTCGATGGTCGAACCGAGGACGTTCTCCCGGGTTCGTTTTTGCTGTCCGCGCCACCCGAGGAGGACGAGTTCGGCGTTCCGCTGGCGTGCGACGTTCGTGATACTGCGTCCGACCGACCGTCCGAGCGTGACGGTTCGGTGGACGGGTATATCGTCGGGAGCGTAGGCCATCGCTTCGGCGAGCATCTCGCGCTGGTCGCCGATGAACCCCTGGCCGTCTTCGAGCGGCGTCTGGACGGGGACAGTGACGATGCTCGTCAGCAGGACTTCCCCGTCGTTTCGTCGGGCGATGGCGCTCCCCAGTTCGACCAACGATTTCGCGCTCTCCGGGTTCGCTATCGGGACCAGCACTTGGTACGGGCGTTCGGTCGGTTCCCGTTCCTCCGAAACGACGCGGATTTCCCGCGCGATTTCCGTCTCACGAATCCGACCGCGGGAGTAGAGAAAGAAGACAGCAACCCCGAGCAGTATCCATCCGCCCGCGATGTACCACGCGAGGGGGCTGTAGTTGAAGAAGTAAACGGCGAGAAAGAGTTTCGTGACGATGCCGACGATAGGCACGACGGGGAAGTACGGCAAGACGTAGCCGTAATCGAGTTCGTCGCCGTGTTCACGGCGGAGGCGTATCATCGAGTAGTTCACCTGTAAGAACAACAGGAGGAACATCAGGTCGGTCGCCGCCGCAACCTGTGCCAGCGGGAGCGTAACCGCCATGACGGTAATGAGCGTGCCGGAGAGGAGAACGGAGAGATGCGGCGTCCGGTGTTCGGGGTGGATACGACTGAACACGTCGGGAAAGACGCGGTCGTTGCCCAGCGCGTAGCCCACGCGGGAACTCGAAAACGTCGTCGCGTTGAGCGCGGCGAGCGCGGAGAGAATCCCGGTCAGGAGCACGACGAGCGTTCCGAACGGGAGCAACTGCCCGGCGGCCTGTGCGAGACCGAACTCGCCGAGATGGCCGAGCACCTGCCACAGCGCCGGATTTTTGGGGAGCGTCTGCACCGTGCTCCCGCCGATACTGCTCGTGTGGCGGGCCGTTCGGAGGAGTTGCGGCGTGATGTGGACCGCACCCAAAAGCACCGCCCCGACCAGAATGTAGATGGTCACGACGACCAGCATGGAGTAGAAGACGGCTTTCGGAATGTTCTCGCGCGGGTTGACGACTTCGCGTCCCGACTGGACGATGATTTCGTACCCTTCGAACGCGATGAACGTCAGCCCCATCGCCAGAAAGACGCCGCCGACGCCGTTCGGGAAGAACGGTTCGTAGTTCGTGGCCGGATGCGGTTCGCCGAACAGGGTCCCGATACCGACAGCGATGAAGACGAACAACACCGCCAACTGGAGGACCGTCACGACGTTCTCCGCCCGACTGGTCTCCTTTGCACCGCGATAGTTGACGAACGTGAAGACGGCCGCCGCAAATACTGCAAACACTTTCTGTAAATCGGACGGCGAGAGACCGAACGTGGCGACCCCGAAATATTCGACGATGAGCGTCAGAAACGAGCCGAAACTCAAAATGTACAACGACCCCGCGACGGCGTGGGCGAACCAACTCATCCATCCCGAGATGAACGCCTGTGACCGCCCCAGTGCGGTGCGAACCCAGAGATAGCCGCCGCCCGGTTCGGGGAACGCACTGCCCAGTTCGGCGTACACCATCCCCGTGAAGATGGTAATGACACCGTTGAGCGCGAAGGCCAACACGAGCGCCGGGCCGGACTCCCCGGCGGCCAACCCCGTCAACACGAAGATGCTCCCCCCGACCATCGCGCCGATGCCGATGATGACGATGTCGAACAGCGACAGTTCCCGGGCAAAATCCGACCCCTCGGCTTCCTCGATTTCGCCGAACGGCGACGATTCGTCGGTCATTCGTCTTCGTCCCCGTCTCGCTTTTCTCGCTCGTCCAAGTCCACGCGTTTACTTCCCGCTCTCGGATTGCGGTCGTGGAACGGGCCTTTCCGGTATTTCCCGAGGGCGACGGATTCCGTGACGTATCGTCCGTGCGCGACGACGAACAGGAGTGCCAACCATGCGACGACCGTGGCTGTGAGACCGGCCAGCAACGAAATCGAGAGTTGGAGGGGTGGATTCGGACGTCGAAGCGCGAACGTCGTCACTCCGAATGTGAACCACACGACCACCGCTCCCATGGGTTCCGGGGTAGCCACCCCGACATGAACCGCGAGGTCGGGCGGTATCATCCGATGCAACCACACCTGCCGGATAGTAAAGAATACCCCTCGAAATCGGGTTAAGTGGACCATAACGGACTGTAAACGTCGGGTTTCGATATTCCGAATCGGTGAGGACGGCTTCCGGCAGGTCAACGCTTTTACTCCGTTCCTGTGAACCATGCCCCATGTCCACACGACTTCCCGACTCCGAGTTCGACACCCGACTCGCGGACGTTCGCGAGCGAATATCCGACCACGGCGCGGACGCCGGTGTCTGGTTCGGCGCGACGAGCATCGAATACCTCACCGGCTTCGACCACATCCAGACCGAGCGGCCGGTCGTCCTCGCCGTCACCGACGACCGCGTGGAAATCACGGTGCCACGCCTCGAAGTCGAGCGAGTTCAACCGAATCCCCGAATCGACGCGGTCCACCACTACTTCGATTACCCCGGCGGGAAACCGATTCACGTCGCCGCCGAGATGCTCTCGGGACTCGGTGCCGAATCCGTCGTGGCGGACGGCGACGGCGCGCCGGGCGTGATGGGCTACAGCGGTCCCGCGCTCTCCGAGCACGTCGAAGTGGAGTCCCAAGCGTGGGTGAACCGAATGCGCTGGGCGAAGTCGGACGCCGAAATCGACCTCATCCGCGAATCCGCGAAATGGGGTAACCTCGCCCACCAGTACCTCGCGGATTACACCGAACCGGGCGCTCACCCCGCGACCGTCAGCCAGCGTGCGTCCACGGACGCCTCCCGCGCCATGCTCGATACCCTCGGGGACACCTACGTTGCGCGCACACGAGGGAGCGGTCCGGCCCACGCAGGGTACATCACCGGCCCGCAGACCGCGCTCCCCCACGGCCACACCGCCAACCGCCGAATCGAGGAGGGCGACGTGCTCATCACGGGTGCCGCCGCCAACGTCGATGGCTATTATTCCGAACTGGAGCGCACGATGTTCGTCGGCGACCCTACCGACGAACAGGAACACTACTTCGAGTTGATGCTCGAATCCCAGACCATCGCCATCGACGCCCTCGGCCCCGGCGTTCCGCTGGCTTACGTGGACGAGCAGGTGACGGACTACTTCGAGGAGCAGGGGGTTTCGGACCTCGCCCGCCACCACGTCGGCCACAACATCGGCATGGGCGGGCACGAACCACCGTACATCGACCACGGCTGGTCCGACCACGTCGAGGAGGGAGACGCCGAGATGGAACCCGGCCACGTGTACACCATCGAACCCGGTCTCTACACCGACACCTACGGCTACCGGCACTCCGATACGGTTGCTATCACCGAGAACGGCACCGAGACCCTGACCTACTTCCCGCGCGATTTGGAATCGAACATCATCCGCTAGCTCGACTGCCGTTTATTCGAAACCAAGGGAGCGGTTGGACGAGAGGTCGTGTGTAATCGACGAGCCCCGTTCGACGAACTCGTAGTCGGGGTCGGTGAGGTAGACGACACCGTCCTCGACGGCGATTTCGATTTCGTCCAGAACGGCGTCTTCGCAGGGACCGTACGTGCAGACGCCGGAGTCGGCTTCGAACAGCGCGCCGTGTTTGCCACAGACGAGTTCGCCGTCGCGCATGCTCGCGCCGTCGCCCTTGTCGAGGCGCACGTCGGTCCAGTGTTGGCAGTAGTTTCGCCACGCTCGGACGTCGCCGTCGCGGGAGACCAGGATGGCTTCCTCCTCGTCGAAGCCCTTCCGAACCGTGAACAGGAGGGTGGTGTCGTCGGGAATCTCCTCGACAGGGGTGATTCGGCTGTTCTCGTCCATTTCCCTGTGCTTGCTCCCGAGGGAAGTTGAGCGTTTTCAAACCGGGCGTGTATCCTCTCCGTCCGCCGTCTACCGCTCCAAATCGTAGTGACGCGATTCGACCAACGCGTCGAACGCGCCAGCGAGCTCGGACGTGATGGGACCGCCGCCAACGGTGGCGTCGTCCATGCGAGCGAGCGGGCGGAGTTCCCACGTCGTATTCGTCAGAAACGCTTCGTCGGCTTCCCGAACCTCATCGGGTTCGTAACGCCCCGTCTCGGTCGGGATGCTGGCGTCGTCAGCCAGTGAAAGAACGACATCCCGTGTAATTCCGGGCAACACGGGTCCCGAGAGCGACGGCGTATGGAGCACGTCGTCGCGGACGAAAAACAGGTTGCTCGTTGCTCCTTCGGTCACCGCACCCGTCGAATCGAGCATGATGGCTTCGTCGGCGTCGCTCCCTGCTTCGAGGCGGGCGAGGATTCCGTTCAGGTAGTTGTGCGTCTTCGCGTGGGCGGGGAGCGCCGCGTCGGGCACGCGGCGCGTCTCGACGGTGTCGGCGGTCGCCGGGCAGTCCCAAACTGGCGTTCCCTTGACGCCCGCGCGCGGGAGTTCCGAGACCATCACGACGACCGTGGGATTTTCCGCCGGTCCGGGGGAGAGTTTGCCGGGTTGGACCCCCCGCGAAATCGAGAGTTTGACGTAGGCATCCCGCACGTCGTTCGCGTCGAGCGTGTCGCGGATTCGGCCCCGTAGTTCCTCGTCGGAAATCCCGTGGTCGAGCGCGAGCGCGTCACAGGTCGCTTGCAGGCGCTCGGCGTGTGCGTCCCACTCGAACACGGTTCCGCCGTAAGCGCGCAGGGTCTCGAAGCCCGCGTCGCCGTACATGAACCCCCGGTCGCGGACGCTCACGGTCGCCTCGTCGGCCGGAACGAGGTCGCCGTTCACGTGGTAGTACATTTCCCCTCCGCTTCACAGAGTTCACGGAAGTTTCGCACGAGGTGCTTTCCCTCGTCGGTGAGGATGCTCTCGGGGTGGAACTGTACGCCGACGTGCGGCAGGGTCGCGTGCCGAACCCCCATCACGATGCCGCGCTCGTCCGCCGTCCGCGCCGTTTCGACCAGCGCGTCCGGAACGTCGTCGCGTTCGACCGCCAGCGAGTGATATCGCCCGACGTCGAACTCCTCGGGCAGTCCGTCGAAAATTCCGTTCCCGTCGTGTGTCACCGTCGATGGTTTCCCGTGGACGACTTCGGACGCGTGACCGACGTCCGCGCCGTGGGCCGCACAGAGCGCCTGATGACCCAGACAGACGCCGAGTGCGGGATAGGTCGTTTCCGAAAAGACGGTCATCGAAACCCCCGCATCGTCCGGCGTTCCCGGTCCCGGCGAGACGACGATTCCGTCCGGGTCGAGGTCGCGGATGCCGACCACGTCGATGGTGTCGTTCCGCCGCACGACCACCTCGTCTGCGAACTCCCCGAGGTACTGGACGAGGTTGTAAGCAAACGAATCGTAGTTGTCGATGACCAGAATCATTGGCGTGTGGGTGAGACAGCCGCGTTCTCTATGCCGTCGGTTGGCGATGCCACACCTAAAAGCTCATCTCTTCGCCTCGCTGTCGCTCGCACCGTCTCGACTGGTCAAGTTGTGTTTGGAAAAGCGCCGAGAGGGAGATTTGAACACGTCGAGACGTTCCTGCTCGCTCCACTCCGTTCCACTTCGTGGGCATGCGACTCGCCTGCCCAAATCGTCCCGCGACCGTTCTCCCACTCGCACTATGGCGAGCACCGCGTAGCGTGTGCTCGCCGGTTAGCTCGTGAAAGAAACGCCGAGAGGGAGATTTGAACTCCCGTGTCCGTGAGGACAGCAGATTTCGAATCTGCCGCCTTGGCCGGGCTAGGCTATCTCGGCTCACTTTCCAGTACCATGCTTTCCACTTTATGGGTTTCGATTTGGACCACGCGAACCTATGCGACCACCACATTAAAATCGATGGCCGTCGCGTGATATTTCATGGACGTTACAGACGCGAACTCCAAGGCGGAATCCGTCCTCGACGCGATCGGAACTGCCGTCATCGCCGACCGTGAATTCCTCGAAACAGTCCTCCTCGGTGTCATGGCACAGGGCCACGTCCTCCTCGAAGACGTGCCGGGTACCGGAAAAACCCTCACCGCACGGAGTTTTGCCACCGCACTCGGTCTCTCGTTCAGCCGTGTGCAGTTCACCCCGGACCTGCTCCCGGCCGACGTGACGGGGACCCACGTGTTCAACGAACAGGACCGCCAGTTCGAGTTCAACGAGGGTCCCATCTTCGCCAACGTCGTCCTCGCCGACGAAATCAACCGCGCGCCGCCGAAGACGCAGGCCGCGCTCCTCGAAGCGATGGAAGAGGGGCAGGTGACGGTGGACGGCGACACCCGCGAACTCCCGAAGCCGTTCTTCGTCATCGCCACGCAGAACCCCGTCGAACAGGAGGGAACCTTCCCGCTCCCCGAAGCGCAGGTGGACCGCTTCGCCGTCAAAACCAGCCTCGGTTACCCGGAACTCGACGGCGAAATCGAACTCCTCCGCCGCCGTGCGGGCCGCGACAGCCAGAGTCCGACCATGGATAGCGTTCTCGACAACCGACTCGTCACCGACCTCCAATCGGTCCCCGAAACGGTGCGCGTCGAGGAGGACTTGCTCGAATACATGGCGGCCATCGCCCGCGAGACGCGCGAGGACCGCCGCGTCGAAGTCGGCGTCTCCCCCCGTGGGACCCAGTGCCTCTTCGAAACGACCCGCGCCCGCGCCGCCATGCAGGGCCGCGATTTCGTCACCCCCGACGACGTCAAACGCGTTGCCTATCCCGTCCTCGCCCACCGCGTCGTCCTCACCCCGGACGCGAAGGTGAACAACGTGCGAAAGGACGAAATCGTCGAATCGGTGCTGGACAGCGTGCCGGTGCCGACGGTGGAGTAGTCCGCAGACGCCTTTTTCGGTTCTCGTTTACCTCCGCAGAAATTTCATATCACTAGTCAGACAATTATCTCGTCGATGTCATTTAGCAAGAAGTCCGCGCTCCTCACCGCCATCCGCGTTCTCCTCGTCGGTGGTGGAGGCGGGATTGCGGCCTTCATCCTTTACAAGTTGGCGACGATGCCACCACCGTCGCCCCAGGGTGACGGGTTCGCGCAGGGCATGGCGGTGATTTTCGGCGGAACGATTGCCATCTTAGCACTCGGCGTTGCTGCAATCGGCGTGATTCTCCCCGCATTGACCGGACTCACCGACCCACTCGGCTTCAACCGCTGGCAACGCCTCGCGCTGAAAGGGGCGGGAGTTCTCATCGGCAGTGGAATCGTCCTCACGCTGGTGGCCGGGTTCGTCCACCAACTCATCCCGGGACTCCTTCTCTGTCTCGGGTTGGTGCTGTCGGCCGTCTTTCTCGTCTGCGTGACGCTCGTCTGGCGACTCGCGGAGCTAGCCGTTCGAGGACTATCACGAATCGACGGAAAAACGCGTCGCAACCTTCGATAACAGGGAAAACCGACCGGTTCGGAACCGAGGGAAAATCGCCGACCCTTCTCACGCCCGCAGTGCCGACGTGAGCGCCAGCATCGCTATCAGCAGGAACACCAGCGCGGTCACGGGTTTGCCGCCGCCGCCGGCCAGATACACGCCGTAGCCGAGGCCGCCCGCCGCGATGCCGACGATAGTGCTCGATGCGGCGTGCATGATTTCGAGGGTTTGTGTGTCAGCCTCGCGGCCCAACTGCTCGCCGACGTTGATGGCTTGCTCGCCGAAATCCCACGCGAGGACCGTCGCTATCGCGCCGGGAAGCAGGAGTTCCGGTGGTGCCGAGACGAGACTCCCGGCCAGAATTCCGACGAGGAGGACACCCCCTCCGATTGTGACGAAGCGACGCGAACCGCGGACGACGCCGCCAGCAACGAACAGCAAGCCGAGCAGGCCGAACAGCGCGCCGATGCCGCCGAACAGCGCGCTCGCGCCGAGCGCGACGGACGCGGCGATAACCGACAGCAGTTGGCTCACCCGCGCCGGGGAGCGGTCGATGGTTCGTTCGGAGGCCTCCGCGCCGCTCATCGTGCCCACCGCCGGTTCATCTTCGCCAGCGTGACGCCAAGCAACTCGTCTGGGTCCCAGTCCACGGCCCGAATACCGCTGGAGCGAATCGACTGCAGTCGCTGTGTTCGTTCGGCCTGTGCGAGTCGTTCTCCGGCCGTCGCGTCCGTCGTCGGGTTCGGACTGATGACCGTGACGGCGTGACCGGTAGCGTCGAGTCGTCGCGCGATTTTCGGGGCGAAGTCGTCACAGAGCGGGGAGAAAAACACCACCTGTGCATCGGCCGGTAGTCGCCGTTGAAGCCAGCGGAGCGCCATCGTGGAATAAAACGGTTCATCCGACGGCGTCCGGGCGAACGCGCTCGCGTGCGAGAGCAGTTCCCGCGCTTCGACGCGGTGGGTTTCGCCGGTGGCGGGGGGGAGCCACGCGTCTTTCGGTCCGAGCGCGGCGAGGCCGACCCTGTCGCCGTTGTCGAGGAGCGCGCTGAACGCGTCGCCCGCGGCGCGAATCGAGTGTTCGACCGCGCCGGGGTCCTCATCGTCCTTCGTCAGATACGCCTGTTTTCTCACGTCCACGAGCAGGACGACCGTCGCCGTCCGCTCCTCGCGGAACTCCACGGTCGTCAACTCGCCCGTGCGGGCCTTCCGTTTCCAGTCGATGCGCGAAAGCGGGTCGCCGGGGCGATACTCCCGCGTGGCGAAGAACTCGATGCCAGTACCACCCTCGCGGGTCGTCACCCGCCCCACGTGGCGAATCGTCTGCTCGCGGAGCGGCACGTCCTCGGCGGTCGATTCGAGTTGCGACGTACACGAAATCGTCGTTTCGTCTTCGAGTTCGAACTCCCGTTCGAGCGCACCGCTGAAGTCCCGGGCGATGGCCTGTGCGGGGTCGAACACGTGGTCGCCGCGAACCGCCTCGACAGTGTACGTGAACGTCGCCCGTTTGCCGGGGCGAAGCGCGGTTCCGATTCTGGGCGACCCGGCCGTCACGCGAAGTCCTTCCGGGACGCCGTCGATGATTCGAAGGTCCGGAGCGGTCCCGTCACCGACGTTCTCGACGGTCACTTCGACTTCGGTTTCGTCGCCCGGCGCGGGTGTCGAGTCGCGGACCACCCGTGTCAACTCGAACTCGGTCGATGGCGGTGTTGCGGTTCGGGCGTACGCCGCGAACGCGACGCCGACGACGCCGACGAGGAGTGTCACCGGGCTTTCGGTGAAGACGCCGACACCGGCGGCGAGGAGCGCCATCGCGCTCACGCCGTGCCAGCGATTGGTCTCACGAATGACGTTCATTGGCTCTCCTCGACGTACTGTGCGACGGCGTCGGCCGTTTTCCGCGCGCGGCGTTGGAACGCCGTCTCGCTACCGAACGACTGGCGCAACCACTCGCGCCACGACTGACGCGGTGCGGACGGCCCGCCGAGGAACGCGGCGACCTCTGGGTCGCCCGTCCACGCTCCCGTCTCGATTTGGGTTCGTGCCTCGTCGTCCGAACAGCCGTGTCGTCTGACGATGGCGGCCGTGAGCGAGCTTTCGAGGCGCTCTCTGAGTTCCTTCCGTGACCGAATGAGGCGTTTTCGGTGGCCGACGTGCACGGTTCGAAGCAGTTCGTCGAACTCGTGGCCGGGAGTCGCCAGCGTCACGTTCGTCTCGGGGTCGCCCGTCTCGGCCCCTTCGATGTCGGTGTGCCGCCGCCGCTGAACCACGCGAAGCCCTTGGACGAACGCCAGCAGTCCGACGAACTTCACGAATATCTCCTGGAGGGGGAATATCGTCGCCAGACCGGGTGCCGCGAGGACCGCAATCCCCCACCCGACGGCGAGGAGTCCGACGGCCGTGACGACCGTTCGGAGTTTCATTCGTCGTCCCCCTCGTCGTCCGCGTACGCCTGCTCGATGCGACGAAGCGCGTCTATCGCCCGTCGCTCGTGGTCCTCGCTGGCATCGTAGCCACCGTACCGAACTTCCTCGAAGACGCTCGTCAGTTCGGTTACGTCATCCGGGGCCATCCCGGCGGCCACCGCCGCCGACGCGAACTCGCCCGGCGTGCTGGACTGTGGCGAGGGGACGTTCAGATACCCGGTCATCTCGCGCCACGCTCGGTACACTTCGTTCTCGACGCTCGATTCGGATTCGATTCGGTCGGCGACCTCACCGGCCGCTCGGCCGACCGCGGCGATGTCGCTTTGGTCCTCTTGTAAGCTCTCGGCGTCCGGCGTCGTCTCCTCGTTCCCGGCGGAACTCCGAACGAGCAGGACGACGGCTCCGAGGAGCGCGACGCCGAGGACGACGAACATGATAACGGACGGGGCTGACGTGCCGTTCGCCCCGTTTCCGATTCCGCCGGTTCCACCTTTCGGTAGCGACATGTTACTCCGATTCATCGCCGCAAACAGACTGCCACCCGCAGTCGGTACGGTACACGCCGTCAACAGCGCGTGGACGAGCAACAACGGGACGCCGACCGGCCCGACGACCGCGATGGCACCGAGACCGCCGGCCTTCCGGTAGGCAAGCGCTACGAGCAGTAGAAACGCCACGAGCATACCGAGGATGGCCGCCGTCGAATCGAGGATGGGATAACACGGGAGTTTGACCAGCGAGCCCGCCGTTCCGCCGCTCATCGGCATCTTCGGACTGGACCGGTTCGTTTGACTGCCTCCGACCCCCCCGGGTCCGCCACCGAGGCCGTTCCCCGACCCGTTCTCCATGGTGGAGTTCAGGGTCGCGGCGGCGAACGCGATGGCGAGAATACAGAGGAGGGCGATGACGACGACACGGGCGGTATCTCGTTCCACGATACCAAGTAGCTCTATTGATAACTTAGGTTTTCTGTCTTCTCACCGGTAAATAGTGGTCCCGGAAGATGACGGGAGAGACGTTCGGCTACCCGAACGGTCGTATTCGACGTCGGCAGTCAGTAGTTCGACTACCCCTAAACGTTCACGACGACGTGGACAAATTCGACGCGACGGGAAACCACATACAACGGTCAACCGTTATGCCCTACCCGCTCGTGTCATCGGTATGCGATTTGTGGGGGTAGTCGTCGTCGCTTTGCTCGTCTGCACCGCACCAATCGGTACCGTGCTGGCCAACGGGAGTGGCGGGGGTGGTGTGGATAGTGGGGTTACTGGAAATGGACACACGAAACGCGCGGGAAACCACCCGCAGGACCCGAGTTCGGACGTTATCGGCTGGGAACACGACTACTGGTACAACGAGAGTATTAACGTGAACCAGCGCGACGGGTTGTCGGACGCCGAAAAACAGCGCTACGTCGCGCGGGCGATGGCTCGCGTCGAGTTCATCCGAAAGGAGGAGTTCACACGCTCCGTGACGGTCAAAGCGTTGCCGCGGGACGACTATCGCGCACTCGTTCGCCGACAGGCGGCGAACAGCTACAACCCGTCGGAGCGTGCCTGGGAGAACCAACTATGGGAGGGACTGTTCGTCACCGGCGAACGCGCCGACGCCGCCCGCCAGCAGACCACGCTCTTGCAGGACCGCGTCGCCGGATTCTATCTCCCAGGGCAAAATCGGGTGTACGTCATCACGAACGGGAAGGGCAGAATCGACAACGCGACGCTGGTTCACGAACTCACACACGCGATGCAGGACCAGCACGTGAACCTGTCGTCGCCGCAACTCCACTCGAACTCGATGGACGAACGACGCGGGCACGACGGCTTGACGGAAGGCGAGGCGACGTACGTCGAAAAGCGCTACGCGAACCGCTGTGGAAACTCCTGGCAGTGCGTGGGGAAGGTGCAAATCGCCCGGAAGCGGACACCGTACGGCGGCGGCAAACTCCCACCGTACAACCTCGCCATGCAGGTTGCGCTCATCCAACCCTACTCGGACGGACCGGCGTACGTCGCCTCGAAGTACGATTCGGGCGGGTGGCGGGCCGTGACCGAGCAGTATCGAAATCCGCCCGACTCGTCCAAGGCGGTCATCCACCCGCACGAACGAAACGAACCACCCGCCCCGCTCCATCTCGGCGAACAGGCGACGAACGGGTGGAAACTGTACGGTAAGCACGGCACGAACGGCTCACAGACGGTTGGGGAAGCGGGCATCTACACCATGTTCTGGTATCAGGGCCGGACAGGCGGCAATCCGATAATTCACTGGCAACGGTTCCAGAACCCCGATAACGGAAAGTACGACCTGTTCGATTACTCCAGTCGTCCCTCCGACGGGTGGGCGAACGACCGCCTCTGGCCGTATCACAGCAGCAAAAAGCGTGGCTACGTGTGGCGGACGAAGTGGGAGACGAACCGCGACGCAGTCCAGTTCGAGCGGGCCTACCGGAAGTTGCTCCGGGGCAAGCACGCACGGCGCGTCGGCCCGAACACGTGGCGCATCCCCAACGGGCCGTTCGCCGACGCCTTCCGACTCGTCCGGCACGGACGAACCGTGACGGTCGTCAACGGCCCGACGGTCGGCGCGCTGTCGGACATTCGGCCGGGGTCGAAAACGAAGCAGAAAACGCGACTTTCGCTGATTCGCTGACGGGCTATTCGGAGACGGACGAGAGGGAAATATCCCCGTTCTCCGTCGTTATCGAGAGGTCGTTTGACCCGTCACCGAGGATGCCGTCGATACCCATCTCGCTTGTGTGCCCCTCCGAGAGGCGGAGGACCATCGTCGTGGAAATGCCCGTTCTGTGTCGATGCGGAAACCGTCGCGTCGAGGTCGGGTGTGACTGAAGCGTCGATAGTTCCGTTCTCCGTTCGAATCTCGGTATCCCCGTCGATAGCGAGCACGTTCACGTCGATACTGCCGTTCAGCGTCTCGACGATTGCGTTCCCCGTAGCGAACACGTCCGCATCGATGTCGCCGTCGTCCGTGTGTATGCCTCGTAGCGTGGTGGATTTCGGATACTGGACGGTCACCCCGACGCTCACGTCGTCCGCGCCGGGTTTCACGGTCAGCAAAAGTCCGTCCGACGTTCGACTGTGGTCGATAGCGGTGGCATCGAGCGACCGACTCGTCGGCCCGTGCATCGTCCATCTTCACGTTCACGACGTCGCCGTGGTATCGCTCGACGGTCATCGCCCCGTTGTCGTTATCGACGGTCAACCACGTCCCGTCCTCAACGTGATACGTTCGGTGGACCGTTCGGGTTTCGTGTCCGAACAGCGATAACGGAAAGGGACACACCGAAAGTACGGTTGCGCCGCCACCCGCCAGAATCGCCATGAGCGCCCGTCATGTTCATGTCCGATGAACAGATCAGGTAGATAAAGTATTTTTCGGTGACAAAAATAGCGGAGAGATGTCTCTCACGGTCGTCGTTCGTCGAAGGAAAAATACGATTACGCGGTCGCCTCGTCGGCGGAGACGCTCGTCGGTAGGGCGTCCGTCTCGTCGGCCGCAGTCAGCAGGTCGTGGTAGCGATTGCGAATCGTGACGGTGCTCACGTCCGACACCTCGCTGACTTCGTCCTGCGTGAGTTTCTCGCCTTCGAGGAGTCCGGCGGCGTACAGCGCGGCGGCCGCGAGGCCGACGGGCGATTTACCGCTCGTGATTCCCGACTTCTTCGCCGTCTTGAGCAGGTCGTGTGCGCGGCGTTTCGTCGCCGGGTCGAGGTCGAACTCGCTCTCGAACCGGGCGAGATACTGCTCGGGGTCGGCGGGTTGGACGCCGAGGTTGAGTTCGCGCACGATGTAGCGGTAGGTACGTTTGAACTCCATGCCGTCGATACGGCTGACGGTCGTCAGTTCGTCCATCGTGCGCGGGACGCCGCTCTGGCGGGCCGCCGCGTACAGCGACGCCGTTGCGACACCTTCGATGGAGCGCCCCGGGAGGAGGTCCTCGTTCAAGCGCACGGCGGTAGATGACGCTGGCCATCTCGCGGACGTTCTCCGGTAGGCCGAGCGCGCTCGCCATCCGGTCGATTTCGCCGAGCGCCTGCTTGAGGTTGCGCTCCTTGCTGTCGCGGGTACGGAAGCGTTCGTCCCACGTGCGAAGTCGTTGCATCTTCTCGCGCTGGCGCGGGCTGAGCGACCGGCCGTAGGCGTCCTTGTTCTGCCAGCCGATGTTGCTCGACAGCCCTTTGTCGTGCATCATCTTCGTGGTCGGCATCCCGACGCGGGACTTCGAGTCGCGTTCGCTCGCATCGAAGGCACGCCATTCGGGACCGCGGTCGATGCCGTCGGTTTGCACGACGAGACCACACTCGCTACAGACGGTTTCGGCGTGCTCCGAGTCGGTGACGAGGTTACCGCCACACTCGGGACATTCCTCCGGCTCTGCCGTCTGCTCGTCCGTCCGTGGGTCCTCCTGTTCGCGCCTGCGCTTCCCCGTCCGCTTTCGTTCGGTGTTCGCTACGAGATGCTGGTCGTTCTGCTTGATTTTCGTACTCGTCATGGTGGAATGAATCGGAGTCAATCCCCGGAAAAATCGTTGGTGAGGAGTGCTCGCTAACCCAATGTAAGCGCTCAGAAGTATATAAATGCATCGCTGCGATAATCGCGTTTCGAGAGCGGTAAAGCTCCCTCGTCCGGTGTTCTCCGACCGGGGAGAGGTACGGACCCTGAAAACCTAACCGCCACCGCAGACTCTTAACGCCTCGCGAACCAACTGTGGGGTATGACCGAAAAAGCGACACTCGCGGGCGGTTGCTTCTGGTGTCTCGAAGCGGCGTACGAGGAACTCGACGGCGTGCAGTCCGTCACGTCGGGCTATGCCGGCGGAAACGTCGAAAACCCGACGTACGAAGCGGTCTGCTCCGGCGACACCGGCCACGCCGAAGTCGTCCAGTTGGAGTACGACCCCGACGTGGTCGGTTACGACGAACTCCTACAGGTGTTCTTCACCATCCACGACCCCACGACGCTCAATCGACAGGGGCCGGACGTGGGCACGCAGTACCGCTCCGCGATTTTCTACCACGACGACGAGCAGAAGGAAGTCGCCGAGACGTACATCGACGGCCTCGAATCCGAAGGCGCGTTCGAGGACCCCATCGTCACCGAAGTCGAACCCCTCTCCAGTTCTACGAGGCTGAAGGCTACCATCAGGACTACTACGAGAACAACCCCAACGACGCCTACTGCACGATGAACGCCCAGCCCAAGATTCGCAAGGTGCGCGAGAAGTTCGGCGAGAAGGCAAAGCAGTAATCGACCGAACCGGTCGAGAAGCGACCCTCTTTTCCGCGGTGTTACGAAGTTTTCTTGGACACGAAATACCTTGCCCCACCGACGGAGCGGTCCGTATCGGCACAACGCGGAAGCGACTGGCTGGCGTATTCGCCCCATGAACGTCGAGGTGTACGACTCGCTGGAGGGACAGACCGCGCTCGTTACGGGCGCGAATCGGGGAATCGGTGCGGCGATTGCGGCGGGATTGACCAGCCTCGGCGCACGGGTGTACGCCGGAGCGCGGAATCCGAGCGACGTCACCGCGTCCGACCAGCGGGTGCTCGAACTCGACGTGACCGACGAGGGCGACGATTCGGTCCGCGATGGAGACGATCGCCGACGAATCGGGCCGACTCGATGTGTTGGTGAACAACGCCGCGACGTACGGACCGACGGGAAAACTGGAATCGCTGGAGGACGGGACCATCGAAACGACGCTTCGAACGAACCTCCACGGACCGATACTCGTCACGAAGCACGCGCTGTCGTTGCTGACCGAGCGCGATGGCGGACGGGTCGTCACTCTCTCCAGCGGGTCCGGCCAATTCGACGGCGGTATCGATACGGGTCATCTCCCCTACGGAGTGTCGAAAGCCGGCGTAAACGCGTTCACGGACGCGCTGGCGACGCAGTATCCGGACCTCATCGTCAACGCCGTCTGCCCGGGATGGGTGCGAACCGAGATGGGTGGCTCCGGCGCGCCGCGAAGCGTCGAGAAGGGTGCCGAGACGCCGGTGTGGCTGGCGCGTTTCCCACCGGGAAGTCCGAGCGGGCGGCTCTGGCGGGACGAGAGTATCGTGGAGTGGTAGTCGGTAATCGACCACTCCCCACCATGGATTCCTAGACAATCTCATGGTTGCATAACGATTATTATGTTCGCCAAAATACGTGAAGGTACACCCAACTGACCGAATCCGAGTGACCATCATGACCACCACCACCCAAGCGCGTCCACTGCACGCCGTCCTCGTCGAGGCCGGGGTGTCCGCGTTCGGGATTTCCGCATGGATGGCTCTGTCCGGAGCATCCAAAGCGAATCTCCCATGCGGACGCGACGGGTGGTATGGTCTGACGGATGTTCACCGCATTCGGACTGCACCCACGCTCGTCGCGTAAGGCGGACGCCACTGCCACCGACGGCGGGTGCTTTCTTCGATTATTCATAATCGAGAGAGACCCGACTCCGCGTGGGTTCGGGCCACCAGTTGGCTCTTTTCCACCCTGTTTCCGTCCCGGCATCGGCGTTCGTCCTATCGACTAGCGTGTCCGTTTGGGTATCGAGCGTAGAGCCCGGCGAATCGACTCGACGATTCACCGGTTTCCCTCGCTTCGCGGATAGCCGTAACCGGAACGGATACGGCTCCGCAACCGTCCGAACTCCGGCGGTCACCGTTCGGCGGTGACCGTCGTGAGAGGCTTCGCTGGCGAACGCCCAGAGATATCGCTCGACTCCTTCGAGCAAGTCTCGTCGCATATATCCCGTTCGTCTCCGTCCAACTCCGTTCCATCGCTCCCGTCGGGTAGTGGTCTACCCCACTCGTTGCCGGTCTCGTCGGTTCGCCGACTCCCCATCGGTTCCACCGACTCCGGCAGTTCACGAGTGTCGCGCGTTCGATTCGCGCGGGAGCAGTATGTCACAGGCACTCCATCCAGTGACGGTCACTGCGGAGCTCACAGTGTTGATTCCGCGCGGAACGGATGGCACGCTCACGGCGTCAGCGCGACGTGTTATCACGAAAATCGAGCCGGTTCGAACCGTCCACGACGTTTCCCACGCCGGATTCCGCCCACGAGCGACGGATATCTCGGTCGACGTGGTCGCCGAACTGACCGTCACCGGTGTGCGTGACCGGACGGCCATCGCAACCGCTCTCCGGGACGGGTTCGGCGTCCGTGCGGTCGCTATCACCGCAACCGACGCGGATGGATGAAAATCAGTGGAGTTCGACGATACCGGAACCGCGGACGACGACGGTGTACCCGCCGTAATCGAACTCGACGCTGGTGACGTTCGGAACTCGCCCGTCGTAGTTGGATTCGAAGAGATCGTTCAGCGCGTCGGGGTCGATCCGCTCGTATAGCGGCGCGATGTTCCGCAGGTCCACGTCGCTCTCGTTCGGAGACGGCGCGAATGATGGTCTCGCTCACTCGTTCGCCCTCCCGTCTCTCGAATTGTCGCGGGGATGATTTCGCCGGTATCGTCGGTTCAGGGGGTCTCAGTTGGTTTCCAGGAGACATAATTCGGCTACTGTTTGGTGGCAACGACGTTGTATAAAAAACCCCACTATCCGGACTGAGGTCCGATATATAGAGTATATAGCGAGGGGCGTCACCAAAGAGATAACTATTCGATAGCTCAAAAAAGCCACTATTTTGCATAAATATATACCGTATAGAATCGCCACAATTAGTATGGACTCCGGATTAACCGACGAAGATTTCAGACAAATCAAACGATTCGCACAGACACCCCGTCACGAGCGAACGCCCGACCTCCTCCGTCGGGTCGCCGCCGCGAAACGGGACGACGACCGCGATGAGGAACGGGACACATAACGTCCCTCCCGGTGTTGTTACTGCTATTTGACGACGTTACTCGGCGTCCCAGACTCCGGATTCGGTTCGTTCGACGGGGAGCACTGGCGTTCCACCCCGGAGTTGTGGCCGTACCCACCCGTGCGTCTCGACGGTTCCGTCGCTAATTTCCCGTCCGTCGTCCGAAACGACGGTGATACCGACCGCTCGAATCGCCGCCACCGCGACTCGTCCTTCGAACTCCCGAATGCCCTCGAACGCGATGTACCGTCCCGCGTTGCCGCCCCACGTCAGACCGACGGCGGCGAGTGCGCCGATGACGCCGTCGCCGGTTCCGCCGTACTCCTCCAGAAAGAGACCGACATCGTCGGCAAGCGTGTACGCATCCGCTTTTTCCAGCACGTCGTTCTGGGCGGATTTTCCGAACCGACGAACGGCGTCAGTTACCTCCTCCCGAAACGCCACACAGAGGCCGGGGTCGGCGTTGGGTGCCTGCACGGTTTCGAGGTAGTCGCCCGCGAGCGAGACGACCGCATCGACGTTCGGTTCGCGCGTACAATCGAAAACCAGACACGCCGCGCTGTTGTGGGTCGTGTACGGAACCCGAGGGTCCACGAGCAGTTGCTGGCGAACGCTCCCGTGAAGGTCGAGAACGTCGATTTCTTCGACCAACCGATTTCCCAGCCGACGACTCACTTTTCCGGTGCCGAACTCACTGTCGAGGTCGTCGGTGTCGTCGATGGCGACGAGCAGTTGCATGGTCGTCCATCACACCGCGCTTCCTAACGATTATGGGTTCGCGGTGATAGCGTTGTACCGATGGAGAAACAGCGGTCACGAGGAGCGAGGACGCGACGGACACGACGCACGTTTCTGGGGCGCGCGGTCTCCGGCACGCTCGGACTCTCCCTGCTCGCCGGTTGTTCCGGGTCGAAGGACGGTGGAACGACGACCAGTTCGACCACGACCGGCGCGACGGATGCAGGTGGAACGAACGCGACGACCTCCGCGAAAAGTTCGAACGGCGGTGAGAGCAGCACGAAAACAGTGACCGACGCCGCAGGCCGAACGGTAGACGTCCCGACGGGCGTCGAACGCGTCGTCGGGTTGGGTCCCGGTGCGCTCCGGTTCATCACGTATCTCGGCGCGACACACCACGTCGTGGGCGTCGAACAGCTCGAAACGAAGAACAAAAAACGGCCGTTCCGTCCCTACGACCTCGCCAATCCCGACCTACAGCAACTCCCGTCGGTCGGCTCCCGCAAGAGTCCCGACCCGGAACTCCTGCTTCGGCAAAACCCCGACCTCGTCATCTGGGCCTACGCGAGCGCCGGGAAAGCCGACGGCCTTCAGAAGAAGCTCGACACGCCCGTCGTCGCCATCGACCCCGGTGATCTGAACGACGCGCTCCGGCCGAACTTCTACGACTCGCTCCGACTGGTCGGGAACGTGTCTGAACCGGGAGAAGCGCGCGAAATCGCTCGTCTCGTACACGAAGACAGACGATTTCCGACCTGCAATCCCGAACGCAGGACGTCTCCGACCCGCCGAAAACCTACGTCGGCTACCTCGGACGGGGAAAACACGGTCTTGCTCTACACGCAACCGGAGTATCCGCCGTTTTCGTTCGTCGGAACGAACAACGTCGCGGGCGACGTGACGAAGGGGTTGAAGAAGAAAAAGGGCGCGCCGCGCGTCACCATCGACGCCGAACAACTCATCAAATGGAACCCCGAGTACCTCTTCGTGGACCTCGGGACGGAGTCGTACAGTGACCTCTCGGGGTCGAAGTACGGGTCCATCGACGCCATCGAGAACGGGAACGTGTTCGGCGTCTTCCCGACGCGCGATTACTCGATCAACTTCGGAACGGCGCTGGCAGACGCCTACGCTATCGGGTCGGTCTGTTACCCCGACGCGTTCGGCGACGTGGACCCGAAGACGAAGGCAAACGACATCTACGACCAGTTCCTCGGAAGCGGAAAGGACGACGACTCGGCGAAGGTGTACGACGAGGCGGCAGAACGCGTACGGCGGCGGGTTCGGGAAGATAGAATCGGGCAGTGAGTGTGAACGGATAGAGGGAAAGAGATGGATGAACGAGATGGGTGAGTCGACGGAGTCGGCGGAATCCGGTGGTCGTGCGAAATCGGCCGAATCAGTGACGACCACGGAGTCCACCGACGCTTCCCAATCCGACGGTGCTCTCCCAGTACCGCCAGCGAACGCGACGAAAGCTCTCCCTCATCGTCGGGTTCGCCGTCGTGCTCGTCGTCGTGGCCGGATACGCGCTCGTCACCGGGCCTATCGCGGTGCCGATTTCGGAACTGCCGTCGATTCTGCTCGGCGGGTCGTCGGGAGTTCACTCGACCGTCGTCTGGAACATCCGCATGCCGCGAATCGTCGCGGCCGTCGGTGCCGGACTCGGCCTCGCCATCGCGGGCGCAGTGCTCCAGAGCGTGCTCCGAAACCCGCTCGCTTCGCCATATACGCTCGGCATCTCGCAAGCCGCGTCGTTCGGCGCGGCGTTCGCCATCATCGTCCTCGGCACCGGGGCAGTGCAGGACAGCGGGACGACCGTCCTCCTGCACAATCCGTACACGACGACGGTCTGTGCCTTTCTCACGTCGCTCGCCTCGACGGGGTTCGTCCTCGCCGTGGCGAAGTACAAGCGGGCGTCCGCCGAAACCCTGCTGTTGACCGGCATTGCGCTCGCGTCGCTGTTCACGGCGGGAACGACGGCGATGCAGTACTTCGCGACGAACGTCCAACTCGCCACACTCGTCTTCTGGAAGTTCGGCGACGTGGGCAGTGCGACGTGGAAGTCGAACGCGTTCCTCTGGATTTGTGTCCTCCTCGCCACGGTCTACTTCGTGCGGAACGCGTGGGAGTACAACCTGCTCGATGCGGGCGACGAAACCGCTCGAAGCCTCGGCGTCAACGTCGAGCGGACGCGCCTGACCGGGATGGTGCTCGCCTCGTTTCTGACCGCCGTCGTCGTCTCGCTGTTCGGCATCATCGGCTTCGTCGGCCTCGTCGTGCCCCACATCGTCCGGCGACTCGTCGGCGGGGACGAACGCTTCCTGATTCCCGCGTCCTGCCTCGGCGGCGGGGCGCTCCTCCTCGCCTCCGACACGGTCGCCCGAACCGTGCTCTCGCCCATCGTCCTGCCCGTCGGTATCGTCACCTCATTCATCGGCGTGCCGCTGTTCGTCTACCTCATCATCAACGGGAGGGACCACTGGTGAGCATCGAACTCGATGGGTTGGCGGTCGGGTACGACGGCGTTCCCGTCCTCGAAGACGTGACGCTCCGCGTCGAACCCGGCGAGGTGCTGGCCGTCCTCGGTCCGAACGGCGTCGGCAAGAGCACGCTCCTCCGGACGATACTCGGCTTACAGTCGCCGATTCGCGGGTCGGTCGCGCTGGACGGAACCTCGATTTCGGACCTCTCACGGAACGACATCGCCCGCCGCGTCGGCTACGTCCCACAACAGGAATCCTCGAACTTCCCCTCGACCGTGTTCGATGCCGTCCTGATGGGGCGCAAACCGTATCTCAACTGGCGGCCCACCGAAGCGGACAAACGACGGGTCGCGGCGGTGCTCGACACGCTCGACATCGCCGACTTGGCGATGTCCTCCCTCACCGAACTCAGCGGCGGGCAACGACAGAAAGTGATGCTCGCCCGCGCGCTGGCACAGGACCCCTCCTCGCTCGTCCTCGACGAACCGACCAGCGACCTGGACATCCGCCACGAACTCGACGTGCTCGAACTCATCTCCCGCGTGAGTCGGGACGGCAACGCCGTCGTCTACGCCATGCACGACATCACCCTCGCCGCGCGATACGCCGACCGATTCCTGTTGCTCGCCGATGGAGAAGTCGTCGCACTCGGTGATTCGGACGTGTTGACGCCCGAAAACCTCGAACGCGTCTTCGGCGTTCCCGTTCGAGTCGTCGAGGACGAGTTCCCGATTATCGTCCCCGAAGGAACGTGAAAATAGCGGCGTCTCGGTGCGTTCAGGATTCGACACTGCGACGAAACGTTCGACGATTCGCGCCGCCGAACACATCGTCTACAAAACGATATCCTACTGCATCGAAAATCCGCGTGTCCCGTTCGAGCGCCTCGTCGATGGCCTTTATCAGTGCCCTCCCTTTCGCCAGCGTCTCCTCGTACTCCGATTCCGGAACCGAATCGTGGACGATTCCCGCGCCGACGCGGAGGTGGTACTCCTCGCCGTAGCGGACCAGCGTTCGGATGACGATGTTCAGGGTCGCGCGCTCGTCAAATCCTAGCATGCCGATACTGCCGGTGTACGGTCCCCGCCGGGTAGCTTCGAGTTCGTCGATGATTTCCATCGTTCGCGGTTTCGGCGCGCCGGTGATGGTGCCGCCGGGGAAGGCCGCCGCGATGGCGTCGGTGACGGATCACGCCGGGTCGTCGCCGTGCCGTAACCTCGGAGACGAGATGCATCACCTCGGAGTAACGGTCGATTCGACGGTAATCCGTCACCTCGACGCTCCCGTACTCCGCGATTTTTCCGAGGTCGTTTCGCTCCAAATCGACCAGCATGGCGTGTTCGGCGCGCTCCTTGTCGTCGGAGCGCAGTTCCGCCGCCAGTTCGTCGTCCGCCTCGGGCGTCGCGCCGCGCGGCCGCGTCCCGGCGATGGGTTCCGTGCGGAGGCGGTCGCCGTCCACGTCGAGCAGGAGTTCCGGACTCGCGCTGACCAAGTCCACGCCCGGGAACTCTACCAGCGCGGAGTACGGAGCGGGGTTGACCTGCCTGAGGGCGTCGAACGCCGCGACTGGGTGGACGCTCGCCGGTGCTTCCAGTCGCTGTGAGATGTTCGCTTGGAACGTGTCGCCGTCGCGGATGTACTCCTCCACGGCCTGAACGCGTTCGGCGAACGCGTCCCGTCCACAACTGCTGACGAACGGGCCCCGTTCGTCGGTCGGCGGTGGACCGACCGACGCATCGCCGTCGATAGCCGACTCCGCGAGCGACAGCGCCATCCTCGCGTGCCTCGTCGTACGTTTCGTCCGGGTCGTCGGGGTCGCGAAGTCGTGGACAGGCCGTCACGCGAAGGGTGTCCTCCGCGCCCGTTTTCCACGCCGCTACGCAGTCGTACAACCCGAACTGAACCCGCGGAAGGTGTCGGTCGTCGGTCGCGCTCCCGGGGAGCGCTTCGAGTTCCCGGGCGAGGTCGTAGGAAAGCCAGCCGAACAGCCCACAGGGGTACGGAATTTCACACTCGCCGCGAACGAGCGTCTCCTCGGAGAGCGCGGAACTCACTGCGTCGAGACTCGTTTCCCTGCTGTGATTCACCGCCTCGTTCGAATCGATTCGGAGGCGACTCGTCGGTTCGACGCCGAAATACCCCCATCCCGACTGGCCGCCTGTCGTCGCATAGTAAAAGCCACTGGTGCCGTCGCGCGCCCGTCGGTAGGCACGAAACGGGTCGGTAACCTCCACGCGCACCTCGACGGGGATTCGTGCCGCGCGCGGCGCGGTTCGTGCTGTTTCGCGGAACGCGGCCCGCGAAGTGACGATTTCCGGGTCGTTACATCGACTTCGCACGTTCCATCCAGCCCTCAATGCGTTTCGCCGAGAGGTCCGTCTCCCGGGCGAGTTCCGCGGAGTCGGCAACCGCCAACTGCGCCGAGTCTTCGATGCCCGCGTTCCGCAGTCGCTCGGCGTAGGCCGGGCCGATTCCTTTCACGTCTTCGAGCGGTCGCCCCTCTTCGCGGGATTCGGTCGTCGATTTCGGTTCCGGTTCCGGTTCCGGTTCGACTTCGTCCTCGGTTTCGGTTTCGGTTCCCGTGTCGTCCTCCGTATCGATGTCCTCCATCGATTCGTCGGCCGACTCGTCCGATTCCACGTCGTCGGTCGATACCCCGTCCGAAACGGCGTCGGGTTTCGGTTCCGGTTCGGTCGCTTCGGTCTGTGCCGGTTGCCCCGCTTCGGGGGACGGTCCGGTCGCTTCCGCCGGTTCTGCGGCCGTGTCCGGTTCCGACGTTGCCTCGGATTCCGTGGCCGTATCGGATTCAGCGGCCGTGTCGGGCTCCGCCTCCTCGATATGGTCGGCCGGTTTCCCCTCATCGACGAGTTCCGTAGTCGAAACGCTCGTGTCTTCGTTGGGGGACTCCTCGGTCATTTTCACTGCTCTCTCCGATTCTGCGCTGGGCTGTGCTCTCGTCTCGGTCGGTTCACGCTCGATTGTCACACCGTTGTCACGGTTGTGCGTCTTCGACCGCTCATCGCCAAGACCGAGCAACGATTTCAGCCGTGTGATAAGCCCCATTGTGGGACAGTACAAAGCCCCTTCACTTAAAGGCGTCTTCGCAAGGCTGCGTCCATTCGTTCGACTGGTGCGTTTCGGTCGGTCCATAGTTCAAATGCGGCAACTCCTTGAAATAGAAGCATCCACGCACCGTCGATGGTCGTCGCTCCACGCGCGGACGCCTCGCGGAGCAGGCGCGTTTCGAGCGGACTGTAAACCGCGTCCATCACCGCGAGGTCGGCGTGAAGCGCGTCGGCCGAAACGGGCGTCTCGTCGGTATCCATCCCGACGCTCGTCGCGTTGACCAGCACATCCGCGCGCGAGACGAGTTCCGGCAGGGCGTCCAACCCGTGTGCAGTCGCGGGTTCGCCGTCATCCACGGCGTTCACCGCGTCGGCCAGTGAGCGTGCGCGCGAGACGGTTCGGTTTGCGATTGCTACGGTCGCATCCTCGTCGGCGAGCATGAACGCGATCGCTCGCGCCGCACCGCCCGCACCGACGACGACGGCCGACTTTCCGCCGAGTGAAACGTCGTGTCGTTCGAACGCTCGGCGCGCACCCTCCGCGTCCGTGTTGTGTCCGGTCGGAATCGGCGTCGAAAAGTCGATGGTGTTCACCGCACCGATGCGCGTCGCGAGGGAGTCCGGTTCGACGTGCAAGAGGGCGTTTTCCTTGAACGGAATCGTGACGTTCAGCCCCCGAATCCCGAGCGTCTCCGCCGCTTCGATTGCCGGGCCGATAGCGTCCGGTTCGAACGTGACGTAGCGCGCATCCATATCGAGTTCGTCGTAGGCGGCCTCGTGCATCGGCGGGGAACGGGAGTGACCCACCGGGTTGCCGAGTAGTCCGTAAACGTCCATGGCAGGGAAAAGGGAGGGGAGGGACTTAATCGGGTGGCCAAAGGGGAGAGAGTCGGGACGATTACGCGCCGAGCATGACGAAGTAGACGGCCAGCGCGAGGAAGACGAGATAGAAGGCGCCGCTTCCGAGGAACGGCGTCGGATTGAAGTTGTCCTCGCCGACGCGCCGTGCGCGGAAGAGGACGATACAGCCGGCGGCGATGGCGAACAGCACGGAAATCGCGTTCAGGAACCCGGGGGTCCCCCACGTCAGGTTCAGATCCCACGGCGTGAACAGGATGCCGAGGGTGACGGGGAGGGTTCCCTGAAACGCCATCGCGCCCGTGATGTTGTTGAGCGCGAGGGTGTCCTTGTCGCGTGCCAACCAGAGGACGCTGTTGAACGCTTCCGGGAGTTCCGTCGCTATCGGTGCGATGATGAGCGCGACGATGGCGTACGGGATACCGATGGAGTCCGAGACCCACTCCACTTGGTCGACGAACAGCCGAGCGCCGATAACGATGAGGCCGAGCGCGAGGAGCGTTTGGAGCGCCGTGAGGAGGAGATGGGGGTCGGAACTGTGGTCCTTGTCGGGTCCACTGCCGAGGCGTTCGAGCGCTCCCTCGACGGCCAGTCCGACGTGGAGGTCGTCCATATCATCGCTGTCGGAGAGTTCGCCCGCCTGGAGCGAGAGGTAAAGGTAGGAGAGATACAGCAGGACGAGGAACACGGCGATGAAGTCGCGGACGGGGAACGTGGCGACCGTCATTCCCTCGGGAACGAGCGCGGCGATAAACGCCAGCGAATAGCCGACGAGGAAGAACGTGAGGTCGCGTTTCGTCGCTCCCTCGTTGAAGTGAAGGTCGGTGTCGTTCGACCGTCGGTCGGCGAAGTAGTAGACGCTCGCACCGACGAGGAACATGGCGATGGTGGCGAGCATGAACGGCGCGCCGAGAATGGCACCGACCCCCACGTCCGCGGCGTTCTCCCCTCCTTTCAGGATGGCGATGACTGGAATGGTCGTCTCGGGGAGCGCGGTCCCCATCGCAGCGAGGATGCTCCCGGTCGCGCTCTCGGAGATACCGAGGCGATAGCCGAGCCATTCGACACCGTTCGTGAACACTTCCGCGCCCAGCAGGAGGAGACCAAAGGATGCGAGCAGTAACAATCCCTTGGTCCACGACCCCGGAAGCGCGAGAAGTGGCAGAAATCCCGTAATTTGAAGCGACATTGTGAACTGTAGTTCCGATGGGGGTTAATTAAGCTATTCCATCTAGCCAGACTGGTCAGTGACCTGTGATACCGCCGACGTCGAGCACTACGACGTGGTAGACGACGACGGCGATGAACAGCAGGTAGAAGACCCCGCCGACGAGGAACGGTCGCGCTGGCATCCGATTGCCATCGAGGCTTCGTGCTCGCAAGTAGAGCAGACCACCGCTGACGAGCGCGAGGATAGCCGACAATCCATTGAGAAACCCTGCCGTCCCCCACGTGAGACTGAGGTCCCACGAGGTGAAGACGATTCCGAGGGTGACGGGGAGGGTTCCCTGAAACGCCATCGCGCCCGTGATGTTGCCGAGCGCGAGGGTGTCCTTGTCGCGGGAAATCCAGATGATGCTGTTGAACTTCTCCGGCAGTTCGGTCGCCAGCGGCGCGATGAGGAGCGCGACCACACCGCCCGGAATGTGGAGTACCGACTCCGACACCCACTGGGTCTGGGAGACGAACACCTGCGCGCCGCCGATGATGAGGCCAAGCGCGACGAGCGTCTGAAACACGACGAGAGCCGAATGGGGGCTTTCGGCGTGGTCTCTCGTCGCCTTCGTGCCGGGTAGTCGGGCGACGACGCCTTCCATCATCAGCCCGAGATGGAGGTCATCCAACTCCTCGCCTTCCACCAGTTCCCCGCTTTTGAGCGAGCGATAGAGGTAGAACAAGTAGAGCAGGACGAGCAGGACGCCGATGCCGTGAGATATCGTGTCGTTCGGAATCAGCGCGGCGAGGAACGCCAGCGTGTAGCCGACGAGAAAGAACGACAGGTCGCGGCGGGTCGATTCTTCGTTGAACCGCAGGTTCGCGCGCCGCTCGAACGACGCGCACCGAAGTAGAGGATTCCCGCGCCGACGAGGAACATGGCGATGGTGGCGAGCATGAACGGCGCGCCGAGGATGGCACCGACGCCGACTTCCTCCGCGGCTTTCGTTCCGCCACCGCTCCCGAAGATGGCGATGATGGGAATCGTCGTTTCGGGGAGGGCGGTGCCGACGGCGGCGAGAACGCTTCCGGTCGCACTTTCGCTCACGCCGAGTCGGTGGCCGAGCCATTCGACGGCGTTGGTGAACACTTCCGCTCCGAGGAGCAGAAGGAGAAACGATGCCAGGAGCAGGAGGGAGTTTTCCCACACCGGTGGCAAAATAGCCAACGAAACTGTGGATGGCGGGGTCATCGTGGGTGTATTTTCGAAATCCGTCTAAGTAAGTGGTTCCTTCCGTATCGGACGTGTCTTTTCTCCCCGTCCGGTGAGTCACGGGACGGTCGTCACGGGAACGTCACACGATTCGAGGACCGTCTTGGCGGCGCTTCCGAGGAGGAACGTCCCGATACGGCCGGTGCCGTGGTGGCCCATGACGACGTGGTCGTACTCGCCGTCCTCGACCACGGAAATGACGTTCTTTCCGATGCGGTCCGACGCCTTCAGACTCGCGAGGTGCACATCGACCGACACGGACGAATCGCTCTCGACGTTGGAGTCGGCCAGTTTCCCTTCGACGCGTTTCTTCTAATCTGTCGGTATCCTCTCCGCGCACGTCGGTGAAATGGACGACGCTCAGGTCGGCGTCGTACCGTCGTGCGAACCCGACGGCGAAATCGAGCGCCCGCATACTGCAGTCGGACCCATCGACGGGAACGAGTATTTTCATGCAGAACTACACTTCTCCCTCGTCCTTAACGCTTTCCTGGATTCGACGGACTTTTTCGCCGTCCGTCCCGAGGGGTTTCCGTGATTGCCGTCGTCGTCAGCAGGGCCGATTACGCCTCCGAACACATCGGCGAGTTCCTGCTCTCCGAAACCGAGTGGAGTACACACGAAGACGAATCCCGGCCCGACGCCGAAGGTGGTGGCACTTACTACCGAACCGACGGCTTCGAACTGCGGGAGTTCGACGCGCTCCACCTCGACATCGAGGACACCGCCGAACCGTTTTCCGACCCCGACATGCTCGTGTTCGCCTCGCGTCACTCCGGCGACACCGGGCCGCTCCTGACGGGTCACTTCACGGGCAACTTCGGCCCGGCGGAGTACGGCGGGACGGACCGGACGCTGGCGCGGGCCTGCCCGAACGCCCACGCGCGCCTGCTCGAAGCGTTCGACGAACACGCGCCCGACGACTACGAAGTCGGCATGGAATGTACCCACCACGGGCCGAGCGAAGTCGGCGTGCCGTCGATGTTCGTGGAACTCGGGAGCGACGACGAACAGTGGGGCGACCCCGACGCGGCCCACGCCGTCGCCCGCGCCATCCTCGACCTGCGGGGCGTATCGCCCCATCGGGACCGCCAACTCGTCGGGTTCGGCGGCGGCCACTACGTCCCGAGATTCGAGCGAATAATCAGGGAAACGGATTGGGCGGTCGGACATATCGCGTCCGACTGGAACCTCGAAACGCTGGGATTACCCGAGGCACATCCCGAGACGATTCGGGGGGCGTTCGAACGAAGCAGTGCGGAGTACGCCGTCTGTGAAGGAGATACGGACGAACTCGCTGATGTTATCGATGACCTCGGCTACCGCGTCGTGAGCGAGACGTGGGTCCGGGAGGTTTCGGGCGTTCCGCTCGCGCTCGCGGCGGAACTGGAGTCGGAACTGTCGTCCGTCGAATCCGGACTTCGATTCGGCGAGCGCGCGGACGAAGCGGATGGAGCGGAGGCGGTCGAAATCGTTTCGCTCCCCGAGAAACTGCTCGACGCCGTTACGGGAACCGACCGCGACGCCGTCGCTGAACTCGTCGCGGCGCAGGCAGTCGCGTTCGAAACCGACGAGGGCGGCACGCGGGTCGCCGGGCGCGCGGCAGTCCTCGATTCCGCGGACTTCGAGGCCATCATCGATGGGTTGACCCAACTTCTCGAACGAAAATACGACGACGTAAGCAGGGATGAGGGAAGAAATCGTCGCGCGTGAGATGGGTTTCGACCCCGAAAAGGCCCGCAAACTCGGGGTGCCCGAAGGCCCGGCGTTCGGAAAACTCTCGTCCGGTGTCGCGGTGGAGGTGAACGGGACGACGATTCCGCCGGAAGAGGTGCAAACCGAACGGACACACACGTTCCCAGTGAAGTGAATTCCCGGGGGTGAGTCAGCATTTATAGATTTTTTTCACGATGGCGTGATATGAGCCAGACAACCGTCGCCCAGAGGGGAAAGATAATTAATGTGCGTTCGTAAAAGAAGCTTCAAGGATGGATTCAATCGTTGAAGACGCCATTGAGGAGGCGGAAGGGCAACAACAGGGTGCCCCCCAGTCGCAAATCGGAGGTGCCTCGGACACCAGTCTCTCGGGGACGATGACCGACGAGGAACTACAGGACGTACTCAAAGAACTCCAAACCAACATCACCGTCGTCGGTTGCGGCGGCGGTGGTGGAAACACGGTCAACCGAATGGCCGTAGAGGGAATTCACGGAGCATCTCTCGTCGCGGCGAACACTGACGTACAACATCTCGTCGAAATCGAAGCGGACACCAAGATTCTGATGGGCGAGCAGAAGACCAGCGGGCGCGGTGCCGGGTCGCTCCCACAGGTCGGCGAAGAGGCCGCTCTGGAGAGTCAGGACGAAATCTACGACTCGATTCAGGGCTCGGACATGGTGTTCGTCACTGCCGGACTCGGCGGCGGCACCGGCACGGGCAGCGCCCCAGTCGTTGCCAAAGCCGCGCGCGAGGCTGGCGCGCTCACCATCGCCATCGTCACGACGCCGTTTACGGCGGAGGGCGAAGTCCGGCGAACCAACGCGGAGGCCGGACTGGAGCGCCTGCGTGACGTGAGTGACACCGTCATCGTCGTCCCGAACGACCGCCTGCTCGACTCGGTCGGCAAACTCCCCGTCAAACAGGCGTTCAAGGTCGCCGACGAGGTGCTCATGCGCTCGGTGAAGGGCATCACTGAACTCATCACGAAACCCGGCCTCGTCAACCTCGACTTCGCCGACGTTCGCACCGTCATGGAGAAAGGTGGCGTGGCGATGATCGGTCTCGGCGAGAGCGACTCGGACTCGAAGGCACAGGACTCGGTCAAGAGCGCCCTGCGCTCGCCCCTCCTCGACGTGGATATCAGCGGCGCGAAATCCGCGCTCGTCAACGTCACCGGTGGCAACGACATGTCCATCGAGGAAGCCGAGGGTGTGGTCGAACAGATTTACGACCGCATCGACCCCGACGCCCGCATCATCTGGGGAACCTCCATCGACGAGAGCCTCGACGGCACCATGCGCACCATGATCGTCGTCACCGGCGTCGAGTCGCCCCAGATTTACGGCCGCAACGAGGCCGAGCAGGCACAGGCCGAGAGTCAGGGCGAAGACATCGACTACGTCGAGTAATTTTTTCTCCGTTTTTCCGTCGGCGGTCGAAAGATGAGTAGCAAGCACGCCGCGGTTCGACTCGCATCGACCGACTCGTGTACGAAGAAATGCGCACCGTATGGCGATCGTATTTCGGCCACGTTCCGGAGACCATTCGTTGGAGTTCGTCCAGTAATCGGGTTTCGCGAGGGGAAATTATATTCTACGAAGTAGTAACTAGCAACGTATAAGTGAACCACCCGGAGAGGAAATAGAAAACATTCGACCGATTCGGGCAAACAGCACGAACTCGAACGCCGAGCGTCCCGACTCCCCGGGATTTCGCTCGTTCATCTCCGGAATCGGCCATCGAATCAAGCCAGCGGCGCTACTGTTTCTCCTCTCTCCTCTTTTCGGGGAGTATCTGTTGGGAAACCTGAAATTCACGGAGTTGTACTTCCTTCCGTTCGTCGCCCTCCTCTACGGGGCCGGGGCGGTCTTCATCCGGGAGAGTACACGGAGAGGGGGACAGGGCTACCCGACCATGCTCGTGCTCGGCGTCGCGTACTCGCTCGTCGAGGAAGCGCTGGTCGACCAGATGCTATTCAATCAGTCGTACTTTACCGGACAGGCAGCGGGCACGAAGGCATACATTGCCGGGTTGGGGGTCGATGCATGGCTCACGGTGATCGTCGTCGGAATGCACACCGTCTGGAGTATCTGTATCCCGATCGTCCTCGTGGAATCGATCTATTCCGACCGAGGGGACGAACCATGGCTCGGAACGTTCGGTCTCGTGACGTCGGCAGTGGTTTTCGCTTTCGGGTCGGTGTATTTTGGCTATGGGGCGTATGCCGATTCCGGCTTCTTCGCGTCAGTCCCTCAGCTACTCGGATCGGCCGTCATCGTCGCTCTGCTCGTGTTCACCGCGTTCACGATGGATGACCCACCGACCATCTCGGTCATCGATATCGGCCCGAACCCGTGGCTGATCGGCGGAATCGCGTTCGCCGCGTCGTCGCTGTTCATGCTCACCGATATGCTACCCGGATGGCTGGCCGTCGTGGGTTGTCTGCTCCTCGTCGCCGTCTTCTTCATCGTCGCCTCCCCATGGCCACACCACAGTACGTGGGGACCGGTACATCGCCTCGCTCTCGCAGGGGGAGGTACGTCGACGTACGCATGGTTGGGCCTCGTGATGGACCCCGAAACGGGTCCTCGAAGTGCGTTGGATCGTGTCGGTAGCATCGTCATCGTACTCGTCGCGGTCGGTGTGTTTCTCTTCGCTCTCTGGCGGGTACGGACGGCTAAAATCAACTGAGGTCCCGACGTCGTCACGAACCGGAGTTGGGTTTACCGGGACTACAACGACCGACCGAAAACGAGACCGCCACAACCTCCTTCAACCGATTCGCTCGTGCGGGCGCACCACCGTCAATTTTCGCGCCGGCGAGTTGGCGAAGCCACGAGCAGGTGGTGTGGTATTCGTACTGCTCGGTATTTGCAACACCCGAGAAATCAGACCGTTTTCGCACCGATATTCGTAGTCCCACGAAAGACAAGACCATTTCCCGTAACGTTCACGGATAGAAAACGAACGTTCCCCCAAGACGGAACGAACGACTTCGCTCTCATCCCTCTGTAGTAAGATAGAAAAAGGCCGATAGCCAAGCACAACCAAGAATGAACGTTAAGCTTGACATCGCGTCGTACCTGCGCGTGCTCAAACTGGCGAGTACGCCCTCGTGGGACGAGTTCTCCAAGATTGCCCAGATTGCCGGTGCCGGTATCCTGCTCGTCGGACTGCTCGGTTTCGTCATCTTCGCACTCATGAGCTTCATCAACGCCGGTCCCGTCTAGGAGAACAAATGCCCATCTACGCAGTAAAGACCACGGCCAGTCAGGAACGCACCGTCGCGGACATGATAATCAACCGCGAAGAACCGGAGATTCACGCCGTCCTCGCGCCCGACTCGTTGACGAGTTACGTCATGGTCGAGGCCGACGACCACCGCGTCATCAACCGCGTGCTGGAGGAGATTCCCCACGCACGGAGCATGGTCCCCGGCGAGAGCAACATCTCCGAAGTGGAGCACTTCCTCTCCCCGACGCCCGACGTGGAGGGTATCGCGGAAGGGGACATCGTGGAACTCATCGCCGGACCGTTCAAGGGCGAGAAGGCACAGGTCCAGCGTATCGACGAAGGCAAGGACCAGGTGACGGTCGAACTGTACGAGGCGACCGTCCCGATTCCCGTCACCGTGCGCGGTGACCAGATTCGCGTGCTGGATAGCGAAGAGCGGTAAGCGTAACGCACCGTTCCACGACACGGAAGCGGGTCCTCGATTTTCCCGACTCGAACGACCCCGAGTGAACCAGTATCGGTTTCTCATTCGTTCGCGAAGAAGCACGAATCGAGCGAGTCGAACCACGACCCGCTACGGCTGCTTCGTCAAATCGAGACCCCGTCTACCGGACGTTCGCTCACCCGAACCGTACGTGCGCGCGGCGTCGGTGTTCGCCGACTACGTCGACGAATCGTCGTGGGCGTGAACGACGAACTCCAGCGCGTTGACGAGGTAGTGGGCGACCACCACGACAACCACGCTTCCCGTCAGAACGAACGCGCTCGCGAGCACCACTCCCAACTCCCCGTCACGAGCACGCCGGCCGGGCCTTGCGCGCCGTGCCCCACCGCGAACGCGACCGACGAGGCGACGACGAGGAACCACGGCGAGATGCCGAACCCGGCGGCGAACACCCCGACGAGGGAGGACCGGAACAGGAGTTCCTCGAACCCGGCGATTATCGGGAGGACGAGGACGAGCAGGACGGCCCATCCACGGTGCGAGTCGGGCGTGAGCATCTCCCGAAGGCCGTCTTCGTACTCGATTCCGGCGACGTCGGCCACCCGTTGGCCGAGTTCGTTGGCGACGTACAGTGCCACGCCGAGGAGCGCCCCGACACCGAACTGGGTGGTCGTCACGATTCCCACACCGAGCGCGTCGGCGGGAATCGCCGTCAAAAAGGCAGCGACGACCAGAATTACGCCGAACAGCCCTTGACTCAGTGCGACGTTGACCAGCAGCGTCCCCGGCGTGAACTCCTCGGCCGGCGTCGCGGGTTCGACGGGTCGAGTCGGTT
Organism: uncultured haloarchaeon; assembly: GCA_963811185.1. Taxonomy (GTDB): domain Archaea; phylum Halobacteriota; class Halobacteria; order Halobacteriales; family Haladaptataceae; genus Haladaptatus. Next base: position 349,723 of record CAWEQN010000004.1, read on the forward strand.
CGTCTTCTGGTACGGACGACGTAACCTCTGGCGGACGCTTCTTCGTCCGAAACGGATTCAGCGTTCTCGTCCGAAACCGGTACTCGGCCCGCTCGTGCCCGCCGTTCTTGACGCGTTCGTTCGACGACGTATCGACGCCGTACGCGGCTTCCTCCTCTCGTCGGAGTTCGTCCTGTTTCTCGTCCCCGACGAACATGGCTTGCGAGGCGCGAGCCAGCGCGATGAGGACGACGAGGACGACGAGGGTGACGCCAGCGAACGCGTTCCAGTTCGGCGGGACCATTCGCTTCGGGTTCGAACGCTGACAGTGAAAAACTATCTACTGTGGCGGTGCGATGACTGGCCGTCGCTATCGAAACGAGGGATGAAAAAACGAATTCCGTCGGTCGCTTACTGCGGGCTGGGGTTGCTACCGGGTTGGGTGCCGCCGACCTTGCGGTCGAGGGCGTGGCCGGTGATGTCCTTCAGCCGGTTGATGAGGCTGTCCTTCTCGGATTCGCCCGTGAGCGCGACTTCGAGGACTTCGCTGATGTGCGAGACGGGGACGATTTCGATCATCTCCTTGTACTCGTCCTCTATCATCACGTCCTGCTCGTTGGCCTTCGGGATGATGACCGTCTTGACGCCCGCCTTCGCGGCCGCCTCGATTTTGTGCGTGACGCCACCGACCGGGAGCACGTCGCCGCGGACCGACAGCGAGCCGGTCATGGCGATGCTCTGGTCGATGGGGATGTTCTCCAGCGCGCTGATGACCGCCGTGGCCATCGTCACCGACGCGGAGTCTCCTTGGACACCCTCGTACGCCTGCACGTACTGGATGTGGATGTCCTTCTCCGAGATGTCCTCGTCGCTGAACTTCTTGATGATGGCGCTGACGTTCTGGACCGCCTCCTCGGCGATGTCCTGCAGTTTCCCGGTGGCGATGACCTGGCCGGGACCCTGCGACGGCGCGACTTCAGCCATGACGGGCATGACGATACCGCTGTCCTCGCCCATGACGGCCAGACCGTTGACGCGGCCGACCACGTCGCCCGCCGAGACCGTGAGTTCGTAGTCCTTCCGGCGTTCGATGTAGTCGTCGGCTATCTGTTGCTCGATGGAGCGCGAGCGCTGTTTCGCCTGCAGGACGTGGTCGCGCGTGGTGTTCTCGGCGTCTTCCGCGCGAGCGATGTCGCCTGCAACACGAACGAGGCCACCGAGGTCACGCAGTTTGAGCGTGAGGTGGTCCTTCCGCATCGCACGGCGCTGGGCTTCGAGGATGATCTCCTCGACTGCCGTATCCGTGAAGTGCGGGAGCCGACCGTCCTTTTCGACTTCCTGAGCGACGAACCGAGCGTACTTCCGGCGCATCTCGGGCGTGTCGTCGATGGTGTCGTCCATGTACACTTCGTACCCGTATCCCTTGATACGCGAACGAAGCGCGGGGTGCATGTTCTCCATCGCGTCGAGGTTCCCCGCGGCGACCATCACGAAGTCGGTCGGAACGGGTTCGGTGTGAACCATCGCACCGGACGAGCGTTCGGACTGGCCGGTGATGGAGAACTCGCCCTCCTGAATCGCCGTCATCAGCTTCTGCTGACTGCGGATGTCGAGGGTGTTGATTTCGTCCACGAACAACACACCTTTGTTCGCCTTGTGGATGGCACCCGGTTCCACGCGGTCGTGGCTCGGGGTTTCCATGCCACCGGACTGGAACGGGTCGTGGCGCACGTCGCCGAGCAGGGCACCCGCGTGGGCACCCGTCGCGTCCTCGAACGGAGCGCTGGTGACGTCGCTGTTGTTGACCAGCAGGTTCGGAATCATCGCGTCGGTGCCACGCGATCCGTAGCGGAACGCGAGGTAGATGACACCTGCCGCGAGGATGCCGAGAAGCGGCTTGCTGGCGAGGAGGAGCGCGTATCCCACCACGATGGCGATGATGACCCACATCAAGAACGAGCGCATCTGGTTGCGCTTTCGGGCCTCCTCCTTGTGCGCCTCGATGATTTGTTCGCCCTTTCCGGCGGGAACCGTCCGAACCTTCGGTTCGTTCCCGTCGTCGGGGTTGTGATAGACGAGGACGTCTTGCAGGTCCTCCTTGGGGAGGAGCTGACTCATCGCCTTCGCCAACATCGATTTCCCGGTCCCGGGCGATCCGATCATCATGACGTGACGGCGCTGTTTCGCCGCTTTCAGGATGATGTCACGAGCATGGTCTTGCCCGATGACTTGATCGACCAGTCGGTCCGGAATCTCGACTTCTTCCGTACTTTCTATCTCCAACCCACCCAGCAGGTCGTCCTCTGCAATTTCATCGGCGACCTTGGCGTCCACCTCGCTCCCAAGGCTATCGATCTCTTGCTCGGCTTCCTGCTCCGGCGGTGAAGCTTCGGTGTCGTTACTCATAGAATTCGTTCTGTGTAGTTGAAAACATGGCTGGAGAACTGATATACTTTCTCCCTCCCAGTGTCCCGCCTCGTCCCATTTCAAGCCGTCAAACGGACGAAGCGAGTGGTTAGAGCGATATTACTTCCCCGCCGTCGCCCTCCGTTCTGCAAATCGAGAACACGGGAGGTTCCGAACCCTCGACCGACGAACGACTCGTCACCCTTATAAAAACGCTACACGACGGATATATCATGACTCGCGGGTTCTACATTGGGCGCTTCCAACCCTTCCACAACGGCCACCACAACGTGGTCGAGACCATCGCCGAGGAAGTAGACGAACTCGTCCTCGGCATCGGGAGCGCGGGCGACTCACACAGCCGTCATGACCCATTCACGGCGGGCGAACGAATCATGATGATAACCAAATCACTCGTGGATTTCGACCTCGTGACGTACGCCGTCCCCATCGAGGACTTGGACAGAAACTCCGTCTGGGTGAGCCACGTACAGAGCATGAGCCCCGATTTCGACGTGGCGTACTCGAACAACCCCCTCGTCATCCGCCTGTTCGAGGAGGCCGGCGTCGAAGTGCGCCAATCCCCAATGTTCAACCGCGAGGTGTTGGAGGGGACGGAAGTTCGAGAGCGGATGGTCGATGGCGGCGACTGGCGACGACTCGTTCCCGACCCAGTCGTCGAAGTTATCGAGGAAATCGACGGCATCGACCGCATCCAGCAGGTCAGCGACTCGGATTCGAACGGCCCGATATGATAACTCTCTCCTCCGATTTCGGAACGCCGTACCCGGCGGCGATGAAGGGCGTCTTGCTTCAGCACAGCGACGCCCGCCTCGTGGATATCGGCCACGATTTTCCCCGACAGGACGTTCGGACGGCGGCGTTTTGGCTTCGAGAAGTCCTGCCGTACTTCCCGCCCGCCGTCCATCTCGTCGTGATTGACCCCGGTGTCGGCACCGACCGGGCGGCGCTCGCAGTGCGTGCGGGTGGTCACGCCCTCGTCGGCCCGGACAACGGCGTCCTGCTTCCGGTCGCCCGAGAACTCGCCGATACGAACCGGTCCGAGGCGACCAATTCGAACTCTTTCGTATCAGCTACGACGACGCCGACAGCGCGACGTTCCACGGACGGGACGTGTTCGCGCCCGCCGCCGCGAGGATTCACGAAGCGGGAATCGACGGGTTCGAAACCCTCGACGGTATCGAACCGACGGAAACGTTCGAAGACCTGCGATTCCCGGAACCGGCCGTCGAAGAAGGTTCCGCAGTCGGCGAACTGCTCGTCGTGGACGACTTCGGGAACGCCATCACGAACGTCCCCGGAGACTTCCTCGATGGCGTGGACGAACTCGCGGTGAACGGCACGACGGCACCGGTCGAACCCTCCTACGCCCACGTCGAACCCGGCGAGCGACTCGTGACCGTCGGAAGCCACGGAAACGTCGAACTCGCCGTCAATCGGGGCCGTGGCGACGAGGCGTTCGGCGTCTCCGGGAGCGGTGGAGCGACGAGTCAGTAGGTTGAAGAAGTAATCGCCGTCCTCACCCACGACCGAAACGGTGAACCCGCCTTGGGGGGCCTTTTTCGTATGGAGACGACGCGCCACTTCACCGCGACGACGTACGTCGTCCACGACGGCGAGTGTTTGCTTCACGACCACGAACGACTCGGGATGCTCCTTCCACCGGGCGGTCACCTCGAGCGCGACGAACTCCCCCGCGATGCCGCCCTCCGCGAAATCCGCGAGGAAACCGGTTTGGCGGTGGAACTGCTCGCCCCCGAAACGAGCGTCGAGGCGGATTTCGGTCGGGAACTCGCGCCCGCGGAACACACCATGCTCTACGATATCGACGCGTTCGACGGGGAAGTCGCCCACCAACACATCGATTTCGTCTACTACGGCGAGGCGACGAACCGGAACCTCGCTCCCGGCGACGACGAACGAGCGGCCGATTGCTGGCGGTGGTTCTCGCCGGACGACCTCCGGACTCACGATGGGGTCACTGCGGAAGTCGTCACGCTCGGCATCGAGGCAATCGAACGCGTCGAATCCGTGCGGTAGGGACGGATTAGGGGGTGTATAATAAGGTCTATAGAGTGAATCCCATTTTCCATGAGTATCATTGACCGCCTGTTCGGCACCGACGACGATGACGACCCACGACCGAGTTACGTGTGTACCGGGTGTGGCAAAGCCTTCGACGGCGACCGGAAACTCTGTCCCGACTGTGGAAGCGAACAAGTGGTCGCGCCTCGTCGCTGACGGAATTCAACCCTGTTCAGTATTTATTTTTTACAATTCTACTGCCTATTCGACTCCTCGAAAATCAATCCTCCATAAATCGACGCCGCATGGACGATTATCGGCCGTATAATAATATCACTACCAATTGTCGAACAAATCGAGAATGGGATTTGTCAGCCGAATAATTCCGAAAATCGGAGAGGGAGATTCGACGCGATTCGAGTGCAAATCATGTGGGGAACCGTACGAACTCGACCGACAGAGATGTCCGGACTGCGGCGGCCACTGCATCGGCTATCGGAAGTCGTGGCTCCAGCAGGAACTCGGTCCACAGGCGTCACGGGGACGGTCGTACTGAAATCCCAAATCGGGAGCGCCGAAGGGAGACGTCATTCGAGACGGGAGCGAACGTACTTGGTCACGTGGTCATCAATTCGCCGTTTGTAGTCCGCCTGCCGTGCGAGGCGGTCGAGTTCGCGCGCGACTAAACTGCCGTACTGTACCGCCTTCTTGTCCCGAGTCGCGACTTCGTCCGGAACGAACGACCGAGCGGCCTGCCGAAACGCCCACTTGCGGACACCATCCGAAACGAGCATCGACCCTGGTAGTCGAAGCGCTTCCCGGACGACTCGGTCGTCGAGAAGCGGCGCGACGGGTGTCACGCCGGCGGCCCGGAGCGTAAGCACGTCCCGCGGCAACTGCTCGGAAAGCGTTCGAATCGTCTCGCGGGCCGCACCGCGTACCGTCTCCGCCTCGACGCGGTGGTCCGCACGGGCAACCTTCTCGTACCCGCCGAACAGTTCGTCCGCACCCTGTCCGACCGCGAGTCGGTCGTAACCGTCCGTCCGCGCTCGCTCGGCGGTCAAGTAGAGGGGTAACGCGATTTGCACGTCCATCGCGTTGGTTCGTCCGATGGCGCGAGCGACTTCGGGAACTGCACGTTCGATATCCTCGTGTGTGAGCTCTACGACGTGGAGGTCGCGGTTCATCAGGTCTGCGGCAGTACGTGCCGCTTCCACGTCGTGGCTGTCGGGGAAGCCAGCGACGTACAGCGGGCAGTCGAAGGCGCTGGCGACGACGGCGGAATCCACGCCGCCCGAGAACGCGACTGCGAGGCCGTCACCCGGCGTGTCGTCGAGGGAGGCCTCGATCGCCTTCCGAATCGCAGCTATGGCGTCCCCCTCGTTTTCGAACTGGTCCGGGTCCGGGAGGCTCCACAGTTGCTCGTCGCTGGCGTCCTCATCGTTCATCGTTCGGGCATGACCCGCCGGAACCGGGTCCGGCGAATCGAGGTCGGTCGGGTCGTAACTCCACGTGGTCGGATCGTTCGCATCGGAAAACAGCGGATAGCGACCCAGCACGTCACGGACGAGACGGCCGTCTATCTCGCCCGCGAAACCGGTCCCACCCGGAAGCGGTTCCGCGGTGTCGACGGCGCGGCGAACGTCGGCATTCGATGCTCCCTGCATCAGCCGAAATACTGCCCGACGCGGTTAGCGACGCGCCGTTTGACGCCGCCTCCCGCTTGTCGGAAACTGATTCGCCACGGCGTTCGTTTCCCTTTGACTTCCGTCCGACCGTCGACGATCGCACCGAGGATGGCCCGTCTGTCGTGCGCCGTCACGTCGATGTTCGTCACCGCCTGTCCGACCATTTCGCTGATGTGGGCGTCGCTCCCGGCCGTCATCGGTACGTTCCGGTCACTGGCGAACGACCGCGCTCGCCGGTTTCCACGCCCAGTCAGCAGGCGTGAGTTGTACACCTCGATAGCGTCCGCTTCCGCCAGTTTCTTTCCGGAGATGTTCGCGGCGACACCGCTCCGTGATTTCTGAAACGGATGCGGGACGACGGCGACACCGCCTTGTTCCCGGATTCTGTCGAGCGTCTCACCGAACGAAAGGCCCGGCGGAACTATCTCTTCGATACCTAATCCGAGGACGTGGCCCGCGCGTGATGTGATTTCCATGCCGGGAATGCCGACCAGTCCGTATTCGGGTGCGAGCGTTGCGGCTTCGAGGCTCGCCTCGATTTCGTCGTGGTCGGTCACGGCGATGGCGTCCAAATCTACCGCCTTGGCTTGTTCCAAAAGCAGTTCGACGGGGTCCCGACCATCGTGGGAAAGTGCGGAATGACAATGCAACTCGACCGATAGCACGGGAGAACGTTCGCAGTACGCCGGGAAAAGCAACTCGGTCCGTTGTCGGTGGTCGTTCGTCCGCCGAAAACGCCGTCGCTCCGTAGCTAACGTATCGTGTGTTTATCTCCGAAATGAATGAACAACCACAAGAACTGCATGAGAGTGGGCGATGGAGGCAGCATCGCCCGGTGAGTGGTGGGTGAAAACGGTCACTCGCGTTTCATGCAATCATAGGCATCGATTTTCGTCGTCGTCGGTACGGTTCTTGTTCACCACCCTCCTTCTCCGAGTTTCATGGCAGTAGATACCACGGGTTGGCCTTATTTAGATATTGTGGTGGAAACGGGGCGAAGATACTGTGGTCCTCTTGTAAAATGGGAAAATCAAACAAGTATTGGCCAAAATGGTCCCGATAAATACCCGATTGTACAGAACTTTAGAACCGTTCGTGCCCGCGTCGTTATGGAGTCCGCGTGGCGGAAGTCGCTCCGGAAAGGACACTCATGCACAAAGTACTTGGTGTGTGAATTTCACCTTTTCTAGTACGATGGTGGCAGACAAGCGATTGCTTATCGAGAACCTCACGCTGAAGGCAGTGACGTACGCGATTACGCCTGTCGCTGTCCTTCCCATTGGGTTGGCGTTGGTCAGCAAAGGACGGGTGGGGGAAGCGCTCGCTTACATCGGCCGGGACTGGCGGCAGTCGATTTGAACCGCAGAACGACGGTGGCGCTACCGCTTCCCGATTCCGAATTAGCAAGCCATCTCCTTAACCGAGCGCGCGACCAATATACATTGTCGGGGGTGGTACCGTACATCACAGAACACAGACTCGTTACGCCACTGTCGGGAATCGTACGGTTCCCGCTAGAACAGAAATTTCTCCCGAAACGTGGGCTGTAGTGCTCATTTATACCCCACGTTTCATCGACACGTATCGAACACGGAAAACGGAGACGCTTCGACCGAATTTCGGCCGTAACTGCACGGTGATAAACGTGACCGGGTTCTGGCTATCGCCCATGGGGAATACACGTACGTTTATGAATGGGTGTCGAGGGCGCTATTTTCAATGCCTCTGCCAACGCTGCCGTCGTTGGAGGAGTAACGGACGGAGCCACATCACCAATCGTGGAAACACACCTCCCGAAAATTATATGTATGTATAATAGAATTATATTACTAATGAAACTAAAACAGGGTACTTCGACAGAAAAGGTGGTATTGGGTACCGTGACGTACTCACTGACGCTCGTTCTGGTAATGGCGATCACCGTGGTTCTCGTGTTTGAGCGGAAGTTTTCAACTGCATATCACTGGCTTACTACGGATTGGAGAGAGCCGTTCTGACTACCACACGAACGTCAGTAGCTCTGGTACATACTGTGATTGAAGATACCGAGAGCGACGTTCAGTACCGAGTAAACAAGCATGATATATGCAATCTAATTTGAGTTTAATTTCATAATGAAATGGCCAAAATACTGAAGCCAGCAGTGTGGGTTGACTGGATTGTCGGGTTACCACACACGGCTGTGCTTGACTTGGCCCGCCCTCCCGACAAATAGTGAGAGAATCACTGTGCACCCAATGGACTCTCACTGTCTTTTGTATCCGCGTGGCGGACGGAACCCTCATACGATACCGACAGGAAACGGATGAGAATACCACTTATACGCTCACCGACGTGAAGCACACGTTCGTGCATATGGAAAGGCATTAATCCGCCCTGTTTGTACAGGTCAGTGAATGAGTTTGGACGACTCCGACCGAGAGTTGGTCGTCGCGGAACTCGACCGTGACCCGACACCGGCCGAGGAAGCGCTGTTCGAGAACCTCTGGAGTGAACACTGTGCGTATCGGTCGTCGCGGCCCCTGCTGTCGGCGTTCGAGTCCGAGAGCGAGGATGTCGTCATCGGGCCGGGTGACGACGCCGCGGTGGTGGCACTTCCGTCGGCCGACACCGACTCCACTCGCGGCAGTGGCCGCGCGAACGATTCGACGTACATCACGATGGGTATCGAGAGCCACAACCACCCGTCCTACGTGGACCCGTACGACGGCGCGGCGACGGGCGTGGGCGGCATCGTCCGCGACACGCTGTCGATGGGTGCCTATCCCATCGCACTCGCGGACAGCCTCTACTTCGGCGGCTTCGACCGCGAACACTCGCGCTACCTGCTGGAGGGCGTCGTGGAGGGCATCGCCGACTACGGCAACTCCATCGGCGTGCCGACGGTCACCGGAAGCACCCAGTTCCACGAGAACTACGAGGGGAACCCGCTCGTCAACGTGGCGTGCGTCGGACTGCTTCCGGCCGACCGCCTCATCACCGCGGTGGCACAGGAACCGGGCAACAAACTCCTGCTCGTCGGCAACTCGACGGGACGGGACGGACTCGGCGGCGCGAGTTTCGCCAGCGAGGACCTCGCCGAGGACGCGGAGACGGAAGACCGTCCTGCGGTGCAGGTCGGTGACCCCTATACTGAAAAGCTGCTCATCGAGGCGAACGAGGAACTCGTGGACGGGAGCCTCGTCGAATCCGCACGCGACCTCGGCGCGGCCGGACTCGGCGGTGCGTCCAGCGAACTGGTGGCGAAAGGTGGCCTCGGGGCCGACATCGAACTCGAACGCGTCCACCAGCGCGAACCGAACATGAACGGACTCGAAATCCTGCTCGCGGAATCCCAGGAGCGGATGGTGTACGAGGTCCGTCCCGAGAACGTCGATGCGGTCTCGGAAATCGCCGAAAAATACGACCTCGGTTGCACCGTCATCGGCGACGTGACCGACGGCAACTACGTCTGTGAGTTCGAGGGCGAGACGGTCGTTGACGTGCCCGCCGAGTTCCTCGGCGAGGGTGCACCGATGAACGACCTGCCCGCGGAGGACCCCGTCCAACCCGAGCGCGACCTGCCGGAAATCGACGTTCGTGAAGCGTTCGAAGCGGTCGTCGGGTCGCCCAACTGCGCGAGCAAATCGTGGGTGTACCGTCAGTACGACCATGAAGTCCAGACGCGAACCGCGATGCTCCCGGGCGACGACTCGGCGGTGCTCGCGATTCGCCGGGCCGAACTCGGTCTCGCGTTCTCGTCCGGCGCGAACCCCAACTGGACGACGACGGCACCATACGACGGTGCCCGTGCGGTCGCCCTCGAAAACGCGACGAACCTCGCAGTCAAGGGCGCGACGCCGCTCGCCGCGGTGGACTGCCTGAACGGCGGTAACCCCGAAAAACCCGACGTGTACGGTGGGTTCAAGGGCATCGTGGACGGCCTCGCCGACATGTGTTCGGACCTCTCCGTGCCGGTCGTCGGCGGCAACGTCTCGCTGTACAACGACTCGCCGAGCGGTCCGATTCCGCCGACCCCGACGCTGGCGATGACGGGCACGACCGAGCGCTACGACGCTCCGCCGACGGAACTCGCCGGCGAGGGAACGCTTCTGCTCGTCGGCGACCCCGCCGCCGCACTCGGTGGCTCCGAATACCTCGCACACGCCGGCGGTAGCGACCGCTTCCCGGCACTCCCGGCGAACGCGTCGGAACTCCTCGCCGCACTCCGCGACGTCGTCACGACGGACGCCACGCTCGCCGCCCACGACGTGAGCGACGGCGGCCTCGCGGTGACGCTCGCCGAGATGGTATCGGACGACGCGGGAGCGACGGTCTCGCTCGACGACGTCGCCGCCGACGAGTCGCTGTTCAGCGAACTCCCCGGCCGCGCGGTAATCGAGACGGCCGACCCGGACGCCGTCCGCGACGCCTTCGACGGCGTCGCTCCCGTCACCGAACTCGGGGAGGCGAACGACGCCGGAACCCTCCAAATCGAAGTCGATGGCGACGGCCTTCGCTACTCGGCGGACGAAATCGCCGAACTACGGAACATCCTCGTTCGGGAACTGGAATAGAGCGGATTCCGGACAGCGCGACTTCGGTAGCACGGAAAGCATATATCGAACGGTAATTTTTTCGCGTATATGTCGAGACGTTCCCGGTTTCTCCGGTCTGTTGGTGGGGCTACTCTCCTGTTCGTCGCCGTGTTTGGGGCACTCCGCGTCGTTCTACTGTGGAATCTGCTACCGTCTGTGGCGATGCAATCGACAATCGTTCGGGGTGGGGTCGTCCTCCTTCCCGTCGGAATCGCGTGGTACACGTACAGGGGATGGCCGCTTATCGCCTGCTGGATTCTCGCGTTCGGTCCGTGTTTCGGCTTCGTGCTCAACCTGTTCGTGACGCTACCCGGAGGGCTGAATACGGTTATCGTCGCGTTCGCGCTTCTCGGTGGATTCGTCACGTCCGGTTTGCTCGCTATCGCCGGATACACCGTCGGAACGCTCGGCGGAAAAGTCGAAGCGGGGCGCTCGTCGGGAGTGTAACACTGACGTCCCACCTTCGGCGGTAGATAAGGGGATGCGGACTCAGACCAAAAGCGGGACGCCGAACACGATGAGCGCGCCGATGACGAAGACGACGAGTCCGGTCGTCACCTGGCTCATCGTGAACTCCTGCATCGGGGAGGTCAACCGCGTCATTCCGTCCGCGTGCTGTACTGGGTCCGTGTCTTCCTTGCTCATGACTGGTTTTCCGCCCGCGCGGTACTTCGATGTATCGGTGTTTCGCTTCGTGTACGGCGTCTCCCTCGCTCGCACCGAGTCGGATTCCACCCTTCCGAACTCGCGATTCCCGGGGAACGGATTTCGAACCGTTCTGGCGAGTACGCCGTCCCGGTCGTCATCCGTCGCCATCACTCGTCGTCGTCGGGCTTCTCGTCGTCGGTCCCGTTATCGGTACCGTACAGGTTCTTCATCACGTCCGTGATTTCGTCCACGATTCGTTCTCGGGTGGTGGTTTCTCCCTGACCGGGGTCGTCCCCCCGCTCCGTTCGGCTGTCTTCCTCCGTTCGGCTGTCTTTCGCTGTCTCGTCGCCGTCCATCGAAATCGTGTGCTCCGCTCTACGGTTACGCGTCCTGTTAAAAATCAGTTCGGAAAATCAATGATGGTTCGGTTTGCGGGCGATGAGACCGGCCTACTTCGGGATGGTCCACCCGTAGTGGGCCAACATGGCGAACGTGATGACGCCGAGCGAGAGGGAGAGAATCCACGCCGAGGCCGCGATTCGACCGATCTTTTTGTGTGGCGTGTTCCGCAGTTCGGCGGGCGTGTGTGAGAGTCCGAGGACGATGGCGAACAACACGACCGGGACCGAAACCACCGAGAGCATGATATGAATCGCGAGCATGATGAGATAGGAGTAGTAGAGGATGGAGGTGTGTGCCAAGTCGATGTGTTTCTCGCCGCCACCGCCGCCGACTTTCGTGAGATAGAGTGCGAGGAAGACGAGAATGAGGACGAACGAGGTTATCATCGCGGCACGGTGTTTTCTGACCTCCCCGTTGCGAATCCAGTACCACCCGAGTGCGAGCGAGACCGTCGCGACGGTGTTGACGACTGCGATTCCGTCCGACAGCATGTCGATGGTTCCCCGCCCGATGTGCGGGTAGATGGGCAGGATGCCCGCGAACGTCCCGAGGACGAGGATATACCCGATAACCGAGAGGACTGCCGTCACTTTCAGAGGACTCTCCCGCGCACGTTTCCGCGCGTTCGCCGTAGCCATGCACGGACGTTTGGACCCCCGGGGTAAGGTGGCTTCGCTTCGTTCCCGGTTCGTGGGATTGGCCGACCGGGGTGTCGGAGTCGGTAGGTGGATAGCCCCTCAACAGGGCCGAACGGTGATGAACATCCGCCGTGCTGTGAATCACGGTTCGTTACCGCCTGCGGAGGTACTGCATAACTAAGCACGAGGGAGGTGTGGCCCCGTGAGAGACAAAGATGACGACCAGTGCCGCCGAAACTTCGCCACGTCTCCTCGCCCGTGTTTCCGGCTTTCTGTATCTGCTCATCATCGTCGGCGGACTGTTCAGCTTACTGTACGTCCCGTCCACGTTGATAGTGCCCGGCGATGCGGGGGCGACGGCGAGCAATATCGTCGCTTCCGAATCGCTCTTCCGTCTCGGGATGGTGAGTTCCCTTCTCGTCCTGTTGTGCGATGCCGGCGTGGCCGTCCTCTTTTACGTCCTGTTTCTACCGGTGAGCAGAACGGTTTCGTTGGCAGCGGCGGTGTTCCGACTGATACACACCGGTGTGTATGCGGTTTCGCTGCTCAACTACGTGTTCGCGCTGTCGCTCTTGAACGGCACCAACTACGCGGCCGCGTTCGAACCGTCCCAGTTGCAGGCGCTCGCGTTGCTCTTTCTCGACGCGTTCGATACGGGGTATCTCATCGCCCAGGTGTTCTTCGCGCTTTCCGTGCTGTTCCTCGGCTATCTGGTGTACGAGTCCGGCTATTTCCCCCGAACCGTCGGCACCGTTCTGGGCGTCCTGTTGATGCTGTCGTGTTTCGCCTATCTCTCCGAGAGCGTGACGGCTTTTCTCTTCCCCGCCTCCGAAGAACTCGTTTCGACGGTCGTTTTCGTCCCTGTCGTTGCGGAGATTTCGCTCGCCGTGTGGCTTTTGGTCAAGGGCGTAACGGTTCGGCAACGGACGTCGGGGGAGGTCGGATAGCGGGCAAAAAGATGGATTTTCGAACTGTCCGGAACATATATCTTATCGGGAAAAATATTAGCAGATAACGATGTCCGCTCTCGATAGAGTTCCCTCCCCCGGAGCGTTGTTGATACTGCTGTTAATGGCAATGCTCGGCCTCGCAACGTTCATCGGCCTCACACACAACGACGCGGCTGTACGGCTCCTGAAGTTGTGTATCCCATTTGTGGGCGTGCTGTTCGCCATGGTCGTCCTGTCGAAAGAGGATTCCCAGCCGGAACGCGCCGTCGCAGTCGTCGTCGGCGGTGCCTGCGTCGTCAGTTTCTACTTGGCTGTCGTCGGCGACGGTCCCTTCTCCAACGAACTCGTGGATCTCGTCATCATCAGTGGTGCCATTGCAGTCCAAGCGCTCGACGCGAAGGACGGTGAGAAGGGACGACGGAAACGTTCACGGACGAAAGCGGCGGAGTTCTGGGACGACCCGAAATCCGCGCTCCCCGACTCCGAATCGGTGCTCATCGTCGCCCTCCTCGCCGTCGGAACGGTCGTGTTTCTCGACGCCGCTGGGTTCCACTCGATAGCGAACCTCGAGGACGGAATTCGACACGTGGACCCGCTACGACTCCTCTTGCTCGTCGCGTTACCCGTCGGGGCGAAAGTCGCCTCCCTCGTGCGGTATCGGTTCGAGGAATCCGAGATGCCGCGCGACGAGTGACCGGCCAACGACCATAACAACCGGACTTGTCTTTTCGCAACTGGTTTTTCACATGTATTTCCGTTAAAGTGAAACCCGGACGCGGGGAAGAGTGGTGTATGAGCGCAGATCAGGAACAGCAGTCGATTCGCTGTCTCGTCGCCAAGGTCGGTCTCGACGGCCACGACCGCGGTGCACACGTTATCGCGCGGGCGTTCCGCGACGCCGGATTCGAAGTCATCTACTCGGGCCTTCACAACGCGCCCGACGAAATCGTGCAGGCGGCCGTGCAGGAGGACGTGAACGTCCTCGGAATCTCCATTCTCTCCGGGGCACACGACACGCTCGTCCCGAAAATCATCGAGGGGTTGAAGGAGTACGACGCGTTCGAGGACACCCTCATCCTCGTCGGCGGCGTCGTCCCCGACGACGACAAGAAGGAACTCAAGGAGTTGGGCGTCGCGGAGGTGTTCGGTCCGGGCACGCCGATGGAAGAGACTATCCAGTTCGTCCGTGAAAACGCGCCCGAACGATGAGCGCGACGCACGAGGATTTGCTCGCCGACCTCCTGGACGGGAAGCACCGGGCACTGGCACGAGTCATCACGATAATCGAGAACCGCGAACCCGGCTACCGGGAACTCGTCTCGGAACTCCACACCCACACCGGCGACGCCGAAGTCATCGGCATCACGGGGAGTCCCGGCGCGGGAAAATCGACGCTCGTGGACAAGGTGGCGAACTACTACCGCGAGCGCGGCGAGACGGTCGGCGTCATCGCCATCGACCCCTCCTCGCCGTTCACCGGCGGGGCCGTCCTCGGCGACCGCATCCGGATGGCGAGCAACGTCGGCGACATGGACGTGTTCTTCCGGTCGATGAGCGCCCGCGGTAGCCTCGGCGGCCTCTCGACGGCCACCTCGGACGCGGTGAAGGCACTCGACGCGTTCGGCAAGGACAAGATCATCGTCGAGACGGTCGGCGCGGGGCAGAACGAGATAGACATCGTGAAAACCGCCGACACGGTGGCCGTGTTGGTTCCCCCCGAGAGCGGCGACAACGTCCAGATGCTCAAGGCGGGCATCCTCGAAATCGCGGACGTGTTCGTCGTGAACAAGGCCGACCTGCCGGGCGCCGACCGCGCCGTGTCGGACCTCACCGAGATGGTCCACATGCGCGACGGGAACCCGACACCCGAGTTCGGCGACGACGTGGTGGGCTACGACTGGGAACCGCCGATCGTGGAAACGATAGCGAAGGACGGCGAGGGCGTCGTGGACTTCATCGAGGTGCTGGACGACCATCACGACCTGCTCGAATCGACCGGCATGCTCGCCGCGAAAACCCGAACCCGGTACGCAGAGGAGATTCGTGCGCTCCTGCGCGAGGACGCGAACCGACTCGTCACGTCCGAAATCGAATCGCGCGGCGGAATCGCGGCGTTGGTCGAAGCCGTCTTCGAGCGCGAGACCGACCCGTATTCGGTGGCCGACGAGGTCATCACGCCCATCGAAAACTGCGTTCACGACTGATTTCTTGCATAACCGATAAACCCGTTCGGGTTGCGTCTCCACGTATGACTCTTCGACGACTCGCCACGGCGACAGCAGGTGGCGTCGGACTCACGGCACTATTGAACCAGTCGCTCGCCCGCAGTGCGGAACCGCTCGACCCGCCACTCGACGGGTTTCAGGCGACCTACCGCTGGCGCGGGTTCGACGTCGCCTACACCGAGGCGGGCGACCCGGACGACCCCGACGTGCTCTTGCTCCACGGGGTTCACGCCGCCGCGACGAACAAGGAGTTCGACGCAGATATTCAAGCAACTCGCCCAGAAGTACCACGTCATCGCGCCCGACCTGCCGGGATTCGGCCGGTCGTCGCGCCCGCCAATCGTGTACACGGCCTCCCTCTACACCTCCTTCGTCGTGGACTTCGCCGACGACATGACCGACGACGCCATCTGTATCGCGTCCTCGCTCTCCGGCGCGTACGCCACGCTCGCGCAGGTCGAGACTGGAGCGTTCTCCCAGTTGGAACTCATCTGCCCGACCGACGACGCCGGAAAGCGTCGAACGTGGCTCCGCACGCTCCTTCGCTCGCCGCTTCTCGGCACGGCGCTGTTCAACGCGCTCGCCAGCAAGCGCTCGATCCGGCGGTTCAACGACCGCGACGGCTACTTCAGCGAGGCGTCGTACACCGAGAAGGACGTGGAGTTCGAGTGGCAGACCGCCCACCAACCCGGCGCGCGTTTCGCCCCCGCGTCGTTCGTCTCGGGATATCTCAACCCGGACGAGGACCTCGGCGAGGAACTCGCGCGTGTCGAAGTGCCCGTGACGCTCGTCTGGGGACGCGACGCGAAGGTCACGCCGCTCGAAGGCGGCAAAAAACTCGCGGACGAAGGGGACACGCGCCTCGTCGTGTTCGACGAAGCACGACTGCTTCCGCACGTCGAACATCCGGGGCCGTTCCTGGACGTGCTGTTCGACGAACTAGCGCCGCTCGAACAGCAGTAGTCGGTCGCCGCTCGTTTTCGATTCGCCGATAGCCAGCGACACCGTATCGCCGACTTCCACGTCCTCGTCGGCCATCGCGGTGACTCGAACCGGACCGAAGTCGGCGATGGCCGTCGTGTACGGTGCGTCGTCCGCGAACGACGGTGCCGCGACGTGGACGACGGTGTACGTGTCGATGGTTCCCGTTTCGGGGAGCGGCGTCTCTTCGAGGTCGGTGTTCCCCGCATTCGGGGCAGATTCTGCGCGGCGGTAACGAACCGTGTCCGTTCGCACATTCGAGGTAGTAGGCGTTCCCCTCGCCGATGGCGTCCAACCACTCGTCGTAGCCCGTGTTTGCGTGCTCGTTGTCGCTCATTGCTTCGACCTCCAGATACGTGAACCGTCGCACTCGCGACCGTTCCACCCGCGTTGTGTGCCACGCCGACGTTCGCGTCCGGCACGGCGTCGCTGTTGGGATGGTCGCCGCGCAGGATGCGCGTCATCTCGGCCAGTTGGCTGGCCCCCGTCGCGCCGACGGGATGACCCTTCGCCTTCAGGCCGCCGGAGAGGTTGATCGGCCGGTCGCCGTCGCGGGTCGTCTCCCCGCGCTTGGCCGCGCCGATTCCTTCGCCGGGCGCGTAGAAGTCGAGGGCTTCGAGCGCCAGCACCTCCGCGATGGTGAAACAGTCGTGCACTTCGGCCACGTCCACGTCGCTCGCGTCGATTCCCGCATCCGCGTAGGCTTCCTCGGCGGCCTCCTCTGCGGCGGGTGAGCGGGCGAGATGCTCGCGCCCTTGGAGCGCCATCCGGTCGCCGCCCTTGCCCGGTTCCCGTGACGGAAACCGGCGCGTCGAGGCCGTGTTCCTCGGCGTACTCGTCGCTGACGAGGACGACGGCGGCCGCCCCGTCCGTGATGGGGCAGGCGTCGAACAGGCCGAGCGGTTCGGCGATGATGGGTGCATCGAGCGCCTGTTCGAGTTCGATTTCCTTCTGGAACTGGGCGTGTTCGTTCGGCACGGCGTTCTCGTGGTTTTTCACCGCGATGTGGGCCAAATCCTCGCGCGACCCGCCGTACTGCTCGAAGTAGGCCCGCGCCATCAGCGCGTACGCGCCGGGGAACGTCATCCCGGCCCGAACCTCGTAGAGGTCGTCCGCCGCGATGGCGAGGGCTTCCGTGGTGCCCGCCGTTCCGAGGTTGTTCATCCGCTCCGCGCCGCCGACGAGAATCGCGTCGGCTTCCCCGTTTCGTACGTCCTTGACCGCCTGCCGAATCGCGACGCCGCTGGACGCACACGCACTCTCGTATCGCGTCGCGGGTGCACGAACCCCCGCGGCCTCGGCCATCAGCGGCCCTTGGTGACCCTGGTGCTCCGCCAGTTCGCCCATGAAGTTCCCGTAGTAGAGTTCCTCGATATCGTCGCGGGAAACCTCCGCGTCGGCGAACGCGGTCGCGGTCGCTTCGGCGAAGAGGTCACGACCCGTCCGCTCGGGATGCTTCCCGAAGTGAGTCAATCCGACTCCTGCAATCCGAACACCTGTCATGTGAGAACGTACGATAGGCGCGGTTAAGAAAGCCACTCCTTTCGATTTCAGGGCCAATGGGAGAAATTTCAGCCGGTTGTTCCGGACGGTTCTGAACGAACGACCAGTTCGATGCCGACGAATCCCTAATTATTTTTTGAAAGCGAACGATTCGGCGAGAAATCGACAGATTGCGGATGGTGCGTGGGAGTCACAAACAACTGTACTGCGCTACCGTACCGCACTTTCGACGATACCGTTTCGTCCTTTCCGACCGGGACGATGGCGTTCTTCGCAAGCGAGTCGCTCGGCGTCTCGCCGGGAGTGAGGAGAGGGAAGAAAGTCAGTTCGCAGAATCGACGACGTCGACGTTCTCGGCGTCGATGGCGTCCGTATCGAGCCAGTGGGGGATGTAGTTTCGGCGGTCGAAATCCTCGCGTTCGTCCTCGGTGCCGATGACACACCAGAGTTGGGGTTCTGCGGGGCCGTGCCAGTCGCCCTGTCGGGTGATGGAGAAACAGACCTGCTCTACGTCGTCGTAGTTGATGATGGCGTCGTCGCGGATGCCCGGGTCCCCGTGGATGATGAGCCGTTTCATACGAAGGAGTTCGGAAGGCGGTCAATTAAGCGCTTTGCAACCGCCTTTTCGCGTCCGTTTTCCGTTCGTTTTCGGTTCGCTTTCCGTTCGTTTCTCCGGAAGCGGACGGTACTAGCCGTAGTACGGGACGTGGCCATGTGATAGACTATCTCGTCACCGAGGGTGTCCAGGTAGTTCGAGTGGTCGTCACCGACCTGCGAGGTCGCGTCGTACTCGACGTAGTTCGGTGCTGGCGTGTTGCCGTCCTCGTAGCCCGTCTCGCCGAGCGCTTGGTCGAATTCGATGGTGTTGTACAGCCCATTCCAGCACGTCGTCCTCCTCGTCTGTGGTAGTTGAACGTCGCCGTCGTCTGGTTCGTGACGGCGTTGTAGGTGTTCATCCACTCCGTGGTCGGTGCTTCGTTGTCCGTCGCCGCGCCGAGCATGTGGGTCGAGTAAACCTCGTACCCGCCGTCGTTCCACCACGAGGTCACGTCGAGCGAGCGGAGGGAACTCAGGAGGACCTGTGCGCCCAGCGAGTGGCTGGCGAACCTGAGCGTGGTGTTCGGACAGTAGTACTTGAGGTACACCGCGAACTGTGCGAGTTTGACACCGTTCTTCTGGGCGACGTCCTGGGCCGTTCCCCAACCGAAGTCGACGCCGACCGCCCGCATCGCTGTCCCACGAGTAGCCGATGACGTTTCCGTCGTAGCCCGCCGCGTCGAGATTGTTCTTCGCTGTGAGGAACTTGTCCTCCGCTTCCTGTACGGGGTCGCCACCCGATTGTGCCAGCCGTGGATGAACACGGTCAGGTCGTCCACACAGGACGTATCGACGCCCGGAACGTCGCCCGTCGTGTCGTACCCGGTCTGCGTATGGCCCGCGGTGAGGTTGCCGTCGTCGTCGAAATGGCCCCGCGTCGAAACGATGGGTATCCCGTATCGCTCCGCGTTTGCCGTTCCCGCTCCGAGAACCGCGAGTCCAGTCGCCGCCACACCGGTTCGTTTGAGAAATCGTCGTCGATTAACGTTTGTCATGGTTCCTCGACAGCTGATTCAGGACAGACCGACTTCAAAATTTTTATTTTTAGAATAGAATAAAAGTTACTCACGGTGAGAGCTATATATTTCCGCGCCACACCCGTCGCACCGGAAACCAAACGGGTTTTAAGTCCCGGCGCGCAATTTCTCCGTAAGGTCGATATCTATGCAGATGCCACGTCGATTTAACACGTACTGTCCGCACTGTCACGCACACCACGAACACGAAGTCGAGAAGGTCCGCACTGGCCGACGTACCGGCATGAAGTGGGACGCTCGCCAGCAGAAACGCGGCAAAGCCGTCATCGGTAACGCTGGTGGTTTCTCGAAGGTTCCCGGTGGAGACAAACCGACGAAGAAGACCGACTTGAAATACCGTTGCAGCGAGTGTGGCAAAGCACACCTCCGTCCGGGATGGCGTGCAGGCCGACTCGAATTCCAGGAGTAAAACTATGGCAGGAAACTTTTACAAAGTGCAGTGTCCCGACTGTGAGAACGAACAGACCGTCTTCGATAAGGCGGCAAGCGAAGTCAACTGCGTCGTCTGTGGTCACAACCTCGCCACGCCGACCGGCGGCAAGGCCGAAATCAACGGCGACGTCCTCGAAACAATAGCATCCCGATGAAATACAGTGGCTGGCCCGACACTGGCGAACTCGTCGTCGGCAAGGTGGACGAGATAGAGGACTTCGGGGTCTTCATCGACCTCGAAGAGTACGAGGACAAGCGCGGTCTTGTCCACGTCAGCGAGGTCGCCAGCGGTTGGATCAAAAACGTCCGCGACCACGTCAGCACCGGACAGACGGTCGTCTGTAAGGTTCTCGACGTTGACGAGGGGTCCCAACAGATCGACCTCTCCATCAAGGACGTGAACGAACATCAGCACAGCGACAAGATTCAGGACTGGAAGAACGAGCAGAAGGCCGACAAGTGGATGTCGCTCGCCTTCGGCGAGGACATGGGCGACGAGCAGTACACGCTCGTCGCAAACGAACTCCTCGCCGAGTTCGGTAGCATCTACGACGGCTTCGAGCAGGCGGCGATTCACGGTCCCGAAGCGCTCGACAGCACCGACCTCTCCGACGAGGACATCGACTTGCTGGTCGAGACCGCCCGCGAGAACGTCTCGGTTCCCTACGTCACCGTCACCGGCTACGTCGACCTCCGTAACCCAGGGGAAGACGGCGTCGACGGCATCAAAGAGGCGCTGAAAGCCGCCGAAGGGAACGGCGACATTCCCGACGAAGTGGAACTCGACGTTACCTACGTCGGTGCACCCGAATACCGCGTTCGAGTGAGGGCACCGAACTACAAGACGGCGGAAGCGCAACTCGAAGAGAGCGTCCACCGTGCCGAAGTCGTCATGGACGGCATCGCCGGAACCGCCGACTTCCACCGTGACCGCCACACCGACGACGAATGAAATCGAACATCCGGGTGTGTTCGGCGTGGAAAGCCGAACACGACCGCCCGGTGTACACCCTTTCTGCGACGTGCCCCGACTGTGGAGCGAACGCCGTAAACAGCGCGCCCGCGCCGTTCGACCCGAACGACCCATACGGCGAGTACCGACGCGCACTTAAGCGGCGCGACCACGAATAAGGTACATGGACGAAATCGACATCGACATCGTCGCCAATCCCGACTTGGAAGCCCCCGTCCTCATCGAGGGGCTGCCGGGCGTCGGTCACGTCGGCAAACTCGTTGCCGAGCACCTGCTCGAAGAGAAGGAGAGCGAACTCGTTCGACGGGTGTACTCCGAATATCTTCCGCCACAGGTGAGCGTCGGTGACGACGGCACGGCCTCCTTGGTCTGTATCGAACTCCACGCGCTGACCCTCGACGGACAGGACGTTCTCGTTCTCACCGGCGATTATCAGGCACAGGACAACGTCGGCCACTATCGGTTGACGAACGCCTTTTTGGATATCGCCGAGGAGTTCGGTGTCGAACGCGTCTTCGCGCTCGGTGGCGTACCGACCGGCGAACTCATCGAGGAGTACGACGTGTTGGGTGCGGCCGCGACGACCGATTTCGTCGACGAACTCGAAGACGCGGGCGTAGAGTTCCGCGAGGACGAACCGGCGGGCGGCATCGTCGGCACCAGCGGACTCCTCCTCGGCCTCGGCGGACGGCGCGGTGTCGAAGCCACCTGCCTGATGGGCGAGACGAGCGGCTATCTGGTGGACCCGAAGAGCGCACAGGCGGTGCTCGAAGTCCTTCAGAAAGTACTCGATTTCGAAGTCGATTTCAGTTCGCTCGAAGAGCGCGCCGAGGAGATGGAAGAAGTCGTCAACAAAATCGAGGAGATGGAGTCCCAACAGACCTCGATAGCATCCGACGACGACCTGCGGTACATCGGTTGAACGTCCGGCCTTTTTCGGATGGCACAGTGGTCAGAACAGCGACCGCTCCTGCCCGTTGTAGATGTGGTACACTGCCGAGACGAGGAAGAACGTCAGAAAGAACCACGTCCAGAACTCGAAATCGAGCAGTTGGATCGAAAAGAGGCTGAGTTTGGCCGCGAACAGGACGACGAACTCCAACAGTCCCAGACCGAGGTAGTACGTCGCCCACGAAACGTCGTGTTTGCGGGACGACTTCCATATAGACTTCGACCTCGCGCGCGCGGTCCTTGAGAAGCAACTCCTTCGACCGTTGGTCGTACTCCACGATGCCGAGGTCGTCGAGTTTCGGGAGATGTGTCTGATGGAGCGAAACGTAGACACTCTTTCGAACGTTTCGGGGTGGCGGTGTCTCACCCGTCTCCAACGTGGCGATATGCTCCGCAAGGTCATCGACGGCCAATGAATCACCAGCTTGACGAAGGTAGCGAATCGTTTCGCGTCGTCGCTCGTTCCGCAAGACGTTATGAATCTGACTCTCGTCGAGTTCCCGTTTCGTCTCCGGTTCGGTGAGTTTCATGGCATGGAGGCAAACATGAGATTATCTCCGAGTTCGATACACACACATATATTATAATCAAGGGTATTAAGTTTGCCACCCATCCGGCATTTATTTTGGTCAAAATCATTCACGGACTACTTTGCTGTCACGTGGTTTTTCGCGTCGTCGTCACGTTCTCGGTTCACTCGTATCTTCAGAAAAAACCCGGTCGAATTTCATGGAACACCCCGTATTTTTCCATACTTCATCGTCGCCCTCCGGAGAATATATCCGGATGAGAAATTCTGAAAATATCGTCCCGTATCCGGCGACGGTCGGGGACGCTCATCGAAGGGCCGTCGGTCACTCGACGTTCGCCACTTCGTAGGCGACGCCGGCGTCCCGAAGTGCGTCGGTGATGCGCCCGACGCTGTCGGACGTTGCGACGATGATCACATTTTCGCCACGCTCCGCCGCCTCGGCGGCGACTTCGCCCGCCGCAAACGTCGTGGCGGGTTCGAGACCGGCCGACCGAAGCGCGACGATGGCCTCGACACCGGCCGCGGCGAGGACGGACGGGGTTTCACAAACGGCCGCCAGCGAGTCGGAATCGATGGTTCGACTGCCTCCGGAGCGAACCGGCGGCACCTGATACACCGTCACGTGACCCGGTTCGAGGTCGATGATGCCTTCGAATTCGGTGACACCGACTTCCGTTCCCTCCTCGGCGTCCGTCGTGGCGATACCCGTGGCTGGTCCCTCGTCGCCGAGTGTCGCGTGGAGCAGCCCGTCGTCGAGCGTGAGCGAGACGGTCGTGCCCGCGTCGATGTCGGTTCGCGCGATTGCGGCGTCCTCCCCGACGTTGCCGAGGATGTCGTCGGTGACGTGGTCCGCAAAGCGGCGCACGTCGGTCGCGGACTGGAGCAACCAATCGACGCCTTCTTTGGTCACTCGATAGCGCGAACGCCCTTCCTTTTCCACGAGTCCATCATCCACGAGGCCGCGGATGTACTCGCTGACGGCTTGACTCGTGACACCGACGGCATCGGCGATTTCGCCTTGGCTCACCGCTGGTTGGCGGTCAGCGATTTCCGAGAGGATTCGAAACCGAGTCGCGGCTCGCTTGTCCTCCAACACGTCGGCCATACCCGAATCGTGGGGCGGGACGATAAAAATACCAGCGGTCGGCGAGTGAAAACGGGAGCGATCCCGGCCCGTGCGGAAAACTGTCGTCGAGCGTCTACGTGTACGCCCGATGTGAAGAACGTCAACTCTATATTTTCCGAGAACAAGGACGAACCGTGTTCGAAGTCGTCCCCGCTACCCTCTCCGTTTCTCCCCTGTCGCTGTCGTGGCTGACTACGACGGTTCCCGATTACCTCGTCTGGGTCGTCATCGCCGCGTTCGTCGCCACCGCCGCGCTCGAAGGATACGACCGCGACGTGGCACGGACCGTCGGCATGGGGGCGTGGGTGCTGTTCGGTATCTTTTGGGGCGTTCTCTTCCCCCGATTCGCGTTCGAGATGCGGAGCTTCATCGAAGGCACGCTGTGCCTCGTCGCGGTTCCGCTGTGCGTGTACGCGGGCTATCAACTATACAGCGGCCGCGATTCGCTGTTCGTCCTCTCCCGCGGCGTCGCGGCGATGGGACTCATCTACGTCCCGTTCCTGACCATCGAACCGCTCCGTGAGTGGATCGTCGAACTCGTGAGCGGTCAGACGAACGCCGTCATCCACCTGCTCGGATACGACCCCGACTACACTATCGCGAGAACAGAACGGCTATCACAGCGCGTTCATCTTCCACGACAGCGCCGGCCACCGATACTACACGTATCTCGTGTTGGCGTGTACGGGCATCGGCAGTATGAGCATCTTCGGCGGCCTCATCGCCGCCGTCCGGGCACCGCTTCGACGAAAGGTCCGCGCGTTCGTGATGGCCATCTCCATCATCTGGGTGCTGAACGTCCTCCGCAACGTGTTCATCTCCGTCGCGTTCGGCAACCAGTGGTTTCAGGTGTTCGTCGGTCCCGTCACGTCACTCACGGGCTACAGCGACCCGAAGATGGTCTCGTTTTTCATCGCGGACCGGGTGTTCAGCCAACTGCTCGCCGTGATATCGCTCGTCATCATCCTGTGGCTGGTCGTCCGTGACCTCCCCGAACTGCTGACGGTCATCGAGGACATCATCTACCTCGTCTCCGGACGGGAGTACGACCTCCGCCGGAGCATCCAAGCCGATGGCGGACGCTGAGTTCGCGGACCGCGCCGTTTTCTTGCCGACTGCTGACGCGCTCGTCCTCTCGGACCTCCACATCGGACGGGACGCGACGTCGAACGTCTCCCTCTCCCTCGGCGAGCGGGCGGATTTGACGACGAGGGTTTCCGGCCCTCCTCGACCGCTTTTCGCCGCGAGAATCGTCCTCGCGGGCGACGTGCTCCACGCCTTCGACGGGTTCCGGAAGGAAGCCGAAGAAACGTTCGCCGACCTTCGAGAACTCGCCGACGAAGCGGGTGCCGCGCTCGTCGTCGTGCGGGGCAACCACGATACGAGAATCGACGAACTCGCCGAAGCACAGCGACGAACTATCGCCTCGCGGACGACACGCTGGTCTGTCACGGCCACGAGGAACCCGAATGGGATGCCCCACGGTACGTCGTCGGCCACGACCACCCCGCCATCGAAATCGAGGGAAAACGACGCCCGTGTTACCTCTGGGGGGACGAAACCTACCGGGGGTCGGACGTTCTCGTCCTCCCGGCGTTCACCCGCCTCGCGAGCGGAATGGTGATAAACGACCTGCGGGGAAGCGACTTTCAGTCCCCGCTCGTCACGCGGACGAGTCCGCTTCGACCGGTCGTCCGCGACGAGGACGCCGACGAAACCTACCGATTCCCGCCGCTCGCCGAGTTTCGAAAACTGCTGTAATCTCGATTCAGCCGGGTTCGCTGATCGATATTCCCCGTCGATAGGCGCGGGAAATCAGAGGTTTTCGATCAATTTCGTCAATCGATTATCCGACACGGAGACGAAGAGGTCTACGACTTTTTGTCCTCGCGTGTACGTCTTTCTTGAACGATCGAATCCGTTCGAGATCCTCCGTCGCACGCTCATCGTCCACTCCCTCGAGACGATTCTCGGCGGATTCGAGCGCACGAATCATGATGTCCAGTTCACGTTGAACCTCACGCCGTATGAATTCCTGGACGATGCGCCAGAGATCCGTTTCTGCCTCATAAAAGGCCTTTTTGCCCTCCCCGGGAATCGAGCGACGGTGCACGACGTGAAACTGCTCCAGGCGCTTCATCGCCGTGCTCACCGTGGATTTCGCATACCCGCTCTTCTCGACGATTTCATCCAGTGAAACCGGCCGATTTGCAAAGAACAGTATCCCGTATAGCCGCCCATAACTTCGATTGAACCCATACACCTCGGCGCTGTGCTCCAACGCCTCGATGACCTCTTCCCGCGCCTCGTGTACCGGATCAGATCTCCTCGTCCATGTTCCCTATAATCGATACATAGTAAAAATAGAAAACGGTTCCCCGGAGACCGCACGAATTCAGTCATTCCGCCTTCGAACGGATGCAGTATCCAATGAAATGTGATAGTTTAGGAAGAGTTATGACGTCCTGAATCTCATTCATTCGGTATATGCCGAATATAGGAAACAGTACTGGCGGCCCATCGCAATCGAACCAGCCCAGGGTCCTCATCTGCGGGGCGGGAATCGCCGGACTAACCTTGGCATGGTGGTTGGACCGGGATGGATGGGAGGTCCTGCTGATCGAGAAGGCGGCCGGATTACGGGAGGAAGGGATATATGATAGACTTCCTCGGTTCGGGGTACGATGTGGCAAAGCGGATGGGCATCCTCCCGCGACTCGAGGAGGTCCAATACCCGATTTCGAAAATCACCGACGTCGATACGAACGGGGAGACCGTTCTACGATCGATTACGAGTTGTTCAGACGCCTGAAGGACGGAGAACTTCTCTCACTCATGCGCGGGGATTTGGAGCACGTGCTGTACGAATCGCTCCCGGATACCGTCGAAATCCGCTACGATCTCACGGTGGCCGAAATCGAGCAGGACGGACGCGGCGTAACCGTTGATCTCACTGACGGGACACGGGAACGGGTGGATCTACTCGTCGGTGCCGACGGAATTCACTCCCGCGTGCGCGAACTCGCGTTCGGGGACGAGGAGGAGTTCCTCCGCTATCTCGGATATCAGACTGCGGCCTACATCTTCGAAGACGATGGGTTCCGACGACGGTTGGACGGCGGGTTTCGGGATATCACGGCGGCGAATCGAACTGCCGGTTTCTATCCGATTCGGGGCGGAAAAGTCGCCACCTGGTTCGCTCACGCTGCGCCGGATGCGACATTACCGGCCGCTCCCTGTGACGAGTTGCGGAGCAGGTTTGGCGACATGGGATGGATCGTACCCGATCGCTCGACCATTGCGAGGATGCTGACGGCATCTACTACGATCAGGTCGCACAGATCGAGATGGATCACTGGTCGCGGGGACGAGTGACCTTGGTCGGGGACGCCTGTTACGCCGTTTCGCTCCTCGCGGGGCAAGGGGCATCGATGGCGATGGGTGGTGCCTACGTTCTCGCTCGTAAACTGCGAGAAGCCTCCGTTATCGAGGAGGGTCTGGCTCGATACGAGGCCAAGATGAAACCGGAAATCGAGAGCAAGCAAGCATACGGGCGGCGAACCGCAAGTTTTCTCATTCCCCCTACGAAGTGGCACGTCAAAATTCGGGAGGTGGTGCTCAACCTCTCCCGACTCCCCGGGATGTACTGGCTTCTTCGACCCGTCGTCGCGGGCACGGAAAGCGTCATCTCGGGCGAATAAGTTCGCCCGTCGTGGCGCTCCGCGAATGATGCGTTCTTGTCTCGCGTAGAATCAGGGAACACGTCGTACTGTCGGAATCGCTCGCATCGACACCCCGGCGAAGGCCGTTCTATCTCCCGGTCGGATTCGAGACGTACCCCGTTCCGACCGCGAACCGCATCGCTTTCGGACGACAGCGAACGTCCATCTCGGTACACTGTACCATCTCCCCGTCGAGGCTGAACTGTACCGGGTCCCCGTCGTGTTCGAGGTGCAGTCGCGGTACTTTCACGCGCGTCAGGTACGTCGAATCCCGGCGCAACAGCACCTCGGCGGCACCGGCCGAGAGATAATCGAGCGACGGGGCGCGTTCGATGATGACGACGTTCAACAGGCCGTCCTCGACGTTCGCCCGTCGCTCGCGCTCGCCGGGAAACCGCCGGCCGTTGCCGATGAGGAGCATCGACGCCTCGCCCGACCATATCGGGTCGTCTCGTGGCCCCGCCCGAATATCGAGGCGAAGGCCATCGAACTCCCGTACCTCGTGAAGCGTGCTCAGCACGTACGCGACGACCCCGAGCCGTCGTTTTTGCTCCGGCGTCGTATTGGCGCTCGCTTCGGCGGTCAACCCGCCGACGCAGGAGTTGACGAACGGGCGGTCGTCCGCCATTCCGAGGTCGAGTCGCCGCTCCTCGCCGGATTCCAACACGTCGAACGCGTGGGTGAGCCCTCGAATCCCGATGTTGTCCGCGAAGTCGTTGCCCGTCCCGGTGGGAATCACCCCGAGACGAACGTCGTCGAGCGCATCCGCTGTATCGACGCCCCTGACGACTTCGTTGAGGGTACCGTCGCCGCCGCAGGCCGCGATGACCGACGCGCCCTCCCGTGCCGCCGACTCCGCCAACGTGAGGGTTTCGCCGCGCGCCGTGCTGTCCCGAACGTCGTAACCGCGACGGCGGGCGATGTCACGGGCTTTGGTGCTCTTCCGTCGGTCGCCGCCGTTCGGATTCCGAATCAGAACCGGACTATCCATCGTCACGGGTTGATTTCGAACGAGCGCCGACAAAATCGTATCGCCCGTTTTCGAACCGTTCCTACCGCAAATCGTCGTACACGGCGAGTGCGGCCTTTCGCCCGCTCTCCATCGCGGCGTTGAGCGAGGACGCTTCGGTGAAATCCCCGGCGAGGTACACCGATTCCTCGTCGGTTCGATTGTCCGGCAGGGTGTCGAAAATCCCCGGCGGTTGGGCGAACTGCGCGAACTCGACGCGGTCGGTGTGGAGGTGTTCGAGCGTCGAAAAATGCCGGTCGGGATACCACTCGTGGAGGGTTGTCTTCGACCGTTTCCGCGAGTTCGTCGTCCGATTTCTTCGGGCGCTCCGAGAAACGTCGCGGAGAGGAGTTCCCGGCCGTCGGGTGCGAACTCCGGCGCGACCGTAGACAGCGGGACGATTTCGTTCGGCGCGTCGTTTCCGACGTTGAGCAGGAGTCGGTTTCCGGTATCGAGCGGTTCGTCGTGGGCGAAATATCCCGTGACACAGCCACGGGCGTCGGTCGGAATCGACTCGACACCGGTCAACTCGCGGGCCGATTTCGGGTCGGTTGCGACGACGGCGGCGTCCCCGGTGACGGTTTCGCCGCCGACTTCGACGCGGACTTCGTCGCCGTTCGATTCGACCCCCGAAACTCCGTCCCCGAGATGAATCGTCGCACCAGCGGTCCGTGCGTTCCGCGCCAACTGTTCGGAAATCGCCCCCATGCCGTCGGCGGGAACCGCGATTCGCCCGGTGGAAAGCATCTTGAACGTGAACTCGAATACCTTCTTCGAGGTCGAAAGCGACCTATCGAGGGTGATACCGCCGTAAAACGGCCCGGCGAAGTTCTCCCTGAACGCTTCCGAAAATCCGCGTTCCCGGAGATACTTCTCGATGGATTCGTCCTCCCCAGCGAAGATTTCGTGATTCGGCTTGCGGGCCAGTTCCCGGCGGAGTTGCAGGACTCGGACTTTGTCGCCGAGGCGAACCTCCCGGTTCGCCATCGACTCGAACAGCGCACTCGGGTCGCGGAGCGGGTCACCCAGCACCGACCGACTGCCGGGACGAGCGAGCACCGCACCGGGAGCGAAATAGCGCAAATCCAGCTCGTCGAAGTCGAGTTCGCGCCGTGCGGCGGGATACGACGTAAACAGCACTTGAAACCCCCTGTCGAGAACGAAGCCGTCTCGTTCCCTGGTTCGAACTCGTCCCCCAACCTCGTCCTCGCGTTCGAATACGTGGACGTCCAACCCCAACCGGCCGAGATGCCGGGCGGCGACGAGCCCCGCGAGCCCCGCTCCGGCGACGATGACTGTGGTCATGGGGGATGGTCGGTAGTCCGCCGTAAACGTCTCTCGGCCCATCAGGTTGGGGTTGGAATCGGTTACCGGGACGATGCCAGCGACCGGATCTTCATCCGCGAACTGCGTTCCTCCGGCACGTCCGAAACCGGAAACCACGAGACGGTTTCGATTGCGTCCTCGGTCGGTCGAAATCTCCCCGACGACCCGGCGGGCGACGAATCCCGGCCTGCAACACCGGCGACGAGGACGGCGTTTCCGTAGTCGAACCGGAGCGTCTCGGTGAACAGCAAGTCCGTGATTTCACACTCGATTCCCGTCTCCTCGCGGGTTTCGCGCTCGGCGGTTTCCGCGAAACGACTCGTCCTTTTCCCCTCGCTCGCGGTATTCGCCGCTCGCGTCTTCCCGAGGCGCTACGCGCCTCGCCCTGCTCACGGTGTTCACCGTTCGCTCTCTTCGAGGTTCTTCGAACCTCGCCCTTCCCTCCCGGCGGTTCCCACTCCGACGGAATGTCCGGAATCCTGTACCAACAACACCCGTCCGTCCTCGACGACGAAACAGACCGAAACCCACGGAAAGACGTCGTCCGGGGTCGGCGGAAAGTCGTACTCTGGTAGCGAGATCGGGGTTCGCTCTCGATGCGGAACGTCACCCCAGCGCTCCGTCAGCGATTCGCGGTGTGTTTCCACGCGGTCGGCGAGCACGGACTGGACGGTTTCCGGGTTCATAGGTGATGGTTCGAAAGCAGGGGGCAAAAGGGACAGGGGATGAACAGGGCTTAGTGGTCCGCCTGCCCACCTTCGGGCATGGAGACGACGGACGCATTCATCGGTCTGACGTGCGTGGATTGTGGCGAGACGTTCGACGCCGAGGTGGGGACACATCGCTGTCCCGACTGCGACGGCATCCTCGACCCGGACTACGACTACGACGCCATCGACGTGTCGCGCGAGGACTTCGAAGCCCGACCGTTCGAGACGATGTGGAAGTACGCGGAACTCCTGCCGTTCACGCGCGAATCGGCGGTGACGATGGACGAGGGCGCGACGCCGCTCGTGGAGTGTCCGAAACTCGCCGAGGAGATGGGCGTCGAGCGCGTCCTGTTCAAGGACGAGGGACGCAACCCGACGGGGACGTTCAAGGACCGCGGCCAGACGATGGCCGTGACGGCGGCGGCCCAACACGGCGCGACGGATATCGCGCTCGCCTCCGCCGGAAACGCCGGGCAGGCGGCCGCGGCCTACGCCGCCCGCGCCGACCTCGAATCGCACGTCTTCCTCCCGACGCGCGCCGGATTCACGAACAAGGCGATGGTCAACGTCCACGGCGGCGACATGACCGTCGTGGAGGGTCGAATCGGCGATGCCGGGGCGGCCTACGCCGACGCGATGGAAGCGGAAGACGACTGGTTCTCGGTCAAGACGTTCGTCACGCCGTACCGCCACGAGGGGAAGAAGACGATGTTCTACGAAATCGCCGAGCAGATGGACTGGGAGGTCCCGGACGCCATCGTCTACCCGACCGGCGGCGGCGTCGGTCTCGTCGGCATGCACAAGGCCGCAAAGGAATTCGTGGAACTGGGACTGACCGACGACCTTCCCGCGATGTACGCCGCGCAAGCCACCGGCTGTGCGCCTATCGTCAAAGCGTGGGAAGAAGGCAAGGACGTTCACGAAGCGTGGGACACCCCGGACACCATCTGCGGCGGCATCGAGATTCCCGACCCCGGCGCGAGCCCGATGATTCTCGACGCCCTCCGCGAGAGCGACGGCGGCGCGGTGGCGACCAGCGACGAGGACATCCTCGATTCGGCGGTTGCGGTCGCCCAGAAGGAAGGGTTGGAGATGGGCGCGACCTGCGCCGCCGCCGCGAGCGGCGCGTGGGAACTCGCCCAGCAGGGTGAGTTCGACGAGGACGACACCGTCGTCATCCTCAACACCGGCGAGGGCAACAAGGACGACGACGTGCTCCGAAGCCACCTGATGGGTATGGGCGTCTAAAGGGGAGTACGAATGGCTTCCGCCGGCAGAACCGCGCTCATCTCCGGAGCGTTCGGATTCATCGTGGTCTTTCTCGTCGCGTTCTTCGCGCTTGGGTACGGTCCTCAGCGGGCCGTCGTGGCTTCGATTGCACCCGCGATAGGGTCAGCCATCGGCATCTACATCGCCAACCGGTTCATCGTGGGACGGGAGTGAACGGCGGGTTACGGCAGACGCTACTTCTCTCCCGTAGGTTTATATCGAAAACGGGAACCACTGTGGTTCGAGGTGATGAGTTCCGGAAGTACGAAGCGATAGCTCGGTCGTTCGATACGCGGTAAAAACGAATTCGTCTCCGTTACAGCAGGTCGCTTTCGGCCAACCGTTCGACCGCTTCCTCGATGCGCTCCAAGCTGGCCGCATACGAGACACGCGCATAGCCGGGCGCGCCGAAGGCGCTGCCCGGCACCGTGGCGACGTGGGCCTGCTCCAGTGCGTCCTCACACCACTGTTGGTCGTCATGCTGCCGACAGGAATCATCAGATAGAACGCGCCGTCGGGCGTCCCGACGTCCACGTCGTGCTGTTTCAGCAGGGCGACGAGGCGGTCCCGACGCTCGTGGAACGCTTCGACCATCTCGCTCACGTCGTCCTCGGTGTTCGCCAGCGCTTCGACGCCCGCTCGCTGGACGAAGTTCGTCGCCGAGGAGACCGAATGGGAGTGGAGTTTGGCCGCCTGCGAGACGAGTTCCTCCGGACCGGCGAGGTAGCCGAGTCGCCACCCGGTCATCGAGTACGCTTTCGAGAAGCCGTTGACCGTGATGGTGCGCTCGAACATCCCGTCGAGGGTTGCCAGACTGGTGCACTCCGCGCCGTAGGTTATCTGCTCGTAAATCTCGTCGCTGATGACGGTCACGTCGTGTTCGACCGCCAAATCCCGGACGCCTTCCAACGCTTCGTCGGAGTAGACTGCGCCGGTCGGGTTCGACGGCGAGTTGACGACCAGCAGTTCGGTGTCGTCCGAGATGGCTTCGCCGAGGTCGTCCAGCGCGGGTTCGAGTTGGAAGCCGTGCGGTGCGAGGTCCACGCGGTTCAGGTCGCCGCCCGCGAGTTTCACCATCGCCTCGTAGGACACCCACGCCGGGTCGAGGAGGACGACTTCGTCGCCGTCGTCGACAACGGTCTGGACCGTCTCGTACAGTGCCTGCTTCGCGCCCGGCGTGACGATGACGTTGTCCGCCTCGTACGGGAGGCCGTCAGCCTGCAGTTTCTCCGCGATCGCCTCGCGGAGTTCGGGGACGCCCTTCGATGGCGGATAGCCGGTGTGGCCGCTCTCCATCGCATCCTCGCAGGCCTCCACGATGTTCGACGGCGTCGGGAAGTCGGGTTCCCCGACGCTCAGGTCGATGACATCGACGCCGTCCGCTTCCAGTTCCGACGCCAAACTGCTTATCGCGAGCGTCGCGCTCGGTTCGACACGTCCAATCCGTTCGGAAAATTCCATCGTCATTGTAGTTCCTCCACCAAATCGAGTGCTCCTTCGACCGCCCGTGCACCGTAGTCGGTACGCTCGCGTGCTTCCGCCGCCGACATGCCCGGCCCGGTGATGCCGAGGGCGACCGGCGTATCCCGGTTCAGACTCACGTCGGTGAGCTTCTGTGTCGTTGCGGTCGTGATGACGTCGTCGTGGTCGGTGTCGCCGGTGATGACGGCACCGAGAACCGCGACCCCGTCGATATCGTCCCGGCGGGCGAGTCGGTCCGCCGCGAGCGGCGAATCGTACGCGCCGGGGATGTGTAGCGTTTCGACGATTTCCGCACCTCGCTCGGCGGCAGCCTCGCGCGCCGACTCCTCCATCTCTCGTGTTATCGGGGCGTTGAACTCCGCCACGACGAGTCCGAGCGTTACCATGTGTGGCGGGAGGCCAGCGCGGTTAAAAGAACTACCGCTCTCCGCAAGGATTGTACCGCCACTCTCCGCAAGGCTTGTATCCCCCCTGCGTCTTGTGAGGAAACAATGAGTTCAGGCGAACACCCGCGTTCCGGGTGGACGACCCGAAATCGGGGTTTCGCTTCGATTTGTGCCATCACGGTGCTGGCGCTGGCGCTCCGGCTGTGTCGGTCTCGGAACCCGGTTCGCCCACTGGGACGAAGCCCGTGTCGGTTACTGGACGATTCGCTATCAGAAGACCGGTATCTGGCACTACTATCCGGCGATTCACGGCCCGTTTTTCCCGCAAGTGAACAGCGTCCTGTTCGAGTTGTTCGGCGCGAGCGACTTCATGGCCCGACTGCCGGTCGCGCTCGTCACCGGTCTGGTGCCGCTCGCGGCGTGGCTGTACCGCGACCATCTCCGCGACTCCGAGATGGTGGCGTTCGCGCTCTTCCTCGCGGTGAATCCCGTCGTCCTCTACTACTCGCGGTTCATGCGCTACGACGTATTGCTCGCGGCGTTCATGGTGTTCGCGCTCGGCTTCTACCTCCGTGCACAGGCGACCGGCAAGGCGCGATACATCTACGCCGGAACCGCGGCGTTGGCGCTCGGCTTCACGACGAAGGAGAACGTCCTGCTCTACGTCCTCTCGTGGCTGGGCGCGCTCGTCCTGCTGTTCGACCACCGATTGTTCCTCTCGCGAAATCAGGGGGAGAAATGGACGGAGACGTTCACCGACACGACCGGAAAGACCGGTCGCGGCCTCCTTCGGTCTCGCCCCCCACATCCTCATCGCGCTGGTG
Source organism: uncultured haloarchaeon (assembly GCA_963811185.1). GTDB lineage: Archaea > Halobacteriota > Halobacteria > Halobacteriales > Haladaptataceae > Haladaptatus. Next base: position 384,142 of record CAWEQN010000004.1, read on the forward strand.
GAGTTCTTCGTCATCATCGTCTACTTCTACGCCCCCCGAGCGAACGGGACCAGCGGACCGGGATTGTGGAAGGCGTTCCGAAACCCGTCGATGTTCGGGGCGGTCGTCTCGGAGGCGACGCTCGGCACGTGGAACGCGTTCACCGGCCACTGGGTGACGAGCCAAGGCCACGCCTACCTCCCCTACCTCACCCATTTCATCGACGTGCTCGAACAGGGTGCAATCGTCGTCGTCCTCCTCTCGGTCGTCGGATTTCTCGCGGCTCGGTACGTCGATAACCGCCCCCGCGACCTCGTCTCGTTCGCCTTCTACTGGGGCGTGGTGAGCGTCCTCGGCTATCCGCTCGCCACCGATATCAAAGCCGGATGGGTGACGGTCCACGCCATCGTCCCGCTTATGATTCCCGCGGCGGTCGGCGCGGGGGTTATCTACCGCTGGGGTCGGGAAGCGTACGAGGACGACGACCGAGTGGGAACGACCGCGACGAGCGTCATCGCGCTCGTTCTCGCCGTTCTGGTCGTCTTTCCGGCGACGACCGTCGTCTACATGCACCCGCAGGACACGAACACTCCCAGCCTGTTCGGCGGCCAACGTCACAACGACATCGTCCAGTGGGGCCAACCGGCCGCCGGTATCAAACCGACGATGGAGAAGGTACAGCAGGTGTCGCGGGCGAACGAGGGAGGAACCGACGTGCTGTACTACGGCTACGTGAACGACGACAGTTCGTACGTGTTTTTCGTCCCGAACGAGGCGAGCAACGACGGGCCGCCACCCGCTGCGAGCGGTTGGTACAACCGCCTCCCGCTCCCGTGGTACACCGAGATGGCGAACGCCAGCGTCGATAGCACGCTGGACAACGAGAGCCTGAAAAGCCGCCATCCGCCGGTCGTCATCACCCGCACGTCACACGAGGGGGACGTGGCGAAGTATCTCGACGGCTACCGCGCGTATCGACACGACCTCACGCTCTGGGGTGCGCCGACGACGATTTACATCAAAAAGAGCGCGCTTCGGAAGGCGAACCGGACGGCGTAATCCGGCGACAGCCGCACGTTCGTGCACATTTCTCGTTCGAGTTGGCAAATCTTATGCATCCACAGGGATAGCTCTCGGGCAACATGGTTACGGCATCACCGCTTACCCTCGGCGTCGTCGGTGGCGGCCAACTCGGCCGAATGCTCGCGGAGGCGGCATCCCCGCTCGGCGTCGAACTGATAGTTCTCGACCCGACGCCCGACTGTCCGGCGTCGAACGTCGCCCGCGACCAAATCGTCGGCGACTTCGACGACGAGGCCGCGATTCGAGAATTGGCCGAACGAAGCGACGCGCTGACGTTCGAAATCGAACTCGCTGACCCCGACGTGCTCGAAGCAGTGAGCGAGGAGTTCGACGTCCCGGTTCATCCCGACCCGGCGACGCTCCGCACCATTCAGGACAAACTCGTCCAGAAACGCGCCTTGCAGGACAGGGGAATCCCGGTCCCCGACTTCCGACAGGTCGATTCCCGCGAGGACCTCCTCGCCGCTGGTGAGGAGTTCGGCTACCCGATGATGTTGAAGGCCCGCCGTGGCGGCTACGACGGACGCGGCAACGTCCCCGTCGAGGACGAAGACGACGTGGACAACGCCATGTCGCAAGTCTCGGGCGACTTGATGGTCGAGGAGTTCGTCCCCTTCGAGCGCGAACTCTCGGTCATCGCCGTGAAGGGCGACGACGAGGTGGCGACGTTCCCCGTCGGGGAGAACGTCCACGAGGACGAAATCCTCCGACAGACCGTCGTCCCCGCACGCACCTCCGACGAAGTCCGCGAACGCGCGGAAGAAGTCGCACACGACGTGCTTTCCACCCTCTCCGGCCGCGGCACCTACGGAATCGAACTCTTCGAGGGACCGAACGGCGAAATCTCGGTGAACGAAATCGCTCCCCGACCGCACAACTCCGGCCACTACACCATCGAGGGTGCGCTCACCTCGCAGTTCGAACAGCACGCCCGTGGCGTCCTCGGCTATCCGCTCGGGGCGACGACGCTCCGCAGTCCGGTCGTGATGTCGAACATCTTGGGCGACGTGGACGAACCGGAACCCGCGGACCTCTCGGGTATCGAAGGCGTGCTTTCGACCCCCGGTGCGTCGCTTCCACTGGTACGGCAAACGCGACGTGCGACCGCTCCGAAAGATGGGGCACGTCACGCTCGTCGGCGACGACCTCGAAGCATCCGACGAATCGACGCTCACCGAACTGCACGGTGACGCAACGCGACCTCACCGACTCACTCACGTTCCAATGACCACCGCAAAATCAGTCACCAGCCTCATCGAAGGGTTCGAAGCCGAAGCGAACCGCGACCGACCGACGGAGGAGACCCCCGAAATCGGCATCGTCATGGGGAGCGACTCCGACTTGGACGTGATGTCCGGGGCGTACGACGCGCTGACCGAACTCGGCTTCGAGGAAGTGACCGACGACGAGAACCCGCCGGACGCGCGGTTCACGTTCGAGACCTACGTCGTCTCGGCCCACCGCACGCCCGAACTGATGTACAGCTACGCGAAGACGGCCGAGGCACGCGGTTTGGACGTCATCATCGCCGGCGCGGGCGGCAAGTCGGCGGACCTCCCGAACATGACCGCGTCGTTGGCGTACCCGCTTCCCGTCGTCGGCGTGCCCGTGCAGGAGAAATCCGTGTCGTCGGTCATCGGCATGCCGACCGGCGCGCCCATCGTCGCGGTGGACGCCGGGAAGTCGTTCAACGCCGCACTCTCGGCCGTACAGATGCTCGCGCGCGAACACGACGACCTCCGGGAACGACTGGTCGCGTACCACGACGAGTTACAGACCGATGTCGGGACCGTCTCCCGCCGCCTTCACGAGGAGGGAACGGCCGTCGTTCCGCAACGACGGACTAACAGGTATTTTTTCCGTCTATATACGCGTTATCAAGGACAGTCTTGTCCTCTCCGGGAAAGGGGACGTTACTGAATAGAAAGCGTCAGTTACCCGAATATCGGCGGAAGAGGGGTTTCACGGCCAGAATCCCAAGAATCAACGCTTATAGGTGTGCGCTCACAAAATACCGCCTGCTAGGAGATAAACCGGTAATGAATCCATGGGTAGCCATTGGCGCCTTGGTTCTGGTGGGGATTGCGATACCATCGAGTATGATGATGGTGTCGAGTCTCCTCAGGCCAACCGTGCCTGAACAAGGAAAATCCGCCACCTACGAGAGCGGTGAAATTCCAACCGGGACGACGCGCATTCGGTTCAACATTCAATACTATATGGTTGCGCTGTTGTTCGTCGTCTTCGACATCGAGACGGTCCTCATCTTTCCTTGGACCGTCATCTATCGCAACGCTATCGACAGCGGCGTCGGCCTTGCGACGGTGCTCGTCCCGATGTTGGCATTCATTGCAGTTCTCGTCGTCGGCCTCGCGTGGGCTTGGCGCAACGGAGCGGTGCGGTGGGTTCGTAGCCCCCGCGGAACACAACGGAGTATGGAACAATGAGTAACGAACCACGGGAATTCATTCAGGGTAGTACAGCACCCCAGACGAAGACCCAAGACGCTCGGATGGGGAAGGATGTCGATAACCGCTTCAACTCGAAGCTTCGGGAGGCGTTCGGCGCGTCGCCGTTCATCCTCACGAAGTTCGACAAGTTCATGAACTGGGTCAGGGGGTCGTCGATGTTCATGCTCCAGTTCGGTATCGCCTGCTGTAGCATCGAGATGATGCACACCTACGCGGTCAAACACGACTTGGACCGCTTCGGTTCCGGTGTCCCGCGTGCGTCGCCGCGACAGGCCGACGTGATGATCGTCCCCGGAACCATCGTCTCGAAGTTCGCGCCGCGCATGAAGCGCGTGTACGACCAGATGCCCGAACCCAAGTTCGTCGTCAGCATGGGGTCGTGTTCGATAAGCGGTGGCCCGTTTCAGGAGGGGTACAACGTCCTCACCGGTGCAGAGGAGGTCATCCCGGTGGACATTCACGTCCCCGGTTGCCCGCCACGACCGGAAGCACTCGTCTACGGCGTCGTCAAACTTCAAGAGAGCATCGCTCACGGCGAAACGAGTCCGGTGACGGTCAAGCCGTACGAACTGCAACAGTTCGGTGACTTGGAACGCGACGAACTGGTGGAATCACTCGCCGACCGAATCGACGACGACTCGCTCGTCATGCGGTACAACTGGGCGGATTCGCCATGAGTTCCCAGGAAGAAGTCGAATCGACGGCGGAACGCTCCGTCGGAGACGACCTCGCCGAACTGCTCGGCGACCACGTCATCGGCCGTGAACAGCATCTCAACGCACCCGGCTTCGTCGTTCGCCCGGACGAAGTGCAGGACGCACTGACGATTCTGCGTGACGAGGCCGGATTCGACCATCTCTCGAACGTCACGGCACAGGATTATGCGGACCGCTACGAGAGCATCTACCATCTGAAGAAGTACGACGACCCGACCCAGGAAGCGAGCGTCATCGTTCCGACGCCGCGGGACGCCCCCAAGAGTCAGACGGCCGAACCGCTCTACCGGACTGCCGATTGGCACGAGCGGGAAGCATACGACCTCATCGGCATCGACTACGAGGGTCACCCGGACCTGCGACGGATTCTCCTGCCGGAGACGTGGCAGGGCCATCCCCTGGCGCAAAACTACGACCAGGACCGGCCACAGATCGTCTCGTTCAACGAGAACAAAAACCCGCTCGACGGCGACCGCTACGATGCGGATTCGGACACGATGCTCCTCAACATCGGTCCACACCACCCCGCCACACACGGCGTGCTGCATCTGAAGACGGTGCTCGACGGCGAGCAGGTGGCCCGCGTCGAACCGGACATCGGCTATCTTCACCGCTGTGAGGAGCAGATGGCCCAGAACGGCACGTATCGGCATCAGATCATGCCGTACCCCGACCGCTGGGATTACGGCTCCGCCGGACTGCTCAACGAGTGGGCGTACGCCCGCGTGGCCGAGGATTTGAACGACATCGACGTTCCGGAGTACGCACAGATACTCCGAACGATGGGTGCCGAACTGTGCCGCATCGCGGCACATATGCTGGCACTGGGAACGTTCTGTCTCGACATCTACGGCGACTTTACTGCCATCTTCATGTACGCGATGCGCGACCGGGAAATCGTCCAGAACATCCTGGAGGACTTGACGGGCCAGCGCATGATGTTCAACTACTTCCGCCTCGGCGGGGTCGTCTGGGACATTCCGGAACCCCGAGAGGCCTTCTTCGACAAGACGCGGGATTTCCTCGACGGACTTCCGTCGGCGCTCGAAGAGTACCACGACCTCATCACGAGCAACGAACTGTTGCAGATTCGAACCATCGATACCGGCGATTCTCGACCCCGACGTTGCAAAGCAGTACGGCGTGACGGGACCCGTCGCTCGTGGCTCGGGCATCGATTACGACTTGCGCAGGGACGACCCGTACGGCTACTACGACCAACTCGATTGGGAGGTCGTCACCGAGGACGGCTGTGACAACTACTCGCGCTTGCTCGTTCGGATGCGCGAAGTCGAACAGTCGGCGAAGATAATCGAACAGTGTCTCGACCTGCTCGAAGACTGGCCGGAGGACGAACGGGAGATTCAGTCGAACGTCCCCCGGACGCTCAAACCGGACGCGGACACCGAGGTGTACCGCGCCGTCGAATGTGCGAAAGGCGAACTCGGGATTTACATCCGCTCGGACGGGACGGACAAACCCGGCCGATTCAAGATTCGAAGCCCGTGTTTCTCCAACCTCTCCGCGCTCAGTGAGATGTCCGAAGGCGAGTACATACCCGACCTCGTCGCCACCCTCGGCAGCCTGGACATCATTCTCGGGGAGGTCGATAGATGAGTCCCGCTCGAACGAGCATGGCACTCCTCCCCGAAGAGATCGCACATGCAATCGGTGGCGGCAACCCCAGTCCGCCGATAGAGCTGCTTTCGGCGCTCATCGCCGCGGCCGTCATCGGCACCATCATGCTGACGATGACGGCGTTCGCGGGGCCGTGGGCCAAGCGGAAAATCACGGCCGCGTTCACGGACCGTATCGCGGTCAACCGAGTCGGGCCGTTCGGCCTGCTCATCATCGTCGCCGACGCAGTGCGACTGCTGTCGAAAGAGCTCATCATTCCGGAGGGTGCGGACCGTCCGGCGTACGACCTCGCGCCGATGGTAATGGCGGGGTCGGCGTTGCTCGGTTTCGCGGTCATCCCGATGGGTTCTATTTTCGGCCTCAATCTGCAACTCGCCGACCCGGAGACGGGACTGGCGTACGTGTTCGCGGTCGCATCCATCGCCACGCTCGGATTGACGATGGGCGGCTACGCGTCGAACAACAAGTACTCGCTCCTCGGGGCGCTTCGCGCGGTGGCACAGAACATCGCGTACGAGATACCCCTCGTCGTGACGGCAGCGTCCGTCGTCATCTTCACGGGGTCCCTGCGGACGAGTACAATCGTCGCGGAACAACAGCACACGCTGCTCAGTATCGCTGGCATCCACATTCCGACGTGGTACGCGTTCGTGAACCCGTTCGCGTTCGTGTTGTTCCTCGTGGCGAATCTGGCCGAGGTCGGACGGAACCCGTTCGACACGCCGGAAGCGCCGACGGAAATCGTCGCCGGATATCAGACGGAGTACTCCAGCGTGTACTTCGTGCTGTTTTACCTCGGCGAGTTCCTGCACATCTTCCTCGGTGGGGCCATCATCGCCACCGTCTTCCTCGGTGGCCCGTCCGGTCCCGCACAGCACTGGCTCGGGTTCGTCTGGTTTACGATCAAGATATGGGCAGTGTTCCTGTTCACCCAGTGGGCCCGCTCGGCGATTCCGCGCGTTCGCATCGACCAAGTTATCGAAATCGGCTGGAAGGGCCTGCTCGTGCTTTCGTTCGCGAACTTGGTCCTCACGGCCATTATCGTCGGGGTGACACTATGATTGGAATTCTCAAATCGATGGCGACCACGATGAAACACGCATTGGGCGGAACGACGTTCACGGTCGAATATCCCGACGTCGCTCCCGAAGTAAGCCCACGCTTCCGTGGGATACACAAGTTCAGCCAGGAGCGCTGTATCTGGTGTCGCCAGTGTGAAAACGTCTGTCCGAACGACACGATTCAGATCGTTCAGGACGACAAACGCAACGGCGAACAGTACAACCTCCACGTCGGTCAGTGCATCTACTGCCGCCTGTGCGAGGAGGTCTGTCCGGTCGACGCCATCCTGCTCACCCAGAACTTCGAGTTCACGGGTGACACGAAAAACGAACTGGTGTACAACAAAGAACAGCTGAGAAACGTTCCCTGGTACAAAGACATCGACCCCCTCGAATCGCGCGAACCCGACCGTAGCGCGTGGATCGGAGAGGGCGAAGGAGCGGTCGATTACAACTAGACAACGCCCGTCTCGAAATCTTAAAAGGGCGTTTACCCAAACCCAAAGGTGACTGAAATGGCATATGAAATGATCGCGTTCGCGCTGTTCGCCATCCTTACGGTGGCGAGTAGCATGGGCGCTGTCCTGGTTCAGGACGTGTGGCATTCGGCGCTCTTACTCGGCGTTTCACTGCTGAGTTTCGCCATCCATTACGTTATGTTGCAGGCGGAGTTCGTTGCCGCGATGCAGATTCTCGTCTACGTCGGCGGGGTTCTCATTCTGGTGACGTTCGCCGTCATGTTCACACGTCAAACAAGTACAGAGGAGGTGACTAACGCATGACATCCCGGCCACGAATGCGTGACCCCAGCACGATGCTTCCCGGCCTCGTCGCGGTTGCGCTGTTCGTCGTTCTCGCCGTGGTGTTCCTCGGTGCGTCGTTCAAGGACGCACAGGGCTTCGCGAACGGAGCCAACATCACGGCGAGCATCGGCTATGCGATGTTCGACATCGGGAACGTCGGCGGGAAGAGCCTCGTTCACAGCGAGGCGTTCCTCGCCGCGTTCGAGGTTATCGACCTCGTGCTCGTCGCGGCGTTGGTGGGAGCGGTCATGCTCGCCAGCCGTGAGGAAGGAGGTATCCTTTCGGGGTCCTCCTCGACGATTCGGACCGATGGCGGTCGTACGACGGAGGACGAGGAGTAATGGCAGCAGTATCAGTCCAATACTACCTCCTGCTTTCGGCCGCCGTGTTCTGCACGGGACTGTTCGGCATCCTCACCCGGAAGAACGCGCTGATGTTTCTCATCAGCGTCGAGTTGATGCTCAACGCGGCGAACATCAACCTCGTCGCGTTCTCCCACTACTACGGCAACATGACCGGACAGACGTTCAGTTTGTTCACGTTGGCGCTCGCCGCGGCGGAAGTCGCGGTCGGAATCGGCATCATCCTCGTCCTGTATCGCAACTTCGACGACGTGGACGTAACCCAAGCGACGACGATGAGGTGGTAAGATGACGGCAACAGCATTCCAACTCGCTCCCGTCATCGCACTCCTGCCGTTCCTCTCGTTCCTCATCGCGATACTCGGCGGCGGGTTCGCCCGCAAGATGTTGCCGAAAGGTGGCGCGATTCCGGGTATCGTCGCGACCGGTGGGTCGCTCCTCCTGTCGCTGTGGGTGTTCCTCACGGTGGCCGGCGGCAACTCCTACCACGAGACGGTTACGTGGATTGCAGGAAACGGAACGTTCGACCTGCATTTCGGCGTCTTCCTCGACCCGTTGTCGGGGCTGATGCTCGTCATCGTCTCGCTCGTCGCGTTCCTCGTCCACATCTTCAGCCTGGGTTATATGAACGACGAGGGGGAAATCGGTCTGCCGCGCTACTACGCCGGCCTCGGACTGTTCGCCGCCAGCATGCTCGCGTTCGTCTTCGCGGACAACCTGCTGATGGCGTTCATGTTCTTCGAACTCATCGGCCTGTGTTCGTACCTGCTCATCGGGTTCTGGTTCCGCGAACAGGGACCGCCGAGCGCCGCGAAGAAGGCGTTCCTCATGACCCGTTTCGGGGACTACTTCTTCCTCATCGGCGTGGTGGCGGTGTTCGCCACCTTCGGGACGGGGCAGTTCGTCGGTGCCCACTCCTTCGTGACGATGGCCGACGAAGCCATCTCGGGAAGCGGTGGAAACGTCACCGTCCTCTTCGGTCTCGACCCGAAGGCGTGGTTCTCCATCATCGGTCTGCTCGTGCTGGGCGGCGTGCTCGGGAAATCCGCACAGTTCCCGCTTCACACGTGGTTGCCGGACGCGATGGAAGGCCCGACGCCCGTCTCCGCACTGATTCACGCGGCGACGATGGTCGCAGCGGGTGTCTATCTCGTCGCGCGCATGTACGGCTTCTACGCCCTGCTCCCGCAGGTGCTCGCTATCATCGCGTTCATCGGCGGATTCACGGCACTGTTCGCGGCGACGATGGGCGTCGTCAAGCAGGAGATCAAACAGGTGCTCGCGTACTCCACCATCTCCCAGTACGGGTATATGATGCTCGCGCTGGGGTCGGGTGGCTACGTCGCGGCGACCTTCCACCTGATGACCCACGCCTTCTTCAAGGCGCTCCTGTTCCTCGGAGCGGGGTCGGTCATCATCGCCATGCACCACAACGAGGACATGTGGGACATGGGCGGTCTCAAGGACCGCATGCCAGTCACCTACTGGACGTTCCTCGCCGGTTCGCTCGCGCTCGCCGGCATCATCCCGTTCGCCGGGTTCTGGTCGAAGGACGAGGTGCTCTACGAGGCGCTCATCCACGGTCTCGGCGGCAACCCGCTCCTGCTGGTGGCCTACGCGATGGGTCTCATCGCCGTGTTCTTCACCGGGTTCTACACCTTCCGGATGGTCTTCCTGACCTTCCACGGTGAACCCCGGAGCGACACGGCGCGGAAACCGAAGGGCGTCGGTTGGAGCGTGAAGTTCCCGCTCATCGTCCTCGGTATCCTCGCGACGGTCGGCGGTCTGGTCAACATGGGGCCCTTGCGGACCTGCTCAACATGCCGAACATCGAGTACCTACACGTCGTGGCTCAACGGACCGGTCGCCTCGACCAGCGTCCACCACTACGAGGAACTCATCAGGGCCACCTACGGCGAACCGGCACGTTCTCGTCGCTGGTTTCGAGCGTCGTGTCGCTCGCCTTCGCGCTCGCTCGGCGTCGGGACTCGCGTGGACGCTTTACAACGTCCCCGAACCCGTCGAACACACGGACAAGTTGGGTAGCGCGAAGACGCTCCTGTTCAACAACTACTATCAGGACGAGTATCAGGTCTGGCTCGCGACCGGAATTACGCTTCCGGTCGCCCGCGCGGTGGACAAGTTCGACCAAGGCGTCGTCGACGGCGTGGTCAACGGCGTCTCCAGTGTGAGCCTGTTCGGCGGTAGCCGAGTGAAGCGGGTACAGAGCGGTATCGTGACGAACTACGCGCTCATGTTGGTGCTCTCGTTCGTCATCCTACTGCTCATCCTCGGCTTCACGGGAGGTTGGTTTTAGATGATTGTCGAAGCACTTCTCGCGGTAACGTTGGTGAGCGCGTTCGCGGTGTTCCTTGCACCCGATAAAATCGCAGGGAAACTCGCGTTCGTGTTGAGCCTGCTCCCGACGGCCGGGAGTATCTGGATGTACAGTGCCTTCGACGGGAGCGGCAACGCCCTACTGGGCGGGAAACTCGCGTTCGAAGAGACCTTCAAGTGGATTTCGTTCGGCCAGTACGCGGTGAACTGGCACGTCGGACTCGACGGCATCAGCATGCCGTTGCTGGTGTTGACGACGTTCATCACGCCCCTCGCGATTCTGTCGGCGTGGACGCCGATTCGGTCCCGGGAGAGCCAGTTCTACGGCCTGATGTTGCTCACCGAACTGTGCCTCATCGGCCTCTTCTCGGCCCTCGACTTCTTCGTCTGGTTCGTCTTCTGGGAACTCGTGTTGGTCCCGATGTACTTGCTCATCGGCGTCTGGGGCGGCCCACGACGCAAGTACGCGGCGATCAAGTTCTTCGTCTACACGAACGTCGGGTCGTTGCTGATGTTCATCGGGGTCATCGGCCTCGTCTTCGGACTGGGTGATTCCATCCACTCCCTCAGCATGCCCGCCATCGCACAAGCGCTGAACAGCGGACAGTTGGGGAGCCTCGGTGGCATCAGCGCGAGTGCGCTGAAAACGCTCGCGTTCTTCGCCATCTTCATCGGATTCGGGGTGAAGGTGGCCGTCGTCCCGCTTCACACGTGGTTGCCTGACACGTACGTCGAGGCACCGACGCCGGTGGCGATCATGCTGTCGGCCCTGCTCCTGAAGATGGGGACGTACGCGCTGTTGCGCTTCAACTTCACCATGCTTCCGGGCGTGGCAAAACAGTACGCGCTCATCATCGCCATCGTGGCCGTCGTGAGCGTCATCTACGGCGCACTGCTCGCGCTGGCACAGTCCGACCTGAAACGAATCGTCGCCTACTCCTCGATTTCCTCGACGGGGTACATCGTCCTCGGACTGGTGGCGTTCACGATGTACGGTATCGGCGGGGCGACCCTCCAGATGGTCGCTCACGGTCTCATCTCGGCGGTGATGTTCATGGCGGTCGGCGTCATTTACAACACGACGCATACCCGGATGGTCTCGGACATGTCCGGACTGGCGGACGAGATGCCGATTACGGTCACGATGTTCGTCGCGGGAGCGTTCGGCTACATGGGTCTGCCGTTGATGGCCGGGTTCGCCGGGGAGTTCTTCATCTTCGTCGGGTCGTTCCACTCGACGGTTCTCGCGGGCAACGCGCTCGCGCTGTTCACGGCGGTGGCGATGTTCGGCATCGTCATCGTGGCCGGCTATCTGCTCTTTGCGATGCAGAAAACCCTCTTCGGGCCGTTCAGGCTCGAAACCGACTACGAGGTCGGCCGTGCCGCGTTCCACGACGTCGTCCCGCTCGTGGTGCTCATCCTCTTCATCATCCTGCTCGGCGTTCAGCCGAACATCTTCTACCACATGATTCAGGATGCCGTGGGTAAGATGGCCCTCATGTCGGGAGGTGGTGTCTGATGGCGTTCGTCTGGCCCGACTGGGCCGCACTCGCGCCCGCCATCGTCCTCGCCGTGACGGCACTGCTACTGCTCGTCGTGGACAGCGTCCACCCGAACACCTCGAACCGCCCGCTTCTCGCGGGTATCTCGACGGTCGGGGCGCTCGTCGCTGGCGGTCTCGCACTGTGGTTTATCGGCTCCGGGACCGGCGATAGTCCGATCCACCTCTACGGCAACGCGATGGTCGTCGATACGATGAGCCTGTTCTTCGTGCTCATCTTCACCAGCGTCACCGCGCTGGTCAGTATCGCGAGCTACGACTACCTACAGGACAACCCACACCAGGCGGAGTACTACACGCTGGTCGTGCTGGCAGCGACGGGGATGACGCTGATGGCGAGTTCGAACAGCCTCGCCATGGTGTTCATCAGCCTCGAACTGGCCAGCCTCCCGTCCTACGCGCTGGTCGCTATGCTGAAGAAGAACCGTGGTAGCGTCGAGGCGGGTCTCAAATACTTCCTCATCGGGGCGCTCTCGTCGGCCATCTTCGCTTACGGTATCAGCCTCGTGTACGGCGTCACCGGTCACCTGCAGTTGAACGCCATCGCAACCGCGCTCGGAAACGGTTTCAGCGGTCTCGGTGGCGTGCTCGGCGTCGGCGTGCTGATGGTGCTCGCCGGGTTCGGGTTCAAGACGGCGTCCGTGCCGTTCCACTTCTGGGCTCCGGAAGCGTACGAAGGCGCGCCCGCACCGATTTCGGGCTTCCTCTCGTCGGCCTCGAAGGCCGCCGGGTTCGTCGTCGCCTTCCGCGTGTTCGTCACCGCGTTCCCGTTCGCGGCAGTTTCGGGCACCGTCGACTGGGTGCTGGCCTTCCAGATTCTCGCCGTCATCACGATGACGCTCGGGAACTTCGCGGCCGCCACGCAGGACAAGGTCAAACGGATGCTCGCCTACTCCTCTATCGGACAGGCTGGCTACGTTCTCATCGGCCTCGCCGCCCTCTACGGCGGTAACAACAACGGTGTGCTGAGCGGTGCGATGTTGCAGTTGTTCGTCTACGGCTTCATGAACACGGGTGCGTTCCTGTTCATCGCGTTGGCCGAATACTGGGGCGTCGGCAAGACGTTCGAGGATTACAACGGACTGGCCGAGAAGGCCCCGATGGCCTGTATCGCCATGACGGTGTTCCTGTTCAACCTCGCCGGCCTCCCGGTCGGCGCTGGCTTCCTGAGCAAGTATTACCTGTTCGGTGCCGCCGTCGGTGCCGGATTCTGGTGGCTCACCGCCATCGCCGCCATCAACAGCGCGCTGTCGGTGTTCTTCTACAGTCGCGTGGTGAAGGCGATTTGGATCGAGGACTTGGACGACGACTTCACGATTCACAGCACGCCGACCGGTCTCTACGTGGCGGTTCTCGCCGCCGCAGTCGTGACGGTCCTGTTGTTCTTCGCGTTCGGCCCGCTCTCCCACGTGGCCCACAACGCCGCGGCCACCCTCTTCGCCTGACACCGTCGGTTTGGGTTTTACTTTTCGTGGATTTCCGTTCCGATAGCACACGCCTTCCGTGGGTGTTTTCTCCCGATTCGTACTGCTGTCGGTCGGTTTTCGTGGTGGGGGTGGTGCCGGTCGTCGCGTTCCTACTTCCCGTAGAAAACGTCTGTACGGCCATCATTCAGCGTCTCTCTCCCCTGAACCGATTCCCAACAAGTTTTAGGTGTCAGACTCTGAATCGGGGGTAAGATGGTTTCGCGGCTCATGCTCGGCTGTGGTTCCGTCGGGCATGCCATCGTTGACTCGGTGGCCGACTGGTCCGGCGCTCTCATCGTCGTCGATGGGAGCGAGAGTAGAGTCGAAACGCTCCGAACGGAGGGCGTCTCGGCCACTCGTGGCGACCCGACGGACCCGGATGTAGTCGCAGGGAGATCACCCGTGGATGTCGCCTTCGTCTGTGGCGACGACCCGGAGAAGAATTTGGGGGCCGCTCGGGCAGTGCGGGAGGTGCATCCGAACGCCTATCTGGTCGCGTATGCGGGCTACCGACCCTCGGATGAGGTTCGCGCGGAACTCGACGGGATAGCGGACAAGTTCATCGACCCCGGTCAGGCGCTCGTGGACCATTTGCTACCGCTGACCGATGGCGACACCGCGTTTCGAACGCACGAACTCCAGCGGACCCTCCGGGACATCGACGGTAAACTCGGGATTTTCATGCACGACAACCCCGACCCGGACGCGATCGCGAGCGCAGTCGCACTGGAGGGGATGGCCGAATCAGTCGGTATCGAGGCCGAAACCTGCTACTTCGGGGCGATTTCCCACCAGGAGAACCGTGCGTTCGTCAACCTGCTCGATTTGAACCTGCGAAATTTCGACGAAGGTGCCGACCTCTCGGAGTTCGCGGGACTCGCGCTGGTGGACCACTCCAGTCCGGGCGTCAACGACCAACTGCCGGACGAAACGCCGGTCGATATCGTCATCGACCACCATCCACCGAACCATCCCGTCGAGGCGCGGTTCGTGGACCTTCGAAGCGACGTCGGTGCGACGAGTTCCCTGCTCGCGGACCATTTGGAACAACTCGGTATCTTGCCCGATGAGCACGTTGCAACCGGCTTGATGTACGGGATTCGCGTGGATACGAAGGATTTCACCCGCGAGGTGTCCGAGGCGGACTTCGAAGCGGCGGCGTTCTTGCTCCCGTACGCCGATACGAGCATCTTGGAACGCGTCGAAACGCCGTCCATCAACGCCGATACGTTCGAGACGATTTCACGGGCGATTCGGAACCGCGAACTCGACGGGACGGTACTTGCCAGTTGCATCGGCTCGCTTTCGGACCGCGACGCGCTCGCACAGGCCGCGGACCGTTTGCTCAACATGGACGGCGTCACCGTCACGCTCGTGTTCGGGTTCATGGACGGAACGGTGTACGTCTCCGCACGCGCGCGTGGGACCGACGTCGACCTCGGGGAGACGATGCGGGCCGCGTTCGGTCAAATCGGGAGTGCGGGCGGACACGCCGATATGGCCGGCGCACAGATTCCGCTGGGACTGCTCGGCGAAGTCGAGGACGACGAGGAGGAGTCGCTTTCGACCATCGTCGGCGACATCATCACCGACCGGTTCTTCGAGACGGTTCGTTCCCGACCGGGACCGGGCGATTTCGAAACGGAGCGTGAACGTGTCGCGGCGTTCGACATTCAACTCGCGGAGAAGGACGAGGACTGACGGTCGGGAAGTTTTTGGCTCGGGGGGGCGTCGATACTCTGCATGGACGAGGCCGAGGAGGAGACGGGTCGCCGCACGTCCTCCAGCGTCGGTATCGCACCCGACGGCGGAACCGAGGGTATCAAAGCGAAGGTCAAAGAGTACATGACCCGCGACGTGGCGACGGTGTCTCCCGACGCGACTGTCGAGGAGGTCGCCCGACGAATCGCGGAGAGCGACGGACACAACGGGTTTCCGGTCTGTGACGGCCGGCGTGTCGAGGGGTTCGTCAGCGCCCGCGACCTACTGCTCGCCGGGAAATCCGAACCGATTTTCAAGGTGATGAGTCAGGAACTCATCGTCGCCCACCCCGACATGGTTGTCAACGACGCCGCGCGCGTCATCCTCCGGTCGGGCATCCAAAAGCTTCCCGTCGTGGACGACGCGGGCAACCTCGTCGGCATCATCACCAACACGGACGTGATTCGGAGCCAAATCGAGCGCGTGACGCCGGAGAAGGTCGGCAAACTCATGCGAACGCTCGAATCCATCCACGACACCGAAGTAACCCAGCGACGGCGGAAGGTTCGACTCGCCGACCTCGTGCCGACGCAGGGGAAGGTGTACGCCGACGAACTGGAGGGCCGGGTGTACGAGATGGAACGCGGACTGGCCGAACCGCTCGTCGTCATCGAAAACGGCCACACGCTCCTGCTGGCGGACGGTCACCACCGGGCGAAAGCCGCCGACCGACTCGACATCGAGGAGATGGACGCCTACGTCATCATCACCGACCACCGGGTCGAACTCGGGATGGCCGAGACGGCGCGCAAGGAGGGCCTCGAAACCATCGACGACATCCAAGTGGTGGATTACGCCCGCCATCCGCTGATGGAGACGACGAAGCGGTTGCAGTAGTTCGCCGACAGGTACAACTTCTCTCGCTTCCCACCGAAATCCATGCCCGGCGAGAGCGACGACCCGAGGGCCATCCGCGCCGTCGCGGTCCACGCCGACGACGTGGTGACCGCGCTCGAAGCCACCGAGCGCGGGCGGGAGGCGGTACTCCGAATCACGGCCCCGTTCGCCGGACGGGTGCGCGCCCGCCTCCACGTCGTGCAGGCGTCGGAACCGACCAACGACGGCCGCGGCGGTCCCGGTCCGATTCGCATTCCTCCGGAGAAACTGGTTTCTGCGGACGCGCCCTCGTATCCGCAGGTGGATGACACCGACCCGAGCGTGGGTGGTTCGGCGGAGTACGACGTGGAGGTTCACCACGAGCGTCACGCGGAAGCAATCGAGGCGTGGCGCAAGGCGGTTCGTGAGTGTTTCGTCGATTCGGTGGAGTTGGAGACGGAGGTAGGAACACATTGGGTGACCGTCTCGGTTCTCGGGTGAGAACGGTATGGACTGGTGATGTCTGTCCTGAAAGGAAATGCCGTACACGCCCGCAAAGAACAGAAACGCGAAAATAGCGCCGACCAGCAACCAAAAATTGAGGCGCGGTTGGCTTGCGTTTCCTTCCAAACCGGCGTACAACGCGCCACCGGCAACGATACCGCTCGTGAGAATGTTAATATATACTCTCCCTTTATTTATGTTAACATTTTGATTTTATATGTGTCATGTCGAATAGTTTGCGGCCGCTCGGGGAATTGGGAACGCGCTACTCCAGTCGTGCACGAATGGACTCGGGAAGGAAATAGAGAAGTGCCGCGTCGAAGACGACGATGCCAGGCGTTCCCCTCCCAAAAATCGCCCACCGAATCCTTAATGGATTCTCCGGCAGAAATTACGACCATGTACGACGAGGACGACCTGCAGGAGATCCGGCAGGCCAAAGAGGAGTGGGAGGAAGAAACCCATTCGCCCGTCTTGGAGCGCTTCGGCGAGCGGAAGGAGCGCTTTGCGACCGTCTCGAATCTGGAAGTCGATGACCTGTACGACCCGACCGACGTGGGCGACATCGACTACGGGGAGGAGTTGGGCTACCCCGGCGAGGACCCCTACACGCGCGGCGTCTACCCGACGATGTACCGCGGTCGGACGTGGACCATGCGCCAGTTCGCCGGGTTCGGGACGGCCGAGGAGACAAACGAGCGGTTCCACTACCTCATCGACGAAGGTCAGACCGGCCTTTCGACGGCGTTCGACATGCCGAGCCTGATGGGCAAGGATTCCGACGACCCGCTTTCCGACGGGGAAGTCGGCAAGGAGGGCGTGGCGGTGGACACCCTGCGCGACATGGAAATCCTCTTCGACGGCATCGATTTGGACGAGGTTTCGACCAGTTTCACCATCAACCCGAGCGCGCCCGTCATCTTCGCCATGTACGTCGCGCTGGCCGACCAGCAGGGCGTCCCCCGCGACGAGATTCGGGGCACCTTCCAGAACGACATGCTGAAGGAGTTCATCGCACAGAAGGAGTGGGTCATCCCGCCGGAACCGTCGCTCCACACCGTCACCGACACCGTCGAGTTCGCGGTGGAGGAGACGCCGAACATCAAACCCATCTCGATTTCGGGTTACCACATCCGCGAGGCGGGTTCGACGGCGGTGCAGGAACTCGCGTTCACGCTCGCCGACGGCTTCGCCTACGTGGAGGACGCGATGGAGCGCGGACTGGACGTGGACGAGTTTGCACCACAGCTTTCGTTCTTCTTCAACTCGCATAACTCCATCTTCGAGGAGGTGGCGAAGTTCCGGGCCGCCCGCCGCATCTACTCGAACGTCATGGACGAGTGGTACGGCGCGGAGTCCGAGAAGTCGAAACAGCTCAAGTTCCACACCCAGACGGCCGGGCAGTCGCTCACCGCCCAACAACCGCTGAACAACATCGTCCGCGTGACGATTCAGGCGTTGGCCGGCGTCCTCGGCGGCACCCAGAGCCTCCACACGAACAGCTTCGACGAGGCGCTGGCGCTCCCGAGCGAGCAGTCGGTCCGCGTCGCCCTGCGAACCCAACAGATTATCGCGGAGGAGAGCGGCGCGGCGGACATCATCGACCCGCTCGGCGGCAGTTTCGCCGTCGAATCGCTGACCGATGAGGTGGAGGAGAAGACGATGGCGTACATCGAGGAGATAAAGGAGATGGGCGACGGGTCGGTCCGCGACGGCGTCCTCGAAGGCATCGACCGCGGCTACTTCCACCGCGAGATTCAGGAGGCCTCCTACGAGTACCAGGAGCGCGTCGAGGACGGCGAGGAAATCGTCGTCGGCGTCAACAAGTACAGCATGGACAAGGACACGAAACCGGACATCCTGCACGTGGACGAGGAAACCCAGAACCGCCAGCTCGCTCGACTGGAGGAGGTCAAAGAAGAGCGCGACGACGACGCCGTCGAAGCCGCACTCGAGGACCTCCAGACGGCCATCGATAACGACGAAAACGTCATGCCCGCCATCGTGGACGCGGTGAAGGAGTACGTCACGATGGGCGAAATCATGGACGTGTTCGAGGCCGAACACGGCGCGTATCAGGAGAAGATCGGGCTGGCGTAAACGGCGTCCGGAGCGGCAAGCGATTTCGGGAGCCTTATTTTGCGCCGATTTGACGATGATCATGGACACGGCGGAGCTTTCGATGCCGATTATCGGCCTCCAGTGTACGCTGCTCGCCATTTTCTTCGTGATGGTGTTCCCGTTTTACGTGGGTGTGGTTCGCCGTTCTCCTGGCCTGCTATCGGCACGGTGTTCACGATAGTGTGGGCAGTTATGCAGGACGACGCCGACGAGGAATAGTCCCACTCACTCGATCGGCGGAGCGATTTTATCCGTCGAGTGCGATAGGTTCGAACCCATGGAAGTCGCGATTCTCACGGTCGGCGACGAAATCCTCGCGGGGGACACAGTGAACACGAACGCGGCGTGGTTGGCGGCGCAAATCCACGAACGGGGCGGGTCGGTTCGCCGAATCCTGACGGTTCCCGACGACGTCGAAATCATCGCGAATCGGGTCCGCGAGTGGCACGAATCGTTCGATGCGGTCATCGTGACCGGCGGACTCGGGGGGACGCCGGACGACGTGACGATGGACGCGGTGGCGATGGCGCTGGACCGGGAACTCGTCCTCGATACGGAGGTCCGGGAGATTCTCGAAGAGAAGACGCGGCGGTTCGTGGAGGAGAACCCCGAGTTGACCGACGAGTACGAACTCGATTTGAGCGCCGACGACGCGGCCGAACTCCCGGAGAGTGGTCGCCCCCTCGTAACGGACGCGGGATGGGCACCGGGCTGTGCGGTGGCGAACGTCTACGTCTTTCCCGGCATCCCGCGCGAGATGAAGGCCATGTTCGAACTCGTCGCCGAGGAGTTCGGCGGCGAAGTCGTCTCCGAGACGATGTACACGCCGGCACCCGAGGGCGCACTCGGCGGGATTCTCGAGGACGTACGGGAGCGGTTCGACGTCGCCGTCGGAAGCTATCCGGGTCGGGACGACGACCCCGGACGCTTGAAGGTGACGTCGACGGACGCCGACGAAGTCGCGGACGCCGCCACGTGGTTACGAAACAATGTCGAAACAGAGACACCATCGACGGGTCCGGACGAAACGACGGAGTGAGCGGGGAAATCGGACGGGTGAATCGACGGCAAATCGAGTGAAACCACCGGGTCGAAACGGCCACAATTTCCATCACGCGACGGCGGATGAATTTTACTTTCCATCCCCGAAATGGTCGGCGAACGTAGCATATCTTTATGCCGCTCGTTAAAGCATGCTAGCATGGGCATATGTCAGACGATACCGTGGAACTGGAAGCGCGGCTCGAAGAGGCAGAATCGTTCGAGCCACCGGAATCATTCGTTGAACAGGCGAACGTCTCGGACCCGGAAATTTACGACGAGTTCGAGGAGGAGTGGCCCCAGTCCTGGGAACGCGCGGCCGACCTGCTCGACTGGTACGAGGAGTACGACACCGTATTGGACGACAGCGACGCGCCATTTTATAAATGGTTCACAGGCGGGTCGCTGAACGCCTCGTACAACTGTCTCGACCGACATCTCGACGAGCGAGGGGACGAGACGGCTATCGAATGGATCGGGGAACTGGGTGAGACACGAACCTACACGTACGAATCGCTCCACCGGGAGGTAAACGAGTTCGCGGCGGCACTCCGTGACATCGGCGTCGGCGAGGACGACGTCGTCACGATGTACATGCCGATGATTCCCGAACTCCCCATCGCCATGCTGGCCTGTGCGCGAATCGGTGCACCGCACAGCGTCGTCTTCGCGGGCTTCTCGGCCGACGCGCTCGCGACGCGGATGAAGAGTGCGACCTCCGAGTACCTCATCACCTGCGACGGCTACTATCGGCGCGGCGACCCGCTCCACCACAAGGAGAAGGCCGACAAGGGTCTCTCGCAGGTCAGACCACGACGTGGAAACCGTCGTCGTGGACCGCTTGGAGGACGAGTACGACCACCCGATGAAGGACGACGAACACGATTATGCGGACATCGTCGCCGAACAGGAGGGTGCCGAGGTCGAACCCGTCCAGCGTGATGCCGAGGACATGCTGTTCCTGATGTACACCTCCGGCACGACCGGCGAACCGAAAGGTGTCAAACACACGACTGCGGGCTACCTCTCGTACGTGTCGTGGACCTCACACGCCGTCCTCGACATCAAACCCGAGGACACCTACTGGTGTGCCGCCGACATCGGATGGATTACGGGCCATTCATACATCGTGTACGGACCGCTCTCGCTCGGGACGACCAGCGTGATGTACGAGGGAACGCCCGACTACCCCGAGAAGGACCGACTCTGGGAAATCGTCGAGGAGTACGGTGTGGACATCTACTACACCGCACCGACGGCGATTCGGGCGTACATGAAGTGGGGACACGAGTACCCGGACCGACACGACCTCTCCAGCCTTCGACTGCTCGGCACGGTGGGCGAACCCATCAACCCGAGGGCGTGGAAGTGGTATTACAAGCACATCGGGCACGAGGACTGCCCCATCGTGGACACGTGGTGGCAGACCGAAACGGGTGGCATGATGGTAACGACGTTACCCGCCATCGGAACGATGAAACCCGGCAGTGCCGGGCCGCCGCTTCCGGGCATCGACGCACAAATCGTGGACACGAAAGGGGAGACGGTTCAGGCCGGACGAGCGGGCTATCTCACCGTCCAGAAGCCGTGGCCCGGAATGCTCCGTACCGTCTACAAGAACGACGACCGATACATCAGCGAGTACTGGGAGGAGTACTCGGACCCCGATGCGGACAAGTGGGTTTACTTCCCCGAGGACGGCGCGAAGTTGGACGAGGACGGCTACATCACCGTTCTCGGTCGCGTCGATGACGTGCTCAACGTCTCCGGGCACCGCCTCGGGACGATGGAAATCGAGAGCGCCATCGTCGGCGTCAAAGGTGTCGCGGAGGCCGCCGTCGTCGGTGGCCACCACGACGTGAAGGGTGAAGCGGTGTACGCCTACGTCATCACCGAAGAAGGGTACGAGGAGAACGAAGAACTCCACGACCGCATCGTCGCGGGCGTCGAGGACGCCATCGGGCCGATTGCCCGTCCCGAGGAAATCGTCTTCACTCCCGAACTGCCGAAAACGCGGTCGGGGAAGATTATGCGGCGCTTGCTGGAGGATATCGCCAACGAGGAGGAACTCGGCGACACCTCCACACTCCGGAATCCGGACGTCGTCGAGGACATCCAACACAAGGTTCAGGACAGCTAAACGCCGGAGCGTTTTGCCGTAAATTTATTCGTCGCTTTTCCGTTGTGTTCTCTGTCTTAAACAAACATTATATATGAATTGCCAACAATAACTAGTGAAGTGGTGCTAACGAATGACATTCATACACCAAACCACGGCCCGACGGACCGGCACGAAACACCACGTATCGGAACGATATCGAGGTGACAAATAGATGCCTGCCGATACGAAAACCGGCAATCCGGCACCCCTCGGCCTCGTCGGGTTCGGACTGACGACCGTTCTGTTGAGCCTGATAAATGCGAAACTGCTCCCCCCGGAAGGCGAAGTGGTTGTCATTCCGATGGCGTTGGCGTTCGGCGGGACGATTCAACTGCTCGCAGGGATGTTGGAGTATCGGGAGGGGAACACGTTCGGCACGGTCGCGTTCACCAGTTACGGCGCGTTCTGGTGGTGGTGGGGCCTACTCGTCATTTTCAGTGGAAACGGGTGGATTAGCTTGGATGGCGCATCGAGTACCATCGGCGTCGCGCTCATCATGTGGGGCGTCTTTACGACCTACATGTGGGTTTCCACCTTCAAAATCAACTGGGCGCTCTGGAGCGTGTTCCTCCTGTTGGCGGTCACGTTCTTCCTGCTCGGGTTCGGCGATCTGCTCGGTATCGACGCGCTCGGCGTCGCCGGTGGTTGGGTCGG
Source organism: uncultured haloarchaeon (assembly GCA_963811185.1). Lineage (GTDB taxonomy): Archaea > Halobacteriota > Halobacteria > Halobacteriales > Haladaptataceae > Haladaptatus. The sequence goes on from CAWEQN010000004.1 coordinate 406,677, forward strand.
CCTCCTCACCGGTCTCGATGCCATGTTCGTCAGTTTCGCCGAAGTGGCGAACTGGGCGTACGACCGGGAAGTCATCCCGTTGGGAAGCCCGCCGCTCAAATCGAAGTCCGGACGGAAGACGCAACCGGCGGACTGACGACAGTACGATTCAGCGATTCACCGATTTTTCGATTGTAATTGCTCATCATGGGTGCTGGGTCATTCGCCTTCCCGTAATTAACAATCGGGCAACAGTTATACTCGGTCACATGGTGTGCTTCAACGTACCATGGTACGAAATGGCATCGAATGGTGGGGGGGAGTACGTCGTCGCGGAAACGGTTCCCGCAGTCGAGGGGTGAAAACCGATGCCCGCTGACACCGAGTTCGGCAACCCGGCACCGCTCGGACTCGTCGGTTTCGGTGTGACGACGGTCCTGCTGAGCCTCGTCAATGCGGGGATTTTCGGCAGTAGCTTGGAGATGGCGGTGATTCCGATGGCAATCGCCTACGGTGGAACGATTCAGCTGTTCGCGGGGCTGTTGGAGTACCGAAACGGGAACACGTTCGGCACCGTCGCGTTCACCAGCTATGGCGCGTTCTGGTGGTGGTTCGCGCTTCTGGTTCTCTTCGAATCGAACGGGCTCATCGACACCGTGAGTCCGAGCGCGCTCGGGATGGCGCTCATCATGTGGGGTATCTTCACGGCCTACATGTGGATCGGGACGTTCAAGCTCAACTGGGCGCTCTGGAGCGTGTTCCTCCTGCTGGCGGTCACGTTCTTCCTGCTCGGGTTCGGCAACTTGCTCGGTATCGACGCGCTCGTCACCGCCGGTGGTTGGGTCGGTATCGTTACCGGTCTCGACGCGATGTACGTCAGCTTCGCCGAAGTCACCAACTGGTGTTTCGACAGGGAAGTCGTCCCGCTCGGCGGCGTCCCCTACGGAGGGACGGCGACCGAACCGCGGACGGGTACCGCCGACTGAGCACGAGTGGGTTCGGAAAGGGAGGTCCGCGCTGTTCGGGATTCGGGGCGTCCACGGCGGACGACTCACCCTCTCGGTTGAGCGTCGTCGTATCGTTCCGCGACGAACATCACGAGCGAGAGCAGGATACCGAAAAACAGGCCGATAGTCACGACGCCGAAGAGGGCGAGTCCGACCGGGGTCGGTTGCAATTCGATAACTCCGAACAGGTGAACGGGGCGCATACCGTCCGGGCCGAACGCGCCGAGGAGGATACCGACGACGCCCGCAAAGGAGACGATGAGGACGTACAATCCGACGACGAGCGAGCGACCCTGCAGTCGGGATGACACGTAGAACCCTTTCGGCAGGCCAAGGATTAGCCTTTTCATCCGGACGTGCATAGTGGGGGTATGTCCGAAAAAGAATTGCTCTTGCTCGTCCTCTCCGGCATCGTCGTGCTGATGTTTATAATGGGTATCGTACTCGCTTCGACGTAACGAATCCGTCCGACGATAAAAAAGCCGCCTTTCCTTTCCGCAGACGATTCCTCCGAAAACCGCTCTACCGGAAGATTACTCTTCCGTAGTTCGCGTTTCTTCGGACTGCCTCACCGCCGTCGGTGAGGGCTGTCTCCTTCTTCTTTGCGAACCAAACCCACTCCTTCGAGTTCATACCGTCCTCGGCGAGTTTCCACGGGTCGGCGGGAGCGACCGGGCCATCGAGCCACGACTGGGCGAGGTTCCAGACGAAGATGAGCTGGCCGACGCCGATGACGAACGCACCGATGGTGGTGACCTGATGCCAGGTCGTAAACTGCGGAAGGTAGGTCGCATACCGGCGCGGCATGCCACCGTAACCGAGGAACAGCATGGCGAAGAACGTCACGTTGGTCCCGACCATCGTGAGCCAGAAGTGCCAGTGGGCGAGGGACTTGTTGTACATCTTGCCGGAGACGATGGGGAACCAGTAGTAGATGCCCGCGAAAACGGCCGTAGCGATGGCTCCCATGACGATGTAGTGGAAGTGGCCGACGATGTAGTAGGTGTCCGTGAGCACGAGGTCCACCGGAATCGCGGCGAGGAACACGCCCGTCACGCCGCCGATGATGAAGTTGGAGACGAACCCGATACAGAACAGCATCGGCGCGGTCAAGTCGAAGCCGTCCGTTCCACATGGTCGTTATCCAGTTGAACGTCTTAACGGCGCTCGGTATCGCGATGGCCATCGAGACGGCCATGAAACTCGCGCGGAGGCGCGGGTCCATCCCGGTCGAGAACATGTGGTGCGCCCAGACGCCGAACGAGAGCACACCGATAGCCAGCGTCGAATAGACGACGAATTTGAACCCGAATAGCTTTCTGCCCGTAAACCGGGGCAGGATGAGACTGATGAGTCCCATCGGCGGGAGAATGATGATATACACTTCCGGATGGCCGAAGAACCAGAAGAGGTTCTGCCACAGCATCGCACCACCGCCGCTCGTCGCGAAGAAGGTGGTGCCGAAGTTCCGGTCACACAGGAGCATGATGATGGCGCTCCCGAGGAGGGGGAACGCGAACACGATGAGACCGGACTGCGTGAGGATGGTCCACGAGAAGATGTCGAGGTCCGGCCATCCGACGTCCTCACCGCGCTCGGTGAAGATGGTCGCGATCATGTTGATGGCACCGAGTGTCGTCGCGATACCGGAGAGGTGCAGTCCGAGGAGCATCATGTCCACGGCGGGACTGGCCTGTGCCTGACAGTTGGCACCCGCCGCGACGAGCGGCTTGTCCCACAGGATGCCAGCGGCGTGTACATCGTCCAACTCGTCTGGGAGGGTTGGATACCGGCGACCATGAACAGCGGGAATCCGATCCAGATGAGGATCGCGCCGGCCGGCAACAACCAGAATGCGACGGCGTTGAGACGCGGGAACGCCAAGTCGTCCGCGCCGATGAGCAACGGCATGAAATAGTTCGCGAACCCGCGATTATGGGCGTCGCGAACAGGAAGAGCATGGTAATCCCGTGTGTCGTTAACAGGCTGTCGTACATGTTCGCACTGAGGAACATCTGGTTTGGCGTGAACAGTTCCATCCGCATGAGAAGTACCGAGAGGCCACCCCACGCGAACGATAATAGACCAAACACTCCGTACAAAATACCGATGTCCTTGTGATCTACTGTCGTAATCCACCGAGTGATTCCCGCAGGTTTCTCGTGTGTCTGCGTGTTCGATTCCGAATATCCGTACCCTCCGCCGCTCCCGAGGGGTGCATAAGACCGCCAGTCCTCCATACGAGCGAGGAACGAAGCGACCGCCAGCAAAAATACCCCCATTACTACGGTGAGAGCAATCTGCGCAGTAGCTGCCATGCGAGAGGGTGAGAACCGCAGGGTAAAGAAAGGTTATGTTCCGGTTTTGGCCTCGATTTTCTGTGCCGCGACATACGTTAACGCGGAGAGGGCGATGAACGGGATGACGAGCAGTGCGATGTTGAGCTTCCCGACGAGTCCACCGTTACCCCACGCGTTGAAGAAGATGAAAGGGATGAAGAAACAGACGATTATCCCCAGTGGGATGATGTTTACCATCAGGTTAAGGAGTGTGTCCTTGCTGAATACACTTTCTGCCATGGTACGTAAACGTAGCGAGCACGAGGTAAAATAGGTTAGTGGTTCGTTCTCGACCGTCCGACCGCCTCAGATGGGGTCGGGTTGCCAGAGCGCTCCGGCGACCCCACCGAGGAGGAGGATGGCCCCGCCGATGAGAATCGCCGTGCCACGGAGCTGAATGGAGCCTGTCGTCGTCAGCCAGATACCGCCGCCGACGACCAACGACACGACCGACGCGGTGACGAGTGCTTTCCACGGGTTACTGATGTACTCCGATTCGCGGAGGATTCCGACGATACTCCCGACGAATATCAACATCCCACCGACCGCGACAGGGAAAAGGATGTTCGCCAGCACGATACCCGTCTCGAACATTGCGAGACCGAACGCGACGAACAGCGGCCACGGACTGGATTTTCGGTACTGGTCGGAAAGCCCCGGTTGCTCGTCCATACGAATACTTCGGGCTTCAGTGGTTTCATCGTTACGTCTTTCCGTTCGCGTTCGAGACGCCGTTCGATCCGGGCGACGCTCAGTCCCCGCCGACCGCATCGACGTGCTCGCCGGGTGCGGGGTCGGTGCTGTAGAGCACGGCGAAGACGACCGACGAAACGACGATGAATCCCGACGCCGCCCAGAACGCGACGAACACACCCGTCGCGTCCCAGATAGCGCCGATGAACACGGGGCCGCCGACCTGCCCGATTTTCCACGCGATAGAGCGCAGGGAGAGACTCGACGCCACCGCCTCGAACTGCTCCCCTTCCTCGACGAACAGGGCCATGCTCGCGGGGAGTCGAAGGCTGTCCCCGATTCCCAACACGGCGTAGGCCGCGAAGAGGACGAAAAACGCGCCAGGAACTGCCATCGACCCCCCGAACGCGGAGATGGTCAGACCGGGAATGTACTCGTTGGCGAGTTCGGCGAACGGAATGAGTGCGGTCCCGAGCGCGTAGACGAGCGCCCCCGCGAGAATGAATCTCTCCTTCTTTCCGACCCGGTCGGTCCAATCGCCGACTTTGCCCTGCGTGAGCGACTTCGTCAACTTCCCGCCGGCCATGATGCCGCCGACGACGAAGGGGTTGATACCGAACTCCGTGTGCGCGTAGATTGGGAGAAACGTGATGACGGCCATCTTCCCGACGCTGAACGAGAGACGGAAGAACACGAGCGCTTTGATGGCCGAACGACCGAGCAGGGTCTCGAAGGTTTCACGACTGCTCGACTCCTCCGGGTCCTTCCGTCCGCCGGGGTTGTCCCGAAGGAAGGCGAGAACGGCCAGGAACGCGCCGATGGTGATGACGCTGAGCGCGGCGTACGTGACCGTAAAGCCGTACAGATACAACAGCAGTCCGCCGAAGATGTCCCCGAAGAGACTGGAGAACGCACCGACCTGATTGTACGTTCCGATCCACAGCCCACGGGAGCCGTCGTCGCTGATTTCGCCGATAACGGTCGTTCCGGTGAGCCAGAGGATGCTCGCGGCGAACCCCTGTAGCACCCGCATCAGAATGACTCCATCGACGTCGTTCACGAAACTGAAGCCGACGAAGACGAGGACGTTGACGAGGAGTCCGAACAACAAAATCCGCTTGGAATTTCGCGTATCGACGTACCGTCCGAGCGGGAGGACGATGAACAGTTGGACCACCGCGAACGCCGTCCCGAACAACCCCTCGACGGTACTCGTCGTGTGCCACTGACCGGCGTACAGCGCCAGCGCGATGAGAATCGTCGAATACGCTTGGCTCCTGGCGAACGCGGTGCCCGCCAAGGCGATGAACTCCCGGTTTCGAAAGAGGCGGAGTGACCCGCCGCTCGTCTCCTCCGTCACGGTTACGAATCGAAATGGTGGCCGAAGTATAAGAACCTCCGGCTACGGTCGGTGATTTGCCGAAAGAGGAAGGTGGATTACTCCTCGAGCGCGTCGGCGATGCGCTGGAGTTGTCGGGTCGCGTCACGAACTTCGTCGCGCAGTTGGCGCACTTCGCGGACCAGGTCCTCGTCGCTACCGCCGCCGCCGCGCTCGCGCTGGCCGCCCATGCCGCCAGCGCCGGGACCGCCGCCCATCATGCCGCCCATCATCTGTGCGAACGGATTACCGCCCATTCCACCGGGACCGCCGCCGCCCATGGCCTCCTTCAACCGTTCGTCGCGGTCTTCGTCGCTCTCTTGTGCGCGTTTCTCCCGGATTTCCTCGACGCGCTCTTGGAACGTCTTTTCTTCCTCGTTACCGTTGTCGCCGTTTTCGTTGGCTTCCTCGTCTTCCATGCCTACCCGTTCTTCCGCACGACCGAAAAGGGTTGTGTCCTCCGGAACGGTCGAGCGGACACGGGTTCGTCCGTCCGCGGGCACCGCTGAGCGGACGACGCCACTGAACGGGTGCTTATCCCCCGGAAGCGGTCGTTACTGACGTACTTCCGGGGACGAAAGGCTCACATCCCGGATGACGCCTCGGAACGGTCGAGGACGACAGTCACTACCGCCGAACTGCGCTCCCGTTACGGCGGGTGAACGATGGAAACGGTTGGCGGGCTTGAGATTCACGTAGGTCCATACTGGAAGGGAGTTCGATGCCTCGGGGAACAGTCGCTTCGGTGCTCGCCAGCGTGCCCGAGCGTCGCAACCGACTCGTCCTTTATTCGCTCTCCCGACACGCCGAGACGGCGCCGGTCGAACTGGAGGTCCTCGTCCGGGACGTCGCGGCGTGGGAACGGAGCGAATCCGTCGAGTCGATTTCCGACGAGGTGTTCGAAACGGTGCTCGAAGACCTCTCACGGACGCGACTGCCCACCCTGTCCTATCGTGGACTGGTCGAGTTCGACCCGTTGAGCGGGCTGGTCGGCCGTCCGACCTACTCGTCGTCCGCGACCACGCTCCTCGGTTGGCTCGCCCGTGCCGAACCGGGCGTCCGTTTCTGAAGCCTTAAACGCGAGGAAGGACTTACGAACGTATATGACCGAGGAGGAGGCCGCCCAAACGGTAGACGAAGCACCAGCCGAAGCAGAATCTCCGGCCGAACAGGACGCGCCAACTGACGACGTCTCCGGGGAGAGTTCGCCGAACGAGGACGTTCTCAGCCCCGAGGAGACGACGCTCGTCGCGCGGGTCGCAATCGCGGACGAAAGCCTCGCCGCCGATGTCGAGGACCGGTTGGCCGACATCGAGTCGGAACGACGGGAACTGGACGCCGAAGTGGACGACCTCGAATCGAAACTGCGTCGCAACCGCGCCGACTTCCAGAACTACAAGAAGCGCGCGAAAAAGCGCCAGAAACAGGTCGAAAAACGTGCGACCGAGGACCTCGTGGAACGCCTCATCGACGTGCGCGACAACCTCCAGCGTGCGGTCGAGGCGGACCACGACGATGTCGAAAGCCTGCGTGAGGGCGTCGAACTCACCCTGCGCGAACTCGACCGCGTGTTCGAGGACGAGAACGTCTCGCAGATTCACCCCGAATCCGGCGAGGAAGTGGACCCACAGCGCCACGAAGTGATGCTCCGCGTCGAGAGCGACCACCCCGAGGATACCATCGCGGACGTGTACCAACCGGGCTACGAGATGGCGGACAAAGTCCTGCAGGCCGCACAGGTCACGGTGAGCGACGGAAACGGCGTCGAATAACGTATCTCCACGGGAGCAAACGGTTCGTTCTTCTCAATAATTCATCAACCCGGCGGTAGAATATCGGTTCGATAAAAAGCTCCCGAAGCTGGAAGCCGGTAAAATCGAAAATCGCATGACTGCGAAGGGGTAGTGCTCAGCGCATCCTCGCCACATCTAGTAACCTTTAACCGGCGCAAACGGGTAGGTTGGCGCAACAATGACGAGCAACAAGATACTGGGTATCGACCTCGGTACCACGAACAGCGCGTTCGCGGTCATGGAAGGTGGCGACCCGGAAATCATCGTCAACGGCGAAGGTGACCGGACTACGCCGTCCATCGTCGCGTTCTCCGATGACGGTGAACGTCTGGTCGGGAAGCCAGCCAAAAATCAGGCGGTTCAGAACCCCGAGAAGACGATTCAGTCCATCAAGCGGCACATGGGCGACGAAGATTACACCGTCGAAATCGAGGGAGAGGAGTACACGCCGGAACAGATTTCGGCGATGATTCTCCAGAAAATCAAGCGCGACGCAGAGGAGTACCTCGGCGACGACGTGGAAAAAGCGGTCATCACCGTCCCCGCGTACTTCAACGACAAACAGCGACAAGCAACGAAGAACGCCGGTGAAATCGCAGGCTTCGACGTGGACCGCATCGTCAACGAACCGACGGCCGCGTCGATGGCGTACGGACTGGACGACGACACCGACCAGACCGTCCTCGTCTACGACCTCGGTGGCGGGACGTTCGACGTCTCCATCCTCGACCTCGGCGACGGCATCTACGAAGTCATCGCTACGAACGGGGACAACGAACTCGGCGGTGACGACTGGGACCACGCCATCATCGACTACCTCGCCGACGAGTTCGAATCGAACCACGGCATCGACCTCCGTGACGACCGGCAGGCGCTTCAGCGACTGAAGGACGCCGCCGAGGAAGCGAAAATCGAACTCTCCTCCCGCAAGGAGACGGACATCAACCTCCCGTTCATCACGGCGACCGACAACGGCCCGGTTCACCTCGAAAACAGCCTCACCCGGGCGAAGTTCGAATCCCTGACGAGCGACCTCATCGACCGCACAGTCGAACCGACCGAACAGGCCCTGTCGGACGCTGGCTACTCGAAATCCGACATCGACGAGGTCATCCTCGTCGGCGGTTCGACTCGCATGCCGCAAGTCTCCGAGAAAGTCGAGGAACTCACCGGGCAGGAGCCGAAAAAGAACGTCAACCCCGACGAAGCCGTCGCACTCGGTGCGGCGATTCAGGGTGGCGTGCTCTCCGGCGACGTGGACGATATCGTCCTGCTCGACGTGACGCCGCTCTCGCTCGGTATCGAGGTGAAGGGTGGCCTGTTCGAGCGTCTCATCGACAAGAACACGACCATCCCGACCGAGGAGTCGAAGGTGTTCACCACCGCGGCGGCGAACCAGACCTCGGTGCAGGTTCGCGTCTTCCAGGGTGAACGCGAAATCGCCAACGAGAACGAACAGCTCGGTGAGTTCCACCTCGCAGGTATTCCACCTGCACCGGCTGGAACGCCACAGATCGAAGTGACGTTCGACATCGACAAGAACGGTATCGTCAACGTCTCCGCCGAGGACCACGGCTCCGGCAACAGCGAGGAGATAACCATCGAAGGCGGTGCCGGCCTCTCGGACGAGGAAGTCGAGCGCATGCAGGAGGAGGCAGAACAGCACGCAGAGGAGGACGAGGAACGCCGCGAACTCATCGAGGCGCGGAACGCCGCCGAAGGGTCCGTCCAGCGCGCCGAGACGCTCCTCGAGGAGAACGAGGAGAACGTGGACGACGACCTCGAAGCCGAGATTCGCGACGAAATCGAGGACGTGCAGGAAGTCCTCGAAGACGACGACGCGACGAAGGAGGACCTCGAAGACGCGACCGAGAACCTGAGCAAGTCGCTCCAGGAAATCGGCAAACAGATGTACGAACAACAGGAGCAAGCCCAGCAGGCCGGTGCCGCAGGCCCCGGCGGAATGGGCGGTGGCATGGGCGGCGGCCCGAACCCCGGCGCCGGTGCCGGTGCTAACGAGGACGACGACGAGTACGTCGACGCCGACTTCGAGGATGTGAACGACGACGAAGACGCAGAACTAACTCGTCGCGGAAAGACGACGCGAACTAACTCGTCGCGGAAAGACGACGCGAACTAACTCGTCACCCGTTCGCGTTCGCCGTCTGCGGCGAACGCGATGGCCGCAACGAACGGTAGACGGACGATTCAAATACCATCCTACACTAGAAACGATAACTGATGAGCGAGGACTTCTACGACGTACTCGGTGTGAGTCGGGACGCCGATGAGGACGACATCAAGAAGGCGTATCGCAAGAAAGCCGCCGAGTATCATCCGGACGTGAGCGACGAACCGAACGCCGAGGAGAAGTTCAAGGAGGTGAAAAAGGCAAAGGAGGTGCTCTCGGACGACGAGAAACGCCAAGCCTACGACCAGATGGGCCACGACCGGTTCGAACAGGCCGAAAAGCGCGGCGGGTTCGACGGTGGTCGCGGCGGTGCCGGTCAGGGCAACCCGTTCGGCGGTGGCGGCGGGATGGGTGGCATGGGCGACATCTTCAACGAATTCTTCGGCGGCGGTGGCGGCCGTCGCAACCCGAACCGTCCCCGACAGGGGGCGAACCTTCGAACCGGCATGGAAATCGACCTCGAAGAAGCGTACGAGGGCGTGCAAAAGCAGATTACGGTGCGTCGCCCCGAGCGCTGTGATGGCTGTGATGGCAAGGGCCATCCGCCGGGCGCGGACGTGAACACCTGTCCCGAATGTAACGGGCAGGGGCAGGTGACACAGGTTCAGCAGACGCCGTTCGGTCGCGTCCAGCAGTCACAGACGTGCCCCCGCTGTAGCGGGGAGGGCGAACAGTATTCGGAGACGTGCGGTGACTGCGGCGGTGACGGTATCGTCCAGCGAGAGGCGAAGTTGAAGGTGGACGTTCCGGCGGGTATCGCCGACGGGCAGACGCTCCAGATGGAACGCGAGGGCGCACCCGGTGAGAACGGTGGCCCGAAGGGTGACTTGCTCATCGAAGTCTCGGTGCGTGAGCATCCCGACTTCGAGCGCGACGGTGCCGACCTGTTCTATCGGACGGCGCTCTCGTTCCCGCAGGTCGTCTTCGGCGACAAAATTCAGGTACCGACGCTCTCCGGGTCGGTCGAGATGGACGTGCCGAAGGGAACCCAGAGCGGCGAGACGTTCCGCCTGCGGAACAAGGGGATGCCGTACCTTCGACGCCGGGGGAACGGCGACCTCTTCGTGAAGGTGCAGGTCGTCACGCCGGACTCGATGAACGACGAACAGCGCGATGCCTTGGAACAGTTCGCGGAGGCGGGCGGCGAAGAGGTGAACGTCGAGAAGGGGTTCTTCGAGCGAATCAAGAGCAGTTTCTGATTTTTCGACCGAACAAGCTAAGCGTTTCTGCGGTGATACGTAGATAGCAACTCCTCGTATGACCGGGTTGAAACTCTCTCGTCGTCGGTTCGTGCAGGCTGCCCTCGGTACGGGAGCGTTCGTCGGACTCGCTCGTGGACAGACCGCGACGTTCGAACTCGGCGGACAGGTATCGGGCTGGTTGGGACAGTCGCCGGACCCCATCGCCGACAAGACGAACCCGACGCTCCAGATGGAAGCTGGAAAGGAGTACGTCATCGCGTGGGAGAACCTGGACGGCAACTCCCACAACGTCGCCATCGGCGACGGCGACGGGAACGTTCTCAAACGTACCGAAGTCGTGAAGACGAAGGGGGCGACCCAGACACTCGAATTCACCGCGACACGGAAGATGAAGACCTACTTCTCCGAGTTCGACCCACAAACGATGCGCGGCAAACTCGTCGTGATACAACCGACGACCACGATGAACGGAACGGCGACCGGAACCGCAAACGGGACGACGGGGACGGTGGGAACGATATCCACTTCCACTGTATCGACATCGCCCTCATCCACGTCGTCTTCCACCGCCTCGGCTACTACATCGGCGACGGGTACGACGACATCGTCCGGCAGTACGAGTTCGTCGACGACGGACGGCGGTGGCTTGCCCGGATTCGGATGGCTCACCGCGTTCGGAAGTATCGCTACCCTCGGTTATCTGCTTCGACGGGACGAGTGAGACAGGGTTTCGAGCGTTCTTCGTGTTTCCACCAAGGATTCTCACATCGGTAGGAACAGCAGTCCGAGGGCGATGATGACGCCACTGCCGAGCAGTACCAACACGCAGTAGCCCATGATATCACGAACCGAGAGGCCGCTGATGGCGAGCAGTGGAATCGCCCAGAAGGGCTGAATCATGTTCGTCCACGCATCGCCCCACGCGGCGGCCATGGCGACGCGGGGGACGCCGGTACCGCTCGAATGGGCGGCCTTCACGAGGGTCTCCCCGACGACTGCCCATTCGCCGCCGCCGCTGGGGACGAAGACGTTGACGATTCCGGCGGTGAGGAACGCGACCACCGGGAGCGTTCCGTCGGGCGAGACGTGCACCATCCCCTGTGCGATTTGAGTGGCGAGGCTGACCGACCCCTCCGGCGCGTAGCCCATGATTCCCATGATGCCCGCGTAGAAGGGGAACTGGAGGATGATTCCCCAGACGTTCTCGACGGCTTCCTTCATCGCGCCGATGTAGGCCGACGGGGTACCGTGGAGGGTGATTCCGAGGAAGAGGAAGGTGAAGTTGACGATGTCCAAGTTGAGGTTGTTCCACGGCATCGTCCCGTCCGCGATACCGCGGATAAAGTAGCCAGCGACGGCCAGCAGACCGGCGAACCCGATGGCGTAGGCGACGAACGACGAGTGTTCGATTCGCTCCGCGAGCGTCATCCCCTCCACCGTCGCGGACGGCGCGGTGACGGAATCGGCTTCCGCGCCGCCGTCCGTCACGGTTTCGAACTGTGACGGGTCGAGGGGGTTCTTTTTCGACTCGCTGTCGGGGTACATCAGGAGGAAGAGAATCGGGAGGAAGACGAGACCGACGAGGACGAAGATGACGATGTTGGCGACCGTGAAGATGGTCTGTCCCGTCGAAATCGGCGAGTTCAGGATACCGCTTTCCAGGAGGAAGTTGCCGTTTTTCGCCGTCGAGTTGAGCACCAGCGGAATCGACCCCGCGAGACCGCCGTGCCAGACGATAAATCCGGAGTACGCCCCCGCGACGACGATGGGAAAGTCGATGGTTCGAATCTCCTCGGCGACCTTTCGCGCGAAGATGGCACCGACCACGAGGCCGAGTCCCCAGTGGACGAACGAGGCGACGGCGGCCACGACCGGTACCAACGCGGCCGCGCTTCGTTCGCTCGACGGAACCGCCGCCATCCGTGAGAGAAAGCGGTCCACCACGGCCGACTGTGCGAGAGCGTACCCGGTCATCAGGATGAGCGTCATCTGCATCGCGAATTGGAGCAGTGCCCAGAATCCGCCGTACCATCCATCGAGGAGGATGTTCGTCCCGTGTTCCAGCGCACCACCTTGCGGTTCGACGAACACGAACGCGAACCCGTACGCGACGAACGTGAGGATGATTGCGAACAGAAACGCGTCCGGGAGGTAGCGCTCTACGAGTCGTGAACTGCCTTCCGCCATCCGCCTGATTACGTTTGCCATGATTGCGACTGGGAATATCTAGCACCCCAGTATAAACGTTCGTCAGACGCTCGGTGACCCATACCGTCTCCGACCATTCCGAACCGTCGGGCTTTTGCACTCCCCCGGACGAGAGTCGGCATGCACATTTTGGGCGACCTGGTTGCCCGTAATCGGCGGAGCGACGACCCAGCGGTGGCGGTTCCCGGTTCGGGAACGTACGATTATCACCGTTTCTGTACGACGGCGTGGAAGACGGGGAACTTCTTTCGACATCTCGGCGTGCGCGAGGGCGTGAACGTCGGTATCCACACGACGCCAGCGGCACAGCCGATTCTCGGCTTCTTCGGTGCAGTCCTGCTCGGAGCGAGCGTGCGCTTCGACCCGCCGACCGAAACCGACGCGCGGGTACTGCTCGCCCCGAGCGAATCGGTCGGCGAGTACGAACTCCCGCCGGGTGGACAGTACGTCGCCTACGGCGACCGACCCGCTGACCCGATGGTCTCGCACTTCGAAACGGACGTGTGGAGCGAAAACCCGGTCTTTCCCGAAACACCGCTTTCGCCCGAGACGGTCGCACTCAGCGGGAAACGGGACGTATCCCACGCCCAGTTGCTCGATTCCGGTACCGCTGTCGCGTCCGAATGGGACCTCGAATCGGGCGATTCCGTCGCGGTTCGTGCGCCGCTTTCCGACCCGAGAACGATAGCCGCTGGACTCGTCGCGCCGCTCCTCGTCGGCGGGGAATGTATTCTCGACGGGGGCCGAACCGCCGATTTCGCCGTCGTGGATGACGACTCGAACCCATCCAATGTACCCGAATCGTCGGTACGTACGCTGGACGGCGTTCCGCTGTAACGGCGGGCTTCGATTTTCACGATTTCCGCAACCACACGGATTAGGTCCCTCGTCAACGAACTCCCGACCATGACCACCACAAACATAGACGACGGTTCGGCCATCGGCCTCGGCACGATGGGAATCGACGACCCGGAACGAATCGCCAGCGCCATCGAGATGGGGTATCGTCACCTCGACACGGCCCAGATTTACGACAACGAGGAGGTGGTCGGCGAGGCCATCGAACTCGCCGACGTTCCCCGCTCGGAACTGTTCGTCGCCACGAAGGTGTGGGCGGACAGCCTCGCCCCCGAGGACGTGCTGTCGAGCACCGAGGAAAGTCTGGACAAACTCGGCCTCGACGCCGTCGATTTGCTGTACGTCCACCGCCCGATTCAGACCTACGACCCGGAAGGAACGCTCCCGGCGTTCGACCGACTCCGGGACGACGGTCGAATCGAGCACGTCGGGGTCAGCAACTTCGGTATCGGGGATATCGAAACCGCCCGGAGCGTTCTCGATGCGCCGATTCATGCTCATCAGGTCGAGATGCACCCGCTCTACTGGCAGTCGGAACTCCTCTCAGATGCACGGGAACACGACACCCATCTCGTCGCGTACTCCCCGATTGCACAGGGCGAAGTGTTCGACCTGCCGGTAATGACGGATATCGCCGAGAAACACGACGCGACCGAGGCGCAAGTCTCGCTCGCGTGGGTCGTCGAGAAGGGGGCGGTTCCGATTCCGCGGTCGGCGAGCGACGACCACCTGCGGGGGAACTTCGAAGCGACGGAACTGTCGCTCGATTCCGAGGACGTCGCGCGAATCGACGCCATCGACCGCGAGGAGAAACTGTTCGAGTAGTCGGCGCGTGGATGAAACCGACCGAAGCCGCGTCGTTCACGACCGTTAGACGACTGTACGAGAACGCTTTTGCCTCGGCCGTCGAATCGCACTCGGTAGCTCATGGCGATACGCGCGGACGAGATAGAGTTGGTCGTTAGCCTCGGAATACTGGTCGTTAGTGTGGGATTGGGAACGCTCACCCTCCTGACGTGGCGACGCGAGCACGAGCGGCGGTTGGCCGTCGTCACCGTCGCCTACGGCTTGTTCGCCTGCCGGGGGTTGGCGGTCGTTTTCGAGGAGACAGTGTTTACCGGCGTGCAACCGGAACTCATCGACCATCTCTCGTCCGTGTTCGTCCTGTTCGGCCTCCTGTTGTTCTTCGTGGCGATAACGCGGGAGTGAAATGGACGAACCCGAACTCGACTCACGGCGGGCCATCTTCGGCGAAATCCGCGCGACGCCGGGGATTCACTTCCGTGAGTTGCTCCGCCGACACGAGTACGCACAGGGGACGATTCAGTACCATCTCCGATGGCTCGAAGACGAGGGACTGGTCGAGTCATCGGACGACGGGAATTTCACCCGCTACTACCCGGCCAACTCGTTCGAGACGGGGGACAAAACGACGATGAACGCCCTCCGTCGGAAGTACTCGCGGCGAATCATCGCCCAACTCGCGTCCGAGAACGAACTCAGCACCGCGACGCTGAGCGAGCGGGTCGGCAAATCACGCTCGACCGTCTCGTGGCACCTCTCCCGTCTCCACGAGGAAGGTATCGTGGAGAAGGAACGCGACGGGCGGACCGTGCTGTACTCGCTTCGAAACCCGGACCGCGTCATGCGCCTCTATGCGACCTATCAAGCGAGTTTGCGCGACCGTCTGCTCGACAAGGTCCTCGACCTGTGGGACGTTTACTGAGTCGGGCTGACGAGGTCGATTCCTTCGAGCAGTTTCAAGGTCAGCGCGAGTATCACGAAGACGACGGACCCGACCACGAGTTGGCCGAGTAGGCCCGTCATATCGGTGCCGATGGCAACCGCGTGGATGGTCCCGAACGCGAACCCGCCGTACGCGAGGGCGTGAACCGTCCCCGGATGGTCGAACCGTCGGGGTTCGAGAAACCCCAGCGCGGCGACGACGAGCACCACCAGCGCGACGAACCCGACGCCGACACCGGCGAGGAACAGCGAAAGCGGGTAATTCGGCGCGGGTGCCGTTCCGTCCACCACTAGCCACGCATCGACGGTCCCGACGAGGGCGTGCACTGCCATCATTCCGATTCCGAAGACGGCGAGTTCGATGTGTATCCGGCGGGAGAGTCGATGAAGGATGCCGAACCCGCGGGCGGTGAAGAAGATGCCCGTCAACACGGTCAACCAGAGCGCCGGAAAGAGCACCAGCGCCGACGCGCGGTCGAGATACCACAGCGCGAGCGTGACGAACCCGTTCATGAGGCGTGGGTTGTCGTGACGACGGGACAGCCTCGATTCGAACTCTGTCCGGCCCGGTACGGACACTGGTCGGCGTTATTCGGGATGCCATCCCTATCGTCGTCGCGTTGGCTGGTCGTCGTCCGTGTTGCCGACTTCGTCCGCGTTCCCGACCTCGTCCGTGATTTCGAACTGGAAGCCTGATAGTGATGGTCGTCGTCCCCCGTCGGCGGCGAGTAGTGGACGGTCGGCTTTTCCTGTGTCTGCTTCCCCTGATGGGTCGTTCGGTACGCCATGACCCCCGAAACGAAGACGAGCGCGACGACGACCACCACCAGCGCGAGCAACGTCCGACGGCGTTTACCGGACGTGTTCATCGAATCCCTCCGTTTCGTGAAAGACGCCCTGATGGACGACCAGTGCCTCCGCGCCGTCCCACCCCTCCGCGAGACGAATCGCGTCGTCCGGTCGGAGCGCGGCGAGCGTGGTGGCGAGGGCGTCCGCTTCCATGCAATCCCGACGCGCGACGACCGTCACGATATCGTTGTGTGACCGGATTTTCGCTTCCTTCGGGTTGTAAATGTGTTCGACGCCGTCGCGGTTGCGTCGGTAACCGCCCGACGTTGCGACGTTCCACTCCGTCGAAAGTACGCGGAGAAACGCCTCGGTGTCGTCCGATCCTTCGATACCCGCCGGTCCGGTCGGTCGTGCGATGTCGCCGCCCCCGTCCACGAATCCACGCCGGCCGACCCCCGAGAGCGTCTCCTGTGCTCGGTCCACGATGTAGCCCTTGGCCAGACCGTTGCAGTCGAGTGGGCCGTCGGTCCGCACGGTGTCGCCATCGACTGTCACCGACGACGGTTCGAACGCCGGGTCCGGGACGGTGGCCGAACCATCCCCGCGAATGTACGCCTTCACCTCGTGTTCGACTGCGCCATGGTGGATGTCGAAGACGCCGTCGGTTCGGTCGTAATACTCCACCCCTCGCCTGACGATTCGTGCGACGTGGCGGTTCGTGACGGTTCCCGTCCGATTCAGTTTGGCGACGTAACTCGATTCGTCGAACGCGTTCAGTCCCCGCTCCAAGCGGAGCGCACACTCCTTTGCCCGTTCACACGTGGACGTCGCACGGACGCCTTCGACATGTATTCGAAACGTCGTATCACAGCAGTCGAACGACGTGCTGGCTCCCCCAACCGTTCCGTACAGTCGGTTCGTGGACGCCGCCAGTCGAGCGCGTATCGGAGGGCGATGCATACCAGGATATTCAAAAGCCGACATGATATTGGTTCGCGTCCAACAGTCGAACCGTCAAAACCCCTGTCCGTGCGCGAAAAGAGGATTTCAGTTCGCGTCTTCGAGTTTGTCGAGCGAATCCGGGTTCTCGATGCTGGACATATCGCCCAAATCCTCGCCCGTGTAGGCCGCCTCGATTGCCCGGCGGATGATTTTGCCCGACTGCGTTTTCGGGAACTCATCCACGAAGAGGACTTCGCGCGGACGGAACGGCTTGCCGAGTTCCTTGCCGACCTGTTCGCGGAGTTCGGTACGCAAGTCGTCGGAACTCTCGATATCCGATTCGAGGATGACGTAGGCGACGACGGCCTGTCCCGTCGTGTCGTCCGGAACGCCGACGGCGGCGGCCTGATTCACCGCTTCGTGGTCCATCAGCGCGCCTTCGACTTCGGCGGGACCGACCTTCCGCCCGGCGACGTTGATGGCGTCGTCCGAACGCCCGTGGAGGAACCAGAAGCCGTCCTCGTCCTTCTGTGCCCAGTCGCCGTGGTTCCACATGCCTTCGAACCGCGACCAGTAGGTGTCCAGATAGCGTTCGTCACCCGACCAGAGCGATTTCGTCATCGACGGGCACGAATCGCGGGCGACCAGATAACCCCGTTCGTGTGCGTCGGCGATGGATTCTCCCTTCGCGTTCACGATGTCGATGTTCATGCCGAGCCCTGGCCCGCCGAGCGTGCAGGGTTTCAAGGACTGCGTCGGCATGGGCATCAAGAAGCACCCACAGATTTCGGTGCCGCCCGAGATGTTGATGATGGGCGCTTTGCTTCCCCCGACGTTCTCGTAGAACCAGAGCCACGATTCCGGGTCCCACGGTTCGCCGGTCGAACCGAGCAGGCGCAGGGAGGAGAGGTCGTAGTCGTCCAGCCATTCGTCGCCGTAGCCTCGGAGCGCGCGAATCGCGGTCGGCGAGATGCCGAACACGGTCAGGCCGTGGCGGTCTATCATGTCCCAGAATCGGTCCGGGTCGGGGGAGTCCGGCGCACCCTCGTACATGAAAATCGTGCCGCCGAAGGCGTGGTTGCCGATGAGCGTCCACGGTCCCATCATCCACCCGATGTCCGAAACCCAGAAGAACCGGTCCGCGTCCTTGTGGTCGAAGCCGAAGTAAATCTCCTTCGCACACTGCATCAACTGTCCGGCGTGCGTGTGGACGATACCTTTCGGTTTCCCCGTCGTCCCCGAGGAGTACAGGAGCATCGCCTCGTCGCTCGAATCGAGTTCCGTCGTCTCGTACTCGTCGTCCGCTTCGAGGACGGCTTCCGTCCACTTCTCGTCGCGTTCGTCGTCCCACGGGATGTCCACTTGCTCGCGGGTCGCGTCGCTCCCGAGTCGGTCGTAGACGATGGTGTGTTCGACGTGGCCCGCCTGCTCGATTGCCTCGTCGGCGGTGTCCTTCAGGACCACCTCGCTTCCACGGCGATAGAACCCGTCGCCGGTGAACAGCACGGAACACTCCGAATCCTCGATGCGGGTCGCGGTGGCGTCGGTGCCGAACCCGGAGAAGATGGGCACCGCAATCGCACCGACCTTGAAACAGCCGTAGAGGATGGAGATGACCTCCGGGACCATCGGCATGTACAGACCGACGGTGTCGCCTTTGTCGATGCCGCGTTCTTCGAGCGCGTTGGCGACCATGTTCGCCTCGCGGTACAGTTCGTGGTACGTGATTTCTCGCACGTCGCCCGGTTCGCCCTCCCAGATGCAGGCCACGCGGTTTCGGTTCGGGCTATCGACCTGCGCGTGTCGGTCGAGCGTGTTGTGCGCGATATTGATTTTCCCGCCGGGATACCAGTCCGAGAACTGCGGCCCCTCGCTGTCATCCCGGACGGCGTCGTACTCCTCGTAGAAGTCGATATCGAGGTAGTCCACCATCTCGTCCCAGAACCAGTCCACCTCTGAACAGGTACGCTCGATGAGTTCGTCGTAGTCGTCGATATCGTGTTCCTGCATGAACGCCCAGACGTTCGTCGATTCCACGAACTCCCGTGTCGGTTCGTGGACGATTTCGTCTACATCCGCAAGTGTATCCATATCATGACCTCCGTGTGGCAAAGATTGCACAGCCGCCTCAAAATAGTTTGTTACCTTCTCAGAGCAGTTCGCTCGCTTTCCCCTCGTCGAGTCGGGAGACGACCCGCTTGAGGTCGGCCAACTCCTCGATTTCGTCGCGGACGCGCTCGCGTGACCGCACGTCACTCGAATCGGCGTCGTAGGCGCGAACGTACTCGGCCCGGGAGTGTTCGTCGAAGGCGTGACGGATGGCGAAGTATCCGTCCGGAACGACCGTCCCGCAGACTTTGCACTCCCGGCGTTCGTGCTCCGTCGTCTGATGGACGATGGCGTCTTCGACGTTGGCGAACCGTTCCCCACAGCCGTCGATGTCACATTCCCAAGCGCTCATTCCTGTGTTGATTCTCTAATTCCCATGATATAACTGTTTCCTGCTCGTCATCGGAACATCATCCGAACCGCGGAACGTGACTCGATGTACTCCTCGGACCGCGAATCGCTCGATTTCGAGAGCCATGCTCCCGTGAACCCGTCGTGGACGGAAATATCCCGCCTCGGACGACGGCATATTTTGTGAGTCTGTGTCACGGAAGCTCATACCTCTCGCTCGTTCGATTAACGGAACGGTATCGAAACCAGAACCACTATCGTCCGACCGTCGAAATATCGTCCTGTGACCGACCGCGACGAATTCAGGGTGGATATGCACGTCAAAGTGCTGGACAAAAAGGTCGTCCGCCGGGCGAAAAAACGCAACGTCGACGCGTTGGTGTACGCGCCGCATTTCGTTCGACTTCCCGAGATTCGTCGGCAAGCGGAGAAGTTTTCCGATGACGAGTTGCTCGTCGTCCCCGCGCGCGAGGTGTTTACAGGAACGTGGCGGAACCGAAAACACGTCCTGGCCATCGGACTGGACGAACCCGTCCCCGATTTCATCACGCTCACGGCGGCGATGGAGGAGTTCGAGCGGCAAAACGCCGCCGTCCTGGTTCCACATCCGGAGTTTTTGAACGTGGGCGTCACCGAAGCGGACATCCGCGTTCACGCTGACGTCATCCACGCCGTCGAAACCTACAACCCCAAACATTGGGACCGACACAACCGCCGAGCGAAGGAAATCGTCAAAAACACCGGAAAGCCGGCGTTTGGGTCGTCCTACGCGCACCTCCGTGGAACTATCGGAGAAGTGTGGACGGCGTTCGAGGCGGACATCGAAACGGAAGACGAGTTGGTCGAACAGTTACAGGCGGGGAAGATGACGCGCGTCGTCCATCGGACGGGACGGAGCCACGAACTCCGTCGCCGACTGGAGTTCGCCCACCTCGGGTACGAAAACTCGTGGAAAAAGTTCGACCGCCTCGTCCTTTCCGGCATGGAAGCGACACATCCGGACCACGACGTGTACGACGGGAAGTTCGACGACAGAAGCGTGTACTGAACCGCTGTTATTTACGACGCTATCGAACGCCGAGCGCGGCGAGTCCGGCATCGACGAGGAACTGTCGATTGACGAGCAGTGCCGCGACGACGAGTTCGAAGACCGTCACCGCGAGCGTCACTATCGTCGCGTAGTTGCTCGAAACCGGGACGCCGAACGGCGCGCCGAACTCCCGTTCGTAGGGATAGAACAGCGCGAGGCCGCGTTTGCTCCCGAGCATGTCGAGGGCGTAGTGAGTGAGAACGCCAATCCAGACGAACTGGAGGTTGCCGAACTCCATCGGAAAGACGTAGAACAGCGCGAGAATCGGGAGGTTGTGGAGCGTCTTCCGGTGTTTGCCGAAGGCGGTATCCACGTCCGGAAAGAGCGCGCCGAGGATGACCGGCACGCCGACCTCCACGATGGTGTAGAACGTGGGGAGATCGCCTGCCGGGTGGAGAATATACCCGAGTCCGATACTGAGAAGTGCCGCATTCAAAACGTGTTCCTTTCGATTCATTCGGTTGCAGGTCCCACCCCGCAATATCAAGGTTTTCCCTTTCAGTCCAGTTCGGCGAGGAGGTCCGAGAGCGCCTGTTCCGCTATTTTCGCCTTGATTTCCTGCCGTGACCCGTCGAACTCGTAACGGGCAACCGACGAATAGGATTCCCCGCTCGCCCACTCCCCCGCGTAGGCCACACCGATGAAAACCGTTCCGACCGGCTTTTCGTCGGTCCCGCCGGTCGGCCCCGCGATTCCGGTCGTCGCGACCCCCCACGTGGTGCCCGCGACATCGCGCACACCACGGACCATCTGGCGAGCGACGGGTTCGCTGACCGCACCGTGTTCGTCCAGCGCTTCGCGGCGAACGCCGACGTGCTCCATCTTTGCGTCGTACGAGTAGATGACGAGACTTCTATCGAAGTAGTCGCTCGAACCCGGTACGTCGGTCAACAGCGACCCGATGAGACCGCCGGTACAGGATTCGGCGGTTGCAATCGTCCCGTTCGTCTCGCGGAGGGCATCCCCAACCCGCTTTTCGATTGACTGGTCGTCCGTGCTCATGACCGGAGGAACGGGACGCGAAAGAAAGAATTTGCGGGCCGATTTCCGGGACCGGGCCGAACGTCACACATCACTCAGCGGGCCGGAATCTCTTCGAGCATTCCTGCTTGAACGCCCCAGAGGTCGGCGTACAGACCGTTGGTGCCCACGACGGATGGTCTGCGAATCGAATCGGGCGGGCGGACGACGACGTACGATGCGGAAACCTGCCCATCACCGCTGAGTTGGACATCGACGGATACGTGACAGGTCGATTGGTTATTTGTCGAGCGGGTGCCGTGGCTACGGCGTGCGAACACGCAAAGAGAACTGTAACCACGGAGTGGCTACGCGCGCCACCGAGCGGCGTGAGCCACTGTCAGTGGGGGATAAGAACCGTCATTGTCGTTCTTCGTATCAACTGTATTCTCTCCTAACATAAAATGTAGTGGAACTGTGTGTCGCACACGCAGAGGAGAGCATCTGTGTCGCCAGTCCACGACCGCCCGGACAAAAGGAACGCCTACCTGCAGAAAGATACGTGACGGAGTAGAGAAACCCCGAGCAGAATGGCGGACCGAAACGGTAGTCAAACCGTATCCCGGTCGGTGTACGTCACCCGTTCCGTGATCGTATTGTCCGCGTCGAAACGATGGAAGTCGGCGAAGCCGAACGAAACCGTTCTCTCGTTTTGAACGCCGCTGAACTCCCCGCGAACGGCGACGGTGTCGCCATCGCCGACCACCGCATGAAGTTCGTGGTTTCCGTCTTCGAGCGGGCGGTCTTCGAGATAGAACGTCCGAAATTCGGCCATTCCTTCCAACCGTTCCTGTCCGGGTCGTTCGTAGACGATATCGTCGGCGAACATGGCAAACACGTCGTCGTACGCTTCAGCATCGATGGCGTCGTAGTAGGACCGAGCGATATCGGTGCGAATCATCATTACGATGTAACGTACTCATAGCAGTTTGAATAACCGTTTCGGGCGAAAGAACCACTTGCCAGCGTTGCGACCGTGTGGTATGGACTACGACACGCCGTTGTTCTTTCACGTGATGACGTATGCGGCGGACGCCGACCACGACGTCGTCGATATGGTGAGCGGGAATCCCGACTGGGGGTCCCCGCCGAGCGTCGCTGAAGGGCTTCATACCTACGCCGACCTCGGCGGAGCGGACTTCCAGTACCCGCCGAGCGAGGGACTCCTCGAACTGCGCGAGGAAATCGCCGCCCGTCGGGATGTCGATACCTCACAAGTCGTCGTGACGTGCGGCGCCGGCGAGGCTAACTATCTGGCGATGGCGCGGGCGATGGAACGCGAAGCGGGTGACGAGTTCATCCTCACCGACCCCGTGTACCCGTACTACCCCGGCAAGACGACCATGCTCGGTGCGAAACAACGCTTCGTCGCCACCGAGGCGGACGGCACGCTCGACCCGGACGACGTTCGGGAGAAAGCGAGCGAGGACACCGCTGCAATCGTCGTGAACTCGCCGAACAACCCGACCGGCGCGGTGTACGGCGAGGAGACGATGCGCGAACTCGTCAGTATCGCCGAGGAGTACGACGCGCTCCTCGTCAGCGACGAGGTGTACGACCACTTCGATTTCTCCGGCAAGTTCACCAGCGCGTTGGCGTTCGATTCGGACCACCGAATCGTCACGAACTCGTTTTCGAAGTCGCTGGCGATTACCGGCTTCCGGGTCGGCTACGCCATCTTCCCGCCGGAACTCGTGGCAGTGGCGAAGACCCGTCACATGCTGACGAACGTGGCTGGAAGCCGTCCGTCGCAGTTCGCCGTGCTCCACGCGCTCCACGAGACGACGCGGGAGTATTACGAGGAAAACCGCACGCTCCTCGAATCGCGTATCAAGACCTTCACCGACGCGCTCGACGCCGCCGGAGCCGACTACTCCACCCCCGACGGCGCGTTCTACGTCATGGCTCGATTCCCCGACTTCCCCGGCACGCTGGCGAACGTCGAGCGACTCATCGACGAGGCGGGCGTCGCGGGCATGCCCGGCGAAGCCTTTGGCTCCTCGCGCGAAGATTGGGTCCGGTTCGCCCTCGTCACCCCGCGCGTCGAGGAGGCGGCCGACAGACTCGCGGCGTATTTCGATTGAGTCCGAATCGCTTTGGCGTACCCGTCCGGGTTAGGCAGACTGTGGGTCGTGAACTTCCGCCCGATTCACGACCGGGAAGCGTCCACCGACGTTGGTCGCGGTTTCGTATGTAAATCTACGTGCGCGCGGTCCCGAAAATCGGTGGAACCGTTTTGGACTCATCGTCGATTCTCTCAATCGCTTCCCTGGTCGTCGCCCCACCGCTCGGTCAGACTGGGTAAGTTCGGGTCGCGGTATGGGTTTCGACCGTGAACGGCGTACTCCAAGTCGCCGTCCTCCAACTGCTCTTTGAGAACGCGGCGGAGGCGATTGAGGCTCGTGATATCGAGGCCGTGTTTTTCGGTGAGTTCCGTGAACCGGCGCTCGTCGGTGAGTGACCGAAACGCCTCGTAGAGTTCGGTCAACTGCTCGGCGGGTTGCTGACGAATCCAGTCGTTGTCATGGAGTCCGAGGTAGTGTTCGCGCTCGCGGTCCACGACGTGACGGATGACGACCAGCGCGACTTTCGGGATGGCCCGTTGGCTTCCGAAGGCAGTGAGGTCCAACTCGCCCATGATGCCGATGACGCAGTCGCGTTGCCACGGGGTCAACGACAAGTCGTTACACAGCGCGTGGCTGACCCGCAGTTTGTCCAATCGGTGCATCCGACTGCTGTGGCCCGCCATCGCGGAGTGGCGCTCCTCGTGTAGTCGGCGGATGTTCTCGCTCAAATCCGATTCCGGCGAACTCGCACGACCGATGACCGTCGCGCTCGGCGTGACGGGTCCCCAGCGGCGAACCGACTGGTCGCGCTGAAGGTCTGCCCGGCGAACCGTGCCGTCCCCCGGTCGCCTACTGAGTTGGTAGGGGTCGTCGTCCGCGTCGTCACCCGTGGCGAACTGCCAGTGGGCGACCTGCGAGTCGCCGTCGGTTTGGCGCATCGTTCCTCTCTACTCGGTCGATATAGTTCAAAGGTGGGTTTCTGGAAGGATAGTTGACACTCTGTGGGAACGTATCGACGCGACGTATCCGTGAGGAGGAAAATTACTTCCCGCTGAATTGTTTCTTTTAGGTATGAAAACACGAATCGCTCCGCTGATTGGCTCGATTATCGGGGTACTCCCCGTCTCGGTGCTGTACTTCGATGGCTACTGGGACCTGCAGTTGGCGACCATCATCTGGGCTACGTTCGCCATCGCCGGATGGCTCGGGGTCCGACGCCGGGACGTGTGGCGTTCGAGAGGCAGTTGGTGGAGTACGCGGGATAACCGCTGGAGCGCGCTCCTCGTCGTGGTCATCCTCGGTGGCGCGCAGTTCGGCGTCCACATGGACCTCCCCATTTCCGACGACCTCACGGTTGCTCTCTCGGTATCTCGTCTTCGGCGTCGGACTCGCAAGCGCTGCAATAGGCGTCGAAATGGCCACCGCAACCGGGAAAAACACCGATGACTACGTCGAAGGGGAATCCCACTCGTCAGTAGCCGACTGAGATTCGAAAATGTCGCTCGAACTGGTCGCTATCGGGTGAGTAGTTCCGACCGCAGAAGCGACCTCGTTCCGTCCATATCTCCACCTTATCACGAGAACTACTTAAATGGAAATTCGGTGAAGGAGGAGTGAACTCGGAGACCAGACGAAACAGAAAAGCAGTCACTAATAGAATATTGCGTCAGTAGAACCGACCGCATACCGTCCATATCTCTACCTTATCACGAGAACTACTTAAATGGAGAACCGTTTCATCGCCGCCCAATGTCGACGTACACCATCCCGACCGTCAGCAGAAAGCCGACGGCGAGAATGGGAAAGACGGGGTCGGGCGAGGTGCTACACTGCGGAGGGAACGAGTCAGCACAGAGTCTTATCGGGTTCAGTCCGACGAGTATCACGACGACGCCGACGACGGTACCGAGAGTGGTGCCACGGCGTAGCCAGTCGTTCATGAACACGCACCTGACGAGTTGTGCGAGTAGAATCGCGCCGAGAAAGTAGCCCATGACGGGAATCGACAGCAGGGAGTCTGCAGGTGCAAACTGCGTCCAGAACAGCACGGTGGCGACCACGAATCCGACAGTGATTGCCGTCGCCGCGACGCCCGCTATTAACGGATTGCTTCGCTCATGTTCATATCAATTGTTGCCAAGAGTGAATAAAATGATTTGGTAGGGTGAAAGAGTTGATTGACCCTGCTGTGGATGGATTTCAACCAATCCGGAACGAATCTACACGAACAACTGCGGAAGATCACTCACTGCGACGAAGTGAGCGGGCCAAGGCCCGACCATCGGGAGGGCCGCAGACTTTTGGTGCAGAAAAAGGTGCGCTAGTAGTGCCACGGATAGTCCGAGAAGTCCGGGTCGCGCTTCTCGACGAACGCGTCCCGTCCTTCCTGTGCTTCGTCGGTCATGTAGGCGAGGCGGGTGGCTTCCCCGGCGAACACCTGTTGGCCGACGAGGCCGTCGTCCTCCAGATTGAAGGCGTATTTCAGCATTCGAATCGCGGTCGGACTCTTGCCGTTGATTTCCTCGGCCCAGTCCAGGGCCACGTCCTCCAGTTCCTCGTGGGGAACCGATTCGTTGACCATACCCATCTCCTCGGCTTCCTCGGCGGAGTAGGTCTTGCCGAGGAAGAAGATTTCGCGGGCTTTCTTCTGGCCGACCTGTCGCGCGAGGTAGGCGGACCCGAACCCGCCGTCGAAACTCGCCACGTCGGGGTCGGTCTGGAGGAATTTCGCGTGTTCCTCGGAGGCCAACGTCATGTCACAGACCACGTGGAGGCTGTGGCCGCCGCCGACGGCCCACCCCGGCACGACGCAGATGACGGGTTTCGGGATGTGACGGATGAGGCGCTGGACTTCGAGGATGTGCAGGCGGCCCGCCTCCGATGCCCCCTCACTGTCGGCGTCGTCGCCCTGATATTCGTACCCTTCGCCGCCGCGGACGCGCTGGTCGCCGCCGGAGCAGAATGCCCACCCGCCGTCCTTCGAGGACGGGCCGTTGCCGGTGAGGAGCACGCACCCCACGTCGGACTGGCGCTTGGCGTGGTCGAGCGCGCGGTACAGTTCGTCCACGGTGCCGGGCCGGAAGGCGTTGCGCACGTCCGGGCGGTCGAACGCGATGCGGACCGTTCCCTGCTCTTTGGCCCGGTGGTAGGTGATATCGCGGAAATCGAAGTCGGGAATCTCCTCCCAGCGCTCGGCGTCGAAGAGTTCTGAAACCATACTCGAAACTGTTGGCGGGTCGGTCTAATAGGTTCCCGTCCGCGCTTCGAACCCATCCTTCCACCCCGTCAACCCGGCAAACGGCGGGGGGACTGCGAAGTTACTTGCCACCGGAAAACGACGGTCGAAAACATGAAGATTTCCGAACGGGCAGACACCTTCGAGCGGTCCGGAATCCGCGTGATGTTCGAACTCGCGGAGGAACAGGGCGGCGACCTCGTCAGACTCGAAGTCGGTGAACCGGACTTCGACACGCCGGAACACGTCATCGACGCCGCCGCACAAGCCGCCCGCGATGGCGAAACCCACTACACCTCCGGGGCGGGTATCCCCGAACTCCGCGCCGCAATCGCGGAACGGATGGAATCGGAAACGGGCGTCCCGTTCACTCCCGAGGAAGTCACGGTCACGAACGGCGGAATGGAGGCGTTAGCGTTGGCGATTTCAGCAATCGCCGACCCCGGCGACGAAGTCATCATCCCGACCCCGGCGTGGCCGAACTACGAGAATCAAGTGATACTCGCGGATGCCGACCCCGTCGAAGTCCCGCTCCCCGCTGAGGACGGGTTCGACCTCGACGCCGAGCGAATCATCGACAACATGACCGAGGGGACGGCCGCAGTTATTCTGACGACGCCCTCGAACCCCACCGGGCGAATCTACGGTGAGGACGCCGTGAAAGCGGTCGTGGACGCCGCAGAAGAACACGACGCCTACGTCATCGCCGACGAGGTGTACGCCCGATTGACCTACGACGACGATTACCGGCGAATCTCCTCGTACACCGATTACGACGGCCTGCTGACGGTCGATTCCTGTTCGAAAACCTACGCCATGACGGGGTGGCGAATGGGGTGGCTCGTCGGACCCGAACCGGTCGTCGAAGCCGCCACGAGCCTCGGCGAGAGCACGACGGCGTGCCCGTCGAGCGTCGGCCAGCAAGCCGCGCTCGCGGCGCTGACTGGAACACAGGAACCGGTCCACGAGATGTATGCCGCCTTCAGCGAGCGCCGCGACTACCTGACCGACCGCGTCGCGGAGATTCCACATCTCTCCTGTCTGCGTCCCGAAGGTGCGTTTTATGCCTTCCTCGACGTGAGTGAACTCGACGGGTCGAGCTTCGACATCGCCGAACGACTCCTCTCCGATTACGGCGTCGTCACCGCACCCGGCGGCGCGTTCAGCGACGCCGGGGAAGGGTACCTCCGATTGAGTTTCGCCAACAGCCTCGACCGAATCGAACTCGGCCTCGACCGAATCGAGGAGTTGGTCCGGGACGAGTGCGAATAGAGCGCCGAACGAAAACCCTCAGAACAAGTCGTCGAGTTGGTCGTTGTGGAACATTTCGCTCGGGTCTTCCTTGCGTTCTTCCTGTTCGTTCGCTTTCTTCGCACGTTCCATGAACTCCTGCATGCGCGGCGAGCGTTCGATACCGCCGAGGAGAACGAGCGACGCGAGTCGGTCGCTGTCGAGCGGGAAGTCCCCGCCGCGAACTTGCAAACTGCCGGTTTCGCCTTCGAGCCACTTTCGCGCCTTCTCCACGCCCTTTCGTGGAATCCTGTCGGCGTCCCCCGCGACGACGAGGAGCGCGGAATCCGCGTCCGTCGCCTTCGGCATGCTGAGATTGCTCAGAATGGCTTGTCGGGTGTTGCTCGTCACCGTGTTGATGTTCTCGCCGCTGTCCTCACTGGCACCGGCACTGGCGTAACCGAGTGCCGACACGCCGCCGGAGCGGAGCGTGTTGATGACCTCGCTCGAATCCACGACGCTCTCCCCGACGCCTTCGACCGCCTCCCCGGACGCCAAAAGCAAACCGACGCGCCGGGCAATCTGTTGGTTGATGTTCTCGAACGCTTCGCCGACGCTCTGGCCCGTCTCGTGCCACGCATCGTTGTCGATGAGGAGGGTCGCGTCGGCCTCGCGGACGACGGTTTTCAAGGACCGGCCGGCGTTGGCTTGGTACATCGACCCCTCGCCTCGTCCCGGCAGGACGCCGAGCGCGTACACGGGCATCTCGTAAACCCGCTGGAGTTCGTGGATGATAACCGGCGCGCCGCCGCTTCCGGTGCCGCCGCCGAGTCCCGCAACGACAAAGATGGCGTCCGCCTGCGCGGTGATTCGTCCGTCGAGGGAGTTCATCACTTCGCCGGCGTCGTTTTGCATCACTTCGGCACCGAGTTCGTTGTCACCGCCGACGCCGTGGCCTTTCACACGGTCCTGTCCGACAAGGACGGTATCCAAATCGAGGGACTGTAAATCGGCTTTCGCGGAGTTGATGGCCAATGCGCCTTGGACTGCATTGAAATCCATGTTCGCGTCGAATTCGACGAGTCTCTGTGTCAGCTTTCCACCCGCTTGACCGACACCAATCAGGACGACTTTCATGGCGGATGGAACTGATTCATGACTTATGTATTTTCCGACGTAATCCAAGTCGAACTTCCGGAAAAGAACGTCTCCCCGGTCGTGTGACTCTCAGGATGGGGGAGCAGGACCCCCTGCTATCTGAAATTTTAAATACCAATCCGCCACCAATCCCGTCGATGCCCGACCTCGAAACCCTCTCCGAGCGCGTGTGTACCCTCGAACGAACGCTGACCGACGGTGAGATGCCGGAGTTGCAGGACGACGCGGAACTCCGGCGGACGACTGTCCAACTCGCCACGCGCTTGGACGAACTCGAAGCGAAACAGGACGAACTCGACGCCGCGATTTTAGCCCTCCGTGGGTACGTCGGCAACATCCGGGCGGTCAACGACGATGTCGGGAGACGGGCCGACGCCGCGCTTGCGACGGCCGAAACGTGTCAGGAGCAACTCGAAAAACACGATTTCCGCGATTCCCGCGTCGATTCTCACCACCGGAGTCCGCAGAGGAGTTCCGACGATGATTCACAGGGAACCGCTTCACACGAGACTCCATCGCTCGAATCCGTGGAACCCGGGACTCGCTCCGACACCCACGAACGTTCGCTGACGACCCGTATCCGCGAGTTGCTGTGAGTATCCGTCTCGTTCTCGCCGTCCTGCTCGCAGTGGCGCTCTGTAGCGTCTCCCTGCCCGCTATCGGCCACGCCCGGACGAATCGTGCGGCGTACCGTGCCGACACGGCGATGACGACCGTTGCCCGCTCGATGAACGACCTCGCGGACGAGAACGCAGTTCCGTTCGACGGCGCGAAACCGAACGAACCCGGTCCATCCGCCGCACGCAGAGTGGTTTCGCTATCGCTCCCGTCCGAGTCTATGACGATGGGAACCGTCGAGTTCGTGGCCATCGGCGGCGTTCCCGGAAACCGGCTTACCCCGAAAGACGAATCCGGTGACGTACTCGCGTATCGCGTTGACGGTACGACCCACGTTCGGCACGTTCCGTTCGATATCCGCGTCGCCACGCGGAACAACGACCACGGATGGTCGATAGAGCCTGATGGAACGCCGCTCCTCGTCCACGCGCCCGACAGAGTCGACATCGCACTGTTGCTGGTCGAGTACGGCGGAAAACCCACCGTCCTCGTGATTCCGACGGCTGAACTTTAAATCGAAAGACGCGACCACGGGGGACCATGTGGAACCCACTGTCGAGACCCACCGACGACCGTGACTGCCGATGTCGCCCCTCGTTCGACGGCACGACGTTGGTCGTCGATGCGAACGACTGTTCGAAGGGCGGAAAACTGGAGGAGCATCCTGCCTGCCGTGCGACGGTTCTCGATGCGCTCGCCGACCGCGAGACCGACCGCGTCGTGATACGGTCCACGGGCGTCGAACGAACTTACGCCGGCGATGGCGCGGCGTTTCTCGTGGCGACCGGCCGATTCGTCGAGCGCGTCGCTCCGCACGACCCTCCCCTCGCCGAACGGGCGCGTTCCGACCCGCTCGGAGCGGGGGTGGACGCCATCGGGCGAGCAGGACCCGTGTCCGACATCGCCGCAGAAACCGGATTCGCGGAAGGGGTTCATCGCTTCGACGACTATTCGACCCTCTTCCGTCCGTTCGTCGGGCCGACCATCGCGCGCTCCCGAGTGTCGCTTCGACCACCGGCGGACGCCCGATTGGACGACCAACAATCGCTTTCGACCGGCGCGACGGTTCGATACTACGACACCGATTCGGTGTCCTCCGGCGGGGAGTCCCATCGAACCTACCATCTCGAACCAGTGGAGTACACGCTCGATGGAGGCGCATTCGAGACGCTCGACAGTGCGGCGACGCTCCTCGCAAACGGGGGCGTCACGGGGGGAAAGCGAGCGTCGGGCCGCGCCGTCAGAACGGTCGCGGATTCGACGGAGAACATCGAGACGCTCACCGACGTTCTCGAAAAATACACGCAGGGGTATGGCGTCCTGTCCGACCTGTTCGCGGACCCCGACGTGTCGGACGTGTTCGCGACGGCACCCGTCACGGAGAACCCGCTTCGGGTACGGGTCAACGGGGAGGCGATGCGAACCAACGTTCATCTCACCGACGACGGTGCGGCGTCGCTCGCCTCCAGATTCCGGCGGACGAGCGGTCGTGCCTTTTCGCGTGCCAGTCCGACGCTCGACGCCGTCGCGGAAGTCGGTGGTACGAGCGTTCGGGTCGCAGGCGTCACCGACCCCGTCAGCGACGGTATCGGCTTCGCCTTTCGCGTACAGGGAGAGGAACGATGGACGCTTCCGGCGCTGGTTGCGAACGGTACCCTTCCGGCGGACGCCGCCGCGCTCCTTTCGGTCGGCGTCGAACGCGCGGGCACCGGGCTCGTGGCCGGCTCCCGTGGTGCAGGCAAGACGACGCTTCTCGGGGCACTGCTCTGGGAGCTTCCCCACGGAGTTCGGACCGTCATCCTCGAAGACACGCCGGAACTGCCGGTCGAAGCACTGCAAGACGGAGGGCGCGACGTCCAATCACTCCGCACGACTGCGAGCGATGACGAACCCGGGCTCCGTCCGGCGGATGCGCTCCGGACGGCCCTTCGGCTGGGTGACGGCGCACTCGTCGTCGGTGAAGTCCGTGGTGAGGAAGCGAGCGTCCTGTACGAGGCGATGCGGGTCGGGGCGAGCGCCAACGCCGTCCTCGGGACGATTCACGGGGATTGCGGTGATGCGGTGTACGAGCGAGTCGTCGCCGACCTCGGCGTCCCGCCGTCGTCGTTCGCGACGACGGATTTCGTCGTCACGACCGAATCCTACGAGAACGACGGAGAGCACGGAAAGCGCGTGAAGCGTATCGAGGAAGTCCTCACGAACGGCGGAACCGGAGTGGGTGGCATCGGAGCGACTGGAAACGAAGCGGACGGCGTTTCCGTCCGCTTCGAACCGCTGTACGAACTCGACGATGGAAAGCTCGTTTCGACGGGGCGAATCGAGCGCGGCAACAGCGTTTTCGTCGCCTCGCTCGCGAAATCCACCGGGACGTACGCGGACGTTCGAACGGCGCTCACGGCTCGAACGAAGGACATCGAACGGCGTGTCGAGAGAACGAACCCGTCGTTCGACGTGACGACGAAACGCTTTGATGGGGTCGGTGACCGGGCGTGATTCTTGACCCCTTCGAAAAGCTGTGTTCGTCCCTCGCTCTTCTCTACCCGTGGGAAGTCGGTTCGGACGGGGACATCGACCGCGCGATGGGATTTCTCGACGGCGATGCGGGAAGCCGTGAAATCGCTCGGGGCGCGAACGGTGCGGCACTTTTCGGATGCCTCACCGGACTCGTCGGCGTCGCGCTGGCTCCGCCGGAACTCCGCCTCGTGGTTGGCGGTTTGCTCGTCACCGTTGGCGTCGGGTTCTCGGCACTGATTCGACGGACTCCGGAACTCCTCGCCGCCGCGAAGCGAACACAAGCGCTCGGCGACGCGCCCGACCTCGCGGCCCGAGCCGTGCTGTGGATGCGAATCGAACCGACGGCGGAAGGGGCCGCCGCGTTCGCCGCGCGAACGGGGGACGGGTCGCTCGCGTCGAGTCTCGGCGACCACGTCCGCCGGTCGGTCGGGTCGCCGATGTCCGGACTGACGACCTTCGGGGCGGAGTGGGAACCGTGGAACCCCGCGCTCGATCGTTCGATGGTGCTGATAGCGGCGGCGAGCGAGGCACCACCCGAGGAACGAACACGAACGCTTGACCGGGCGCTGACGGCGGTTCTCGACGGCACGCGCGAGCGGATGGCCGAGTTCGTGGCCGAGATTCGGGGACCGGCGACCGCGCTGTACGCGTTCGGGGTTCTACTTCCGCTCGCGCTGGTCGCGGTGCTCCCGGCGGCGAAAACCGCGGGGATGCCGATGTCGCCAGCCGTACTGATTGTTGGCTACGACGTTCTCCTTCCCGCGTCGTTGCTGGGCGCGAGCGTTTGGTTGCTCACCCGTCGCCCCGTCGCGTTTCCGCCACCGGACGTGTCGCGTTCACATCCGGACGTCCCCGACGAACGGTGGCCAGTCGTTGCGCTCGGTCTCGGCGCGGCCGTTGTCGCGGCGGTCGTTGCGACCCTGGTGTTGCCGAACTGGACGCGCTGGGTTGCTTGTATCGGCTGTTTCGTCGGAACGCTGTTGCTCGGATTCACACGGCCGACCGTCAGCGTTAGAAACCGCGTTCGGGCAGTCGAAGCTAATCTCACGGATGCCCTCTACCTCGTCGGTCGACGGGTGAACGAAGGACGGGCCGTCGAGACAGCTATCGTCGCCGCCGTGGACGAGCTGTCCGGGGAAACGGGTGCCGTCTTCGAACGGGCGACACGGATTCAACGACAACTCCGAACCGGCGTCAGAGAGTCGTTTCTCGGCGAGTACGGGGCACTTTCGACGGTGCCGAGCCCCCGTACCAGGAGCGCAGTCGCGCTCCTCGCGCTCGCTGGGCGCGAGGGGCGGCCCGCTGGAAATGCCGTGGTGGCGATGGCCGACCACATGGACGACCTCCAACAGGTCGAGCGCGAGGCGCGGCGTGAACTCGCGCAAGTCACCGAGACGCTACGTCACACGGCGTCGATATTCGGGCCGCTGGTCTCGGGTGCGACCGTTGCACTCGCGGGCGGAATGGCGAGCGTCGGGAGTTCGTTCGGAAGCGCGTTTCCGGTCGGCACACTGGGACTTGCAGTCGGCGCGTACGTACTCTGCCTTTCGGCCATCATCACGACGCTCTCGGTCGGACTCGAACACGGTCTCGACCGAACGTTGGTCGGCTATCGCGTCGGCCAGTCGCTGTTGTCCGCAACCGGCGTCTATCTCCTCGCGTTCGTGTGTGCGGGGGCGCTGACGTAGTTCGGGATTCAAAAGCCGAGTCGTCGGGACGACTCGCTATTCGTGTCTCCGCTTCCATAATCGACGGAGGTTCCGTACGAGGAACACGACGACGCCGATGAACGAAAATGATAGATGACTGTGTTTCCCTCGGGATGGTTCTCCACGGACACCGCTCGCCACGAGCGTTTAAGTATCAAAACGGGACGATTCCGGTCCATGTTCGACGCACCCCTCGACGCGTGGTACGTATGGCTCGGCGTAGCGATGGTGAGCGTCGCCGTCTTCGGCGTCGCCATCGAACTGCCGACATCGCCACCGCCCAACGCCGCCAGCGTCGCCGATACGGTCGATTCCGTCGCTGGCTGTACGTACACCGCGACTGCGGAACACCCACTTTCGGCACGGCAAATCAAACTCGGTCCGCATCGTCTCGGTTTACGCGACGACGGCGGAACCGCACACGCGACGTTTCGATACGGGCCGGTCGTGCCCGTGGCCGCGGGTAACGGCAATTCCGACGGAAGATTGGCCCGCGTACTGTCCGGCACGCCGCCGTCGACGGCGTTCGACTCGTCGAGGGAGTTTCGCCGGGAGATTCGAGATGCGCGGAATCGCCAGCAGGTGTGGAAACGAGCGGGGAATAGGCTGTCCGTGCGCTGTGTTTCGTGGGAGGGAGTCGATGCGACGCTGGTCTCCGGATAGGGCACAGACCGAACCCATCGCGGCCATCGTCGCCGTCTTCGCCGTGTGTCTCGGATTGCTCCTCTACACCGGTATCCTCGGGAGCGCGATGCCAAGCTCGGAGCGAACGCTCGCTCCGACGACGCTCTCGGCAGTTCAGGGGAACGTCGCTTCGAACGGAATCGTCCGTCCCGACCGTCTCGGGGATGGCGCTTCCGCGACCCCGGACGGCTACCGACTCAACGTCACTCTCTCGACTGGGGCACAAAAGTGGTACGAGGGACCGACGCCGCCGCGAAATCCGGCGGCTGATACTGACGCCGCGACGGCGACCGTGAGCGTGCGAATCGCCCCCGGCGACGTTCGTCCGGGCACGGTGCGGGTGGTGGTCTGGAAATGAGGGCCATCAGCACCGTCCTCGACGTGACGCTGTGTCTCCTGCTGGTCAGCGCCAGCGCTTTCGTCCTCGTCGGCGCGAAACCACCCCAACCGACCACCCGAACACGGAGCGCCGAATCGACGGCGAACGTCCTCGCAACCAGCACGGCGAGCGTGGACTACACGATTTCCTCGGGTTCCGGGACGGTCCACCCGACGACTCACGGCACGCTCGCCGAACTGCTCGGGCAGGCCGCTCTCGCCAACGCGACCCTTCGTGGAACCGAACTGTCGCGGACGAGCGATTCGTTCGAGCACGCGGTCCGCCATCGAGTGCAGGAACGACTCGGATACCCCACTCACGTACAAATCCTCGTTCGATGGGAGCCGTATCGGGATTCCAAACTCGGCGGTCGATTCGTGCTCGGCGATTCGCCACCCGCTCACGCGGACGTTCACGCGGCAGTTCGCTCGGTTCCGAGCGACATGCCACGGGTTCGAGACCGCGCACTCGACGCCGCCCGTTGCGACGGTTATCACGGCGTCGCCCGGGCCGTTGCGACCGGAATCGTCTCCGGACTGGTTCCGAGGAAAACCACGTCGCTGGCGCTTCACGACCGAGAAACGGGAATCGTCGTCGCGGGACGACTCCGACGGTTGATTCGTTCGTACGGTGCGACGGGGTCGGCGTCCGCTCGACTCGATAGCGAGCAAACGAGACGAGCGCTCATCGAGGCGGTGACTGGGACGATAGAAACGGACCTCCGAACCGCGTTCGACACGCCGACCGACGCTGCGCGTTCCGTCGCCGTCGGGCAAACCGAACTGGTGGTCAGGACGTGGTCCGCGTGAGGTTCGCGGACGACACCCGTGGCCGGGTTCCGTTCGCGCTCGTCGGCGTCCTGCTGTTGGTCGGGAGCGTCACCTTCGCGGGTGCGTTGGTCACCAGTCCGGGACCACGAACGAACGAGAACGTCGACCGAAGTATGCGGAGCGTGACTGCCGAAAGCCACACCGCACTCCGCGAGGCGGTGAAACAGGCCGGAAGGGACGCGGCCGACCAACCGCTCGTCCGACCGGCGAACACGACGGCCGGGCGAATCATCAACGATACCAGCCCGTTCCGGGATTATCTCCGGCTTCGAATCTATCTCACCGCTCGACAGCGATTGCGCTCCATCTCGACACACGTCGGTGATGTTCGTGCAACTGCGTCGCTTCGGCCGACACCGAATGCGACCGCGCTTCGATACGCGAAACGACGCGTCCACATCGAGTCGGTCGAAAAGCCGACGGAGTCGGGTCTCCGCGTTCGAATCGAAAACGTGTCGCTCCGTGCGACTAGTGACGGTGCGGCCGTCGCCAGCGCGAGCAAGGATATGACCCTCGTCGTGGAAACTCCCGTCCTCGCCCTGCACGAACGCGTCCAGCGATTCGAACGACGACTGAATTCCGGGGCGCTCGACCCCGGACTCGGCCGCCGGCTGACCGCGCGACTGTACGCCGTGACGTGGGCGCGGGGATACGCCCAGTACGGCGGTGCGCCGATCGCGAACGTGCTCGGCAACCGCCACATCGAACTGATGACGAACGGCGCGATTCTCGAAGAACAACGGCAATCGTTCGGGGTGAGCGACCCACGTGGACGTCGGAGCCTGCGGCGGGCCACCGCGCGAGTCGGTCTCACCGACCGCCCGATTCACGGTTCGTGCGCGGGAAGGACCGCCGACCGTTCCGGGTGCGTCGGTCGCGTACTCCCGAGCGGCCGGAATCGTCCGACTGGATACCGACGGCGATGGGACGAAGGAGACGGTCGGCCGGACGACGCCGGTTTCGTTCGACACGGGAACGACCGTCATCGTCGCGGTGCCGCCGGGAAAGACGGGAGTGGGTGACGTGGACGGGAACGCCGACGAGCGTTCACCCGGGTGGGCAAATCGGAGTGACAACCCATTTGACCCAGCCAGCCTTCGTGACGACCATGCTCTACGACGAGATAAGCGACCCCGGCGAGACGACGCCGACGAAACTACACGAGGAGTATCTGGCGGAACTCGCCGAGACGATAGCGTCGGTCGGTATCGACGGAGTGGTCGACTCGACGGAACTCGACCGTGAGACGGTCGAGTCGATCGCCGACGGTGAAACGACGACCGATGCGACGCTCGAAGATGCCGCCGCGATTCTCGCGACGGCGGACGGTGCCCCGGAGAAGGATTCGATTCTCCTCGAAGTCCGCGACCACTTGCTGATGGGAATGACGACGGGACTGCTGGACGTGGACACGCTCGCGAGGGAAATCGACGGGGACCTCGAAGCGCGCGCTATCCAACAGAAAATCGAAGGGCGGGCACCGATGACGCTGGAGGAGTACGCGCTCGTCCATCACGCCATCGCCGAACGGAACGACTGATAGGCGTTCCACGGTAGTTATCCCCTTCCCGTTCGAAGGAATCGCATGAACGTCGCAGTGCTCGGATGCGGCTACGTCGGTCTGGAACTCGCTCGCGAACTGCTCGCGGATGGACACGAAGTGGTCGGAATCCGGCGGTCTCGGGACGGTCTGCGTGCGGTCGAGGAGGTGGGTGCCGAGGCCGTAACAGGCGGACGTGACGGATGCGGATTCACTCGCGTCGATTCCCGACGTGGACGTCCTCGTCTACGCAGTGAGCGCGGACGGCCGGGATTCGGATGCGGCACGGACGGCGTACGTCGATGGGCTTCGGACGACGCTTGAGCGCTTTGCAGGTCGCGACTCGCCGCCGGAACGAATCGTTTACACGTCCAGTACCGGCGTGTACGGCGACAGGGACGACGCGTGGGTGGACGAATCGACCCCGTTGGAACCGCGAACCGAGCGGGAAGAGATTTTGGCCGAAGCGGAAGCAATCGTGCGGGAATCGGGCGAATGGGACTGGACGGTCGCCCGGTTTTCGGGGCTGTACGGTCCGGACCGCTACCGACTGGAGCGCTATCTGGACGGGCCGGTGTCCGACCGCTATCTGAACATGATTCACCGCGACGACGCGGCAGGCGCGATTCGATTTCTCCTCGAGGCGGGAGCGGGACGAAACGAGGTCGTGCTCGTTTCCGACGACGAACCCGTCCGCAAACCGACGCTGGCCGACTGGCTTGCGGACGAATGCGGTGTCGCCCATCCGCCACGGGCGGAACCGACGAGCGAGCGAGCACGAGCGAGCAAGCGATGTTCCAACGGCAAACTTCGCGAGATGGGCTACGAATATCGCTACCCGACGTATCGGGAAGGCTACCGGGCGGCGATCGAAGCGTTTCGAGAGTTCCGAAACGTCTGACACCTGTAATCGTTGGGAAAAGTTCTTGGTTTCCCCTCTCTACTTCGAGGGTATGGAGTTTCGGGCCGACCAGTCGCTTCAGGGGCTGTTTCGCAGTGCGCAACTCTACGGTAGCGACAATCCGATGTTGGTCGTCGGAGCCGTCCTCGGAGCGGTGGTATTAGCGGTGTCGGTGTGGCTGGTCGTCCGCTGGATTCGACGGCCGAAGGGCGCTCGGCTCAGACGGGCGTTGGCGAAACGGGACGAACTCGTCGTCCTGATGCATCCGAACCCCGACCCCGACGCGATGGCGTGTGGAATCGCGGTCGCGTATCTGGCCGAAACAGTCGGGACGGACGTAACATTACAGTACGCCGGGCAGATACGACATCAGGAAAACCGTGCGTTCCTAACCATTCTCGACCTCGAACTCGAACGCGTCGAACACGTCACCGACCTCGCCGCTTCTACCATCGTTCTCGTGGATCACAACACGCCGCGCGGATTCAACGGTGCGGAACGAATCGAACCGTACGCCGTCATCGACCACCACCCCGGAAACGGAACCGGCGAGGTGTTCACGGACAAGCGGACGAACTACGGCGCGTGTTCGACCATCGTCGCGGAGTACTTCGACGACCTCGGGGCGACACCCGTCGGGCCGGACGAAATCCCGCCGGAAGACGAGTTCGTTTTGCCGTCCGACATCGCTACCGGCTTGCTGTACGGTATCCAGTCGGACACGAAGCACCTCACGAACGGCTGTTCCGCGGCGGAGTTCTCGGCGAGCGCGTATCTCTATCGCGGCGTGGACGAACACCGCCTCGACCGCATCGCAAACCCGCAGGTGAGCGCCGAAGTGCTCGAAATCAAATCGCGGGCCATCACGGAACGGGAAGTTCGCGGCTCCTTTGCGGTTTGTAACGTCGGGTCGCTTTCGAACGCCGACGCGATTCCACAGGCCGCGGACGAACTCATGCAACTCGAAGGGGTGACGGCCGTCGTCGTCTACGGCAAACGGGAGGACACCCTCTACATCTCGGGTCGGTCGCGCGACGACCGAGTTCATATGGGGAAAGCATTGCAGACGGCCGTCACGGATATTCCGGGGGCCGACGCCGGCGGGCACGCTCGAATGGGCGGCGGGCAAGTGCCGGTCGAGTCGGCGGTCATCACGGGCGGCAGGGAAGCGGGTCTCTGGTTGGACCGGGAGTTCATCGACGGGATTTTCGACGCGCTGAACGGCAACGTCTGATGTACCCCGCGTGCTGTTGGTATCAACCACTCGAACAGTCGCCGTAAAGACGACCTTTTTATCCTTTCGCCGTCTGGAGTGGAACACCGAATGAGTACGCTGGTGGTGTGTGTCGATAGAAACAACGACATCGGGCGCAAGACGGGACTGGAGATGCCCGTCGCGGGTTGGGAGGCGGTCCAGTCGCTCGTCACCGACGTCGGGTTGGCCGACCCCGAGGATTCGAGTGTCAACTGTCTCCTCGAAGCCCTCCGCGTCGCCCGCGACCTGCGGGACGAAGACGAGGAGTCGATGGTCGCCGTCATCTCCGGCACCGCCGACACACGCGTCGGTGCCGACCGCGCCGTGGCCGCCCAACTGGACGACCTCATCGCGGTCCACGACCCCGACTCGACCATCATCGTCATCGACAGTGCTGAGGACGAACGCCTCGTCCCCATCGTGGAGAGTCGAATCCGGGTCGACGCGGTGGACCGCGTGGTCGTCCGGCAGGCCCGCGACATCGAATCGACCTACTACCTGCTAAAACAGTTCCTCGCGGACGAGGAACTCCGCCAGACCGTCCTCGTGCCGACCGGCATCGCGCTCATCACGTTCCCGGTACTGCTCCTGCAGTTGGGCCTTGCCATGGCGACGTCGGCCATCGCGGCCGTCATCGGCCTGTTCGCGCTGTATAAGGGGCTCGCCATCGGGACCTACTTCCGCAACCTTCCCGGCGAGGCCCGCGACGCCCTCTACTCCGGTCGGGTTTCCATCGTCACCTACGTCGTCGCCGTGGGACTCTCGCTCATCGGGGTGTTCGCCGGGGCGCTCCGGGCCGCGCCGATGGATTCCACCGGCAACGTCCTCATGACCGCGATGGCGTTCGTCTTCGAGAGCGTCCCGTGGATAGCCGTCGCCGCTCTCACCGCCAGCGTGGGTCGCCTGCTGGACGAAGCCATCCGCAACGATAGCGTGCGGAACTCGTATCTCAACCTTCCGTTCGGCGTGCTCGCGGTCGGGTTGGTCGTCCGTGGCTTTTCCGCGTACTTCCTCCAGCGCAACGGCACCATCGGACCCGTCGTCGTCCCAGCAATCTCCGTCGGGCAGACGACGGTTTCCCAACTCACGCTCGACCCCGGGACGCGACTCGCGGTGTACGTCGTCCTCGGCGTCCTCGTCAGCCTCGTCGGAGTTCGCGTGGCGTCGTACATGAGCGGGACGACCATCAGCGAGGAACTGGCCGAGTAACCGAGTCTCATTTATTCCCCGACTCGCAAACCATCGTATGAATCAGCAGGCGTGGGTCAGCCTCTTTTCCGGCGGGAAGGACTCCTCGTGGGCGCTGTATCGCGCGCTCGAAGACGGTCTGAACGTCGAGCGATTGCTCACCGTCCACCCCGAAGGCGACTCGTACATGTACCACGTTCCGGCGACGGAACTCGCGACGCTCGCCGCCGAGAGCATCGGCATCCCGCTCGTGAACGTCGAGGGCGACTTCGACGCCGAGGACGTCGAGGACGCCGGTGTGCAAGGGGACGAGGAGACGAAAATCATGGAGGCCGCCCTCCGTGACCTCGATATCGACCTCGCGGGCGTGACGGCCGGTGCGGTCGAAAGCGAGTTCCAGACCCATCGAATTCAGGCGCTCTGTGACGACCTCGGTATCGAACTGTTCGCGCCCCTCTGGCAGAAAGACCCGCGCGAACTCGCGGACGCCATGCTCGACGCCGGGTTCGAAATCAAAATCGTGCAAGTCGCGGCGTACGGGTTGGACGAATCGTGGCTGGGTCGAACCCTCGACGCCGACGCGCTGGACGAACTGGAGGACCTCCACGACGAATACGGCGTCCACATCTTGGGGGAAGGAGGGGAGTTCGAAACCCTCGTGACGGATGCACCGCACATGGACCGTCCCATCGAACTGGAGTACGAGACGGAGTGGGACGGGAACGCGAGGGAAGATTCGGATCACGGACGCGTATTTGGGCGAGTAATCGCGGCTTTGCGGAGCGGTTATGGCTGGCGGATATGGTTTTGCGGTCAGCGGTGCGGAGAGCGCTCTGTTAGAGTTGTTAGGGGTTACGGTCACAGTAAGCAACTGCTCCGCGAACGAAGTGAGCGGCGTTTTTTAGTGCAGGTTTTTTGCGCGAGTGGTGCCCGCAGCGCCGGAGGCGCGAGGACACCCGAGCGTAAAAAAAGTGCGTTTACTCGTCTTCCCGTTTGTTCGTAATCTGGGTGTGGGCACCGATGAGTGCGCCCGCCAAATCCATGTTCTCGACGTAGGTTCCCTTGTCGATGATGGAGTCGCGCACGTCACAGCCCTGAATCGTGGCGTCGGGGAAGATGATGGCGTTTTCGAGGCTGGCATCCGCCAGTTCCGCGCCATCCATCACGTGGACGTTGTGGCCGATGTCGGTGTTGTCGAGGCTGGCGGTGTCGGCGACGTGGGATTCGCCGTCGAGGTACCACGCGACGGCTTCGAGGTAGCTTTCGGGGGTTCCGATGTCGAACCACGCTTCCTCGAAGACGTAGGCGTGGACGGGGTTGCGGGACTGCAACCACTGGACGAACCATCCCGGTTCGTCGGGGTTGTTGCCGTCTCGGAGATACTCTTCGAGGAGCGGGAGGGTTTCCTCGGTGAAGGCATAGCAGGCGATGGACACCAGCGTGGAGTGTGGGTCCTGCGGTTTCTCCTGGAAGTCGATGACACGGTCGCCGTCGAGTTCGACCAACCCGTAGGCTTTCGCGAGTTCCTTGCTCCCCACGTCGTAGGCGGCGAGCACGGACGACCCTTTCTCCTCGAAGAAGTTCACGAAGTCGCCGACGTCGAAGCTGATGAGGTTGTCTCCGGCGATGACGACGAGGTCGTCGTTCACCTCTTCGCGCTCGACGAGTTGAGCGAGGGCACCGACGACGCCGAACTTCTCGTCCTCTTCGGACGTGTCTTCGACGCTGAGTTGGGGTTTTTCGAACTCGCTTTCGGCCAGATGCTCGCGGAAGTCGTCGGCGAAACGTTCGTTCGTGCTCACGTAGACGGTGTCGACTCGTTCGTCGGCTTCGAGGTCCGCGAAGATACGGTCGATGACCGTTGTTTCACCGATCGGGAGAAACATCTTCGGTCGCTGTTTCGTGATCGGCCACAGACGCGTCGCATATCCACCGGCGAGGACGACGGCTTTCATGGTTTGACCGTCACTCCGACTCCCTAAGTCCTTTTTCATTGCTCAGTTATTGGATACAATCGAGACGAAACCGTCGTGACAGGAATCGTCCCCAATCACGAGCCGTCGGCGTTCCGCTCGTCGAACAACGCGGCGAGCAGTTGGTGTTGTGCCTTTCGAAGGTGATAATGAAGCGTGGCGGAGGCGATATCGAGCGCGCCAGCGACGTCCTCGGCGGTGCTCCCGCGCGGCCAGTCGTAGTAGCCCGCGAAGTACGCCGTTCGGAGCGCGGTCTCCTGTCTGTCGGTCAGACGGTCGGTCAACGAACGCCGGAACTCCTGTGCGGTTTGGATCGGTCGGTCGATGGTTCGTTTGCCTATCAGCTCCGCGGCCGGATACGCCGCCTGAAAGCTGTCGACGACTTTTCGAACCTCCGTCTCGTGCGGGATTTCGGCGACGATAGTGACCTCGCCTCCGTTCGCGGTCGCGGATTGGACGGCGGCACCGGCTTCGACCAGTCGCTTGACCGTCGATTCGTTCATCCGAACCTCG
Organism: uncultured haloarchaeon; assembly: GCA_963811185.1. Taxonomy (GTDB): domain Archaea; phylum Halobacteriota; class Halobacteria; order Halobacteriales; family Haladaptataceae; genus Haladaptatus. Next base: position 450,165 of record CAWEQN010000004.1, read on the forward strand.
ATAACTAGCCCGTCGTCGTCCGCGTCGATGAGTCGGCATTCGGCGACGTGCTCGTCCTCGACCAGTATCGATTCGATACGCTCCGGAGGGGTGTCCTCGACGCGAACGTAGTGGAGCAGTTGCCCGTCGGCGGCCGGGACCAACCCGAGAAGGTGACACGTGCAACCAAGGCGACGGGAAGCGGCCATGACCGCGTCGCGGGAGCCGGTGACGTGAAATTCGAGTTCGACGGTGCTGTCCGACAACAGTATTTTCTTGTTCTTCGCGGCGTTGATGGCGAAGCCGATGGTGTCCCCGAGGATTTCGAGGCCGGCCTGCGCTCGATGGCCGAGGACGCCGGTTCGCGTCGAGACGAGCGACAGCGACCCGTACATCGTGTTGCCGTACGAGATGGGGATGGAGATTCCCGACTCGATGTCGCGGCCGAGCGCTTCTTCGCGTATCGTCTCGGGAAGCATGTCCGTCTCCCGAACGTCTTGAATCACCTGTAGTTCGTCGGTTCGCATCGCCCGACTGGCGGGGTCATCTCCCATTCGGTCCCCCAGTTCGACGAGTCGGTCGAGATAGCCCTCGATGCCACCGGCGCGGGTTCGGGGCGTGACGCCACCGCGACTGACCTCGCTCTCGTCGGTCCACGCGAGTTCGTACAACCCCGATTCGACCAACCGCTCACACACCAACTGCTCGATGTCGTCGCGGGTCGCGGCGTGGACGAGGTCGTGGATGACTTCCTGTATCACCCAGTGAATCCGGTTCAGCGTCTCCAGTTCGTCGTGTTGATGTGCCAGCGTTTGTTCACGCTGTCGTCGCTCGGTGATGTCGCGGGCGACCCAGACGACGACGTCCCGACCGTCGATCTGTCGTCCGAGCGGCGTCGAGCGGGCTTCGTACCACCGTTGCCCGCTTTCGGTGGCCATCGGATACTCCATGGTTTCGACGCGGCCGCTCTCCAGCGTTCGGTGGATGTGTTGTAAAAAACTGTCCGCGATATCGTCCGAAAACACGTCGTGTAACCGTTGGCCGACGAGGTTCGGCGGCGCTGTCACCGCGAGTTTTTCCGAGTTGGGTCCCACGAGCATTTCGCAGTACTTTCCGTCCTCGTCGAAGAGGAACGCCACGTCCGGAAACGCGCTCATGAGCGTGTTGATGTGGTTTTCACCGTTTCTACCGGAATGGTCGCGAATCGCGTCCACGATTCGTTCCCGCAGGTCGGCCGTCCCGTCGAGCGCGTCTTCGGGGACGTAATCGCTCACGCCGAGGCCGATAGCCTCGCTGGCGATTCGCTCGCTTCCGCTCCCCGTGAGGAGGACGAACGGCAGGTTCGGATGTTCATCGCGCACCGAATCGAGGAGGTCGAGCCCCGTCGTATCCGGAAGGAGGTGGTTACTGACCACACAGTCGATGGCTTCGCCGTCGAGATGGGAGAGACAGTCCGTCGCGGACGAAACGACGCGAACCGTCAGGTCCTCGTGGTCGGAGTCGAGTCGCCCTGCGACATCGGTTTCGTGTTCGACGAACAGAACTGTATGGCTCTTCGTCATATCCGTTTCCGACGTCCCTGTCGTCGTTCGTTCCCCCATCGCAAATCATCTCATGCACCCCGACGGGAAAACAGTTTATGTTGTCAATTTCATCGCGGTAGTAATTTGAACGGGCGCGACCAACGGGTGGTATGCGAGACGACGAAACGACGCGCGAGCAGATCGCGGCGTTCCTCCGAACGGAACCGGCCTCGCCGAGCACCCTCGCGGGGGAGTTCGAAATCACGGCTGGTGGGGCAGTTCGACACATCGAACACATCGCCCGCTCCATCGAATCGAACGGCGAGCAGTTGCTCGTCGCCCCTCCCGAATGCCGGGACTGTGGTTTCGACCGCTTCGATAACCCCGCAAACCGTCCCTCTCGGTGTCCCGAGTGTAAAAGCGAAGCAGTCGACGAACCGACGTTCGTGATTCGAGAGGCGGAGTGAGGGGGCCGAGTGGCTTTCAACGCGCCACGAGAGAGACGCGACGAGGGAAACGACGGAAACGACGAATACCGCCCAGACGGCTACCGCTCTTTGATGGACCGCCTACGTCCACTGGTCGAGGCCGGTCTGAGTGATACTCTCCTCGATGCGTTCGAAGCCGCGTTCGACTTCGTCCTCGTGGACTTTCCACTCGTCGGTGACGTACTCGCGTGCCGCCGAAATGTCGGGGTCCATCGACACGTCGAACTCGTACTCGTCGGTCACGTCGGGGTTCAAAAACAGTTCGCGGATGATATCGACGTTCTCGATGTAGGCGTCCCGGTCTTCGAGGACGCCGAAGAGGTCGCCGTGTTCCTTGACGCCTTTCAGTGCCGTCTTCGGCCCGACGCCGGAGACGCCCTCGTTGAAGTCGGTACCACAGAGGATGGCGATGTCCACCAACTGCTCCCACGTGATGTCGTGTTCTTCGAGCGTCGCCTCGAAGTCCATCAGTTCGGGGTCGCCCTTGCTCGTCAGTTTGCGGAGCGTGAACGGCGAACCCAACAACAACGCGTCGTAGTCCTCGGTTCCGGCGTAATCGACCGCGCCCTTTCGCGCCATGTACGCCGCCTGTGCCTCCCCTTCGGCGGGGGCTTCGATGACGGGCACGTCGAGCAGGTCGAGCAGTTCCCGCGTCGTCTCCTGAATGACGGGCGTGAGCCGCTGGGTGTGGGCTTCGAGGCGGGCGACTTCGATGGCGTCGCCTTCCTCGCGTGCTTCCTCCAGTCGGTCTTCGAATTTCTCGCGCTGTTCGCGTCGGCTCTCGATTTCGTCGCTCTTCATGTCCGTGACGCGCCCGTCGAAGACGAAGACGGGAACCAAATCGTGTTCGAAGAACTTCGGCAGGCCTTGGACGACGCCGACCAGATTGGCGACTTCGGTGCCGTCCTCGGTGGTGTACACCTCGTCGCTGGTCCACTTCACCGTCGTCGTGAGGTACCGATAGAGCCAGTTGTGGGCGTCGATGGCGACCACCGAGCCTTCGATGTCGTCGAAACTGATCTCTTCGAGGGATGCGAGTTGCCGCAGTGCGGAGTTACCCATTTGGCGACGCTACGGGTGGGAGCGGCTTGAAAGCTCCCGTCCGCGACGGAAGAAGAGGGGAAGGACGATTTCGGACGAATCGGTTCGAATCAGTCGGTGGTAGTTCGAGGTCGAATTCGTCGTCGTGGTACTAGCGGTACTGTTGCTGGTCGAATTCGTCGTCGTGCCGGCAGTGCTGTTATCGGAAGAGGTCGTCGTCGTGGTGCCGGCGGTACTGTTGTCGGGCGAATCGCTCGGCGAACCGCTCGTCGAGTTGTTCGCCGTACTGTTACTGGTCGAGTTTTTCGGCCCGTTACCGGCCATGCTGTCGTTGTTCGTGGAGTTCCCGACCGTGTTTTTCGGCCACGGCCCTTTGCCGAGCGCGGCGTCGAGTTGCAGCTTCGTCTTCTCCGGTGCCACCGACGGGGCGGTCATGCTGTCACCGACGACGATGCGGGGGACGCGCGAAATCGGAATCTCGCGGACCTGGTCCATCGTCCCCTTGACTTGGGACAGGTACTTACCCGATTCGATGGTCGAGGCGATTTCGGAGAGGTTACTCACGTCGGCCTTCTCGGCCATGCGGAGGAGCGTCTCCGTCGTCGCCCATCCCGGCGCGCTGTTCTGGTTTTTGAATATCGGTGCCGAAGTACTTCCAGAAATGGTCGGGCTGTTGGTTCCAGATCACCAACCCGGCCCGTGCGGCGCGGGGCGAGTCCGGGCCGTGGAACCCTTCGCCGTCCTCGTACGCGACGGCGCGGAACTCGATGGCCACGTCGCCGGGTTCGACGTACTCCTCGATGAGCGTCGGCAGGAATTCGAGGACGAAATGGCGCGTGTACGGGCATTTCCACGCGCCGTAAAACCGCGCCGTGACCTTCGCGTCCTCCGACCCCATCGTCGCGTACTTGTGCTCGCCCGGCTTGCTCGGGTGCGACACCGACTGATAGGCCTTTCGGTGCGGGCTCGATGTCCTCCGGACGTCACGGAATCGGATTCGGAGGTCGTCTCGGTATCCGTTTCGGTCCCCGTGTCCGTCGTGCTCGATGTCGGAGACTGGATAGTCTCGGTCGTCGTCTGTTCTCCGCCGTTCCGTCCGCTCGAGGTCATCTGGGAACTGCCGTCCTTCGAAAACGCCGAGCACCCGGCGATTCCGACCGTCAGCCCCGACCCGATGAGTCCGAGCACTCTTCTTCTATCGTCTCTCACTACCAAACACGAAGTGATACTCCATCTTCGTTAATTGGTCGTTAACGGCTGAATGAACGGTGCAATGGACGGAGTTGATTTTTCGAACGTTCCACCGTATTTTCCGTCGTCGGCCCGCTCACGGTTCGTCCGGGTGCGGCGGACGGCGGCCTTCCTTCGCCGCCAGAAATTCCTCTTCGATCCGGGGAAAGGTCGCGTCCTCGATACACGTCCAAACCGTCCTGATACTGCCCCTCGTTGGGTTTCGGGTGTTCCAAGACGAGCTCCGCAATCCCCGTCTCCTCGCCGGTGAACCCGAACCCCGCACGGTAGAGCGCTTGGTACGCGTAGGGGTTGTTTACCGCGATTTTAACTCGCTGATAATCCCGCTCGTGAATCCGTCGCGTCGTGAACCGTGCGAGTTGGGGGCCGATTCCCTCGCCGCGCCGGTCGGCGTGCACCGTCACGTATCGAAGCCACATCGTCCCGTCGTCGGTGCGGTCCTCGTTGAACGCGATGGCGGCGACGAAACGTTTCGTCGCCGTAGTTCACCGACAGCCGTTCGGATTCCGACGACGCGCGCACGACGGCCTTCCCCGTGTTCGACATCACGAACTTGCCGGCGTAGCTGAACCGTTCGTGGTCGAGACGCAGTTTCGGCCCGTCGTCCGGCCATCCCAGTACCGCGTACTCCATGCCCGTCGGTTTCGACGCGACCCACATCCCTCCATCGGGTCGGCCATCTCCGCCGTCGAAGTTTATGTGTTCGCCCGCGTCCTCCCGGTATGTCCCCCTCGAACGGCGATATCGGCCATTTCGACCGAATCGCGCGATTGTACGACCGCTTCTCGTCCGATTCGGACTACGACGTCCTACGCGAAGGACTCGAGCAGGCCGAACGTCCTGTCGAGCGGGTCGCGGACGTGGCGGGAGGAACCGGCCGCGCCGTGCGCGCGTTCGACGTGGGCGAACGGTTCGTCCTCGATGCGTCCGCTGGCATGCTCGCACGGGCACACGCTCACGGACTCGACTGCGTGCGCGGGGACGCGAGCCGACTGCCGCTTCGCCGCCGAGTCGGTCGATGCCGTCGTCATCGCCGACGCCCTCCATCACATCGGCGACGTGGATGCGGCCCTTTCGGAGGCCGAGCGCGTGTTGCGCCCCGGCGGCGTCGTCGTCGTTCGCGAGTTCGACCCGGCAACGATTCGCGGTCGGATGCTCGCCCGCGGCGAGCATCTGCTGCGAATGCAATCGTCGTTCATCACTCCCGACGCGCTGTCGGAGGCGTTGTACGCGGCGAATCTCGTTCCACGCGTTCGAAGTCGCGGCTTCGATTACACCATCGCGGGCATCAAGCGCACATCGGGAACGACATAACCCCGGCCGTCCAACGGGAAATCATGAGCAGTGCGTTCGAAACTCGGCGATTCGACCGCTCGGGGACGACGGCAGGACTCTTCATCGGCGATATCGTGGTTCTGCTGGTACTCCTGACGGTCGGGAGCCTCCGCCACCACGAGAACATCCTCCACGAACCACTCTACTTCGCCGGTACCGTCGCGCCGTTCCTTATCGGGTGGCTAATCGCCGCGTTCGTCGTCGGTCTGTACAGTTCCCGCGTCCGCCGGTCGGTTCGAACTTCGGTTCTCTTCGCGGACGGCACGTGGGTATCCGCCGCACTCATCGGCGCCGCGCTCCGCGCGACGTCGTTCTTCCACGGCGAGTCGCCGGTCACCTTCGTCCTCGTCATGCTCGCCTTCGGCATCCTGTTCTTGACCGGTCTGGCGACTTCTGGCGGGGGTTACGTTCGCGGTCCGCTAGCGCGGGTCGGTTTTCCCGTGACCGAACGCCGTGGCCCGTAGCGTGAAGTGGCTCCCGATGGTTCCCTTCCGTGATGTCGTCCATTCCATCCGAATTTCACGACCTGTTCGAGAAACCCGTCTTCGCGTACTTCGCCACGCTCACGCCGGAGGGGCTTCCGCACGTCACCCCAGTGTGGGTCGATTACGACGCCGACGAGGACAGGGTGCTCGTCAACACCGAACGCGGTCGGCGCAAGGAACGAAACGTGCAGGAGAACCCGAACGTCGGGATGGGGATGACCGACCCGGACGACCGCTACCGCGCGTTGTCCATCCTCGGCGAAATCGACGAGATAACCGAGGACGGTGCCCGCGAGCACATCGACGAGTTATCCCGGCGATACACGGGCGAGGAGTACCAACCCGAAATCCAAACGGCGCGCGTGCTCCTCAAAATCCGTCCGGACGAAGTCATCGCTCACGGCGGGGACTGAGAACGACGGAAAATAGCGTTTTCATGCGGCGACGCGACGGTATTCGACGTACGAGTACAGCGTGAGATAGACGGCGACGAGGACGACCGGACCCACCATGAGGTAGATGGCGTAGCGCGGGACGAACACGGCGAGGACTGCGATGACGCCGGCGATTTTGAACAGCGGACCCGCGCGCGTGTGGGTTTTCTTCCACACCTTCTCGTCGGAAAGCGTCCACGGCGTTCGGACGCCGATGAACCAGTTGCGCTCGACGCGGCCCATCAGCGCGCCGATGAAGTAAAACAGCACGCCGATGGCCGGCGACAGAACCATCGTGAAGTCGAACCGATAGCCGAGGTTCCAGAGGAGGGTCAGCAGGTGGACGTACAGCATGAACGCGACGAAGAGGACGACGAACAGGTCGTAGTACTCGCGGAACTCCGCGATGTTCTCCCGGAGCGGGTCGATTCGCGGAATCGCGGCGAACAGGACGAGCAGTCCGGCCGTCAGCGTGGGAAGCAAAAACAGTCCCCACAGTTTCGGCATCGACCCGTCGGCGTTCCCGTTCGCGTTCCAGTGGGACGCGATTTGGTCGGGCATACGGGGATAGTAGTAGGCGCTCAGGGCGAACGAAACGACGACGAGCGCGAGCGCGACGAAGTACGATTTTCTCCCCTTCATGGCCGATAGTTGTTCGTATTCCCTCATAAATCTACGCGGGTTACCCCAAACACAACTCTGATTGATACCGGGTTGGTCGGTTTCGACATGAGTACTACCGATGTCGATTATTCTGCCCGTGCCAAGGACGTGCTCGGGTTCTCCAGATGGTGGCAAGTCGCCGCCGCCGTCGTGATGATGGGACTGGTCAGTCCGTATCAGTACGTGTGGTCGTCGCTTCGCTCGCCGATAGCGAACCGCCTCGCCATCGACCCGGCGGCGCTCGGCGCGGTGTTCACCCTCTTCGTCATCTTTCAGGCGGGGTCACAGTTCCCGGTTGGCTGGTGGCGCGACAGACACGGTCCGCGTGCGCTGACGTTGATCGCCGGAATCCTCGCCGGGGGTGGCTATCTCGCCCTGTCGCGTGCGACGAGCGTCTGGCAGTTGTATCTCTTCTACTCGCTCGGGGCTATCGGCGTCGGTATCGTCTACACCGTCGCGGTGAACACGGCGTTGAAGTGGTTTCCCGACCGGCGCGGCCTGACGACCGGACTGGGAACGATGGCGTTCGCGGGTGGGAGCGCGTTGGTCGTTCCCTACGTGCGGGCCAACGCGACTGCGTCGAGTTATCCGGGTGTCCTCTGGAACATGGGCCTGCTCATCGGTATCGGAATCCTCGTCGGAGCAGTCGTCCTCCGCGACCCACCGAAAGGGTGGCTCGAAGCGACGGCCAACGGCGGTGAGGAAGCGACGGAAATGACCGCGGGTCGGCAGTACACGTGGCGCGAGATGGCCGGAACGTGGCAGTTCTGGGTGATGTACGTGATGTTCGTCTGTGCGAGCGGGGCGGGGTTGATGTTGACTGCGAAAGTCGTCTCCTTCGCCGAAAACTTCAGACTGGCGGCGATGGTCGCGACCATCTCCGCGACCGTGCTTCCGGTGGCGGGCGGCGTCGGCCGACTGCTCGTCGGCGACGCTTCGGACCGCCTCGACCGCGAGAAAGCCATGGCGGCCTCGTTTTTCCTGTGTGGTCTCGGTTTGTTCGCCGTGGTCTTCTTCGCGCACGCGAACTCCAGCATCGGGTTCGTCCTCGCCGTCATCGTCGCCACGTTCTTCTGGAGTCCACAGTACACGCTGTTCCCGAGCGTCGTCGGCGACTACTACGGCCGTGAACACTCCTCGGCGAACTACGCGCTCCTCTACTCGGGGAAGATGTGGGGCGGCCTGTTCGGCGGGGCCGTCGCGGGCTTTCTCGTTACGGCGACGAGTTGGACGGTCGCGTTCCTCGTCGGGGGCGTGCTCGCAATCGTCGCGGCGGCCGGTGCGTTGCTCCTTCGGCCGCCGACCGACGATTGATCGCTGACCGTCGTCCGTCTAGCAGTCAATTATCCCCGGTAATCTTCTCACGAACGATTCAGTCAACGGCTACCACGGTTGTCGTTATCACGATTTTGCGGAGCCGATGATTACTGAAGAGCATGAGTGGGTGTGCGGAGAAGTGTCGAATTCATGGGTTTCAGGCCCCATATTCTAATCACGCACTCATAAGTTATAGAAATGCTATCGGTAGATTCCTTAGAGCATTCTCAAGGCATATAGGAAACGACTGCTTTTCCTATGGGAAACAGTTATATACCTACACCGCATATTATTGAATAGATTATGACTGGATACTATGACCTCATTCTTGGACTGATTCCACTCGCATTGGTCGGTGTAACTGGAGCCTTCAGCGTCGCCGGACTCGCGCTAACCACCGCTGTACCGCTTGGAGCACTCGTTTCCGTCCTTCTCATCGGACACGCGCTGTTCGTTAACGGACCCGTCGATGAAGTATCCGCCCCGAACCCCCAGTCATCCACACCGCTCAATTCCGCTGAGTAATTTTTTCCCTTTTTCCTCCCTCTCTTCTCGTTTCGTTTTCACATTTCCCCGTCGAATTTCAGCGCTCGCCTTCCTCAACGGTTTTGTCGCTGGCTTCCGTTTTTCCAGCCATGACCGAGACGTTGTTTTTGACCAGCGACGATGTTGCCGGACTGGCGGAGATGGACGAATTCGTCGATGCCGTGCGTGACGGCTATCGCCAGCGCGGAACGGGAGCGCCCGCGAAACCTCGGACGACGCTGGTGAACGATGAACCGGCAGGGATGTTGACCAGTTACTCCGCGATTCTCCCCGAAACGGGCGCGATGGGCGGGTACATGTACTCCGCCGGGTTCGGCGCGGGCGACGCGTGGTTCATGACGCCGCTGTACGACGCGGAGAGCGGCGAACCGCTCGCGCTCATCGACGGGGCGAGCATGAACCCGTTCAAAACCGGTGCGGCGGGTGCGGTCGGTCTCGATGCCCTCGCGCGGGAGGATGCCACTTCGCTCGCGCTCATCGGCAGCGGCGCACAAGCACGCGGGCAGTTGAAAGCCGCGATGACCGTCCGCGACATCGAAACCGTCTCGGTCTACTCGCCGACCAAGGAGAGTCGGGAGTCGTTCGCGGGCGAGATGACCGAGGCGTTGGACGCTTCGGTCGCCGCCGTCGCCAGTAGCGCGGCGGCAGTCGAGGACGCGGACATCGTCATCACGGCCACGAACGCCAGCGAACCGGTGTTCGACGGCGACCTGCTCGAGGACGGGGCGCACGTCACCGCGATGGGCCAGTACAACCCGAAGAAGCGCGAACTCGACGCGAAGACGATAGGGCGCGCGAAGTACGTCCCCGACCTGCGCGAGCGTGCGACGCAGGACGCCGGGTCGTTTCTCATGGCGATGGAATCGGGCGACGTGACGGAAGACGCACATCCACGCCGAACTCGGCGAGGTGGTCGCGGGCGAGAAACCGGGCCGCGAGTCGGCCGAGGAGATTACCGTCTTCGACAGCGGCGGAACCGGCATCGAAACCGTCGCCGCGGCGTACCTGCTCTACGAAAAAGCGTGTGAAGAAGGGTTGGGTTCGACGATTTCGCTCTCGCCCGCGAGCGAAGCGTTGACCGGTGAGTAAGTTACGACCGCGTAGTCGACGAACTACGACCGCGAACCGACCCACGCACCGAGCGCGACGCCGTACATCGCGTGTCCGGCGTGGAATATCATGGATTCGTCCTCTTCGAGGCTCATGCCCAACAGTCGGCCGAGCATGACTCGTTCGCCGAACATGGAGAGCAAGAGTCCGTAGCCGAGGCCGCCGATTATCCCCTCCGTCTCGGTATCGAGCGCGGAGTTCGACCCGTCGCCGAACGCGATTGCGAAGAGAACGCCGCCGATGCCGCCGTACAGCAGATGGAGGGCGATCGCGCCGACCGGATGGTCGTCCGGTTCGCCGCCGAGGAACTTCGCACAGAAGTCCGCCGTCGGCGGATACGACAACGAAATCGACTCACGAAACGCCGTCATGACGACGGTGCTGAACAGCCCACCCACGAACCCGGTTGTCGCCTTCGAAGGCATGGAATAGGTTCACGCGGTCCGTGTCGATAATCGTGGTGGCTGGTGGAAGTCGTAGTAGCTGATGGAAACCCAGTGACTGGTAGAAGTCGTAGTAACTGGTAGAAACCGTGGCGGCTTGTGGACGTGATTGGTGGAGCTACACCGACCAGCCGAACTGCTCTTTTGCCTTCTCGACCGCGCTTTCGACTTTCTTTTCGAGTTCGTCGATGGAGCGCTCGACGTAGTGAACGCGTTCGCGCGGGATGCGCCGAACCATGTCGTCGCCCTCGTCGTTGACCCCGACCTTGATGAGCCAATGGTCGTCGAAGTAGACGATGTCGTCGTTGTCCATCTCTCGTTCGAGCACCTCTCCTTTCGGGTCGTCGTAGACGATGGTCGCCGTCCCTGTGTCTGGCATCTCTGGCATCGTTCGTGCCTGGGGCGAGTGAACGGAAACCTCCTTTGGCCGCTCAAACGACCTCCCGTCGTTCTCGTTTCGTCACTCCTCGTTCGCCCGACGACGGATATCGATTCGGTAGTCCGAAAGCACGTCCCTGCCGAGGATGAGTCGATGGCGCATGTGGCTTCGGTCCTCGACGCTGGCCGTCACCCGATGCCACCGTCCCCCGACGCCGATATCTACGTCCACCAGCGGCCGCGTTTTGCTCGCCTTCCCGCTCCCGAACTTCACGGCGGCACTGCTCTTGATCGGCCCCGCTCCGACCGTCGACGCGAGGTCGATACCGATGCTCGTCCGGGTCGCGCCGGTATCGGCCTTGGCAACGACCGACTCCGCCTGCCGCATCCCGTTGACGACCACGCGCTCCGTGTAGCCGACGGTTTGCTGACCACCCGTTTCGTCGGGACTGCGTGGTTTGCAGGCGGGGACCGAATCGTCCAGCGTGCGTGCGATTTCTTCGACTCGTTCGGCGGAGACGTGTCCACCGAACCGTTCGATTGCGTACCGAGCGATGTACGGCGCCACGCTCGTTTCCGTAGCGTCGAACAACCCGGTGAATCCCGCCGTCGGGTTCACTTCGAGGACGTACCAGTCCCCGCGCCAATCCATGATATCGACGCCAGCCACGTCCAGACCGAGGGCATGTGTCGCTCGACGGGCGATGGTCCGTACTTCCGTCGGGAGTTCGTCGGTCACGCCCTCCGGGGTGCCGCCACGGGCGACGTTCGTTCGCCAATCGCCGTTCGGGGCCGAGCGTCGCATCGCGCCGACCACCTCGTCGCCGACGACGTACACCCGCACGTCCGACTGCTTGCCGTTCTGGTTCAGAAACCGCTGTAAAAACGTGTGTCTGTGGCCGACGACCGGCGTCGGTTGCGCGTTCCCCGTCAGCTTCCAGGCCGCTTCGCCGTGAGTGCCGATACCGGCCTTCTGGAGCATCGGCCCGCCCACGTAGCGACTTCCGTCGGCGAACGTGGCAGGGGACAGCCCGAGATACGAATCCGGCGTCCTGATTCCGTGGTTGGCGAGTCGAATCGCGGTCGCGTACTTGTGAATCGCCGTCAACACGGCCGGCGGCGGATTGACCATCGGTCGGTGTCCGGCGAGCGTGTTGGCGATTTCGAGGTGTTCGAGCGGATGTTCTGCGGTCGTCAACAGCAGGCGGTTGACGACGATGTCCACGTCGGGGTCGAGTCGCGGTTCGTCCCCGATTATCTGGACGCGCGTGTTTTCCTTCCGAAGCCAGACGGGCACGTGACCGAGGTCTCTCGACGGCATTCAAAATCGCCTTCGTCTCTTTGCTGTTGTGGAAACTAAGGACGCCGACACGAACGGGACCCTCGTGTGGGGGAGTCATAGCCACCATAGGCGCGGAGTGGGCCTGTCCGTTTCGTCGGTTCGAAACCCGGAGAGGTCCGAAAAGGGTCGTGTTACAGTCCGAGCGCTTTCATCAGCGGGATGCCGCTCGCCAGCGCGCCGACGAGGTAGCCGCCGATAGCGCCGCCGTTCAGGAGGGGCAATCCGGCGTGTGCCCGCCCTTTCAGCACCATCCAGAGCAGGATGAGCAGGCCGATGAGCGTCCCGACCATCGCCGTGAGCGCTGGGAGGTTGAGCGCGATTCCCGAGAGGAGCGGGTTCGCCGGGGAGAAGAAGGCCGCGCTGGCGACCATCACGGTCGGCATGACGGCGTCGCCGAGACCGATGAAGAAGGCGTCCCTGCTTCGGTCCCCGCCCTCCGGTTCCTCGCCGAGTCGCTCGGGGTCGTCGAACTCCTCGTCCCCGTCACCGACCAGTTCCTCGTTCGATTCCTCGCTGACCGCACCTTCGCTCGTGGCCTGCACGGCGTCTTCGAGGAACGAATACGACAGCGACAGCGGAATCACGAGGATGACGGGTATCTTCAGATCCATCACGCCGGAGGCGAGCGTGAGCATGTGCTCCGTCCCGTAGACGCTGATGGCGTCGTAGACGGCCAGCACGGCGAGCAGGAGGATGGCGGGGAGCAATCCGAAACTGATGCCGAACAGTCCCGCCGACCCGGCACCCATCACGACGCCCGCGGCGTCGATGACGTACCACTCGGGGTACACCGCCAGCGCGAGCGAAACGAGCGCGGCGAAAGCCCACGCGAGCACGTTGACCGCTGCGCCGCCGACCGTCACCGTGACGACCGACGGAATCACGACGCTGAAGACGTACAGCGAGAGCATCCCGCTGGTGAGGATGATGACGGCGCGTAGAATCCACTCCACGCCGAGTTTGATGACGGCGAGCATCCCCGCCGTGAAGACGAGGATGACGCCGATGTAGACGAGGCTGTTCGTCGGGTCGGACGGGTCGCTGACCGTCTGGTAGCCCGCCGACTTGAACGGGTCCACCAACGCCAACGCGCCGAGTTGCACCGCCAGAAAGATGGCGACGGTCAACCCGGTCGCGAAGAACTCCCGCGTTCGATTGTCCATATCCGGAGATGGCAGTGACCCCTCTTTGTGGTTTTGGGTTCGTCGGATTAGCGAGGGGTCTCGAAATCGAGAGGAAAACTCACCGCGCGTAGAGTTTCGCCCCGACGAGCGTCGGGAGCGGCGTCGAGTCGTCCGGTGACACCGCGACGTAGGGCTTGGCCACCGGCCCGAACACGTCTACGACCCGGCCGACGGTTTCCAAACTGTCGTCCACCACCATCGTTCCGATGTCCGGATACTCCTCGCTCGGCGAGCGCACGATGGCGAGGCCTTGGGCCGTCCGAACGACCTGTCCGAGGCGCTGCATCAGTTGCGCATGGCCGTCACGTACGCCGCGACGGCCTGGATGAGGTCGTTCTTCGCGGAGTCGTCCGCGTTCTGCACCAGCACGCGCCCGCGTGCTTCCCACCCCTCGCGGGAGTACGCCTTGTCGCGCTCGATGACCGTGTCGTAGCCGACCTGCTGTATTGCCCGCGCGATTTCGTCCACCGTCGGTTCCGCGACGGCCATCCCTTCCGGCACCCGTCGTCCTTGTCCGCGAGTCAACCCCGCGTCGATGTAGGCGGGCCAGATGACTATTTCGACCATACATCCACTCCACAGTCCGGCGTTAAACGCCTTTTCGTGTCACGGCGACGAGGAGGGTTGTCGGCAGAATCAAATTCACACCCGTCCCAGCGAACTATCCAGGGACGGTAACGAGCCACGTTCGTCGAGAAAGCGGAAATCGAAGAAAACCGAATTCAGAACCGTCGCGCCAGCAATCCAACCAATCCAAGAGCAATCACGGCCAGCGAAACGCCGAATCCGGGTTGGCCGCCGGAATCACTCGTGCTCGTGGACGAACCCGTAGCGGTAGTGGTCGTCGTCTTGCCCGAGTTATTCGTGGCCGTCGTTTTTCCGGTCGTTGCCGTCGTCGTACTGACGTTGGCCTTTTGGTAGGCCTTTGGATGCAGCGTCTTGGCCAGTTTCGCAATCGGGACGACTATCTGTGGGGCCGGTTGGCTGACGTAGTTGGGGTTCAGCGAGACCGTTCGATTCTTCTTCACGGCGGGTGTACTGCTGTAGGAGTCCGGTACCTTCGCGCCTGCCGAGACGATGAACCACTGGGGTTTCTGCTCGACCACGACCTCGTTACTGATGGGCTTGTACCCCGAGATGTTGGCCTCCGCGGCGACGTTCGTCCCGCCGGCCTGCGTGATGATGGTGTCCATGAACGTGCCCTTCCCGGCGGTGTACCCGCCGCTCATCACGTACATGACCGTCGGGCTGTCCTCACCCTCGACGGCCTGATGGACGGTCCGAATCCGTTTTTTCATCCACGAGACGGTCTTTTTCGCCCCGCCACATTCGCCGGTCAGTTGCCCGGTGAGTTTCGTCTTCGCGTAGATGTCGTCGATGGATTTGGCCTCGCGGAACTTGTAGACGGTCAGCCCCGCGTCCCGGAGCTTTTCGACCGTCTCGTCGGGGATGACGTTCGGCGCGAGGACGAGGTCGGGGTCCAGCGAAACGACTTTCTCCGGGACGACGGCGGTCATTCCGGCACCCGAGACGTTCGTCTTCTCGCTCGCGCCGTCGAGGTACGCCGAGTACTTCGACACGCCGACGACCTTCTCCTTCCCGCCGATTTTCCACATCGTCTGGGCCGCGCTCGGCGAGAGCGTGACTATCTTTCCCGGTTCCTTTTTTATCGTCACCTGTGTTCCCGTCGCGTCGGTTTTCGTGACCGGAAACGAGCAGGTAGTTTGTGCGTCGGAAGCGCCCGCGACGCCCGCGCCGACGCCAGCCCCGAGGGAGCCGACGACGGCGGCGACGAGCAGTAGCGCCGACAGCAGTATGTGTCTCATGCAGTCGGGACGTCGGCCGTATTCAATAAATATTTACCTAAAGCAACTTCACTTTCAAATAGATGCGATACGGGACGCGAGTGACGACGTGGTGTGCGGGGTTAGCGGCGACGCTGGTCGCCGTCGTGTTGGTGAGCGCGGCCATCGGCCCGACCTCGCTCTCGCCGGTCGTCGTCGGGAAGGCCCTGCTCAACGTGTTGGCCGTTCCGTCCGGAGTCCGGTTCGGGGGACCGCTTACGGTCCTCGGCGGACTCTCCATCGGCGTTCCGACACCCCACCTCCAGTATGCCCACCCTTTCTCCTTCGCCGTCCCGAACACCGCCAAAATCATCGTCGTTCGGCTCCGAATGCCGCGAATCGCCCTCGCCGCTGTCGTCGGGTTCGCCCTCGCCAGCGCCGGCGTCGTGATGCAGGGATTCTTCCGGAATCCGATGGCCGACCCCTCCATCATCGGCGTCTCCTCCGGGGCGGCCGTCGGCGCTGTCGCGACCATCGCGCTCTCGATTTCGATTCCGTTCGCGCTCCCCGTCTTCTCCTTCGGCGGCGCAATCGTCGCCGCCTTCGCCGTCTATCTGCTGGCGACGCAGAACGGCCGGACGCCCGTCGCCACCCTGCTACTTGCCGGCGTGGCGGTCCAAACGCTCCTCGGTGCAGTCGTCTCCTACCTCCTCCTTCAGAGCGGCCGAAGCCTGCGCGAGGCGGTCCTCTGGCTGATGGGCCACCTTCACAACGCGTCGTGGACGAAGGTCGAAATCGCGCTTCCCGTCACGGGTCTCGGCTTCGTCGTCCTCCTGTTTTTCACCCCCGACCTCAACGTCCTTCTGCTCGGCGAGGAGGACGCCCACAACCTCGGTGTCGAAGTCGAGCGAACCAAGCGACTCCTCCTCACCGTCGCCAGCATCGTCACCGCCGCCGCCGTCGCCGTCTCGGGCGTCATCGGCTTCGTCGGCCTCGTCGTTCCCCATATCATGCGCCTGCTGGTCGGCCCGGACCACCGAATCCTGCTCCCGACCAGCGCGCTCGCCGGTGCGGTCTTTCTGGTCGCAACGGACACCGTGGCGCGCTCCGCCGTCGGCGCGGCCGAACTTCCGGTCGGCATCGTCACCGCCTTCCTCGGCGCGCCGTTTTTCCTCTACCTGCTCCGCAAACGCGAGGTGCGCTCGCTGTGATTCGAATCGAGGACGTGGCGATAACGCTCGGCGACAACGAAATCCTCGACGGCGTCTCGGCGGACATCGATTCGGGACGTTTCGTCGGCCTCGTCGGCCCGAACGGCGCGGGCAAGACGACCCTCCTCCGCGCCATGAACGGCGTCCTCTCGCCCGACTCCGGCCGGGTCGTCGTCGCGGGCGACGCCGTTGCCGACCTCTCCTCGAAGGCCGCCAGTCGTCGCGTGGCGACCGTCCCACAGGACACCACCCTGTCGTTCGACTTCGCCGTCCGCGACGTGGTCGCGATGGGTCGAAACCCGTACCGGTCGCGGTTCGGGGGCGAGTTCGGGGTGAAACGGACGATGACGGAAACACCGAAACGGGAACGAACATCGTCGAGCATGCGATGGCCCGAACCGAGGTTTCGGCGTTCGCCGACCGGTCCATCACCGAGGTCAGCGGTGGGGAGCGCCAGCGCGTCCTGCTCGCGCGAGCGCTCGCCCAGGACACGCCCGTCCTCCTGCTGGACGAACCGACGGCGAGCCTCGACATCAACCACCAAGTCCGCACCTTCGAACTGGTGCGCGAACTCGTCGCCGACGGAAAAACCGTCGTCGCCGCGATTCACGATTTGAACCTCGCGGCCCACTATTGCGACGAACTCCTGTTGCTCTCGGGGGGGTCGGTGCTCGCTTCCGGACCACCCACGTCGGTGCTGGCCGAGGACACCCTCCGCGAGGCGTTCGACGCCCGCGCGGTCGTTTCCCGGCATCCAGTGACGGGGTCGACGTACGTGACTGCCCTTCCCGACCGAACCACCGGGATAGGGGGAGAGAAGGCGGGCGAGGGTACAGGCCGAGTTCACGTCATCGGCGGCGGCGGCACCGTCTCCCGACTGCTCTATCTCCTCTCTGCGGCGGGCTACGAGGTGTCCGTCGGCGTGTTGAACGAGGGCGATTCGGACCTCGAAACCGCCCGATTGCTCGGACTCGACGTCGTCGCCGAGGAACCGTTCGCGCCGATAGGGACGGAAGCGCGGACCGCAGTCGAGCGACGCATCCGAGAGGCCGACGTGACCGTCCTCGCCGACGTGGAAATCGGGACGGGTAATCTGGCGAATCTGGAAGCCGCCACGGACGCCGAGTCGGTCGTCGTCGTCGAGGAGAGACCGTTCGAGGACAGAAACTACGCCGGGAGCGACGCGGCAGTGCGGTATCGCTCGCTCTGTGGGCGCGGAACGGTCGTTTCGCCCGACGACCTGCTCTCGGCAGTTTCCATGATGGTGTAACCTGTAAACGGACAATCAGTCCTTGTGCTCTACCCGCTGGCGTACCGTTTCTGCATCAACTCGAACAGCATGAGACCGGCGAAGACGCTCGCTGCGAGCATGACGATGGCCGCGATACCCACCGGGACGGACGGTGCGACGACGACGGCCGTTCCGAGCAGTGCGCCGGATACCAGCGCGGTGAACAACCGTTTGATGCCGGTAAACGAGGCGAACCGCTGAGCCAACGTCGGGTCGAGACCGACGATTCGTGACCAGACGACGTACAGCGCCACGACGGCGAGAAACGAGAGGACGGCGACACCCAACAACAGAAAGAATGCGTCTAACTCCACATCGTTCGACCTTATTGGTAATCACGGTGTGACACTGACGTATAAGTCTATCGAATGATAGGTAACGAGATGAAAGCAAGGGAGGGGTGGTGCAGTGTGGGGGTCTACGGTATCTCGGGATGAGAACTTACGTGAGAGGTTTGGTGACACTTTGGAAGGAAGCCATCCTTCCGCCAGAGCCTCCGGCCCCGCCGACATACGCGCGCTCACACTGACACACTGACGCGCCCGAGTCAGGAATGGGCGCAGTTACAGGTAGAACACCCTCCACCTTTGTTATACGCCCGCTAAACTCCCGAGAAACGGACCTTATACGGATCATGAAACCCAACACGTCGGGGAGTCGTTTTTATCAGTCTCCCGTCCCCAGGTTCGGTATGAATCTCGCGGACTGCTCCGTCGTCGTCGTCGGCAGTGGCTTCGGTGGTCTCTCGACTGCGTGTTATCTCGCCGACGCCGGTGCGGACGTGACGGTGCTCGAAAAGAACGAGCAACTCGGGGGTCGTGCCAGCAGACTCGAAGCCGACGGCTTCCGATTCGATATGGGGCCGTCGTGGTATCTCATGCCCGATGTCTTCGAGCGCTTTTTCGGCCACTTCGACCGCACGCCCGAGCGACTACTACCGACTCCAACAACTCGACCCTCACTATCGAATCTTCTTCAAGACGGACGACGAGGATACCGACGCCATCGACATCGTCCCCGATTTGGAGCAGAACAAGGCACTGTTCGAGGAGTACGAGGACGGCGCGGGCGAGGCGCTCCAGCGCTATCTCGACCAGTCGGAGCAAAACTACGGCATCGGGATGGAACATTTCGTCTACACCGACCGCTCCCGGTTCCGGGATTACGTCTCGATGGATGTCGCCAAAAACGCTCGCGGGTTGAACCTCCTCGGGTCGATGCAGGAACACGTCGAGGGCTACTTCGAGAACCCGCGACTCCAGCAGATAATGCAGTACACGCTCGTCTTTTTGGGCGGGTCGCCGAACAACACGCCGGCCATCTACAACCTGATGAGCCACGTCGATTTCAACCTCGGCGTCTACTACCCCGAGAACGGCATCGGCGGCGTCGTGGACGGTATCGTGGAACTCGCCGAGGAGTTGGGCGTCGAGTTCGAAACCGATCACGAAGTGACGGACATCACGGGCAACGAGGGCGATTTCTTCGTCCACAGCGGCGATTCTCGAATCGCCGCCGACCTGGTGGTCAGCGACGCCGATTACGCCCACACCGAACAGGAACTTCTTCTCCCCGAGTCCCGCCAGTACGACGCCGACTACTGGGAATCCAGAACGTACGCACCGTCGGCGTTCCTGCTGTACCTCGGTGTCGAGGGCGACGTGGAACCGCTCGCCCACCACACGCTCGTCCTGCCCGAGGACTGGAACGCGCATTTCGACGAGATTTTCGAGAACCCGGCGTGGCCCGACGACCCCGCCTACTACCTCTGCGTGCCGAGCAAGACGGACGATTCGGTCGCTCCCGAGGGACACAGCAATCTGTTCGCGCTCGTCCCCGTCGCGCCCGGACTGCCGGACGGGCGGGCCATCCGCGAGAACTTCCGCGAAAAGGTGTTGGACGACATCGAGGCGAACACCGGCGTTTCGCTCCACGACCGCATCGTCTTCGAGGAGTCCTTCTCCGTCTCGGAGTTCGCCGACCGCTACAACAGCACGAAGGGAACGGCACTCGGACTCGCCCACACGCTCATGCAGACCGGCCCGATGCGCCCCCGCCACCGCTCCTCGAAGGTCGATGGCCTGTACTTCACCGGGTCGTACACGAACCCCGGCATCGGCGTCCCGATGTGTCTCATCGGCGGTCAGCACACCGCAGACGCCATGGTCGAGGATTACTAACGTCCACCATCGACACACGATGATTCGCTCCCTGCTGAAACTGTCGCGGCCGCGATTCTGGCTCTACCTCGCCGGGCCGGTACTGGTGGGTCTGGCCTACGGCGCGTCGTCGCTCGGCGACCTGCTCTCGCCGATTTCCGTCGCCCTGTTCGTCTACTTCCTGCTTCCCGCGAACGTCTTCCTCTACGGTATCAACGACGTGTTCGACGCGGATATCGACACGGACAATCCGAAGAAAGAGGGGCGAGAAACGCGATACCGGGGCAACCGAGTTGTTCCGGTCGCCGTTGCGGTCTGTGCGCTTTTCGGCGTCGGATTTTTGCTCGTTACTCCCTCCACCGCGTGGCCGTGGGTGCTCGGCTTTCTGGTCCTCGGCGCCGAGTACTCCGCGCCGCCGTTGCGGTTCAAGACGACGCCGATTCTGGATTCGCTCTCGAACGGACTGTACGTCCTTCCCGGCGCGATGGCCTACGCCACGCTCTCCGGGAAACAGCCGCCGTTCCTCGCCGTCGCCGGCGGTTGGCTCTGGGCGATGGGCATGCACACGTTCTCGGCGATTCCCGACATCGAACCCGACCGACGGGCCGAGATTCGAACCACTGCAACGATGCTGGGCGAGTCTGGAACGCTCGCGTACTGTGCGGTCTGCTGGCTGATTTCTGCGGGGCTGTTCGCGCTCCTCGACGTTCGAGCGGGCGTGCTCCTCTTGGCGTACCCGCTCCTCGTCGTCGTGTGGGTCGCCCGCGACGTGACCATCTCGCGTGCCTACTGGTGGTATCCGGCCATCAACACCGCCGTCGGGGCCGTGTTGACGATGGGCGGTCTGTGGGGTGTTCTGCATGGATAGCGGAATGAATTGGCGGAGGATGGATAGACGGCAAATAGAGGCGCGCTTTTCGGCGCTCGTCCGCGAGAATCGGTTCACCATCGCCGTCGTCTTCCCGCTCATCGGGGCCGTGATGTTCGTCGTGGGCTACGAAGCGTGGGTTCCGGCGTGGCTCGCACGAAACCCGTTCCTCATCATCTTCGGCACGCTCGTCATGCGCTCGCCGCTCGTCGCCGGATTTCTGCCCCTCATCGACCGGCGGGCGGGCATCGCGCTCCTGCTGTTGACGGCGTACACCTACGCCGTCGAATTCGTCGGCGTGACGACGGGCTTTCCCTACGGCCATTTCCACTACGTGCTCGAACTCGGCCCGATGCTGTTCGGGACGGTTCCGGCGGGGCTTCCCGTCTTCTTCTTCCCGCTCGTGTTGAACAGCTACCTGCTCTGTCTCCTCCTTCTCGGCCCGCGTGCGGATTCGCGACTCGCCCGCTTCGGGGCCTCACTCGCCGTCGTCGTCGTCATCGACCTCGTGTTGGACCCGGCGGCCGTGGCGCTCGGTTTTTGGACGTATCCCGGCGGCGGCGTGTACTACGGCGTCCCGCTCTCGAACTACTTCGGCTGGGTCGTCAGCGGCGCGATTGCGGTCGGGTTGGTCGAACTCGGTTTCGACTGGCACGCACTGCGCGCCCGCCTCGAAACCTGCGAGTTCATGTTGGACGATATGGTGAGCTTCGTCATCCTCTGGGGTGCGATGAACGCCTACTTCTCCCACTGGCTTCCGGTCGTAATCGCGGTCCTGCTGTTCGCGGGGCTGCGGAAAATCGACCGCTTCGACTTCGCCGTCTTCCGTTCGGCAAACGCGTCGCGCTGACCCGGAAAAATCAGTTTCCCCGTGCGAGGAGCACGCCGAGGACGATGCCGATACCGACTGCCGTCAACGTTCGTTTCGACTCCGCAAACCGGACGAACTGCGTCCCATCCGGCGTGACTTCGAGTGCTCCAACCGGTTTCGCTGTCGCGCCGCCGCCCACGTGACTACTGCCCCCACGGCCGACGCCACCGAACCCGTAGCCGACCTTCGCTATCGGCACGATGGTCCGATTTTTAAGGTGAATCGGGGTTCCGTACACGGTTTCGACGCCGACGTTCCGACGGAGTTGCTGGAGAAGGGCTTCCAGTCGTTCGAACGCGTCCATGTCGTTCGCAACCGACGGGAGGACCAAATGGTTTTGGATACTGACAGACGATGTGGTATCGGCATGACAGTTTCCGCTGTGCGCCATCGGAGTGCTATTTCTCGCTATATAGACCACTTAGCGACGCTTTTTTCCTAGCGGTGTCACCCCCACATCGTGGCGCGTTCGGCGTTGTCGTGACATCTCGAAACATCATCCATCGGCCAGCACCACCATACCCCGGTTGCACCGTCGTCCTGTGGCGTCGCCATCGCCGAGACGGTGTTTCCGCATCCACCACCGACGTTTCGAAGCAATCGCACGCGTCACATCCTTCCCCACCACTTCACCCACCGTTTTCCCGCCGCTCGATACGACCCCGAGCGAGCAGTCCGGCACCGAGCAACCAGCAGCCGACACCGACTCCGAGAAACCCGAGCGAGAGCCGTGACCGTGGGCCGCGAAGCGTGGCACCGCTCGGCGCTGTCCGAACGAGAACGTCGAACGTAGTCGCCACCGTCCGTGTATGGGAGGCGACGTCGGAAACCCCGACGATGACGACCGGCAACGAGACGACGAGGAGCGCCGCTCCGACCGCAGTACAAAGCGTCCCGACGGTACCGAGGGTTGCCCGGTCGAGCATGGGCCGACTCCAAAAACGGCTCGAAGGCTCTTAGCCTTCAGCGTCGGTTCGACCGGCGATACCAGACCGCGAAGCCGAGGACGAGAATCAGCGCCCCGCCGGCGAAAAAGAGTAGCCCGGGTGGGATTCCCGGTCCCACTGTGCTCTCCGCTACCGTCCGCGTCACGCTCGTCGTGCTCGACTCCAGCGCAGTCGTCATCCCGTGTGTCGCCGTCGTACTCGCGTGATGAACTGACGATCGTCGTGTGGTCTGCCGTCGTGCTCAGGGCGGTGTTCGACGTCGCGTTGTCGGCCGCTCCGCCCGCGTGGTGGGCTGTCGTGCTCGCGTGCGTCGAACTCGTATGGGTCGTATTCGGCGCGCTCCCACCGGCGGAACCAGCGCCGTGGTCCCCCGTGGTCGCCGCATTGTTGGCGTTCTTCGAGTCGCCGCTCGACCCGCTTCCGAACAAGGGTCCGACGAGTGGCTTGTCGATCGGCGAGGCGCTGAACGACGAGGCTCGCCAGTCCGAGGACGCCGATTCCGCCGAGCAGGTTTTTGAGGGCGGATTGCAATCCCCCCGTGTCGGATTCGTTCCCGGCGAAGAGGACGAGCGGTTCGGCCGTCGGGGCGTACACCTTCATCTCGCGCCCCTTCTCGGAGTAGGCCGTATCCGCGACTTCGACGAGGTTGCCGTCCTCCAGTTTTCCGAGGTGATACTGGGCGTTCTGAAGGGACGTGTCCACACGCTCGGCGATGGTGGCCGGGGTCGCCGGTTCCTCGTAGAGAGCGGCGAGGATGTCGCGTCCGGTTTGCGAGGAGAGGGCGGCGACCAACGCATCCGCGTCGTCGCTGTCGACGCCGACGACTCGCGGGTCGCGGTCCTCGTCCGCGACGGAATCGACGGTGGAGGGCAGGAAGTCGACCATACCCCTACCATTTCGAGGGGGAACCATAACTTTGCCCGACGCAGGTGAATCCGGTATTTTATTACTCCACGTTAGAAACACACGTTTCAGTAGGCGAAGGCATGGACGGCGACGAACACTCGTTGCGGGCACTACTGCAGATTCTCGCGGAACCCCGCCGACGATACGCACTGTATCATCTCCGACGGCACGACCAGACGACTGTCACGCGCCTCGCGGACAGCGTCGCTGGCTGGATGGGGGCCGAACAGGGCGAACCCCTGTCCGGACAGGCACACGTTCACATCTACACCGAACTGCATCACACCGATATTCCGCGGCTCATCGCCGCCGGAATCGTCCACGTCCACGACGACGACGAGCAGGTGGAGGTCGTCGAATTTCCGGAGATACTGTCGAACCTGCTCGACGTGACGCTCGAATTCGACGACGGTGCGATGTAAACGCCGTCGTCCGATTTATACACCCGTTAAGACGCCGTCGTCGGCGCTCGGTATCGCTCGGCTCGCTGATGGGGAGATTCAAGGGCTCCTTCGTGTCTAGAGGAACATGAGAGCGTTCGCTCCGGGAAGTGTGACGGCGGTGTTCGCGCCGACCGAATCGGGTGACGGGTCGAACGGTGCGAGCATGGCAATCGAGGACGGCATCGTTGCTGACGTGAAAACGGCGGACCGAACCGAGATACTGCTCGACGGTGAACGAACCGAGTTCGAACCGGTTTCCGGCGTTCTCGATGTGTTGGACGTTACGGCGCGCGTCGAACTCGAATCGGCGGTTCCCATCGGTTGTGGGTTCGGGGCGAGCGGCGCGGCCACGCTCGCAACCGCGCTGTCCGCGAACGCAACCTTCGACCTCGGGCACTCGCGCGACGACCTCGTCGGGACGGCACACGTCGCGGAACTGAACGCGGGGACAGGACTCGGGGACGTGTTCATCCAATCCGCGGGAGCGGGTTGTTGATGGACGACGGTACCGGACGACGGCGGTGGGAACCGGCCGACTCCATCGAATACGTCTCGTTCGGCGGGATGGCAACCAGCGAGACGCTCGGCGACGCCGAGATGATGGCGAAAATCGAAACCGTCGGCGGGCGGACGCTCGATTCGCTCCCCGACGAACCGTCGCTCGAACGCCTGACGCGGGACGCGTGGGCGTTCGCACGCGAACTCGAACTGCCGACCGACAGGGTTCGGGAAACCGTCGCAGACGT
Source organism: uncultured haloarchaeon (assembly GCA_963811185.1). Taxonomy (GTDB): domain Archaea; phylum Halobacteriota; class Halobacteria; order Halobacteriales; family Haladaptataceae; genus Haladaptatus. The sequence goes on from CAWEQN010000004.1 coordinate 474,910, forward strand.
CGAGGAGGTTGGCGGCACAGCGAGCATGGCGATGCTCGGTGAAACGGTCTTCGCCGTCGGCGTCGAGGACGTGCTTCCGAACCGAACGGGGATTTCGTTCAGCGGCGCGGGACTCCTATAAAACGCACGCACGACCGTCCAGTCGAGTAGATTCATATAGAATGGGTGCCTCATTTTTCCCTATGGAGTACGAAATTACCTAACGGTCCGAGCAACGCGATTCTCACGGTGACGCTGGACGCGGACGAGCACATCGAGGCGAAGACGGGCGCGATGGTAAGTCGGAGCGAGAGCATGAAGGCCGACACCCGAATCGCGGGCGGCGAGGGAATTTCGGGCATGCTCTCGCGGGCCATCAGCGACGAACGGGAGATGGTCTCGAACACGTTCACGGCGTCGGTCGATGGCGCACACGTCACGCTCGCACCCGACATGCCGGGTGACATCCTCCCCATCGACCTCGGGGAAACCGGACGCATCAAAGCACAGTCTGGCGCGCCGGTCGCGTGGACGCCGGAGGTCGAACACGAGACCGCAGTCAACGAGGCAGGGAACTTCTTCTCGTCGGGCGAACTGACCGTCCTCGCGCTGAACGGTGACGGCCTCGCCTTCCTCTCCTCGTACGGGTCGCTGTATCGAGTGGACATCACCGACGACGACCCGCTCATCGTGGACGAGGACCACCTCATCGCGTGGACGGACGGGTTGAACCTCACGCGCAAAACCGACGGCGGCATCAAATCCTCGATTCTCGGCGGCGAAGGGCGCGTGACCCACTTCTCCGGCGAGGGGACGGCGTGGCTCCAGACCCGCGACCCGCTCGTGTTCATGCAGTCGATGTCGAACGGGAACTGACCGGTTTCGGTTGCCGTCGAATTTTTGTCACTCCGTCGCGTGTCTCCATCGGTTATGTCCGAGTCAGTGGCACACGGCGATGCATCGGGGACCGACGACTCGACGCATCACGAGGGGAGTCGATGGCCCATCATCGGTGCCATCGGGGCGGGGACGATGTATCTCGGTGCGGCACTCACGATACTCGGCCACGTCACGGACGTGTTTCCCGAACTCGCCGGCTGGATACTCACGGTCGGGGGACTGCTCGTGCTCGTCATCGGACTCGGCGGGTGGCTCAATCAAGCCTACCTGCACGACTACTGGCAGGGGCGGATAAGCAAGACGAAATACACCTACGAGGCGACGATGATGACGTTTCTCATGACCGACCTCGGGACGTTCGGCGCGCTGTTCAGCTACTACTTTTTCATCCGGGTAAAACCGTGGCCGCCGACTGAACTCCCCGACGTGCTGAGTTCGTTACTGCTCGTCAACACGTGTGCCCTCGTGCTGAGCAGTTTCACGCTCCACTTCTCGCACATCGCGCTCCGGAAAGGCGAGCGAAATCGGTTTCTCGCCCTCCTCGGCGCTACCGTCGTCCTCGGTGCCGGATTCGTCGCCGGACAGGCCTACGAGTATTACGACTTCATCTCCCACGAAGGGTTCACCCTGACGTCGGGGCTGTTCGGGAGCGCGTTCTTCGGGTTGACCGGACTGCACGGACTGCACGTCACGCTCGGCGTGATTCTGCTGTGTATCGTTCTCTTCCGAGCGATACGCGGCCAGTACGCCCCCGACAGGGATTCGTCGGTCAGCACCGTCTCGATGTACTGGCACTTCGTGGACGCGATATGGCTGTTCCTCGTCGCCGTACTGTACCTCGGGGCGAGCGTCACGGGGTCATAACGACGCCGTCGCGTGCGGTTCGACGAACAGGAGTTCGTTCCCTTCCGGGTCGAGTGCGATGACCTCGACGCCGTACTCGCGTTCCTGCGGTACGGAGACGAACTCGACGCCCCGGTCACGCAAGTCGTCGTAGGTCGCGTGACAGTCGTCCACCTCCAACCCTATCATCGGGTTGTGGCCGACGATGCGTTCGTATCTGTCGGCGTCCCGCCCGTCGAACCACGCCGGGGAACGGAGGATGATGTGGACGCCGTCCTGCCCGGCGGGCGCGACGGTGAGCCATCTATCCTCGCCCATCTCACTGTCCTCCCGCTTCTCGAATCCGAGCGTCTCGGTGTAGAAATCGAGTGCTTCCGTTTGGTTTTCGACTATCAGCGCGAAATGCGTAACCCGCGAAACGTGGCCGGTCGGTTGCCGTGTCATGATTCCCCGAAGAGACGACGACGGCGAACACGATATACGCGAACCCTCACTTCGAACGCTCATCAGGTGTCGTCGCCGCGCTCCTCGCGTTCGAGCAACCTTCGATAGAGCGGCGGCGTGAGGATACCGCCAACACCGAGTAGGATGGACACGATACCGAGCGGGAAGAGGAGCGGGTCCACGCCGAGACACGGATTGGCCGAGGAGATAGTGACATAGCGGGTTTCTCCTCCCGAGGTGACGAGTACCCCTTGCCGGAACGCGCTTCGGTGGACGAATCGTCCACGGACGTCGCCGGTGTCCCGCGGTTGATGGATGGCGTACTCGAACGCCTTTCGTTCGGCGGGAGCGAGTTCTTCGAGGCTGAACCGCTGAAGCGGGTCGCGTTGGGTCGCCGCCGTCAACTGCTTCGTCTCGTCGGGCGAGTAGACGACGATGGTCGCATGACCACACAGGTCGAGATGCGTCTGGACGACGGCATAGCCGCCGAGGACGCCGCCCGCGATTCCGATGGCGACGAGAAGCGTGCCGAGAAACGGCGCGCCGTAGGTCAACAGCGCCTCGCCGACTGACTGTTCCTCCTCGATGGGTTCGGAATGTCGGTCGTCCGCGTTCATCAGGCCACCTGCCAGCGTTCCGTGAGATACTCGAACGTGGCGGACAGGCCGACTCCGTAGAACCAGTGGGCGATGAGGACGAAGACGGCGTACGCGAGCAGATGCAGTCCGGTCTGTCCCGTGTAGAACGCCAACGCGAATCCGATGGCGATCACCGTGGCGAACGCCAACCCGGTGACGATGCGCGGGCGACCCGGCAGGTATTCGGCCAACACGGCGTACAGGAGTGCCCACGTCGTCATGCCGCCGATGAGGAAGAGGAGGTAGCCGACGGCGACACTCTGCTGACCGACGAATCCGGAGAGGTTGACGAACGACGAGAGGCTAAACACGTTCAGCACCGACGCCGTGAACAGCACGCCGGACATGAGTATCGTCCCGACGAGACCGCCGATTGCGGCCGCCGCGGCGATTCGCGGAATCGTGCTTCTCAGCGATTCGACGCCCACGAGGACGTTCGGACTCCCCTCGCTCGGAACGTCCGTCGCGGACGGTCGGGTCGTCTCGGGTTCGGTCGGTTCGATGCCGTATTTTGCCTCCAGTCGCCGTTCGAACCACTGCCACTCGCGGGTGAACTGGTTGGTCCGTTTCAACCCCCACACGTCGGCGGTTCGAACGGGCGTGCCGTTCCAGTACGACCAGAGCATGTTGTAGAGCCACAACAGTACGGAGAGGCCGATGATGTACGCTCCGATGGTCGAGAGACGCTGGAGCGGGGCGAAGTTGGGGGGATAAATGGCGTAGCGCCGGGGAAGACCTATCAGTCCGATGATTAGAAACGTCCCGAAGGTCACGACGGACCCGACGACGAACAACAGGGATTGGAACAACGCGAGCTGTCGGTCGTACATCCGTTCCGTCAGAATCGGGTACCAAAAGTAGCTCGCGGCGATCATCATGAACGGGATGATTCCCATGAGAATCAGGTGGAAGTGGCCGACGACGTAGTAGGTGCCGTGGAGGACGATATCGACGGGAATCGCGGCGAGATACACGCCCGTTACGCCGCCGATGACGAACGTCCCGATGCTACTGATACAGAGCACCATCGGCGCCGTGAGTCGAATCTCCCCGGACCAAATCGTCGTCATCCAGTTGAACGTCTTGATGGCGCTCGGCACCGCGATGGCGATCGAAACCGCCATGAAACTCGCACGGAGGCGCGGGTCCATCCCAGTCACGAACATGTGATGGGCCCAGACGCCGAACGAAAGGACGCCGATTCCCATCGTGGAGTAGACCACGAAATTAAAGCCGAACAGCTTCCGTCCGGCGAACTTCGGCAGGATAAAGCTCATCAGCCCGGTCGCCGGGAGGAAGATGATGTACACCTCCGGATGGCCGAAGAACCAGAAGAGGTTCTGCCAGAGCAACGGCCCGCCACCCTGTGCCGCGTAAAACGTCGTCCCGAACACGCGGTCGAGTAGCATCATGATACAAGCGCTCCCGAGCAGTGGAAATGCGAAGAGGATGAGGGAACTCGTCACGAGCATGTTCCACGAGAAGAGGTCGAGCGACCCCATGTCGAGCCCTTCCTCGCGTTCGTAGAAGATGGTGACGATGAAGTTGATGGCACCGAGCGTCGTGGCGATGCCGGAGAGATGCAGGCCGAGAAGGAGGAAGTTGACCTGCGGGTCCGTGCTCTGCGTCGCGAGTGGCGTGTACAGCGTCCATCCGAGTTCCGGGTCGTGAAGCGTCCAGAAGAACTGGTACAGCGGGCCGTGAATCCCGAACAAATCGAGGAACTGACCGACGACCTGCGAGGGAAGTCCCCCGCGGACGAGGAGCAACGAGGGCGGCAACAGCCAAAACCCGATTGCGTTCAGGCGAGGGAACGCCATGTCGTCCGCACCGACCAGAATCGGGACGAAGTAGTTGGCGATGCCGAAGAACACCGGCGTGACGAAGAAGAACAACATCGTCAGCCCGTGAGAAGTGAACAGCGCGTTGTACGTTTCGGTGGACCAGATGCTCGCGTTCGGCGTGAGCATTTCCGTCCGCATCATCATGGCCTCGATACCTCCCCAGAGCGCTGCGAACGTCCCGAAAACGAGGTACAGTTTCCCGATGTCGCGGTGGTTCGTCGTCGTCGTCCAGTAGGTTATCGACTTCCAGATTGACCCGAGGTCGAAATCGAATTCGCTGGGCGACGGATAGCCGCCGTCCGGTTTCGCCGAGCGCCGACGAGCGAGGCGGGTGAGCAACCAACATCCGCCGACCAGGAACACCAACGCGGTGAGTTCGACTATCGCTCGATTCATCATCGGAACGCCTCCCCGTGGCGTTCGCTCGCTTCCCTCCCCCCGTGCATACTCCTTCGTGTCATTGTCGAACACGATAAAGCCGGGGGTCGGTTCGTCGCTAATGGCGGATAAAAGACAGTTCAGTGAAACACACGATAGCTATATCCGCACGTCAGTTGACTCGGGAACGATGCGACGCCGTCGCACTGGAGGGGTTCGGTGGGGGACGATAGCGTGTCTTCTCCTCGTTGCCGGAATCACCGCCGTCGAACCAGCGGCCGCACAGTCCGTGAACAAACGACTCATCGACTCGCTGAGCTACCAACTCAGCTACGTCGCCCTGCCGCTGACGCTCCTCGTCGAACTCATTCTGGTGTATGCCGTCTTCCGATTTCGAAACAACGACGACCCACAGCCGACAGCGGAGGACAAGCCGCTCGAAATCACGTGGACCATCGCGACCGCCATCATCCTGCTGTTCGTCGGCGTGGCCGCGTTCACCGTGTTGACGAACCCGTACATCACGCCGAACCAACCGACCGGGAGCGGAACCGGCGGCGGTAGTGCGGGAATGGGTGTCGCCGATGCCACGAACACGACTGATGCGGTGACCGTTCACGGCCTCGCCTACCAGTGGGGGTGGCAGTTCCAGTATCCGGGGACGAACGTCACGACGCACGACGAACTCGTCCTTCCCGCGCATACGGACATCTACATCAGGATGACCTCGGCGGACGTGATTCATTCGCTGTTCGTCCCCCAACTCGGCGTCAAACAGGACGTGTTCCCCAAGCGAACGACGGTAATCCACACGCGAGTCTTCGAAACCGGGACGTATCGCGGCTACTGCACCGAGTTCTGTGGGTCGGGGCACGCTCGTATGCGAACGAAAGTCCGCGTCCTCCCGAAAAAGCAGTACCGCCAGTGGCTTCGAAACGAGTCGGGAAAAACGGCGTCAGCGAACGGTTCATCGACGACACGGAACGCGTCGGCGAAAAACGCGACCGGATGACGACGCGGTTGTCACCGCGTTCGGTGTGCCGTACTCGCTTAGTCGCTCGATAGTTGAACGTCGTTCATCGTCACGCCGATGTTTTTCAGCGTCACGTCGATGTGGCATATCTCGTACTGATGGCCGTTGACGGACACGTGGAGGCCGTCGATGCTCGTCGTGGAATCGGCGAGGGTGTAGCTTCGGTGGTCGATGGAGAGGTTCGGGAATCCCGGCCCGGAGAGATGCGTATTCGAGATGGTTATCGTGGCATCGCTGATGGTGATGTCCTGATTGCCGAGTTTCGTGACATCGTTGCTCGTGGCGTGTCCGGCGGCGAGCGCGACGCCCGCGCCGCTACTGACGAGGAGGACGGCGACTAGTAGGCTTGCGAGGAGTCTCTGCGAGGATACTCTCATTGCGTCTTCCCGTTCGTCAGGGACGGAAAAAATAGCGCAGATAGTTGAGACGGTTCACGTCGATTCTCCGTGGTTCATTCCGACCTCGATGGTTTTGGAAAATCCTCGCAAACGAGTTGGAATTGTTTTTCGAGGGCGCTGAGGCGTGTTCGTGATGGATGAAAATAGGTCGAAACGGTCCCGTTCCCTTCCGCTTTCGCGGCGATGGTAGGGCCGACCTACCGCCGTGACAGCCGTTGCTTGCCGGTCGTGAGCGGAGTCTCCCGACGTGTCATCCGAAGCCGATACGCTGTTCCGGAACCACCAGCGATACGGCCACGACCGCCCCTCGTCCCTCGGAACGAGAAGGCCACCACTCCCTACTGGAGATGTACGAGAGAAGGTAAAAGCCGGTGGAGGGATTTGAACCCTCGGCCTATTCCTTACGAAGGAATCGCTCTAGCCAGTCTGAGCTACACCGGCACTGGTGTGCTTCCAACTGCATTCAATCATACACGCCACAGGTGGCATAAGGGTTGCGAATCGACGCCGGGTACAGGGGATAACTATCACGAACTACCGCGTCAATCGCACGTCCAGACAGACGTTGAGTTCGTGGGGAGCGTACGACCGAACGTCCCGTCGAGTCTCGACGGTCACGTCGTACTCCGGCTCCGCGACGGACCGAATCGCACCTTCGCCCGGTCCGAACGGGTCGTCCTCGTGCTGGATGTCGTAGTAGTGGATGACACAGTCGTCGCTCGCGAGGGAAACGGCGGTGTCGAGGAACGCGTCGGCGCTGTGGGGGAGGTTCATGACGAGGCGGTCGGCCCAGTCTTCGTACTCGGTGGCCGTCTCCCGAACGTCGCCGGCAATTGCCGTCACGCGGTCTTCGACCCCGTTCCGGCGCGCGTTCTCGCGAAGGTAATCGATGGCTATCTCGTTTACGTCCGCGCCGACGACATCCGCGCCACGTTTCGCGAACGGAACGACGAACGGGCCGACGCCGGCGAACATGTCGAAGGCGTGCTCGTCCGGTTCGACCTGTTCGGCGACGCGGTGGCGTTCGGTGGCGAGGCGCGGGGAGAAGTAGACCCGTGCCACGTCCAACGAGAACTCACACCCGTACTCGCGATGGACGGTTTCCGTTCCGTTTCCTGCGAGCACGTCCCAATCCCGCACGCGTGTCTCCCCTTTTACCTTCGATGCGCGGTTGAGCACCGTTTCGACCGGGAGTGCCGACGCGAGGATGGCGTCCGCGATTTCCCCCGCCAGTTCGGTATCGTCCTCGTCGATGAGGACGATGTTCCCGAGTCGCTCGTAGCTCGGCTCGAAGCCGAGCAAGTCGGCGGGCATCTGCTGTGTCGTGCGGGTCGGAAGGTCGTGGGTGACGAGTTCGAACGTCGACGGAACCGCGTCGGGGTCGGTGACAGGGATGTAAAGCCAGCCGTCTTCGACGGCGATTTCGACCTCGTCCGCTATCAGATCCGATTCCGCGAGTTCGCGGCGCGCCGCTTCCCCCTCTTCCCGTTCGACGCGCACGCAGGGTACTTCCATACCTCACCTTGCCGGAAGCGGGCGTTAACGCTGACGCTTCGGGTCGCATCGCTTAACCGTGCCTCCTGCCAAACCCTCCCCATGCTCACCTTCATCGGTCTCGGTCTGTACGACGAGCGTTCGATCACCGTCGAGGGCCGCGAGGCAATCGCCGACGCGGACGAGGTCTTCGCCGAATTCTACACCAGCAAACTCATCGGCGCGGACGTCGCCGACCTCGAAGCGTTCCACGAGACGGACATCGAAGTTCGTGACCGCCCCGGCGTCGAACAGGACCCCGAGGACGTTCTCACTGCCGCCGAGTCCGGCCACGCCGCTTTCCTCACCGCCGGCGACACCATGATTTCGACCACGCACGTCGATTTGCGGTTGCGTGCCGAAGACCGCGGTATCGACACCCGCGTCATCCACGCGCCGACCGCCGAATCAGCCGCCAGCGGTCTCACCGGTCTTCAAAACTATCGGTTCGGCAAAGCGACGACACTGCCGTTCGAGTACGCCCACGGCGCGGATGGACTCCCGGCGAGCGTCACCGACGTACTCGACGACAACCGAGAACGGGGTCTCCATACGCTCGTCTATCTCGACATCAAAGTCGGGTGGAACCCGAGAAAGGAGTCCGAAACCGAAGACGAGTATATGACGGCGACTCACGCGGCGGAACTGCTTTCCGACGACTACGACGACGTGCTCGCCGTCGTCGTCGCGCGTGCCGGAAGCCCCGACCCGCTCGTCGAAGCCGACCGACTTTCGGAACTCGCTGAGCGCGATTTCGGTGACCCGCTCCACCTGCTCGTCGTGCCGGGTGACCTCCACCATATCGAAGCGGACGCGCTCGAATCGCTCGCGGGAGCACCGAGCGAACTGCTCGATGTCGTCTGAATCGTAGTATTATAAATCAGCGAATCGTTCTACTGCTCCTTTCGACCCGTTGGCTACTGCTGTCGCTGAGGGGTCGAGTGCGCGAAAAATGGAGTAGTTTTTTGTCAGTCGAAATCAGACGCGGTGTCCGATTTAGTTCTCTCGGCGGAGCGCGAGGAGCGCAGCGGCGAGGAGTGCAACGACGGAGACTGCGACACCGAAACCAGGCTGACCGTCATCGTTGGACGAGGTTGAGGACGTGTCTTTCGAGGACGTCGTCGTCTTCGAGGACGAGGTCGTCGTCTTCGAGGTCGTCGTGTCCGTCGAGGACGTCGTCGTGTCCATCGAGGTCGTGGTCGTCGTGGTCGTCGTAGTCGTCGTGGTCGTCGTGGTCGTCGTCGAGGAGCCGTTGTTGTTGGCGTTCTCGTCGAGCATCGCGTCGGCCGTTGCCGTGTGGCCGTTTGCGATTGCCTTGACCGTGAAGTCGCTGCCGTTGTCGTACTGGCTGAAGTCGAACATTCCGGAGAACTCGCCGTTTTCGTCGACCGTGAGGTCCGGCTGGTTCAGGAAGAATGCGTTCGAGCTAGCCTGCATGGAGACAGACGTACCGGGTGCGAGGTTGGTCGAACCCATGATGGTCTGGTTGTCGGCAGGTGCGACGGAAACGTCGTCGCCGTCGTTCACTTCGATCGAGGCTTCTTCGACCGAGAACGTGGTCGAGACGGACTGGTCGTCGTCAGGGGAGACAGCGTAGTCCTCGCTAACCGTGAACTCTGCTTTCCAGTCGCCCATGACGTTGTCTTCCGAGATGTCTGCGTTGTTGTCCGCGAGTTTGCTCGTGTCCACGAGGACGTAGAGCGTGTCGTTCTCGCTGTCCGTGAGGAGCGAAACACCGTCAGCGCTGGTGTTGAAGGTGACTGCCTGCGTGTTCGGCTCTGGGTTCTGCTCGGTGAAGGTCATCGAGAGACCGTCAACATCCTTGAGGCTTTCTGCGTCACCGATAGCACCGAAGATACCGTTGGTGTCCTTGATCTGGATGACCGCGTGGTCACCGTAGGCAACGGTGTCGCGCTGGGTTGCAGCGTCGGTCAGTTCCGTTGCGTCGAGGTCGCTGTCGAGTTCGCTCGGTGCGATCCAGGACTGCGCGCTGCCGGTGCTGCGTGGCTTGACGGAGAGTGCCGAGGAACCGTCCGGGGTACCGTCGCCGTTGGCGTCAACGCGAAGCTGGTAGACACCGTCGGTCGTCGTTGCGACGGGATCTTCGAGCTGGCTCGATTTCAAGCTTGCATCAACGCTGTCACCATCGCCTTTCACGGTGATGAAGTCGTTGGCGTTCGGCATGGTCGTTTTGTATGTGTTCAGGTAGAACGTAACTTGACCGTCGTCAGCGTCGTCCTGACCGTCGTGAACATCAACCAAGACCTTGAAGTGAGTGTCGTCGCTACCGATCTGAACCGTAGCGTCGTTGGTGTTCTCGAGGTTGACCGTGATTGGGACGGAGTCACCGCGGTGGACGCGGTAGGTGTTCATGCTGAACGACGCGTCTTTGTCGCCTGCTTCTTCGACGGTGATCGACGCTTCCGACGAAGCGTCCGTGTCCTCAACGTCGAACGTGAAGTTGTACGAACCGGCGTCGATGCTGCCGAACTGAGCGGTGACCTCTTCCGAGGAACCGCCCTTGATTGTGACAGTATCGTCGTCCGAGTTCGTGTCAACAACTTGCTCACCGAAGATGCTCTCGAGGTCTTCCGAGGAGAGACCGTCTGCCGAGACCGTAACATTGTAGCTTGGGCGCTTCGGGGATTTGAGCATCAGAGTCGTCTCGTTCGTGTCCGACTCCGAGTTCATTACGGAGTCGTCGTCGAAGCTGGAACTGAGGTCCTGCTCGACGACCTCGAACGAGGCGATCTTGTTGTTGTCTTGGTCTTCGATGTAGTACTGACCAGTGGAGATCGAGCTCGTGTCGAGGAGAATGTTACCGTTGTCTCCGACCGAACCTGCGGCCTCCAATGATTCGTCATCATCGTCGGTTCGAACCTCGTACGTCTTGTCGCTGGAATCGAGGTCCGTGAAGTTAGAATTGTTAATGAACAGCTGTTCACCTTGGAAGTAGGTACCTCCGTTCGACAGTGATTGGTCACCGTCGTTTGCGGAATAGGGTTGTGCTGCAGCCGTGCCTGCGAATGCCATGGTGCCGGCGAAGACCGACAGCACGAGCATTGCGGTCAGGGCGAGACTGCGAACCTTTGAATTATTTCCTGTCATGCTTTCTCGTTGATTGTTTCTCGTACGGCGACAGTTTCTTTCCCACGACCGTATAGACATTTCGTCCAACCCGAATCGTTCGGGAGGCAAGTGGTACTCCGTTTGCCACCATGGGTAGGGGTACAGGAAGAACGTTATTCCCTTATTATAAATGCTTTGTGGTCTGACAATCGGTCGTTACGCACTCATACGCCAGAATTCAGGCAATAGCGGCTTCGATGGGAGTTCGAGAGAAAGGTAACTGAACCGATGAATAGCGATTTCCTGGACGATCTTGCGCTGTCACAAGGGGTCATTAACGCAAAGATTCACCATTCCAGTCTTTAAGTAGGAGTTGGTAACAGAGTCGAACGAAGACATGACTCCGTGTAGATTATGATAGCGAGCGATGACTGATATAATACTTACATATGCGCCTCTCTTCGCCGAATAGAGGCAATTATTACCTCATCTGAAGAAAAAGAAACGCCCGTTGTATCGCTCAGTTCGACTCGACGAGTTCGATTTCGTGCCCGTCCTGGTCCTTGGTGAACGCATACCTGTTATCGCACGATTCCGGGTCGCGGTAGTCCTCTGCGCCGCGTTCCAGCAGCGTCTCCCAGTCGTCGTGTAGGTCGTCCGCGCGCACCGCGACGTGCCCCCACGCGTCGCCCAGTTCGTAGGAACGCCCGTCGTAGTTGTACGTCAGTTCGACCGCCATCGCTTCCTCGGCGGCGTCCTCGGGTTTCATGAAGTAGTTGGCGAACGAATCGGACTCCCAACGGCCCGTGTGTTCGTATTCGAACTTGCGCGTCCAGAATCCGAGCGCTTCGTCGGCGTCCTCGACGCGGATCATGGTGTGGTCGATGCTCCACCGTGCGCCGTGGTCGCGTTGGACGATTTCGATTTCGTGCCCATCGGGGTCCTCGACGAAGGCGTAGCGGCCGCCACAGGAATCCGGGTCGCGGTAGTCCTCCACGCCCGCGTCCATCAGTTCGTCGTAGGCGTCGTGCACGTCCTCGACGCGCACTGCGATGTGTCCCCACGCGTCGCCCATCTCGTAGGACCGGTCATCGTGGTTGTACGTCAGTTCGAGCGTCGCCCCGTCCTCGTGTACGTCCTCGGGACCGAGATGGACGTTCGTGAACGTATCCGCCTCCCAGCGACTCTTTTCCTCGTAACCGAGGTGGGTTTGATACCAGTCGAGCGATTCGTCCAAATCCTCTACACGCATCATTACGTGGTCGAATGTCCCGCTCATACGTCCAAACCCACCCTCCCCGGAGCGAAAAGGGTACCGTTCGCGGAAACGTGAACGTGAAAATAATTCGCGCGAGTTTCGCCGCGAACGCTCTCATACCTCGCTCCGAGTCGTCCCACTCCCGCCCAGTACGATGGGAAGTGTGGTTTTAGTAATAAATTTGATTAAATAATTTAGTCAATTGTGGTAATAATTATGAGGGTAGCGTTAACAGTACTCGTTGGATGAAAATAAAAGCAGTGACGTTGAGTTTATTAGTCGTACTGGCCACGTCGGCCGTCTGGGCCGGCGGGGCGATGGGGACACAGTCGAACACGAGTAACGACCTTCGACCGGCCGCCTCCACCCCGATCGAGCACAACTCCACGGGCGGCGTCGAATACGTCAAAGGCGAACCGTCACAGAAGTCGCTCGATAAACCGATAAACTTCGACTCCGCTCCCGACAGGTTCACGACGACCGATTCGGTGCACGCGGGGACGTTGTCTACCCTCGCCGACCGGGATTCGTCCATCATCATGGACCCGTCCGACGATGCGACCGACCCGGACGGAATCGGGACGACCAAGCAGTATCTCGGCTCCGACAACGACAGCTACTACTTCAAGAATTTCACGCTGCTCTCGGTCGGCAACCACGTCGAAGTGTGGGTCGCCCAGGACATGACGTGGCCGGAAAACGACTCCCGCACCGACCCGACAGTCACGGAACAGCAAGCGGAGGCACTACGCACGGAGTTCGATGACAACATCTACGGGACCGAAGCCGACGTGTTCGGTAAGCCGAATGCACGTAACGGGACGGACGGCCTGCTGGAGAGGAGCGGTGCCGTCCCCGACGACTACTATCACACCGAGAACGGGTCCGGAAAGACCGTCCTATTGGTGGACAACATCCGGGACGAGAACTACTACAACTCGTCGTACCCCATCTACACGGCCGGGTTTTACTCGCCACAGATTCAGCAGTACACCGACCGCAACGTCGTTACGCTCGACGCAGCGGGGTGGCAGGAAGTCAACGAGACGAACGACGAAGTCGGCTCCGAAGGTACGCTCGCACACGAGTACCAACACCTCATTCACAACGACCTCGACAGTGACGAGACGACGTGGGTGAACGAAGGCATGTCCGACTACGCCGAAACCGTCACCGGCTACGGCATCGCCGAGGAACACATCAACGCCTACGAACAGATGCCGTCCAACTCCCTCACCAACTGGGAGGACCAAGGGGCCATCAACGTTCTTTCGGATTACGGCATCGCCCTCAGCTTCCAGATGTACCTGAGCGATAGATACGGAACCGACTTCATCAGCAACCTCGCACACGAAAAGGAGAACGGAATCGAGGGTGTCCAAACGACGCTCGACGAGACCGGTGCGAACACCGACTTCTATCACCTCTACCAGGACTTCTCGACCGCGGCAGTGCTCGATTCTTCGGACCATCACGTCCGGGACGAGTACGACATCGACGGCCTCGACTTGAACCTCAACACGTCGAACGGCGTCGGTACCGCCGGTGCATGGGGGACCGACTACGAGGAGGTCGACACGTCCGACAAAGGGCCGATAACGGACGTGGAGCTGTCCGGAACCGACTACATCGGCACACAGTGGCAGACCGCGACCGACCCCGTCGATGGTGAGGGGACGGTGTTGTACTCCGGCTCCGGAACCCTGCTCGATCGGTACGCCATCGTGGATGCCGACCTCTCGAACGGATCGACGCTGTCGTTCGAGACGAATTACGACATCGAGAAGAACTGGGATTACGGCTTCGTGCAGGTCTCGACCGACGGCGGCGAAACGTGGGAGAGTCTGGAATCCAACCGAACGGACGACTCCCCGAACCCGGACGCGCACCCGACGGTCAAGGCGAACGCGCCGGGGTACACCGGCACCACCAACGGGACGTGGGTCAACCAATCGTTCGACCTGTCGAAATACGAGGGTCAGGACGACGTTCTCGTCGCCTTCCGCTACGTGACCGACTGGGCGACCACCCACCCGGGAATGTACGTTCGGAACGTCGAAGTCGGCGGTAAGCACGTCGCCACGGACTCGACGGACTCGTTCATGAGCCTCCGCGAGGCGACGGACGACAAGGTGGAGTACCAGTTCACCTTCATCGGTATCGATAAGAACGGCCAAGCGAAAGTCAAGCAGCTAGACGCACGGACCTTCGACGACGACGAAAAACAGGAACTCGAACACTTCCTCCACAACGGCAACTTCGAGAAGGTTATCGTGGCTTCGACGTGGGCGGCCCACCAGGGCGAAGGCGGGCGTGTTCCCGTCAGCGTCGAGTTCGAATACGCGCACGATGGACGCCACGGCCATCACGGTCACGGCGGCCACGGTCACCATGGACACTATGGCGGTCATCACGGACACGGTCACGGTGGTTCCCATGGACACGGCCACCACGGAAATCACGGCCACGGTCACGGCCAGTACGGTCGGTAAAACGGCCACATCGTGCGGGCTTTTTTCGGTCAAAAATACGACGGTGGGAGACGGTTCTCCTTCGAGATGACGGGAATCAGTCGTCTGCGCTGACCGCAGCACCGACGTCGATTTCACCGGCGTCCAGTTCCGCTTCGATTTCGCGTGCGGCTTGCACCATGTTGGCCATCTTGCCGTATGCCACATCGCGCGGGAGCAGTTTGAGTCCACAGTCGGGGCTGACGGTCAATCGCTCGGGCGGAACGATTTCGAGCCCTTTTCGGATGTTCTCCTTGATTTCCTCGACGCTTTCGACTTCGGCGGTGTGGGCGTCGGTGACGCCGAGTGCGAGGTTGGCGGTGAACTCGGGGTCACGGAACACGTCCAGTTGGTCGAAGTCGCCGTTGGCGAGTTCGAGGTCGAACTCGTCCACCGGGTACTCCAACATCTCGGGGTAGATACGCGAGTAGTCGCCGTAACAGACGTGCAGACCGAGGTAGACGTCGTCCGGGATTCCGTCAGCGATGCGTTCCAGACAGCCACCGACGATGGCGTGGTCGTCCGGCGTCGTCGCCAGCGCCGGTTCGTCGATCTGGATGTAACGTGCGCCTGATTCGACCAGTTTCTCGATTTCCTCGTTCACCAGGTCCGCGAGGTCGTATGCCAGCGACTCCTCGTCGTCGTAGGCCTCGTTGAAGCTCCAACTCGCCAACGTGTACGGGCCGGTGATGGGGACTTTGACGGGGCGTTCGGCCACTTCGCTGGTGAACTCGTACTCGTCCACGAGCCACGTCTCGTCGTACTCGACGTCCGTGACGACGCTCGGCTTGTCGAAGTAGTTGTGACCCCACACTTTCACCGGGCCGTTGAACTCGTAGCCGGAAATTCGGTGGGCGAAGTACTCGACCATCTCGTTGCGCCGCATCTCTCCGTCCACGATGACGTCCAATCCGGCGCGCTCGTGTTCGTGCGTGATGAGACGCGACGCGTCGTCCTTGGCTTCCTGCCACGCCTTCTCGTCGAAATCGGCATCGGGGTCGTCGTAGAGTTCGCGCGAGCGGTCCACCCATTTCGGTTTGGGATAGCTCCCGACGACGGTGGTCAGGATGAAGTGGTCGTTGTCGTGGTCGTCCGGTTTGAACTGGGCTTCTGCTATCTTCGGACTCGTGTGGCGACTCGTTACTCATGCTTGCACCTCCTCCAACCGCGCGGCTTCACCGAGCGCGGCCAGTTTCTCCTCGAACTTGCTGTACGGTAGGTAGAACGGTTCCGTGTTCGTCGTGAGATACACCTTCTCGAACGCGTTGACCGGCGTGTTCTCCTCGAACCAATCGACCCGTTCGGCCACCGTTTCGGGCGATTCGACCAGCGTGTTCTGTCCGTCGACCAGTCCGAGCGACACCGAATCCGTCGTCCCGAACTCGTTGATGTTGGACAGACAGCCGTCGTGGTCGGTGACGAGGTCGTAACCGAGCGCGTCGATGTCGGCATCGAGGACGTGTGCGTGGACCTTCTCGGTGAGCGACCCGAAGTAGGGTTGAACCACTACGTCGGCGTCCGCAGCGTTCGCAATCGTGTCGATAGCCTCGCTGGCACGAGCGTCCTCGCCGTCCTCCGGCGGGTTCACGACGAGCGACGGTTCGAGCAGGAACAGCGTTTCGACGCCCGGGAACGCTTCGACTTCACCCGCGAGGAACTCGGCGATGGCCGCGAGGAACTCCGCGTCGTCGCCGTAGTAGTCGTCGGTGGCGAGGTCCGCGAGCGAGTAGGGACCGGGGAGGACGGCCTGCACGTCGTCGGCGTGTTCGGTGGCGGACTCCAGTTCGCTCGCCACGTCGCCGTCGAAGGTGAGTTCGTCCACGACCACGGGGTCGCGGTAGAAGTTGTTGTTGTCGTAGTAGCGCACGATTCCGCCCGTTTCGACCGAGTCGTGTACCGTCAAGGGGTGGGCAAGCATGTCGTCCCACCGCAGTTGACCCTCCACGATGCGGTCGAGTCCGGCGTCCTGTTGCACCGCAAGGACCTCCGACCGTGCGTCGTCGTACACGGCGGTCAACTCCGGCCCTTCGTCGCCGGAGATGAGGTCGTGTTTCTGGTGGCCTTTCAGGTCGGAGAGGTCGTCTTTCGCCCAATCGGGAAGCGGGAACAGTCCCGTTGTCGTGGCGATTCGCTGAGTCATTACCGGGGGTTGGTTATGCTGGTGTTTAATATTTTCCGTTCGGGAAAATAACCCTTGGTAATTCCAGCTGGGCTCAGCGGACGAGCTTTAAAATCGTCAGCGTCTCGAACGGAAACGACTCGTCGCGGAGCGCGACGGCGCTAAACCCGTTCTCTCCCGCCCGCGAGACGACTTCCTCCACGCCCGCGAGACTGCTGACGAGCAGATACACCCGTCCGTCCGGTGCGAGTACGCGTCCGACCGCATCGAGAAACGGGTCGATGACTTCCCGCCCCGATTCGCCGCCGGAGAGGGCACGTTCCATCCAGTCGTCACGCTCCTCGTCCGGGTCGGTCGGGAGATACGGCGGGTTGAACAACACCGCGTCGAACGCACCGTCGCGGAACGGCGATACCAAGTCCGCACGTACCGCTTCGACTCCTCTCTCGCGTGCGCGCTCGCACGCGTGAGGATTCACGTCCGCACCGACGACACGGGCATTCGTCCCGTTGGCCACGAACTCCGACACGTACCCCGACCCCGTACCGACTTCGAGGACGGAGTCGTCCGCCGCTATGTCGTCGGCCGCGACTTCCGCGAGCAAATGTGAGTCCTCGGCCGGTTGGTACACCTCCGTCTCCTCACCGCGCCGTTCCGCGAGGTCCGTCATTGTCCATCACCGTCGTCCACGGAGTCTCCTTCGTCGGCATCATCCGTTGAACTTCCTTCATCGCCGTTATTCACCGAACCGTTCTCGCCCTCTTCCGGTTCCGTCCCGCCGTCGGTCTGCTCCTGGCCGCCGTCCGCCGTCGCCCCGAGTTCGCGTTTCCGTTCGCGGGCGACCTGAAAACCGTTCGTCTCCGCACGGCCGGACAGTTCGCGCTGTGGGAACGGTATCTTGACTCCCTCGTCGTCGAACGCCTTCTTCACCGCGTTGATGACTGTCGTTTTCGCCCGCCACTTCCGACGCGCGCTGGGTTTGTCTATCCAGAATCGAAGGCCGAGGACGACGGCGGAGTCATCGAGCGACTTGGTCACGACCGCCGGGGACGGCACGGCAAGCACGTCCTCCGGTTCGCCCATGACCTTTTCCGCGATTTCGGTGGCCCGTTCGATGTCGCCGTCGTAGTCGATACCGACGTCCACCTCCAACCGCAGTCTGCCCTTTCGACTCCGGTTGATGACGGTACTCCCGCCGACGATGTCGTTGGGAATCAGGACGTACTCGCCGTCGAACGTCTGGATTCGCGTATTGAAAATCGAGATGTCCGTGATGATACCCTCCCGCTCCTCTATCTCCACCCAATCCCCGATTTCGAACGGCCGGGCGAACATCAGCATGAACCCGGCCAGCACCGACCCGAGCGTCTGCCGGGCGGCCATCCCGACGACGATACCGAGGAACCCGGCACCGACGAGCAGGCCAGTGAGATCGATATTCCAGATTCCGAGGATGGTCGCCCCGGCGATGACGTACACCGTCACCTGCGTGACCCGATGGAGCACCTGTGCCTGATGGCGCGAGATGGCGTCCCGTCGCTTGGTGAGACGGTCGATGGCTTCCCGGACGATACCCGTGACGACGTAGGCGGCGGCAAGAGCGCCTATCGAGAGGAGAAGTTTGGCCGCGTTCTTCGAGTTCAGGTAGTCCTCGAAGTTCACCTGTGAGAAGAATAACACCGTCGAGTGGACGTAATCCCACGCGAACATCAGCGTCAGCACCGCCAACCCGGCAAAGACGACGAACGACGCGGTTACGATGACGTTGACCAACGCATTCGGTAGCGTCTTCTGGAGTTTCCGTCGGCTGCGCCACGCAGTGAAGAAACCAGCGAGCAACGCGACGAGAATGAACGCCGTGACGAAGATGCGCGCGTCCACCCACAGACCCTCACTGAAATCTATCAACCCCGCCATCAACCACCACTCCGTCCGACCTCGTCGGCAACCCGCGTCATCGCCGCGAACTGGGCGGGCGTGACCTTCCCTGCGCGTTTCCGGAGGATGTCCTCACCCAGAACCTCGTCGTCCGGAGATTCGAGCGCGTCAACCACGGCATCCGGGTCGTCCAGTCCCGAGATGTGGGCCGTGTTCCGAATCCCGTTGCGAATCGTCTTCCGGCGCTGGGTGAACACGGCCTTCACGAAGTCGAGGAAGAATTCCTCGTCGTCCACCTCGTAGTCCGGTTTTCTGGGGGTCGTCCGGACGATTGCGCTCTCGACTTCGGGTTGCGGCGCGAACGCCTCGCGCGGGACGATTTCCACGACTTCCACGTCGGCGTAATGCTGTGCCGTCACGGAGAGCCTTCCGTAGTCGTCGCTCCCGGCCTCGGCGGCCATGCGTTCGGCGAACTCCTTTTGGAACATCAACAGCATGGGTTTCCCGAGCGGGAGCAGTCGGAACGCGATTTCGCTCGAAATCCCGTACGGGAGGTTGGCGATACACGCCGAAAAGTCGGGGAGTTCGACCGACAGCGCGTCGCCGTTCACGACAGTGAGGCGCTCCGCGCCACGTTCGGCTTGAAACTCGCGTCGAAGGAAATCGGCGAACGTCCGGTCGCGTTCCACGACCGTCACTCGGTCGGCAACCGCGAGCAGACGGTCGGTGAGCACGCCCGGACCGCCGCCGATTTCGAGCACGTGGTCGAGATTCATCTCCTCGGCGTACGTCGGTATTCTATCGACGACTCGGTCGTCCACGAGGAAATGCTGGTCGCGGTTCGGGTCACCCCGCGCGCCTGCGCGGCGAATCAGCGCGTCGGGGTCTCTCCTACCGGGTTCCTCGGGTGGCGAACGTTCCATCGTTGGACCAGTCTACCGGTGCGAGTGGCGTAAACCCACCGAGTTGTAACTGTGGAGTATTTCACGATAGTTACGTTGAAACGAAGGGAAAAAGGACCGGACGGCGGTCCGTGACGCCGTTATCCGTCGCACCGCTCCTTCGTCAGTCGTGGCGAGCGAACGTTCGATACTTCAAATCGTCCGAGCGAATCTCTTCGAGGATTCGCTCGACGAGGACGTCCTTCGGGTTGTGAAGCCCCGAAACGCGCTCTTCGAGGTCATCGAAGCTCTCGAACGGTTTTCGCTTTCTCGTTTCGAGCACGTGGTTGCGCAGTTTCTTCCCGATTCCGGGGAGCAGGTTCAGTTGGTGGAGTCGGAGGGTAATCGGCTGGGCGTCGTTGTAGAAGTCCACGAACCGCTCCTCGTGGCGGTTCACGATGTCCGTAACGGCGTGTTCGAGTTCGGACTGTGCGGCGGAGGTGAGGTCTCCGTAGGGGATTTCGCGCACGTTGATGACGTTCTCGCGCGCCTCGGGCGGTTCGATGGGGATACTGTCGCCGATACCAACGCTCGCGTCCTGTTCGAACGTGAGTTCGAGGAGGTGGAAGTCGGATTCGGTGAGGACGTAGGCGACTGGCTCCTTCTGATACTGCGGACGGTCGTCTTCCGCTCGACCGTTCGGCAGGAAGTCGAGTACAACAGCCGACGCTTCGCTGTCAGTCTCGGATTCACTCATTGGGATGGAATACGGCGACGAGCAACTTAAAGAATCGGTGAAGTTACTCGTACTTCGCCACGACGTTCAGTATCTCGTCCAACTCGTCGCCCGAGAGGGTAAATCGCTCCTGTGCGTACACCGCGCGCAGTTCGTCGCGGTCCTGCGGCAGGAGGTCGGCGATTTTGTAGCCCGTCTGCTCGTCCACCTTTTCCAGTTCGAGCAGGTCGGAAACCAGTTCGCGGGATTCCTCGGCGTCGAGGGCGGCGAACCGATTGACGTGCTCGATGGCCCGGGAAAGGTTGTACGGCATCTCGCGGGACTCATCCAGCGCTCGGTCGCGCTCGATATCCGCGAGGAGTTCCTTTGCCTCCGGCGTGGTGAGATACTCCTCGTCGAGCTTTTCCTTGAAGATCGTCATAGCTTACTTCTGTCCGCGGAGGTGTGCGGGTTGGGTGATGAGCGTCTTTTCCTTGCCGCCGTCCTTAATGATGACTTTGTACGCTTTGCCCTGTTTTCCGACGACTTCGCCCGTTCGGCCGTTGAAGCGGGGGTGGAAGCGACCTTTACGGACGCTCGGGTCGATTTTCAGGTGGACTTTCTGTCCGTTCTCGTACTGCTGGACTGCACGCTGTGGTGGCGAGGTGCCACGGTCGCGGGGGTTGTTCGAAAGCTTTTCTCGGGTGGTGTTGTACGGTCCGTGCGAGCTCGGCATAGTCGTATGACGCTCTTGTTCAGTGACGGTTATAAAAGATACGTTCCTCGTCGGGGAAAATCGCCTGTTCGTGGGGGTTGTTCACACTCGTTCCGGGGTTACCAGCGTTGGTGAACCGCATCCGCCACGTGCTCCTCGTAAATCCGCCTCGTGCGGTCTATTTCCTCGCCCGTGAGCGGCGGAAGGGATGCGGCGATGACGTTCTCCCGGATGTGGTCCGGATTGGTCGAACCCGGAATGACGGTCGAAACCGCATCGTGGTCGAGTATCCATCGAAGCGAGAACTGCGCCAGCGTCGCATCCTCGGGCACCAATCGTTCGAGTTCATCCACGGCGTCGAGTCCGCTGTTCGTACGGAACGCCGGCGAACGTCTCGCCCCGGTCGAACGCTTCGCCGTCTCGGTTGAAGTTCCGGTGGTCGTTTTCCGGAAATTCGGTGTCCGCCGAGAGCTGTCCGGTCAACAGGCCGGAGGCCAACGGCACGCGGACGATGATTCCGATGTCGCGTCGGCGCGCCTCGTCGAAGAACAGTTCCGCCGGGCGTTGGCGGAACGGGTTGAAGATTATCTGGACCGTCTCCACGCCGGGATATTCGATGGCCTTCA
Source organism: uncultured haloarchaeon (assembly GCA_963811185.1). Classification (GTDB taxonomy): domain Archaea; phylum Halobacteriota; class Halobacteria; order Halobacteriales; family Haladaptataceae; genus Haladaptatus. The sequence continues at coordinate 496,671 of CAWEQN010000004.1, forward strand.
GCCCTTCCTCGACGCGTTCGACGCTGACGCCGTAGTGGTCGATTTTCCCCTCCGCTTTCAGGCCGTCCAGTGCGTCGAACGTTTCGGGTCGGTAGTACACGTCCGTCGGCGGGCAGTGCAGTTGGAGCAAATCGAGGGAGTCCATGTCGAGGTTGTCCCGACTTCGGTTCACGAACTCGCGGAGGTTCGATTCCCCGTACCCCGACGCCTCGTGCGGGTCGAGTCGTCGTCCGGCTTTGGTCGCCACGATAGGGTCGTTCGTCCGTTTCCGACTCCGCGAGCACGTCCGCGATGACGCGCTCGCTTCGTCCGTCGCCGTACACGTCGGCCGTGTCGAGGAACGAGATTCCGGTATCGAGGGCGGCACGAACCGCTTCGTGTGCCTCCTCGTCTGAAACGTCACCCCAGTCCGCGCCGATGTTCCACGTTCCCATGCCGATTTCGGTCACGTCGTACCCCGTTTTCCCCAGCGTGCGTTCGTCCATATCCTTCGACACGCCCCCCCACTACATGCCTCTTGTTCCCGACCACGAGACGAAAGGATAACCCTCCCTCGGTTCGTTGCATCGCGCATGACCGACAGCGACGATTTCAGGTTCGAAACGCGCTCCATCCACGCCGGCCAGGAACCCGACGAGGAGACGGGTGCGCTGATGACGCCAATCTACGCCAACTCGACGTACGTGCAGGACGGCCCCGGCGACCACCGCGGCTACGAGTACTCGCGCACTGGCAACCCGACGCGAACCGACCTCGAAGACAACCTCGCCAGCCTCGAAGGCGGGGAGTACGGACGCGCCTTCTCCAGCGGGATGGGTGCCATCAACACCGTGCTCAACCTGCTCTCCTCCGGCGACCACGTCATCGCCAGCGAGGACGTGTACGGCGGCACGCACCGCATCTTCACGCAGGTGTACGCCGACTACGATATCGAATTCTCCTTCGTGGATATGACCGACCCGAGCGAAGTTTCGGACGCGGTGCGCGAGAACACCGAACTGCTGTGGGTCGAAACGCCGACGAATCCCCTGCTCAACGTCGTCGACATCGCCGCGATGGCCGACATCGCCGAGGACGCGGATGCACTCTGTGCGGTGGACAACACCTTCGCCACGCCGTACCTCCAGCGCCCGCTCGAACTCGGCGCGGACGTCGTCTCCCACTCGTTGACGAAGTACCTCGGCGGCCACTCCGACGTGGTCGGCGGTGCGCTCATCACGGACGACGAGGAGTTGGACGAACGGTTCGGCTTCTACCAGAACAGCGTCGGTGCGACCCCCGGCCCGCACGACTGCTTCCTCGTCCTGCGCGGGACGAAGACCCTCGGCGTGCGGATGGACCGCCACTGTGACAACGCCCGCGCCATCGCGGAGTGGTTGGACGACCACGAGGCAGTGGAGACGGTGTACTACCCCGGCCTCGAATCCCACCCGAACCACGAACTCGCGGCCGAACAGATGACCGACTTCGGCGGCATGGTCAGCTTCGAACTCGACGCCTCGCTCGAAGAGGCGGCCGACGTGGTCGCCGAGACGGACGTGTTCACCCTCGCCGAGAGTCTCGGCGGCGTCGAATCACTCATCGAACAGCCCGCGACGATGACCCACGCCGCGATTCCGAAAGAGGAGCGACTCGCCGCCGGCCTCACCGACGGCCTCATCCGCGCCAGCATCGGTATCGAGCACGTCGACGACCTGAAAGCCGACCTTCAGGGAGCGTTCGACGCCGCGTTGAAGTAGACCCCTCGCTTTTGCGTTCCGGAACTGGATGCCGGAGCCGAATGATACACCCCACCGAAAGCCGTAGCGTCGCGCATGGAACTCACCGACCACGTGTACGCGTTTCCACTGACCTTCGAGCGGGGGGACCGGGAGATGACCATCAACCTCTCCGGTATCGAAACCGAGGACGGTCTGATTCTCTTCGACGCCGGATTCCCCGGCGAGGTGGACGACACTGGCCGACGCACTCGCCGAACACGGCTTCTCGCTGGACGACGTCGAGACGCTGTTTCTGACCCATCAGGACGGCGACCACGTCGGCGGCGCGGACGGACCTGCTCGACCGAACCGAGGCGACCGTAATGGCATCGACCGGCGACACGCCCGCCATCGAAGGCGACGAGGAACTCGTCAAGTCGGACCGCTATCCCCCCGTTCCGGTCGACGTTCAGGTCGTCGACGGCGTCACGCTCCGAACCGAGGCCGGACCGGCGCGCGTGGTCGAAACGCCGGGACACACGCCGGGTCACGTGTCGGTCGTCCTTCCCGATGCCGAACTACTCATCGCAGGGGACGCCATGACTGCCGACGAAAACGGCCTTCGAGGCCCGGACGAGCGGTTCACGCCCGAGATGGAAACCGCAGTCGATTCCGTCGGCAAACTCTCGGCGTTCGACACGAACCGGACGCTCTGCTATCACGGTGGGTTCGTCGAGGACGCCGACGTAGCGGCGGTGTACCAGTCGCTCACGGAGTAGCGAGAAAAACGAAAAACCGGAATTATATCCGACCGACGTTCTGCACTTCGACGCTCTCGACGCCTTCGACGGACGAGAACGACTCTTCGACCGCTTCCGTGCCACCGGCATCGTCGGGGACGATGACCGTCGGCAGGAGGGCGACGAGACCGAACGCGACATCGTCGCGCTCGAAGCCGTTGATTTTCGCACCCTCAGGGAGCGAGTCTTCGAGTTTTTCTTGGAGATCGTCCAAGTCGATTTCCGGGCTCTGCGGCATCACTTTGACTTTGGCTGCTACTTTTCCCATGGTTTTACGGTCCGAGGAATTTACAGTCGGGGCATTCGTAGAGGTTGCTCTGCTTGCGGCACTTCGCACAGCGGTAGATGGTCTGCCCACAGTCGGGGCATTTGAACGACGCGGCGTTCGTGCCGGAGATGTTGATCCCGCACGAGACGCATTTCCGCGCTTGTTTTTGGGTCTGACTCATACACTCACGTTCCGCCGCGCGACTTTTAACGCTTCCCTTTCGGGGTTAGACGGAATCAGAACGCGCCCGTCTCGACCGTCGCGTCGGCGTGCAGACTCTCTTTGACGGCGTCGTGAACCTTGCAGAGTTCGAACGCGCGGTCGATGACGTCCTGTGCGGTTTCGTCGTCCGTTTCGGTCTCCCACTTGATGTCGAACGCGACGGCTTCGAGTTTGTCGTCGTCGTTCAGGTCGCCGCTCACGTCGATTTCGATCTTGCCGAGGTCGCCGGCACCGCGCTGTTCGCCGCCCACGCGAAGGGCCGGGACGTAGCACGAACCGTACGCCGCGAGCAGTGTTTCGAGCGTGTCCGGTGCATCCTCGCCCGTCGCGTCGATGGTGACGGAGAAATCGCGGATGTCGTTTTCTGCGCTGTAGCCCTCTTCCGACGTGGTAGTGACTTCTGGCATTGCAGTTTCCACGTTCGCCGCAACACTCCTAAGGCTTGTTCTTCCGGTCGGGATTGACGGAGTGAAGGTGTAAAATCGAGAAAGATAGTTGCGAGGAGTCGGTCGGAATAGAGGAATTATAATACGAGAAGCCTCCTTCTCAAGAAGATAAAACATGGATTACATTTCATCGAACGATACCATCGCGGCGGGTCATCGTCATAGCGTCGGGGTTCAATCGGACGGCACGGTGGTTGCGGTAGGAGATAGTAAATGCGGTCAATGCGATGTGAGCGACTGGCGGGATATCGTGGCGGTCGCGGCTGGTAACGTTCATCTGGCGACGAACACCGGTAATGCCCATACCGTCGGGCTGAAATCGGACGGCACGGTGACGGCCGTAGGTTGGAATGAGCATGGTGGCCAATGCGGTGTGAGTGACTGGAATGATGTGGTTGCGGTGGCGGCGGGTTACCTTCATACCGTCGGGCTGAAATCGGATGGCTCGGTGATGGCTGTGGGTCAAAATAATGAAGGTCAATGCAACGTAAATGACTGGAGTGATACGGTGGCGATAGCGGTCGGTAGTGAGCATACCATCGGCCTTCAACCGGACGGCACGGTGGCGGCCGCGGGTTGGAATGCTCACGGCCAATGCGACGTAAGCGGTTGGGGCGATATTGTGGCGGTTGCGGCAGGGTGCACTCATTCTCTCGGGCTGAAATCGGACGGCACGGTGGTTACTGCGGGTAATAATGGATATGGCCAATGTGATGTAAGTCGCTGGCGTGGCATCCAATCTCCCGGCAATTAGTTTTCGGTATTCGTAAAACTGTGTTGAAAAGGAATCATAAACTCCGCCCTCCAGTTCGCCTAATCAGGGTTGAAATGTCTGCACCAGATGACATCTCCTCATTGTGTATGAACCGGTTGGAGTGGACGTGGCGGTGCGGTCTTGGTGTGGCTCGGGTACTGAAAGCACGACCCGATCAAACCCATTTTCGTGTCACAATCGGACCGAAATCCATCACTGAACGCTTCCATTCAAACTGACGGCTCTCGGTACACTCGAACTCGGTGAAAAGTGAGAATTTACCGACGCACCCTACTCGTTCTCCGTCACCAGAGTTGGTCGGAGAGGTCGAACGTCTCGTCGCCGTCCAGAACGTGGACTTCGGCGTCGTTGCCGGTGGCCTCCACTTCGCGGACGAAGTCCTCGGTGTCCTGTTCGATTGGTGGGAACGTGTCGTAGTGCATCGGGAACACGTAATCGGCGTCCAACCAGTCCGCCGCGATGGCGGCCTGTGCCGGGCCCATGGTGAAGTGGTCGCCGATGGGCAGGGCGACGGCGTCGGGTTCGAGGAACGGGCCGATGACGTCGCGCATCTCGGTCATCAAGGAGGTGTCGCCAGCGTGGTAGAACGTCTCGCTGTCCTCGTCGGAGACTTGGGTCGGCTTCGTGTCGCTGATGACGAAACCGGCGGGCATGCCGCCGGAAGCACCGTAGCCCGAATCCAGGCCGTTGGAGTGGTCGGCACGGACCATCGTGACGAAGGCGTCGTCGGCCTCGAAGGTGCCGCCGAGGTTCATGCCGGTGCCGTCCTCGACGCCGTACTCGTCGGTGACGTAGCCGATGACCTCCGGCGTGCCGATGAAGTGTGCATCACGGAAGCGGTCGGAGTCCGCGATGTGGTCCGCGTGCCCGTGCGTGAGCAGGACGTAGTCCGGGTCGAGTTCCTCGGGGTCGGTGTCCGTCTTCGGGTTGTCGAAGAACGGGTCGATGAGGAGTTCCGTGTCGTCAACGGTAACGTGCCACGTCGAGTGTCCGTACCAAGTGAGTTCCATGGTGTGGGTTGGGGTTGTGGCTAAACAGTCTTAAAAGATGTTGGCGACGAGTGGGGTGGTTTCCACGAACAGAGTGAGTCGTTTCCATCCCGTTTGCGGTCCCACATGCGACGCTGGTCGGAACTCCACTTAAAACTCGCTCGAAAAAACAGTCCGAATCCCTGGAAGGGATAGCCGTTACAACCAGCGCTGGATGATGGAGGTGATGCCGAGGTTCTTCTTGGCCATGATGACGATGTTGTCCGAACGTCGTGCGATTTCTTCGGGAACCGCACCGAAGACGATCTGTTCGAGGAGGCCCTCCCTCGTCGCACCGATGACGGTGAGGTCGAAGTCGGCCGAGTGCTCCAATATCGCATCCGAGACGTTGTCGCTCTCGATGACGGCGGTCGTAATCTCGCCCTCGCTATCGAACTCCGCTGCGCCCTCTTCGACGAGGGCTTGGGCTTCTTGACGGTCACTCTCCGAGGCATCCGGGGAGACGACGTGAAGGATTTCGACGCGAGCGTTCTCCGGTCGTGCGATGGCCTCCGCGATGGTCGTCGCGTATTCGGCGTGCGGACCGCCTGCCATCGGCACGAGAATCGAGTCGATGTTTTGGGACGCTTTCTTCCCGATGCGCTCGACGAGGACGTCCGCCTGTGCGTCCTGTGCGATTCGGTCGACCGTGCTTCCGAGAACGATGTCACGGCGTCGAGTCTGGTCGCCGCCCTGCCAGCCGAGAAGTACCGCCGTACTGTCGTGCTGGTCGATGGTGTTGAGGATGGCGTCGGTTACGTCGTGACCGATGCGAATCGTGCCACTCACGGGGACATCGGCGTCCTCGCCGATTTGGATGGCTCGATTGAGGACGTTCTCCTTTTCTTCGGTAACGAACTGCCGACCTTGGGAGAGCGGCGTCTGTGGCGAGACGGTGACCACGCTCGTCACCAGTATCTCACCGTCGTTCTCGCGTGCGAGATCGATGGCGGTCTGCATGAGTTGGTCCGCGTTTTCGGGGTTCGCGATGGGAACCACGAGTTGATAGTCGCGGCGTTCGGCCGCACGGTGTGTGACGACGGTCGGTGCTTCCTCTTCGAGCCGTTCGAGTTCCTTCTCCTCGGAGTAGGCGTACCAGACGACGATGCCGAGCGCGAACCACGCGAGCATCGTCACCACTGCGGTAAAGCCGTCCTCCCACGGTTGAATACCGAGCGATCGCAGCAGGAACGGGGTGAGCAGTAACTGGAAGATGATCCCGAGAATCGGAATCCACGGCATGAAGGGGATTTTGAACGGTCGCTCCAGGTTCGGTCGATTCCGCCGCATCGCGATGGCCGCGATGTTCACCATCGAGAACAGGAGGATGAACATGATGCTGGAGGATGCCGCGACGCTCTCGATCGGGAGCGTCACCGCCATCAGGAGGATGATGGTGCCGGACACCGCAATCGAGAGGTACGGCGAGCGTTTCTCCGGGTGAATCTCCGAGAGCTTCGGCGGCAGGAGGTGGTCACGAGCCATCGCGAACCCGATACGACTCGACGCGTACAGCGTGGCGTTCAGCGCGCTCATCGTCGCCGCGATACCGGCAACGAGCAGCAAAGAGAGGCCGTACGGAACGAACTGTCCTGCGGCGCGGATGATGCCGAGTTCGCCGAGGTTGCCGAGGAGTTGCCACGTGTACACCTTCCCGGACGCGTTGGACATGTCGGCGATGTTGAGGAGGTTCTGCGTGACGTCGATGCCGCCGATGGAGGCGAACGCGACGAGAATGTAGATCGGGATGACGACGACGATGGAGTAGAAGATGGCTTTCGGGATGTTCGTCCCGGGGTCGATTATCTCCTCACCGCTCTGGACGATGATGTCGTACCCTTCGAAGGCGACGTAGGTGAACCCCATCGCCGCCATGACTCCGCCGACTCCGGCAGGCATGAACCGCGGACTGGCGAGGAACTTGGTCGACCAGTTCGGCTGTTTGAACGTCGCCAACGCGCCGAAGATGACGAAGATGCCGAGGATGATGATCTTCGCCGTCGTGATGACGATTCCGATGGTCCCCGTCTCCTCCGCACCGCGGTAGTTGATGTAGGAGAACAGGGCGATAATGAGGCCGGCCAAAAGCCGTTCGGTCAGCGGGCGGGTCAGGAACCCGAAGAGTACGAACTCGTGACCGAGACCGGTGTAGACGATGATGAACTCGGTGAGGAACACACCGAAAGTGACTGCATAGAGCGCACACGCGACCGCTTGAGCGAACCAGTTCGCCCATCCGGTGTAGAACCCGTACGGACTCGGCAGTGCTTCAGTCACCCAACTGTACGCACCGCCCGATTGGGGGAACGACGCGCCGAGTTCCGCGTACGACATTGCAGTGAAACTGGCGACGATTCCGTTGAGGAGGAACGCGAGCATGAGGGCGGGACCGGCGAGACCGGCGGCGAACCCGGTCAGCGCGAAAACACCCGCTCCGATCATCGCCCCGATTCCGATAAAGGTGATGTCCCACAGGCCCATATCGCGGGAGAGCTCCGTGCCGACATCCTGCTGAGAGGCAGATTCATTTACCTCCGTCGTTTTCTCAGCCATTGTATTGTCTATCAGATGCAGTGCTTAAAAGGTTAAATAACTGGCTTTGTCCCGCTCTCGTAGTTCGGTCAGGAGCGATTCGGGGCGATACGTGTGGACAGTACTCTTACCGGAGTCCGAACGATTTAGACTCCCGACTACGACACCTCGCATATGCATCGAGTCCGATTCCGCGACCCGGCAGGGTCGGTCAGAACTGGCGAATGGCGCGACGGCGAACTTCACTTTGCGGACGACAGCTATGCCCCGGAGGAGGTCGAAATCCTCGCGCCATGCGAACCGACGAAGATCGTCTGCGTCGGACTTGAACTACGCGGACCACGCGGCCGAGCGGAACAAGGAGGTTCCGACGCGCCCGCTCTTGTTCCTCAAACCACCGAACTCGGTGGCTTCTCACGGCGATACGGTAACACTGCTCCCTGGAAAGGAGCGCATCGACCACGAGGCGGAACTCGGCGTCATCATCGGCGAGCAGTGTCGCCACGTCGCCGAGGAGGACGCGATGGACGTCGTGGCAGGGTTCACGTGCGTGGACGACATCTCGAACCGCGACGACCAGGATTTGGAACAGAACTGGATCCGCGGAAAGGCGTTCGACAACTCCTGTCCGCTCGGTCCGGTGATGGCGACGCCCGACGAAGTGCCGGACGACGCCGGCGTCCAACTCCGCGTCAACGGGGAGGTCCGACAGGAATCCTCGCGCGACCAGTTCATCTTCTCCGTGCCGGAACTCATCGCGGAAATCACGACCTACCTCACGCTGGAGCCGGGCGACGTCATCATCACGGGCACGCCCGCGGGCGTCGGTCCCCTCGAAAACGGGGACTCGGTCGAAGTCGAAATCGAGGGAATCGGAACGCTTTCACACGACGTTCGGATTCCGTAAAAAGCGGTCGAGAACGGTCTATCGGCGGTACCGGTTTACAGCACGCTCCACGCCTGAACGGCGCGGTTGTACGACGAGATGTCGGCGATCCAGCGTGCCGCGATCACTTTCTTCAGCGTCTCCGCGGCGACGGAGTTGAACGTGTTGACGGGGAAGTCGAACCCGGCCACTTTGACGCCGTGAGCGACGGCCTCGTCGCCGATGGAGATGACCGTCCCTTTGTCGTCGAACGTCCACGTCTTGAGCGGTTGGCCGTAGATGGCGCGGGAGACGTTCTCGCCGACGACTTCGGCGGCCTGCCACGCGGCCTGTGCGGTCGGCGGTGCCGGGTTTTCGCCCTGGTCGATGATGGCACAGTCGCCGATGGCGAACACGCGGTCGTCGCTGGTCTGGAAGTCCGATTCCGTGGTGACGCGGTTGTGTTCGTTGTCGAGTTCGGTGCCGTCCATCGCGTCGCGGCCGGTGACGCCGCCGGTCCAGACGAACACGTCGTAGTCGAGGGGTTCGCCCTCGTCGAACTGAATCTCGTCCTCGTTGGCTTCCGTAATCGGGTCGCCGGTCAGGATGTTGATGTCCTTTTCGAGGACGTACTTCTTGACCGTCCCCTGCAGTTCGGGGTCCATGCCGGGCATGATTTCGTCGAGCGCTTCCACGAGGTAGATGTCGATGGGTGCGCGGTGTTTGTCGCGGTACTCCGCGATTTCACCGGCGCTCTGGATGCCGGACAGTCCCGCCCCGCCGATGACGACCTTCGCGGGGTCGTTTCGGGACGCCGTCTTCGCGGCTTCCTTGACCTGTTCGTGGATTTCGAGCGCGTCATCGAGGCTCTTCAGCGTGAGCGCGTTCTCCGCCATTCCGGGGATGCCGTAGTAGGCGGTCTTACTTCCGAGCGCGACGACGAGGTAGTCGTAATCGAGGTCGGCACCGTCTTCGAGTTCGACGGTTCGGTCGTCCGTCTCGATGTCCGTGACGGTGTCGTGCACGAACCGCGTGCTCGGCGATTTTATCTCGTGAATCGGAATCGTGACCTTCTCCTGGGTTCGCGGGTCACGGATGACGCGGTGGGATTCGTGAAGGACGAGGTGGTAGTCCTTGTCCGACACCCACGTGATGTCGGCGTCGTCGAGTTCTTCTTCGAGTTGCTGTATCGCGCCAGCACCAGCATAGCCAGCACCGAGCACGACGACCTTCTGAGTCATACTCGAACATCTGGATTCATTCGATACAAAGCTGTTGAAACCCGCAGACGAGTGCGTGATATTCACACCCTCGATATACCCCACGTGGTTGGTTGCAAGGTTTAAAGGCAGTCGCGCCAAACTATCCGGCACTTATGAGCAATCAGGAGTTGCGAAAGGAGGCACACGACCTCGACGTGACGGTGTGGGTCGGCAAGAGCGGACTCGATGCCGTCACCGAGGAGTTGAAAGGTCAGCTTCAGAACGAGAAGTTGGTCAAAGTCAAGTTCCTCCGAGCGGCCCGTGGTGGCACTTCGACGGACGAACTCGCGGAAGAACTGGCCGACGAGGTGAACGCCAAACTCATCGAAACGCGCGGTAACACGGCGGTGTACCACTGATGGTAAAGCCGCTGCCGTTCCTCAAGGATATGATGGCGACAGGGTACGCGATGGCCGTCACGCAAGCGATTTACTTCCTCGTCTCGTTCGTCGTCCTCTACCTGCTCGGCCGAATCTTCGTCGTTCCGCTGGTCAAGCGACTACTCGACAGACGCGGGTACGAAGAAAGTATCAAGATTCCGCTCACGAAAGTTACCCAATTCGTAGTCCTGTTCGCGGCAGTCGCAGTCGCGTTCGCGTTCGCGGGATACGGAAACATCCTGACCGCACTCGCCACCGTCGCCGCCGCCGCGACGTTGGCCATCGGCTTTGCGCTGCAGGACCTGCTCGCCAACTTCGTCGCCGGCGTGTTCATCTTCACCGACAAGCCGTTCAAAATCGGCGACTGGATAGAGTGGGACGGCGGCAGTTACTCCGGAATCGTGGAGGACATCGACCTTCGCGTGACGCGCATCCGCACCTTCGACAACGAACTGTTGACGGTACCGAACTCGGTGCTGATGGACGGCGTCATCAAAAATCCCGTCGCCAAGGACAAACTCCGCATCCAGTTCCTCTTCGGCATCGGCTACGACGATGACATCCACAAAGCGACGGATATCATCGTTGAAGAAGCCGAAAGACATGATGAGATTCTGAACGACCCCGAACCGTCCGTTCGGCTTACCGAACTCGGTGATTCCTCGGTCGGCCTCAAATCCCGATTCTGGATCGCGGACCCGAGGCGAGGCGACTTCGTGAAGACTCGAGGGGAGTACGTCACCGCCGTCAAACAGCGCTTCGACGCGGAAGGTATCGACATTCCGTATCCGTGCCGCACGCTCGGCGGCGGCGTCGAAATCTCGAACCCCTCGGAGTTGGCGGTTCTATCGGAAGACTGAGACAGGTCTATTTTTTATAAATTTCAACGGTCATGAAATAGTGTTGAAGTAGGCCGGGATTAATTTTCGGATATGAATAGTAGTAGTAGACGTGCCTTCCTCACCGCCACCGCTTCCACTTCCGTCGGCGGGTCCATCGTCCTCGCGGGATGTTCCGGAAACGGGCCGAAGAACGAGGCGGAGGAGAAAACGACGTCGAAAACGGACGATCGAAAGGAACGACCGAAACGAGGACGACGACTTCCACGACGGCCAAACGGACCGTGAAAACGTCCCTGATTCGGAAGGGGACGAAACAGGAAACGACCGTCTACGAGATACACTCGGGGAAACCCGGGCCAACGGCGTACGTCGAAGGCGGGATGCACGGCAACGAGGAGAGCGGCTACTTGGCCGCGGAGGCCATCCGAAAGTGGGAAATCGACGCCGGGACGCTCGTCGTCCTCCCAAAGGCGAACATCCGTGGCGTCAGACACCAACGGCGGGAGTGGCCGGGGGAGATGGATTTGAACAGGCAGTTCCCCATCGGCGAACCACCGAAGAACGCACTCGCAACGGAGATTTGGACGGCCATCGGCGACTACGACCCCGACGTGTTCATCGACCTCCACAGTTCGAAAGGGATATTCAGACGCGGGGACGGCGTCGGACAGAACGTGTTCCGCTCGAAGCATCCGAAAATCGTCGACAGCGTCGACGAAGCTATCGGGGTGTTGAACGAGGGGTACGTCACGGGGTACGACCCGATTTACGACTTCGTCGCCACGCCCGTGGTCGAGACGAAGTACGACACCACCCCGATGCTCATCAACAAGATGCGGGCCGACCGCGACGTTCCGTCGTGTCTGTTCGAAGTGGCACAGCCCGAGACGACATCGAAAAAGCGCGCGCGCTGGACGAAGGTGTTCGTGGATAGCATGCTCGATACGTGGGGAATTCGGTCCTCACGGATGAACGGGTGAGACGGCGTTTCGACTCCTCGGGAAGAATACGATATGAATGTGGACGGCCGGAGTTGCCCGGCGTTCCGAACCGGGGAATCCCTGTTGCCTCCTCCACCCCGCGATCCTACGAGCGACAGCTGTTCGATGGTCCGCTGCTCACTTCCGTGCCTGACGGATTGCCATCGACTAACCGTGACGGGACACCCCTGCGAGTGTTCGACACGGACCGCTGGCCCCGCAGGACGAGGCTTCTGCGTTGGCTTCCGGGGCCCGGCTCGGTCTGACCGGACGTGTCCGGAGTTCGGTTCCCGCTCAAGACCATAGCGCGGGCGAGGAGCAGGGCCTAACTGCCCAACCTAGTCCACTTTCCACTAATCCATACCGCCTTAAGGGCCTTTCGGGTTTCGCGTTTCGTGCCGAAACTTACCCGGCCGTGAGGACTCACCCGATACTGACGATTGCGACGAGGTTCGAGAGGACGACCAGCAGTCCGACCACGAGATAGACGACGCTTCCGAGTCGAAACGTCCGACGGGACCGTTGTGTCCACCCGGAGAGGACTATCAGCAGGACGACGGTCGCCGCCTTGAGAAGCAACAGTCCGAGGAGGCCCATCTCACCCAACAGGTGGGCGACGAACGGGTTCCCCTCGTTCAAACCGAGTCGGAGACCGACTCCCGTCGTGATCACGTCGCCGAGCATCACCCCTAGCACAGCGGCCAGTAGCGGAGCGGAAACGTGTGACCACGGTCGGGAGGTGGCGTTCGGCAACACGACCACACCTCCGATATCCCGCCACTTTGTTATAGACCGACTGTCGGGCGGTAACGCACCGCTGTCGGCGACAAAGGAAAGGCTACGAACGACGCGTCGATTCCAACCGTTCCTTGTGAGAACTCTCCTCATGGTACGGGAAAAACGGCGACCGTACCGGGTGAGTGTTCCAACCGTTCCGGGCTAACAGCCATGGAAACCGATATCATAGCGACACACCGGAGGGTAATGTCCGTCAAAACGTGAATATCGTGCAATACGCGGACTGACTGCGTTGGATGTTGTCCCTTGCTTGAGTCGGAAAACCCACATTACTTCGGAACGAACGGGGGGATATGGGTCTCGGAAGCACAGCGAAAAAGATTCAGACGGTAGCCGACACCGCTGAGAAACTGTACGTCAAACTCAACGAACTCCGCGAGCAGATAAACGATATGCGCACCACGTTGGAGACGACGAACCAGCGGGTCGAACGACTCGAAACGGAGAACGCACACCAGCGCGCGCTCATCGAGGCGTTGGCCCGCGAGGAAGGTATCGACGTGGACGAAGTGCTGGCGGACATCGAGTCGTCCGAATCGAGCGACGAACCGACTGACGACGCCGGCGACGAGACGGTCGAAGCGAGCACGTAGGCGATTCGGGAGCCGGACATAATAACGACTAACAGCCCTCCCGTCATTTTTTGCCGCATGACGACACATCAGGAGCCACTCGATTCGGTGCTCGACACGGTCGGGCGGACGCCGCTCGTCCGTGTTCACGCCGCACCGGACGAGGTTCCAGTGTATGCGAAGTTGGAGTCGTTCAACCCCGGCGCGAGCGTCAAGGACCGCATCGGGAAGTACATGGTAGAGCAGATGCTTGAACGCGGCGAACTCGAACCGGGCGGAACGGTCATCGAACCGACCGCCGGAAACACCGGTATCGGGTTCGCCGTCGCGGCGGGACAACTCGACGTGAACGCCGTGTTCGTCGTGCCCGAACGGTTCAGCAAGGAGAAACAACAGCTCATGGCCGCACTCGGCGCGGAAGTCATCAACACGCCGACGGCCGACGGGATGGGTGGGGCAATCGAACGCGCCCACCAGATCGCCGACGAGACGCCGAACGCGGTCGTTCCACAGCAGTTCGGTAACCCACTGAACGTCGAAGCCCACTACGAGACGACCGGCCCGGAACTCTACGACGCACTGGACGGTAACGTCGGCGCGGTCGTGGCCGGCTGTGGCACTGCGGGAACGTTGATGGGCATGGCGAAGTACGCCCTCGACCGGAATCCCGACACCTACGTCGCCGCCGTCGAACCGGAAGGGTCGCTGTACTCCACGACCAAAGGTGCCGACGTGCCCGAAGGGGAGTACAAAATCGAGGGTATCGGGACACACAACACGGACACGAACGAACTGTTCGAACCCGACCTCGTGGACGAAATCATCCAAGTGCCTGACGAAACTGCCCACGGCGAGTTGAAACGACTCGGACGCGAGGAAGGACACCTCGTCGGTTCCTCCGCAGGCGCGGCGAGCATCGCGGCCCAGCAGGTCGCCGAAAAGATCCGTGACGGCGAAATCGACGCGCCCGCAGACACCGTCGTCACCATCTTCCCCGACTCCAGCGAGCGCTACCTCTCGAAGGGAATCTATCGCTCGTTCACGGAGTGGGACGGATAGTCCGGACCCGAACAGGGAGGGTAACGCCTCGAGTTCTTATCCCATCAGTCGGCCGTGTTCGACTTTCATACAGCGGTCCTGTACGACGCGTTTCCCGGCGTCTTCCGCCCGTTTTGCCGCCTCGTCGTCACGGATGCCGAGTTGCAACCAGACAGTATCTACATCGTCGCGTTCGAGGACGGCATCGACGATGTCGGCTACCTCGTCGCTCGGTCGAAACACGTCGACGATATCGATTTCTTCGTCCACGTCGGCGAGGGAGTCGACCGCTTCACGGTCGAAGATCTCGTCCGCGAAGGGGTTGACGGGAATAACAGTATACCCGTGGTCACGGAGATATTTCGGTATCTCGTGGGCGTCCTTGCCGGGGGTCGAAGAACAGCCGACGACCGCAACGGTGTCGAGTTCGAGGATATCTCGAAGGTCGTCATCTCGTTCGATTGGCATGGGAGAACGGACGCGGCGTGCGCGCAAAAGGATTCGCCCTTCCTCCACGGGAGTGACTACTTCTCCGCGGGGCTTTTCCGGCTACTTCGGTTCCATCCGTTGCCAGTTGGTCGCCGTGCCGACGCCCTTCATTCTGATTTCGGATTCGTTTCCGTCCGCTTCTCGAACCTCGATTTCGCCGTCGAACAGCTGTCGAAGCGTGCTCATCGTCTTGGCGTCGTGTGCCGACGAGTCGATGACGAACAGTCCGAGCGCCTCCGCACTCTGTACCCGGCCGGTAAAGACGTGCAGGAATCGGAAGACGGTCTGTAAATTCGAGTACATCAGGAGCGTCGAAAGCGAGTCGAACGCGATTCGATTCGACCGGGAACCCGAGTCGTAAAATCGTTGGAGGAACTCCGAGAGCTTGATTCCGATGCCCGTCATATCCACGGGCGAGGATGCGAACTCGATACCGTCGATTCGGCCCGGATTCATCCCCTGCTGTTTCGAAACGCAGTCGACGATACCGACCGGCGAGTCGGAACCGGCACGGCGCGACTCGTACTCCGACAGTACCTGCTTGCCGGTGCTCTTCGTCGTCACGATGATCACACCGTCGCCCGTTCCCTGTGCGAGTACGTCGAACGTGAGACGCCGCTTTCCAGTCATCGGTGGACCTGCCACGAGCAGGTTCGTTCCCGGACTGACTTCCATTCCCGAGAACGTCTCTCCTAAGTTGTACATGATGGTCCCTCAGTGTACGGAGTTGCACCCGTATTTCCGACAGTGAACGGCAGAGGAGACGACTGGGTGCCGGTTTTCTCCCCCTGTTTCATCTGGAATTAAGATGTCGTGATTCGCTTATATTCTTTTTGATTGCTATCTGAGTCGGTAGAAACACTCAAAAGAGAACCGCGATTCGGCCGATGACGAACGCCACTGCGGCGAGAAACATCCCGTACTTCAGATGGTTCTGTCCTGCCGTTGGGTTCCCGAAACTCTCGGCGGCAGCATAGAGCATGACGGCATCCGCCGGGACGACAACCGCGAGGTAGGGAAGCCCGAACACTCCCCAGAGGTACGGGAGTGGGCTGGCGAGCACGGCGATGACGAGTAACACCGTTCCGAAGACGGTTGCCGGTCGTGCACCGATGGCCAGCGGGAGCGTGTTCAACCCCTCTTCCCGGTCGCCAGCCATGTCTTCTACGTCCTTGATGATTTCGCGCGTGAACGTCGAGAGCGCGGCGAGCAGGAAGAGGATGGCCGCGGTCCGGATTTGGTCCACCGGAATCGCCGTGCTTCCGGCCCCGGCCGCGACCGCGGCGCTTCCGAAGAGGAACGTGCTCCCGCCGAGGTAGGCGACGACGGCGTTTCCGACGCCCGGCAATCCCTTGAATAGTTTCGTGTACGCGACGAGCGCGAGGAGGTTCAGCGCCGCGATGGCGATGGCGAAGACCGGAAGTAAAAGCACCGCGACGACGGCCCCGACGAACAGCACGATGCTGAAAATCAGCGTTCCCTTCGGGGACACCGCACCGCGCGGAATCGGTCGGTCCGGTGCGTTGATGCGGTCGATTTCCCGGTCGAAGTAGTCGTTGATTGCGTTGCCAGCGCCGGTCGCCAACCACGTCGCAATCACGGCGGCGACCACCTGCACCGGCTGTGAATCGGTGAACACGCCACCCGCCACGAACGCCCCGATGAACGTGAGCATCCCCGCGGCGAACGTGTTCCCCGGACGTGTGAGTTCGAACAGCCCCTTCGCACGTCCGTCTGTACTCATACGCCGACGTACTCGGGCCACGCGGTATAAATGGACTGATGTGATTTCCGCGAGACGAAACCACGACGTTTAAAAAGTAGGGGCAAGTACGACAGAGTGCGGGCGCTTAGCTCAGTCTGGACAGAGTGCTTGGCTTCGGACCAAGTTGCCGCGGGTTCAAATCCTGCAGCGCCCATCATTCTGCATAACGGTTTGCATCCGATGGACAGGGGTTGGGTACTTATAAATGAGACCCTGCCTGCCCGGTTTGGTTCCGTTCGATGGGCGAAACGACTAGGCTCCACACCCATATCCCGACAAGGCTACACGGGGACGGAAAGACTTTCTACCACTCGACGGAATGCGTGGTCTTACGGACCGATGTCGCCGGCGACAAATCATCGTAGATGTTTTCGGCGAGGCGTCAAGTTTTACGCTGAGTTCCGCTTCGTTCGGGGTGAGGATGGCCTCGAAGCGCGGTCGACCAAAACCACCTGATATATATGCGTTCCACTATTCTCATACACCGATAGTTCAGTGGACTCTCCAAATACCGGACATTATTGTCGGAATCCGTCAAAATCACGAGAACATAGTCGAATGTACTCCTCATACCAAAATCCATTAAATTATTTCTATCATCTGAATATTTCAACCCGTGGTTCTTCGAGGGAAGGCGAGCCAAAGAATATATGCGTCCCGCAAATAGAGACAAACCTGAGGATGGAAGTTAAACAATTTAACATACTGGGATAATATGATGAATAAGGAAATATTTGGGGTTTTTGGCGGGATAAATGATTTTGAGACTTTTCGATCGGAGAGCGAGTTCGACTCGATTATTAAAACTGATGACATAACTGTCGGAATTCGAGATCCTGGACTCAACGTTCCCGGTCGGAGTGCTTCGTACTCCGACGACCACGGTTCGTGTGTGATTTGGGGTGAAGCATATCTGCCGGATGGAGTCCATTCGAATCCCGCTCGTTGGCTGCTCGAATCATACATAGAGAGCGGCAAAAGCGCGATAGGGGGCCTGAACGGGTCGTTTCTTGCTACTATCGAACACGATGGCGATGCGATCGTCCTCACGGATCCGGTCCGTTCGTGGGAATGTTTTTACACGGACCGTGATGGCGTTCGCGTGTTCGGTTCCGATGGGGGGAACGTTGCGAAGGTAATCGGGGAAAAGACCGAAAACACGGATTCGATTCTAGAATTTTTGCATCTCGGTGTGGTTTTGGGCAACAAGACGTTGTTCGAGGACCTCCATCGAGTCCCGTTCGATGGGTATATGACCGCCGATGAAGTCGGGGAACTCCGTCGGTTCGTTTACGACCCTCGAAACTGGGATTACGTGAAAGAGCTTGCAAAACGATTGAGGAATGCGATTCAGCTACGCTCGAATCAGCCAGGTACGAAGGGACTTCTGCTTTCGGCAGGGTACGATTCGAGGACTATCTTATCACAACTCCCTACCATCGACCATTGTTACACTATCGGCAAGCCAAACGTCTCCGAGGTGAAAGTGTCGCAAAAAATATCGGAACAGTATGGTGCCGACCATAAGATATTCGCTACGAACGAGAAATACATCCTCCCCGACGAGCAGAAGGTGCGATACATGCAGGGGATCAAAGAATCCGTTCATGCCCACCATACGGGATACACCGAGGAGATGACCGTGGATACCATGTATCATGCTCTGCTGTTCGATACTATTTTGAAGGGATACGGTCACAAGAAGGTGGAATTCCAGGTGTTCGGCAAGACGGTACCGTTCAAAAGGCTGGCAAAGAATCCGGACCTCGTGAAAGCATCGTTGGACAATTTCGGTTACGATAGCGAACAGAGCCAACGGCTATCCGAGAGAATTTCCGGGAGCACCAGAGCGGGTGACGAGTTCATTCAGCAAGCGGTCGAAACCGAACTCGAACAGTGTTGGAAACGGGCGGACTCGGTCCAAAACGCGCTATCGCTTTTCCATATCCGCAATCTGCCGACGATACCATCGCGACTACATCTAGCTGATAACTTCTTCGAATCGTTCATCGCGGTTGATAAAGGTCTGCTGGACTGGCATCTTCAAACGCCGCCCAAGTATCGTTCCACGGAGACATTCGTCCGCGCGATGCAGTTACTCGATGAAGAACTGTTCCGCTATCGACCGCCGGACCGTCCCTTCACTTCGACGTTGCTCTCGGAGAGTGTTCAATTCGCCCGTCGAAAATTACCGTATGTGGACAGAGTGGAACCACCGTGGCCCGATTTAAAAACGGTCTACGAGCAGTACAACATTGACGAGCAGTTGTCGCTCGACTCCAGGACGGAACTGAAAAACGTGCATCCGATGCATAAACTCAGAATAAATGACGTACGTGGGTGGTCCTCTCAATGTGCGGATTCTCCAGTGGACGTGCTGGCACTATTCAACTAACGGTGCCCTCTACCGGCCTCCGAAACGTGCTGGTTCGTGACACGACTTCCAATCGTCCGCACTATTTGACTGCTCGAATGTTCTAACACCGAAAGCAAAAATCGGATGCCCGATGAGAGTGCCTGCTACGTCCGCTTGTTTCCGCAAACTCCACTGTTTGTGGGTGATTTTCGACATCGATGTGTTACAGTCTTGTGACACTATCTTCCGTCGGTGACGACTCACCAAGAACGTCGATTAGTTCCCGTTTGATGAGGTTTCGTCGCGCTTCTATGAATTTGTCGAAGTTCCCGATTTCGTAGTATTCTGCATTCTCCGGGATCAGATGACGGTCGTAGAACGAGTCGTCTCTGGTGGTAATCCATCGTTCGAACGGTTCGTCCTGTTTTGCTTCATTTTCACGCCCGGTGAGTAGTTGAAGGTTTGCGAACTTGTCCGCGTGCTCTTCGAACTGAACTGCTTTTTCGTATTCGATGCCTCCTTCAACGAGTTTCTCCGCATCGAGTCGATTGTTCGGGAAGATATGGTCTTGATGGTACTGGATGCTACCGAAATCGTGCTGCTCATACAGTAGGGTCAACGCGAGGAAGGTACGGTTGCCCCCTTTCTCGTATTCGAGCACGTTTTCGGCTATCTCTTCATCGAATCCGACGACCTTTCCCAGTTGCCGCATCTGTCCGTTGAGTTCGTCGATGGGGAAGTCGTTCCCTTCGTGTTTCCGGATAACATCTCGGGCGCGTCGAAGGACCGTATCCGCACTTCCGGAGAACGTCCCGTGAAGTAGTGAGGTAATCAACCAGCGTTTGATGTCGCGTTTAGTTTTCGCCCTCGACGATTCGTCCGCTCGGAGTCGCTCGGCGGTCAGTCTGGTTTCTTTGAACCAGTATGCGAGTGGAATGACGGCGTTTCTGCTGAGGAGCGTTTTTTGGTGAATTCCGAAGTGATTTGTCAGCGTGGCTGCTTCGAGTATCGACTGCTTGATCGTTGGCCAGTTCCGTTCGATTTCGGCGACGTTTTCACGTTTGAATTGTGTGACTCGATACTGGACGGGAAGATCCGACAAGACGAGCGAGGATTTCAGGAGGATGTCCTTGCCGTAACTGTTGGTTTTCGGGAGTCGAGTGTTCAAATGGTCGACGAATCTAGTGAGTTCCTCCCGAGCGTCGTACTCTTGCCAGTTCGCTTGCGCAATCGACAACAGTAAGTCGGATTTTTGCAGTTCGGTTCCGCCGTCGTTCGTCCGAATGAAGATTTCGAGGACTCGGTCGATGTTCTGTTCTTTCTCTTCGAAGTAGGTGATGTACGTTTTTTCGTGAATGGCCGAACGGAGGTCCCGGAGGTTTTGCCCGACCCATCGTCGCTGTTCCGGGGTGCAGTCACATTCCTGTTCTATGGTGTGAACGAAATCCGCCAAGTCGTTTCTGTCCTCGTAGTCGAGGATAGCACCGACGCGGAACCAATAATCTTCGCCTCGTTTGATGACCTTCCCGGAGTAATCGCTCTCTGCGAGAAACATGAATTCATACCGGGTTTGTCGGTCTCCGCCTTCCTCCAACAGTTCGCTCGGGTCAGAGGTGATGTTCAAGTAGAGACGGGACCGTTTCCACGCGTCCGGATTCCGGTACCACTTCCGGCTTTGTTTGTACGTGTACGTTCCTTTGAGTCCGATGTAGAACGATGAGAGTCTCTGTTGACCGTCTAGGACGAGTTTGAGGTCACCTGCGCCGTCGGGGATCACTTTCGAATTCCGCGTTTGCGCGTCGGTTTCGACGTATTTTGTAGTAGTGATGTAGTTCTTGATGAATCCGTACATCGTGTACTCGTCGCGATTTTTATCATCCAAATCCCAATAGAGGAACGTCCCGATCGGGTAGCCTTGAAGGATCGAGTCGAACAGGTCCGTGATTTGATTCCGCTCCCAGACGATCTCTCGCTGAATCGCGGGCAACAGGTAGTTCTCCTTTTGGATTTCCTCGACGGCCTTCTGAATCGTTACCCCCTTATCGTACGTAGTCTATCACAGAATAGAATCGTGAAATAACTTTCCCAGCGATTTGAAGCGGAGTACGGTGCCGAACCACGGAGCGGAAGTCGTGAATTTTGTCTCCTAAATACTGGCCTCGTCGTGAGCAATCGGCGGCGGGAAGATGCACGTTTCAGGGGAGCACTAACGGCGTCAGAATCAGTACGAGTGTATAGTAAAATCCCATTCAGGTACTCATAAAGACAGTTATGGTCCGCATAATAATATGAATACCTAGCGAATCCACTCCCGTGAGCGTTACACCTGCCGTCGCGGTCATCGATATCGGGAGCACTCGGATTCGGTACGGACCGGCGACACGCGAGGGCCCCGTGACCGTCGAGACCGAGCGGACGAAACCGAAGGAGTTGACCTCCCAACTCGTCGATATCGTCGACCGCCTCCGTGCGCAGTCGCCAGGAACGATCCGCCACGTTTCCGTTTCGACGACGGGACTCGTCGATGCCGAGCGGGGCGTCATCAACGAGTTCGATACGGCAGACGGCGAGACGGTCCACGATATTCCGATCGCATCCACGATGGCGGATGCCTTCGGTCTCCCCACGGCCGTCGAAAACGACTGCACTGCGGCCACCATCGGGGAGGACACCTTCGGGTCGGGATACCAATCCGACACCGTGGTCCACGTCACGTTCGGAACGGGAATCGGAGCGGGTGTCGTCGTCGATGGGGCCCCAGTTCGAGGTGAACACGGATACGCCGCGGAGGTCGGTCTCATTCCGATAGTCGCCGATGGTGACCTGTCGAGCACCGGCGTTCGTGGCGCGTGGGAAGCGTACTGTTCCGGCCGTGGAATCCCGCAATTCACCCGTCACCTTTTGGCGGAAGACGACCAACCTTCGACGCTCCGTTCGATGGAGAACATCTCCGCCCCCGACGTGTTTGCGGCCGCTGACGACGGTGACGAGTTCGCACAAGCAGTCCTTGACCACCTCGCACGGTACAACGCCGCCGGTATCGGCGCGATTGCAAACGCGTTCGACCCCGGTATCATCACCCTCGGCGGGTCCGTCGCACTCAAAAATCCCGATTGGATGCTGGACGGAATCCACCGTCATTTGGACGAGTACGTCCTCGCCGACCCACCAGTCGTTCAACTCACGAGCTTGGGAGCGGACATCGAACTGTACGGCGGGGCGGCGACGTACTTCGGTGCGAACGGGAGCACACCGATGGTGGAGCAAGTCAGCGATTGAAACCACGTGGCCGTGGGCTGTTCTCCGACTCGTTTTTCTAGGGGCGAGCCACATCGACCTGTTCGAGGCGGACTACCAGGTCGTAAAGCGCGTCCTGTACCCTGTCGGGATACCGGTCGGCATACTCGTCCCTGAGCGACCGTATCTCGAACTGTGAGTAATTGGTTTGAAGCGTGACCGACAGGGCCTCGAACAATTCGGCTTCGGACCGGCTCAGAAGCGTGACGCGGTCAGCAGATTCGACGGTATTCGACGAGTCGACCATCGTATGGTACCAACGTTCGGAGTTAAGAAAGTCACAGAGCCGGGAACATTCTCGGCGCAGTACTCATTCCGAGATTCGATCACCACCAGTCGAACCGGTACCGGAGATGTCCGTTCCCGGAGCGGTCTCCGTGTGACCGAGTTCTTCCACGTTGGCCTTTTCGAGCGGTTTCCCGGGCTCGATATGCGGCAACAGGACGACGAGCAATTGACCGATGGCGAGTCCGACGGCGACGACGAGCCACGCGGTGGACAGGTCCGTGAACGAGACGACGAGCGTCCAAATTCCGGAGCCGAGGAACAGTCCGAGCGCGAACATCGACCCGAGCCAGCCGACCGCGGAGCCGCGGACGCGTGTCGGGAAGCTTTCCGCCCAGTAGGCGTATCCGGCGCCCGACCACGTTCCGTTCGTCGCTTGATAGATGGAGAGGTAGATGAGCCATCCGAGGAGCGTCGGCGGATGAAAGAAGTAAAAGAGCAGATTGAGCGGTGCGACGAAGATAGCAGTTCCGATGAGCACCTCCCGACGACCGAACTGCTCGCCGAGATAGCCGCCGATGAGATAGAAGAAATAGCCGATTCCACCCGCAACTAACAGCAGTGTCCCGGTTTGTCCCGACGACCAACTACCGTATCGAGTCAGCCAGTCGGTGATGTACGAGTTGGTCGCGACGAAACTCGACGCGTAGAACAGCCAGATGATAGACAGCAACACGAGTTGTCGCCGAATCGGTCCGGGGGTGGAAAACAGTTTCCGGTACGACGTTTTCTCGAGGGCGGACGGGTTGATGTCGTACTCCTCGGCGAGTGCTTCGAGGTCGACATCGTCGGACTGCTCGCGTCGTTGTCGCATCTCCTGCAACGCCTCCCACTGCTCGGATTCGTGAAGGAACCATCGACCGAAGATCACGATCACGAGCGGAATGATACCGAGGAGGAAGACGACGCGCCATCCGTAGCCGATGAACAATCCGTAGACGCCGGAGGCGAGGAACACACCGATCGGCCATCCTCCCTGAACGATGGAGTAGAGAAATCCCCTGTTCTTCGTCGGGGCTTGCTCGTTGATGAGCGTGATCGAGATGGCGAGTTCGGACTGAGCGAACGCCGACGCCAGCACGCGCACGACAGCCAGTTGCCAGAACGTGCTCACGAAGTACGTCAAGCCGGTGAAGATGGCAGTTCCCACCAACGCCCACTGCCAGACGCGCAAGCGCCCGTAGTCGTCCATCGCCCGTCCGACGAGAAGGGTGACGAAGAACTGCGCGGCGTAGATGATGAAGACGAGCGACCCGACCGCGGACGCCGACAGTCCGAGGTCCTTCGAGATGTTCGGGATGGTCAGGACGAGGAGATTGAAGTCGTACGAAGCCATCGACCAACCGGCGAGACCGAGGACGATGAGCCACACGACGTAGTTATCCTCGACGTGCCGCTCGATTCGTGCACGAAGACCGGCTGATTCACTCATACGCCACGCCTCCGTGTTTCGTTCGAACGCGAGGTGGCGTTTTTCGTCGGGAAAAACCACCGAGGTTTCTGACGCACCATTCTTGTTTCATGTGAGCACTCCACATCATTCATAGTAATATTTTTTGCCGGTACTTGAATGTACTCGCCGTAATACGGCGATAACGTGACACAAGCGTGTCTTGGAGTATAAACACGGCGTGACGCCTCGGAAGTAGGTGCCCCGTATCGTCCGTCGGCCAACCACTCACGACGTCCGCCGACCCCAGCCTGAAGACGTCATCGCTGGCCGAAAAACGATGAATGTGTCCACACAACACTTATACACATGTTACTCGTTACCATTGTCCATGTTTCAGGAGCCGGAGCGAATCATCGACCTGAGCACTCCGATCGAACACGACATCCCCGTCTGGCCCACGTTTCCCCCCGTCCGCATCGAACGAACCTCGTGGGCGGCGCGGGACGGCTTCACGATGGAAAAGGTGGAGATGCGGACCCACACGGCGACGCACATCGACGCCCCATTGCACTTCATCCCGGAGGGGAAAACGCTCGACGACTTTTCCCCATCGACAAGTTCATGGGCGAAGGCATCGCCCTCGATTTGACACCCAAGGACCCGATGGAGGCGATTACCGTCGACGATATCGCCCCGTATGAATCCGACATCCGGGAGGACGACGTGGTGATGTTGCACACTGGATGGGACGACCACTACGGTCTCACCGACGAATACCTGTTCGAGTTCCCGTATTTGACCGCCGAGGCGGCCCAGTACCTCGCGGAGATGAAGCCGAAGGCCGTCGGTACGGAAGGAGCGAGCGTCGGCGGGTGGACCGAGGAAACCCCTGCTCACGGTCCGAGCACCGACGTCGCCGCTGACGAGTCGCATCTCCCGCTTCTCGAAAACGACATCATCCCCATCGAGGAGGTCCGTAACCTCGGCGAGGTGCTCGATGGAGCGAAGAGCCGTCGGGCGTACTTCCTGTACCCTCCGCTCAACTTCCAAGGAACTGGCGGCTCCTCGGTCAGGGCGTTCGCGTTCCTGTAACGACGGGCGTCGTCCCTATCGGTCGACTGCCGCGGTCCGACCTACATTCCTCGTCTTGCGGTTCGTTCTCGCGTAGCCCGAGCGCATCGAGCGTTTCCTGCTCGGTCCGTATCATTTCCTCGTCCCGGAATCTCGCTTCGAGGCGGCCGAGCGTCGGGTAACCCGCACGCTGTTCGAGCGTCCACTCCGTTGCGAACTTCCCACTCTCGATTCGGTCCATGCACTCGCGCATATACTCCTGTATCGGTTCTCGATCGAACGAATCGATTCCGGTCAGTTGACCGTACTGACTCGTCCGTGAGTGGAGCGATAGTTGCTCGATGACCCCCTGAGTGGCCGCTTTTCGAAAAATGTGCGCCAGTTCTCGGGAGAGCGACTGTTCGAGCATGATGACCTCCGGTGGCACCCCCGCTTCCAGTTCCATTTCGTACTTGGCCAGCATTGCATTCACGAAGACCGGAAAGAGCGCCTGCTCCGTCATGAGATCCGTTTTGGTCTCCGTCTCGAAGCTTGCCTCGACGGCACCCGACCGCGTCGACCCGATACCTTTCGCAATCGCGAGCGCCACCTGTTCCGCGTCACCCGAGGCGTCCCTGTGGACCGCCAGCAACGCCGGTGCCCCGCGTCCCTCGACGTACAGTTCGCGGACCATCGTCCCGATCATTCGCGGTGCGACCATCACCACGTCGAGGTGCTCGTCCGGGTCGATGAATCCGTAGGTGACGTTGTAACCGGAGGCGAAGTTCACGACCGCACCCGCGTCGAGGTTCGGTTCGATGTCGTCTTCGTACAGGTCCGGCGCGATTTCGTCCGGAACCAGCATGAACACGACCTCCGCCCGCGATGCGGCCTCGGCGACCCCACAGACAGGGAACCCGTCTTCCCGAGCACGCGCCCACGAGTCGTCCTTTCGGTTCCCGACGATGATATTCTCGACGCCGGAGTCGCGGAGGTTCAGCGCCTGCGCTCGTCCCTGATTTCCGTACCCGATTATCGCGACGGTTCGTTCATTCAACGGAGTGATATCGGCGTCATCGTCGTAGTACACGGTGGTCTCTGTTCGTCCCATGGCACGGAATAACAAACATACTTGGGCGACGTTATAGCTTGTCTCGGTGTCGGTGCCGAACGAGAAAAGGTGTTCGGGGTACCGACGAACAAGGCTGAGTGCGATTTACTCAAGAACGCTAGGCATGGTTACGATTGACGTTCCACGTCCGACGGAACTCGAGAACGTCAACGATGTCGAGATAGAGGACCTCCCACGGTTCGCCCACGTCGCGCGAGAACGGGACCCACCCGAAATCGGTGACGTGGCCGCCGCTACGCGCGCGGCGATAGACGACATCCCGGCGCTCGACGACCTCGACCACGGAGCGGAAGTAGCGATTACCGCCGGAAGCCGTGGTATCCACGATATGCCGAAACTCGTCGAGACGGCGGTCGACGAACTCGCGGACCGTGGCTCCGACCGTTCGTGTTACCGGCGATGGGGAGCCACGGCGGGGGGACCCCCGAGGGCCAGCGGTCCGTCCTCGAAGAGTACGGTATCACCGAAGAACGTCTCGGGTGTGAGATACGCGACGCGATGACGGTGGAGACGGTCGCCGAGGACGAAACCGGTCGTCCCGTCCCCGTCTCGACGGTGGCCCTCGACGCCGACGCCATCCTCCTCGCCAATCGCGTGAAGCTCCACACCGACTTCAACGACGAGGTGGAGTCAGGGCTGACCAAGATGTGCGTCGTCGGCCTCGGGAAGCAACGCGGTGCGGAGGAGATGCACAATGCCGCTATCGCTCGCAGTCTCGGCACCGTCGTCACGGAGCGCGCCGATATAATCTTCGAGAGCGCGCCATGTGGTCGGCGGCATCGCGCTCATCGAGAACGCCCGCGACCGAGCGGCACGGCATCGAGGGGGTTCCCGTTCGGGGAGGATCCCGACCGCGAGCCCGAACTGCTGGCGCGCTCAAGGAGCTTTTCCCGGGACTCCCGGTCGATAAGCTCGATCTCCTCATCGTGGACGAGATGGGAAAGGAGATATCCGGAACGGGGATGGACACCAACGTCCTCGGGAGATACCAGTTCCTCGACGAGGACGAACCCGACTCACCCGACATTCGGCGCATCTACGTCAGAACCATCACGTCCGCCTCGCACGGCAACGGTCTCGGAATGGGTCTCGCGGACTTCGCCCACGAGAATCTCGTGGAACAGTTAGACCTCACGGACACCTACCTGAACACGGTGACGAGCGGCGAACCGTCGCGTGCACACATCCCCATCGTCTCGCCGAGCGACCGGACGACGCTCCTCTTGGCGTACTCGATGACGGGTGTCCGCGACCCGGAAGCCTGCGCATCGGCTACATTCGGAACACGCTCGAACCGGACAAACTGTACGTCTCCGAACCCGTCGCCGATGAACTCCGAGAACGGAACGACACGGACGTGGATGACCCGAGCGCCCTCGCGTTCGACGATGAGGGCGACTTCGCCTTCGGGTTCGATCAGTGACCGAACGCTGGTCGTCGCCGACGACCTCACGGGGGCGACCGACACCGGTCACGGTTTCGCGGTCCGCGGATTCGAGACCGTCGTCCGGTTGGACCCCGAGTTCGAGGCACCCGACGCCGCTGTGATCGTCGTGGACACCGACTCCCGTTACGTCTCCCCCGCCGAGGCCGGCAACCGCGTTGCGGACGTCGTCTCGGATATCGAAGCCGCCACCGTCTACAAGAAGGTTGATTCGACGCTCCGCGGTAACCTCGCCGCCGAAATCGAGGCCGTGATGGCCGCGATGGATGCCGACACGGCGGCGGTCGCACCCGCGTTTCCGACGAACGGTCGGGTCACGGCGTGCGGGTACCACCTCGTCGAGGGAGCGCTCATCACCGACACGGAGGCGGGAAACGACCCCGACAGTCCGGTGTGCTACCAGGCTCCCCGACCACCTCCGCGACCAAGGGGCGAGTGACGTGTCCCACGTGGGAGTCCAGACGGTCGCCACGAACGGCGTCACCTCTCGCTCGACGACGGTCGTCTCGTCACCTTCGATGCCGTTCACGAGACGCACCTCGACGCTATCGCCAGCGGGGCCGCCGAGGCCGACGAGAACGTACTCCTCGTCGGGAGCGGCGGCCTCGCCGAACACGTTCGCGTTTCTGGGACGCCGACGGCGGAACGCACCCCACTCGACGAAGCGCCGTCGGGGACGGCGTTCGGCGTCGCGGGGAGACGTCAACGAGCGGACACTCGCACAACTCGACGCGCTCTCCACCGAGCGTATCGTTCCCCTCGACTCGGCGCGGGCCGTCCACGACGCTGACGCCGCGGCTCACGCCGCGGCGGCGTCGTGTGCCGACCGTTTCTCCGACGGGGAACTCTGACCTCTCCGCCTCGGCGCGCGACCGGTCCGACGTCGATGCAGTGCTCGCTGCCGCCGCCGATGCTGGGGTGAGCGACCGCGAGGCTCGCGAACGCGTTACGGAGACCCTCGCTATCGCGGCCGAACTGGTCTGGACCGAACATCCTCCCGACGGTCTCTTTCTCACCGGCGGTGCCGTCACGAAGGGTGTTCTCGGCGAACTCGGGGCGCACGGTATCGCGCTTCGCGGCGAGGCGGTAACCACTGGCGTTCCGGTGGGTGAGGTTCGTGGCGGCCCGGCAAACGGGACGCCGCTCGTGACGAAGGCCGGTGCGTTCGGCGAGGTCAGCACTATCGCCGACGCGCTCACCCACCTCCGACGGGTACCGAAGCGACGCGGACGCTGAAAGCACCGTCCGACTTCGCTTGGGAGGACTTGACGTCGCCACGAAGCATGGTCGATGCCGTCGTCGTCGGGGGACGGAGGCTACTCCCGTCTACCGCCCCATCGTGTGGAACTCGTCGTTCGGTCGCCAGTCGGCGAACAGCGCCATCCGGTTCGAGAGGTTGAAGAAGGCCGTCACGCTCCCGATGTCCCAGATTTCCTCGTCGCTGTACCCGGCATCGCGTAGTCGTTCCAGGTCGGCCTCCGACACCTCCGTCGGACGCTCGGTGAGCTTGACTGCGACATCGAGCATCGCCATTCGCTTTTCGCTCACGTCGGCCTGTCGGTAGTTCGCCACCAGTTGGTCGGCGAGGTCCGGTTGTTTCGCGTAGATGCGGACGAGTGCGCCGTGGGCGACGTTGCAGTAATAACAATGATTGACCCCTGAGACGGCGACGACTATCATCTCCACCTCCTCGCGGTCGAGCGCGGTGTCGTCCACGAGCGCGTCGTGGAAGGCCATGAACGCGCGGAAGTGGGAGGGTTTGTACGCGAGCGCGGCGAACACGTTCGGCGTGAACCCGGCGCGTTCGGTCTCCTCGTCGATTCGTTCGCGGAGGTCGTCGGGTATCTCGTGGTAGTCGGGAACCGGGAATCGTCGCTGTGCCTCGTCGTTGAGCGTCGGGTCGGACATGATATCCGGTTCGCCGTGCGCCATCTTAACACGGTCGTCCGAAGCGAACGGAAAAATCACCGTGTAGAGAACGGACGTGGTCGGGTCGCTAGCAGACCCGTTCGGACTCATCGTCGCTCTGCTCGTCGTCGGTCGTCGCGTCGTTCGACGACGCTTCGTCGCTGGATTTGTCGTTGGAAGAGTCACCGCCGTCGCTTTGTTCGTCAGTAGTCGTATCGTCCGACGACTCGTCGTCGCTGGTTTCGTCGTCGGTCGTCGTTCCTTCGACGATTCGTCCGTCGTCCCCTTCGAACCGTCCTCGGTATCGGTCGTGGTCGTGGTGTCGGACGAGGAACCACTGCTCTTGGCGACGACGGTGGACTCGTCGGGGGTGAGCAGGGCGACGACGTCCTCGTTGTCGTTGTTCAGCACTTCACCTTCGTAATCGAACGTCACGTCCGCCTCTGGAACCTGCTTCGCCCCGGTCGCGACAGAACGACTGGCCGCCGCCGATAACCGACCCGTCGGGCAGGGCCCGTCGCTGGTTCGTATCCTCGTTACCGTACTCGAACGCGACGACGTACCCGGAGACGTCCACGTCGTCCATGGACGTGTTCTCCAACGTGACGTACTCCTCCTCGGATTTCACCTGCGTGATTTCGATGGGGAGACCGTTCTGACCGATGACCTGCGTTGCACCGGCCCCGATGGCGGCGAGCGTTGCGACTGCGCCCAATACGTTGCGTCGTGTTGTCGGCATATGCGAACGAAGGGATACGTTCAACCAACAAAAAATGCTTCTAAATCATACAATCATGTCTAATAACATATTGTGACAATTCGAACACCGATTGGATAATTGATATTTCGGCGGGGCTTCGGGAAGGGCACGTGGCGTCCATCGGACGCGCTCGAAAGTCGCCGGAAACGTAACGCACCGAGACCGCGATAGTCCGGACGAGTATGACGACTGCCAACGAACACGAGCGTAACCTTCACCATCTCTACGAGGGGGTGTGGAACGGCGAGAATCCCGACATAGCGACCGAACTCGTCCATCCCGAGTACGTCATCCACGACCGCGACCTCGCGGAGGAACTCCGCGGCCCGGAGTTGTACCGGGCGCTGGCGGATTCGAACCCGGAGATCTTCCCGGATATGTCGTTCACCATCGAGGACTCGTTCGCCGTGGGTGGGAAGGTGGCCGTTCGCTGGACGATGGTCGGCACACACAACGGGGCGATGGTCGGCATCGAACCGACCGGCAGGCAGGTGACGCTCCCCGCCATCGAAATCAATCGGTTCGAGGACGGCCGTCTCAGTGAGACGTGGACACAGAGCGACATGCTCTCGCTGTTGGAGCAACTCGACGCGGTGTGAATTCACCACTCGGTCGCTCGGGCACCCCTTCGAACATGTTCGACTGAAGGGTAACGCCCGCCGGGCGCTTCCGGGACGGTAGAGAACGCATGGAACTGAAAATCGACAACGGAGACCGGTATTCGAAAGCGACGCTCGCCGAACCGACGGGATTGGGCTACATCCACATCGGCGCGGAGGTCCGGCCGTACCCGATGCCGCTCACGCCGTTCGTCCCGACCGGACGGGACAAATCGATACTGCTGGGACGGCTAAAGGAGTGTGCCCGACGACTCGAAGCGCACGATTCGGTCGAGTCGGCGACCATCTTCGAAGCGGTCGCCATGCCGCCGTTGAGCCGTCTCCCTTACATCCGGGACGAGGTGGACCCGTCCGACCTCCCGAGGTTCGACGTCGTCGTCCTCGTCGAGACGAGTTCGCCGGACGCGATAGTGGAGGTCGAAACCGCGGCGGATTACGACGCGCTCGTGGACGTTCTGCGAACCGGAGCGAAACGAACGCGGATGACGAGGATGCGCAACGAGAAGCGACTCGGTGACGTGGATAAATCACGGGACGGCCTGTTCATCTTCAACCACTTCGTCGCCGACGACCCCGCCGTGATGCTCGGCCTGTTCGACCACCTCGCCGGTTGGTATCAAGCGGAGACGGGGCTGGACAACTCCACGGTCCTCGTTCCGCTGGACGGCGAGGACTCGCCGTACGTCGCCATCAACAACGCGCGGTGGGACATGGGGCTCGCACGATTCTTCTGGAAACACGCGTCCAAGCGGAGTTTCCGGGAGTTCGTCCTCGGCAACCTGAAAGTCAATAACGTCGGTGCGTTGCCCGTCCTCTACCGGCGGGCGTAGCGGAGGAAGGATTTACACCCTGCAACTCGTCTTTGGGGTATCGAACATGGGTTCGCCAGACGATACGACCGACCCGGCGACGGCGTTCAGCACGCTCAGCGACCCGACACGGGTCGATATCATTCGAGAACTCTCCAGTGCACAGCGCGAATCGCCGGGGAACCCCGTACGCTCGTTCGCCGAGTTGCGCAAAGGTGTTGGCGTTCGTGATTCGGGTCGGTTTCTCTACCATTTGAAGAAGCTTCGTGGCCACTTCGTCGAGAAGACGGAGAACGGCTATCGCCTCAACTACGCCGGTATGGAGATGGCGTCGTCCATCGTCGCCGGAACCTACACCGACAGGCGGACGCTCGGTCCGGTCGAACTCGACAGCACCTGCATCGATTGTGACGGTGCCGCCATCGGACGGTACGAGGACGGAATCCTGTCCGTCGTCTGTGAGAACGACCACCGTCTGTTCCAGTGGGGGATGCCGCCCAGCGCCGCGGCGGACGCGACCGTCGAGAAACTGGTGAATCTGGCGACGACGCTGGTCTTTCACGCCGTCGAACTGTCGCTTGTCGGGACGTGTCCCAAGTGCTACGATACGATGACGACGGTAATCGAACCGGTCGAACCGGACCATCTCGCCCCTCGGTTTTACGCGCACTGTGAGACGTGCGGTTGTGTCATCGTCGGGCCCATCGGATTTTGTCTGTTCGGCAATCCGGATATCGACGCGTTCTATCACCACCACGGACGGTCAGTTCGGACCTCCTTCCTGTGGGAACTCGAATTCGCCGGAAACGACGGATCACTCGTGGACGAAGGGGAGGACGGCTGTAATCGGCTCACCTTCCGACTCGAAGACGAGGAGTTGTCCGTCACGATAGACGATACGGCTCACGTAACCGACATGGCGCGGAAATCCGCGGAGTAGGTTTAACTCCAATGAAAGTCACTCCCCAATCGAAAAGTCGTTCGCCAAACGCTAAACTACTCTCCTCGCCCATCCCATTCTATGTCCAACACAAACTCCTCGGTCGATTCGACCGATGGACCGAAACCGACGGGATGGCGCGCGCTCCGTCGCAAACTACCAACCCCGATGCAACTCTACCTCCTCGGTCTCATCTCGATACCTGGCTATCTGTTCGCGTCGCTTCGACCGCTCCAGTGGTTCGCTCTCTTTTTCTTCTTCGGGTTCTGGCCGATTATCAGTTCCCTCCTGCCTTCGTTTGGAGCAGAGGGGACCACCCCGACGGGCTGGATTCGGATCGGCGATACGCAGCAGAAATGGCGCACCATCGTGTCGTTCCTCCTCATTCAACTGAACCCGTTCGTACTGGTAAAAGGTCTGCTTCAGTTGGGCGGCCAGCTCGTCGTCCTCGCCCGCTACGGGAACCGACTCCCGAATCCGGAACGGTTCGAGCAATCGGTTTCGTACGACGTGCCGTTCGCGGACGTGTCGTTCGACGGGTCCGCTGACGACCCTACCGCTCCCGAACTATCCAGCCGAACGTGGACCGTCGTCAACGGAAGTCCGACCCGCGAAGGCTCTCACTCGTGGGGAATCCTCACCCAACGGTACGCCTACGACTTCGTGATAACCGACGAGGACGGTCGCACCCACACCGGCGACGGGTCGCGTCCGGCGGAGTACTACTGCTTCGGGAAACCGATTTACGCGGCCGCGGACGGCGTCGTCGTCGAAACCCACGACGGCCATCGGGACCACCAGCGGACGAACGGATGGCTCGATGTACTCCAGCGCGACGTTCGTGGAAACTGGGTCACCATCGAACACGCCGATGGCGAGTACAGCGTCTCTGCGCATCTCCAATGCGACAGCGTCGCGGTCAACGAGGGTGAGCGCGTGACGCGCGGCCAGCAAATCGGCCGCTGTGGCCACTCCGGCAACTCCAGCGAACCGCACCTGCATTTCCACGTCCAAGACCGGCCCAACTTCTATCTCGGGATGGGACTCCCGATTCAGTTCGACGGCCTTGTCGCCTACGACGGCGGAAAGACGAACGAGTGCAACGATTCGCGGGCACCACCCGAACGACGGTACGTCACCGCCGGACAGCGTGTGATTCCGACGGCCGACTGAGCGTCCGGAAACGAAACCTCACCAGTCGTCGGTGGGTACGCCGTCGTTCTCGTGTCGTTTTTCGAAGTCGAACGCGTGAACGTCCGTGGACTGGACGGTGTAGGCGTCCTCGTGAACACCGACGACGTGGAATCGGTTGTCCGCAACCCGAACTTCGGCCTCGTCGTTCAACTGCACGCGATTGAAATCCGTCCGAGACGTCGACGTATCGAGACAGCCATCGCTCTCGTCACCACCGCGAAACCCCTTCCCGCACATTCCGAGGATATATTCGACGGTGAAACGCGACGATAGCTTTCGGTGGCGGTCTTTACTCGACGACGACATCGTCCGGAGCGCGAACGCTTCCACCGACGATGTTCGGGTCGTATCTTCCGGTTATCGTTCGCTCGTCGTGTTTGAACAACATCCACAGCGGTTGGTCCTTGTACTTCTGGCTGCCGTCATTCCATTCGAGAGAAATGGCCTTGAGTTGAAAATTCCCCGTTTTCGTCTGTTTTCGTTTGGATAGGCACCCCCCGAAGCTTCCGGTCGTAACCGCGACGCCCGAAGCGGCGAGAACATCTCGTCTGGAAGGCATAGCGGAGCGTCTCCAGCCGGGTATGATAAGCTTTCTCGGTGGCGGTCGAATGTCGAACGTCTCCGAAAAAGGAACCGACCGACAGCCGAGAGGACGACGATGCCGAACGCTTCCGAACCGAGAATCACTCCTCGTCTCGCTCGCGGAACAGGTAGAGACCGATCCCGAGCAATACCCGAAAGTGCCGTCAGGATACCCAATCCGTCCTGTCCGACGGGGGAATCGGTCTCCGTTCCCGGCCCGCTGGCGACCGTTTGCGTGGTCGGGTCGTGTTCCGTCGATGTTCCGGCGGTTCCGGCTTCCGTATCAGTCGTCGTCCCCGTCTCGGTTGCGGCGTCGTCGGTAGCGGTGGTCCGCTTCGTCGTCTCCGTTCCGCTCCCTCCCGCTGACCCGCCACACTGTCCGGCGCGGATGACGACCGGTTTCGTCATGTCCAGCGAACGCCCACCCACTTCCCCTCGAATCGGCGGCGAGCGCGTTCCAGCGCTCGACGTTTCCTTCATAGTCCCGGTCCGTGTGCCGTCCGTACAGTCGCGCCGATTCGTTGAAGGCGGGGTCGATTTTCACCCTGTCGTCGGGAGTCAATCCGCGGAACGCACCGCCGTCGGCACCGCCGCCGTGTTTCGAATCGCTCGCCCACGTCCAATCGACGTCCCACTCGCCGTCCGACTCGTCGAACGTGTCGTAGTTGGTCGATGCGTCGTACTGGTCGTCGGTCACCGCCCATTCGCCATCGTCGGGAAGGCCGGTGATGTGGAACGTCACCGACCCGCCGCCGTCGCTCCCGCGTTTACCGTGCATGAAGACGAGACTCGTCCCCTTCGGCCCACGGTAGAGATAGAGGATACTGGTCTCGGCTCGTTCGAGCGCGCTCGCCGGGCCATACGAACTGTACCAGCCTTTCGGGTCGGTGTCCGACGAGCGGTAGTTGTAGAATTTCTCGACGGGCAACGTCCGACGTGATGACGCCGAGCGGAACGCAGGCGTCGCCCTGTTCGAGGACGAACTCCGACTCGTCGATGGACCCCGTCTGGACGAGGTTGTCGCCCGCACCGTCGGCGCTGACGGTGGAGACGCCGCCGATACCGACTGCACCGACGATTCCCGCAGTCGTGCGGAGGAACGTGCGTCGACTCCACCGTCCGGAACGTCGGCTCACTCCGACACCACCTTGAGCGCGGAGGGAAGCCGTCGATACATGCCGGTCACGGCCTGCATGCGGGTCGTCTTTCGCTGAACGGTGTAGTAGGCGACGGGGTCCGGCCCGAACTTCGATTTGTACCGACAGAGCCGGGGCAGGTTGGCACCCACGAGGTCGTAGCGGGTCAAGCCGCGTTCCCGTGCGTCCTGAATGATGTGCCAGTCCAGCAGGTCGTTGATGGGGAACTCCACGTCGGACTTCGCGCCGCCCTGCCACCGATAGATGGTGTCCCCCGCTTCGAGCGTGACCATCCCGCCGAGGATGTCACCGTCGCGTTCACAGACGTACGGTCGGACGCGGCCGTCGGGCAGTCGTTCGTACAGTTCGGTCACGAACTCGGGGGTTATCCTGTACTCCTTGCCCTGTGCCGCGTGACGGGCTTGGATTTGGGAGATGACCGCCTCGATTCCCTCGACGCCCGCTTCCCGAATCGTACAGTCCTCGTCGCGATTCCGGACGTTGCTCCGGGCGTCCCGGCTGAACTGCATGAGCAGGTCCTCCGTCGTCAGGTCGAGGATGTACGTGTAGGACGGCGACACGTCGAACCCGTTCCACGCGAACGGCCGGAGGTCGGTGTACTCGTCCACGGTTCGGATGTCCATGTACGACGGGTCGATTTCCTCGTCGATCCACGCCAGCGCGCCGTCGATGAACTCCCGGTGTCGCCGTTCGGCTTTCCGCTGTTTCAGCTTCGAGAAGTTGAGCAAGGCGGGACCGAGGTAGTACACTTCGAGGTGTGGCGGCGGCGAGTACACCAGCCGAAACGGCCCTTTCGTCGTTACGAAGATGGGGAACAACCCGACTGGCTCCTGTCCCTTGTAGCCGACGAGGTACCGAACCTCGGCGTTCGCCGTCTCCGCGAGGTGCGCGAGCGCTTCGCGTCGGTGAAACGGGGTCGTTCCGTCCGATTGCTCCACGTAGCTGTTCCATCGTTCGAGCGTGCTGTCGTCCGCTTCCTGAATTTCTATCGTCATTCGTCTCACTCCAAATAGCCGAGTGCCGCGAGTCGGTTCGCCATCCGGTCGTCGGATGCGGCCTGTTCGTCTGTTTCAGTCGATTCGTCCGCTCCCCATCGCGTCGAGTACGCTTCCTCCCCGACCGGTTCGACGGCCGAGAGGACTCGCCCGTCCATCTCGGTGCTCTTCGGGACTCCGAACAGCGCGAGCACCGTCGGCGTCACGTCGAAGATGTGCGAATCGGCGAGTCGCCCCACGAACGCCGTCGCCGGCCATCGCGACCACGCCGTTTCGCTTGTGGTTCCACGGTTGGCCGGGTTCGGCGAACTCGCCCCCCGAAAGCTCCGCCGAGAGGAAGTTGTCGAAATCGGTCGGAACCGTCACGATGTCCACCGCTCGCTCGGCTTCCGGCCCGTCGAAGTACTCCTCACGGCGAGCCACGTCCTCGAATACCGGAGTTCCGTCCGGGGCTTCGACGCCGGCGAGCAGGTCCATGAGTTCCGTTCGGAGCGATTCGTATCGCTCCGGCGGGACGACGCCGTCCGGGTCGCGCCCCGCAAGATTGATGCGGACGCCGCATTCGATTCTGGCTCGCATGTACGCCCGAGAAGCGGGGAAATCCACCTGTCGGCTACTCGCCCGAACGACCCCCGACGGGACGAGTTCTGATGCGAGGTCACGGAGACCGACCGTCTCCAGCAGTCGTCCTGCCCGGTAGGTCGTAAAACCGACCTTCGCGGCGAAAGCGGTCAGTCGTCGGAACGGGTCGCTCAGTCGTTCGAGCGGGGTGGAGCGATTCGCCGACCCGTCGCGACCCTCCGCCCCGCCGTTCCGGAGCCTCGACTCCCGCGTCGGTACCCACGACGGCATGCCGTCGCCGCCCTGTGATACGGCGGTGTAGCCGTGGTTTGCGAGGAACTCGTTGACGTAGAAGCCCGTCCCGGTCATTTCGCCCATCCCGTGGTCGCTGACGACGAGAACCGTGTCGGGGTCGGTCGCATCGAGAATCTCGCCGACCTGCTCGTCCACCGCCTCGTACACCGCTCGGACGACGCCGTCCTCGCCGGGAAACTCGTGGAAAGCGGTGTCGGTCTGCTGGAACTGCACGAAGCCGAACTCGGGGTCGAATCGGTCGGCGAGGTACCGAAACGCCTTCCCCCGGGTTTCGATGACATCACCGATACTCGACGGCGGCCTCCTCGGGCGTCGCGTCGGTGGTCTCGGGGTAAACGCGATACTCCCCGATCTCCTCGCGGAGTTCCGAGAGCAGGGTTTCGGGATGGCAGTTCGGCGACTCCGGAGCCATGTACCCCGGCACGAGCGCACCGTCGAAATCGCGTGGCGGATGCGTGACCGGGACGTTGACGACGACGCTCCTGATGCCGTGCCGGGAGAGGTGTCCCCAGAGCGGTTCGGCGCGTACGTTCGAACCATCGACCACGTTCCAATCGTACCCCTCGTAGTCCAGAAAGCTGAACACGCCGTGTTTGCCGGGATTGACGCCCGTGAACAGCGACGGCCACGCGCTCGGGGTCCACGGCGGGAGTTGAGATTCGAGCGGCCCGGAAACCCCGCATCGAACACCGACTGGAGGTTCGGGAGTGCTCCGTCCGAAAACAGCGGTTCGAGAATCGGGAGGCACGAACCATCGAGACCGACCATCAGCACCTCCAGTCCGTCCTCGCTCACTCCCCGTCACCCCCGTCGCTGGTCGGCAGTAGAAGACGGGCGGCGGTCGGTGACACGCTCACCGATGGTTGTTCCGCCCCACCGTCGCCACAAACTCGTTTCGTGATCGGCATCTCCAACAGGGTCAACAGCGTGTACAGTTCGACGGCGTTGTCCTCGCCGTCGAGGTGTTCGCCGTAGCTCCGTTTCACCCCGTCCCAGTCGAGAAACGGGAGCGCTTCCACGACGGAACGGTCGTCCGCGAGCGCGTTCCAAACGAACTCGTTCCGGCGCACGAACTCCTCGTCGTCGGGCCACGGGCCGTGCGTACACCACGGTTTCGGCGGCCGGTCCCGCTCGAAGTATTTCCACCGAAGCGCGTTGAGGTGTTTCCCGACGTACTCGACCGGGAACGAACGGTCGATTCGAACGCCGGATTCCGAGTGCGGGACGGCGGCGAGGCGCGAATCGAGCCGTTCGATGGCGCGGTGGATGACGTTGCGTCGAAGCTGATACCGAATCGGCATCGAGAGATGGAGGTCGATGAGTCGATTGTCGAGGAACGGCGTCCGATACGGTCCAAGCTGTCGGAGGCTGTTCGTGTAGATGAGTTCGGTGTCGTTCGACAGCGGGTAGTACTCCCCACAGAGGACGAGCTCTCGGATGGACCGATATGTGACGCCGTGGTGGTCGATTTCGCCGTCGTCAGTGACTGAAATGTTCTCCCGAAGGATCGGCTTCGAGGTCCACGTCGCCGTCGAGATACTGCGGCGTCTCAACCGCCAATCGGTCGATGAACTCGTCGGTCGTCTCGAATAGGGTCTTCGACCGGAAGCGTGACGTTTCCGAGCGGGCCGAGCGACAGCTTCGGCGACGGAATCTGGTGGCCCTTGAACAAGGTATCGGCGTACAGGCCGGATATGAGCGTGTCAACCGTCCCCGTTATCTCCTCGGCGAACCCCATCGGATACCCCTGTTTGTACCACCCGTCGAAGTTCGACAGCGACGGGTTGCGTTCCAAGCTTCGCCGTCGGTAGTCGTCGGTTCGGGGCAGGAACAAAAGCTCGTTTCCGGCGGCATCCGCGATTCTGTCGGCTATTTTCGCCTCGCGGTTTCGCCAGTCGTTCATGTGGAAGCCGACCACTGGCTGGTCCATCGCGGCCATGATCAGGCGCGAGTCGCTCCCGCCGCTCAACAGTACTCCGTACGTCCGGTCCTCGCGAACCCACTCGTCGATGATTCGGCGAAATCGCGAGACGAACTCCTCGACGAAGTATTCGAACGGTTCGTCCCGAGGGGTGAACTCGGGTCGCCAGTAGCGACGTGACTCCTCGTTGCTCCCGTCGAGGTCGATGGTCGTGACCGACGCGGGCGGGAGTTTTTCGACGCCCGAGAGCGGGGTTTTCACGCCGAACGACCGCTTGAACGCGAGATATTCGGCGAGATAGTCGCGGTCGAACTCGGGTTCGACGCCGGGGAATCCGGCGAGTGTCTGAATGTCGGTCGAACACAGCAGGGTGTCGTCCACGCGGGTGTGGAAAAGGGGAACGGAACCCAGTCGGTCGGTCAGCAGGGAGACGGTGCGGTCTGCTCGGTCGTAGACGACGCCGGCGAACTGCCCGTTGACGTCCGTCCACGAAGTCGATACCGTACGACTCGTACAGGTTCGCACAGTACGTCGGCGCGTCGATGGAATCCGGGCGCGGGCGGTACGAACCGTCCCGCTCGAAACCGTACACGTCGCCGAGAATCCACACGAGCGTGTCCCCCGTGACTGTCCTGACGGGTTGCTCGTCGGCGAGGGGTCGATGAAACCCGGCGCTCACGGCGACCCGTTCGTCGGCGAACGAATCGGTCCGCTCCTCGCTCCCCCACTGCATGTCCGGAAACGCGTCTAAGCCGACCCTTCGAGGACCGAACGCACCGAACAACCCTACCATGTGCCCCCGCCTCCGGAACCCACCCGCACCGCTTGTTCGTTCGTAACACCGGCATAGTTGCCGTTAGTCCGACCGTTCGATGGCGGCGGTTGGGCGACCTGTTCACCGGAACGACATCCTGACTCGGTTCGGTGTGGACTTTCCTTCATCCGTTCTCACTGAAATCCAACTGGCGACGCCGAACCATTGTTATACGCGGCCTGTCGGCTGATTGCGGCGTCCTACCGCAGAACAGTACACACAAACGAACGAGCAGAAACGGCCTACTCACGGAGTAGGGGGACTCAAACGGAATCGAGCGAGCGCTCCACGAAGCGTTCGCGGAGTTCCGGTGAGGGTATCTGACATTCGTCCTTTCGGCCGAAAAGTCGGTAGCGGTGTTTCGCTATCAGGTCGTACACCGAATCGCGGACCGACTCGGGAACGCGGATGAGCGGATACAACAGCGACCACGGACCGTCGAGTTCCCGACAGATGCGAAGGGCGGCAGTCGAGCGAGTGTAGTAATCGTCGCCATCCACGAGGACGAACGAATCGAACTCATCGGTAGGGAGGTCGTGGTGGTCGAGGAGCGCTCGCCCGACGTCGGACTGAAGCGGCGCGAAGCGGAACGTCCCCGACTCGTCGAACCGCACCGTAAACCGGACGGCGGAGTTACAGAGGGTACAGACGCCGTCGAACAGCAGTACGGGGTGGTCGAGTTCGTCGATGCGTTCTTCCGGGGTTGGTTCGGGGACCATCCGTTCGTCCGACGGTTGGAACGTCGAAGGATAGAGCCGTCGATATCTCGGTGTTCGGGGCGAAACGACGGATAAGCGGACACTAAACTACTCGTAGGATGTTCATTTAACCCGTCTATAACTTTATGTGTATGTGTCCTTTCGTCTCGACGGGGAATTTCACTATGCCCCAACCACAACAAAGCGGAGACAAGCGTAACGACGGTAGTCAACGAACCAGCGGGAAGGAAACGACTGAACAAGGCGGTGCAGACCAGCAAGCAGAGACGGACCGTCGGCAGAACGGTGAGACGACACGTCGGCAGAAAGACGAGAGCACGTCGAGTTTGCTCGCGAAAACCGGGATGATGACCGGCCTCGTGGCCATCGGCTTCGTGTTGTTGCTGTTCGCACTCGGCCAGGCTGTCGGATTCGACCTCTTGGGACTGTTCGCTGACGCGGTCAGCTCCCAAACGGGGCGATGGCTCGTCGTAGCGTTCTTCGCGCTACTCCTCATCGGAGTGGCAGAGCGGGGACTTCGCGGCAGTTTGCGCCGCGTCTAACTCCCCGACTCGATTTTGTGAAAAAAGTGAACGTCGTGGCACGCAGCGGTTTCTCAGTCCGTTCGAATGTTACTGGTTGCACATGCGCAGGTGACTGCCGGGTCGAGAACGTCGCCGATGGGCATCTCCTCGCCACATTCTGTGCAAACGACAGATGGTCCCGAACGGCGGTAGCGTTCCCGATAGTATTCCAGTGCCTGGGTTCCGATTATCGCCGCAGCACCGGCCCCGACCGCGCCAATCAGTATCGTGTCAAGTAATGGTTCGCGTGCCATGCTGAGGCAAGGATGGGCCAGTACCTTAAAGATGATGCTGGATTTGTGTACTATATCTATTTTGGCCCTGGGCTTC
This sequence comes from uncultured haloarchaeon, assembly GCA_963811185.1. Taxonomy (GTDB): domain Archaea; phylum Halobacteriota; class Halobacteria; order Halobacteriales; family Haladaptataceae; genus Haladaptatus. The sequence goes on from CAWEQN010000004.1 coordinate 538,578, forward strand.
CGCCGAGTCGCAAGCGGTTCATATAAAAACAGGTTCGTCGTAAAGGGTATCACGATGCTATCCCTCATCGGTTCCGTCGTCGGCTTCATCGTGAGCCTGCTCATCGGTGCCCTCGGTATCTACATCGGTGCACGGGTCGTCACGGGGACCAACGACTACGGTTACGCGCTCATCACGGCCATCGTCGGCTCAGTTATCGGTGGAATCGTCGCAGTACTGCTCGGCTGGCTGTTCGGTTGGCTCGTCGTCCTCGTCGCGTGGATATGGGTCATCAACTGGCGCTACCCCGGCGGGTGGGGCAACGCCATCGGAATCGGCCTTATCGGCTGGCTCTCGGTCGTCGTCATTACCTACGCGTTGGCCGTCCTCAACGTCCTGACGTTCACGGCGCTGGGGATTCCGGGAATCTAATTTCCCAACTCTTCTCCGATCAGATCGACCGCGTTTCTGACCGCACCCACCGACGAGAGATATCCAGCGCCGACCGTCGTTTTGAGCGCCTTGGCGGCCCACCCGTGAGGACCGTCGGGCCGACCTGTGCCACCGCGCCGTCGCCGACCGAGACGAGCCATCCCGGCGAGTTGAACGTGAACTGGTCGAGACGGGGGTCGAACACGTCGTCGTCCCGATTCCCGACCAGTCGAACGATGTTCTTGGCGACGACGCGCGCTTCCCGCACGGCCGACTGCGCGCTGGCCGGCACCGCTTTGCCGTCCCCGTCCACGACCTGCGCGGCGTCGCCCACGACGAACGTTCCGTCACCGAGTCGGAGCGTGCTATCGACGCGGGCGCGCTCTCCACCCATCGCGTCGCCCCCCCGGATACCCCCCGTCCAGACGAACTCGTCGCAATCGAGCGTCTCGCCGCCTTCCAGGGTAACCGTCCCGTCGTCGGCACGTTCGACCGCCGTTCCGGTATGAATCTCGATGTCGCGTTTTTCGAGTTGGTCCCGAACCGCCTCCTGAAAGTTGGCGGGGAACGAAGGCGCGACGTGGTCGAACTGTTCGAGCAGGACGATTTCGACGCTCATCCCTTCCTCGTTCGCGAGGGCGGCCAGTTCGCCCGCGACCTGCACACCGGACAGTCCCGCGCCGCCGACCACGACACGGCCGCCGTCCGCCGCCAGGAAGCCGTCCCGAATCTCGTGTGCGTGTTCGAGTCGCTTCAGGGGAATCGCGTGTTCCTCGACGCCGGGGAGGTCGTAAAAGGCCGTTTCGGCACCGAGACAGACGGCGGCGTAGTCGTAGTCGAGTTCGTCGTCAGCGCCGTCGGTGTCATCCCCTTCGGCCGTGAGGGCGATGGTTTTCGCGTCCGGATCCACCGACTCGACTCGGGTTTCCCGAACCTCGCAGTCGAGAATCTCCGTTAGCGGAATCGAGATTTGGTCGGCGAGGGACGGTCGCCTGATGACGCGGTGGAGTTCGTGTTGGACGAGGTGGTGGCCGGTTTCCTCGACCACGACCAGTTTCGCGTCGTTCGGAAGCTCCTTTTCGAGTTTCCGAGCGAGGGACAGACCGGCGTAGCCAGCGCCGAGAACTGCGATTTGCATAGGGAGAACAACGGGCGGGAAGGCTAAATGCGTACTCCCCGCATAAAACGGGACGTTCTTGTGAGGGAACGACTTTCAGAACAGCGCGTCTTCCTCGGGGAGGATTTGGGCCGGGCCGCCGACCTTCCAACTCATCGTCTCGACGCCGCAGTCGGCGATGGCTTCCTCCACGTCGTCCACGTACTCGGCGGTCGTGTTGACGTACACGCTCGCCCCGGTGTCGGTGGAGTAGTAGACCGGAACTCCCTCGTCGTTACGGAGTTCCCGAACCGTGTCGAAGATTTCGAGCGTTTCGGGCTTCCAGTACACCCATCCCGCCGGGCCGGTCATCGTCGTCGCCGCGAGCGACAGCGAATCGTGTTCGGCCGTCTCGAACACGCGGTCGAAGTCGCCCACACGGAGGGCATCGCGCATCTCCACGAGTTGGTCGTGGATGTGTGCCAGTCGCGCTTCGAACATGTGGCTGTCGGCGGCCTCGCGGTGGGCCTCCTCGGTTTCCTTGTACGCCGGGACCAGTCCAGCGACGATGCGCACGTCGTCTTCGAGCGGCGATTCGAGTCGCTCAGAGCGACAGTCGTGGTCGTTCAATCCCATGTGCAGGTCCGAGAACCCGCCCGTCACGGCGCGGGCCGCCGAGGACGACCCGAGGCGCGCGATGGTCGAGACGTCGGGGCGCGAGAGGTCGAGGCCGGCGGCTTCCGTGGCGGCCATCGCGGCGGCGGCGAACCCGGACGAGGACGAGCCCAGACCGACGTTCGAGGGAAAGCTGTTCTCGCTCTCCAGTCGAACACGGGTGTCGATCTCGGCCAGTTCCCGAACGCGCGAGACGACTTTCCGAACGCGGTCGGCCGCGTGGCCCGTCAGTTCTTCGCCATCGACGACGAAGGTGTCAGAGTCGAACGACTCGTCGAACTCGACGGTCGTCGTGGTGTTGCTGGGTGCGGTACAGACGCTGATGCTGTCGTGATACGGGTATCGCTGTTCCTCGTCGCGCATCCCGTGGTACTTGACCAGACCCTGAATCGGGTGGGCCTTCGCGGTCGCTTTCATACGGAGATGGCTGTGTGACTGGCGTTTAAACTCTTCTGGAATACGTGGCGGACGACGGACGGTTTCCGGAGTCGCTTCTCAAAATCGTCGAGCGATTTCGTAGGCGAGTGTCGTCGGGAGAAAAACCACACCTAGGACGAACGTTATCTCGTCCGTCGTCGGGCCGGACCCCGTCCATCCGCTGTAGAAGTAGAGTGCGCCGACGACGAGGATGCCGACGACCGCCGCGACGTAGTTCGGGTCCGTCCAAGAGACCAGGGAACTGTCGGTGGTCATGTCATCATCCACGAAATCCGACGTGATAATTTTTCTCCTTCCCGAGACACCGAACCACTCAAACCGACGCCGTCCGAGAATCGGACATGGGCGTCCCACTCGACACGCGGGAGGAACAACTGGACGAAATCGTGGACCGACTGTACGACGAGTATCCCGATTCGACCATTTCGCTGAACTTCTCGAACCGACTCGAACTGCTGGTCGCGGTGATGCTCTCGGCCCAGTGTACCGACGAGCGCGTGAACGCAGAAACCGAGCACCTGTTCGAGAAGTACACGTCGGCGGAGGATTTCGCGAACGTCGACGTGGAGGAACTCGCCGAGGACCTGAACTCCATCACCTACTACAACAACAAGGCGAAGTGGATCAACAGCGCCTGTCAGACCATCATCGAGGAACACGGCGGCGAAGTGCCCGACACGATGACCGAACTGACGGACCTCACGGGCGTCGGTCGAAAGACGGCCAACGTGGTGCTCCAGCACGGCCACGACGTGGTCGAAGGCATCGTCGTGGACACCCACGTCCAGCGACTCTCGCGCCGATTGGGGTTGACCGAGGAGAAGACTCCCCAAAAAATCGAGACGGATTTGATGACGTTCGTGCCCGAGGAGGATTGGCAGTGGCTGACCCACCTGTTCATCAGCCACGGGCGAGCGACCTGTACGGCTCGAAATCCGGATTGTGAGGATTGTATTCTTGAGGATATCTGCCCGTCCTCGAAACTCGACAACGACATCGACCTCGCTAGCGGTGAGTCGTGGGGATAGAAGCGTAACGACGTCCGAGTGATTTCTGTTTTTCGGTGAGTGCAGTTTCCGGAACGGAGACGCCGCGAGCCAGCGATGCGGTAATTCATGCGGCACGGTCGTTATAATCACGGAGCTAGTCGACTCCTCGAAAACGGAACCGTCTTATTTCGCAACGATTTTCTTAGCCGTCGATTTTCGTCCCGGGGTCTTCCCCGGCCAGAAACGCGCGCACGTCGTCGGGGCCGAAGATGGAGGCCGGTGCGCCGAGTTCGAGCAGGGCGTTCACTTTCCCGGCCATGCCGCCGGTCACGTCGGTGGATTCGCTCTCGCCGAGCACGTTCGCAACGTGGTCGTACGAGGTAATCTCCGAAATCACGCCATCGTCGTCGTCCAGCACGCCGGGGACAGTCGAACAGAACCCCACGCGGTCGGCGTCGAGTTGCCGGGCGACGGACGTGACGAGTTCGTCACCGCTGACGATGGTGACGCCCTTCCCTTCGTGAGCGATGACGTCGCCGTGGAGTACGGGGACGTACCCCTCTCCGACCATCGTCGCAAGTTGCGACACTGGGAGAGTAAGACATGCACTCGCATCGCGGGAGGCGACCGAAAACGGATGCACGGGAACGGCGGGAACGTCCCGCTCGTGGAGGCGTGAGAGGACGAACTCGTTCAGCGTCTTCATCGCCGTGTGGATGTCGATAGCGGCGTCGATATCGGTGCTTCCGGTCGTCATCGAAACGCCGTGCTGGCTCGCGTGATGATGGCCGAAACTGCCGCCGCCGTGGACGAGGATGAGACCGTCCTCATCCGAGTCTGCCCCGCTCACCGCATCCGCGACGTAGTCCAGCATCTCCCCGTCAAGCGTGTCGGGACGGTCCTTGTCCGTGATGACGCTCCCGCCGAGTTTCAGAATGGTGAGGCTCATTCGACGCGCACCCCCTCGGTGTCGAGTTCGGCACGGAAGGCGTCCTCACACCCCGGCGTGAAGCGGAGCGCGGTCTTCGTCTCGTCCGTCGGGTCGAGGGCGACGATACAGCCACCACCGCCGGCACCCGTGAGTTTCGCGCCGAGTGCGCCCGCGTCGCGGGCCGCCCAGACCATGTTGTCGAGCGAGCGCGAGGAAACACCAAGGGCTTCGAGCAGGCCGTGATTGAAGTTCATCAGCTTTCCGAGTTCCTCGACGTCACCCTCGGCGAGCACCTGTTCGCCCTGTCGGACGATGTCGCCGATGCTCTCGACTGTCTCCTGTGCGAAGTCGTACTCCTCGCGGAGCGCTCGGACGCCTGCGACGAGCTTTCCGGTGTCGCCCGCGCCGCCGTCGAAGCCGACGACGATGGGGAGGTCGGGGGCTTCGATTTTCCGGCAGTCGTCGCCCTCGATGCGGACCGCGCCGCCGGTCGCACAGCAGAAGGTGTCGGCGCGCGATGCTTCCCCGTCCTGTACCGCGAGTTCGGCTTGATACGCTCTGTCCGCGAGTTCGTCGCTCGACAGCGAGACGCCCAGTTCGCGGGTCGCGGCGTCGATTGCGGCGACGGTGACGGCGGCCGACGAGCCGAGCCCCGCACCGAGCGGGATATCGCTTTCGACGGTGATGTCGAAGCCCGCATCCGGCGTGCCCGTCGCGTCGCGGGTCTGCTCGATTGCGGCGTCGATGTATCCGACGCCCGCCCGGACGAGCGATTCCGAGACGTTCACGTCGGGTGCTGAGTCGGCTTCGCTGCTGTACTCGACGGTGAACCCATCGATACTCAAATCCTTGGCGTGAACGCGCAGACGGTCGTCGTCGCGCGATTCGACGGTCACTCTTGCCCGGCGTTCGATGGCACACGGGACGGCAGGTTCGCCGTACACGACGGCGTGTTCCCCGAAGAGATACACTTTCCCGGGGGCGCTGGAAACGGTCATGCTCGTGGTTCCGCACCGGGAGATAACAGGGTTTTCGGACTTCACTCCGTTCGCGGTCGAAACGTTCGTGGTCGAACCGGATTCAAAACAAATCAGTTCGATATCAATTACGGTCGTGTTCGAACTGTATTCCCAACGAGAAGGTGTGGTTTTCGCCAGTCCCAAAATATATGGTGACTGGTTGTATCGGTTGGAACACATAATCTATCCATGGCAACGAAACAATCGGTACGAAACGAGATTTACCCCGGCGGTGACCTCGACGCTGGCGCGTTTTGGCGACACGCGTTCGAAAGTCTCGTCACGAAACTCCCCGAACCGGTGTTCGTCGTCGACGAACACGGAGACATCACCTACTGGAACGCCGGCGCGGAGGAGCTTACGGGCTACTCCGCGAATCGTGCGGTCGGCATGCCCGCCTACGAACTGTTCGGAACGGACGGACAAAACGAGACGCTCGCCGAAGCAGTCGTCCGAACCGGCGAAGTCGTCCGGGAAGCGGACATCCGTTCGGCACCTGCCGCAAACGGCGAGACGTTCCACGGACGCGCGCTCGCCGTCCCGATTACTTCCCCCGACGGGAGTACCGTCGGTGCCGTCGAAGTCATCACTCGCGTCACCGAACTCATCGAACAGCGCGAGACGGTCCGAGGACTGCAACAGCAGATGTCCGAGGAGGTCGAAGGTGCAGTCACCGACCTCCGGGATTCCGCATCGGACGTAGCGGAGGACTCCCAGTCCATCCAAGAACTGGCACGCGACCAATCCGACAACCTCGGCGACGTGCAATCGGAAGTCGCCACCTTCAGCGCGACAATCGAGGAAATCGCCGCCAGTTCCGAGGAGGTCAGCAGTCAAAGCACCGAAACCAAAACGCTCGCCGAAACGTCCGCCGACGCGGCGGTCGAAACGCTCGCCACGGTCGACGACGTTTCCGAAAGTGCGGAGGAGGTCGTCACCGACGCGAGCGAACTCGAAAACCGAATCGACGAAATCGATGAAATCGTCGAAGTCATCGACAACATCGCAAAACAGACCAACCTCCTCGCGCTCAACGCCAACATCGAGGCCGCACGCGCCGGGGCCGAAGGGGACGGGTTCGCCGTCGTCGCCAACGAAATCAAGGACCTCGCCGAACAGTCCAAAGAACGCGTGGACCAAATCGAAGTCATCGTCGGTGACATCCGCGAAACCGCGCTCGATACGGTCGAAAGCGTGGAGGAAACGAACGATGGTATCGTCGCCGCGACGGAGGAAATCGAAACCGTCGTCGAAAACCAGCAAGCCATCGTCACCGCGATTCAGGAAACCGACGTTGGCATCACCGAAATCGCGGACGCGACCGACGAACAGGCCGCCAGTGCCGAGGAAATCGCAAGCATCGTCGACAACAGCGTCCGTCGAAGCGAAGAGGTGTCGGATTCGGTCGGACGCATCGCCACGGCAAACGAGCGACAGACGACGATGGTCGCCGACCTCGAAGCGAGCATCCACTCCCTCGAGGCGGAAATCGAACAGTCACTGGACTGACTCCCCCTTTTTTCAGTCGTCCGTCCCCTACCGAGCGCATCCGCTCTCGGACAAAGTGAGTCGGGAAAACAGCGCAAAGCGAGTCGAAAACGGCGTT